>CASFOZ010000001.1 GCA_949296455.1 uncultured Eubacteriales bacterium
ATGGCGTTCGGACTTCGTCCTCGGCTAAACAAAGTTCTATCCATTTAACTGACAAACTTATTTGCTGAATATCTTTGCTTCCGTAGTTAAATGGATATAACAAACCCCTCCTAAGGGTTAGTTGTGGGTTCAATTCCCGCCGGGAGTACCAAAGTCAGTTGAAAGCTGACTTTTTTTTGCGGGAATCGAACCCAAGGGTTCACGGTTCGCTTCCGCTCACCCCCCCAGTTCGCAATCGTAGATTGCTCCCCGCTATTGCTACCGATATGCCACCGGCATATCGGCTTCACGCATAGCGCCCGCCGGGAGTACCATATTGATAATTATTCATTGAAACTTGATTCATTTAAAAATAATGCTAATTATTAAAATATTAAAAGCCGAACGAGAATCGTTTTGTTAGGCTTAAAGAATTAATTAAAATTTTACTACCTATAACATAGGTAAAAAATATTTATATTTGATAACTGATTTGAAGATTATTTTTTTACTTTTTCTTTCTATATCCGCATTTCGGGCACACACCGTTTTCATCTAAAGCAATACCACAAAGTGGACAACGATTGATTTTGTTATGCGTTTCAAATTCTGAACTTTCAGCATTAACTGCACTTGCGAATGTAAGTTTAGCGATGTTCAACTTATCTATTAAAAGGTCATAAACAATCTTTATAATTCCTTCAACAGTCATAGTCTCTTTTTACAACAAGACGACAATCAGGATATGCTGTCGTAAGTTCGGTTTTGAAAGCCTCACCTTTCATAGTATTTTTGCGGCGAACCGTTTTTTATTCCCTGCTTTTGATAAACATCAAAAATAGCGGTTAAAAGCGGATCATCTTCTCTCAAAATGAGTGAATGATGGAAATTCTTGAGAAGATTCCAAGCGGTTTTCTGAATCTCATTACAAAGTCAATACCTTAAAAATATCGACAATTTTAGACTTGTATAGATTAAATTATTGAATTTTAATTTTAAGTCATATACAATTTGAAATCAATAAACAGAAAAGATTAAAAATAAGTTTATAATCTCAGTTGAGAATCCAAAGGGCTGTATTTAAAGAAGTTGCAATGAATATCCAGATAGGATAAATCCACAGAATATTGACATAAATTTTATTTGTTTTAACAAGTTCTGCTATTAAAAGTACGGCAAAAAAAGCATTGATTATGATAACAATATTCCCTAAGAAAAGTAAATTTAAAGTGAAGAACACAAGACACCATAAAACGTTCAGTATTCCGTTTAAAATCGATAAAACTATAATTTTTTTTGTAATGAGTCCTTTTTTGAAAAGAATCGAAACAATAACGGCAAACAAAATATAGATAACCGTCCATAAAATGGAAATAACAAAATTCGGAATCCACTGCGAAGGTTTTAAAAGAGAATCGAACCAATTTTTACCCAAATTCACGAAAATGCTTCCTAAAATTGCCACGATTATAATAAAAATACAAGTTAAAATTATATCGGAATTTTTCTTTAAAAAATCTTTCATAATAATAGTTTACTGTTAATATTAAAAATTATGAAAAATTTATATTTAAACCAAAAAACAATTTTTAAATTTTAACAAAAAAGTTTTGATAACGCATTATATCGGAAATATCCGCTACTTAAGAGCAGTTAAGAGAACAGATTAAAAACTTTTCCTTTTCATTATCCGCATAAAGATTTTAAAAATAACTATTGCAATATACTAAACAATTTTATATAATTATTTTATTATATTAAAAATTAAAAAGGAGTAAAATATGAAAAAATCGGGATTATTAGTTGTAATAACAGTTCTTGTGTTAGTAACTGCAGTAATACTGGCAGGCTGCACGCCAACGCAGCAAATAACCGGTATAGAAGTTAAGAACCCAAAAATAGTATTTAATCTTAACGAAGAATTTCAAATCGGCACCGACGCAGAATACAGTTCAATAAGCGGCACAAAAAAGACAGCGATATCGGCAGCCGACATAGAGTACGAAACTGCATACGATAAAACCAAAGAAGGAATATACGAAGTAACAGTATATTATCAAAACAAAGAATTTTCGTATAAATACAAAGTAGTAGTATTGGATTACAGTACTCTTACCGCCGAAAAAGGCTCACTGCTCGGCAGCATAAGTTTTAATCAATCATTATGCTTAAGCTGGAAAGACGGAACTACGGTACTTGACAGCGCCGGGACAATAAATTGCACCGCAATATTCCAACCCGGCGGAAGCAGTGCGACGGAAGTCACCCTGCCCGTAACCGTAACCGCACCTACACTTCCCCAAAAACAGAATAACGAATGGACGGCTGAACTTACGATAGAAAATTGGACATACGGAGAAAGTCCGTCTGTTCCTTCTGCTTCTGCAAAAAGCGGTACCGTTGAATTTACCTATTATACAAACAACAACGGCACAAAGGGAGACCAACTTGAAAATGCGCCCACCGACGCAGGAAGTTATATCGTTGTTGCAAGCGTTGCCGAAAGCGAAGAATACAACGCTCTCAGTGCGGAAAAAACATTTGTAATAAATAAAGCGACATTAAGTATATCCGCAAATACTTCTTTAACTAAATACCAAAATATAAGAAAATATTATGACGGTAGTTATGCTTTGGATTCGGTATCCTTCTTTACCGCCGCAGATTACTACATATTAAGCTGTGCAACCGTTAGCGATTTAAGCGGCATAATCGTTACGGCAGTCGGGAACGGAACATTCGTTAACAAAACGACAAACGAGCCTGACAAGAATATAGGCGAAAAATATGTTTTGCAATCGGTTGAAATAAACAGTGCAAATTTCGTAAACTTTGCTTTTTCAGACGGCAATCAGTATACAAACATAAGTTTTGAAGGATTAATAGAAAAAGGCGAACCCGCAACAATAGAAACAAATCCCGTATCGAGTGCGGTATTGCAGAACGACACTCTTTCGACATCTTCTTTAACGGGTGGCAAGGTAACATACAATCTTTGCCCGCAGGAAGATTCCGCTACGGTAAGTTCCACCGAAATAAACGGTGTATGGAGCTGGCAAAATCCCGAAACGGTGCTAACTCAAAGCGGCTTACATACGGCGATATTCACCCCTGCCGATACCAACATCGATCCGGTAACGGTTAATATTAACGTTGAAGTGTTAATTAACGATAACTCGCAAGTTAAAATCAGCATAGAGGAAGAAGATGAGTTCCAAGCGGAACGAGAAGGAAATAATTTTTCTTACGAAGTCCCCTTCGATACAAGCACAGATAAAACCTTATTCATTGAATTGATTTTAAGCGGCAACACTAATTTTGTAAACTATAAATTGTATTTAGGAAACGACTTGAATGCCGAAAATGCCACTAACGAAAAAATAGGTATTTCTATTAACGATATCAAAGATAACTCTGCAAGAGTCGAATTTACTATATCGGGAGAAGATTTCGGAGAAAGAGTTCTCACTCTTACCCTGACCTTTCAGCAATTAGTGACATTTACCGTAAACGGAGAAAAGTTGAATACCGATACCGTTTTAAGTGTCGGCGATGTAATTAACATAACTAAATTAGACGCAACCCATACATTATATTTAAACAATCAAAATCCCGAAAACGAGATACTTAACGGCGTAGCAAGCGGAACTTATACCGTAGAAGAAGAAGATATAGGAAACACTTTGTCTTTTTATCTTCTCTATACAGACGGTCAAATCACCGATTATATGTTTAGGGTAGAAAATTTATTCTCTTCCATAAAAGTTAACGAAACTACTTTCAATACTAACAATCCTACAAATTACTATAACTTGTCAAAAACAGAAACAACCCTTACCTTAACATTCCAAAACCCTGCAATAACAAACTACTCTCTTGATCTAACATTCAAAAATATTTACGGTAAAAGCAGTTATATCAGTATAGGCAATGCTTCGATTTATACAATAGATATTTCCGACATACAGGAAATAAACATCGACAATAACAGCGACAATGTTTATTTCCATTTCTACCTGTATTTAAATAATTTTACTTATATAGAAGAAATTTACGCAACGACTAACGAAGGCCCGGTTGAAGAAAGAAACGGTATTTTACAGCCTGGCAGTAATTTTATCGAAAACATTTATGTAACTTTAAAAGACGGATATTCCGATTACAGATATGAAATAACAGACGAAAACGGAAACGCATTCGATTTGAAAAATGTAAAAATGATAAATAAATTCTTAGTAAAAATTTATTCGGGTGCTGACGAGTCAAGCCTTGTCGAGACAAAGGAATACATTATAGAATACGAATTTGTTTTACAAACCGACAATTCTTCTTATGTTTATACTAACTATGAAAATGAAATATTCCCGATGTACTTCTTTGAATCCGAAAACGACACCGAAGATGTTACCTTTACTCTTCTCGATAACGAAAACTATACTCTCGAATTTTTAAACCAAGACGGAGAACTTCTTTCCCCGCAAACGGTAACCCTTTTAAATGGCAGAAATTCTTATATAGTGAGAATAATATCGGGCGAATACAAATTCGAAGACAGACTCGAACTCTTCCTTTTCTCTTCAAGTCCGCATAATTTTATATCCAATATAACTTATAACTTTATAGATAATAGTGAAAGCAATAACAATAACATTTTCATAAACGAAATATATTACTACACTGTATATATCCCCGTAATTCACAGTATCGACTACTTTGTAAGTTTGTTGAATTATGAATATATATTAGACGGATACACGGCAAATGCAACATATTTAAGCGAACTCGAATGCGTTTACATTGAAATTAAAGATAGTAACGATTCTGTCGTTTCAGGCTTGTTAATACATATTGAATTTGAAGGTATCGCAAATGACGATATAAGCTTTACTGCCAGCAGATTAAACGATATTTCCTTGGAAAGCACCCCGATAGAAAAAGACAGCTCGAATATTTATGTCGTCAGCAATATTCTGTTTTACGAACAGATTTTTATCGATACCGCAAACCCCTATATACTTATAGAACTCTATAAAAATTCCGTTGCGACAGAAAATCTTTTAGCAAAATATTACGGAAGCGCCTCGATATCCTCTTCCGATGTTTTGTCCGAAATGATTGACGGAATATATATGATAAAAATTACTTCATCCGATAAATCGCAGAGTATTATGCTTATATTAAATATTTCTTTCAATAAAGATCCTTACTTCTCAATTAAAATAGGAAATAGGAATTTTGAAGTTTTTATGGTCAAAAATCAATTATTAATTAATGATCCCGATTGGTCTATAGATTTTTCATACCAAGAAATCGACTTAAATGTAATTTACAACATACATATTGATTCTTCATTTAAACCTACTGAAAATGAAATAACTGCTACCATAACAGCTTACCCAGGTTTTTATATATTAGATAGATATGGAAATTCAATTAATCGAAACGTCCCATATGTTTTTGATCTATTAACAGAGACAGAGAAAGAATTAAGTTATTTTACCTTTATTTTAACAGCATCTCCATCTTTTGGTCATGCAGCCGTAAAAGTTTATTTCGATTTCGAACCGCTTATTACCTTAACGGTAGAAGACAGCGAATTTACCGCAGTAATGAGTCAATTTGAAATGTCTTTTAACACAAGCGAAAACTGGAATATGGTCTTCGATAACGAACGGTCAGTGCAGACGATACCGAGTTTACCGTGAATATCAATTTAAAAGACGGATACACTCTTTCGGATACCGAAGGGACTGCACTTACTGAAGGCGAAAACACATTTGAAATAAAAACCGACAGCGACTCGAAAAAATATATCGAATTTTTAATAATCTATATGGAAATGCCCGTAACGGTAAATATTTACTTCGATTTTGCTTAAAAGAAAATTAAAAACTGCAATTAAAAACCCCGAAAGCAAGGCGGGTGCCTTGCTTTTAATTTTGTTTTTTTTAATTTTTAGTATGGTATAATAAGGTAGAGCCATAGCCATCGCCAGAGCCAGTTTTAGTTCCCTTTTAATTTTTGGTATGGTATAATACCCCTTGAATTTCTAGACCTAGATTTTCTGTTTTAGTTCCCTTTTAATTTTTGGTATGGTATAATGGTATTCAGTTATTCGTATAAAGCACAGGAGTTTTAGTTCCCTTTTAATTTTTGGTATGGTATAATTCAAAGCCTGTCCCTTTCAGTAAACAAAAAGTTTTAGTTCCCTTTTAATTTTTGGTATGGTATAATGTTTTTGAAAAACTCAACATTGATTTTAATGTTTTAGTTCCCTTTTAATTTTTGGTATGGTATAATATATTCAAGTTTCATTAAACACCTCCTGTGGTTTTAGTTCCCTTTTAATTTTTGGTATGGTATAATTGTTTTAAATAAAAATGATTTAATTAATTTGTTTTAGTTCCCTTTTAATTTTTGGTATGGTATAATTTACAATAATGCTGTTGCAAAATCTGTGAGGTTTTAGTTCCCTTTTAATTTTTGGTATGGTATAATTTAACGAGCAATACGATACTCGGTATTAAAGTTTTAGTTCCCTTTTAATTTTTGGTATGGTATAATACTCACGCTTTTAATAAATGAACTTGACGCGTTTTAGTTCCCTTTTAATTTTTGGTATGGTATAATTTAAAATGAATAATCAAAATATGCTTCTCTGTTTTAGTTCCCTTTTAATTTTTGGTATGGTATAATACACGCAGTAAAGACGGTAAAGGAAGCGTTGTTTTAGTTCCCTTTTAATTTTTGGTATGGTATAATTGTTTTAGTAATTTTACAAGATAAATATAAGTTTTAGTTCCCTTTTAATTTTTGGTATGGTATAATAGAAGAGAACTGAAAAAAGGAAAACACCTTTTAAAAAGGTGTTTTTCTTTATATATAGAAAATTGTTAATTCATATTTTTTATTTTTATTATTTTACTTCCATTTTTTCAAAATTTTGATTTTAAATATTAAATAAATGTCAGCTGAATGTATTTTGATTCTTTTTCGGGCGGCTTTTTTTCGCCTGCTATTATCTTTATGGAAGCATATTGCTTTTCCGTCACGCTCAAAACTCTTATAGAGCCTGTTGATGGCGCTATCTTTTTTAATCTTTCATAGTGTTTTTCCGCACCGTCCGGTCCGTTGCACAGCCTTGCATAAACCGAATACTGCACCATATAATATCCGTCATTGACAAGTGCGTTTCTGAAAGAAGTTGCCATATGCCGCTCTTCCTTTGTTTTTACCGGTAAATCAAAAAATACTATTAATCTCATAAAATTACTCATAACTGTGTTGTGTTATCTCTATGCATAAAGGCATATTGAGTTTATCGCTTTCGCCTTTATAGTATGAAAGCAAACTTTCCGCCGTAATTTCCGCAGCCCTTGAAAGAGTGTATCTTCCGCCGTTAATTTTCATATCGGCGTCAACCACCGAAAAGATTTCTCTTTTATCGAATTTGTTTTCCAAACTTCCCTGCATACAAAGTTTATATACGAGTGCGTCTACCGTAGGTCTGAAAGGTTCCATAATATCGTCTGCGAGATTGAATGCGTTAAGTTCGCTTCTGTGGAATATTCCGTAAGCACACTCGAATCCCCTTGCCGCAAGTTGCCTTGCTATAAGCGAACGGACAATAGCATACCCGTAATTCAGCGCACCGTTTATATTACTCTCGCTTGTCCTTGTAAAACCTTTGCCGAAAAGAGCGGTAAAATAAAGTCTTGCACTTTCCGCCTCTCTATTGTCGGAATCGTTGCTTACAACGGTTTTACTGATATCTTCGAGTTTTAATGCTTCCCTTTCCTTTCCGTAAATCCTGAGACAATTTGCTTGATTTTCTATTTTTCTTATGACTATTTGTTTCCAGAGTCCTTTTTTTCTCGGCTTGGATATTTCCGCCTGTGCCTTTAAAACCGAAAGTCTTTTAAAGTATCCTGCCTGTGTTGTTATCAAAGAGGAAGGCATATGTTTTTCGTCACAGATTATTACCGCCGCACCTGCTTTTGTAAGTTCGTTTAATGCGTAAAGCGTAATGCTTGTCTTTAAATTATCCGCCATAACGCAGTTTATATCTTCCAAAGGGAATTGATTTTCTTCGGTAACTATAAGTTTATTGTTTTTTACCCTGATATCGCACTCAGAGCCTATAAAGACATTTATGAATCCCATTTGTCGTCCCGCTTTTCGCTTTTTACTTCGCTTACATTGCCTAAAATATCGACGCAGTATTTTTTTATTTCAGGTATGGTTTTTAAACCTTTCCTTGTTTTATAAGAATTATCGTGATTTATAATGTTGATTGCACCTGATGAAATGTCTATTCCCTGATAATAGAAAAGTCCTTCGCTAAGTTGTATTTTTTCCTTATTGCCTTCGATAGCCGGTTCGAGATTAAAAGGACTTTTATCCCTAATATACACTAAATCGTTTTTATATAGTGTAAATTTAAACTCGTAACTGTCGTCGATAGTATCCCAATCTTCGTACTTTTTTCCTGCACATATAGCTTT
Source organism: uncultured Eubacteriales bacterium (assembly GCA_949296455.1). Lineage (GTDB taxonomy): Bacteria > Bacillota > Clostridia > Christensenellales > CALVMC01 > CALVMC01. The sequence continues at coordinate 8,484 of CASFOZ010000001.1, forward strand.
ATTCGGTAATTTTTTGGAATAGTAATCTTTTACATATACTGGTACGCAGTAATATTTACCGTCTTTATAGAATATATCCGTCCTTAACATAGGACCGTTGTTTGCAAGGGCTTTGCCGTCGTTTAAAAGGACATAGTCGGTAATCTTATCGTCAATCCACACCGATTTTACGGGGTTGCCTTGCAGGCCGGATTGAGTAGGTTTATAAAAAGGTTCTTTAAAAGCTTCTCCTGCATTTCCGTTAAACTGCCGCAATCTTTCAAGGAGCGCTTCATAAAGCAATCTGTCGTCCTTTTTTGCCTTTTCGTTATAACCTGCTATTGCGCTTTTATCGGCTGTTAATTTAAGTTTTGTAAGTTCTGTTTTTGAAGATGAATATCCTTTATCGATAGCGCGGGCGGAGCGGATAGTTTCCTTATGAATGGAACCGGTTGCCTTTCTTTCGGGCATACGGGATACGAAAATCGGTTTAAACTCGTTAATCTCTTTACTTTCATATCCTATTCCGTTAAGTTTATCGAGATATTTAACGGCAAGCTTTTCAGGGTTTTCGGAAAGTTTAATATCGAGTTCTTCAACAAATCCCTCGTAAGGTTTCTTCTGGTCTAAATAGAGTTTATCGTACTCGTCACTTTCCAAAAGGACGCCGTCTGCGTCTGTAAAATAAACTTTTCCTTCATCGAACTTTTTACCGAGTTCTTTTTTTATGTTGTATCTTGTAATTTTATTGACCATACCGTCGGTTACGCAGGCGATAACGGCGGCGTCCATTGCGTGGTGTTTGTCTCCGTCCGTTCTCACTTTTTTAAGTCCCCAAACCTTTCTTAGATATGCGGTAATTCTGCCGTTAACGGTGGTAACCTGTTTCTTTTTATTTTCCAAAGTATCGAGATAGAGATAATCGTTTATTAGATTAAATAAAAATCTCGTAATATATTTTGTATCGTTCAAAGTTCTCTGTTTGCTTTCCATTGCGTCTTTTTCGGTAAATGTTTCCCGCAAAAGATTGTTTCTTTTATCGATAAACTTATTTAAAGAGTAGTGTGCCGCTATAAAGTCGTTAAAATCATTCCACCTTTTAGCGTCACTTCCAAAGTACTCAAAAGGAATTTTGTTTCCTTTATCTCTGTTTTCACGGGTTTTGACAAGAACTTTATTTGAATATCTGTCGTCAAAGGAACGGCTGTACGGAATTATATGGTCTACTTCTGCATAATCGGGTTCGTTAATTACTCTGTCAAGGTCAAACGGCGTAAGGCTGTATGCGCACTTGCCGCCCTGCTCGTCGTATAATCTGACTTTCATAATCTCTAACGGAGAAATACTCGATTTATGGAACTTTGAAGCAAGTTCCTGTCTTATACTTTCATACTTCCTTTCTCTGTCGTCGTTTTCTCTTTTTATGTCTTGTCTTTCTTTATGTGTTTTTGAAAGTTCTCTTGCAAGTTCTATATTAACAGCGCAAGGAGAGCCGTATTTATCTATTATGGAATTTAAAACCTTTATCGTCTGAGATACGGAGCGTCTTACAACGGGCGAATTGATTTCGTCAAGTAAACTTTTTAATATACCTTTTCCGTTACCGATATTATGCTCTGCAAGTTCTTCTTCACTTAAAACTTCTTTGAGATACTTATCGCTAAGTTTTTTTGCTTTTTGCATTCCGCTGTGCATTTTAAAATCAAAGCCTGCACTTGCACATGCTGTATCGTATTTCTGCCCTTTTTCGAGATATGGTATTATTTTATTCATAGCCTTAACCGACAGTGAGCCGAACTTTGAATAATCTAATTCGAGTAATCCTTCCTTCTCGGAGTCGGTAAGCAATTTGGTTTCTTCGGTTTCGGAAAATCTTTTAAGTCTTTTTTCGTCGCTTTTGCACTGTGAAATTATTTCCGCAATTTTATCGATTAAAGGGATATTCCCCTTGTTTTCTTCGTTAAGTTTGCTTCTTATTTCGTAGCTTTGAGCCATTGTCACGAAAACCGCTTTTTCGTATTCGTTCTCGCTCATTTCTTTTTTTGCACCCTTGTAACTTAACAAATTGAATCTTGCGTCAGTATCTATATTAAGTTGTTTTTTTACCTGTTCATATGTAAGGCTTTTTGCGGTTTTTATTTTTTCGAAAAGATACCTTTTCTCTTCGTCTGTCAATGTCCGCTCTTCCCCTTTAATTTTTGTTATTTTCAGATTGTTTATTTTTTGCAACGCCGTAAAATAACCGAATGTATAACTTGCTTTCGGCGCTCTGTACTCGTCTTTATAAAACGGGCATTTACCTACGGGGTAATTTTCAATTCTGTATTTGCTGGGATATGCGGGACCTTCGTCATAGGACCTTCTCGATTTGAATATTTCAATATATTTTTCCTTAAACTCTTTGCTTATCAGTCCTTGCTGAACTTGCTTTTCTAAAATTAATTCGATTTCTTTCAGTAATTCCTTCCTTGCAAAAGTATTCGAATAATTTTTCCCTTTATTTCTTGTATGATATATTCTTTTCCCGTCTTTTATGTCAAAATACTTAGTATCCTTATAAAGCATTTCGCCGACTGTCCTATATCCTTTTTCGTTGAACAGTTTTTCGTTTTCCTGTACGGCGGCAAGCAGTTTTCCCGTATCTTTACTCTTTAATTCGCTTTTCCTTGTAGACTCGAAGCCTCTGTGTTTTACAAAATATCTGAGCAGTGCGTATAATTCTTCCTGCGTTAACTTTCTGTCTAATCCTTCCGCTCTCAGTTTGTATATGTCGGGAATATTTACATTTTCTATATCCGTATCCTTAAAAGAGTTCAAAAAAAGGGCTCGCACTCGTTCGGCTCTGTGCGCCCTTCTTCTGAGTCTTCTTCTGAGTCCTCTCGCTTCCCTTCTTTTTGCTGCGCCTGTCGTTCCGTCTTTCGGATTTTCGGCAGCTTCAAAAATTCTCGAACCTAATCCTAATAGTTTTTGCGGCTCGCCTGTTTTGTTACATTCGTAAGCAGCCCAACCTACCGATGTTACCCCTATATCCAATCCTATTCTGTACTTCATATTTCCCCCTGATTTTTATCCCTACTTAAATATAAATTTTATTTAATTTTAAGTTCAGCATATTAATTAATTTAAGTTCAATATATTAACCTAAATTAAACATATTAGTTAATTTCAGTTCAGTACCTTATTTAATTTAAGTTCAGACTGTCAGTTAATTTTAAATTTTAAAAACTTATTAAAAATCCTTTGTATATAAGATGTCCCTGCATAAAACAGGGACAGAGCTTTACGGGAAAATTCCCTTATTTTAGTAACCTTTAAATTTTTGGTATGGTATAAAGTTACTGATATTATTTTACAATAAATATCTTATTTTGTCAATATTTGTTTAAAAATTTATTTTCAAATTTGCGGAACGATAACAATTATTTCCTTTTTCTGTTTACTTTCCTTTTAAAATTTTTTATTCGCTTAAAAAATTTTTATATTTTATGCTTGCTTTTTATCTTTTAATTTATATTATAGTCTTATATAACAATATATTGTTTTAAACTATATATTGTTTTAAAAAATATATTATTTAAATTATTTTTTTAAATATTTTACTATAAGTTTAATAATGAACAATGTAAACAGAGCATTAGCTTTAAGAATTTCAGAATTATTGCAAAGTCAAGGTATTACTCAATACAAACTTGCAATAAAGAGCGGAATTACTCATTCTACTTTAAAAAATATAATGCATGAAACTGTTAAAGATAATCTTTTATCGACAGTTATTTTAATTGCGCGCGGATTTGATATGACTGTCTGCGAATTTCTTGACAGTCCCCTTTTCTCGGAAGAAAATCTCGATATATAGTTTTGCATACCATATAAATAGTTTTCATTTTTTAGAATTTTCCATACAAATATTTGATTCTAAAATTTATAATAAAATAGTAAATGGAAAAAATAAGCAAATTCTGTGCTTTTTTTTACATTGAAATAAAGTTTTATTTAATGTATAATAATACCAAACAAATTTTAAAAAGGAGCCTAAAGAAATGGAAAAACAATATAAATCAATGACAGAAGAATTAATAGAAAAAGCAAGCAAACAAAAACCAAAAGAAGAAAAGAAAATGGAAAATGTTCAATACATTTTAATGGACGAAGAAGTTATGCTTAATTCCGGAGAAGATTATGATTTGGAATTGATGTATAAGGCATTTGATAAAGTTTTTACGGAAGCAGGATATAAGAAAAACGAGAATGTTACCGAAGGTGTTGAATATTACGGTTGTAATGATTTACCGAAAACTTTTGGTGTAAGTTGGCAACTAAAAGCCCAAAATTGGTTTTTACCGTACTGTAAAAAATGGATTTGGACTTGTATAAACCCGGACGGAGAAATAGAAGTATTTGATAAATTGGAAAGATTAAGAGAAAGGGATAAATTATGGAAAAAGAATATTGGGCAATAAACTTTGATCTCGATACAAAAGAAATGGAAAATACAGGCAAATATAAGGACAATTTTTAGTTTGCATATTAAATACAGCTGTTTTTAATAATAGATATAAAGATAAATTAATTAAATACACCGACAGACAACAAGAAAAAACAAATAAAAAAATAAATAAAGAATGAAAATATGAAAGAAGAAATTTTAAATAGTCTGTATAATAAATATCTTAAATTAAAAGAAAACAGAAATGTTTCTAATGCTGAGAAAGAACGGTTCTATAATGAACTGTCTATTGCCATAAGCTATGATTCAAACGCAATAGAAGGAAATACTTTTACTTACGATGAAACAAGGCTCTTAATAAAAGAAGGAGTAACAACAAACTTAAGAAGTTTCAGAGAACACCAAGAAATAATAGGTCATAAAAACGCATTTGATTTTATCTATAATTCATTAAAAAATAAAGAATTAATTTTAGATTTGAATTTTATAAAAAAAATTCACAAACTTGTATTATCGCAAAATGAAGAAGCCGGTAAAATAAGAAAAAGTAAAGTTTTTATCGGTAATCCCTTCGATATAAAATATAAACCTACCGAACCGGAAAATGTAGAAAATGAATTGCAGATTTTAATAGATGTTATTAATAAAACAATGAATTTTTATAAACAAAAGAATTTTGATTATACTGAAAAAGATATAGATAACATTTTTACGGAAATAGCACAGCACCATATAGAATTTGAAATGATACACCCTTTTATTGACGGTAACGGCAGGGTTGGAAGACTTATTTTAAATTTAGAACTTATTAATTTAGGTTTTATTCCCATAGATATTAAAAACGAAGAAAAGTCTGAGTATTATAAAGGTTTTACTGAATATCAAAAAAATAACAATATTAATTTGATGAAAAATATTGTTATTACTAACGAAGAAAGAAGTTTGTCTTTATGGATAGAAAACTTTAATTAAAATTCATAAATAAACATTAATAATTTTTTTTATTTTTAAATTTAAAAATTTTCAGGCGGAAAAACCATAAAGTAAAATCATATACGGGCAATCCGTGTACGGTAAGTGTTCTGTTTTTAATCGAAATGATAAAGATATTTTTAAATTAATGCTTGCAAATACTATATTCAAATTAATATGTTAATATTAATTATTTATTTGTTTTTTTGTATTAAAACTCCGTTTATTAACTATTGAATTACTCTTTTTTTTATTGTATAATAAAACTATGATATTTTAAGGAGGAAATTATGGATAAAAAATACGAACCTCTTTTTACGCCTTGGAAAATCGGCAATGTTGAAATTAAAAACAGAATTGTTCTTTGTCCTATGGGCGGAACTTCGCTGTTCGGGTGGATGGAGCCTAATCATTTCGATAAAGAATCTGCAAACTTTTTTATTGAAAGAGCAAAAAACAATGTAGGTTTAATTATTCCCGGAATTGCGCCATTAAGAGACCTTATCGGCAGAAGGTGGCTTTATAAAAACAAAGGAATGTTTAAAAAGCTTAAACTGTTTATGGACGAAATTCATAAAACGGGCGCTAAACTTTTTGTTCAGCTGACGGCAGGTTTCGGGCGTTCGTTTGCAATTACACAGCCTTTAACCATACTTATGAAAAGTAAAATTTTAGGTGCATTGGCAAAACCGATAATAGACCCGCAATACATATGCGCTTCACCAAGCGAACTTCCGTCACGGTGGGCGGAAGATATAAAATGCAGAGCTATTAAAGTCAAGGAAATAAAACAGATGATTTACGCATTTGCCGAAACATCACGCCTTTGCAAGGAAGCGGGAGTTGACGGAGTGGAAGTTCACGCAGTGCACGAAGGATATCTTCTTGACCAGTTCACCCTGCCTTACACTAACAAGAGAACGGACGAATACGGCGGAAGTTTTGAAAACCGCTATCGTTTCCCCGTCGAAGTAGTCAAAGCCATAAAAGAAAAGTGCGGAACAGACTTCCCCGTATCGTTAAGGTATTCGGTAATAAGTAAAACCAAGGACTTTGGAGTCGGAGCCGTTCCCGGCGAAGAATACACGGAAATCGGCAGAGATATAAAAGAGAGCGAAAAGGCTGCAAAGTATCTGCAAGACGCAGGTTACGATATGCTTAACGCAGATAACGGAACATACGACGCTTGGTACTGGTCGCATCCCCCTGCTTATATGCCGAAAAACTGCAATCTTGACGATGTTGCGCATATTAAAAAGTTTGTGGACATTCCCGTTGTGTGTGCAGGTCGTATGGAAGCGGATATAGGCGCAAAAGCGATTAAGGACGGAAAAATCGATGCGGTAGGCGTAGCAAGACAGTTTTTAACCGACGGCGAATGGGTAACCAAACTTATGGAAGGAAGAGAAGAAGATATTCAGCCTTGCATATGCTGTCATAATGCTTGCTTTGCTATGGCGCATTACAAAGGGGTTGCAAACGACGAAGCTTTTGACGACGCAAAGCATATGGCTCGCTGTGCGCTTAATCCTCAGACAATGCAAAAAAGCAAATATGAAATAAAGCCGGCTAAAAAGGTTAAAAATATAGCGGTTATCGGAGGCGGTATAGGCGGTATGGAAACTGCCCGTATAGCTTCTTTAAGAGGTCATAAAGTTACGATATACGAAAAAAGCGATAAACTCGGCGGCGTATTCATACCTGCTGCTGCACCCGACTTTAAAGAAAAAGACAAAGAACTTATCGAATGGTACAAAAGACAAATTTCAAAACTTCCAATCGAAGTAAAACTCAATAGCGAAATAACCGATTTAAAATCTCTTGACGCAGATAAGATAATAGTTGCAACCGGTTCTGTTCCCAAAAAAGCACCTGTAAAAGGAATAGAAAAAAGCATTGAGGCAATAGAATATTTGAATAACGAAAAGAGCGTAGGCGAAAATGTAGTTGTAATCGGCGGCGGTCTTACAGGCTGCGAAATTGCATACGACCTTTACAATAAAGGCAAAAAGCCCGTTATAGTCGAAATGAAAAACGATCTTATGGCGGTAAGAGGAATATGTCTTGCAAACTCTTCTTATTTAAGAGACTTTTTCAATGCAAACAAGGTTCCCGTATATCTTGAAAGTAAGGTTTCGGAAATTAAAGACGGTTCTGTTATAATTACCGATAAAAACGGTAAGAGTACGGAAATCAACGCAGACAGCGTAATAGTTTCCATAGGTTACAATCCTGCGCCTAAATTCAAAAAATCAGGTAAAGTAATAATTGTGGGCGACGCTGATAAGGTAGGAAATTTAAGAACGGTAATATGGCGTGCCTGGAAAGTTGCCGAAAAATTATAATTAATTTTCTAAAAACCAAAAGTTTTAAAAAGCCGATTACATATCGGCTTTTTTTATTTACTTATTTGTAACTTTTTTTCGATATATTTTAAAATCGGTTTTATGCCCTACTCTTTTAATAATTTAAATAAATTGGGTCAAATGCAAGCGTAGTTTTTTTTATAAAATAAATTGAAATTTTAAAATGTTTTTAGTTTAACCGTATTGACAAAAGCGAATAAATATAATAATATATATACACCACCCCCGTGGGGTATATTAAATTGAGCGGTGAAAATATGAAAAAAGAAAGGTTCAGAGTTACGGGAATGACTTGTTCTGCCTGTTCTTCGCATATAGAAAAGACGGTATCGAAACTTCACGGAGTCAAGAATGTTTCGGTCAATCTGCTTTCAAACAGTATGACGACGGAGTTTGACGAAAACATACTTACTGTAAGCGATATAGAAAAAGCCGTGGAAGCAGCCGGTTACGGCGCAGTGGCGGAATGTGACGAAAGTCAATGCAAAGCCTATAACGAAAGAAAGGTTTCAGACGGACAAGACAGTGAAAACGGAAGTAAAGGTTTTAATAAATTATTACACAGAATAAACGGCGACGCAATGTTGAAGCGCCTTATACTTTCCCTTGTTTTTATGATAATACTTATGTACTTTTCTATGGGACATATGTTTTCCTTTCCTATGCCATACTTTTTCGAAGGAACAGAAAACGGCGTTACATTTGCCTTTTTTCAATTCCTTTTATGCCTTTTGATAATCTATATAAACCGTTCATACTACATTAACGGCTACAAGAGTTTATTTAAAGGTGCGCCTAATATGGACAGTCTTATAGCAATCGGCTCGACGGCTTCGCTGATATACGGAATATACGCAATATTTATAATGAGTTACTCTTTGGGAGCGGGCGACCTTAAAACTGTGGAACAATATCTTCACGAGTTATACTTTGAATCTGCGGCTATGATACTTGCTCTTGTTACGGTGGGAAAGTATCTTGAAAGTCTTTCCAAAAAGAAAACGGGCGACGCACTTTCTAAACTTAAAAAACTTGTTCCCGATAAAGCCGTTAAAATCGCAGACGGAAAGGAAATTACGGTAAACAGTTCTACGCTTAAATCCGGCGACTTGATTGTTATAAAAGCCGGAATGTCCTCTCCTGCCGACGGCATTATAGAAGAAGGAAACGCCTTTTTCGACGAAAGCGCAATAAGCGGAGAAAGCGTGCCCGTTGAAAAAACATCAGGTGAAAAAATAATCGGCGGAACGGTTTTAAAAAGCGGATATGTAAAAGCCAAAGTTACGGCGGCGGGAGAAGAAAGCGTTTTATCGAAGATAATCAATCTTGTAGAAGAAGCGGGAGCTTCAAAAGCACCTATTGCAAAAGTTGCCGATAAGATTTCGGGAATATTCGTTCCTGTCGTTATGGTAATATCTCTCTTAACTTTTTTAGGTTGGATAATAAGCGGTGCCGGATTTTCTCATTCTTTTTCGTGCGCAGTTTCGGTTCTGGTTATTTCCTGCCCGTGTGCGCTGGGGCTTGCAACTCCGGTTGCTATAATGGTGGCTACCGGAAAAGGAGCGGAATACGGAATTCTCATAAAAAGCGGAGAAACTCTTGAAATGTTGCACAAGATAGATTGTGTGGTTTTCGATAAAACGGGAACGATTACCGAAGGCAATCCCGAAGTGGCTGATATACTGATAAAGGAAAACAGAGAGGAGATACTTGAAGCCGTCTGTTCGATAGAAAGAAAAAGCGAACATCCCTTAGGCGAAGCCCTTGTGGAATATGCCGTCGAAAACAATATTAAATTTATCGATGTCGGAAATTTTGAAACCCTGCCCGGAAAAGGCGTAATAGCTTATATAGGAAAGGATAAATACGCAATAGGCGGGAAACGCCTTATGGAGGAAATCGGGATAAATCAAAATTTGTATATTGACGATTTAAACAGAACAACCGGCGAAGGTAAAACTCCCCTGCTTGTTTCTGTAAACGGTAATTATAAAGGAATGATATCTACAATCGATAAAATCAAACCGACAAGCAAAGAAGCGGTAAATGCCCTTAAAAAACTTTCGATAAAAACGGTAATGCTGACGGGCGACAATAGAAGAGCGGCTGAGGCAATAGCAAAGCAAGTGGCAATTGAAGAAGTCTTTGCGGAAGTTTTACCTCAGGATAAGGAAAAGAAAATAAAGGAATTAAAGGAAAAATACAAGACCGCAATGGTCGGCGACGGAATAAACGACGCTCCCGCTCTTATGCAGGCAGATGTCGGTATAGCAATAGGAAGCGGCAGCGATATAGCGGTTGACAGCGCCGATGCGGTTCTTATCAAAAACGACTTGAACGATGTCGTAAATGCCATAAAACTCGGTAAAAAAAACATGCTTAACATAAAAGAAAATCTGTTCTGGGCTTTCTTTTATAACTGTTTAGGTATACCGATTGCGGCAGGAGTTTTTTACTACACCTCACTTGCGTTAAAATTAAGTCCTATGATAGGAGCTGCTGCGATGAGCATATCGAGTATATTTGTTGTATTGAACGCATTAAGACTGAAACTTATTAACTTCGATAAAAAGAAGAATAAAAGGCTTTTAAAGGAAAATCCCTGTCTTAAAACCGATACGGAGTCTTGTAAAAAAACCGACAGCGAAATTCAAAACAGTGAAATCGATACAATTAAAATCAATAAAAAAAGGAGAAATAAAATGGAAAGTTATACTTTGAAGATAGAAGGTATGATGTGCGAGCATTGTAAAAAAAGAGTGGAAAAAGCGTTAAGCGAAGTTAAGGGTGTAAAAGAAGTTACCGTATCTCTTGAAGAGAAAAAGGCGACGGTCGAAGGAAAAAATACCGATAAAAACCAACTTATCAAATCGGTTGAAAGTCAGGGATATAAGGTTACGGAAATCATTTGAAATAACCGATATTGACTTTTAAATAAAACTGATATAAAGTTTGACACCGTATTAATTAACGGTAAAAGAAAACCGATAGAAATTAAAAATCAGTTTAAAACAAATAATAAACTTTGTGAGGGATTTATGATAAGAGACGACGAAAAACTTAAAAGACTTTTAAAAACGGCAGGCGGTCAGATTGAAGGAATAATCAAAATGATAGATGAAAAAAAATACTGTATTGACATAAGCAATCAGATAATGGCGTGCCAGGCGGTACTTGCAAAAGTCAATAAAGAAGTTCTTAATGCCCACCTTCACTCTTGCGTAATATCTTCCATTATGAACAAAGACGCAGACGAAAAAATGGACGAAATTTCAAAACTTCTCGATAAATTAATAAAGTGAAGAAATTTTCAAAAATTTTAAATCTTTTAAAATATTTTTTAATTATAATATTTTCCGTAACAAAAGCGATTTAAAAGCATAAATTTAAAGGTATTGACATCGAAGTGAAAATAGTTTACCATATCGGTATGCTGATTTTTCGGCAACAAGGAGGTATTATGGCTAAAAAGTTTAAAAGAAAAGCCGGTATGCTCGGAATAGTAATGGGCGGTTTGGTTCTTGTATTCTGCATACTCGCTATTGTGGGAATCTTTATCAATGCCTGGACAGCATCAAAAGGAAGCGCATTAGGCTTTGAAACCGACAGCGTATACACAAGTCTTTCGGATTGGGCAGAGACTCTTTCAAATCTTAATGAAATAAAAAACAGTGACAATTCCCTTCTCGCTTCGATGGTGACCTTCGGGTACCTTACGGCAATCGTCACCGTTGCTCTTGCGGTATGCTATCTATTGAAAATGGTTTTAAACATCGGTCTGTTCCGATTTATAGTAGGAATAGGCGGAATAGCTACGGTAGTGCTCGGTATCATACTTTTGATACTTTCTTTCCAATTCTGTGAAAACGGAAAATTTGATGCGATAATTGCCTCTACCGATATGTTCCCTGCTGCGGGAGTTTACCTGACTTCCTTCGGCGCAATTCTTGCGGGAGCCTGTGCGGTAGTAGGATGCGCAAGGAAATAAAAAAAGTTAAAAAGTATTAAAAAACGGCGGCTCTGCCGTCGTTTTTTTTATAGATATATTTAATGAGTTTCTATATAGATATATTTAATTAGTATTCGCTGTCGATTTAAAAATTTCAATATCGGTGGTAACTTTACAATATCGGTTTAATAGCCTTTAATCAATTGCTTTTTTTATGTAAAGTTTTACATTGATGATTTATACAGATTATTTTTTGAATACGACTTTTACCGTTGTTCCCTTTTCGGTTTGGCTCTCTATGGAAAGAGAAGCGTTGTATTTAGAACAGATATGTTTTACTATTGCAAGTCCAAGACCTGTACCGCCGGTATTTTTCGAACGGCTCTTGTCAACTCTGTAAAACCTTTCGCAAAGTCTGGGAAGATGTTCCTTTTCGATACCTATTCCGGTATCCGAACAAATAAATTCCACACAGTCGGGGCTGTCTGAAATATCTATCGATATTCTGCCGTTTTCCACATTATAATTTACGGCATTGGAATATATATTTGAAATCAGCTCGAATATATCCTTATCGAGTGCGGCGACTTCGCCATTTCCCTGAACGGTAGTTTTAATATTCTTTTTTTCGCATTGATGAGAGAAAGACGCTACTACTTCGTCGGCTGTTTTTCTCAAATCGATTGCAGAATACCTTTCGTCGGACGATAAATTTTCAAGATTACTTAGTTTCAACATATCCATAATGAGAGAGTTAATTCTCAAACTTTCGGTATGTATCCTTTCGATATATTTTTTAAGGGAAGCGTCTTTATTTTTGACGGTCAGAAGTTCCGCCATTCCCTGTATACTCGTCATAGGAGTTTTAAGTTCGTGAGATGCGTTCGAGAAAAATTCCGATTTTTGTTTTATGAGTTCCTTTTCTTTTGAGATATCTGAAATTACGATTATATGGGAAATATCGTTCTGCAAATCGCCGCTGTCGGTTTTTGTTACGGTAAAATCGAAAATTTTTCCGTTTCGTTCATATTCGAAAGAAGAATTCTCTTCGGCAAGAATTATTTTAACGAGTTTATCTCTTAACGATTTGTCTTCGATTAAAAAGTTTAAATCTTTATTTATATCTTCTTTGATTCCGTTAAATAAATTCAAAGCGGTTTTATTAACGAGCACTGTCTGAAATTTACTGTTTATGGCAATTACGCCTTGAGAAATGTTATCGAGAACGAAATCGAGTTTTTCCTCTTCGGTCTGAATTTTTGAAAGATTTTCTCTTGTCGATTTAAAAATTTCGTTGGTTTCCGAAAGCACCGCAAAAAATTCCGGCTCTTCCATATTCGTATCTATAGGCTTGTAATTACCGTCGTTTAGACTTTTAAGACTCAGTTCTATCGACTTTATTTTTTTGGAAATTTTCAAGGACAGAAATCTTGCGAAAATATAAGAAATCACAAGAGCGACAAAAGCCGAAAGTATCACATAAGGAAGAGTTCCCAAAAAATAATCGCCTATGCTTTCGCTTTCCACCGCAAGACGAATAACGAGTTTCCCGTCGACTGTCGTAAGAGCGTAATAATACATATATTTATTCAGCGTTTCGGAATATCTTTTTACGGTTTTCGGCGTTCCGTTCAATGCGTCTTTTACCTCTTGTCTTTCGAGATGGTTTTCCATGGTTCCGTTTTCTAAAGTATCGAGAAGCACTTGTCCCGATAAAGAAATAACGGTAACACGGATATTTTCAATATCTAAAAGAGCGGAATAATTGTCCGAATCGACGGTTTTAGAAAGAAGTTCGGTTTCTTTTACGAGAGCGGTTTTAATGTTTTTCTCGGCGTTGAAATTCATAACGATAACGCTTGCTATAAATACTATTATTACCGCCAAAAGGGAAATCGCCCAACAAGAATATAAAATTTTATTGTTCATAAATACTCCGTAAAATACTATTTGTTTTCGAACCTGTACCCTACGCCACGGACTGTTATAATGCAATCTTTTTGGGAAATATTTTTTACCTTTTCTCTTAAAGACGCTATATGGATATCGAGTGTTCTGGTCTCGCCCGCAAAATCGGTTCCCCAAACTTCGGAAAAAAGTTCTTCTCTCGTAAGAGTGGTGCCTGAGTTTTGAATAAGCAATTTGAACAGATTGAATTCTTTCAAGGTAAGCGATATAGGTTTACCCATATAAGTAATTTCATATTTATCGTTATCGACCGAAAAACCGCCTGCGCTTGTCGTGTTGATTTTGCTTCTTCTGAGATTTGCTTTTATTCTTGCGTTAAGTTCGAGTATTGAAAAGGGTTTTGTAATATAGTCGTCTGCGCCCTTGTTGAGTCCCTTAACGGAACTCAATTCGTCGCTTTTTGCGCTTACTATAATCACGGGGACCTTTTCGTCGGTAAGTCTTATTTGCGACAAAATAGAATATCCGTCCATATCGGGAAGCATTATATCCAAAATAATAAGGTCGGGTTTTTCTTTTTTGAAAACATTGAAAAAGTCGTTACCGTTTTCAAAAAGGGTAATGTCGTAATCGCTGAGCGCTCCTTCGTAAAGTTCTCTTATTCCTTCGTCGTCTTCAACGATAAATAAAGCCGGCTTTTCTTTCATCAGTATTTTATATGCACTCCCGTTTCATTGTATTTTGTCCATTCCGAAACATTGACAGCATGGTCTCCTATTCTTTCGAGATATTTTGCAATCATCATAAACATTATAGCCTGGTCGCAATTTTTCCCGTCTTTTTTTATAAGTTCTATAAGTTCGTTTTTCACCGTTTCGAAAAGTTCGTCCATTTCGTCGTCGAGTTTTATGGTATTGTCGGCAAGTTTTTCGTCGTTTTTTATAAATGAATTTACGCTGTCGTGAACCATTTTAACCGCCAAAGAGCCCATTTTTTTGATATGAGTCAGTTCCTTTATATACTTATCGCCCGGCATAGAGGCTACTATTTCCCCTATATCGCTTGCCTGGTCACCTATTCTTTCTATATCGGTAATCATTTTAAGAGCCGACGATACCTCTCTTAAATCCTTGGCAACAGGCTGTCTTCTCAAAATGATATGTATACACTTTTTCTCGATATCGAGTTCCATATTGTCTACTACGGAATCGTTTTCACCGACGGAACGGGCAAGAGTTGCGTCCTTTTCAATCAGCGCTTTTATGGAATTGTCTATCATTTTTTCCGTAATACGGCACATTTCTATGAGTTCGTTTTTAAGTTCGGAAAGCTCTTCTTCAAAACTTTTTCTTACTGTCATTTTACCCCTCCATTATATTAAAATTATTAACAATTTTCAAGTACTGCAAAATAATTTATTAACTTTAAATCCGTTAATTAACCGAATCTTCCCGTTATATAATTTTCCGTCTGTTTATCCTTGGGACTTGAAAATATTTCTTCGGTATCGTCAAACTCGATAAGTTTTCCCATTAAAAAGAATCCTGTTTTATCCGATATTCTCGTAGCCTGCTGCATATTGTGAGTTACGGCAACTATCGTAACGGTTTTTTTAAGTTCTTCGCAAAGTTCTTCGATTTTTCCCGTGGAAATGGGGTCGAGTGCGCTTGTCGGTTCGTCCATAAGAAGAATTTTCGGCTCTACGGCAAGTGCCCTTGCTATGCAGAGTCTTTGCTGCTGTCCGCCCGAAAGACCTAATGCCGATTTATTAAGTCTGTCTTTGAGTTCGTCCCACATAGCGGCTTGTCTTAAAGATTTTTCAACGATTTCAGAAAGCACCTTTTTATCTTTTATTCCGAAAGTTTTAGGTCCGTAAGCAATGTTTTCGTAGACGCTGACGGGAAAGGGATTAGGCTTTTGGAAAACCATTCCGACATTTTTTCTCAAAGCCGCCAGGTCGAAATTTTTTTCGTATATATCCCTTTTCCCGATAATAATCTTTCCTTCCGCCCTGCACCCTTCGACTAAGTCGTTCATCCTGTTAAGAGTTTTCAAAAGAGAACTCTTTCCGCAGCCGGAAGGGCCGATAAGAGCAGTTATTTTGTTTTTGGGAATTTCCATCGAAATGCCTTCGAGTGCCTTGAATGTTCCGTAATACAAATCGAGATTCACTACACGAACCGCCGTATCTTCACCGAAATCGAAAATATCGAAATCGTTATCGATTTTGTTCTGCTTATTTTTCATACCTTTCCTCTTTTTAATTTTTTCTGCATTATCATTACGATAAGATTTATTATCGCAGTAATAATCAACAGTACGCTTGCCGTTGCGTATGCGCTGTCTATGTATAATCCTTCCCCTGCAAACATCCACATCATAACCGCAAAACTGCTTCCCGGGTCCATTATGGAAGAGGGCGTGTAAGCGACTGCTCCTGCGGTATAAATAAGCGCTGCCGACTCGCCTACTATTCTTCCTATCGAAAGAAGAATAGCGGTTACTATTCCGTTAAGAGCAGAGGGAAGAACAAGTTTGAAAATAGTTCTTACCTTACCTGCGCCCAAAGCAAAACTTCCCTCTCTTATGTTTTCGGGCACGGCAAGAAGGCTCTCTTCCGTTGACCTTATTATTGTCGGCAATATGATTATGGTAAGAGTGAGTCCGCCGGCAAGTATGCTGTATCCCATTTTCATTATATCGCAAAAAAGTATCATTCCGAAAAGTCCGAATATAATGCTCGGTATTCCTGCAAGAGTATCGGTAAACAGCCTTATGATTTTTACCGTTCTGCTTCCTTTTTTAGAATATTCCACAAGATAAATTGCGCTTGCGATTCCTATCGGAAGAGCTATAATCAAACTTATCAATATAAGAAGCCCGGTAGTAATGAACGCAGGAAGCAAAGTCATACCGCCGTTACCGCTTTTTCCGAAAAGAAAATCCAAGGTTATGTTCGGAATACCTTTTATCAATATAAAAGCAATTAAAAATACAAGTGCCGAAAATATTATGCAAGCGGAAACTACGGACAGATATTTTAAGAATTTATATAAGCCGTTTTTTCTTCTGAACACGGGATAGACAAAGGTTAAGGCAGTGCCGCTTTCGTTTGCGTTTTCCTGACTGCCGTTTTTAAATACAGTTTCATTTAACTTTGAAAATGAAGATTTATTCAGATTAAAGGAAGTCTTATTTAAATTGTTATCCGAAATTTCCGCATTTTTTTCGGCTTTGAAATTACATCCGCCCGATAAGGAAACGGCGGTTTTTTTGATTTTTTTACCGAGCATAATTGCTTTGATTTTTCTGAAGATACCGTAATCTTTCTTTTTATCGTTTTTAAGAAAACTTATAGACAGATTCAAAAGAAGAATAAAGACAAGAAGTACAAAACCCGTTGCGATAAGAGCTTCTCTGTGAAGTCCGGTAGAGTAAGACATTTCGAGAACTATATTTATCGTAAGTGTTCTTATGCTTGTAAAAAGTCCTGTGGGAAAGAGTACGGAATTTCCTGCAAGCATAATAACCGCCATAGTTTCCCCTATCGCCCGTCCCGTGCCTAAAACTATTCCCGTTATGATACCCGACTTCGATGAAGGTATAACGACCTTGAAAACTGCCTGTTCTTTAGTAGAGCCTAAGGCTACCGCCCCGTCGAAGTAGTGTGAGGGCGAAGCTTCCATGGCGTTTTTGGATATGCTTGCAACCGTCGGAAGTATCATAAGGCTTAAAATAAGGACGCAAGCCAAAAGCCCTTTTCCCGAACCGGTACCTGAAATTTTCGAAAGTACGGGAACAAGTATCACAAGTCCGAAAAATCCGTAAATAATAGAAGGAATACCTGCAAGAAGATTTATCGTCTGAGAGAAAATTTCCTTTAATTTTTTAGGGCAGAAATATGTAATGAAAACCGCCGTAAATACCCCGAGAGTTCCGCCTAAAAGAACGGCTCCGAAAGTTACTGCAAGCGAAGATACAATCATCTGAAAAATTCCGAACCTTTCGGTAACTTCCAAAAATTCCTTTGTAGGCGCCCAAGTCGTTCCGAAAATAAAATTGAAAAATCCTATCTCTTTAAACGCCGGAATACTTGCGTAAAGTATATAAAAAATTATAGCAAATACCGCAATTACCGAAAATACGGCAGCGGACATAAAGACCGCTTTTGCCGAATTTTCTTTGACTTTGGAAATATTAATTTTATTTTTTCTTACTTCTTCGGAAGATTTTTCTTTTATTTCGAATACCGATTTTTCGGTTTTCAATCTTTCCTTTTTATTTGTTATCATAGTATCGAAATATATCCTTTCTCAACAACGATTTGCTGACCTTTATCGCTTAATATAAAGTCTATGAATTTCTGTGCTTCTTCGGAAACATTGCCTTCTTTCGTAACGATATTGAAAGGACGGGATAAAGTATATGTTCCGCTTTTAATGTTTTCCACATTTGCGTTAACGCCGTTGAAAGTCAGCGCCTTTACCGTATCGTTAAGAGAACCTAAAGATATGTAACCTATTTTAGAAGCATTTGAAACTATTTCCGTCATAACATAGCCCGTACTGTTCTGAATATCGATTACGCTTGCAAAACTCTCTTTGTCGGAAAGTTTTTCTCCGCTGTCGCTTTTGATAAGAGAATCGAAAGCGTCTCTCGTTCCACTGCCTTCTTCTCTTGATATTCCGCCGGTTACAGAACCTATCGCCGTTCCGTTCACGAACAAATCAAACAGCTGCTGACTTGTAACGTTTGTAATATCGCTTTCTTTGTTTGCAATAACCACAACGCCGTCTATGCAGATTTTTGTAGCCTTGACGCCCGTCTCACCGCTTTTTAAGTCACGGGAAGCCATACCTATATCGTTTCTTCCGTTTAAGGTATCGGTAATACCGGTCGTGGAATCGCTCATCGTAACTTTAATAGTCACATCGTTTGTTTTTTCGTATTCGGCAGCAAGCGCCTGCATAAGCGGATAAACCGACGACGAGCCTGTTATCGTAATAGTAGTTCCGCCGAAATTACAGCCGCTGAGTACGCTTATCGCAATACATGCCGTAATAATTATTGCAATTATTGCTATTGAAAATTTTGACTTTGTTTTCAGCATTTTTTTATCTCCTTTTCTTATTTCGGTTACATTATACGAAGATAAAAAAATTCAAACTATCACGAAAAGGTAATATCTTTGTAAAATTTTTGTAAAGTCTCAAAAATACGGTACCTTGCTTAAAACACACGATAGAACATTAAATTATTTTTAATATTGGAAAAACAAGTTAATTGCCGATTGAAATCCGATTGAAATTTATAAAAAATAATTAAACGGATATAAAATATCCGTTTTAAAAAATGAATTTTAAGTTTTTATATTGATTAAAACTATCGGTCTTCGTAAATTACCAGAATATAACCCTTTTCGGAAATTACCTTTGCATTGTGTCCATTTAAAAATTCGTTGCTTACACCTAATGGATAATCGTCGGTTAAAATTTTTCCGTTTAAAGGATATTTTAAATTTTCTAAGGTAACTTTACTTCTTCCGCTGAGCGAAAATACCGAAATGTAACCTTTTTCTTTTTCCGAAAAATTTATGGCGCTGTTGTTGAGTACCGTAAAAACTCTGTCTTTTGCCATGATTTTAGCGCCGCAACCTTTTTTTACAAGATATTTCATAAGTTGAATATTGGCAAAAGTATGGTCTTCCCTTCCGCCTGTTACCGCATAAAAGACAAAATCGTTACAGCCTTTTTTTAAAGCGAAATTCGCTGCGACAACGGTATCTGTATCGTTCTTTTCTTTGGGAAGAAATATTTTCTCAATATTTTTTTTAAATGCGTCCTCTTTATCGGCAAAATTATATTTTATCCAATCAGACGTTTTATAAGTTCTTTCGGATAAAGAAGAAGAGTTTTCTTCGATTCCGTTTATAATTTCCGAATCGCAATCGCCGATAAAAACATCGTAAGGTATATTTTGCTCTTCGAGATATTTTATTCCGCCGTCGGCAGCAATAACGAGAAAGGCATCTTTCGTGTCGATTTTTCTTCCGCCTAAATCGCCTGCGCCGACAATAACGCATCTTTTAATATTTTGAGACATGCAGTCCGTCCTTTTATAATAAAACTTTACTTTCGAAAATTTTATTTGTAATTTCCTTAATATTACCGATTTTGTAAAACAAGTTAAAATATTTTATATCGGTTTACTTTTTAACCTTTTCTTATTCGTCTTTTATTCCGTTGGCTAGTTTATAAAGTTTAACTGAATTGTCAATGGTTTTTTCCTTGGCTTCGTTTCCGTATCTGTCGACATCGGCAAGATTTTTAGGTCCGTGATGCAGACAAAGAGCGCCGTTAAGACAACCGCCGTCGCAAGCCATTCCTTCGAAAAAGTTATATTCGCTTTTCTTTATTTTAAGTTTCAGAAGATTTACTTTACACTCGTCTATTCCGTTCATTGCAACGGGATTGACTCCCTTTATTCCCATAGACTCGGACACGTCTTTGACTCCCCTTGCAATACCGCCGGACTTTGCGAATATTCTTCCGTAAAAAGAAGCGTTGTCGAGAGCGGTATCGTCAAGTTTAGTGACATCTACGTCTCTTGCGTCGAAAAAGGCTTGTAATTCTTCGAACGATATAACCGAATCTATATACTCGTTAGCCTTTTCGGTTTTGTATTCCATTTTCTTGCTTGTGCAAGGTCCTATAAAAACAACTTTTGCGGTTTTATCGGAACTTTTTATGAGCTTTGCCGTTTCGACCATAGGGGAAACCGAACCGGATACATACTGTCTGAATTCCGGAAAATACTTTTCGATATACATTACAAAAGACGGACAGCAGGAAGTGGTAAGCAGTCCCTTTTCCTTAAACTCGTTGACTTCGTGATACAAGGTTATATCTGCTCCGAGAGCGGCTTCCACTACCTGATGAAAGCCGAGTTTATGTATACCGCTGACAACCTGTTCTATACGGGCATATTTGAACTGACTTACAATTGAAGGCGCAATTACGGCATATACTTTATAATTTTTATTTTCGTTGGAATTTTTAAGTATATCGATAGTTTCCATAACGAAAGACTTATCGGCAATAGCGCCGAAAGGACATTGATAAACGCATGCTCCGCAGGAAATACATTTATCGTTATCTATTTTTGCCTTTTTGTTTTCGTCCATTGTAATTGCCTTTACCTTACAGCTCATAACGCAAGGTCTGTGCTGTTCGATAATAGCATTATAAGGACAAGCCTTTTTACAGAGTCCGCACTCGATACATTTACTTTTATCGATTACCGCCTTTTTATCTATTATGGAAATAGCGCCCTTCGGACAGGCTTCTGCACAGCCGTGAAATATACAGCCTCTGCAAGCCTGAGTTACGAAAACGCCGCCTATAGGACACTCGTCGCAGGCTATATCGAGAACTTCGATAACGTTCGGGTTGCTTTTATCCCCGCCCAAAGCAAGTTTTATTCTCTCTTGCAGTATCGCTCTTTCCTTATAAATGCAACACCTTAAAGTGGCTTTCGGTCCGGGGGAAATCATTTTAGGAATATCGACATAGATATTGTCAATATTGTTCTCATAAGCGTTTCTTATCAACGCTTTAAGCACTTCGTATTTAATTTGCTGCACATTGGTATCGAAAATTCTCATAATGTATCCTCTTTAATTTTTATACCGTCCAAAGAATATAAAGAAATTGTATTGTTATCTATAACTACGAAACTTTTTCTGCCGTCTTTGGGAAGAGAAACCGAACCGGGATTGACATAAAGAACATTATTATATCTTTCGATAAGTCCGGTATGGAAATGGCCGTAAAAAACTGCGTCATAAACGCCTTTCGGGGGATTTTCGGCATTGAATACATGACCGTGGCTGAAAAAGACTTTTTTTGAATTTAAAATCAAAACCGCATTGTCTACAAAATCGAAAGGAGCAATCATGGCGTCGACTTCGCTGTCGCAGTTGCCTTTGACTACTATAAGTTCCTTTTTGAAATCGTTTAAAAGTTCTGCCGTTTCCATAGGATTATAACCTTCGGGCAGCGGATTTCTCGGTCCGTGATAGAAAATATCGCCGAGAAGAACAAGTTTTTCCGCACCGGAATTTTTATAAAATTCCAGAAGTTTTTTAAGACAGACCGCCGAACCGTGTATATCGGACGCTACAAGTATTTTCATAATTCCTCCGTCAGTCGTAATTTACGGTAACCTTCTTGCCCATAAGTTTTAAGTTTTTGGCAAGAGAGTCGATAAGTTTAAGTTTCATTGTAATATCGATAGGAAGTCCCTGATGAGCTGCGTTCATACTTTGACCTACAAAGAAAGTCACTTCGGTAGCCTCTTCAAAAAGCATATTCGCAAGCAAAGAAGCGCCGTCTTTTTTTGAAGAAAGTTTGGGCGAAAGGTCGCTTGGCGAAAGATATTTTTCGGAAAGCTCCAAAAGTTTTCTAATCGTTAAAACCCCTTCCGTCGTAAGGTCGATACCTTCTATAAAACCGATAGGCGGAACTTCGGGGTCGGGAAAATCGAAAGTAGTTTTGACTTCTTTATTGAGATATCTTGCGACTATCTGAGAACTTGTTCCGCCGCAAACGATTTTCTTTCCTTTTTCCGCCATAAATTTTTCCACATAGAAATTGTCGAGATTTTTATCTACGGGCGGACCTACCATCATACTTACATGAAGACTTTCTCTTAAACGAACGGCGGCAACTGTTGTGTCGTCGCCGGGTTTACCCATATAAAGGTCGTTGCATGCGGCGGCAAGAAGGCAGGCTATACATCTTGCGCTCATATCCTTATTAATGTTTTTATTTAGAAAATCTATAACCTGAGGTCTTTGCCATCCGAAATTCAAAAGCATACCTATTCCTGCGTGAATAACGCCGTCGCTCATTACGACAACCGTATCGCCGCATTTCAAATTCAGTTTTGTTTTATATACCTTTTTGCCGAGAATTTCCATTTCTTCCCTTTCTTCGAAATCCTTGCATTCTCCGTCGCTTATGTATATAGCCTGAGGATTATCGAACTCGAAAAGATATCCTTGTCCTTTATCGTTTATATGTATTACAGAAAAAGTGGAATAGGCAACTCCTCTTACCTTGCATACGGGAAGAGATTGAAGTATTGTTTCCACGCACTCTTTTATATCTATTTTATTGGAAACCATGGTACAGAGAATTTTGGAAGTCAAAGTTGCAAGAATATTTGCTTTGACGCCGCTTCCCATACCGTCGGCAAGCACGACGGTCGTGTAATCGCCGAGTTTTACCGTTTCCACTTTATCGCCGCAAAGTTCTTCGTTCTGCTTATTGAGAGAGGTGTACCCCGTTTCAAGAAAGAGCATCGTCTGAATTATCCTCCCCGCTTTCGCTTTGAAGAGTCTTTTTAAGCTGCAAGAGCGCCACTTTTGTTTCTGCGGTCGTCTCGCCTAAAAGAGAGGCTATTTCCTGAGCGACTCTCATCTGCTTTCTTATCACCTCATCGGTTGTGGAAAGTGTTTTAAGCTTAACCGAATTGAGTTTTTCGTCATACATAGTCTCTTCGGTGATATCTTTCATTATGGCGCAAAGCATATTGTGGTCTTTTAAAAGTATAACGGAAAGTTTAACGAATTTTTTTGTTTTTTCGAGATATACCTTTTTGTCTTCGAGATTTTTTCCGTCGTTCAGCGCAAGTACGAAATCGGTAGGATTGACGAATTCCACAACATCTCTTCCCTTAATATTTTCTTCTTTAACTCCCCAAAGGTGTTTTGCTTTATCGTTGATTTCTATTATTTTCAGTTCGTTATCCATAACGACGATACCGTTGGGGCTGTTTTTTATAACTTCAAAGGACATAGACTCTGCGCGCTTTCTCATATAAGGAACGCACATTTCTATATCGGCAAAACCGCAGGCAACAGCCCACGCTTTTTCACGGCAGGTCGAATAGCCGCAGCTGCCGCAATTAAGTTCGTCTTCGGGGGTCAATTTACCTGTCTTTGCAAGAATATTTTTTATTTCCTTTTCGGAAGGCTGATAATTTCTGAGTTCGGATTTTTTATGTTTTTTGGAAAAATCGATATCGCCGTAAACGATATCCGAAATACTATCCTTTTCGCATTTTGCATACTTACGGACATCGAAAACGGCTTTTGTAAGTCCGCCTTCGCAAGGCAGTGCGCAAGGACCGTTTATACATGCACCCTGACAAGCGTTGAGTTCTAAAAACATTTTATCGAGTTTGTCGATATTTTCCAAAGTTTCCTTACAAGCCTCGACTCCGTCCACTGCGATATATTCGTAATCGGAATCGGTTTTTTCAAAGGATTTTATAATTCCTCTCTGTATAGGATAATAACGGGCTTTAAGACCTTCGCCGTTTGCGGTATCGGAAGGAATGTTTTTCAAATCTATATTTTTTTCTCTCAATATTTCGTCGAGTTCTTCAAAGGTAAGAACTCCCGAAATAAGTCCGCTTTCTCTTCCCTCTTTCTTTTTAGCGATACAAGGTCCTATAAAGACCACTTCGCAATCGGGAAAACGCTTTTTGAGAATTTTTGCGTGTGCCGCCATAGGAGTCAGCACGGGGGCAAGATAATTTAAAGCCTTTGGGTAATACTTGGAAATCATATCGTTAACGGCAGGACAAGCCGAACTTATAAGAATTTTATATTTTTTACCGGCAAGTAATTTTGCATATTCTTCGGTTACGGCTTTTGCTCCTACCGCCGTTTCTTCCGCATCGAAAAACCCTAATTTTAAAAGGGCTTTTTTCATAACCGAAAAATCGGCGATTTTAAAACTTGCGACAAAAGACGGCGCAACGCTTGCGATAATCTTTTTGTCTGATTTTAAAAGAGAGAGAATATCGTCTTTTTCTTCGTGAACCTTTTTTGCGTTCTGCGGACAGACATTGGTACATCTTCCGCAAAGAATACATCTGTCTTCGATAATTCTCGCCTGGTGATTTTTAAATTCGATTGCCTTTACGGGACACTCCCTTAAACACTTGTAGCAATCTTTACAATTTGCGTCTTTAAAGTCTAAATAATTAACCATAATACACCTTAAAAAACAGTCTTTATTTTAAAGAAGACATAATTTCTTTAACGAAAATTTCTTCGGTATTATTTTCGTTGACGCCGTCAATGAATCTGTCGTCGGCAAGAACGGTAACTCCCGTCGAACAGCGTCCTAAGCAGAAACTTGCCTGAAGCTCCACTTTATCGGAAACATTGTATTTTTCGATAAGCTTTTTGAAATTTTCTATAACGGCATAAGAACCTTTAAGATGGCAGGAACTGCCAACGCAAACTTTAACTATCATAAATCCTCCCTGAGTAAAAAAAACGGCGTTTTTATTATCTTTATTGTAACATAAATATAAACTAAAATAACTGTAAAATTATGTTATCGATAAAAATTTTTAAAAACGCCGTATTAATTAATAATTTTATTTTATTCGTAGTCTACGACATTTGCCCATTTCAAAAGGAACTCTCTTTCTTCGGGAAGACTTTTTACAAGCTGCGAAGCGGCGAGAATGGGAAGCCAACCTTGAATATACTGTTTAGCGGTATCGGTTTTTGCGCAGAATTTGTCGAGATAAATATCGGCGGTTTTTTTATCGTAGTAAAGATTGAAATAAAGATAGGTTCTTGCTGCGTCGGCGCCTGCGTTGCCCTGTGTTGCGTGTGACCAGTCTATTATATAATTTTTACCGTCGTCGCCTACTATAATGTTGCTCGGGTTAAAATCTCCGTGACAGAGTTTGTTGTGCTTGGGCATACCCGAAATTCTCGTATTGAGTTCGTAACGGGTAGTTGCGTCCAAGCCCGATTCGTCTATTTTTCTGTGCATTTTGTCGTGCCACTTATTGAGCAAAGGACAGGTTCTTTTGTGCATATCGTTCTGAATATCGACAAACATATCCATATACTCGTCGAACTTTTTCGGATTTTCCTTCATAAGCTCTGCAAGGGTTTTTCCTTTGATATAGTCCATTACGAGAGCGAGTTTTCCGTCTATTTTGGTAACTTCCTCCACTTTCGGAATGTTAAGGTCGGTTTGCTCTACTCTTGCCTGATTCAAAGCTTCGTTCAAAACGTCTGCTTTCGAAAAATCACTGTCAAAGAGTTTTACGCAGTAATTTCCTGCTTTGTAAATTTTTTTACTTTTTCTTTCAGCAATTACTTTCTCAAGCTCCATATTATTTTCCCTCCTTCTTGCCGTAGTAGGCGTTAAGATACATTTGTTTTATTTCGCTCATTAACGGATATCTCGGATTTGCGCCCGTACACTGATCGTCGAATGCGTCTTCAACCATCTGGTCGAGATTTTTAAGGAAGTCTTCTTCGTTTACGCCTGCGTCTTTAATTGTCATAGGCTGACCGACAGCCTTTTTGAGTTCGTCGATTTTAGAAATAAGTTTTTCAACTTTTTCTTTATCGTTCTTACCGGTGATACCTACGAATTCTGCTACATCTGCGTATCTTCTTAAAGCTTCGGGATATTTATACTGCGGGAAGGTACCCATTTTTACAGGAACTTCGCTGCTGTTGTATCTTATAACTTCGTTAATCATAAGTGCGTTAGCCATACCGTGCGGCAAGTGATGATAAGAACCGAGTTTGTGAGCCATAGAGTGACATACGCCGAGGAAAGCGTTAGCAAAAGCCATACCTGCCATACAAGAAGCGTTAGCCATTTTTTCTCTTGCTTCTGCGTCGTGGCAGCCTTTATCGTAAGCACGGGGCAGATATTCGAAAATTATCTTAGTTGCCTCTTTTGCTATACCGTTCGTAAAGTCGGTAGCGAGCATCGAAGCGATGGCTTCGAGAGCGTGAGTCAGAGCGTCGATACCGGAAGCGCTTGTGAGACCTTTCGGAATATTCATCATAAGGTCTGCGTCAACGATAGCCATATCGGGCATAAGTTCGTAATCTGCAAGAGGATATTTTGTATGAGTTTTTTCATCGGTAATAACTGCAAAGGGAGTAACTTCACTACCGGTACCTGCGGTTGTCGGAATAGCGACAAAGTAAGCCTTTTCGCCAAGGTGCGGATAGGTATATACCCTCTTTCTGATATCCATAAAGCGCATAGCGAGATCCTGGAAATCTACTTCGGGATGTTCGTACAAAGTCCACATAATTTTACCTGCGTCCATAGCTGAGCCGCCGCCGATAGCGATTATAACATCGGGTTTAAAATCGCTCATAGCCTTAGCGCCTTCCATAGCGCAAGCAAGCGTCGGGTCGGGAAGAACATTGAAGAAGGTGTAATGAACTATTCCCATTTCATCGAGTCTGTCGGTTATGGCTTTTGTAAAACCGCTCTGATAAAGGAATGTATCGGTAACGATAAAAGCCTTTTTCTTATTCATAACTTCTTTGAGTTCTCTTAAAGCGACTCCTAAGCAACCTTTTTTGAAATAAACTTTTTCAGGGGCTCTGAACCACAACATATTTTCTCTCCTTTCCGCAATCGTTTTGATATTTAAAAGATGTTTAACTCCGACGTTTTCGCTGACGCTGTTACCGCCCCATGAACCGCAACCTAATGTAAGAGACGGAGCGAGTTTAAAGTTATAAATGTCACCGATACCGCCCTGCGAAGAAGGAGTATTGATAAGGCAACGGCAGGTTTTCATATGTTTTTCCCATTCTTCTATTTTTTCTTTACCTGTTTCGGTGTTCACATATAAAACGGAAGTATGTCCGAAGCCGCCGTCTGCGATAAGTCTTTCTGCTTTTGCGATAGCGTCGTTAAAGTTATTTGCCTTGTACATTGCAAGCACGGGGCTGAGTTTTTCGTGCGCAAATTCTTCGGAAAGATCCACGCTTTCGACTTCGCCGACAAGAATTTTACTGCCTGCGGGAGCTTCGAAACCTGAAAGCTGAGCGATAGTGCAAGCGGACTGACCGACTATTTTAGCATTAAGAGCGCCGTTTATAATAATTGTCTTTCTTACCTTTTCGGTC
Organism: uncultured Eubacteriales bacterium; assembly: GCA_949296455.1. Lineage (GTDB taxonomy): Bacteria > Bacillota > Clostridia > Christensenellales > CALVMC01 > CALVMC01. Next base: position 36,092 of record CASFOZ010000001.1, read on the forward strand.
TCTTCGGGAGTCAAGAAGTAAGCGCCCATACTTTTGAGCTGAGATTTAAATTCGTTATATACATTTTTAAGAACGATAACCGACTGCTCGGAAGCGCAAATCATACCGTTATCGAATGTTTTAGAGTGAAGTATCGAAGAAGCTGCGGTTTTGATATCTGCGCTGTCGTCTATTATAGCGGGGGTATTTCCGGAACCTACGCCGACGGCAGGTTTTCCGGAGCTGTATGCTGATTTAACCATACCGGGGCCTCCGGTAGCAAGAATCAAATCGGCTTCCTTCATAATCTGAGCCGAAAGAGCAATACTCGGTTCGTCTATCCACCCGATAATATCCTTAGGTGCGCCTGCTTTGACGGCTGCGTCAAGAACAATTCTTGCAGCTTCTATCGTGCATTTTTTTGCTCTCGGGTGGGGGGAAAAGATAAGTCCGTTTCTTGTCTTCAAAGCAAGAAGGGCTTTGAATATTGCAGTGGAAGTCGGATTGGTTGTCGGAACTACCGCTGCGATAACACCGACAGGCTCTGCTATTTTGGTGATACCGAAACCTTCGTCTTTTTCGATAACGCCGCAGGTTTTGGTGTTTTTATATGCGTTGTAAATATATTCCGAAGCATAGTGGTTTTTAATGACCTTGTCTTCTACAACGCCCATTCCCGTTTCGGCTACTGCCATTTTTGCAAGAGGAATTCTCATTTTGTTGGCTGCAAGAGAAGCTGCCAAAAATATTTTGTCAACCTGTTCCTGCGTGTAAGAAGCATAAATGCTCTGTGCTTTTTTAACCTTTGCCATAAGAACGGCTAAGGTTTCTTCATCTTTTACGATTAATTCTTCTTTTTCCATAAATTTCTCCTTCTTAATTTTCTTGCTTATTTAGTATAACTTTTAATTGTGACGAAAGTATTGCAAGCGACGCCGCAAGGTCTTCGTTCTTTAAAGCAACCTTATCGGGAACGATTAAATGAGTGGGGGCGAAATTCCAGATGGCTTTAATCCCCGCCTCGACCATTATGTCGCAAATATTCTGAGCGAACCTTTCGGGAACGGTTATTATACCCATTCTTATATTGTATTTTTTAATTATTTCCGAAAGTCGTTCGACAGGATAAACCGTTTTATTTTTAATTTTTATGTTGCACTTTGCAGGATCGCTGTCGAAAGCGGCAACGATGTTAAGCCCGTAATTTTCGAAACCGGTATAAGAAAGCAAGGTTTTTCCGAGCTGACCTGCGCCTACGAGAACGGCGTCATTGACATTGCCGTATCCGAGCACCCTTTCTATGTCGGCAATAAGCCCGTCGACTTCGAAACCTATTCTCGGTTTTCCCTGCACCTTGCTCGATGAAGCTATATCCTTTTTAACCTGAATAGGACTGAGCTTCATATCGTCGGCTATGTTGACGGAAGAAATGATTTCCACTCCCTCTTTCTGTTTTTCTTTGAGATATCTTAAATAGTTAGGCAGTCTTCTCATAATTGCGGGAGAAATTTCGTTCTTTTTGGAATTTTTTAAATTCGCTTCCACTTTACTGCCTCCTGTAAAATAAATATCAAAATATCGATATTTATTTATCGATATTAATTATAGCGATATATTATATGTTCGTCAACTGTTTTAAGTCATATTTTAAATATTTTTAATTTTATTATTTTTACCGTAATTTTTTTAATTAAAATAACCGATACAAATATAGGTTCAAAATATTTAAGTTTCCGTTTCAATAATTTAATTAATTACTAAACTTTAATTTATCCTGTATAACAGTTAAAAAAACGATTGGATAAAGGTAATTTTATTTCGGAATATATTATGGAATATATTAATTTAAGTTTTATATATAATATAATTATAACTTTAAATATTGCCAAAATACCGTTTTGCGTGATATAATGATCAAGAGGTGAAAATTATGTGGATTTGGATTTGGCTTGGAATTGCCTGCGCCAGCCTGATTATAGAACTTGTTACTTTGCAAATGGTAACCATATGGTTTGTTCCGAGTGCTATAATTGCGTTGATACTTGCAGCCTGCAATGTAATGGTGGAAATACAGGTAATAGTATTTATAGTACTTTCTCTTGTACTGATATTGAGTTTGAGAAAAATTTCCTTGAAATTTCTTCTTAAAACAAAAGCGAAAACAAACAGCGAAGCGCTTATAGGAAAGAAGACTAAACTTCTGTCCCCTATCAAAGACGGAGAAGGCGGAACTATAAAAGTAAACGGAATAGTCTGGACAGCGATAGGCGAAAACGAAACAATAGCGATAGATGCCGATAAAACGGTGGAAATACTTTCCATCGACGGAAATAAATTAATAGTTAAGGAGTGTAACGACAAATGAACGGATGGCAAATATTTCTGACCGTAATATGCTGTCTTGCTGCGGTTGTATTTTTAGTACTGATACTTTCCGTAAAAATAGTTAAGCAATCAACGGCAATAGTGGTTGAAAGACTCGGTAAATATCATAAAACCTTTGACACGGGACTGCATTTAATGTTGCCGTTTTTCGACAGAATGGCAGGAAAGCCTATAAGTCTTAAAGAAAGAGTGGCGGATTTTCAGCCGCAGCCTGTAATCACTAAAGACAATGTAACAATGCATATAGACACGGTTGTATATTTTCAGGTAACAGACCCTAAACTCTATACATACGGAGTGGACAGACCGCTCAGTGCAATCGAAAATCTTACGGCTACAACTTTAAGGAACATAGTCGGCGAAATGGAACTTGACGAAACTCTGACATCGAGAGATACCGTGAACTCAAAAATGCGCATAATTCTCGACGAGGCGACAGATCCATGGGGAATAAAAATCAACCGTGTAGAGCTTAAAAACATTTTACCCCCGAAAGATATTCAGGACGCAATGGAAAAGCAGATGAGAGCAGAGCGCGAAAGAAGAGAAGCTATTCTTATCGCCGAGGGTGAAAAGAAGAGTAACATACTTGTAGCCGAAGGCGAAAAGCAAGCTGCAATACTCAGAGCAGAAGCAAGGAAAATGGCACTTATAGCAGAAGCGGAAGGCAGAGCAACTGCAATCAAAAAGATAAACGACGCAAAACCCGACGCAGCATACCTTACCCTGCAAGGATTCGAAGCGCTTAAATATTTAGCAGACGGAAAAAGCACTAAAATAATAGTTCCGTCTAACATACAGAATGTAGCGTCTCTTTTTACGAGTATCGCAGAAACTCTGACTCCCGTTAAGGAAGAAGAAAATATCAAAGAGGAAAAGGGTTCAGAAAGCAACAAAGCAATTGAAAATTTAACGGAAAAATTTATGTGATACGAAACCGATTTTAATAAATAACAAAAGGACGGAATCCCGTCCTTTTGTTTTATATAAATGTTTTTATGTTTTCCAATTTAATGTTTAAGGAAATTAAACTGTATTAAAATTTAACTCAATACATATTTATTCAATTAATAAATTTTTTTAACGAATTATATTTGACGGCAGTTTTATTTTTAATTTAGAAGAAATTTTCTCGGAAGAACTGTTTTCTTCTCTTTCCTTTTTCTTCATAAGCATAAATCTTATGCGGTATGAAATATCCTTATAAATCTGATTAAGTCCGATAAATGCGACAAGAAATTCAAGTCTTCCGAGAAGCATCATAACAGAGCCGAGCCACAAAATAAAGGGGTGCACGGAAGGCGTTATAATGCCTATCGATATACCTACGTTTCCGAGTAGACTTGCCGACTCGAAGAGAGAAGACCTTAAATCGTACCCGAAAGCCGAAATAATGAGCGCCCCTAAAAATACTACAAACAGATATAAAAGAATAAAGGTATTGTTCCATGAAATATTTTTATCGGTAAGATAATATTTTCCGGAATAGGTATTTATATAATAATTTTCCACCTGTCTTTCAGGTTTAAAGTGTTTGGTTATCTGCCAATAGAAAGATTTCAGGGCAATTACTATTCTTACATGCTTGACTCCGCCCGCAGTAGAACCGGTGTGTCCGCCTATAATCATAAGCGCAATTATGATATAAATGGCAAAAGCCGGCCAATTCGAATAAGAAGTCATTGTAAAGCCGGTAGTCGAGAAAGCGGAAACAAGTTCGAAAATCGCAACTCTCGAAGCATACCCTGCGTCCCCGTAAACCGAAAGAAGTCCGCCGTACGCAAGCAGCGGAAAGGATATTAAAATCAAAAGAGGTAAAAACTTAAACTCGCTTGTACTGAGGAATCTTCTGAACTTACCCGTAAACAATAAAAATTGAAGGGCAAAATTAATTGAGCCCGCAATCATAAGGACAATCAAAACCCCCTCTATTGCAGGATTATTATAGTAGCCTATACTGTTGTTTTTAGTTGAAAACCCGCCTGTTGCAAGAGCCGCCATAGTATGGTTTACCGCATCGAAGAAAGACATACCGCTTATCCACAGAGCAATCGACCCTATCACAAGATAAGATATATAAATTATCAAAATACTTTTGATGGTTTTTTTAATGTTAGGTAAAATTTTGTCGGTATGAAGTTCTGCGTTATATAAAGAAGTAGAAGAGCTTGGCGGAAGAATGAACAGCAAAATAAGCACGATACCGATACCGCCTACATACTGAATGAAACTTCTGTAAAAAAGAAGAGAGTTAGGAGTACTTTCCGCATTTATAACCGTAAATCCGGTGGTAGTCCATGCGCTTGTAGATTCGAAAACAGCCTGCGAAAAATCCAGTCCGCCGTCAGTCATAAAAGGCGGCACGCATAAAAAAACTGCAAAAATCCACATTAAAAACACGACGAGGGCACTGTCGCCTTTTGAAAATTTTACCCCTCTGTATTTTTTCGTAGGAATATAAAAAGCCGTTCCCAAAGCGGCAAGCACTACGGCAGTAATTCCGAAAGACAAAGCCGTTCCCTTTTCAAGATAAGAAAGAACTACAATCAGCGGTATAAATGTAACCGCAGATAGAAGCATAAGAAGGCTCCCCAATATATTTACCATTTTAAGGTATTTACTCAGCACCACGCACCGCCTTTACTACCTTTTGACTTATTTCAGGAAGACTTATGATAACGAGTTTATCTTTTTCAAGAAGAACGGTACCCCCTCTCGGGATAACCGCATTTCCGTTTCTTATTATACAGCTTACGCTGCAATCTTCGGGTAGTTTTGCCTCTACTAAGGTTTTATTGACTATCGGACTTTCGTTATCGAGTTCTATTTCCATAATGATAGCCTTGCCTTCGTCGATTGAAACAAGTTCTTCTATTCGGCTTGTGTAAGCATTTTTTTCAATAATAGTGGAAATAAGACCGGTAACGCTTATCGGCGTATCTATACCGAGTTTTTTAAATACCAATTTATTGCATTCGTTGTTGACAACGCTTATGGTTCTTTTGACACCCAATTCTTTTGCAAGACGGCAAATACAAAGATTATCCGCATCGCTCGGACAAAGCGCAATAAGTATATCGTAAAATTCCGGCTCGATACTGCCGAAAACATTAGGCTTTGAGGCATCGCCGCAAATAACTTTGATTTCAAATTCCTGTTCTATGCGACGGCAGTATTTTATATCTTTATTTATAAAAACGACTTTGTTTTTGTTTTTTGCAAAAGTTTTTATAAGATAGCGGGCTTTTTTAACTCCCCCGACGATTATGATATTCACTTTGAACTCCTTTTTTAAAGAAATTAAGATTTATTAATCTTCGCTTTCCACGCCGATTTGCCCAAGACAAGAGTGAAAGGCTTCTATCGAAAGAATGGACGGAAAAACGGTTATGATATCGTATCCGTTAAGAGCGGCAGTCCTGCTCTCTTCGTAAAGTTTTGCAACAACTCTGTTTACGTTGAATACCGATTTTGCGACAAGCGCCGTGAAAATATTGACATTGTCGTTATTCGTAACGCAGAGCACTACGTCGCATTTTTCAATGCCCGCAGCAACAAGGGTATCCAAACTGGTTGCGTCGCCAAGGTGGGTAAAGCCGGAAAACTCCATTTCGATATCGCTTAACGCATTTTCATCGTAATCGACAATGGTAACGTCGTTATCGCCTTGTGAAAGTTTTTTTGCAAGCATTGACCCAAGTCTTCCGCTGCCTATTATCATAATATTTTTTTTGTCTTTCATAATACCTTAGGATATAACTCCTTTTAACTTATGATTGAATATTGTAACATATATATCTATTTTAATCAAACGAAAATATTTTATATATGGAAATGTCTTTTTAATCTCGATTCCGATTAAAAATCATAACCGGACGGCAGGGCTTGAAATTAAATTCTCACTTAATAAAGAGTTGGAGCTTAAAGAAGACTTTTCCGCCGAAATCATAGTCATAACAAAAATCATAAGATACTGCGGCGCAAAGAAAGTTATATCGAGCATACCGTAAAGTTCTCCTAAAAGCGCAGAGAACAAACAGAATGCGCAGAAAACATTTTTTCTTTTACTTACAAGTATTTTATATTTTACCGCAGTGTGATAAAGCAAAAGAGCAAATCCGAAAATACCGCCCGCCGCCATAAACTGCAATACGGTATTATGGAAAAGTATCATAATAAAGCCGGTTTCGTCTTCGGCGGAAAAGAATCCGCCGCCCGTTAAAGGAAATCTGTAAAACAGATTGAGCGCTTCTCTGTAAAGTTCGAGTCTGCCTCTGTCATCGAGCCCTACATAATTAAAGAAACTCAACAAATTTTGAGCCTGTTCCTTAAACACAAGCAAAAGAATAATTAATATTAAAAGAACGGAAACAAATGTTGCCGTTGCCGCTATTTTGTGTTTGCATTTAATTAAAGAATAAACGAACAGCGGAATTATTACGATAGCCATTGAAAGAAGGGCCCCTCTTGAAAAGGTGAAAAGAAGGGCTATCAGAAAGAAAAATGAAAGAATTATGGAAAGGGTCTGTGAAATTATCGATTTTTTCATAAAATAAAGACAGAAAGGAAGAGCCATAATAATTACGCTTGCCATTGCGTTCGACACACCCCACCCTGCCGTCAAGGTTTTGTTCTGCAAACTGAAAAGAATATCTTCGCTCATAAGATAATACGAAAGAACCTGAAAACATACCACCGTTCCAGCAACTACCATGGTAAAAGCAAAGTAATCGTCTATCGGTTTGTTGACGCAGGAACTTACGAAATAATACAATAAAAATACTACAAGCGAAGCGCCCAGAATCATAAAGTAAACTGTATATTTAAAAGACTCGAAATTTCCTATCCCGCAAAGAGCGGCGACCGCCACTATTGCAAGAAACGGGTAAAACATTTTACCGTTTATTTTTTTAAGATTATTCAAATTTCTATAAATAAAATACCCTAACGAAAGCAAAAACGGAACCGTCATTACAGCGAGAAAAATATATATATCGCCCATTAAAATGCTTCCCGAATACCCGAACAGTCCCATAACAAAGGGCGGTATAATTCCCGTAATATCCTTCTGAGTTAAAAGAGCTACGATAACAAGAGCAAAAAGCAGATAGAAATTAAGAAGACTGATATTGAATATCCAACATAAAAATACTATAAATCCGACTGTTGCGATATAGTAGTAAGAAGAAAAAAATTTATCTAAAAATTCCTTTATCGGAATAATTTTTTTTAAAACACCGCTTATCTGCATTTTTTTAAAACACCGTTTATCTGCTTAATTTTAATATGTTTGCAGATAAAAGTCAATTTAATATAAAATATCAAGTACTTATATTATTATAATAATATACAAGACAAAGAGAAATAAAATATATTAAAAAAGGATAAATTTTTAAAATTTATACAAACTAAAATCGGAGGATAAAAATGAAAGTAATAGCAAACATAATCTGGCTTATTTTCGGCGGACTTGTAATGAGTATATTATGGTTTATCGTAGGCGCGCTTTTTTGTATAACTATAATAGGATATCCGCTTGGAATACAGTTTTTCAAAATAGCGACACTATATCTTGCGCCTTTCGGAAAGAAGATAAAAATCAACTTTGAAAGCCATCCAGTACTGAATGTAATATGGGCTGTTCTTTTAGGTTGGGAAATGGCAATAGCGATACTCGTTTCCGGTTTAGTGCTTCTTATAAGCATAATAGGAATACCCTTTGCTATGCAGACGCCCAAAATTGCAAAACTTACCTTGCTTCCGTTCGGAGCGGAAATCGAAAAATCTTAAATTTATTTCAAATAAAAAACAGCCTGCAAAACAAGCTGTTTTTTATTTATCTAATTTGTTTATAATTTTTATTTTTTGAGTATTTGAATTTTTGTTTTTTAATTCTTTTAAATTTTTTTAACTTATTTAAAGATAATAATTTTTAAATATCTTGCGTTAAATAAAAAATTTCTTTTAATTGCAAACTCAATATAAATTATTTATTTTCAATATTTTGAAAATCCCGCTTTTTATCGGAACTGTCACAAGAAACGATATTCTGTTTATCTGCCGTAAAATCTTTTTTATCTTTTTCGGTTTTCGAAAGGTACGGCTCAAAATTGCTTTCCCTTGTTCGGGCGCTGTTTTTTTGAAGAACATTTTTAATTTTTAAAGCCGCAAAACAAGCAAAACAAGCAAAAGTCAAATCGGACGGCACAAATACAAGAACGCAGTAAACTATTATATACCATATTCCTTTATCCGAATTAAGATAGAATTTCGCTAAAATATAAAAATAAACCGAACCGAAAATGTAAATAACCACAAGAGCGGCACAGCAAGCGGCTATCGAATTAAAAAGACTCTTTTTTTTGTTTTTAAGAATAAACCCTGTCGTAAGCGTTCCTAAAAGAAAACCGATTATATATCCGAAACTCGGTTGAAGAACATAGGAAAAACCGCCGCCGTTAGCAAATATCGGCACGCCTATAAGGCCGAGAATAATATATATTCCTACCGCCGCCGTACTTTTCTTTACATCGAGAAGAACTGCGATAAAACATATAAAAAAAGTCTGTAAAGTAAAAGGTACGGCAAAAACGTTTATTTTGATAAATCCCCCAACCGCCAGCATAGCGGCGGCAAGAGCAATATGACAAATAGTTGCCGTTTTGGAATTATTCATAACAAAAAGATTATACAATTAAAAAATTATACTGTCAACCTTAAAAAATAAAGCGGTTGACAGTAGTTTTTGTTTTAATTAAAATATAAAATCTGATAAATGAATTAAATGTTTAAAAATTAAATTATTAATTTCCAAAAATTTTAAAGTCCGTTTTTTTGATTATATATAAAGAGAAAAATTTTCTGAATATCGTTATATTCGAAACTTATGACTTCATCGGTATTGTTATCGATTATTACCTCGTCTTCTATATAGTAATTATTGACGCCATCTTTTATCCCCGAAAGTTTAAGATAAATATCGTTGAAAAATTCTTGAATTTTTCCGAGCGAAGAATGTTTGTTCCAATATTCGTAGTAAAGACTCCACTGATTAAAATATTCGGGCGAGAGAGTGTCTATAAGTTCATTATAGCTGTCTTCTCCGCAAACATAATTTACCGCAGAAAGCAGCGAAGAAATACAACTCATATATCCCGAAAGACGCAAAAAATCGTTATCGGAATTAAGGCATATCTGATAAGCGAAAAGGTTTGCGTCTCTTTCCTGCATTGCTCCTTTTGCGTGGGCAAGTTCGTGTGCTATCGTTACGGGAATATAAAAGGCGGGCATATCGAAATTTATGTTTGCCTCCCCTGTCGGCGCAAAGAATATACCGCAGACCGAAAGTTCGCTCATCAGTACCGAAGAGACTACTTCTTTAACGGGCGGCGTGTAAGTAAAAAGATAATCGGAATTAAGTTTTTCGTATTCTTCTTCGAAAATTTTATTATATTCGTCTATGCTGTACGGATTAAGAAAATTTCCGCTACCGTCTTTTTCTGAATTTTCTGCAAGATTGTTAAAGTCTTCAATAAAATAAGAAGCTGCCGCATAGATTTTTTGTGCGTCGGGTTCTTCCTCGGTAGCGTATATCAAATCGGGACTTTTTCTCATATAAGTGAAAGAAGCCGTAAGAGTGTAAATATTAAGTACAATAAACACTATTGTCAAAAATACAATAAAACTTTTAAGCGCCGAACGCCCTCTTTTTTTTACCGCAAAATAAATCCATGAAGCAATAAAAGAGATAATTATAAATAAACATAAATAAATTAAAAATTCGAAAACAGAAAACGAAACCTTGGAATTTAATCCGCCGAATACCGTAATCCACCATTTTGAAAATCCTTCGGAAATAGTTACGGAAGCCTCGGGGAAAGTCTTTACTATAAGTAAAGAAACAAAAAGCAAAACGGTGATTCCGAAAAAAATCAGAGCGGGCAAAAGTCTGATTTTTTCGCCGGTATTTTTTTCATTTTCTCTCCCTGCGAATAAATAAAAGGTTTATTTAAACGCCCGATAAAAAATCAGGAAAATTTGTCTTTGAGATACTGTTCGACAAGAGGATTAACCTTACTTTTATCGAATCTTCCGCTGATTTCGGGCATAAGAGATTTTATTATCATTCCTTTGGTCTTAGGCGAAGGGTCGTTGTAAACATCGAGTGTTTTTATCATTTCCATAACTTCGCTTTCGGAAAGAGCCTTGGGCATAAATTTTTTCAGAACTTCGGTTTTTTTAATAGCCTCGTCCGCCTTTGATTTATCGGCGGAATAAATTTCGGCAATTTCGCTCTGAACTTTTATTTCTTTTTCTATACACGAAATCACATCGGAATCGCTTACTTCTCCGCTTCCGGATTTTTCTTTCAATAAAATTGCCGCAAGCACCCCTTCGATTGCGCTTTTCGTAATGCTGTCGCCTTTTTTACGGGCTTCGTTGAACTCTTTTCTCAAATCTTCTTTTAACATAATTCTCTCCGTAAATTTATTATATACAGTCTATTATCAAATATTAAGTTTGTCAAGGACAAAAAATATTTTGGCTGCAAAATAAATGTTTGTACTTTTTTTATCGGATTAAACTATGTAAAATAAATGTTCCGTAGATTTTCCGTACTTTTAGCAGTATTTAATCTGTTTTACAATAATAAGCAGTTGCACTTTTAAATTGTTTACCTTGCTGTAAAATTCTGTTAAAATATTTTTAAGAATAAAATTTGGCTGCGTTTGAGTTTAATGGATTTTTTATAATAAACCGAGGATTACATATGAAAAAATGGTTAGATGAACTGAACGAACTTAAAAAGGAACTTGAAAACGAAAGAAACTCTGTATCGGAAAATTCCGAAAAAAACTCTGTATCGCAAAGTATCGAAAATAATAATATGGCGGTAAATTCCTATACGGAAGGAAAAAATATTCCCGAAAAAACCGCAGAAGGCAAATTAGCAAACTTGGAAAACACGGTTCAAAGCCGATACGAATTTTCGAATTCTCGTTTTCAAAATCCGCAAGCTGTAAGAAAAAAAGAAGAGGCAAGTATTCACAACGGACACAGAAGCCGTATGAGAAACAAAATTCTCAATGACGAGCTGGAAAACTTTCCGCCCCACGAAATACTCGAAACTCTTCTGTTTTACTCTATTCCGAGAAGAAATACCAATCCCCTTGCCCATAAACTTCTCGACCACTTTTCGAGTCTTAAAAATATTTTGGACGCAGACTATCCCGAACTTAAACGATGCGGAATAATTTCGGAACAAACTGCTTTTTATCTCTATTTTATAGGCAAGCTGATAAAATATTACAATATAACATTTGAGAATAAAAAAATCGTATTTAAAAATCTGAACGACTATAAAGATTATCTTAACAACTACTTCAAAAAACTCGACAATGAAATTATGGTACTACTTTTTCTCGACTGTTCGAACAAATTGATAGGCAGTAAAAAAATAGAGGGAAACAAAAGCGAAGTACTTGTAACGCCGAAGAAAATCGTAGAACTTGCCATTCATTCCGATTGCAAAAAACTTATTATCGCTCATAACCACCCGAACAACAACTGTAAACCGTCTGTTGCGGACAGAAATCTTACCCTTGCCGTTCATAACGCATTAAATCTTATAGATGTGGAACTTCTGGACCATTTGATATACGGAAAGGATAATTTTTACAGTTTCAGACTTGAAAAAGATTTTGAAAACATAAATAAATTTTAAAATTTTTCTTTATCAAAATTAAACCGAAAGATATTTAGCTTTATAAACTCTGTTATAAATTTTAACCCCGTCTTCGAAATTCAAGGAAAGAAGATATTTTAAATCGTAATCGCTTAAAAGCTCAGCCGTTTTAACGATAAGCCTGTAACTTTCGGGTGTAATTTTATATTCGTTTGAACGGGTAATTTCGTGTTCGGTGAAGCAATCGGTATTTACGAAAGCGGATATTTTTCTTTCGTCAAGGTAATGCTGAATATAAGAAATATATCTGTCTAAATCCTTTATGGTGTAATCGGTATTTTTGTTGGTGACTCTGATAAAAAGAAGATTGTCGTAACTGTCTTCGGTAAATCTTCTGCTTTCTACCTCATAGGAAAGAATTTTCTGCAAAGCGCTTTCCGTGGAAATATTGATAAGATTAGTATCTTTAAAAGCCTGTTTGCTTTCCTGATTTAAAAAGTTTACGGCGGTAACCGTATCTCTGCTGTCTACCGTAAGTTCGATTTTATAAGAGGTTTCTATATAAATGTAGCCTCTGAAAGAAAAGGCAACGGAAATCATTGCTATACCGAACGCCATAAAGACAAGAATAACGGCAACCATAATTACGGCGCTTATTTGTTTCGGAGTGGCTTTATCGAAATTTTTGAAAAAGCGCACGGGATTCAACAAACTGACTTTATCGCCGTCGGATATATTCTTATTTTCTTTTTTATTTACCTTTTCTTTTTTCATTTCAACCACATATTTTATCTGCAAGTTCCAAGGCTTTAAGAACGCAGTTATCCATATTATAATACTTATACTCTGCAAGGCGGCCGAGTAAACTTACATTTTTTATTCCTTCTATTTCCGCTTTGTACTTTGAATACATGAGATTGTTTTTTTCGTTATTTATAACATAATAAGGAATATTCCCCTTTTCGGCATTTATATCATAAGTCATAGGATATTCTCTTGCGACTGTTGTGGTGTCGGCAATCTGATTGGTAAGTTTCTTGAATTCGGTAATTCTCGTAAACTTTTCGTCGTTAGGATAATTTACTACAGCCGCAGCCTGAAAATCCGGCTGATTATAATTTGTGAACTCGAATTCCAAAGACCTGTAAGGAAGAACGCCGTGAACATAATTTAACATTTCGTCTATTGCGGCGGTGATTATCACCTTTCCTAAGTAAGGGAAACCGCCCTTATAAACCTTGCCGTTTTTAAAAGAGAAAAGTTTTTTAGCGTCGAAGTTCAGTTTTACTTTAATGTTTTTGTGATTAAGCATATTGTTTATCATATCGGTAAATCCGAGCAAAGGCATTACCTGAAATTTATCCTGAAAATATCTGTCGTCATAACCGAGTATTACAGGCACTCTGTTGATAACGCTTTTATCGACCTGTTCTATGGGAACCCCCCATTGTTTTGCGGTATAGTTTACGAAAACTTTATCGAAAACAAATTGACCGAAATTTTTTATTTTACCGTCGTCGCAGTTAAGTAGGTCTAAAACCGAAACCTTCTCTTTTCCTTCGAAAACTTTTGTAAGTTTTTCCTTAAGATAATCGCTATCCTTTTTATCGAACAGCGCTTCTAGCGAAGTGAAATTAAAAGGTATGGGAACGAATTTTTTATCGATAAGTCCGAGTACCTTATGTTCGTAAGGATACCATTCCGTAAAGCGGGACAGAAAATCGTAAACCCGCTGTTCGTTGGTATGAAATATATGCGAACCGTATTTATGGATTCTTATACCGTGTTCGTCAAAACATTCATATGCGTTTCCGCCTATATGATTTCTCTTTTCGAAAACTGTAACCTTATAACCTTTTTCCGCAAGAGCCCTTGCTACGGTGCAACCTGAAATTCCCGCTCCTATAACCACTGCTTTTTTCATAAACTTCCTTTAAAGTCCGAACTTAACGGACTTAAAACCTATATTTTAGTTTTAATATGTAATATTATATCATTTTTATATCGTTTCGGGCAATACATTTGGCATAAAACTATATTAATAATATTACAAAAAAATTTGACATAAAACTATATTAATAATATTATAAAAAAAACGGCGGAGAAAAATTATGGATAAGAAACTTAAAATATTAGAAACCCTTGACTCATACTTTCCGGATTTTAACGGACCTACGGTACTTGTTACGAACTATGTTAAAATACTTAACAATAAGAACGACTGTTCATTGCTTGTTCCGAAATACCCTAATCACGAAGACAATCAGCCTTTTACTATTCAACATGTCAAGTCCATGGGTATATTCGAAGGTTTCAGGTGTTCCTTTCCCTTTTATGACAAAAAAGCAAAAGAATTCGTAAAGAACGGTAAGTTCGATATAATACACTCTCATTCGCCCTTTCCTATCGGAAACTTTGCTGCAAAAATGGGCAAAAAACTGAATATTCCGACGGTAATCACCTTGCACACTAAATTTAAAGACGATATATACAGACTCACTAAATCGCATATAGTGACCTGGTTTGTAATGAAATATATGCTCAGAACATTTAACAGAACCGATTATGTATGGACGGTAAGCGACGGAGCTGCGCAAACACTGAGAGAATACGGATACAAAGGCAAAATAGACGTTATAAGAAACGGAACGGATATGAAATATCCCTCAAACCCTGCCCAGCTTATAGAAACGGTTAACAAAGAATACAATCTTGAAAAAACAAAGAATCTGTTTTTATTCGTAGGAAGAATTGTGGAAACCAAAAATCTCGATATGCTTTTCAGAGCCCTTAAAATACTGAAAGAGGAAAATATCGAATTTACCTTTCTGCTTGTTGGCGACGGTTCGCACCTTAACCACCTTAAAAAACTTGCCGAAACTCTTGATATTAAAGACAGAATAATATTTACCGGAAAGATTATGGACAGAGAAAAGCTTTCGGGATTTTATTTAAGAAGCGATTTATTCCTTTTTCCTTCCGTATACGATACCGCTTCCCTTGTTCCGCTCGAAGCCGCTTCTATGAAATTGCCTACCCTTCTTGTAAAAGACTGTCAGACAAGCGAAACGGTAACGGACGGAGTAAACGGATTTACCGCATTAAACGACGAAAAGGATTGGGCTAAAAGAATTAAGGAAATTATTTCGGAACCTGAAAGACTTGCCGAAATCAAAGAAGAGTGTCATAAGTCGGTATATCGAAGCTGGGAAAACGTTCTTGACGAAGTCAACGAAAAATATCTTGAAATAATAGAAGATTATAAAAAGAAACACGGTAAAAAAGAGGAAGAATAACTTCCTCTTTTTTTATATGGAAACAAACTCGTTTCAATTATAAATTTTAAATTATCGGTTTTTTAATTTTTCTGCTTTTAAAATACAATCTTTAATATATTTTTTAAACCTTAAAATATCCACATCGGTACAGATTTCGATATTAGGATTAACCGCATCGTAATCGCAGACCGTGCAGCCTATATGAATTAAATCGCTCATATCTATAATCATTTTAGCCTTTTTTGTTTTGAAAAGAGAACTGTCCGCAACGAAAGCCACTGCGCAGCTGTCGTGGGTTGCAACGCCCTGAGTAACATGCTGGTCACGGTATTCGGCGCTCATTTCGAAGACGGAAAATCCCGTTGCGTTGAGTTCTTTTATCTCTTCCATTTCTTCGTAATCGAAAAAGGCAGTGTGCCCCATTTCCATAGGAACATAAATTTTTTCCGTGTCGGAATTGAGAACGGTCATCGCAGCTTCCACGTCGAAACGGATATTGAACTCTGCATAATCCGTAACATTGCCTCTTCCGAGATTGGAGCCACCCATAATGACGATTTTTTCGATATAACGGGAAGCGTCTTTATGTTCGGTAAGAAGGGAAGCGATATTTGTTTGAGGTCCTAAAGAAATCAACGTTATCTTTTCATTAGAATTTTTTAACACATCGTACATTGCTTCCACTGCGTTTTTTTCTATAACTTTTTTATTGATTTTACCGTACTTGTAAAGTCCTAATCCGAACTCTCCGTGGACATTGCTTGCGTCGCCTATTTTATATTTGGAAGTGCTGAAAAAGCCTTTTGCAACCGGAACGGAAGGATTATAAAGTTCCGACAAATGAAGAAGATTTTTTGTCGTCTGAAAAAGGGCGACATTTCCCCCTACGCTGGTCAGAAGTTTGATATCGATATTATCCGAAGCGAATGCGGCGATTAGAGCAAGAGCGTCGTCCACACCGGGGTCTGTGTCGATTATAACGGGAATTTTCTTCATAACTCTCCTTTATGTCGATAATATATTAACATTTTAATGACGGCAAGGTCAATTAGTAACGGTTAATTTATTACCGTATTGAAATAAAATTATTAATTTAGTATAATATATACAATAAACGGCAAAGAGGTAACTATGAGCAGAATAGGAATAGTAGGAAGCATAAACACCGACCTTGTAAGTTATGTGGATAAAATGCCCGAAGCGGGCGAAACGGTAAGCGGAACGAGTTTTAAGATAACCAACGGCGGCAAAGGCGCAAATGTTGCGGTTGCCGCAGCACGGCTTAACGGCAGTTCGAAACTTTTCGGCTGCGTAGGCTGCGATATATTTTCTGAAAGCGCAATAAAAAATCTCGAAAAGGAAAATGTCGATATTACCTGCGTAGAAAAAATCAAAGACGAGTATTGCGGAACGGCACAGATTATAGTAACAAAAAAAACCAATTCCATAGTAGTGTGCGAAGGAGCGAACGCACGGCTGACTCCCGAAAAAATTTATTCTATGGAAGAAGAACTTGCAAAACTCGACATCATCGCAACACAGCTCGAAATACCGATAAAAAGCGCAGAAGCCGTTTCGGAAATATGCAGAAAAAGAAATATAGCTTTTTTGTTCAATCCGTCTCCCGTTAAAAAGGTTCCCGAAAAAATTTATAAAAACGCCGATTATATTCTTGTAAACGAAATAGAAATACAGTATATGGAAGGATACGATAGTTCGAATCCTTTGAATATACTCGAAAAATATTCCGGAAGACTTATACTGACCAAAGGGAAAGAAGGCGTATATTTTTACGATAAAAAAATCAAACATATTCCCGCAATAGATTTAAAGCCCGTCGATACCACCGGCGCAGGCGATACATTTACCGGAGCGTTAATGGTCTCTCTTTCTAACGGAAAAAGTCTCGAAGAGAGTATCATTTTTGCTAACACCGCAGCAGGACTTAAAACTTTAAAGCAAGGTGCTCAGACGGGAATGCCCACTTTAAAAGAAGTCAATAGCTATTTCAGAAAATTGTAATTAACTTCTTTAAATCGGAAAAATATTTGACATTAATTTTAAGGTATGGTATTCTAACGCTATGAAAACATTAATCAACGGCAAAAATATTATAATCATACGAATTATAAGCGCAAAATAAGCGTAGTTTTTTGTTGTTGAATTATAACTAAGTAATATACCCGCAAAGTTGTAATCAACAATGCGGGTTTTTTAATAATAAGGAGGCAGTATGTACAGCGATATCAAAAAAATAGCCGAAAGAATAAAGGCATTAAGGGAAATTTTCGGTTGTGATATTCAAACTATGGCAAAAATAACCGAAGTCAGCGTGGAAGATTACACCCTTGCCGAAATGGGCAAATGGGATTTTAACTTTTCGTTTTTGCAGAAGATTGCAAAACATTTCAATGTCGATATAATTTCGCTTATTTCGGGTAACAGCCCTAACCTTGACGATTACGAAATTACTGCAAAAGGCGAAGGAGTTCCGCTTGAAAGGCATAAGGGATTTAAATATCTTCATCTTGCCCCTCATATAAAAAACAAAGTAGCCCAACCTTTTATGGTAACGGCAAAATTTTCCGAAGAAGAGCAATACAAGGAAATACCTACTTCCACTCACAACGACGAGGAATTCGATTATGTATTAAAAGGGAAACTGAAATTCAGAGTGGGCAATACATATAAAGTACTTTCCGAAGGCGACTCGGCATACTACGACGCCACTATACCGCACGGAATGATTGCAACGGACGGAGAAGACTGTGAATTTCTTTCCGTAGTCATCAAAAAGCCCGTAAAAGAAAAGCAGGAAGTTCCGTATGAAGAAGTTAAACCGCAAGCCGACGAAAACAAGATATACAACCGATATGTTACCACCCTCGAAGACGCAAACGGGCATTTGCTCGATATATCGTTCAATCCGCCGCAGAACTTTAACTTTGCTTACGATGTCGTAGACGCAGTAGCGTTGAAGGCGCCAAACAAAAGAGCCATGCTTTGGCTTTCGCATGACAAGAAAGAGCGTCTTTTTACCTTTAACGATATGAAGGTTCTTTCCGACAAGTGCGCAAATATGTTTGTGAAATCGGGAATAAAAAGAGGCGACAGAGTAATGCTCGTTCTTAAAAGGCATTATCAGTTCTGGATAGCAATACTTGCCCTTCATAAAATCGGAGCGATTGCGATACCTGCCACAAATCAGTTAGTAAAAAAAGATTTCGAATACCGCTTTGAAGCAGCGGGGGTAAGCGCTATCGTCTGCACTGCCGACGGCGACACGGCAAAAGAATGCGAAGAAGCTTTTAAAAGCTGTCCTTTCGTAACAACACGCTTTATAGTCGGAAAAGACAGAGAAGGCTGGATAAACTTCGATAAATATCTCGAAGAGTGCAGTGATAAATTCGAAAGAATGGTAACCGACAAAGACGACCTTATGTTAATGTATTTCACATCGGGAACTACGGGATATCCTAAGATTGCCTCGCACAGTTACACTTATGCTTTGGGCCATCTTGTAACGGCAAAATACTGGCAGAATGTCGAACCTGACGGACTTCACTTTACAATATCCGATACCGGTTGGGGAAAAGCGGTATGGGGAAAACTTTACGGTCAATGGCTTTGCGAAGCGGGAGTATTCACATATGATTTTGACAAATTCGACGCAGACGATATACTTCCCTTGTTCGCAAAATATAATATAACCACTTTCTGCGCACCGCCCACAATGTACAGATTTTTCATTAAGAGCGATTTAAAAAAATACAATCTTTCTTCTTTGAAATACGCTTGCGTTGCGGGAGAAGCGTTGAATCCGGAAGTATACGACAAGTTCTACGAAGCAACGGGAATATCTCTTATGGAAGGATTCGGACAGACAGAAACCACCCTTACCGTTGCTAACCTTATAGGAACCAAACCGAAGCCCGGTTCAATGGGCAAGCCTAATCCGCAGTATAAAATAGATATACTTAACAGCGACGGAACAAGCTGCAAAGTCGGCGAACAAGGCGAAATCGTTATAGCGACAGAAAACGGAGCGCCATACGGAATGTTCAAAGAATATTACCGCCATCCCGAACTTACTCAGGCGGCTTGGCATAACGGATATTACCATACGGGAGATATGGCGTGGAAAGACGAGGACGGATATTTCTGGTATGTCGGAAGAATAGACGACCTTATAAAATCGTCCGGATACCGTATAGGACCTTTTGAAATAGAAAGTGTTATAATGGAACTTCCTTATGTTCTCGAATGTGCGATAACCGGCGTTCCCGACGAAACGAGAGGTCAAATTGTAAAAGCAACGATTGTTCTTACAAAGGGTACCGAAAAAAGCGACGAATTAAAAACCGAAATTCAGAATTACGTAAAACATCACACTGCGCCTTATAAATATCCGAGAGTCGTCGAATTTGTGGATTCGCTTCCTAAAACGATAAGCGGAAAAATAAGAAGAACACAGCTCAGAGAAGGATAATAAACTTATTATAATCAAAGAGATATAACCTGCGTTACCTGTTCTGTTTATAAAAAGCCGCTTAGTTTAAAGGTTATAAAAATTATAGGCATAGCAGATTAAATACAATGTAAAAGTAAAATAAAAAGAACGGAAAGTCCGTTCTTTTTTATTATAGGAATTTAAATTAATTTTCTATGAACTGAGCTGCCGCCCCGATAAAACCTGCGTCGTTTTTAAGACTGCTTATTTTTATTTCGACATCCGGCGCCTTACCGTATGCGAAAAGTTCATTCCTCATAAATTCTTTGAGCGGATTTAAGAGCTTATCGCCCTCTTTGGATATTCCGCCGCCGAGAAGAATTACCTGCGGTCTGAAAATATTGGCGTAATTTATCAGTCCCAATGCAAGATAATAAATATATTTGTCTACGGCTTTTTTTGCGCTATCGTCCTTTTCGTAATATTCGAAAGGAGTTTTCCCCGTGATACGAAGCCCTTTCATTAAACTTGAAGGATTTTTTCTGACTTCTTCGACTGCGAAGGATATGAGAGCGTTTGTCGAAGCATATCTTTCAAAACAGCCTTTTCTTCCGCAGTTACACTTTCTGCCGCCTGCAACTATTACGCTGTGTCCGAGTTCTGCGCCCGCCCCTCCGTTACCGGTAATGAGTTTTCCGTCGCTGATTACTCCGCCGCCTACTCCCGTACCCAAAGTGATAAAAACAAGGTCTTTGTAGTTTTTGCCCGCACCGAACTTATATTCGCCTATGAGGGCAAGATTTGCGTCGTTGCCTATTTTAATCTCTTTATCGAAATTGAGTTTTTCTTTAAGTATTCGAGCTAAAGGGTAATTTTCCCATTTAAGGTTGGTAGCAAAAATTACAGTACCCGTTTCCTGATTGACGATACCGGGAACTCCTACCCCTAAACCGCAAATGTCTTTAAGAGTCAGTCCCGATTCCAGAACAAGCCCGTTTACTAAATCTATAATATTCTGCGTTACCTTTTCAGCCCCTGACTGCCTTTCGGAAGGCACTTCCTTAAATACTTTGATTTTGCCTTTTCCGTCGATTATTCCGCCTTTTATATAGGTTCCGCCAAGGTCGATTCCGATATAAAGTTTTTCCATTATCTGTTTCTGTAAAGATTGGCAAGATAATCTATCGCTTTGACGCAGTTCTGAGAAGTGAAACTGTCAATATAGGTTCTTCTTGCATTGTGTTTCATTGTGTTAACCTGCATTGCGGTATTTCTTACTATTTTATCGCCTAACTGATTTAAATTCATATCGAAAGCATTAATTCCCGCAAAGTTTTTCCTGAGCATAACTTCGAGGTCGCCCCTTACATTGTTAATCATGGCAACTCCGTTTCTTAAATACATAACGGCTTCGCTGTTGATACCTATAACGTTTTTCATAAGATTGAGCGCATAATACCATTTCGAGAAAACTATACTCAACGAATTTTCGTCGTTAAGGTCGCCGTAATCTCTGACTTCGATATGTGCGTCGTACAGTCTGTTGAAAAGTTCTTCCTTCTGAGCGCAATCGCCTATCGATTCGAATTTAACCTTTTTTGTTGCGTTCACCTGACTCAATATCGATACTATCGAAAGAATATCGGTATTGTTGCCGAGAACCGTACCGCAAGGAACGGACCCGTCGGAAGTATTGACAAGGTCATTGAAAGGCACCGCTTGTTTTTCGCTGAAATAAAACATCGGTACGCATTTATCCTGTTCTTTACGGTTTATGTGATTGCGGTACTCTTCTACCGGAATGATTATATTTGCACAGTCTTTAAACGCAGAACATTTAGAAAGATTGATATCGGTATCGATATCGTTTACATCGATAAAACTAACGGCGCCGTTTTTTCTGCACCATCTGTTAGCGACTTCGCCGAGTTCTTCGGGAGGAAGAAAGGTATAAATATAATTGGGAGCGTATTCTTCTATACAATCTGCGACATTTTTAACATAATCGGAAATTACCTTTTCGATTTTAACTCCCTGTCTCATTGGAATATAGGAAAAGGTAGGAAGTTTTTCCTTGCTGTAATCTTCAAGGCAAACGGTTTTTACGACTGCTCCGATATTTCTGAAATATGAATCAACGCATATAGCACGATAGGTTTGTTCAAGTGTAATAATTAAAACTTTTTTGTTTTTCATAAATAATACCCCTTTGTTTTATAAAGACATATTACAATAAAACTGCGATTTTTACAACTCATTTTAATTATTTTCCCGATAAAGCTTTTTTAAAAAACAAAATGTTTTCCAAAGCGCTTTTGTCGTCGGGCTTGAATTTCAAAGCCAAATCGTTATATTTTTTAGCGGTTTTGATATCTCCGATATTGTAATAACAAACGCATAACTGTATACTCGGGATATATCCGTAGCAATCCATATTGCAAAAACCGCCTTTTTTTATATCGGGCGTTTTAATAAGCGCTTCTCGGTACCAGTATATTGCTGCGTCGTAATTTTTCTTTTCAAAGAAAATTCCCGCTATATCCACGCATATTTCGGCTCTCGGAAGGTCGTAATAAAAACTTGTAAAAAGGGTTTTCAAAGCTTTTTCTTCCCGTTTTAAAATTCTGTAACATACAGAAAGATTTTTTACGGCTTCGATTTTATTTTCCACCCATCCGTCGCTTTCCAGAAATTTTTCGAATTCCTTTGCCGCCTGCTTATAATATTTATGGTAAAACAATTCTCTTGCGTAATAAAAACTTTGGCGGGGGTCGAGTTCTTTCCCTTCTTTAATCATTTTTTTGAAGATATTGAGATTTCTTTTTGAAACTTCGGTTCTGACTTTTTTATGGGTTACTTCTATATCGGTATAAACGCATTTTCCGCAAGGCACTATTACTTCGTGAACGGGACTTACCCATTTGGGGTTGTTTATTCTTTTGAAAATTCTTTCACGGTAATAAACGCTTTCGCCTTTCTCGCCCATACGGTACTTTAAAAAATACATATCGACGCCGCCGTTAAAACCTTGTTTCAGTTTAATGAGTTCCTCTCTGTCCCTTTCAAGAAGAACGTCGTCGGCATCGAGCCACATAATGTAATCCGAGGTCGCCTTCGAAAATGAAAAATTACGGGCTTTGGAAAAATCGTCCGCCCATTCAAAATCGAAAACCTTATCGGTAAACTTAAAGGCAATTTCTTTCGTTTTGTCTAATGAACCTGTATCGACGATTATAATTTCATCGAAAACTCCTTTTACCGAAGAAAGACATCTTTCAAGAGTTTCTTCTTCGTTTTTTACTATCATACAAAGACTTAGAGTCATAGAATATCACCTGTATATTCTATGACTCTTAAAACGGTTTC
Organism: uncultured Eubacteriales bacterium; assembly: GCA_949296455.1. Classification (GTDB taxonomy): domain Bacteria; phylum Bacillota; class Clostridia; order Christensenellales; family CALVMC01; genus CALVMC01. The sequence goes on from CASFOZ010000001.1 coordinate 59,235, forward strand.
GTGTTAATTTATCAATCTTTTGATTACGGAAATTAAAACCCGAATTATAAATACCTTTTAACTTGTTGTTCCGTTATATGCGGTCTTTTTGACTAAGGAATATTTAAGTTTACTTTCCGGAAGGTATTCTTGCGATACCGGTGTTGTCGCACTTTCTGTCCCCTAAACCGTCTATCGGATAATTTTTTACTTCATAACGGTAATCTTTTCCGAAATCTTCTATATGCTTATCTATGATTATATGAGTAGGCGCTTGGTCGACGTTTCCTAAAACTCTGTTGTTATAATCAAAAAATCTGTGCTCTTTCGGAAGTTGATTTACATTAATATAACTTTCGTTGTTTCCTGTATTTTCAACGGTATTTTTAATTGTATCTCTTACATAATCGACGCTCGGCGAAAGTACAAGCAAATCGTTAAACTCGGGCTTTGGAATAACTTCGAGATAATCTTTTTTCTCGTAGGTTCTCAAAAGCTGAGCTGCGGTATGAAGGTGCTGAATTTCCTTTTCGAAATTGGCTTCCCATATACTTTTTATTTTAGAATCCGTTTCGCTCTGATAACACGAATAATAAAGATAAGCTTCGGTATATTCGTGCATAAGAAGATTTTCGAGAAAGGTTTTTTCGGTATCGGAAAGAGAACCGTATAAGGTAACATGTTCTTCTTCTATCAGTCCTATTTCTGAATATATTTTTCTTCCTAAATCGTTACCGTAAAACTGCGCAATATTCATATAATAATTCATAGTTTGCTGTTCTGCTGCGGTAATTATGGAAATGTTAAGTTTTGTAATCATATCGGCGTTATTGAAATCGACAAAATTTTTGACGTCGTCTGCGGGAAATCTGTGTTCTGCAACAGTAGGTCTTCCGGGCATAATTTCGGCAAGTTTTCCGATAAGTTTTTCGGCTTGTATTCCCTTATCGTATTCGAGTAGATTTGCGTATCTGTATAAATGGTCGAAATCTTCTAAAAGAGCAAAATCGAGTGCCGCTTTGACATATTCGTTCTTTTCTCTTTTTGCAAGAGTAGCGGTTAAATCCACCGCTAAATGCTCGTATCCTATCGTTGTTTCGAGGATACTTTCGTTTATGGGTTTTAAGCAGCTGAGTAATTTCTGTTGCTGCTGTTCGGTGCTTCTCAAAAGAGCGAGACTTCTTCTTAAATCGTTATTGTTGCATTGTCTGAAAAAGCGGTGGGAAAACCATATCGCCTCATACTCTGCACCGTTCATTAATATTATTCTGAGTTTTGTATAGGGGTCGACCTCTTCTTTTCTGTAAGGTTTCGGGTAAAGGTCGCAAAGACAAGATACAGTCTTTTCATAGGTTACGGGTTTGATTTCAAATGGATTAACCGTCATATTATTTCTCCTTGAAAATTTATAAATTAATTTTTTCCCATTTACAAATTTTTATTCAGAAATAACGGTTCGTTAAATAAAAAAAAGACCTTTCGGTCTTTTTTATGTTTTTCATTAACTTATTCCGAATGTTTTTTTGCTTTCCTTAATAACCTGATTTTTAACGCTGTCGTTATAGGTTATCATACCTTCTATTGACTGTCCGCTAAGAAAATCGTTTTGGAAATCGTAATAATACTGAGTTTCGTAGTCAGTTGTGATTTTTTCCTTGATTTTTTCCTTTACGGATTCGTCCTCGTAATAATCCTGACCTTCCGAAACGGCATCGTAATCGGTTGCAATAGCCGTAACTACCATAATATGGATACCGTATTCCGTAACGCAGTACGCTATGGTTTTACCGGTTGCGCTGTCGCTGTAAAGATAACTTCCTTTCAAACCGTCAACAGCCGTCTGTTCCAAAGTATAACTTCCCTTGCCGAGTTTCACGAGAGCCCTGCCTAAATCGGTAAATTCTTCGACATAACTGGAAGAGCTGCCTTCGGGAACGATAAGATAATTATTGAGTGTATCGTCGTCTGCAAACATTCCGGTATCGTCGCTGACAAGATAAATCCATTTTTCCATTACTTCGATTGTTTCGTCAACAGAACTTACAAGACTTAAATCTTTTGAAATCAAAGCCATAATTTTTTCTGCGGAAAATTTCATATCGCTTTCGAATGTTCCGTTATTAATGGATTCGATAATCTCTTCTTCTGTTTTACCATCTAAGTCGTCGGGATAATAAGTAAGGTCGCCCACGGTTATTTTCCAAACATACGGCGAAAGTTCGCATTCGCTGTCGGCGCAAACATGGTATTTACAGGAAGCCTTGCTTCCGGTATGGGTGTGAGCGGAAAGGCAGTCGTGTTTTTCGCTGCTTTCGGCGTTATAATTCAGATTTGAAATAGGCACGGAAATCTTATCCGCAAGACTTTTTCTGAAAAGCGTGAGCGCAGCCGAATTGTTAACGCCGGTGCTTTCGAAGTTTTCAAGTTCGGCGGTCAGTTCGTCGTCGAATTTCAAAAGTATATTTTTAACATAGCCGTACATTAAAATGTTTCCGCCTTCATCTCTGTAAATAGGATGATAAGCAATATTTTCTTCGTTTGTCAAAGCGGTTTCGTAATCGGACTTACTCGTAAAAGTGATTTTATTTTTCAGAATAAGTTCCTGATATTCGGCGTTAACGATATCGTCGAGTTCTCCTGTCGCCGAAATATAATCCTTATAGTTATCGAGAAGAATCTGTTCAGCTTCGCTTTTAAGATAATAATCGTAACTTAAATAATTGCTTTCGAGATTGCTCATAAGTTTGTTATAAGCTCTTTCCTGAAGTTTTGTTTTATTTTCCCAATTTGAAGAATCGGTAAAATATTTGGGCATATTTTGAGCGGGGGCGTTCGGGTCGAAATCCTCTTCGTCCTCGGGGGGTACGGGTCTGAATTCCACTTCGTCTTCCGTTTCGGAGGTACTGTCGTCATCGCTTGAAACAGAGCCGCCGCTGTTTAAAATCTCGTCTTTTTCAAGTTCGTCGTAAATTTCGTCGTAAGCGGTTTGAAGGGTTTCGTTAGCCGCTTCGATTGCCTTTTTAAGTTCGGCGGGCGTAATTAATTTGTTATAGATTATATCGTTTGACAAAGCTGTTTTGTCTATCTTGTCGTCGTGTGTCTTGTTATATTCTTCGACATAGTACTCTTCGGCTTTCAGAATAAGAAGCTTTCTTTGAGCAAGACTTTCAACCATAAGGTCGACAGTTTCTTCTACGGAATAGCCGTACTGACTCACATAAGCATAGCCGGTCGAATTCATTAAAGCCGTAACTTCGCCTTTTTTAACATATTCAATCATTCCGTTATAATTGACAGTTGCAAGAATCTGATTGTAATCCACTTCGGCGTTAAGAACAAAAAGGGTTCCGCAGCCGCAGAGAAGAGAAAGGCTTATCGCAACTACCAAAATAACAGAAATTAACTTTCTTTTCATATAATCTCCTTAATCGCAAAATCCGATATGTAGATATTATAACTAATTTTAATTTTAAAAGCAATTAATAATTATATATAAAGTATATAAAATTTATCCGTACAAATCAAATAAAAATATTCGATATAATAATTTTATTTACAGTTTTTTTTATTAAATAACCGAAATACGAAATTAAAAATCAAGATATTCTGATTAAAAAATCCAAAACCGCATCGGTTTTATCTTTAACAGAGCGAATATTTTCGAAACTTGCGCAAACGGGAATATCGGTATTGAGTCTTATATTCTTTGCGTCGCTTACCGCTTCTATTATTTTTCGGTCTTTAAAAACATCGGCGGAAACAAAATAGAGTTCGGCACGGGTTTCGTCTATTATTATTTTGCTTATATTTTTTGACGAAGCGAGATTTTTAATAAGGCAAATTTTTAAAAGGTTAACCGTTGCGTCTTTGGGTTTTCCGTACAGTTCGGTAAGTTCGAGAATGAGATTTTCAAGTTCCTCTTTATTCGATAAAGAAGCTGCTTTTTTGTAATATTTCAGTTTGTCAGACTGATTTTCGATATAAGAAGAATCAATGTAAGCGTCCTGATTTACGAATAACTCGGTATCGGTTTCTTTGACTTCTTCTCTTCCTTCCGCCTCGCTAACGGCTTCTGCAAGAAGTTTGCAATAAAGTTCGTAACCTACTTCGGCAATATGGCCGCTTTGTTCCCTTCCCAAAAGTTCCCCCGCTCCTCTGATTTCCAAATCCGCCATTGCGATTTTCATACCGCTTCCGAGTTCCGTATTCTGTACAAGGGCTTTCAGTCTGCTCTCTCCTTCTTTGGTAAGAGCTTTCCCTTTTTCGACGGTAAAATAGGCTTTCGCAAGTCTTGAAGACCGTCCGACTCTTCCTCTCAGCTGATAAAGAGAGTTAAGTCCTAATCTGTCGGCGTCGATTACTATAAGGGTATTTGCGTCGGGTAAATCTATTCCGTTTTCGATAATCGTGGTGGTAACAAGAATGTTACCTTCTTTTTCGTAAAATGCGTTGATTCTCGTATCGAGTTCTTCCGGGGATAGTCTGCCGTGGGTTACGATTATTTGAGCGTTTTTGACAAGTTCCGAAATATGGCGGGCAAAATCTTCTATACCTTTAACACGGTTATAAAGAATGAAAACCTGTCCTTGCCTTGCAATTTCTCTTTCTATTGCGTCCTTGACGAGAGCGTCGGAATATTCGGTGACATAAGTGTCGATAGGCAATCTGTTTTTCGGCGAAGTTTCGAGAATACTTATATCCCTTATACCGCAAAGCGCCATATTCAGAGTTCTTGGTATGGGCGTTGCCGACATAGTCAATACATTGAGGTCGTTTTTGAGTTCTTTTATTTTCTCTTTATGTTCGACACCGAACCTTTGTTCTTCGTCGAGAACGAGAAGCCCCAAATCTTTAAACACTACATCGGGCGACAGCATTCTGTGTGTTGCTACAAGCACGTCTACCGAACCGTTTTCGAGATTTTTAAGGGTTTTTTTAATTTCCGCAGGCTTTTGCAGCCTTGTAAGCATAGCGGCCTTTACTCCGAATTTTTCCATTCTCTTTACAACGGTATTATAATGCTGCTTGGCAAGTATGGTTGTGGGCGAAAGTATTGCGGCTTGCTTAGAAGAAGTTACGGTTTTGAAAACCGCCCGTAAAGCGACTTCGGTTTTACCGTACCCTACGTCTCCGCAGATAAGTCTGTCCATAACCTTACCTTTTTCCATATCGGATTTTACGTCTTCTATTGCCTGCAACTGGTCGGGCGTCTCGGTATATTCGAAATCGTCTTCGAACTGTTTTTGAAGAAAATCGTCAACGGGATAAACAAATCCTTTGGCCTTTTCTCTTTTTGCGTAAAGTTCCAAAAGATTGACCGCCATTTTTTTGACGCTTTCCTTTACTCTTTCCTTTACTTTTTCGAAACTTTTTGTTCCGATTTTGGAAAGCACGGGAGCGGTGTCTGCGCCCGAATAGCGGCTGAGTCTCGTCATCTGGTCTACGGGAATATATAAAACATCGCCGCCGTAATATTCAACGGTTATATAATCTCTTTTTATTCCGTCGGTTATCATATCGCAAAAGCCTGTACACTTTCCTATTCCGTGAACTTCGTGAACTACGAAATCGCCTATTTTAGGCATTTCGGAAAGTCCCGTTTTCCGTCTTGCGATACTCTGTTTTTTTCTGACAAGTTCGCTTTTGCCTATTACTGCGATTTTTGCGATAGGGTCTATGAATCCTTTTTCTACCGAAGCGTCGGAACATACGGAATTCGAAAATCCCTCTTTCTTAATATTTTCAAAAGATTGAAAAGATAAGCTTATCCCTTCTTTTAGAAATGCACTTTGAGAAGACAGCGCTCTGTCTTTATCGCCGAAACAGAGAACAATATCGTAGCCGTCGTTTTGAAATTTCAAAATATCTTTAACCAGCAGATTGTAATCCAAAAAATACGAAGGAACGGACGGTGAATTTAATTTTAATATATTTTTGTCTTCGGTCTCGGTAGCGAAATCGATAACTGAAAAATCTTTTAATTTTTTTTCTATGCAAGAAAAATCGATAACTGCTTCGCTGTGTTCCTTTAAAGTTTCGCCCGACAAAAGAAGTTCTTTTGCTCTTTGACTGTTTTCTCTGTCGCAGACGGCGCCTTTTTCCTTTATGGATTTGAAGCCGTCGAAAAAGACGGGTAAATTATTTAAATATGAAAATATATCGGTTTTTGTTTCGGAAAAAGGCAGAGCCCATAAAAGGGAAGTATCGTAGTTTTTATTTTTAAGTTTTTCTATAACTTCCGAAACGATATCTTCGGCTCTCTTACGGGCTTCGCTTGTCATTGTTTTATTCTGTAAGACAAAAGCGTCGCTGAGTTTTTTTATGTTTATAGCTGAATAATCGTACTCGTAAGCGGGTGAGATTTTTACCGAATTCAAAGACTGAACGGAAAGTCCGCTTTCCGGGCTGAAAGAACGGATTTTTTCCACGGTATCGTCCTCGAAAACAATTCTTATCGGTAAAGCCTGTCCCAAAGGATAAATATCCACTATGCCGCCCCGCACCGAAAATGTTCCTATTTCTTTTTCCCCTCTCTTGTATCCGAGTCTGACGAGTTTAGCTATAAGCTCGTCGACGCTTAAATTTTCGGAAAGGAAAAATTCTTCATAGTTCAAAAAATATTCCGGTCTTTCATAATACTGTTTAAGCGCTTCCACGCTGACAACCGCTTTTTTAAGTCCGCAAGCGATATCGGTCAGAGCTTCCACCCTTTTCGATATTCTCTCCAAACCTAAATCTTCTTTATAAATAAGACTGTCCGCCCGAGAAGTAAGCACCCTTACGTCTGTTCCGTAACTTCTTATTATTTCGGCGTAGTATTCCGCTTCCGCATCGTCTCTTGTGACGAACAAAAACTCGTCAAGTAAACTCAGCGCAAGACATTTGAGTCCCGTACTTAAACCGAAAACGGCTGTGGTCTTATTGCCAAGCCGCTCGATAAGTTCTTTAAGTATTCCGTTTTTTGCGATATCGGAAAATTTTTTCAATATATTACCTGCTTTTTTTATTGTACTTTTGCATTAATCTTTCGAAATCTCTGTTTTCGATATATTGGTAAGCGGCTTCCGACGCCGTTATGCACCCCTTTAAAAACAATTCTCCTTCTTCCCCTTTCAAAGGCGAAAGGACATAATTTTTAAGATTTTCCAAGCAAGGCTTTCCTGCACCTATTCTTATTCGCTTAATGTTTTCCGAAGAAAGTTCGAAAACGATATTTTTCATTCCGTTATGAGTTCCCGCACTTCCCTTTTCCCTTAACCTTATATCGCCTAACGGAAGGTCTATATCGTCGTATATTACTAACAGTTCTTCGTTTTTTGCGCCGAACTTGTTTTTGAGTTCTCTTAAACTTATTCCTGAAAGGTTCATATAAGTCTGCGGTTTTGCAAGTACCGTTTTTTCGCCGTTTATATAAGTTACCGTATAAAGTGCGCTGCAACCTTTTTTATCGAAACGGACATTCAGCTTGTCCGCTAAATTGTCTATTGCCGTAAAGCCTGCGTTATGAACGGTCTTTTCGTATTCTCTGCCGATATTTCCGAGTCCTGAAATTATTAACATCAGTTTTCCTTTTTCTGTCTTTTCCAGTTGGTTTTGACTACCTGTCTTTCCCTTGCAATGCAAAGAACGTCGCCCGGAACATCGTCGGTAACCGTACTTCCCGCAGCAATATATGCGTTGTCGCCTACCGTAATCGGGGCGATTAAATTGGAATTGCTTCCTATAAATACATTCTTACCGACAGTCGTATGCTGTTTGATAACTCCGTTGTAATTTACGAAAATCGAACCGCAGCCGACATTGGTTTCTTCGCCCACCGATGCATCGCCTATATAAGCAAGGTGTGCGGCTTTGACTCCTTTTTCAAGAGTGGAATTTTTTATTTCCACAAAATCTCCTATACGACATTCGTCTTTTATTACGCTTTTGTTTCTGAAATATGTAAAAGGTCCTACACGGCAGGAATTTCCCACCTCGCTGTCTTCTATACGGGACATAATAACTGTGGAATTTTTGCCTATTTTCGAATCCCTTATGTAACAGCCGCTTTCGATATTCGTTCCCGAACCTATTTCCGTTCTTCCGTAAATCGTGACGTTAGGATAAATCTTTGCGCCCTTTTCTATAACGACATCGTCGCCTATATAAGTGTTGGACGAGTCTATGACAATCGCTCCGTTTTCAAGCGCCTTTTTAATGTTTCTTTTTGAAATACCTTTATAAACCTTTTCAACCGTTAAGTTGTCTTCTACCGAAACGGTCTCTTCGTTTTCGAAAGACAACGCCGATTTTACGTCTTCTCCGTAAATTCCGCGCATTACTATGTTTCCTTTTCCGAAACGCACGGACGCCGCTCCGTTCTCTTCCATAAACCTGACTGCGTCAAAAACGGTTTTTTCGTTGACCAGAGCCATATCGTCTTTAATCGTAACGACATAATCGCAATCTTTATCCGGATTGACTTTTTTGTCTTTATCGCTGCGGATAATTTTAAAATTAGTCAAAGCCCTTTCCGGGTATTCCGAAAGTTTATGCCCGAACACTAAAACGTCGAGTTCGGGTCTGTCGGTTTTTTCAATTACTATATTTATTCTGAGATAATTCATTTTGATTTTTCTTCCTTTTATTTTCGAAATATTTACTTAAAATCTCTGCGCATTCTTTTTCCATAATTCCGCCTTTGACTTCGAGACGGTGATTAAGCCTGCTGTCTTCCGTAATACTGTAAAGGGTTTTACAGCCGCCCGCTTTTTTGTCGTATGCTCCGAAAAACAGTTTATCGATTCTGCTGTTGACTATTGCCCCTGCGCACATAGGACAGGGCTCCAAAGTCACATACATTTCGCACCCGTTAAGACGCCAATCTCCCGTTTTTTTACACGCTTTTATTATTGCTACTATCTCGGCGTGGTATACCGAACAGTTTTTTTTCTCTTTTAAATTATAACCTTCGGCAATAATTTTTCCGTCTTTAACGATTACGGCGCCGACAGGTACTTCGTCTTTCAAAGCGGCTTTTTCGGCAAGAAAAACAGCCCTTTGCATATATTTTTCATACATAAAATAATTTTATCATTTTTAAGTGCTTACTGCAATTATTTTAGTCAATATATCATAACTTAACTTCGGTTTCGGAAGCGATTTCGGTATAAAAAGCAATTATATCTTCATTGTCTTTCAGCATTTTTTCGAAAACTTTACCGGAAAGCGGATAGGAAGCGTTATCCGAGCCGGTTTCCACCGTTATTCCGAGTCCCGAAAAATTAAGGGTGTACCAGTCTTTATATCCTCCGTGACTGTCTTTTGAAAGCAAAGGCATATATCCTAATTTATCGGCAATTTTATTTACCTGCTTTTCATATCTTATTATGTTTTCGTAACCGTAATATATAACCTCGCCTCTTGAATGATAGGACACCGTAAGACTGTAACGGTTTTTTTCGGTAATGTTTTTCAGAGCGAAGCTTTCTTTTTCGGAAAAAGGTTTTTCGCCTATATAGTTTTCGGGCGCCGGATAGGTTAAATTCAATTTGCCTTTTCCGAAACCTGCGTCGAAATTCACATTAAGGTCGACTGCGTTTGCGTTGGCTTTCCATAAGGTAAAATCCGAACTTTTGCCGTTTACCGAAAAGAGATAATCTCTTCTTTCCTTATCGTATATACTGTCAAGTCCTAAATTGCATAAATCCACGCCGTCGGGATTAACCATGGGTATAACGGTTACCGGAAAACTTCCGTTATAATCTTTTATAAGCTCGATAAGAAGTTTTGCGGTCAGAAATTCCCTTGCGTGAATTGCTCCGTGTATTAAAACACGGCTTTTTCCGTTCCCTTTATGCAAGGCATAAATATTTTTGTCGAGCGTGCTTTTTCCGATAATTTCGCTTTCGGTATTTTCAAGCGAAAGTATGTCCTTTTCTAAATCAGAATATGTATACACAGATTTATAATATGTAAACAGAAACAGTTTGTTTCACGGTTTGAAAAAATAGTTAAAGTTATTCGAATACCGCAATGTTTAAATTGAATTAAAATTATTTATGGTAGGTTATGTTTTCCATAATCGTGAAAGCTCTATAAATTTGTTCGGAAAGTATTACCCTCATAAGCTGATGCGGATAAGTGAATTTGCCGAACGACAAAACAAAATCTCCGCACTTTTTGGCATTTTCCGAAAGTCCGTAAGAACCGCCTATAACAAATGTAATTTCGCTTATTCCCGACACAAACTGCTTTTTCATAAGATTGGAAAATTCTTCGCTTTCCATCTCTCTGCCGCTTTTGTCGAGAACTATAACATATCCCGAAGCCTTGGAAGACAACTCTTCTCCTTCTTCTCTTACTGCGCTTATGATATCGTCCTTTTTTGATTCGGGAATTTCCGTAACTGTAAGGGTGCAGAATCTCGAAAGTCTTTTGGCATAATTTTCAAAGGCTTCTTTAAAAAAACTGTCGGAAAGTTTTCCGACGGCAAGTATTCTTATTTTCATTTTTTGCTCCTTTCTTCTTTTGTTCGCTAACGCTTATTTTTTAGTACTTATTTTTCCGTTTATAATTTTTCGTTAAATACCCGTTTTAAATAAAGGTTATTTTTTTTAATATTAACTGACTTACTAAAAATCTATGTACGGATTTACTTTGTAAAACAGTTATATAGATTAAAATTTGAAAAATATAAATTACGCCTGTTTATACTGTATATCCTTAAACAATTCAATATATCGGTTTATCTCAATATCCCCCACACAAGGGTGAATATCGTTGCAAGAGCGCCGAGTAAAACGGCTGCATATAAAGGCGAATTCAAAGCAAGATTTAATTCCTTCGAATAACGCACCCTTAATATGAAAGGATTATTGAGTTTATAATGAAAGTATGATTTTCTTAAATACCTGTATGTCAGATAAAACGCTAAAAGATAAACGATTATCATTAAAGCATAGCCGAAAATTTCCGAATATAAAAAGAAGAAGTTTTCGATAAAATTTATTATTCCGCCTTTTTGCGAAGAGTATGAACTTAAAACCGACCACGCATTATTGAAGAAATGAATAAACATTGCAGGATAAATACTTTTAAGGGTTACGGTTAAAAATCCTAAAATAAGTCCGCCTGCGAAAGTATACAAAAACTGCTGAATATTCTGATGCATAAGGGCAAAAAGCAACGCAGAAATTATAATGGCGTTTCTCTCGCCGCACTCGTCTTTAAGTCCCGAAAGCAGTACTCCCCTATGTGTAAACTCTTCGAATATGGCAGGAAGCACCGCAGTAAAAATAAGGTCGATAAAAAGGTCTCCTATATTGGAATAAATAACCGAAGGTCCGCTTGTCGGAACAAAACCTATAAGGTTTATTACAACGGAATTGAAAATACTTACCGCTCTTGTGACGAATATAAAGGTTATGGCTATTATTACCGTAATAAGCAAAGCCTGACGATTGTCGGATTTTTTATAGCCGAAGGAATTTTTCATTCTTATATTCGTTTCGTATAAATTATTCCTATAATTGAAAGCGAAATATAAAATCAAAGGTATTATTCCCATACAGATAATCTGCGAAAGGAATGTGAACAGAAGGTCTGAAAAATTATCGGAATAATTGATTGCGGTAAAAAGTATTCTCACTAAAGTTAGAGAAATGAGTACCGTAAGATAAATTATTCCCGTGCTGAATTTTTTGCTTTTTAAAAACATATACGCCTCACTTAAAAGACAAAACGGTATTTATTATCAATATTATTATAGCAAATCCCGTAGTTAAAATAACATTGGAAATTTTATTTTCCAAAACAGCGACGAAATTCTTGAATCCTATATCGTCGGTTACCTTTTCGAATCTTTTTAAATCGTTGAGAATAAGGTGTCTGATTTCCTCTTCGGATATGAATGCTAAATTTTCGAAACACAGTTCTTTTCCCTTGAATGTATACAATTTCTGAATATGTCCTTCTGTTTTCTTTGAAGATTTTTTTGAGGCAAAGGAAAATCCGAAAAGCCTTTTAATCTTTGACTTGCTGTCCGTCGGTTTTTCGGTAACCTTGTTTTCTGTTTCGCTTTCGTCGTTTGTATTTTGAATAAACTCCTGCACTTCTTTTTCGGAACAAATTTTAGATACTTTATTTATAAATAATTTATAATTTTCTATAAGCTGTCTGTCGGAAAGATAATCTTTGAAATAAAGTTTATCTAAAATATCCGAAATTTTTTCTTTGAAATTCTTTATTCTGTCTTTAAAGGTTTTTTTGTTTTTTTCTTCGTCTTCTTTCAAGGAATAAAATTCTTTTTTGATATCTTCGTAAATATTAAAGTTTTCGGCGCTTTTTTTATCCTGACTTTCGGAAGATTTTTCATTTATGGGAATATCTTTTTTTGAATCGCTTTTTAAATCCTGATTTTCCAAAACGGTATCCGAACCGTTCTGTCTGTTCGCAAAATCTGCTTGTATTTTGGAAAATGTTTCACTGTCGATATTCTCCTCGTTTTGCAGATAAATTACTTCGGTATTATCGTCAATTTCTTTTTCGGGATTTTTATTATCGGAAACTTCTTTTTTATTTTTTTTCGGCTTGTTTTTTTTATTTATTTTAAATAGTCCTTCGCTTTCTTTTTTGCATATAAAAATATAAGCAATAATAAGCAAGGGTACAATTATTATACCTGCTATAAGATAAACAATAAAAATCGGAACGGAAGTATAAGGATTATAAGAGAAAAGGTCGAAAGAAAGAGCAAGTATATTGTTTAAAGAATGAATAATGATAGGCGCAATAATGGTATTGGAAGAAAGAGTAACCAAAGCAAGTACTATACCCAAAAGAAACTGATAAAAAAGCTGATAAATATTTCCGTGCATAACTGCAAACATAAGTGAGGAAAAGAGAACGCCGAAAAGTTTTCCTCTTCCTGAAAGGCCTGAAAGCAGTGCTCCTCTGAAAAGAAATTCTTCGCAAATCGGCGCAAGCAGTCCCATAACTATAAAAGCGGTAACTATTCTTGTCGGGGTATTAATAAGCGGGGTATTTACGGCCAAAGTTACGGAAGAAACGAAACTCGAAACTAATTTTTCGAATGCGTAATTTACCGTTCCCAAACAATAAATGCAGACAAAAGTAATTATAATTAAAAATAAAAGTTTAAGATAACTCATATTGTAGTGAATTCTGAGCGAAGTTCTTAACTTAACGCCGTTCATTCGGGAATATATAATCGTAACCGAAATAAAAACAATCTGATTGCTGATTATAAGTATCCAAAGAAAGACCTGACTGCCGGTAATTAGTTCTGCGGAAATATGGGCAAAGAAAGCATAGGCGTAGACAACGCCTATCAATAAAATCTGGACGAGATAAATTGCACAAAGGGCAATACCGAAAAGCAAAGCCGCCTTCTGAACCGAAAGAACATATCTTTTTTCTTTTAAAAATAATTTTTCTTCTTCCGTCAACATAAGTCACCTATAAAAGAGAAATAGTTCCGAGTATGAACTGTACGAGAAGTATTACTGTCGCAAATACAAAACCTCCGAAACTGTTTTCTTTCTTTTTTTCGCTTTCTTCGAAAATTTTTTCCTTATACCTTTTTTTATTGGATTTCAAAAGTGCGTCGTGCTGTAAAATTTCGTCGTTGTAGCCCGGTTTATAATTTATGTTTTTCTCCGACGCATTATTATCGTTATCGGATATTTCTGCAAGTTCTGAATTTACGGCGATAGCGGCTTCGTCTGCGGAAAGATAGAGAATTCCTTTATCTTTCTTATCCTTAATATCGTAGTCGTAAAACAATATATCGAGTATTGCGCTCGGTTTACTTTTACCGCTGAGATGCGCTATATCTTTTTCTTTTTTAACGGTATTTTTTTCTTCTTTTTTCGCTCCTTCTTTTTTTACTATGTATGCGCCTTCCTCGTACAAGGTAAACTCGTCACCAAAAGAAAGACTTTTTTGTTCGTTATTCGAAATAATATAAAATTTTTCCGGAAATTTAGCTTTTACTCTTTTCAGATAATAGAGAGTCAGAAGCCAAAGAACCACTATTATAATTGCAATCGAAGCAAAACCTGCGATAACGCTGAATAAAAATCCCGAAGTAACAGGCACATTAAAGTAAGACATAAATAAAACGAAAATATTATTTACGGCATGCATTATAACGGACGGGAAAATAGAATTCGATACGATATCGACATAAGCCATAACCGAACCCATTACGAAAGGATAAAAAAACTGAACGGGATTTGCGTGCATAAGCGCAAACAGAAAAGCCGAATAAAATATAGCCATGAATTTGTTCTTTTTGGCAAGTCCGAAAAGCACCGCTCCTCTGAAAAGAACTTCTTCGCCTATTGCGGGAAATATGCCTACAAAAATGATTGCCAAAGCAAACTTCCAACCTTCGTCGAAATAAAAGGCGGTGTTGAGATTGTCTTCCATATCGCTTATGCCGGGGATTTCGGAAATTGCGATATTTAACAGTTCCCCGACATAAAGGCAGCAAAAAACGAGAACGACACTTGCAACTACCGTGATAGGCGAAATTTTAAAATTAAGTTTGAGTCCGTTATTTAAATCGATATTATACTTTTTTATGAACCAAAAAACCGTCAAAGCAAACACTAACTGCGGTGCGATTAACGAAATCCATTCAGTAAGCGTTCCGTAATTTTGGGAAGAAAGATTTTGATTGATATTTTCGAATCCGCCGTCGGAAAGTGCTTCCATAACGGCTATAATCCCGAGAACAAGACTTACGACAAGCAAAATCAAAGAGGCGCAAGAAAGTGTTATGCCTGCACTTTTGATTGTAAAAGACGGAATTTTCTTACTGTCTTTTTTCATAAATACTCCCGAAATTACAAGGTTTTTTTTGCGACGCTATCTGAATTTCGGCGTCGTCTTCTTTTATGCCGTTTTCTTCGAAAATTTTGCCGTATGCCGAACGGACATGAATTTCCGTATTGTTTTCTTCGCTAAGGTGAGCGAACATTACTGCCTTTGTCCCTTGTTTGATAAGTGCCGCAGCAAGGCTTGCTCCGCTCTCGTTAGATAGATGCCCGAAATCGGAAAGTATTCTTTCTTTAAGTTTTTCGGGATATTTCACTCCGCATTTTAAAAGTTCTATATCGTGGTTGGTTTCGATAACCGCTGAGTCGCAGCCTTTAAGATTTTCCACAACCCCTTCGGTAACCTTTCCTAAATCTGTTGCGACGGCGGTTTTTTCCCTGCCGTCCTCTATCGTAAACCCTACGGGATAGACGGTATCGTGCGGAATACGAAAAGGGGTAATTTTAAAATCTCTGAAATAAAAAGGCGAATCTGAAAAGGTTCTGACTTTAATCTTTTTTTTATCGGCCACCCTTTCCATAAAACTTTTCAAAGCCTTCTCATGCACGAAAACGGGAATATTGTAACTTTGCGAAAGCGCCTCGACTCCTTTTATATGGTCTGTATGTTCGTGCGTGATTATTATGGCAGAAACCCTTTCTATTCTTACTCCTTTTGCTCTCGTCAGAAATTCTTTAACGCTGAGTCCTTGGTCGCAGATAATACAGTCACGACCTTTTCTTATATACACCGAATTTCCTTTGCTGCCGCTTGCAAGCGTTCCCGTTTCTAGTTCCATTATATATCCCTTCTGTTAAATACTATAAATTGTGTTGCGTTAAAAAACAAGCAATATACAACGGTTAAAGCAAAAGACGCATAGAAATTCATTCCTTTAAGCAGAGGTCCCGTAACCGTAAAAAACGCCCCTAAGTCCATATTGGTAAGATAGGAAGCATAACCTATATAAGCGTAGCCCGTAACCGTCTTCCATAAAGAACCGGCAAAAAACAGAATAAACGAGAGAGTCAGAGTCAACGCCGTACTTTTGGATACGACGGAAAGCCACAAGGAAAGCTGGACAAAAAACATAGTATTCAAAGCAATAAAGACGAACGACAAAATTACCTGTTCCCCGCCCATAAAGAACACATTGCTCGAATTGAAAACCGCCATAAATGTTGCGTTATCTTTAAAGCGGATACCGCCGTAAATACATGCCCCTATAAAAGATACGATTAAAAGTATCAAAGCGTAAAGATAAACCGATAAAACCTTTGCCCGCAAAATATCTTTTCTGAAATACGGTCTTGTAAGTATAAGTCTCATCGTCCCCGTTTTGTACTCTTCGGCAAAAACCGAACTTGCAAAAATTACGGCAAAAACGATTATAACCGAAGACATCGCCGAAGTGAAAAAGTCCACGAAATCAGCAAAGGTTTCTCTTATTGCGCCGTTATAAGAATATATATAGTAGGAATTTTCGGTAGCCGTTCCGTTTTCGATAAGGTATTCCAAAATTGCGATATTACTGTCGATAATATATAAAGTCGTATCGAAATTATCGTAATTGTTTTCTTTTAAATATTCCTCTCTCTGCGCTTTCAGAAGATTTAAGTTTTCGGTATAGTAAGCCGTTAAATCTTCTTCTGAAATATCGGTTTCCTGTAAACTTTGTGTTCCGTTTTCATATCCCAACTGCTCGATAATATCGTTTTCGAAATATATCAGCGTTTCAAAACTCAGAATAAACAGAAAGGCAAAAAGAAAAAGTACCGCTGCCAAAATAAATTTTCTGTTTCCTGAAAACCCCTTTTTGAATTCGCCGGAAAAGAGAGAAAATGTCATAAATCTTTCCCTCCCGTTTTATTATTCGTTGAAAACGGATTTTCACCCTTTTCGGCAGAGTCTGAATCGGTTTCTTTCGGTTCGTTTTTATCGTTGCCTTTTGTAAGGTCTGTGAAAATATCTTCGAGACTTTTTTCTTTTGTTTTCAAAGAGCCTACTTTTATTCCGTTCATAACGAGTTCGGAAATAATTAACGGAACGGTATTACCGTCGCAATTCAAAACCGTTTTCCCGTCGATATTTTCGGCTTTTATATTAAATTTTTCATTTATTATTTTGCTTGCTTTTTCAAAATTTTCGCAAATGAATTCCACCCTTTCTTGACCGTCGAACTTTATCTCGTCTATTTCTTTAAAGGCGACAAGTTCCCCTTTGTTTATCACGGCAACTTTTGTGCAAAGCTGTTCCATTTCGGCAAGATTATGGGAAGATACAATAATTGCCGTTCCCTCTTTTGCAAGACTCTTGAGCATTTTCCTTAAAACTATAATACTTTCGGCGTCGAGAGAATTTGTCGGCTCGTCGAGAATTAAAAGCTTCGGCTTCCCCATAAGTGCCTGAGTTATTGCGATTTTCTGTTTCATTCCCGCCGAATATGTTTTTACCTTTTCGTTTGCATAATCGTCCGCACCGAAAAGCCTGAGTATTTCTTCGGTATATTCCCGATTTACTCCGCCTTGAATCTTGGCAAGGTAATCGAGATTGTTTATTGCGGACATTTTTAAAAACAAATCAGGACCTTCAATAACAGCCCCGACATTTTTTAAAGCTTCTCTACGCTCCTTGACAATATCCTTTCCGCAGATTTTCACGCTTCCGTAAGTGGGAAGAACAAGCCCCGTAATCATTTTGAGAGTGGTACTTTTGCCTGCCCCGTTCCCTCCTAAAAGCCCGAGAATTTCGCCCTCCGAAACTTCGAGATTAAGATTTTTAACCGCATACTTCAACTCTGCCGCATTTACGGCAAGCCCGAAAATATTTTTTATTCGTCCCGACCTTGTCGTCGGAAAACCTTTTGTCAATGATTCAACTTGAAGTACGGGTTTCATAATTCTCCTGAATCTAATTTTAATAAATTTATCTGTTTGTTCACGGCAATTCGCCGTTCAAAGTAATTCGTTAAAATTCTTTGATTTCCTTCCCGGTTATGTTATACTATACTTTACCGATATTTAAATTATTTAAATACGGTATAAGAAAAATATTTATAACTACATAAAAGATACTCGAAAGTATCCATATTGATTTTTATTATATCATTATATTAAATATTTATCAATATGCGGGAGAAATTTTTATGAGTCTTTGTACCTTTTCTAACGAATATTTAATCAAAGGTTCAACAATGGTTGACAATATTTTTATATCCGACTATCTTCCGAAAGCGACGGGAGACCAGGTTAGAGTCTATCTTTACGGACTTTTAATGTGCAATGTAACCGAAGGTAAAGACAATAACATTCAAAGTTTTGCGGAAGAACTCAATATGGAAATAGACGATGTATATAAAGCCTTTACCTTTTGGAAGGAACTCGGTCTTGTGGAAATCGTTTCCAAAAATCCTCTCGAAGTCAGATATATTCCGATTCTCAGCGCAAAAGCGGAACCTAAAAAATACAAGGCGTCCAAATATTCCGAATTCAACAAAGAACTTCAGGAAATGTTCCCCGAAAGAATGATAACGCCAACCGAATACAACACCTATTACGATTTAATCGAAACGCAGAAAATAGATATTGCCGCCATGCTTCTTATCGCAAAGTACTGTATCAGCATTAAGGGGGCTAATGTAAAGTACCCTTACATTATAACCGTCGCAAGAGATTGGGCAAAAAACGGAATAACCACGGTCAAATCGGTAACCGAAACGATAGAAGAGCACGAAAAACTTACCGAAGACGTAAAAGCCGTTCTTGCCGCATTAGGCAAAAAATCCCCGCCCGACTTTGAAGACAAACAACTCTATATTAAATGGACGAAAAACTGGGGATACAATTCGGAAGCGATAATTTTAACTGCAAAATCTTTTAAAAACAAAGGCGGAATGGAAAAACTCGATAAGGTTCTCGACGAATATTACAGAATGGGCTTATTCACTTCTCAGGAAATAACCGACTTTATGAAAGAGCGCAATAAAATGTACGATATAGCAAAAACCGTTAATAAAAATCTCGGACTTTATTATGAATCCCTGGACTATATCGTAGAAAGTTATATATCCAAGTGGCTGGAACTCGGCTTTGACGAAAAAGCTCTTTTTACCATTTCGGTTTACTGCTTTAAGACAAGTATAAGAACTCTCGAAGGAATGAATAACGCCATTCATAAATTTTACGGACTCGGTCTTTTAACTACCGAAGCCATAAACTCCCACATAAACAAACTTGCAGAAAGAGATAAGATAATTTCGGAAATCATTTCGCTGAGCGGAAGTTTAAGAAACATTACCCAAACCGACAGAGATTACTTTAATACCTGGCACAACGAATGGGGACACAGTATAGACCTCATAAAATATGTAGCAAAAGCCGTTTCGGGTCAGTCGCACTCTTTCAGACAAATGAATCTTTATCTTGCCAAATTCAAGGACGAAAAAATATTTACCCTTGAAAAAGCGCAAAACAGCAATATAATTAATTCGGAAATCACAACAGACGGCAAAAAGCAAGATTCGAAAAAATATATTAAACACGAATACACCAAAGAAGAACTTGAAAGTTTCTTCTATGATATAGAAAAACTCAGTGAGGAATAATATAATGGATAAAATAACCGATAAAATTCTCGGCGAAATGCAGAACGATTTATTCGCAAGAAAAAATCTTGTCCGTATAAATATGGAAAAGGCTTATAAAAATGCCGACTTCAAAAAAGCAGATATCGCATACCGTGAAGCCTTACTTTTAAATATGACGTCAAAAAGCGAAGAGAGTCAGAAGAAATTCGAAAATGCTGAAAAAAAGCGTGCTTCCTGCGCAAAAAAAGCCGGAATAGACTTAGAAAGTCTCGAAGTAAAATATAACTGTTCTCTTTGTAAGGACAAAGGAATAAAAAAGGACGGGTCCCTTTGCAAATGCGTATTGCAGAAAATTAAAAATTATAAAATCAAAGAGAACAAAAACCAAGGTTTCGATTTTACATTCGAAATGAATAAAATTGCTTCTATGAAAGTTAAGCAATCGGCAGCCCTTTCCAAAATTTATAAGCACATGGAAGGGTTCTGTAAAAAGTTTCCCGAAACGGAATTTTTAAACTATCTCATAATAGGCGGAGTGGGTGTCGGCAAAAGCTGTCTTTTAAGCGCAGTTGCCAACGAAATGATTAAAAAGGGACACAGCGTTAATTTTACTACCGCTTTTTCAATGAATAAATCGTTTTTGGATTATCATCTTTCATCGGGTATCCGTTCTCTTTCCCCTTTTACCGAACCGGAACTTCTTATTATAGACGATTTGGGAAGCGAGCAGATATTTAAAAATGTAACGGTGGAATACCTTTTCTGTATATTAGACGACAGAATAAGAAATAAAAAACATACCATAATAAGCAGTAATCTCGATTTTTCAATGCTCGAAGACAGATACACTCAAAGAATAACGTCACGTCTCAGTGCAAAAGAAAATTCCTGTCTGTTAAATATAGTCGGCGACGATTTAAGAACAAAATAAAATCTTGTGAAAATTAATCGCACCTATCAATCATACTTTTAAATAAAATGATTTTAAAAAAAATCTGAATGCGACGCTTAAACTAAATACCCGTCTAACTAATAAAGTAAAAATGATTGCGACGGCAAACTAGTTACTAACGAATAAACCTTTAAACAAATTAAGGTATAATATGGAAAACAAAAGAGAATAAAATCGTTGACATAATCGATAAATTTATTTATACTTTTGTTGTTCGCTTTTTGAGAAGAAACAGAATTTTAAAATTATTTATTATGCTTTATCGAATAAATAATTTAATCGGAAAGTTTTTTAACTGAATTAAAATTTAATATGCTGCTGTGGCACAGTCGGTAGCGCACATCCTTGGTAAGATAAAAAATGGCAAATTTTACCACTTAAAAAACAACAAACTTTAACTCAAAAATTGAATATGCTAATGTAGCACAGTCGGTAGTGCACCGCCTTGGTAAGGCGGAGGTCACGGGTTCAA
This sequence comes from uncultured Eubacteriales bacterium, assembly GCA_949296455.1. Classification (GTDB taxonomy): domain Bacteria; phylum Bacillota; class Clostridia; order Christensenellales; family CALVMC01; genus CALVMC01. The sequence continues at coordinate 80,046 of CASFOZ010000001.1, forward strand.
GTCCCGTCATTAGCTCCACAATCAAAAATCGCTAAAAACCTTTTAGTTTACGCAAGCTCTGCTTATAAACAAAGGGATTTAGCGATTTTTTATTTTTAATTTTAGAGAGCACTACCCTTTTCCAAAAATGCAATAGGTGTATTTTTTAAGTGTCGTAGGTGTATAAATTTAATTAAAAATTATAAAAATAAAGACCGAAAACTCAATTTCGAATTTTCAGTCTAAACCTGCCTAAAAATACCTAAAACCACCCCAATTTAGTGTCAATTGTTTTCAAAATTTTTATACATTAATCACAATACATAAATGATGGTTTCTCTATTTTTTCCCACATATCTTTAAGCAATATACCATTTATATTAGCTTTATTTTCAAACTCTTCACGAGATTTATATTCTTGCTGAAAATTTTTACTACAAAATACAATATAACAATCGTCATTACTTTTAGAATTTTTATTAGCTTTTAAAAACACTTCATATACTTCACTATTATATTCAAACAACATTTCACTATAAAAATATAAACCATTAACAAATTCATTAAAAGTTGCCTTAAAGGGTTTTCCTCGTCTATATTGTTCTCTTGCAGTTGTAGGAGTTACAAGCATAGGATAGCTTATTCCTGCTTTCTTCTCTAACATCTCTTCATCTTTGCTGAATTTCCAACCACAATTTTTACACTCGCCATTACCATATTGATCTTGCATTGCAACATGTCCACAAATTGAACATTTAACTAATTGGTCTTTTACATAAGGATCATCATACTTGAAAAATTTAAAATTCTTTTCATTTAAACCAGAAATATTTTTATTTTGTTTTTCTATCTCATAATCACTTAATTGTTTTGTCATTTCTTATCCTTTTAAAATAAAGATTATAATCTGGATCTAATTTTCAGGATTTCTCTCCGGATATCCTTTCTCCCAACTCCAATTATGATCATGTGGAAACTCAATGTATCTTTATATCAGACAATCTTGAACTTACTTCATAAGTAGCATAAACTCTAAATGCAAAGGGAACACACTCGCTTCTATTTAACTGTTCCAATCTTTTTTTAACATCATCTGCATATCCAATTTTTACATACTCTGGAAATGACGGATTGGTTAAAATATATTACCCCTGTGTTTTCTTCCATATAAACCTCACTGTACTTGAATATTATAACATATGTTTATTTTTTTTATATAAAATTATAAAACAAAAATGATTAATGATTTTTTTAAAAACAAATTTTTTTAATTCAATCTATTATATTCTTCGTCAGTTACGGGGTTTAGCCATTCGGTAGAAGTCTCTTCGCCGTTCATTTCCACCGCTATATGAGAAAACCAGCTGTCATTTTTTGCTCCGTGCCAGTGTCTGACATTTGCAGGTATGGTAATTACCTTTCCGGGAACAAGGGAAACGGCTTTTTTGTTTTCTTCTTTGTACCACCCTTCCCCTGCCGTGCAAATTAAAATCTGACCGCCGCCCGACTTTGCTTTATGTATATGCCAATTATTTCTACACCCGGGTTCGAAAGTTACATTTGCCATAAACAATCCACACTTAATATCGGTTAAAGGATTAAGATAGGATTTTCCGATAAAATATTTTTGATACTGAACATTTTCCCTTCCTAATCCGAAAACATTCTGTTTATTAAATTCTTTTTCTTCCATAACTTTATTCCCCGCCGTAAACTTCTTCTATTAAAGGAAAGACGCTCCAAGCCTTAGGCCAACCTGCATAGAATGCAAGGTGAGTTACGGTTTCCACGATTTCTTCCTTTTTGAGTCCGTGTCTTTTCCCTATCTCGATATGGGCTTTTACCTGCGGATAAAGTCCCTGCGCCATAAGTGCGCTTATCGTTATTAAACTTCTGTCTCTTAAAGAAAGTTCCTTTTCTCTTGCCCAAACTTCACCAAACAAAACATCGTCGTTAAGTTCTGCAAACTTCGGGGCAAGTTTTCCGAGTATATCTCTTCCTGCCGTCTGTTTTTCCATAACCTTTCTCCTTATTGATTATTTTCAAAGATAACCGTTTCTTCGAGATTTTTTCTTACAGTGTGCATCGGATTTCCCGTATAGCTTTTATCCGCATATCCCATAGGTATAAGACAAATCGGTTCGATATTATCGGGCAAATTAAACTCTTTTTTCGCAGCTTCTATATCGAATCTTCTTACCCATATATTATCCACGCCTAAATTTGTGGCTTCCAAAACTATATGCGTTGCGACTATGCAGGCGTCGGTTTCATATGTTGAATAAATTCCGTCGGACCAGGCAATGTTCTTGTCCGAACAAACAAGCAATACTATCGGCGCACCGTATCTGCACGGAGAAATTTTATCTATTTTTTCCAAAGACTGTTTGGAATTTAAAACATAAATTTTTTGCGGTTGCAGATTTTTTGCGGTAGGCGCAAGACTTGCCGTTTTTAAAATTCTTTCCAAGGTTTTCTGCGGAACGTTTTTTTCGCTGAATTTTCTTGTTGCAGTTCTCTTTTTAACAACTTCTTCGAATTCCATATTAATCTCCTTTTATTTCCGAGTATTTATAAGCTTTCATTTTTATTTTATATTTATCTTTTAACTTTTCTATTTCTTTCATAAGCGGTGATTTATGGTGCTGTTTTAAGGCATTTTCGTCTTCCCAGCAATCGATAAGCAAAACGGTATCGTCGTTTTCCAAAGGATAAAAATATTCATATCTTTTATTTCCTTTTTCCTTTCTTATTTTGTCCACTATTCCGCTTGAAATCATTTCTTCGGCAAACCTTCTTGCGTTTCCGTTTTGCCCTTCATAGTAAATATTGATAACTAAATCCATTTTCATTTCCCTTTTATTTTTTTAACGATAATATTTTATGGCATTAAATTATTGCTATTAAAAAATACTTTAAATTATAAAAAATAAAAGACTTCGTCGTATTACATATAATTTTTTGCCCAAAGCAGTAATTCACGGGAATCGGAATTTCCGGAAAATCTTTTACCTTTTTCTACTACGGCGTTTTTTGCGACAGACTGAATGTATTTATAAGTTTCGCCCATTCCGCTGCCGCCGGAGGTTGCAAAAGGAATTATCCTTTTGTTTTTAAAATCGTATTGTTCCAAAAAGGTATCGACTACCGAAGGTTCTCTGTACCACCAGATAGGAAATCCTATAAAAATATTATCGTAACCGTTAAAATCTTCGACTTTTCCTACAATTTCGGGACGAGAATTAACGTCCGCCATTTCTTTGGAACTTCTCGAATTTTTATCTGTCCAGTCCAAATCCTTATCGGTATATTTTTGTCGTGGTACAATTTCAAAGATATCGGAGCCTATTGCTTCCGCAAGTCTTTTTGCGAGTTTTTCGGTTACTCCGCTTGCACTGAAATAAACTACTAAATTCTTCATTTTAAACTCCTTATTAAAACAAATATTTATTATAAAATTCCGCTATTTTTTCGAAAGGAATTACATTCATATTGTCATATAAATCGGTATGAACCGCATTCGGAATAATCAGCAATTCTTTGTTTTGTCCTTTAAGTTTTTTAAAAGCGTCTTTACTGAAATAGCAGGAATGCGCTTTTTCTCCGTGTATCATTAAAACTGCGCTTCTGATTTCATTACTGAAAGTCAGTATCGGCATATTTATAAAAGAAAGAGCCGAAGTCTTATTCCATCCGCCGTTAGAGTTTAAAGAACGCTTATGGTATCCCCGTTCCGTTTTGTAATACATATAGTAATCTCTAACGAACTGAGGTGCGTCGCAAGGCAACGGGTCTACTACTCCGCCCGCAAGTTCGTAATCTCCTTTTTGATAATCGATAGTTCTTTGAGCATTGAGACTTAGTTTTAATTTATACCTTTCTTCATCATCGGTCTTGTCAAAATATCCGTAAGCGTTAACTCTCGACATATCGTACATTGTCGAAGTTACCGTCGCTTTTATTCTCGTATCGATAGCGGCTGCGTTGAGCGCCATTCCGCCGAATCCGCAAATTCCGAGGATTCCTATTCTTTCAGCGTCCGCATTATCCTGAACGGATAAAAAATCGACAGCTGCGCAAAAGTCTTCTGTATTTATATCGGGGGACGCTACATATCTCGGATTTCCTCCGCTCTCTCCTGTAAACGACGGGTCGAAAGCCAAAGTTAAAAACCCGTACTCGGCAATTTTTTGAGCGTAAAGCCCGGAACTCTGCTCTTTAACCGCTCCGAAAGGTCCGCTTATCGCAATTGCCGGCAACTTGCCTTTTTTGTCTTTCGGCTCGTATAAATCAGCCGCAAGGGTTATACCGTATCGGTTATGAAAAGACACCTTCCTGTGATTTACATTATTGCTTTTGGCAAAGGTCTTGTCCCACTCTTTACATAAATTCAATTTTTCTTCAACAAACATTTTATATCTCCTTCTATTTTATAAAATCGACTACTACACTTCCACTGCCTAAGCACTTTTTTAAATTTGTAGTATCGACAATTTTGCCGATTTTCGAATATGAGTATCCCGATGAAAATGTTTCATAAAATATAACTATACAATTATTTCCCCAAAGCATTATATCGCCGGCATAAATCTTTTCTGTTTTTTCAGAATTTGCAGGCAAAGATGAGTCCAGATAACAATACTTTTCGTTACCGTTTAATTCATTCATATTTAAGGATTGCGGCAACATATCGTAAAAAGAATCAGCCGTGCTGTTTTTTTCCAGACTTATTTCAAAGATTGTGTTGTCAATTTTAATTTTCATAAACCCACCTTCGTTATCGTTTAACTCCATATCTTCATCGTCTTTTACGGGAGTTTCCGTTTCACTGCCCGATGGCAAGTTTGAATAATTTTTAATATTGCAAGAAGAGAGTATAAACACAAAACAGAAAATGCAAAACATACTCAATATTTTTAAATATTTCATATCAACCCCTCTACTGATTTTCAATTTGAAAAACTTTATTTATTTCCTTCTCGAAATCTTCCAACTCCAAAATCAGATTTTCTGCATTTTTTTCAATTTTCTTAAAGACCTGTTTTTCCAAATCAAATAATTTTACTAAAAGTCTGTCGGAAAAATTCTGTCCTTCTTTTGTAAGAGTAATATTCATTTCTCTTTTTTTACCGCCTATTTTAAGCAATTTCACAAGTTTCTGTTTTTCCAAATCTTTGATTATGGTATTTATGGTTGTTAACGGCAAATCCCATTCGTTACATATTTCTTTTTGCGTATGCGGTTTATTATCGCTTAAAGCATACATAATCCAAAGCAAATTGGCTTTTACATTTTCTTTTTTTGCAAAATCGGAATAATAACCGTCTATTTTGTAAATGATTTTACCAAACTTATAAAAAAATTCTCTGCTGTCCATTTTATCTCCTTGCATATATTATAATACGAATTAGGATTTTAAGTCAATACCGTTACGGATTTTTTATATTTTCAGTTATTTCCGAATTTACCATTAAACACTCGATAAATAAAATTCAATCTCTTAAAGTTCGGAAACTTTATTTGATATTTTAACCTAAGTAGTTATGACGATATAAAATAATTTTGAAAATATATTAAAATATAAAGAATTAAATAAGAAATTTCATTTTTTATCGTTTACAAAATATAATATCGCTGAAAATAAATTTTACATCGTTACCGTTTAATGTTAAATAATATTACTGCAATATAAACATTTATTAATATTGTTTTTCGCTTGCTGTTTACAAAAAAAAGTAAACTTGTTAAAATACATTAAGGTGAAACAATGAATTTAATAAAAGACGAATGGACTTTAAACGACATTGGTAAGTTTGAGCAATACCTTGAAACTTTTAAACAAAGCGAAGACAAAATCAAAAGAGCTACAAGTATTTTATGCACCGGTTACAGAGTACTTGCCATACCCACCATTACTCTTAAAAAAATAGCGAAAGAAATTTTAAAAGGCAACTTTCAAAGTTTTTTAAATCTTAAAATTTATTCGACCTATGAAAGCATAGCGATATCGGGGTTTATCATTTCTAACATAAAAGATTTTGAACTTTTAAAAAGTTATCTTTCCGAATATTCAAAGAAAGCGGACTGCTGGGCGCTGTGCGATTTGTTTTCTTTTATTGTAAAGGGAAAAGAAAATTCCTTTTTAAATCTTTCAAATAGTTTAATCGACTCCGACTTGCCTTTCGAGAGAAGAATAGGTTATAGAATTTTATTCAGTTTTATCGACACAAATCTGCCTTTTATTTTTAATGCCGTAAACGGAAGCTTTAATGAAAAAGAATATTATGTAAATATGATAATAGCCTGGCTTCTTTGCGAATGTTTTATAAAACAAAAAAAAGAAACGACAGACTTTATACTTAAAAACCGACTTAATGACTTTGTAAAAAATAAATTCATTCAAAAATGCAGAGAAAGTTACAGAGTATCCGAACTTGATAAGGAATTTTTACTATCACTAAAAAAACAAAGTCAATAACTTTTGTCAATTTTTTTAACTGAATTTACGATAAAACATTTTATTTTAATCTTTTAAAACCATCTATTAAACTTATAATAATATATAACCAATTAATAAAGCAATCTGTCAAAAAGGCAGATTGCTTTATTTGAATATCGATTATTAAATTATTTCTTTTTTTCCTGACGGCGCTTGTCGTTTATTACGGTAAGAGCTTGTTCGTCTATCAGAGTTATTCCTTCGCTTTTTGCTATCTCCACCATTTGAGTGAGTGCCATTTTCAAAAAAACTCTCGGGATTTTAGTAAGTTTTTCGCAAGCTTCTTTTGTAAATTTAACATTCGGATCTATTCTGCCAGCACAGTAAATAACAGAATTGACATCGCCGTCTTTTGCCTGAATTTGCTCCGCTATCGGTTTTCTGAATTTCGTATACCAGAAGTTTGTACTGTCTCTGTATCCGTAATCTACGGGAACCTTTGGAAAAGCGCTTCCTTTAACGCCGTTCACGATTGCGTCGTACTGTTTTTCTTTCATCCAGATTTTATCTACTTTAAGAATGAAATGAGCTCCGAACTTGCTTGTTATACCGTTAAAGTTTCTGTACGGCGGTTCGTACCCTTCAAGACAGCCTTCCTTGTCTTTGTAAGCATCTTCAAGACTGTCGTCCCATGTGCATTCGAAAACCTGAAATGCGTCTTTTACGATTTTAGGCCTATCGGCACCTATTTCGCTGTCGACAAGTTCGAACTTACAGTCTTTCATCTTCTCGTCGGTAGTCTCGCCGGGAAACCCTAACCTTACCGCCTCTTTAAAATTCTTCCTGTCGTCAGTAATAAAATTCAAAGTGGCTTTTTTGGTGCGAAGAATATTCTGTGCGGTGTTTGAACTGTTCCTTGCTTCGAGAAGCATCGCATAGTAATCTTTCCCTGCGATATAGTACGGGAAGCAAAGAGAGTATGAACCTAAATTGGTCTTTCCGTTTTGGGAAACGGTAGAAATCAAAATCGTAGGCATCGGATAAAAAGCCGATGTCTGATAAAAATTATCAACTATTCTTAAATCTTTAAAATCCTTCATAACTGCCACCTACATATTACCACCTACATATAAGTTATATTATAATTATATACCTTAAAAGACAAAAGTACAATATGTATTTAAGTTTAAAATACAAAAGAAAGTTTTTTTGAAAACAATATCGGATATTTAAAATTTAAAAGTCAACCGGGCCTGCAAAGTTAGTAATTTTTTTATTGCACTCATTTGCATATTTAAAAGTTTCGTTCATACCGGCATCGAAAGGTAAATAATTAATTTCCGGTTTATAACTTTTCATGTAATAAAAAATACAGAAATCGCTGTCGTCAATCATAGAACGGTTCCTTGCCAGAAATGAAATATTTTTCTTACTTTCTGTCTTTGGCTCATAGGTCTTTCTCTCGTCGAAAAGCATCCCCTCGCTGAATTTCCGATAAAAATTATCGTTAAGCCTGTTCAGGATATTAATATCCTTTTCAAGCAAACATCTTTGGAAATAAGAAGTGTAAGCAATTCTTTTTATATTGGATTTATTTTATTTGGGCAGAGAATACAACGAAGAAGACAAGTATGTTTTAGATATGTTCGGCAATCTTTCCAAAGAAAGCAGACAGATAATATTGGATTTAATGAAAAAACTTAAATAATCAAGTATCTCTATTTTACAAGGTTAATTATTTCCTTAATCGTTTACAATACAATTTTATATTCATAAAAATTAAAATCCGTTATTATAACTGTTTTTTACTTAATTTTTCTTTTGTTTAGCTTTAATAAGCTTTTCTTTTTTATTTAAGTTCAAGGCTGCAATAACTATAAATACAGAAAGCACAATCAAAGTGCAGGAAAACAATATTACAAACATCGATAACGGTTTTATTTCATTTCCGAAAACAACATATTTAAAATCAAAACTTTCCGAAATTGCGTCCACCATTTGCTCGGGCAATACATTGCCCATTTCCGAAATTACTTTATTCATAAAATTCTGTCTGAAAAAAAACGTCGAATATGTGCCGGGAATAAATGCGGTTACCGATTTCATTGCATCGCCCATCATATTTATCGGCATATACGCACCGCAGATAAATCCGTACATTGCGGATACCAAAGTACAAACGCCGCTTACCGCTCCCTGCGAATTCGTAAAACTCCATACTATATTGGCAAGAAGTGTCCCGAAAAGAGCTGTTACTACAATATTGACAACAGCAAGCAAAATATCGGTAAAAGTGAGATAAAATCCGACGACCGCAAGATATATAAGTCCTATGACAAGAAGAACTAGACAAATAATTATAGTCGCAACAAGGTTTGCAAGTACATACCCTATCTGTAATGTCGTCTTTTTTACGGGGCAGACGGCAAAATCAAAATTTACCTTATTTATTTTGTCGAGTACCGTTATCCCCGAACAAAACGCAACCGTTATACAAGAAGTCGCAAGCACCGACGATATCAGCCAGCCGCCAATAAGACCGTCTATCAGTTTTTTATCGAGAGTCAGGCTTCCTACTATGTTCAAAATAGTGTCTTCGTAAACGCTTTTTAAAAAGGTTACGAATAATATAAGCAATATCAAAGGGGTTATTAAAGATACGAAAAAAGTGAATTTATCCTTGAAATATATCTTTATGTTCCGTACCGTAAAATACATTAATTTTTTGAGTTCGCTTTTCATCTTAACTCCTTAATATCCCGCCCTGTGACATTTAAAAATACATCGTCCATTTTGCCTTTAATAACTTCAAAATCCGTTATTATTTTTTCATTTTCCATAAGAAAATTCTTGGCGGACAAGGTATCTTTAAATTCTATTTGTATAAACTCTCTGTTTTTTATATATTTTAAATCATGGCTTTTTAAAACTTCGATAAGTTTATAATCGTATCCGTATATCTTCATATAATCGCTTGCGTACTCGTTTTTTAGCTGTGTGGGCGTTCCTGTCGCAACGATTTTGCCCGATTCCATAATGGCAACATAATCCGCTTCCGACGCTTCTTCCATATAATGGGTAGTTAAAAGTACGGTGAGCCTGTCAGATTTTCTGAGCTGTGAGATAAGCGTCCAGACTAATTTCCTCGTTTGCGGGTCAAGCCCCGTGGTAGGCTCGTCCAGAATAAGTAATTTGGGCTTATGTATGAGCGCCCTTGCGATATCGGCTTTCCTTTTTTGGCCGCCGCTGAGCTTTTCGAAGGTTTTTTTGAGTATGTTTTTCATATCGAGAGCTTCGGTTAAAAAATCAAGATTTTTATCGAACTCTTCTTTCATAATACCGTAAAGAGCCGCCCTGTATCTTAAATTCTCCAAAACCGTAAGCTTGTTATCGAGAACGGAAGACTGAAAGACAATTCCTATTTCAGGTAAGATTTTTTCAATATCGTCAACCGATTTTGAGTTAACGATACATTCTCCGCTGTCCTTTTTGAGAATACCGACAATTATATTTATAGTAGTACTCTTTCCCGCCCCGTTAAGTCCTAAAAATGCAAAAAGCTGTCCTTCTTTTACACTGAAAGAAATATCATCGACAGCTTTCACTTCTCCGAAATATTTTTTTAAGTTTTTTATCTCGATAACTTTGTCCATAAACTAATATAAAATTATTATTTCATTTAATATATGAAATAATGTTGCCTATAAAAATTAATATTTAATTCTCTTTTCTTTAAGTTTTTTCAGATATTTTCCGTAACTGCTCTTTCCGTAGCTTTCTATACTTTTATCAAGTTTTTCTTCGTCTATCCACCCATTAATAAACGCAACTTCTTCAGGCACGCAAACTTTTATTCCCTGTCTTTTTTCAAGTAAATTCATAAAATTTCCTGCATCTAAAAGACTATCCACAGTCCCTGTATCTAGCCAAGCAAAACCTCTGCCAAGCAATTTAACATTTAGTAATCCTTCATTTAAATACAGCTTGTTTATATCTGTAATTTCTAATTCTCCTCTTTTGCTGGGTTTAATTCTTTTCGCAAATTCCACCACTTTGTTATCGTAAACATATAAACCGGTTACGGCATAATTCGATTTTGGATTTAAAGGTTTCTCTTCTATTGAAATTACTTTATCGTTTTTGTCAAACTCAACAACACCGAATCTTTCAGGATCATCAACAAAGTAGCCGAAAACCGTTGCACCCCTTTTTTGAGAAACTGCATCTTTTAAAATCTGCGAAAGTCCGTTGCCGTAAAATATATTATCGCCGAGTATCATTGTACAACTGTCTGAGCCGATAAAATTTTCGCCTATCAAAAAAGCCTGAGCAAGTCCGTCCGGGCTTGGTTGTTCTGCATATTGAATGTTTATACCAAATTGATTTCCGTCTTTTAAAAGTTCTTTAAAAGCAGGTAAATCTCTGGGGGTGGAAATAATCAAAATATCTTTTATTCCGGCAAGCATAAGAGTAGATAAAGGATAAAAAATCATAGGCTTATCATAAACAGGTAAAATTTGTTTTGATAAAGTAGAAGTTAAAGGATACAACCTTGTTCCGCTGCCACCTGCAAGAATTATTCCTTTCATAGATTTTTCTCCTTTGTTTTATACATTTTTTCGTAATACTTTTCATATTCACCCGAAATTATATCTTCCCACCATTTTTTGTTTTCTAAATACCAATTAATTGTGTTTTCAATACCTTTATCAAACTTTGTTTCAGGCGTCCAATTTAATTCCTTTTCTATTTTTTCAGGATTTATTGCGTAACGCAAATCATGTCCTTTTCTGTCCTCAACAAATGTAATAAGACTTTCAGGTTTATTGAGCTTTTTAAGTATTAACTTAACTATTTCTATATTACTTTTTTCGTTGTGCCCGCCAACATTATAAACTTCTCCCATTTTCCCTTTTGAAATAATCAAATCGATAGCTTTACAATGATCTTCAACATAAAGCCAATCTCTGACATTTTTTCCGTTGCCGTAAACAGGTAAAGTTTTATCGTTCAATGCTCTTGTAATCATAAGAGGAATAAGTTTTTCAGGAAAATGATAAGGGCCATAATTATTACTACATCTTGAAATAGTTACCGGAAGTCCATATGTTCTAAAATAAGCAAGTGTCAGTAAATCCGCCGAAGCCTTACTCGCACTATAAGGACTGGAAGTATGAATAGGTGTGTCTTCCGTGAACATAAGTTCCGGCCTGTTTAAGGGCAAATCTCCATAAACTTCATCTGTTGAAACCTGGTGAAATCTTATATTACCGAATTTTTTACATGCTTCCATAAGGACCTGCGCTCCTATAATGTTTGTTACTAAAAACACTTCAGGATTCAAAATACTTCTATCGACATGACTTTCCGCAGCAAAATTTATTACGACATCGAATTTTTCCTTTGCGAATAAATTGTCTACGGTTTTTCTGTCGGCTATGTCCCCTTTGACGAATTTAAAATTTTTGTTAGTAAAAGCATCTTTTAATGTGGATAAGTTTCCCGCATATGTAAGCTTGTCTAAACAAACAATTTTGTAATCGGAATATTTTTTCAAAATATAATGTATAAAATTTCCTCCGATAAATCCGGCTCCGCCTGTTACCAACAATTTCATTTGTTTATCTCCTTAAAATATTTTTTTAGTGCCTCATTCCATAACGGAGGTTTTCTGTAACCGCATTCAATAAGTTTATCTTTATTAAGTCTGCTATTTAACGGTCTGACCGCTTTTGCATTGTATTCTCTTGTACTAATAGGATTAACTTTTACGCATTTACCCGATAGTTTAAAAATTTCATTTGCAAAATCAAACCAACTGCAATAACCGTCATTTGAAAAATTATATATTCCATACTTATCGGTTTGCATGATAAAATATATAAATTCTGCAAGGTCGGGTGTATATGTAGGAGATCCTATTTGATCGTTAACCACAAACAGACTTTCTTTCTCATCGGCAAGCCTTAACATTGTTTTAACGAAATTATTTCCGTTTATACCGAAAACCCAAGAAGTTCTTATGATAAATAATTTATCGAGCAATTTTGAGCATACTTTTTCTCCTTCCAGCTTCGTTTCTCCATAAACGCATAAAGGATTTGTTTTTTCCGTTTCTTTAATAGGAAGCGAACCGTTATTTCCGTAGACATAATCCGTAGATATATATATCATTATTGCATCGGTTTTTTTACAAGCTTCTGCAATATTTTTGCTTCCGTCAACATTTATTAATTTGCATTTTTCTTTTTCTGTTTCTGCCAAGTCAACAGCGGTAAAAGCAGCACAATGAATTACCACGTCGGGATTATACTTGATAATAAAATCTTCTGTTTGTTTAAAATCGGTTATATCAAAATCTTGAATATCGACTCCTCTAACATTAATACCATTATGCTGCAAAATTTTTACTACATCTCTCCCAAGTTGCCCGTTTGCGCCCGTAACTAAAACTTTAACTGAGAACTCGTTTCCTATATCTTTTAATAGAGGTGCATTTTTATCTTTATCGGATAATATCGGATTTTCAACATTCCAATTTATTCCTATCGAAGAATCGTTATACCGAATAGACCTATCGCTTTCTTTGTTATAAAAATTATCTGTTTTATATTGTATTTCAACATCATCGGTCAAGGTTATAAAACCATGAGCATATCCTCTCGGAATCATCAACTGTTTATGGTTTTCTTCACTTAATGTTATAGCAACATGTTTAAGGTAAGTATTACTTCCCTTTCTTATATCTACCGCAAAATCAATTATCGATCCTTTTGTACATCTTACCAACTTTGCCTGTGAAAACGGTTCAGCTTGATAATGAAGTCCTCTTATAACTCCTTTCTGTTTTGAAAAACTGTGATTGTCTTGAACAAAATCATAAAAAAGCCCGGCTTTTTCAAATGATCTTTTACTGTAACTTTCAGTAAACCAACCTCTGTTATCTCCAAAAACATCGGGTTCGATTATTTTTACACCTTTAAGTATCGTATTTGTAACTTTCATAATAATCCTCTAATATTTATAATACCATAATTAATGCTGCATATCTGTATTTTTTTTAATTTTAAACAATTTTTTTAAAGCAGCAATATAATATGACATTTCTTCCGTTTTTAAATAACACAATATTATTACTACAGCAGGAAAAATAACGCATATAAAACCTTTTAGTATAAAATCTCCTATAACATTTTCTAAAGCAAAACTATTACAAATAAACCAACAAGCTGCACATAAAATTCCGAAAATTGAAAATTCGATTATCTGTTTTATCATATATTTAAAATAAGAATTTTTAAATATATGTTTACAGCAAATATGCGGTAAAACTGTACACTCTTTAATCAATAAACAAATTAAAGTTCCGACAAGCACACCTGCCGCTCCCCAGACAAAAACAAGTCCTATTGAAATTGCTAAATTCAATATTGCTATAACTATATGAAGATATTTATCAGGTTCGAATTTCCCCGCTGCAAATCGAACATTTCCGAGCATTCCAGAATAACCTGTTATAAAAAAGTTAACACCCATAAGTACTACAAAGGCAATATCCATAAGTCCATCTGAATTCAACCATATTTTCGATATAAACATATCGCTAAGACAAATAAAGCCTATACCGAATACGACATAAATAATAAAAAGCGGAAATTGTGCGATTTTATAAGTTCTGTAAACTTTGTCTCCGTCTGCTTCCACTATTAAATTTCCGAAACTCGGAAGCATCGCCGAAGCAATTTTCCCGAAAACAGTTGTCAGGGCAGTTGTTATAGTATAATAATTCCCTGTAATTCCTGCTACGACAGAAGTTAAAACACTTGAAATAATAATAGTATCTGTTCCGGTTACAAGATAATTTCCTACCCTGTGATATATTAAAGCTCCGACTTTGGTTTTAATCAATTTTTTATCTTCGTCTTCAAGTTTTCCTTTTGGTTTTATAGTATACGGATATTTCCGTCTGACTAAAACATAAATAAATAAATTACAAATAAATGTAAAAACGATTGCCGCTATAAGATAAATAACAAAGAACAATTTTGCTTGATCTGCAAAATACTTTATCATATACAGAACAACAAACTGAACAACATACATTATTGTGGTAAAAATCATTGTAGGTATATTTACAAGATATTCCTTTTGATCTGCAATTAACAAAGTTTGATTAAATGAAAATAAATAAGTAATAATTGCATTCAATGCAAAAAGAAAATACACTAAACATAAGTATCCTAATTCATACTCACTTTTTGTTATGACTTTAATAAACGGCATTGTAACGGCAACTCCGATAAGTATAATCCCTGCCATTACAAAATAAATTATTTTATATAATCTTATTAAGAGTGCGATTTTTAACTCGTTCTTTTTGGCAATCGGTTCATAAAGGCAAAAAGTAATTGCACTTCCTATGCCAAGTTCGGTAACGGAAAGCATCGAAATAATCGATGTGCAAGTTCTGTTGACCCCTACTAAATCATATCCTAAATATTTAACAAGTTGTTGCTGCACGAAAAACAACAACACCAATTTGAGTATGGCGGAAGAAAAAGAAAATATAATATTAATAATTGAATACTTTGTTCTGCTTTGACTCATATTTATTTCTTTAAAACAATTTTTTCATCTGCTAAAATTTTAGAATAAACTTCTTTTTTAACATCGTCATATCTATTTGTATAGAACAAAATACTATTTTTTAATAAAACAATATTAGATAAATTCATTCCAGATAAAAACCTTTTTATCAATACTAAAAATATGTAAAATTTTCTCCATAATTTCCACCTGGTTTTCCCATAGAACTCTTTAAAATCAATTATACGATTTGTATAATGAACTACCGTTGATTTAAAAGCTTTATCTGCATCTTTATTAGGGTTTATTGACATCCCAACTTTATGAAATATTTTCAAAGATAAATCTACCCCGACAATAGCTTTATTAATTTTTGCTTTATAACAAAAATTAAAATCTTCTTCCCCATGAAAAAATTTATCTGTTAATATTCCGTTTTTATTTATATAATCAGTTTTAATCAACATAGCACAACCTGTAATGTAATCTGCTGGAATATAAGAAACACCTTTTTTTATTAATTTATCAATCTTTTTTTGCGAAAAATACTTTCTGTCGCCATACCATTTAAATTTTCCACCTGCATTCCACAAAACATTTTTATCATCATAATATCTTATATCGCAGGTTAATGCGTCTGTATTTTCTTTTTTTGCTCTTGTCGATAAATTAACTATAAAATTTTCCGGTACCACCGTATCGTTGTTTAAAAGTAAAATATGTTCGTAGTTTTTATAAATTTTATATCCGACAAAATTATTCCCACAAGCAAATCCTAAATTTTCAGTCGACCTTATCAAACAAATATCGAAATTTTCGATCGGTTTATTTTTAAAATCCTCTGAATTTATGAAAACAGTTTTTTTATGAAAATTTTTTAAACTTGAAACTAAAACATTATAATTTTCCGTTTCGGATCCGTTATCCAATACATAAATATCGCAGAATTCGTTTTTCAACGACTCTAAACATTCTAATGTATCTTTAGTCCCATTCCAATTTAAAATTATAACTGCAACATTTTTATCCATAAACTTTTACCTTTTTTATACATTTTATATCTTTTAAAAATTTGCTTCCTAAGTAAGCAAGGTAACAATAAACACTTATTTCCAAACATATCAATCTCATAAAATTATTTCCGAATAAAGCAATGACCAATCCCATTGATAAATATGAATAAGCCATTGCGGAATATTTATTGCCTTTTCTTGTCCCGACAAATAAGTTATAAATTATTATCGAAATAAATGAGGTATATAATAATATCATTAACAATCCACCTCTTATATAAATTTCTCCAAATATACTCGAAACATTTGTGGTTTTATCAGGTCCTACTTTTATATATTCATTTATTATATTATTAAATTCTCCATCAATCAATCCTAAAAATTTAAATACTGTATCTATAGGATTAAAAACTTCATTAAAGTTAAATTGATAAGGCAATTTAATATATTCTCCCATCCCACCAATTCCCGCAAACACATAGTTACCTAAATGCATAAATAACTCCTTTAATACATTTATATTTAAAACTATGTTACCTCTTTTAATAGAAAAATCTACAATATAGACTCCAAAAAAAATTATCACGGCAATTATGCCGGCATAAACAACATAACGCAGTTTAAAATTCATTTTACCATTGTAAATCCTAAATAATAAACCGGCAAAAAATGTTACAACTAAATCACTTTTTACTCCTGCCAATACTAAAAATATAAGGATAGCCGTAATATCTATTAAAGCTAAAAAATTTTTAAAATTTGCTTTACCGATTAAATAAATTACTATGACACTAAGTATAATTAATAAATGTCCGAAAATCCCTTGCGAAAAAAATTCTTCAAAAGCTTTAAATCCTAAACTTCCGATTTTGGGAAAAGAATAAAAAATCATTGCTATGCCTTCAATTATAATTAAAAACAAAGTAATAATTTTAAAATTAAAGGAAATATTGTTTTCATTAAAAGTATAAATACTTAATTTAATTTTTTCGTTTTCTTGGATAGGTTTATATTTATATCCTATTGTAAATACATTGCCAACTATAAAAAAAATCAAAGTACCAAAAAGCCAAATATATACAACAGAAGGGTTAAGTTCGTAAAAGCCGAAATACTTTAACAAAAAATTGGAAAAAAACAAAACTATTGAAAAAGGTACTGTAAGCATAAAAATAGGCGTAAGTACGATGCCAAATTTCTTTTTTTCATACCAACACATAAAAAATATTACAGTTATATAGCAAATTGTAATTAAAAATGCTTCCATTTATTTTTTTGTTTACACCATATCCACTAAATGATTTACATAATTATTTATAGAATTTTTAGAAAATTTTTCTAAAAATATTTTTTTTGTTTCTTCTCTTCTTTTAATTTTTTCTTCATAACTTTTATTTTTAAAATCTATTATTGCTTTTGCAAAATCTTCGGCTCCTGCATTATTTGACAGTAGATAATCTTTATTGTTATCGACGCAAATCTCTCTGTTTCCGCCGACATCTCTGCATATTACAGGTATACCAAAAGAATTCGCTTCCATTATTGTTACCGGAACACCTTCACTATCCGAACAGTTTATAAATAAATCAATTGTATTATTTTTATAATAATTCAATATTTCTTCATTCTTTAATGCTCCTTTAAAATGATATTTTATATTTTCTTTTTTTGCTAATTTTTCTTCTGCAAATTTTGTTATTTCGTCAAATTTTTCTCCGCCGCCTATATGTATCCAACTAATCTTAAAATCATCAATCATTGAAAGCGCATTTATTAAAATATCTAATCTCTTAACGGGAACAACATTCGAACAACTAACTATCCTTAAATACTCATCTTCTGAATAATTAGTTTCTGTAAAATTCTTATTGATACCTAAATAACTAACTACTAAATTACATTTATTCTGTAAGTCCTGATAAAAAGTTCTTTCGTAATAATTTTTACCATCTTCTGAAATAAAACAAATTGTGTCGACATTATCACCTATAAATTTTCTGTAAACAAGTATATAATCATTTCTGATATAACAATCAAATCTATGAGATCGAGTTATAAACGGACAGTTTATTTTTTTATCGAATTTCAATTTAGCAACTGCATAGGCTTTAGAACTCATCCAATATGTATAAACTAAATCGGCATCTTTACCTTCTTTTTTTATAATATTTTTTAATAAAAAATAAACATAGTTATAAATAAATAACTGCTTATAAATTTTTATTCTTGAAGCATTTTTATAATATTTTTTACATTCTTTGAAAGCCTGTCTACCCGACTTATTAAACAATGCAAATAAAGCATTAAATGCCTTAAAAATTTTAAATTTTTTTTGATTTACTTTAATTACTTTCAAATTGGCAGGAATATCTTCTCTTAATTCCCCTTCTCCTGTTGAAATAATCGTTATATTATCAAATTTTTCTGCAAGAGCATAAATCTCGTTTTGAATAAAACAATTATCTCCTAAGTTCCCAAACGGATAATTAGATGTTAATAGTAATAATTTCATTTATCGTATTCTCCGACAAAATCGAGAGTCGAACAGTTTTTTAACGGAAGTTTTACGGGCTTTCCTTCAAAAGAGGATTTATATACGGCAAGTACGAGTTCCAATGCCTTTCTGCCTTCTTCCGCCCCTATATACGGTTTTCTGTTATTTGTTATTGCACTTTCCATATCTTTAAAAAGACTTGTATGTCCGTTACCGTAAACATTAGCGGTTTCTTCAAAAAATCCTTTGTACTGAGTATCGTTTTCGCTTTCGCCTTTAAAATCCCATATATCTATTGCGTTTGTGGATTTTCCGCCGAGTTTAACCGTACCGTTTTCGCCGAACAGATACAGTGTTTCTTCAAGATTTTTCGGATAAACATTAGTCGTTCCCTCAATAGTTCCTATTGCGCCGTTTTTGAATTTCACAACCGCCATACCGATATCTTCGCATTCTATGTATTTATGGAATTGTCTTTTAGTAACACCGTAAACTTCTTCGATTTCTCCGCCCATCATCCAACGAAGCAAATCTATTCCGTGAATACACTGATTCATAAGCGCACCGCCGTCCTGAGCCCATGTCCCTCTCCATTTAGCCTGGTCGTAATAATCTTTGTTTCTGTTCCACCTTACATGGATTGAACCGTGGGAAATTTTCCCGAACCTTCCTTCTTCCAAAGCCTTTCTCATTTGCTGAACGGCTATATTGAATCTGTTCTGATGACAAGCGCAGACCTTCACATTTTTTTCCTTGCTTTTTTCGATAATCATATCCGCATCTTTTAAACTTAATGCGATAGGTTTTTCGATAATAATGTTTACATTCTTTTCTATACAGTCAAGAGCGATTTTTGCGTGTTTTCCGCTTTCAGTCGCTATCGAAACAAGTTCTATTTCAGGATGCTCCGAAAGCATTTTATTATAATCCGTATATCTTGCGATATGTTTTGCCCCGTCAGAAAAATGTTTCGATAACACATCTTCCATGTGGTCGGAAACAATATCGCAAACTGCAACTATTTCAAAACCGTTTTCCTTTGCGGCTTTTATATGATTTGTGGAAATTCTTCCGCAACCGATAAGAGCGTATTTCATTATAATTTATCTGAAACCTCCGTGTATAAATTTATTTTTTCGCATTTCAATGTCTTTAAATCGTTTAAACTTATACCAAGACCGCTTTTAACATAAAACGCCTTGCAGTTCTTATCCGACGCAGCCTTGATCTCTTGATACCCATCGCCTATTATTATATCATCTTCTTTTATTTCTTGCATTAAATATTCATACTTATTTAATTTTTCAGGAAATAAAACTTTAATATCGTTAAAATATTTAAAATATCCCAATTTATTTATTTGCCATATTAAATTTTCTTCTACTCTTCGAATCGTAACAAGATTTATTTTATATCCTTTTTTTATTGCAAAGTTTGCGAAATTAACAAAATCACCAAGCGGTATATCCAAACTTAAATAAGATTTGTCCTCTAAAAATTCCTTTTTAAAATTATAATAATCATTAATATTAATTAATTCCCCGGTTAATCTCTCTGCAATTAAATGATCTTTTATTAATTCTGTTTTATATTTTTTATAATCTTCCAAAGTAAAATCGTGTTTTAGCCCGTTTTTTTTCATAAAAGTTTTTAACACATTAGCATATCGGGGAAAAACATCAACTAAAGTTCCGTCAAAATCTAAAAAAATATTCATTTACTTTCCTTAATAAAAATCTCGTTATAATAACGAATCATTTTTGTGCCGTCTGTTTTGGGACTTTGTCTGTATATTTCGGTATTTCCTGTTAAGATCAAATCAATTATCTTTTCGGGAATATTGAAACCGCACTGCACCGATAAAGGCAATCCGCCGGAAGCTAATCTTGTGTTAAAATCAATAATATAATATTTACCGTTGTTTTTTATATATTGAAAATTAACAGGTCCTATTATTTGATTCAAATTTTCTAATTTTTTTATAATTCTATCTAAATTTTCATCTGTCTCGGATACGGTAACTACTGCCCCGCCTGAAATTGTTTTTAATCTTTTTCGATTATTATATCCGATACATTTTCCATTTAAATCAAAAAGGCAATCGACAGTATATTCTTCTCCATTTAAATATTCTGTTACTATAACTTTGGTATTGTCTTCGGTAAAAAAATAATAATCTTTAATACTTTTTATAATTTGTGAATTTTTACTCCCCGAACCTTTTTCCGGTTTTATAAATACGGGAAATTTATCAGGAACGGAATCATAAACTTTTGGCACTTCGATATTGAGTTCTTTAAAAAAATTGTATAGTTTCCTTTTATTACTCAAAGTTTCGTTTATAATATAGTTAGGTGTCAAAATTCTATAATCTGAAAATTTATTGACAGAAAAAAAATCAACATCAAGAGAAGTAATAGGAATAATGCAATCGAATTTATATTCTTGCATTAACTTTTTTAGAAAATTTATGTATTTTTCATCGTTAATTTTAGGTGCCTTATAAAAAACATCTGAAAAATATTTAGCCGGTACATCTTGATTAATATCGACAGATACTGTAAAAATTTCATATTTTGTTGAGTTTTTAAAATTCCGAAGTAAATATGTTCCTGTAAGTCCGCCTGCCGAAGTTAATAAAACTTTAATTTTTTTCATTATAGCAAATATAAATTTTTACGGTTTTTAACCGATTTCATAGCGTTCTTTGTATCGAACACTGCTTTTGCATTATTTGCAACCATATCGTAATCTATTTTTGTATGGGCTGTCGTAACTATTACTATATCGTACTTTTTAACTATTTCTTCCGATATGTTTTTGAGTCCTTTAAAGATTTTTCCGCCGTGCTTATACTCTGCAATATACGGGTCGTAGTAATCTACCTGTGCGCCTTTATTTCTCAGAATTTCGCTGACTACTACCGCAGGACTTTCCCTGTAATCGTCTATATCCTGTTTGTAAGCAACACCGAGCTGTAATACTTTTGAGCCCTTTAAAGATTTTTCGAAAGAATTTAAAATTTCCGCCGTTCTGTCCACTGTATATTCGGGCATTTTATCGTTAATCATCATAGAAGACTCTATCATGGAAGTATGGAATCCGAACTCTCTTGCCTTCCATGAAAGATAATAAGGGTCGAGCGGTATACAGTGCCCGCCAAGACCTGGCCCCGGATAGAAAGCCTGAAAGCCGTAAGGCTTCGACTTTGCCGCCTCTATTACTTCCCATATACTGATTTTCATTTTATGGCAAAGCTGAGCAAGTTCATTGACTAAGCCAATATTTATATTGCGGTAGGTATTTTCAAGTATTTTTTCCATTTCCGCAACGGCAGGACTCGAAACTTCGTAAACATCGCTTGAAAGCACCGCTCTGTACATTGCCGCAATAACTTCTCTTGCGTCATCGCCTATGGCTCCGACTACTTTCGGGGTATTTTTAGTCTTATAAATAAGGTTGCCGGGGTCTACCCTTTCAGGACTGAACCCGAGATAAAAATCCTTTCCGCAAACAAGACCGCTTCCTTCTTCGAGTATCGGTTTTAAAAGTTCTTCGGTCGTTCCCGGATATGTAGTTGATTCGAGTACCACCATAGTACCTTTTTTGAGATATTTGGATACTGCAACCGCACTGTCACGAACATAACTTATATCTGGCTGTTGGTGAATATCGAGAGGCGTGGGAACGCAAATTGCTATAAAATCCACTTCCTTAATGAAAGAAAAATCGGAAGTTGCTTTAAGCATTCCGCTTTTAACTATTTCCGCAAGGTCTTCGTTTACAACATCGCCTATGTAATTTTGTCCTTTATTTACCATATCGACTTTTTGAGCCTGTACATCGAAGCCGGTAGTTTTAAAACCTGCCTTGGCTTTTTCTACCGCCAAAGGAAGCCCTACATATCCTAAGCCGACAACGCCGACTTTTATAGTCTTGTTTTTGATTTTTTCTAAAAGTTCGTTTTTCAGTCCCATTATTCTCTTACGACTACTCCTTCGCTTGTTTTATATTTTTTACCGCATTTACATTCTGCGTGATTATTATCGAAAATTAATTTCTCTCCGCATTCGCAAACATAACCTTTTACCGACGCAGGGTTTCCGTATACAACCGCATAATCGGGTACGCTTTTCGTAACGACGCTTCCTGCTCCGATTAAAGCATATTTTCCTATTTCAATCCCGCATATTATTGTACTGTTTGCGCCTACGCTTGCTCCTTCTTTTAAAAGGGTTTTTCTGTATTCGTTTTTTCTGTTTACCGCACTTCTCGGATTTATTACATTGGTGAAAACACAACTCGGTCCTAAAAACACATTATCTTCGCAAACGACTCCGTCATAAAGAGAAACATTATTTTGTATCTTCACATTTTTGCCGAGTCTCACGCCTGAGGCTATAAAAACATTTTGCCCTATGTTGTAATTTTCGCCTATTGAGCAATTTTTCATGATATGACAAAAATGCCATATCTTACTTCCTTTTCCGATAACGCAAGGCTTATCTATAAAACTTGATTTGTGAACAAAAAATTCCTTTTTCATATTAGTTTTTCTTTATTTATATTATAAAAAGCACTTGCGATTTTGTCAACATCGCTCTTTTTAAGATAGGGGTGCATCGGAATACTGAAAACAGTTTTGCAAAGTTTAGTAGAAACTTCAAGTTCTTCTTCTTTATAAGGTGTATTTTTAAAAGCTGTTTGCAAGTGCATAGGGATAGGATAGTATATCATGGCAGGTATGTTTTGTTCTTTTAACTTTGCTATTATATCGTTCCTTTGCTTTTCGCTTTCGGCAATCAAAGTATACTGTGCAAAACTGCTTTTAAACCCTTGCGGAATAACGGGCAGTTTAAATTTTCCGTTTAACTTCTCGGAATACATTTTTGCTATTTCCTGTCTTTTTTGAAGTTCGTATTTTTTAAAAGCTTCGAGTTTTACTTTAAGCACCGCAGCCTGAACGGTATCGAGCCGAGAATTGTAACCGAGTCTTACATTGTCGTATTTAAAACTTCCTTTTCCGTGGACTGCAAGAGAAGAGGCAAGTTTATAGTATTCTTCATTGTCCGTAAATATAGCTCCGCCGTCACCGTAACATCCGAGCGGTTTTGCCGGGAAAAAGGAAGTTGTGGAAATATCTCCGAAAGAACAAGCTTTTTTACCGTTTATCTCTCCTCCGAAACCTTGAGCGCCGTCTTCGATTATTTTAAGAGAATATTTTTCGGTTACCTTTTTTATTTCAGGATAATTTGCGGGAAGCCCGAAAAGGTCTACGGTAATTACACATTTAGGTTTTAATTTTCCTTCTTTAATAACTCTTTGAATTGCGTTATCGAGTTTTTCGGGATTAATATTAAAAGTTCTTTCGTCAACATCTACAAAAATACATTCGGCACCTTCGAGAGCCGGTGTTTCCGCCGTCGCAAAAAAGGTAAAATCAGGGACAAAAACAGCGTCTCCCTTCCCTACTTCCAAACACCTTAATGCAATGGTAAGTGCATCGGTACCGTTTGCGCAAGTTACGCAGTATTTACTTCCCACATATTCGCATAAACTCGAAGAAAGTTCTTTTACTTCCTTTCCGCCTATAAAATCTCCTCTTTTGAGTACCGTTTTTATTCCTTTATCTATATCGCTTTTTAAAACCTTATATTGTTTTTTCAAATCAATAAATTCCATAGTTTTTCCGCCTTCTTTTTTGTTTTTTAAAGAGCAAGCATAATTTATAACTTGTTCGAATTTATCCGTTAACTTTTCAAAATCAAAGTCTTTTGCTCCGTTCTGTGCGTTTATGCACATTTGGTTATAATCGTTATTATCCATATCGCAAAATTTTTGTATTGCGTCAGCTACACATTCAGGCGTTTGATTTTCAATAGACATTCCGCATTTATATTTTTCAATATAATCGTAATTAACTTTAAGAGTAGACAGTATCGGCTTTGCTGCATTCATATAATCAAATAATTTATTCCAGCTTGTTCCGTATTTCGATATCCCTGTCTGTCTTACGGTAACGATATTCAAATCCGCTTTCGATAAGATATAAGGAACGTATTTTTTATCAACTCTGCCTTTGAAAACAATATTAGTTAAATTTTTATCGGTACATTTCTTTTCCAATTCTTCTTTTTGCGTTCCGTCACCGTAAATTAAAAATTTTATTTTATCGTTATTTCTTTTATAAAGCTCTTCTGCAGTATCGACAAGTAATCCTACATCATTAACTTCCCTTATCGAGCCTGTGTAAACTACTTTAAATTTATCGCTGTTTAAATCCTCGTCTTCTATGGTAAACTCTTTCTTCTGTTTTTCTTGAAGTGCGGTATCTATTCCGTTATTTATATTAAAAATCTTATCGAGATTCACTTTGTTCTGCCATTTTTTATCTATTATGTATTGCCTTCCGCCTTCCATGGTATATACCAAAGCCGAAGCCCTTTTATATATTAGTTTTTCGAGAAAATAAAGCCCTTTAATAACAGGATTCTTTTCCGATATATTTTTATATTCGACAATAGACAACGGCCATAAATCTCTTACTTCCACAACGCAAGGAACTTTCATTTTTCTTGCAAGTATCTCCGCTTGCCATGCGGTGAATAAATCAGGTGTGGAAGTATAAATTATATCGGGTTTTTCGTTTTTATATGCTTTTTTTATCTTTCTTATATCGAAAGCAAAGCCAAGCATATTTTTTATTCTTCCTAAACCGTTCCCTTTATATTGCGAAGATTTAATATATGTATAAGTCAAACCGTCAGCGTCTGCTTCTTTGAAAAGACATTTTTCGTCGTCTTTTATAATGTTTATATCGGTATTGTGTATTGCGGAAGATGTGAAAACTCTTAC
Organism: uncultured Eubacteriales bacterium; assembly: GCA_949296455.1. Lineage (GTDB taxonomy): Bacteria > Bacillota > Clostridia > Christensenellales > CALVMC01 > CALVMC01. The sequence goes on from CASFOZ010000001.1 coordinate 105,412, forward strand.
ATTATATCCCTTTTCTATAAGTTTTTCAGTAAAAAAATAATGTCTGCAAAGTCCGCCTTGGGAAGGCGTAAGAGCATAGTGATTAATTATCCAAACGGTTTTCTTACTCATTATTATTCTCCGACATCTTTGTATCTTCAATTTTTTTATTTTGTTTGATTTTTACTTTCTGAACGGCTTTTAAGTTTTTAATTTTTAAAGCCACGGATTTGCAATATTCACTTCTTGTTTTTTTATTTAAAATTATTTCCTTTGAAAATCCGACTTTTTCGTTATATTCATTTTCCGTTATATCGCCTTTTCTTAAAAGATAATCGCCATAATCTTCTGAAGTTTCCATACCTTCCGTTGAAACATCTTCGCTTTTAAGTACTTTTCCTACCGTTTTAAAAATAATTTTTATATCGGTTAAAAATTTTACCGAATTTACATATTCTATATCGAAAGCAAATCTTTCTTCCCATAAAATGTTGTTTCTTCCGTTAACCTGTGCGCTTCCTGTGAGTCCCGGTCTTACGCTTTGCCTTAAAATAACGCTGTCATCGAAAAAAACCATATCTTTAACAAGCTGGGGACGGGGTCCTACTATGCTCATCTGTCCTAAAAAAATATTAAATAGTTCGGGAAGTTCATCGATTGAAAGACTGCGAAGCTTTTTCCCGAATCCCGTCATTCTTTTTTCGTCGGGAAGAAGATTGCCGTCCTTGTCTTTTGCGTTAGTCATGGTACGGTATTTTATGAGTTTGAATATTTTTCCGTTTTTACCCGGTCTTTTCTGAACAAAGAAGGGATTTCCTTTCATTGCTATTGCTACTATAGGCGTAAAAATAAGAAAAAAAGGACTTAAAATTATAATCCCTAAAAAACTTAAAATAAAATCAAATAAAGGCTTAAAGAAACTTTTATACATTAAGCTTAACCTCTTTTATGGAATCAATAAAATTTTCGGCAACAAAAATCATATCTTCATTTGAAAGTTTGGTATGTAAAGGTAATGTAATTTCACTTTGGTAAGCTTTTAAAGCATTCGGAAAGTCTTTTATATCGAAACCTAATTTCTTATAAGCTGTAAATAAAGGTAAAGGTTTATAATGCACATTGGTACTTATTCCCTTTTCAGCCATTTTTAAAATTATTGCGTTTCTTTGTTCTTCGTTTATTCCGAACGGTCTTGTGATATAAAGATGTCCGCTTGACGATGCGTTAGGGAAAAAGTGATTATATTCCCACACATAATCGGATAATGTTTTATTATAATATTCTATAATTTCCTTTCTTCTTTTTAAAAGGCTCGGATATCTTTTAAGCTGAACAAGCCCTATTGCTGCGGCAATGTCGGTCATGTTACATTTCTGTCCCAAAAGTTCTATATCGTATTCCCAAGAGCCGAGATTGGTTTTAGCAAGAGCGTCTTTGCTTTGTCCGTGCAGCGACCAAAGCATAAAGCTGCGGTAAAGTTCGTCGTCGTTTATATTTCTGTTTCTTTTCCAAGTAACCGCTCCGCCCTCTGCCGTAGTAAGATTTTTTACGGCGTGGAAACTGAACGATGTAAAATCGGCAATATTACCGCTTTTAACTCCCTTTCTTACTGCGCCGAAACTGTGCGCTCCGTCTGCAAGAACTATTATTCTGCCGAACGCCTCTTGCATTTTATTGTTTGCAACGAATTTATTTTTATATGAATTTACGATATCGAAAACCTTATCATAATCGCATATTTTGCCGCCGATATCTATCGGAATAACAGCTTTTGTTTTATCTGTAATTAAACCTTTTAGTTTATTATAATCCATTTCAAGGGTATCGGGATTGATATCGCAAAGAACGATTTTTGCGCCGACATGTTCTATAACGCTTGCGCTAGCGGTATAAGTATAAGCGCTTGTTATTACTTCGTCGCCTTTTCCTATTCCCATAATTTTAAGAACAAGTTCGAGACCTGCGGTTGCGGAATTTAAACAAACAGCTTTTGTTGTACCGCAAAATTCTGCAATATTTTTTTCGAATTCTTTTGTTTTTGGTCCCGTAGTAATCCAACCTGATTTTAAAGCATCTTTTACAGCATTTATTTCTTCTTCTGTAATATCGGGAGGTGAAAAAGGAATTTTCATATAACGCTCCGTAAAGGTTTTTTTAATTATAACATATTATCTTTTTAACGGCAATTAATTAGTTAAATTATGCAAATTACTGCCAATTAAAAACAAAAAAAGGACCGCAAATGCGGTCCTTGATAAAGGTTAGGTTTCTTTAATCGGAAATTTTGACTATTGTAACACAAGCGGACTGTCCGTTAACCGCAGTAAAGGTTACCTGATTGGTTCCTTCTATATTTAGAGTTACCGTATCATTTGCGCTCAGATTTGCAAGGACGCTGCCGCTGTTTGAAGTAGCATCGGATAAAAATACCGTTGAACCGTCGAGCGGAGCAGAATTGACTTCTATTACCATATAACTGTCAGTTGTGGTATTGGAAGCATTGTATACGCCGTAGTTAATAAGGTACACGCCTGCTTCGCTGACTTCCATTTCGTTGGACGCTAAGGTAATACCGCTGCTCTGACCTGTGCTGTCGATTTCGTAAACTGCGTTCTGAACAGAAGGCGACTGAGTAGAATAGAAATTACCGTAACTCGATGCAAATGCGGGACCTGTGGGACCGGTGGGGCCGGTATCTCCGGTATCTCCTTTTGCTCCTGCGGGGCCTGCCGGACCTTCCGGACCCTGAATTCCTTGAAGTCCCTGTGCGCCCTGCTGTCCTTGTGGCCCTTCGGGACCTGTGGGACCGGTTGGCCCGGTTGCGCCAGTATCACCTTGTAAACCTTGAAGTCCCTGTGCGCCCTGCTGTCCTTGTGGCCCTTCGGGACCTGTGGGACCGGTTGGCCCGGTTGCGCCTGTTGCGCCCGTATCGCCCTGTAAGCCTTGAATACCTTGTATTCCCTGCGGACCTTCGGGACCGGTGGGGCCGGTTGCTCCGGTAGGGCCTGTGGGACCGGTTGCTCCCGTTGCGCCGGTTACACCTTGAATACCTTGTAACCCTTGAATACCCTGCGGACCTTCGGGACCGGTTGCTCCCGTTGCACCGGTAGGGCCTGTGGGACCGGTTGCCCCCGTTGCTCCTCTCGGTCCGCCCGAGGGACCTGTTGCTCCCGTTGCGCCGGTAGGTCCTGTGGGGCCTACACAGCAACAACACCTTGTAAGTTTTTCGTCGTCGCAGCAATTTCTTTTTTTATTACACGGGTTGCATGAATTACAACCGCCGAACATATAAAAACTCATTTTTTTCTCCTTTAAAATTTTATGTTGTAGGAAACCATCTATCCCTATATTCAGCATATTAAAATACTTTAAAATTTGTTAATAAAATAAAAAAATACCGAAAACGGTATTTTAATATCTGACATAAATCAATAAATAAATTTAAAACTTTCTAAACGATTAATTTAAATTATTAAATTTCAAATTTACCCGTACTTCCGAACCCGCCGTTTCTTATACCGGAACAATTATCGGATTCTGTAATGCCGAAAGGAATAAATACGCCTTGAACAAAAGCTTGAGAGCAATTTATATTTAAAATCTTGTCTGATTCGTTTGTGATTTTTATTATAATGTGTCCTTCGTTATCGCTGTTACAGTAATCGGAATCGATAATACCGACCGTGTTATCCAACTTCAATTTAAATTTATTTCCTAATCCGCTTTTAGGAAAACAAGCAAGAAACCAACCTTGCTGAATGTACACTCTGACTCCAGTAAAAATTTTAATGCTTTCACCGGGGTTCAAGGAAAATGAGTACGGTGCAAAAAAGTCGTAACCGCACGAACCTTTTGTCGCACGGACAGGAAGAATAATATTTTTATAAAGTTCTTCTAATTGTTCTGTTTTAAAATTCTTGTCGTATTCCGATAAGTCTTTTATGAATATTTTTTCTGAAACTTTTAAAAATTCAGCTATTCTTTTCAAATCCAACCTCCGTAAAGTTTAATTTATTGAAGATATCGAGATAATCTTTTTTAGAAAAAATGACGGGCGACGGATATAAGGGATTTGATTCTTCAAAAGCGTGAGCCGCCATTTGTTTGAACTCGCTTTCGTTGAGTTTAAACTTATCCTCGATATCGAGTTTAAAGTTAAGCTCTTCAACATACTGAATAAATTTTTCGGCTTTGATATCGGGCAAAGCTGATTTTTCGGCAATAGAAATGTAGTCAGCGATTTCTGAAAGTTTCCGATAAGCCTTTGGTCCGTATTTTCTGAGCACTAAAGGAAGAGTTGCAGCGCAGGCAACACCATGCGGAACGCCAGCAAATCCGCCTACCGAATGAGCCGCTGCATGAACCGGTCCTACATAAGCCCGTGTAAAAGCCAAACCTGCATAGAAAGAAGCGTAAAGCATGTTTTTATAATTATCATCGGTAGCCTCCCCGTTATAAACAGATAAAAGATTTTCAGAAATCAATTTAATGGATTTTAGGGCGCACTCGTCTGTAAAAGGGGTACCGCTTTTACCGATATAAGCTTCAACGGCATGAGTTAAAGCGTCCATTCCGGAAGAAGCGGTAATTCTTTGGGAAAGATTTGAAATGAGTCTGAAATCCAAAAGCGCATAAGACGGAATAAGGACGGTATCGATAATGCTGTACTTATCCTTATTTTTTCTGTTGATTATCACGGAAGCCGCAGTAGCCTCGCTGCCTGTCCCTGCGGTTGTGGGAACGGCGATAAATAAAGGAAGTTTTTTCCTTACTTTCAGAATACCTCTGAGGCTTTTAATATCCTTACCTGTAACGGCAACTGCCGCAATGGCTTTTGCGCAGTCTATAACTGACCCTCCGCCTATTGCGATAATCGATTTACAGTTTTTTTCTTTGAAAAATTTTGCGCCTTTTTCTACAAGAACGGTATCTGGGTCGGAAGTAGTTTCACAAAAGGTTTCGAAAGGAATTTTTTTATTGTGAAGTTCAGAAATAAATTCGTTGAAAAAAGTCTGTTGACTTACGGTTTTTCCGGAAACTATTAAAACGGGAAAAAGTTTTTTTTCTTTTAAGATTTCTGACACTTCCTGAAAAGAACTTAAAATTTCAGGTTTCGGCCAATTAATACATTTAGCAAGGATTCTCATAGTAAACTGATAGAATCTGCAATAGGATTTAAAAAAACAATTCATAAATACCCCCACCCTTGAATTAATTTAATTTATTTAACAAAACTGTAAAAGTCACTGTATCATCGACGCACGATACTGAAATTTTACCTTTATGTTCTTTAACGATACTTTCTGCAATTGAAAGACCTAATCCGTTTCCTCCCATTTCTCTTGACCTTGAACGGTCGACACGATAAAAGCGTTGAAAGATATTTTTTTGCTGTTCCTCTGAAAGAGGAGTTGCTTTATTGGAAACTTTAAGCTCCGCCTTTTCTTTAGTCGACGAAAGTTTAAGATTGATTGTACTTTGAGCATAAGAGTATTTCAAAGCATTGTCAAGAAGAATGACGCAAAGTTGTTTTAATTTTGCGCTGTTTCCTGAAACGAAAACATTTTTTTCGATATCGCATTGAAGGGTTTTATTTTTTTCGTAATACACGGGTTCGAAAAGCAAGGCTTCGTTTTCGACGCAGTCGCTGAAATTTGTTTTGGTAAGTTCCGACTCTATATTTTCGCTGTTATCGCTACGGGCAAGAAACAGCATATTATTTACAAGTTCGGTAAGTCTTTTAAGTTCGGTTTTGGTATTTTTAATCCAAATCATCTGACTTTCGATTGTTTCGGATTTGTTTGCTTCGAGAATTTCGGTATTAGCCATAATGACGGTAAGAGGGGTTTTAAGCTCGTGATTGACATCCGCTACAAGTTGTTTTTGCTGCGCCCAGGATTTTTCGACCGGTCTTAGCGCTAATTTCGATAAAAAGAAGCTTATAAAAAACAGCACGACGAAACTTAGAATACAAATAATTATACAAGTATAAATAAGGCTGTTCAAAGTTTGCTTTTCAGCCTGTCTGTCGAGTAGTACCATAAAAGTGCTTCCGGAGGAGCGTTCGATAAGGAAACGGACTTTATCGGAAGAAGAAATACCTCTTTCTTCTCCGCTTAAATAACATTCGATTAAAGTTTCCTGAAGTTCGTCGTCCTGAATAATAAACTCGTCGCTGAAAATAACAATGGCTTCGTTTTGTTCCGGGATAATTTTGGCGACGGCAATATCTTTAGGCTGCATGGAATAATTTTCCTTATCGGAAATAAAACTTTCGGCATATTCGGTAAAAGGCTTAATGGCTTGATACATACGAGTAATACTGGAAGTTTCAAGATTTTTACTCATAATATTGACAATTACGCCCATAGAAATACAGATAATTATGAATATGAGAACCATATTTATAGTAATAATCTGAAAGCGCAGTTTTTTCAGCATGACTCAGCCTCTAAAAAGTAGCCTAATTTTCTTTTAACGCCAATGTTGACCTTTGAGCCTAAATAGAAGAGTTTTTTTCTGAGAAAGGAAATATAAGCTTCTATATTGTTGTCGGTAGCTTCGGAATCGAGTCCCCATACTTTTGAGATAATAGTTTCCTTTTCGATAACCTGTTTGGGATTTGACAACAGAATACGCATAATTTCAAATTCCTTGAACCCGAGCCCCACTGTTTTTTCACCGCAGGAAAGACTGTAATTTTTCAAATCGAGAACGATATCGGAAAAAGAGAGCGTGTCCATAACGACCGTACCCTGTCTTCTTGTAAGTGCTCTGATTCTTGCAATTAATTCCTCGGTTTCAAAAGGCTTTGTAAGGTAATCGTCTGCGCCTATATTAAGACCGTGAATTTTATCGGCGACATCGCTTTTTGCGGTGAGCATTAAAATGGGGGTATTTTTCCCTTCCTTTCTTATTCTTTTTGCAACTTCGAAGCCGTCGAGTTTAGGAAGCATTATATCGAGAACAATGCAATCGTAATCGTCGTTTAAAGCATAATAAAGACCTGTTTCTCCGTCGTTTGCTATATCGTAGAGATACTTTGACTGCTTAAGTAAATGTCCTATTGCCTCGCCCAGCATAATTTCGTCTTCGATTATCAGTACTTTCATTATTATATCGGATATTAAATCCCGTCCTCCGATTAAATTAGTTATCTGTATATAATATAAAAAATAATTCTTAAATTTAGTTTAAATATTATGTATATATTATATTTTATTTAATTAATAATTTCAATAAGTTTTTGAAATTTTGATAATAACTGAAAATAATCTGAAAAAACTTTTTTTTATTTTTAAGTTTATTTTAAGTTAGTAAATATACAATATAATCAAAGATGAAAATCTTTAATAATAACCCCCCCAAAGTTATTATACTCCTTGTAGAAACGGCCTTTTAAAAAGGCCGTTTCTATTTCACTGAATTTCATTTATAATTTTTTATATTCCGCTCTTACCACTCTTAAAATTTTCTAAAGACAAATTTATTACATTCAAATTCCGACTCTATACTTTTGCAGATTACTTGATAAATCCTTAAATTGCATTTTTTATTAAACTTAAATTTTATACACTGAAACAGTATTAATATAAAAACTAATTATAAATTACAAAAAAAACGGAACCACTAAGGTTCCGTTTTTCCATAATACAATCTGATTATTCGATAATAGTCATTCCGTCTACCCCGTAAATCTTGATATTGTCGCCTTTTAAAGTAAGTACGGCAACTCCGCCTGCGGAAGTAATAACTCCGTCTTCATCACATTTCCAGGTTATAATTTTAACCTCTTCGATTGCGCCTTTATCGTTCTTTTGAGTTATGAGATAATCCATAATTTTAACATACTCGCCTGTCGAAAGCCTGAATGCTCCGCCAAGTCTTATTTTGGGAACATTTGAGTAAGCAGTTTCATACTCTCCGAACTCACCTTCGAAACCGACCGGCACGAGTTTTTCAGTATACCGAACATTACCGAAAGTTATATTTTCAATCGATATTGCCATTTTCTGATAACCTGCAAAGAGTATAGAAAGTATCTTATCGAAGGAATCCTTGGTTGGATCGGAAGCGCCGAACAAGGTATACAAGGCTTCTTTGAAATCCTTATTTATTTCGGTATAATCTATTACTCCGTCGTTATCGGAATCGATAAAATTAATATTTCCCCAAACGGTAGTAATCGTTTTAAGAGTATTGAACAGAATATCTTTATAATCGGACTGTTTAGCGTTCTTCTTTTCGTAAGAACGGAAAGCGGCAACGATTGCATAATCAGTAAGGTCGTATATATTTATCTCGGCTTTTGTTTTAATTTCACCGTCAGTTGTATAAAATTCGATTATTGCCTCATTATTTTCGATATTGATATCCTTTGCGTTGAAATAAAGGTAAGAGTCAATATTGCCTTCCGAATCTTTAAGAACGAATTCGATAAGACCTTTACCGTTTGTGCCGCTGTTTTTAAGGTGAGTCATAACAGCGTCAACTATACCTTCCCATAAAACTGCGCATTTTTCTTTATACTCGGCGTCGGTCATACCGTCGGTTTTTACGACTTTATTCTGTGGGTCGAAAGCGTATTCCAAACCTGCCATTACTGCTCCCATAACATCTATATCTACTTTTAACTCGTAAGTATAAGTTTCCGCAGTTTCTATTTCGCTCGAACTATTGTATCTCTTGACTGTGCCGTTCATAGTAAATGACAGCATATTGTTCGATACGGCCATAGTTCCCGAATAAGCGTCTATTAAATTGGTAATTTTAGATTGTATTTCGGTATCGACGCTTTGGTTAAAGGAAGCGTTGATAGCAATTTTATCGAAAAGAAGTTTAGCGGAACCTTTTGTGAAATGGAATTTAATTAATTCCTTGCAGCTGAAAATTTCATCGGTATATTCGTCTTTTCCCATAGGAACGCCTAAAACTATATCGAAAGTTTCGGCGCTGTTAATAAATTCAACCGCAAGATTTTGAAGGCTGTTGTCAGAGCCTATTTTGGCAGAAAGAACAACATCTACTCCTTTACATGAAGGAAGATTATTGTTGGAAAGAGCGTCCCACTGACCTTCTCCGACCTGTATATAAATTCCTGCTTCCTGGAAGTATTCTTTTAAACTTGAATAAACATTTTTTCCGTCCACGGTAGGTGAAATGAACCCTAAGAGAGCGCCTCCCATAGTTTTAACCATATTCATAACGCTTTCGAGGTCTATCGTGATTTTGACGTCTTTCGAGCCGTCGGAATTAGTTGTTATGTAAGGATTTACAGTACTGTTCGGGTCTGCTCCGACCGGGTCTTTACAGAAACCTGCAATGGCTGCAATTATAACATCGATATCGAGAGAACTGGTATCGTTTGTGCTTTCGGTTGTCGCCGTATTATCGGTAACCAAATTTGCAATAGCGGCAACGGAAGCGAAATCGATTCTGCCGGTTATATAAGCCTGGTCGCCGAAAATTGTACCTGTGATACTCTGGTCGTTTTTAAGAATAAGGAACAAATCGCTTTCGTTTTCGTCATCGTTATAATAAGCGCCGAATACGAGTTTGTTATCGGTAAGAGAATTATTTACGATTTCGAACATTAAAGAAGTATTCTGCCCGCCTGTTATATCGATATTACCTTTAAGCGTAACAGTATAGTTTTCCTTAGTTTCGGTTGCGTCCGTAGGGTTATTTGTCCAGTTTGCCGAAAAATCGATATTTATTACCTTTTCTTTAATTTGAGAAAACCCGTTGGTAAATTCCGTAACGGCAGAACCTAAAATCAAGTTCAATGCTTCCGTTTTTGCGTTTAACCAGCTCGTAGTTGTTTGATCGCCATCATCGGGTTCTTCCGGCGGGTTACAAGCAATTAACGAAAAAGCAAGAACGCAGACAAGCACTACTGAAATAAGTATTTTCCAAAATTTAAACTTTTTCATAATTCCTCCCATTTAAGGTATTTTTTATATTAAAATTTATAAAAAATTTATTTTTTAAATTTTCTACTCATTAATTTTAACACAAGTAAAAGTTCAATGCAAGACTTTTTCTTTTTTTTATTAATATATATATGGAAAATATTGTAAATAGAATATCGGCTATTTCAATTAGATTCAGATAATATATGGAAATTAAAGAAAGATAACTTTTAATTTTTAACGGATAATTAAATTTCGTTTTTCGATTTAAAGTTTTAATGGAAATAAATTATAGTAAATTCCCCTTGTTGCGTTGCGAATTCTTTATTTGAATGATATTCAAAATCATAAAAAAACGGAACCTTTCGGTTCCGTTTTTAAAACATTGTAAATTTGTCAATTAAGCAATCGGATTTCCATTGACATCTTTGATTGTGATATCAGTACCTGTGATATCGAATACAACGCATCCGCCGTTAAGTACTACATTGCCTTCTGCATCGCAAGTCCAAGCGATAACCTTGGCTTTTGTAATTTTGTTGGAAGCGTCTCTTTGAGTTACGAGATAATCCAATACTTTAAAGGTTTTGCTGTCAACTTCGACTTTTGCGCCGACCTGAATTTCGGATACTGCAAAAGAATCTGTCGAAAGTACTACTCCGCCCGTAAAGCCTTCAAGGTCGGAAGGAGTGGTCATGAACTGAACATCGCCGAACGAGAAGGATTCGATGGAAACAGACATTTTGTCTTTACCGCCGAAGATTGTATCGATAACTACATCGATAGAAGCCTTTGTTCCTGCTGTCGGATTGAATATAGCATATAAACCGTCAACAAAGGTTTTGTAAACTTCGGTATATTCTACAACGCCGTTATCGTCACTGTCAACAAAGTTAACATTGCCCCAAAGACCGGTAAGTGCTTTTAATGTGTTGAATATAACTACTTTATAATCCAAAGTTGTAGTAGCTTTGTCTTCGCTTGCAAAAGCAGCGGTTGCAGCATATTCGATTACATCGTAAAGGTTCAAAGTCGATTTAACTTTTTGTCCTTCTGCGGTTGTTGTGTATAATACGATTGCTGCTTTTCTGTTTGTGATATTGATAGAGGCTGCGTCAAAACAGAAGTAGGTATTGGTAGTAGTTCCGTTACCCATCCAGTATTCTATTTTAGCTTTTCCGTTGCCGTTATCGTAAAGATAATCAATAACTTCGTCAACTATTTCCATAGTGAGTTCATAGCAAGCTGCATCGTATTGAGCGTCGGTCATGTCGCCTTTAACGACTTTGTTTTTCATACCGTATTCGAGACCTGCCCAAACAGCGCCTATAACATCGGCATCGATATTGAATTTGTATTCGTAAGTATCTGTAGCGTCAGCATAATTGCCGTCATATCTTTTAACTTCACCCGAGAAGCTGAATGCAAGCGCATTGCTTGAAGATATATCGCCGAACTCTGTGATTTTGCCGTCGATAGTACTTGCAATATTAGCGTCTTTCGAGGTTCCTACATTAAGAGTATCAACAGAAAGTTTTGCGCTGCCTGCTGCAAAATTAAAGTTGAATAATTCTTTGTAAGTATTTCCGGAAGGTACTCCGAGAACGAAATCGAAAGCAGTGCTGTTTTTGAATTCAACTGCTAAATTCTGTAAATTGCTGCTTGCATCGATTTTAGCCGAAAGAACAACTTCTACTCCTGTGCATGCAGGAAGATTGTTGTTGGAAAGAGGCTGCCATTCGCTGCCTACTTTGGTGTAAAGACCTGCAGCTGCGAAATATTCGCTTAAAGACTCGTAATCGTTGGTTTTACCGTCGCTGCTCGGTGAAATGAATCCTAAGAGCGCACCGCCCATGGTTTTAACCATAGTCATAACGCTTCCAAGGTCGATTGTAATGCTTACGGTTTTAGAACCGTCAGAGTTTGCAGTAATATAAGGATTAACACCTTCGGTAGGCTCACCTGCTCCTACGGGATCTTTACAGAAACCTGCAACAGCCGCAATTATAACATCGAGATCGAGAGAGCTCATATCAATGGTGCTTTCGGTTGTTGAATCATCGGTGAAAAGGTTAACGATAGAAGCAACGGACGGGAAAGATATTCTTCCTGTAAGATAATCTTCACTTCCGAAAATGTTTCCGGTAAGTTTTGCATCGTTTTTGAGTTTAAGGAAGATATCGGAACCGTCTTTGTAATAAGCACCGAATACGAGTTTGTCTTCGGTAAGGGAATTGTTTACAACTTCAACCATTAAAGCGGTATCGGTTCCACCCGTGATATCGATATTACCTTTAACGCTGAAAGTGAAGTTCTCTGTTGCAGCACTTGCGCCGTTCGGAGTATTTGTCCATGACGCAGCAAGGTCAAGGCTTATTACTTTGGTTGTAATGTCGCCGAATCCGCTGACCTTAGTTACAGCAGAACCTAAAATTAAGTTCAATGCTTCCGTTTTTGCGTTTAACCAGCTCGTAGTTTTTTGATCGTCATCACCGGGTTCTTCCGGCGGGTTACAAGCAATTAACGAAAAAGCAAGAACACATACTAACAATACTGAAATCAGTATTTTCCAAAATTTAAACTTTTTCATAATTCCTCCCATTTGTAATTTAATACGAATAAATTTTAACATATATGTTTTTTACTTGCAACAAATTTTAAAAATTTTTACTGTTTTTTTAAGGATTTTTTAAGTAAAATCCTGTAAAAAACAATTTTAAACAACTTTTGACTCTTTTTTTAAATATTTTTGTTTATTTGATGATATAAATATATAAATATTTATTTTTAAACCTAATTAAAAAGACGGTTTAATATTTGCGGTATTTGTTTTTTCGAAGGCAATCGTTGTATTGCCGATTGCGTTAATTTCCGTTTCTTTTTAAAACAAGCGAAACAATATTTGTCACCTTATGAAAAACACTTATTTTTTCCCTTATAATTAAAAGAAAAGTGTTTTATTCCGATTAAGCGTTCACGGTTTTTCCTTAGTTTAGTTTTTAAAGGGAAAGGGTTTTTCCGGTTTTTGCGTCCTGATACATAATCCAATATCCTTCTTTTTCAGGCTGGTTTTTGTCTGCGGGAAACCAGCTGCAAAGGGAAGAAATATCGGTAGGCGGAATTATCGATTTATTTGCAGGTATTCCGTAGCAGATATAATCGGGATTTTTCCCCACCACCCCTACAACATAGTACTCATTGTCCTTAAACTCGATTTTAACCCACTTGGAATCGGGAATATTTTTTTCGAGAATTTCTTCTTTGGGATAGCAAACGAACAGTTCGTCTATCTGCGGTTTTACTGCGTCGTAAAAGGTTTTATCCGAACCGATAAGTCCGCTTTTTTTGGCTTTTAAAAATATATCGGCGTTTGCTTCTATGCTCTCTGCCACGCTTAATCCGTTATCCTTTTTTTGATTGTCTTCCATATCAATGTTACCTCCGCTGTCTTTACTGAATAAATTTTCCTGTCTTGTCATAGGCTCGGCTTTAAAAAACTCGTTGACCGCATTTCTGTATTCTTTGTCCTTTGCGTTTATAAGATAGGCTCTTTCGAGTTCGATTTTTTTTATTATGTTGGTAATTTTCAAGTCAGTGTCTAAATACTCGTTATAACAATAAGTTTTACCGCTATTTGAAAAATCTTTTTCCCCGCATTCCGTATCGGCTTGATTTTCTTTATTTTGATTTTCGTTATAGTCGGAAGTATTCGATTCATTGTTCTCGTGTATTTTTTCAGTTTTGTTTGCAGCTTCTTCGCTTATATTGTCTTGGAATCCGCTTTCCTTAAAACCGATTTCGTTTTCCTTAATATCACTGTCGTATTTATCACTGCCATTATTAAAGGTGAAGTCTGCTGTCGGACTTTCTTTTTCCTCTTCAAATTCCTCTTTGAATTGATTTAGAAAACCGTCGTTCTCTTCCCTTTCCCTATCGGTATTAATTTCCTTATCTGTATTAAATTCATTATCGGTATTAAATTCACTATCGATATTAAGTTCCCTATCGGTATTAAGTTCCCTATCTGTATTAAGTTCCCTATCTGTATTAAGTTCACTGTTTTCAGCAAGGTATGTTGATTCTTTACTTTCAAAAGGAATATCCGTGCCGACGGTTTCATTTTCCATGATAGTTTTTTCAACCGAAAAAGATTCTGTCTGCTCTTTCGGTGAAATTGCGCTTTGACTTTTAAGATAAAGTTCGGTAATTTTTGCCGTCCTGTACGGATTTCCTTTTCTGCCTAAGCAACCGTAATAAACGGGACTTGTGTCGGTATCGAATAAAACGCATTCAAGACCTTCTTTTAAAATATCTTCTTTAACGGATATTTGTTTGTTTTTATCGGAAGAAAAAATCCGCCCGTCGTTTATTACCGAAAAACTTTCATAATCTTTATCGCAGCAAACGGTGAGCCTGCCGTTAAAACTTCTGATTTTTCCCGTTCCGCATTCTTTTCCGTCCTTAACGGTAAAAAATTTAATAGTTTTTTCTGTAAGTTTCATAAAACACCTCTTTTAAACTTATGCTTTTGAAAACCGTGATATGAGAAAATCGCAAAGGTAAAAGTTATGTTTAATCTTTATTAAATTTTTAAATTGTAATAAGCATATCTTAAAATGTTTATCTTTTTGCTTTCTAAGAAAATTTTTAGGAATCATTATTAAAATACTTGAATTGTTTATTACATTGTGTTAATATATTTATAAGGAACCGACGGGACGGAAAATCCTACCCGAAGGAATCTTTAAACTTTTAAGCGACTTAAAGTTTTGCTTAAACAAATTAAACATACCGAGTCTTAGGGTCTTCCGAGGACAAAGAGAGTTTAAATCAAAGAATATTGACTTTGTTTTATTCCTTTGTCTTTGACAAAGGTTTTTTATTTAAGGTGGAATATGGAAAACCGCATAGCAGTAATAGGAATAATAGTTGAAAATCAGGATATGACAACTAAACTCAACGAAATTCTTCACGAATACGGAAGTTATATAATCGGAAGAATGGGCGTACCCTTCCGTGAGAAAGGAATAAACATAATCAGCATAGCGATAAACGCACCGCACGAGATAATCAGCGCACTGTCGGGAAAAATCGGAAGACTTGACGGAGTCAGCGCAACGACAGCCTATTCAAAAGTATGAAAAAGGATTTTATAGAAAGGATTATAGACAGCGCCCGAAAGGGTATCGTTCCGAAAGCCGAAGATTTAAAATTAATTTTCGACTGCGACGATAAGGCTTTAAGTCCTTTATTCGAAAGGGCGAGAGAAGCTGCATTTTCTGTATATTCCGACAATGTTTTTGTAAGGGGGCTTATTGAAATAACATCCTTTTGCAAAAACGACTGTTTATACTGCGGACTCAGACGCTCTAACAAGGAAGCGCAAAGGTACCGCATTAACGAAGAAGAGATTTTCGAAATTTGCAAAAAAGGCTATGAAAACGGGTTCAGAACCTTTGTTCTGCAAGGGGGCGAAGACTGTTATTTCGACGATAAAATACTCGTTCCTCTGATAGAAAAAATAAAATCGGATTTTACGAATGTTGCCGTTACGCTTTCCTTAGGAGAAAGGACAAAGGAAAGTTATAAAAATCTGTTTCTTGCGGGGGCAGACAGATATCTTTTAAGGCACGAAACGGCAGACAGCGAACATTATAAAAAACTGCACCCGAAAGATATGAGTTACGAAAACAGAAAAAGGTGTCTTTACGATTTAAAGGAAATAGGATATCAGACGGGCTGCGGACTTATGGTAGGCTCGCCCTATCAGACCGAAGAAAGTCTTTATAAAGACCTTGCTTTCATAAAAGAGTTTGACCCTGAAATGGTAGGAATAGGACCTTTTATTCCCCACAAAAAGACTCCTTTTAAGGACTTTGAAAAAGGCTCTGTCAAAAAAACCCTTATAATCCTTGCCCTTGTCAGAATATTGGTACCGAAAGTACTTCTTCCTGCGACAACAGCTTTAAAAACTGCGGACGGCAACGGACTTGTGAAAGGAATACTTTCGGGCGCAAATGTTATAATGCCTAATATAACGCCCGACGAGTACAGAACAAAATACGAAATATACGACGGGAAAACTATAAGCGATAAAAAGTGCATTAAAAAATATCTTGAAAATATCGATAAAGAACTTAATAAAATAGGACGGCGGCTTAATATGAGCCGTGGCGATTATAAAAAATAAAAGCCTGAAAGGAAAATTTTGACCTTAAAGGCGGGAGGGATATATGTATAATGTAAAGTCAATGAAAGCGGAAGAGTTTATCGACCATAACGAGATAGAGGAAACCCTTTCCTACGCAGAAGCAAACAAGAACAATTTAAAACTTATAGACAGTCTTATTGAAAAAGCGAAAGAAAGAAAAGGACTCAGTCACAGAGAAGCCTCCGTTCTTCTTGCCTGCGAAAACAAGGAAAGACTCGAAGAAATCTACGCTTTGGCAAGACAGATAAAAGAAGATTTTTACGGGAACAGAATTGTAATGTTTGCCCCCCTTTATCTTTCCAACTACTGTGTAAACGGCTGCGTATACTGTCCCTATCACGGACAGAACAAACATATACCGAGAAAAAAACTGACTCAGGAAGATATCGTAAAGGAAGTAACCGCCCTTCAAGATATGGGACACAAAAGACTTGCGATAGAATCGGGAGAAGACCCTGTACATAATCCCATAGAATACATACTCGAAAGCATAAAGACAATATATTCGATAAAACATAAAAACGGCGCCATACGAAGGGTGAATGTAAATATTGCGGCAACCACGGTAGAAAATTATAAAAAACTGAAAGACGCAGGAATTGGAACATATATACTCTTTCAGGAAACATATCACAAGGAAAGTTACGAAAAACTGCACCCGTGGGGACCTAAGCACGATTACTGCTATCATACCGAAGCTATGGACAGAGCGATGCAAGGCGGAATAGACGATGTGGGACTCGGGGTACTTTTCGGACTGGAACTTTACAAGTACGAATTTGCGGGACTTTTAATGCACGCAGAACATTTGGAAGCGGTATTCGGAGTAGGTCCGCACACGATAAGCGTGCCGAGAATAAAGAAAGCGGACGATATCAATCCTACCGATTTCGATAACGGAATAGACGACGAAACATTTGCTAAAATCTGCGCTCTTATAAGGATAAGCGTTCCTTATACTGGTATGATAATTTCTACAAGGGAAAGCAAGGCGGTGCGGGAAAAAGTTCTGAGCCTTGGAATATCGCAAATAAGCGGCGGTTCGAAAACAAGCGTCGGCGGATACTATGAAGAGGAAGAAGAAGACGAAAGTTCGGAACAGTTCGACGTGAGCGATAAAAGAACCCTTGACGAAGTGGTATGCTGGCTTATGGAACTTGGATATATTCCGAGTTTCTGCACGGCTTGTTACAGAGAAGGCAGAACGGGCGACAGATTTATGACGCTGCTTAAAAACAAGCAGATACTTAACTGTTGTCACCCTAACGCCCTTATGACGCTTAAAGAATTTCTGTGCGACTACGCTTCGGAAAAGACGGTTAAAATAGGTAACGAACTTATAAAGCGGGAAGTTGAAAAAATTCCGAACGAAACAGTAAAAGCCAAAGCCAAGGAAAATCTTGAAAAAATCGAGAAAGGTATCCGTGATTTCAGATTCTGAAATCGGTTTTAAGGTTTTTTAAAATTAAAAAAATTTTATATTTTTAATAAGATTATAAAAAACCGTTTTAAAATATTTTCGGATTTAAACATTTCGGTTTTATTTAAGCCGAAAATAGCCGCAAAATTCAACCGATTTAATATATCTCTTTGGGCAATGTTTTATTAATCCGAAAATAGCCGTAAAAATTTAAGTACCGAAAAATCGTACTTGCTTAATTAAATAAATTATAAGGTGGTAACAATATGAGTTTAAACGACACGCCGTTATCGGAAAGAGTGCATATAGCCTTTTTCGGAATGCGAAATGCCGGAAAATCATCACTTGTAAACGCAGTTACAAGACAGAATGTTTCCGTTGTTTCTGAAAAAAAGGGAACGACGACAGACCCTGTTTACAAAAATATGGAACTTTTGCCGTTAGGTCCCGTTACGATTATTGACACTCCGGGTTTTGACGACGACGAAGAAACGCTCGGTAAACTCAGAGTGGAAAAAGCCGTTCAGACTTTAAGAAAAACCGATATAGCCGTTCTCGTAAAAGACTCCTCTCTGCCCTTTTCCGAAACAGAAAAAAAACTCGTTTCGGAATTTGAAAAATTGAATATCCCCTACATAATCGCACAGAACAAGTGCGACCTTATACAACATATTGACAGCCAAAACGATACCGTTTTTGTCAGCGCAAAAACCGGTAAAGGAATAACCGAATTAAAAGAAAAAATAGCAAGTTTAAACTTGTTGAAAACACAGTCTCGAAAACTGCTCGATGGCATAGCAAATAAAGGCGACACTTTAATTCTTGTAGTTCCGATAGACAAAGCCGCTCCGAAAGGAAGACTTATTCTTCCCCAACAGCAGGTAATAAGGGAAGCTCTCGACTCAGGCTGCGTTGCGGTTATAACACGGGACGAAGAACTCGAACAGACTCTTAAAACAGTTAACAACCCTTCCTTTGTTATATGCGACAGTCAGGTTTTTTCATATACCGCTTCCGTAGTGCCCGAAAGCATACCGCTTACTTCCTTTTCCATACTTATGGCACGATATAAAGGATTTTTAGATACTGCGCTGAAAGGTGTAACAAAAATTTCAAAGCTTACCGAAAAAAACAAGGTTGTAATTTCCGAAGGCTGTACCCATCACCGTCAGTGCGGCGATATAGGAACGGTTAAGATACCTGCGCTTATTGAAAAATTCACAAAGGTTCGCCCGAAGTACAAATTTACTTCTGGACAGGATTTTTCCGAAGAGATTATAAAAGACGCCGACCTTGTTATACACTGCGGCGGTTGTATGCTTAACGAAAGAGAAATGCAGTTCAGACAGAATATCGCTTTAAACTGCGGCGTTCCTTTCACCAATTACGGAACGGCTATTTCCTATATGTCGGGAATACTCAAAAGAAGTATAAAGGATATACCTGAATATAGAAATTTCGATATATAGTTTTATATTAAATATTTTTAATAAATAAAATAAAACTTTACAACATTTAAAAAAAGTAAAATATTAATCTTTAATTAATATTATTTTTTAAGAATCTCGTATAATCTTAAAAATTCAAAAGGCTCCAATTCTTCGGCTCTAACTGGCGGTGCCTTTTTTATGCTTTCAGTTGCGGCTTTGATTTTGTCTTTTTCGAATCCGGCTTTTAAAAGGTTGTTTTCAAGGGTTTTTCTGCGCATGGAAAAACAGCTTTTTATAAACGCCGAAAGCTCTTTTATGTCGCCTGCGACTTTATCCTTTTTTACGAATTTTATTATTGCGCTGTCTACATTAGGCTCCGGTTTAAACATTTTTCTCGAAACCTTTCTCAGTAATACGCAGTCTGAAAGAAGTTTGGAACACACGGAAATTGCCGAGTACTGTGAGCTGCATTTTCCTGCGGTAAATCTTTCCGCAACTTCGAGCTGAACCATAACGGTAATACTTTGCACTTTAAGACTGCTTTCCAAAAAGCGCATTATAACGGGCGCCGAAATGTAATAAGGTAGATTTGCAATTATTTTGAAAGGTTTGTTTTCGGTTAATTTTTCTATTTCTTCGTCGGATACCTTCATAATATCACAATTTAACAGAGTTATATTATCGAAATCTTCAAGCACGGCGCCGAGTACGGGAATAAGATTTTTATCTATCTCGAAAGCAATTACCTTTTCGGCGGTTTTGGCAATTTCTCTTGTTAGACTTCCTGCTCCTGCGCCTATTTCTAACACTAAGGAATTTTCTGCGTCCCCGTCTTTTGCAACTGCGCAAAGAAAATTTCGGTCAAGAATAAAATTCTGACCGAACTGTTTGTTGAATCTGAAATTATTTTCTCTTAATATTTCACCTATGTTTTTATCCGTCATATTGAATCTTTATTAAAGTTAATTTATACCTTTTTGACTTTGTAACCATCCGCAGCCTTAAATAGAAAAAGTATATTTGCTTTCCGATTTTTTTAACAGCAAATTTTATATTATATATATTTCCTTATTCTGAGCTTTGCACCTATCGATTCGGCTATCTTTTTTGCGTGCTCTATCTTTTCTTCCCCGATAACATCAACTACCGAAAGAACGACATTCGGTATAACCGAAACACAGCTTTTTGCAAATTCAAGCATTGAGTAATATGCAAGCGCTCCCGCTTCAGGTCTGCATTCGTTTACATAATCCTGTGCGTCAACTCCGTTCAGAGAAATGTTCACGGTATCGATAAGCCCTTTCATTCTTTGAGCGGTATCCTTTCTGCCCGTTATTATTTCGGCTTGTCCGTTTGTGTTGACTCTTGTTTTCCCGCCCTTTTCTTTTACGAAAGCGGCAACTTCGAGCATATCGTCAAGTCTGAAAAGGGGTTCGCCGAAACCGCAAAAAACCGTCTCTTTATATTTTGCGCAATCTTTTAGTTCGTTTTTAAGAACCTTAACGGACGGTTCCTTTTTAAGCCATAAATGATATCCTTCTATTCCGTCATTGTGATTTCTTATACAGAAATGACAGTTATTGTTGCAACGGTTAGTTAGATTGACATAAATACTGTCCCCTATAACATAAGTGTAAACATCAGCCATATTTATCCCTCTTTTTATAAAATATATCGGATACCGATTATTTAAATTAATACTTTTGAATATTTAATTTGCGTGCTACAAAATATTGTAAGACCGATAGCGGTTCGGTTTTTTATTCATATTTTATTCTGTAAAATCTTTCGGCGTTAGCGGTGGTAATTTTATCGGTAACATAACCGAAAAGTTCGTTGATTTTATTCGCCGTAATATTTATATATTTCGGTTCGTTGGTCTCGCCCCTGAAAGGGTGCGGCATCATATACGGACAGTCGGTTTCGAGAAGAAGATTTTCTATCGGGGTTTTCTTTAAAACTTCCCTTCTGCTTTCTGCGTTTTTAAAGGTTACCGCACCGCCGTACGAGAAACAGAATTCTTCGTTTATTCTGAGAAGTTCTTTCATATATTCCGTACTTTGACTGAAACAGTGAAAAAGAGCGCCGCTTTGAAAATAACTTTTCATATCCTTAACTATATTCAGCATATCCGAAGCCGCATCTCTTAAATGTATAACTACGGGAAGTTTGAGTTCTTTTGCGATTTCGAGCTGACTTTTAAAAAGTTTTTCCTGCTTTAATCTGTCTGCTCCCTCATAATGATAATCGAGACCGATTTCGCCTATTGCAAGACATTTTTTATTTTCGGCGATTTTTTTTATTTCACTTAAATCTTTATCGGAATAACCGTCTGCGTATTCGGGGTGAATTCCGGCGGTAAAAAATATATTGCTATGCTCTTTTGAAAGCTTCGCCCCGTCTCGGCTGGAAATTAAATCGGCGCCGGCTTCTATAACCGTTTTTATTCCGTTTTCGGAAAGATTTTTTATTACTTCTTCTCTTTTTCCGTCAAATCGGCTGTCGGTAAGGTGTGCGTGTGCGTCTATTAAATTTCTGTTTCTATATACGGTAAAATCCATAATGTTATCTTACGGTCGAACCCGACTCGATTTTCTTTTCGGGACTGATTATCGAAAGCCCGCCTTTACCGTCGTCGGCGCAGAGTATCATTCCTTGCGAAAGTATTCCCCTTAATTTGCAAGGTTTAAGGTTGGAAACGATAACCACGCTCTTTCCTATCATTTCTTCGGGGGTATACCACTTTGCTATTCCGCTGACTACCGTTCTCGTTTCCACTCCTACTTTGAGGGTAAGTTTTAAAAGTTTGTCTGCGTTTTCCACTTTGCTGCACTCTTTAACCAAAGCGACTTTAAGACTTACCTTTGCAAAATCTTCGATTGTTATTTCTTCTGCTTTGACGGTGTTCTCGCCGTCTTTGTTTTCGGAATTTTCGGATTTCTTTTGCTCTTTACTTTCTTCGGCTACCTTTTCCAATTCTTTAAGCTCCTTTTGTATATCGAGTCTTGGGAATATCGGCGGAATTTTTTCGGTTTGTTTTCCGCCTTTTGAAGTTGTGAATTTTAACGATTCGAATGTCCTTTGTTTTTTGTCGGTTTTCATGGCATCGAGTATTTTCTCTGCCGTGTCGGGAAGATATGCCTGCAATATAACGGCGATTATTCTTATGGCTTCGAGAAGATTTCCTAAAACATCGGAAAGCTTTTGCTTATCTACTTCTTTTGCAAGCACCCACGGACGGGTTTCGTCGATATATTTGTTTGCCCTTGCTATAACCTTCCATACCTTGCTCAATGAATCGGAAACGAGCAGATTATCCATATCGGACTTAACTTCGTTATAAAGATTATTACAGCATTTTTTTAAATCCGCAGAAAACTCGTCGTCCTTTTCAGAAACGCCGACAGTCTTTCCTTCGAAGTTCTGTTCGAGCATTGCAAGGGTTCTCGATACGAGATTTCCTAAATCGTTTGCCAAATCGGAATTTATTTTTTTCAGAAACGCTTCGCTTGTGAACATTCCGTCCTGTCCGAAAGGTATTTCCCTTAAAAGATAATATCTTACTGCGTCCGTCGAATACCTTTTGGTAAGTATAAAGGGGTCGACGACATTGCTTTTGCTTTTACTCATCTTATCCCCGCCCATAAGAAGCCAACCGTGTCCGTAAACCTTTTTCGGAACAGGAAGGTCGAGCGCCATAAGCATAGCCGGCCATATTATACTGTGGAAACGGACAATTTCCTTGCCCATCATATGAATATCGCAAGGCCAGAATTTCTTCATGAGTTTATCGTCGTCCGATAAATAGCCTAAACTTGTTATATAGTTTGTCAATGCGTCTATCCATACATAAATTGTGTACTTTTCGTCAAAGGGAACCTTTATGCCCCAATCGAAATTGCTTCTTGTTACGCTTAAATCCTGAAGACCGGGAAGGAGAAAATTGTTGAGCATTTCGTTTCTTCTCGTTTTCGGTTCGAGAAAATCGGTATCCCGAATAAGTTTAATGAGTTTATCGGTATACTTCGATAAACGGAAAAAATATCCTTCTTCCTTTATGTGAGTAACTTCTCTTCCGCAGTCGGGACACTTTCCGTCTTTAAGCTGGGTTTTCGTCCAATATGTTTCGCACGGAACGCAATACATTCCTTCGTATTCGCCTTTGTAAATATCCCCTTTGTCGTAGAGTTTCTGAAAGATTTTCTGTACGGCTTTTTCGTGTTCTTTATCGGTCGTCCTTATAAATTTATCGTAACTTATATTGAGAATTTTCCATAAATTCTTTAAATTGTTAACGGGTTCCTTTAAATAATTTTCGGGAGTCATATTCTGACTTTTTGCAATTTTTTCGATTTTCATTCCGTGCTCGTCGGTTCCCGTCTGATAAAAAACATTAAAGCCTTGAAGTCTTTTGAAGCGAGCGATAGCGTCGCACACGACGGTGGTATAGCATGTCCCTAAATGCCATTTTCCGCTCGGATAATAAATAGGTGTGGTAATATAAAAATTTTCTGCCATAGTAACACCTCGTAAAGAATGAAAATAAAAAATTTTATTTCCGTCAATGATAAAGATTATACTATTTATATAAATATAAGTCAAATTTTTTAATAATCGCAGCGTTAGGCTAATATACTAAAATTATGAATGTTGTATTTATAGTTCTTGTTACGGCGTCTTTGATTATGCTCTGTACGGTATCGCCTGAAAGTGCGATAACGGTAATGCTTAACGGGGTAAGCGGCTCTATTCAGCTTGCCCTTAAACTTTGTGCAATTTACGCAGTATGGGTATCGGTGCTTTCGATTATGGAAAAAACAAATATGACGAACGGACTTTACAGATTGCTGAGACCGGTTTGCAAAAAACTTTTTAAAGGCGAAAGCGACAAGGCCTACGAATATATCTCAATGAATCTTGCGACAAATCTCCTCGGAATGGGCGGTGCGGCAACTCCTATGGGAATAAAAGCCGTGGAAGAAATGTCGAAAGGCAAAGACAAGGCAAGCGATAACCTTATACTTTTTACGGTAATAAACGCAACTTCCATACAGCTTCTCCCTATGACTATAATATCGCTTAGGGCTGCGGCAGGCTCGTCTACCGCATCGGATATAATAATTCCGAGTCTTATCGCAACCGCATGTACTACCCTTATCGGCGGTCTTTTATGTTTTGTTTTAAGGGGAATAAAAAGAAAAAATAAAAATAAACCGAACGAAAAACCGTTATACGATAAACATTAAAACCCGATTAAAGTAAAGCCTTATAAACCTTTAATAAATAAAGTCATTCAAACTTGTGATAAGTTTAAAATATAAAAGGGAATGGAATGAGTAACTATATAGTCCCCGTATTAATTATCGGCGTAATTATTTATGCCGTAATAAAAAAAGTCAATGTATACGATTCCTTCACCGAAGGAACTAAATCCGCTCTTATTCTCGTATTCAATATCTTTCCGTATATTGCGGTAATACTTATGTGCGTTGAACTTTTTAAGGTCAGCGGACTTGCTCAGATTACCGTAAAATGGTTAGAACCTTTTTTTACCTTTCTCGGAATGCCTTCGGAACTTGCGGAAATAGTACTTATAAAACCTTTAAGCGGGAACGGTTCCCTTGCCCTTCTCGAAGAAATTTTCAACGAATACGGTCCCGACAGTTACATAGCGCGCTGTGCGGCGGTAATAGTGGGCTCGTCGGAAACTCTGTTTTACATAACCGCCGTCTATTTCAGTACCGTTAAAATAAAAAAACTGCGCTACGCAATTCCGGTCGCTTTATTTGCAAGTTTTGCGGGCGCACTAATCGCTTGTTTTATATGCAGATTCATTTAAATAAAAATCCGTCTTAGATTTATCCGATTAATTTCTCTTAATAGTTTTTATTTCCGTATTTTAGATTTAAAAAATTTTTTTGTTTTTTAAATAGTCTTTAAATTCGATAATTTAAACACCTATATTTTTTCATACTTTAAAAAATTGCTTTTTTAATGTTTAAATGTTAAAATTACTTTAACCGAAATTTAAAAATTCAGATATATTTCATCTCTGCTTTTTCGATTTAGAAGTCTGAAACGGTACAAAATTTCGCAAGGAGAAAAATTTGAACGATAAAAATTTCCCTTATATAAATCCGATAAGCGAAGAACAAGCGGAAGGCTTTAATCCCTTGGTTCTTGCATTCATCGGCGACAGCGTTCAGACTCTATATGTAAGAAGCAAACTCGCTCTTTCCTCAACTAAAAAAGCCGGCGCTCTGCATATTATGACTTCCAAAGAAATAAACGCAGGGGCACAAGCGGAAAAATTAAAAAAAATATATCCTTTGCTTAACGAAAAAGAAATCGCTATTTTCAAGCGCACCCGTAACAGCAAGGTAACAACTCCCGCAAAACACGCAAGCATAGCGGACTATAAAACCGCAAGCGGATACGAAGCCGTGCTCGGATATCTGTTTATTACAGGTCAGGAAGAAAGACTTTCATATCTTCTCGAAAATACGACAGAATTTAATGCGGAAAATAACGAGCAGCATTAATTGTTATTAAATATAAAATGATTTTTAAAACCTACCCGATTAAAAATCGGATTAATTAAAAACCAAAGAATTTTAACGATTTATTCTATGGCAAAGCATACACAAAATGCCACCCGAAAAACAAATCGTAAAGGAAGGAAAAAATGGGACAGGTCAAACCGAAAGTAGAACTTTTAAGATACACAAGCGAGCCAGAAAAGGCTATTGCGCTTGCCGCAAAACTTTGTTACTCGGACGCCGATATCGAAAAACTCAAACAAGGCGTCGACAGTTCGGATACCGAAAAATTTATATCGAATCTTCTTACATTCGGACATCTTTCCCCTATCGAACACGCAAGTTTCACTTTCGGAATAGAAGGGGTATCGAGAAGTTTTCTTGCTCAGGTTACAAGGCACAGAATAGCAAGTTTTTCGGTTAAATCCCAAAGATATGTAAAAGAAGGCGACGAATTCAATTATGTTATCCCGCCCGAAATAGAAAAACTCGGAAAGGAAAAGAAGGAACTTTTTATCTCACAAATGGACACTATGGCAAAATGGTATTCAGAGTGGATAAAGGAACTCGGAAATATGGGAGAGAAAAGCAACGAAGACGCAAGATTCGTTCTTCCAAACGCCGCCGAAACGAAAATGATTATAACAATGAACGCAAGAGAACTTATGCACTTTTTCAACTTGCGTTGCTGCTTCAGGGCTCAGTGGGAAATAAGAGAAGTCGCTTGGCAAATGCTTAAACTTTGCGTGACAGTAGCTCCGGTTCTTTTTAAGAATGCAGGACCCGGTTGTCTTTCAGGTCCTTGTCCCGAAGGCAAAATGTGTTGCAAAAAACAAGAAGAAGTCAAAAAATTAAGGGAAAAATTATGATAGTAGCGGGGAAAAACTCAGTAAAAGAATGTATTAAAAGCAAAAGGGCTTTAAAGGTACATATAATAAAAAACTCGTCCGATAAAGATTATAAGGAAATAGCAGAGCTTTGCAAAAACGCAAATATCAAGGTTTTTTACGAGGACAGAGAGGAACTCGACAGACTTTCGCAAGGAATGAAACATCAAGGGGTAGTAGCAAAAACACCCGATTTTCAATACTGTGACGAAAAAGAAATAATCGACGATTGTAAAAACAAAGGCTTTATTCTTTTAATCGACGAAGTGAGCGACCCGCACAATTTCGGAAACATAATAAGAACCGCAGAGTGTGCAGGCTGTTGCGGAATAATCATACCGAAACACAGAACATGCGAAGTTACCGAAACGGTTATTAAGGTTTCCGTCGGCGCATGCTTTCATGTAAAGATAGCAAAAACGGGAAACATTAACGATTTTATAAGAAAAATCAAGGACGAGTTTATAGAAGTTTACGCTCTCGATATGGACGGCGAAAATATTTATGGAACACACCTTGCGACAAGCTGCGCATTTATTATAGGTTCGGAAGGATTTGGGGTAAAAAAACTTACCGCATCGCTTGCCGACAAAAAACTTTCCATTCCGCAAAAGGGCTCGATTAACAGTCTTAACGCAGCAAACGCAGCAGCCGTCGCCATGTACGAGTATGTAAGACAGCACGAATAAAATCAAAAATTTATCGTTTAGTAAACAGTTATATACTGAAAATTTAAACCGATTGGATTTTAAAATTATTGAAACTATTTCATTCGAATTTTAAATTCAATCGTCTAAAGCACAGAATTTTGCTTGTGCAATTAATTGAAACATGGAAAAATTCGAAAAGAAAGATAATCTTAATACCCTTACGGACGAAGAACTTTGCAGTCTTTACCAAAAAGGAATAATAGAAGCCTTTCAGATAATATCGGAAAGGTACAGACCTCTTTTGAAAAAGGTAATAAGACCATACTTTCTTGTCGGCGCAACGGACGAAGACCTTTTTCAGGAAGCCTTTATTACCCTTTATAAAACGGCTGTGAATTTCAAGACGGAAAAAAACAAGTCTTTTAAATCCTACGCAATGACTTCGGTACGAAATAAAATCGTGGATACGATAAGAGAGTACAATAACTGCAAAAGTATCCCCCTTAAATACTACACTTCGATAGAAAACGCAGAAGAAATACTCTCCTGCGCTCCCGAAGACCTTGTTATAGAAGAGGAGACGAGAAACGGACTTATCGAAAAGATAAACAACATTTCTTCCCCGAAAGAAAAAAAGATAGTTGACTTATTTTTAAAAGGTCTCACCTATTCTGAAATTGCCGAAAAACTCGGCTTCAACATAAAAACCGTTTATAACTCGATTGCAAGAATAAAATTCAAACTTTCTGAAAACAATAAAAGAGCATGATTGGATTTTAACGATATCTTTTTTTCCCTAAACATTGATAAAATCTTCGAGAACCGTTTTAATTTCAAATAAAATTTTTTATAAATTATCAAAAACAAAAACATTTATCTCAATCGAAATTGTCTTTTAAAATGCTTACCGCTCCGCTTGCTATGTATCTTGCAAGCGTTTTCTGATAATCTATGCTTATTAAATTTCTTTCGTCGTCGGCGTTTGACAGAAATCCGCACTCTATTATTATGGAAACATAATTTGTGCACTTTGTTATATAATAGTCGCCTTTTTGCGGGAAAAGACTTCTTCCTATTTCATTATCGTTTAAATGGGTGTTAAGTATTTCCTGCATAACGGTTGCCGCTTTTTCGCCTTTCAAGGTGTCATCGTAAAAAACCTGTATTCCCCTTCTTTCCGGACTTATCCATTTGTTTGCATGGATACTTATAACAAGGTCAGGCTTGCTTTTTAAAATTATATCACGCCTTGCTTCCATATCTCTTTTTTTGAATCCGCCGACAGCTTCTCCGTAAAGTCCGTCTTTGTTTTCTCTTGTCATAACGACTTTGATATTATTTTTTTCGAGTTCCCTTTTAAGGATTTTCGATACCGAAAGATTAATATCGCTTTCCTTTATACCTGTTCTTCCGACAACTCCGCCGTCAACTCCGCCGTGTCCTGCGTCAATTACGACCGTTCCTATTTTTTCTGCGGCGACGGCTGTTATGGTTCCGTAAATTCCGAGCGGCAAACTTATTAAAAACGCCAATATTAAAATCACGGCAATTATCTGTTTTTTGGTGATTATATACACTTTTACCCCTCCGAAGGCCTTTAATGTATCCACAAAGATAATCGATTAAAATTTCTTTTTTGTTTGTCGAAATATGAAAAATATTCGTTTTTTATGCAAAAAATGCATAAATAGTCCACTTATCCACCGATTTGTTCACATTTTGTGGACAGTTTATTGAACATTGTGGACAAGTTCGGCTTTTTGTTGATAAGTTTTGCATAAAAATTTTATCTTGTTTAAATTTTATTCTAAGAAGTTTTTTTTATGATAAAAACTTGAAATTTAAAATACAGAATTTAAAAAAATTTATTCGTTTTTTATTTGATTTTTCATTTCTGTTGTTAAAATTTTTCTTTTCCGCCTCGTTTTTTATTTTAAATACGATTGACTTTTAAAAATATTGACAATCAAGATTTTTAAATATATAATATCTTTTGTTAAATCGTAAATCTTTGCGGTTTATTTTTAACCTTTAACCAAACGGGAATTGCCGTAATGTTAAAAGACTGTCGTGTTGAGACTGATTGAAATAATAAAATCAATTAAGCACGGAAATTTAATCTTGAAATCAACCTATTTGTGTTAAAAGTCTGAAACAGATTAAAAGCGAATATGCGCCCTTAGCTCAATTGGATAGAGCGTTGGTCTACGGAACCAAAGGTTGGGGGTTCGACTCCCTTAGGGCGCGCCAAAACGGTCAAACGGGTTTTGACCGTTTTTTGTTTTCCGCATATTTTTTCGATATTTTCAAACAAACAGCCGAAAAGTAACCGAATATTTTAATTTTAAAAATATAGCCTTTAAATATTTGCTTTCCGGCAGGCATTTCGTTGACTTTAAAAATATACGGGTTTAAAATATCGTAGTTATTCGGTGCGGATATGCTAACAACTATAATTATTTCGGTTATTGCTTGTTTTTCGGTTATTTTGCTTATTCTGTTATGCCCTTCAATAAAAATCAAAGGGCACCATGGGAACTTATTCCTTTTGTGCTTTCAATGTTCGTTATAGTTCTTGCTCTTGACGAGAACGGCATATGCTCGGCTCTTTCTCAAATTCTGAGCAACGGAGAAAGTGTAATAAACTACGGTATAAGCACATTTTTAATAAGCAATATAATAAACAACATACCGGCAAGCGTGTTTATGAATTCCATATTATCTTCTTTTGAAAATGTTCTGGAAGCCGAAGTTTTTGCGGCAATAATCGGCACGAATATAGGCGCTTTCCTGACGCCCGTAGGCGCCCTTGCCGGAATTATGTGGAGCGGAACACTTGCAAGAGCTGGAATAAAATTAAGTTTTTTAAGATTTGTGCTTATAGGTATTATAATTTCCATACCTACCCTTTTTGCGGCGCTTGGCGGACTTTACATAAGTATGTTATTCTGAAAAATAAAAGCAGGCTGAGCCTGCTTTAATAGATTTTAATTTACAGATTTTAATTTTAAAATAAAACTTATCGGATAAATATTTTTTATTCTAACAAAAATCATTCAGACGGTATTTAAAATTAAACCGCTTTTTTATCCGATTCTATTGCGTCGCTCTTTTTTGCAAGTTCTTTTCGGTACTGCTTGCTGCCGTCCTTTTCTTTTACGAAAGTAAATCCTTCTTTCTCGTAAAAACTTATTGCTGAATGATTATCCGAAAATACATTAACATAATATTTGTCGATATTTTTTTCGGACAATTCCTTTTCGAATTCCTTTAATAATTTTTCGGCAATGCCCTTTCTTCTGTAATCCGAAAGGACGGCCAGCGATAAGATATAGGCGATTTTAAGGTTTTCTTCCGAAATGGGCTCTTTATCTTTTTTAGCAAAGAGATTTTTTACCTTATTAAGCAATCGGTTGTATATATCTTTATTGAATTTCAGCAAAAGAAGAGAGGTTCTGCAAAAGAGTTTCCACCAGAATTTCTTTTCGAACTGTTTTCTTGTATCGGACGGAAAATAATATCCCGTTATAAAGCCTACGACTTTGCCGTCTGCCGTTGCGGTGTAAAAAAGATTTTCCTTTTCGAGATAGAAACCGTAATATTCTTTGAGTAGGTCGCCTTTTCCGCCGTCTAACTGCGTGAGAAGATATTTATCGAAACATTCGGTATGAATTTTGACTATTTCGGACATATCTTCTTTTTCTGCTTTTCTGCAAACAATATCTTTAATATTAACCGTCTTTTTATCGGCAGCTGCAGTGGTACTGTTTTCAACGATTTTATTTTCAACCGTAACGGCTTTATCGGTTTCGGTTTCTAAATTGCTGTCGGAAATTAAGTTGTTTCCGTCGCTTGTTGAATTGTTTTCATTATCGGCGGCTTCCTGTTTGGCTTTGGCTTTTTTGGCGAAAATTTTGTTGTTCATAATAACATATTTTTCCATAAAGAAAACTATAAGAAAGTCTATAAGCGAATAGGTAAATACCGATATTGTTTCCGCAGCCCCCGAAATTGCGGGAATTGCGTTTGCGTAAGCGTCCGAAAGAATAGGACCTATGAGCGTTTCTACAATAATCAGAACTACGCACATAATTACATAAACACTGAAACTGAACGCAAGGTTGTTCGTTGCGGCAAAGGTTTTTTTCCTGTTAAGTATATAAGAAAGTACCTTGGCAACAATATTACCGGTAAGAAAAGCGACGAATGTCGGAACGGTGTATTCGCCGAAAATCCAAGCAACGAATGTAGTTTGTCCGTCGACTCCGCAAAGTATAAGCAAATCGTCACCGAACTGAACAATAAGTATTTGTGCGACGAAAGCAAAAATACT
The DNA here is from genome assembly GCA_949296455.1 of uncultured Eubacteriales bacterium. Classification (GTDB taxonomy): domain Bacteria; phylum Bacillota; class Clostridia; order Christensenellales; family CALVMC01; genus CALVMC01. Next base: position 136,772 of record CASFOZ010000001.1, read on the forward strand.
CATAAATATAAACCAAACGAACTGAATAAAATTCTTTTTACCGTTTTTGTCTGATTTTTTCTTTTCCACTACCGTTTCCGCCGAAGATTCGGCAACCGAATCGATAGCAGCGGAAAGTTCACTTATATCAGAATTATTGCTTTCCGATTGCAAATTTTCTTTTTCTTCTTTAATTTCGCTCATAATATCCCTCAATTAATGTTTTAATTATAACATAAAGTAAATAATTTAATCAATAATTTTATATAAATATATATATTCATTAAAGCATGGTATATTTAAAAATTGCGGTATTGCAACCGAGCGGATATAGTGGTACAATATAAATATAACATACGGCAAATTACCGTAAAGTGAGGTTAAATATGGGAAGATATCTGATTACGGGGGCTTGCGGACACATTGGAAACGTAATTGTGAGAGAACTTAACGAGGAAGGGATAACCCCTTCTGTTCTACTTATGCCGAAAGAAAACGATATGCCGTTGCACGGATTGAAAACCGAAATACTTCGAGGCGATATATGCGACAGAAGTTTTATAAAAGACAACATAAAGGAAGACGACACGGTTATTCACCTTGCCGGAATAATCGATATAGGCGGATTTCCGGAAGAACTTGTTAAGAAGGTGAATTTTGAAGGTACAGCGAATATAACCGATGCCTGCTGTGAAAACGGCGCAAAAAAGCTTGTGTATGTAAGTACTTCCGATATAATAGCGCTTTCCGACGAAAATGCCGAAACTCTGAAAGAGAGAAAGGACTTTCCCGAAGAGAAAATGAAAGGCGCTTATGCAGAAAGCAAAAGCAAAGCCACCGAATATGTTTTTGAAAACTGCGCAAAGAAAAATCTCGATGCTTGCGTTGTCTTTCCTACTGCGATAATAGGTCCGTTTGATTATAAAATTTCGGAAGTGGGACAAGCTCTTTTAAATTTCATTAATTATAAACTTCTTGCAAGTATTGACGGCGGATACAATTTCGTAGACGTAAGAGATGTCGCAAACGGAATAATCTCTGCGTCAAAGATGGGAAAAAGCGGAGAAGGATATATACTCAGCGGAACGAAAATAAGCGTAACCGATTTTATAAAGAGTATGAATGCCGCAACCGGAAGATTTTATGTCCCGCCTAAATTCATAAAAGGTCTTGTTCTTGCTTTTGCCGATATCATAACAAAACAAGCAAGCAAAAAAGGCGATAAGCCTATATTCAGCAGAAAGTCAATAGAATCTTTAAGTTCCAACTGTAACTTTTCGTCTGCAAAGGCAGAAAAAGAGTTAGGCTATAAAGCAAGAGATATATATGAAACGGTGAAAGACTCTATTGACTGGCTCTTCGATAATATGCCCGACAAAATATGTTCAAGGGCAAAAAGAGAAAGAAAAAGGTATATTGAAAAGAAAAATAAATAGTATTTCATATACACTTTTTAAAATAAAAGAGTATAGACTTTTTTAAACAAAGGCTGAAAGCGTAATACCGAATCGTTTTAATTGCTTAAAAGCATAGTAAAACTCTTTAAACTTATCCGTTAGCAAAGTAAAAAACCGCATTTTTTATGCGGTTTTTAATTGAAAATCATATTATAAGTTTTGACTTTACGATATCTTGTTAGTTTAAAATTCTTTTTGCCGCAATCACACTCTTTCCGTTTTTTAATCTTTTTCTTGCGTTTTTCCTAAATTCTTTTCTTGTTTGTAAAGTAATCTTTTCTTTGATTTATGAATAATCTTTTTCCGATTTACCAAAAACAAAAAACCGCAAATTTTGCGGTTTATGTTTTACATTAACAGTGCTCCGTCGTCTCCGTCGATAACTCTGAGTATATTCAATTCTTCGCCCGTCTTTACGCTGATATAAATATAATAGGTATTGTCGTCGAGAGTTGCAACAAATTCATAGCACAGAGCTTCCTTTCCGCCGTCTAACGGAACAAGGGCTTTTCTTCCGCCTGTTATATTAAGAGAAGGATTGAGTTTGGCTTTGGCTTCGTCGAGAGTTAGCACGGGCTCTTCGAATTCCCTTTCGGTATGGTTGAATATATAAGTCAGAGCCTCGAAGCCTATAACGCTTAAATCGTCTGCGGTGATTTTAAGTTTAATCATATCGGGATAAATAACCGTATCGTCTTGTATAACCGTATAATTTACATAGACAACGCTGTTGCTGTTTGACGCCCATACAGCTTCCATATCGGCGTAGCCCATTTTTTCAAGAAATTGTCTTCCTGCTTCCGCACACTCTTCAGCCGTGTAAACCGGGTCGGTTACTTCTTTAAAAGAACTTATTTCCACAAACTGGCCGCCCGTTTCGCTTATCGATATATATGTGCTTTGACCGTTTATGTTTGCGGTATAATTAAGCTGATTAAAGTAATTTGTGGATACCGATTGAAAAACTATATCGCTGACATTTGCAAAAGAAAGTTTTTCCGCAATTATCTGCGTTCCCTGTTCTTTGGAAATTATTTCGCCGCTTAGCGCTTTTGCCTCTTTGTCAATGAGTCCGTCGCTGAAAGGTCCGTCGTAAATTAAGGTCGGATACTCAATGGTATTGTTTTCTATTTCCGAAATTATTTCGGTAAGAGGACTTACTTCGAGTTCGAAGGAATCCATAAAAGTAAAATCGTTATTCATTATATAAGTTTGCAAAGAGGCAATCTGCTTTCCTATGTTTTTGGTAAGTTCTGCAAAATTACTCATTGTGCTGTATTCTTCGTCGGTAAGTTCTTCCCCTGCCGAAAGTTTCGAAGACAAGGCTTTTGCGTAATCGCCTACCTGATTGAAAAATTTAGAAGTCGCTTCCGTTGAACCGCTGAGTTTTAAAGAAGATAAATTTGTTTCGGAATTTGCGGCGCTTTTCTCTATTTCGTCGAGAAGTTTAATCTGCATACTCTTTGAAGAAGAGACCTTGAATTTATATAAATCGTTTTCCATAGTCGTGATTTCCGAGACCAAATCGTAGTAACTTTTCTGATACATATTTTCAAGGTTAATCTTGTAATTCGATTTGTCGGCGTTATTTGCATAGATAAAATATCCGCTGACTCCGAGACCCGCAACGGCAAGGGCAAGCAATGCGGAAATAATTATTATGGCTATTGTTTTTCCTTTATCTTTTTTTTGAATTTTTTCGCTGACATAATTTTTGTATTCCATAAATCTGACTCCTATACTGCAAAGTTATGATTTCCGATTGAAAGTTTTACCGTTCTGGACCAAATCCAGCTACTTGTCGCAGTTGCGGGATTGTAATAGTAAATACAGCCGTTAGTGGGGTCCCACCCGTTAAGGGCGTCTCTTGCAGCACTGTATGCGGTGGTATCGGGTTCCAAGTTAATCTGCCCGTCGGTAACGGCGGTAAATGCACCCGGCTGATAAATAACGCCCGCAATAGTGTTAGGAAAACTGCTGTGTTTTACTCTGTTCAGTACAACCGCAGCTATTGCGACCTGTCCCGTATACGGTTCGCCTCTTGCCTCTGCGTATACGCATTTTGCAAGAAGATAAAGGTCTGACGAACTGTAACTGCTGTTAGAAGAAGACGAGCTCGTAAGAGTCATTCCGAGAGCGGCAGCCGTCTCTGCTCCTACGATACCGTCTACTTGAAGTTTGTTTACCTTCTGAAAATAAATTACCGCATTATAAGTCTGCGTACCGAAAATACCGTCAATGTTTCCCGAATAATAGCCCCAGTTTTTAAGCTTCGTCTGCATAGTTCTGACCTGAGAGCCTGTCATTCCTTTTTTTAAAACCGCTGTTTCCGTGCTTTCGCTTCCGTAAGGTATGAGCGAAAATGCTACCGCAGCCGTAACAATCGTTAAGACCATCGCAACGGCGAAAATACTTTTTGCAACCTTTGTCATAAATTTACTCCTTTTCGGTAAGTTTTTTATACCATTCGTAAATAAAAGATTTATACTCGACTTCGCTGTCTGCGGAAACGAAACATAAAGGCGGAAAAACCACGCACCACCAGTTATCGCCCTTTCCGGAACCTAACTCGACGATTAATGCGTCGTAGACATCTTCGGGTAGCAAGAGTCCCTCGTAACTTCTTGCGGGAAATTCTTCCTGCCTTACCGAAGCCTTTGCCGAATATGTAAATCCTTGACTTGAAAGAACTTTGTCTGCTATCTCTTCGATTTCGGTAAGATTTTTTTCCACTATGCTTATGGCTTCTTTTTTGCTTGATACCCCTTTAAGTTTATCGGTAAGGAAAAGGACAATTTCGTCCTTTACCGCATATTTAACGCTTTGAGCTTCTTCGAGATTGCTGTCAGCTCTTATATGTATTCTGAGATAATTATCGTTTGATTTCGTTCCCTGCAAAACACAGCCTGCGACTATTGCCGTTACAGATACTACAAGTATTAAAACTAAAATGCTTTTTTTCATATTCCGTCCCTCTTTGTGACGATTATTGACAGAATGGATTTTTTTATACGGAATAACTAAAATTGAAAAAAGTTGAAAAATAAAATTTTTTGTGTTAATATTTCTATATTGTTGTTATGAAAAAATATCTGAAAATTTTAACGGCTTTCCTGCTTTTGATTTCGGTTTTTTGTTTGGCAGGTTGCAGCCCTAAGGCGAAAGTACAATATATATCTTCTTCACAAGAAGGCGATACGGTTTATGTTGCCGAAATGATTTGCGAAAAAAATCTTTCTTCTGCCGTATCTATTTACAGCAGTTATTCGGAAAACGGGGAAAATGTTTACGGTACGGGAATTATACTTGCCCAGAACGGTTATGTACTGACTACCGTTTACAGCATATTCGGAAGTTATTTCGAGCGTGAAATTACCGCCCTTCCGACATTGAGCGGTAACATAGTTGTTTCGAACAACGGCAGTTTCGTTAAGGTAAATCTTGCGGTGGTGAATATCGATTTCGGTACCGGACTTGCAATTCTTAAAATTACCGATAACGATAAGGTATTCGTTCCCGTATCTTTGGAAACGGAAAATTTTCCCGTTGTCGGAGAATACACCGCCTCTCTCGTGAATGCCAAGGCTATGGGAATATCGGCGATTGAAGGATATATATCGAAACTTTATGTGACGAGAAATCTGAGCGGTACGGAAATTACCGTTAGCAATCTTATGCAAATAGACATTCGGGCAAATCAAGGTTCTTTCGGCGGCGGACTATTCAACAATAAAGGAAACCTTACGGGAATAATATTAGACAAACAAAATACCGCAAACACGAGTTCTATTGACCCGATATATAATATAACTTACGCATACGACACGGAAACGATAATCGACTATATCAATACCGGAAATTACGGTTTTAAAATAGGAGCATAACAATGAAAAGATACGGAAAAATATTTATGCTTTCAATAGTTCTGATACTTTCGACAGCCATTCTTGCAGGCTGCACTACAACCGTTACGGAAAAGGTTTATGTGGAAAACGGCTTTGTTTACGAAGCGGAAAACATAGCCGAAGAAAATTTAAGTTCCTGTCTTGCGATAGAGGTAATATACGACAGTATTCTGACTACTAAGACTTTAACGGGAGCGGGATTTATAATATCGGAAAACGGTTATGTTATAACCAACGCCCATGTAATTTACGGCGACGATTGGGAAGGCGCAGGTTCTTCATATCCGCAGAATTTAAAATCCATTACGGGAACAATCGACAACGGCGACGGCACTACGCAAAGTTATAATCTTACCCTTGTTGCAAAATACAATCCTTACGCAGACCTTGCCCTTCTGAAAATAAATTTAGGGGAAGGCGAAAAGGTAAAAGCCGTTAAGTTCAGAGATTCGTCTACCGCAAAATACGGAGAAGCCGTGCTTATGATAGGAAATCCGAAAGGACTCGGAATATCTGCGGCAAGAGGGATAATTTCGCAGCCGTCGTTAACCGACAATTCGTCGTCGCCTGCAAAAGAGTATATACTTCTCGATATTGCAATGAATCACGGAAACAGCGGAGGGCCGGTATTCGACAAGAACGGATTCGTAATCGGCGTTGCGGCAATGAGATATAAAACGAGCGCTGCAAGTTCTTCCGATTCGAGCATCGACCTTGCCGTGGGGATAGGATATGCGGTACCGTCGCTGCTTGTACAAAAATTCATAAGTACATTGAATATTGAAGGACTTGAAATCGAATTCAGCGTAATCGAAGAATAATCTATCCATGGAAGAAAATCTTTATATACTGAGCGGCGGAAGCGTTCCTGTCGATTTTAACAAATTTTTATATCTGAAAACTGCCGAATATAAAAACGGCGTTAAAAATACTCGTTTAAGTAAATATTCAAACGGTGAAATTTTAAACATAATCGGAAAAATCGGTACCGATAACAATGCGACGGTTTTTAACGAAAAGCCGGTCGCTCTTATTATGCCTCAGGCATCCTACGAAGGAAAAAGACAGGTAAACGCATTTTACAGAGATTATAAAAAAGCGGGTTTTAAACCCTCTTCGGTGCTTTTTAAAAACGGAGAAATGGACGACGAAGAGATATCAAAAAGAATAAAGAATGCCTCTTTGATATATATAAGCGGCGGAAGACTCGATATACTTCTTGAAAGTTTTAAAAGCAAAGGAATAGATAGAATATTGAAATCGTTAAAAGGAAAAGTAATAGTCGGCGTTTCTGCGGGGGCTTCCTGTCTTTTCGAATACGCAGTAAGCGACTGCAATATGGAAGAGTCCTCAAAATACACTCTCATAAAAGGATTAGGACTTATTAAAGGCATATACTGTCCCCACGCAGAAGAAGAGAAGAGAAAAGCTTCTCTTGAAAACAAGGATTTAATTTTCAAAGACTCAGACAAAAGTATTTTCGATAAACTTTCTCTTATTGAAAATTTATCGGAAGAAATTATAATTATCTGATTTTACGATAATAAATTATTTAAAAAAAATTAATATCAAAGTTAAAAGCTATTAAAAATTAATATCGAAGTAAAAAAATTTATTGATGAAAGCAGTTACAATACACTTGTAAAAAGAGCCGGATTGGATTATAATAAAACTATTCAGGTGACAAATGAAAGTGAACGAAAACAGTTATTTAAATACTCAGGCAAAAAAAATCAGAAACCTTACAATCGAGACAATCGGAAAGTTCGGAGTAGGCCATTTAGGCGGCTCTGTGTCGATAGCGGAAGCGCTTAGCGCAATATACTTTGACGCTGCAAATGTCGACCCGAAAAATCCCAAATGGTCTGAAAGGGACAGAATAGTACTCTCGAAAGGACACGCAGGGAGTGCGCTTTACTGTGCTTTGGCTCTTAAAGGATACTTCGATATTTCCCTTCTCGATACATTGAACCGCAACGGAACAATCCTTCCCTCACACTGCGATATGAACAAGACCACGGGCGTAGATATGACGGCAGGTTCTTTGGGACAAGGACTTTCCGCAGCAGTCGGAATGGCGCTTGCGGGGAAAATCGATAAAAAAGATTATACCGTATATTGCATAATCGGCGACGGCGAATGTCAGGAAGGACAGATTTGGGAAGCGACTATGTTTGCAGCGGCAAAAAAACTTGATAATTTAATAGTGCTTGCCGACAACAACAAAATGCAAATTGACGGACTTACCAAAGATATAAACAACATAGAGCCGCTTGACGAGAAGTTTAAAAGTTTCGGTTTCAATGTATACAGCATATACGGTCACGACGCAGACTTAATAGCAAAAACCATAAAAAAGGCAAAAAAAGTTACGGGAAAGCCTACGGTAATAGTTTTAGATACAGTAAAAGGTAAAGGCGTTCATTTTTGTGAAGGTCAGGTATCTTCGCACAGCATAACTATGACCGAAGAAATGTGGAAAAGCGCAATAAAGGAGTAATTATGACAGACGAAAGAGAAATGCGGCAGGTATATACCGAAAAACTTATTGAACTTGCCGAAAAAGACGACAGCATTTGCGTACTCGAAGCCGACCTTATGAAATCCACGGGAACCGCACCGTTTTTTGAAAAATTCCCCGAAAGAAGTTTCGATGTCGGAATTGCCGAAGCTAATATGATAGGGGTTGCGGCAGGGCTTGCTTCCTGCGGTAAAAAGCCTTTTTGTGCGTCATTTACGCCGTTTATAACGAGAAGGTGCTTTGACCAGATAGCAATCAGCGTATGTTACTCTAATCTGAATGTAAAGCTAATAGGAACAGACCCCTCGATAATGGCGGAAATCAACGGCGGAACTCATATGAGTATGGAAGATATCGGCATTATGAGAAGTCTTGCGAATATGGTAATATTCGAGCCGTGCGACAGCGCAATGTTGAGTGCGTCAATGGAACAGGTGGTAAATTATAACGGACCTTTGTATTTAAGGCTTTTCAGGAAGAAAGCGGAAAAGGTATTCGATAAAATAGAAAATTTCGATTTATTCAAAGGGATAGAAATAAGCAAAGGAAAAGACTGTACTATAATTGCAAGCGGAATAATGGTTTCAAGAGCGGTAAACGCAGCAAAAACCTTAAAGAAAGAAGGATTAAGCGTAGGCGTTAGCGAAATACACACGATAAAGCCTATTGACAAAGATATAATAATATCTGCGGCAAAGAGAAGCGGTGCTATAGTAACGGCTGAAAATCACAGTATATATAACGGTCTTTCGAGCGCCGTCAGTGAAGTTCTTTCGGAAAACTTTCCCGTTCCCCTTACAAGAGTTGGGATAAACGACAGATTCGGCGAAGTAGGAAAAGCGGCTTATCTTTCCGAAGTTTTCCATATTACCGAAAACGATATATGCGAAGCCGTAAGAACATGTATAAAGAAAAAGAAGGTTAAAAAATAAGAATATTAAAACTGATATAAGAAAAAACGGAAAAGATATTTCCGTTTTTTTTATTAATATAAATAATTTGACTTTATAAAATGGTACCGCTTCAAAAACTTTATTTAAATATTATCTGCAAGAAAGAGTTTAATCTGTTCCCTTGTTTATGATTGAATTGAATTGCAACATTAAACGGCGGAATTTTTATCGGCTGAGTTATCAACTTTTTGTAAAGGATCGCCTACGACTATACCTTCCAAGGCTTTATCGATAAACTTACCCGCATATCTGTAATAACAGTCAGAAAATCTCGTATATGCAAAATCGAGTTCGGCTTTGGTGGAAAACAACCCGAAAACCGCACTTCCGCTGCCGCTTAAAGAAGCAAGGGGCGTAACTTTTTTCATTCTTTCGTATAAAGGTTCGATATTGGGATTGATTTTTATCGCAGGATTTAAAAGCACGTTTTCTATATATTTAGGCATTAAACCGCTTTTGAAAGAATTTACTATATGTTCGATACAGTCTGTTTTTGTGCTGTATTCGTCGTAATAACTGTAACACTTCGAAGTCAAAACACCTTCTTTCGGCTTTACGATAAGCACGAAAAATTCGCCTTTATAATCAATCGGTTCTAACTGTTCGCCCTTTCCCCTGCCCCTTTTAAGACCGCCTTCCATCATAAAGGGAACATCGCTTCCGAGGTGGGCACCTATTCTTTTGACATCTTCGAAGTTTTTTTCCGTAAGAAGACTGAGCGCATACAAAACTCCCGCAATATCTGCAGAAGAGCCGCCGAGTCCCGCCTCGTAAGGAATATTTTTAGTTACGGTTATTTTATAGCAGCCGCCGTAAATACCCGAAAAGGCTCGCACGGTTTTTGACGCAGAATCGAGAAGTCCTGCGCTTTTGCCGTCGACTATGATATTATTTTCATTTTCACAGAATTCGGCGGTAACGGTATCGAATAAATTGACGGACGCAAAAACGGTATCGATTAAATGGTATCCGTCATTAGTCTGTCCTAAAATATTAAGTCCTATATTAATTTTGGCATAAGCCTTAACCTGTGCTTTTCTCATAATGTTATTATATCATAAAAATAAAATATGTAAATTATTTTTATTTTTTATAAATATAAACTACTTTGATTATCTAAAATTCGATTATCTAAAATTATTAAGGAACGAATTACCGATTTTCAATAAAAGATAATAATAAAAGGTCTTTAAATTTAACGGAGACTGCCGTTAAGCAGTCTCCGCCGTGCAATTATGCAATATAGTATTACTGTATGCGTTTTTTAGGATAAGTTAATCAAGCGATATTTTTCTGAAAATACATACGGGAATATTGCTTTCGACAGGTTCTTTAAGGTCTGGATTCTGTTTCAAAATTTCTTCGGGTTTCATATTGAGAGCTTTTGCTATATCCCACATAGTTTCGCCTTTTTCTGCAAGATATACGCTTATTGCGTTTTTGGGCGAAACTTTGTCTTCTCCTTCTTCTACGGAGGCAATATACTCGATACTGCCGCTGTCGAAAATTTCGAGACAGAATTTAAGTTCTGCGATAGCTTCGATTTCTTTATCTCTTTTTGCTCTTGCGTAAATATTCGAAAGGGTGACAGTGCCTTTTATTTTGCTGTCTGCGGTAACGTTATCGGCTCTGAGTTCTATCGAGTAAGGAAGTTCAACCTGTACGGAATTGATATCCGAGTTATCGTCTTCGTAAATTACCGCTGCGCTGACTACGCCTTCTGCCGTTACGGAATCTTTATTGGGAATAAGATTTACGAGGACGCTTTTGCTTGCGCTTGTTGTAATAATATCTTTAATAGCCGTCATCTGAACATCAAGCTGAGCGGTGCCGTTGATTTTTTCATCGAAGAATTTACAACCTGTGTAGTATTCGGTATTTTTAACAAGCGTTTCTTTTATCAAATCTTTTTCTGCGCAGTAGATATCGCTGATAACTTCTATACTTTTGTCTTCGTAAGTATTTGCGCATATTTTAAGCTGTATCTGAGCCTTGATAAGATTATTTGTCTCGTTTCCGCTGAGAATAATTTTGCTGTCGGTAATTTCGGCTCTTACGCTTACCTTTTGACCTGCGAAAGCGCCGTTTACGGTAACTTCTTCGCTGAAAGGCATAGAAAAACATTTGGTAATTATCCCGGTAGTACCTTTATAGATAATATCGGTGATAATTTCACCCGAAACAAGCACGCTGTCGATACCGCACTTGATATCGGCAACGACTGCGGCGCTGTCGAAAAGAAGAACTTTATCGATATTGGTATTTGTTTCGAATTCTTCTGCTATTTCAAAACTTCCTTCGCCGCTTCCGGTAAGATTCTGCACTCTTATGTCCTTAATCTGTTTAAGACAGTTATCGGAAACATCGACAAGTACTTTCATTTCGTTAAAAAAGAGTTCGTCGATATTAATTTCGGTCAAAGCCATAAGTTTAATCTGATTATCGGTTGCGCTGACAGAAATATCACCGACAGAAGCGGTCGGAATAATTTTGCTTTGCGGAACGACGCCTTCCTGCTGAACGGTGTCGGTGAACTCTGCTATATAATCGAGAGAAAGCACATCGTTTTCCGAATCGAGATAGAGTACCTTAAAGTTAACCATTCCGTTGAGTTTGATTTCGTCGACTAAAGCCTCGGAATTGGTGATTCTTGCGGTACCTTCTACGCCGAGAATTTTTTTGATACCTTTTTGTTCCTGAGGTGAAATGTTGCACCCTACCGAAATCTGTTTTTTAGCAAGAAATTTTCTGCCGTCGATTTTTATATTATCGAAATTAGGTTGAATATACATAATTGCCTCCAAAGATAAATTCAATATATTATACTTTGAAAGCAAAATTTTATTACAAAAATTTGAAAATTGTTTTTTTCGGTATTTTTTTTGAAAAATAGGAAATACTGTTTTTGGAGGCGTCTATGCGTGAAATTATATATGAAATGGAACTGTCCAAAAAACGGGTACTTCTGCTTAAAGACAAAAAAATAGGATTTAAAGTAAATAAAGGCAGAAATAAATTTATTACATTCGACGGATATATCGATAAACTTTATCCTTCTATATTTACGGTTAAGACAATAATCGACGGAAAAGAAATAATATTGTCGTTTTCATACAGCGATGTTCTGACTAAAAATATTATGTTTTTCCAGAAATGTTTCAATTAAAATAATTTTTGAAATTAAAAAAGAGCTTTTAAGCTATTTTTTTATATCGCTATTTTATAATATTAAACACTTTTAAATAAGTATTTAGGTTAAATCAAATATCTTCTGCGTCGTCGTCGCTTTCTTCATAATCGTCAAGGTCGCCGTCGTCGATAGAATCGATTTCGATATCGTCGAAATCGTCTTTTAAGCCGTCTTCCTCGTCCATATCCTCGTTTTCTTCTTCCTGCATTGCGTTAAGAGAAATAAGTTTTTCTTCGTCTTCGTCTTCTATATCGCAGGTTTCGTCTTTTTCGTCATCGTCCCATTCTTCTTCGGATTTTTCGATATCGTCAAGACCGCTGTACTTCGAGCGTCTGCAACTTTCGCACATTGTTTCCTTACCGTGGATATAATTCGATTTGCATACGGGACAAAGTTCTTCGATATCGTCGAGAAATTCTTCTATCTCTTCTTCCTCTTCATAATTTTGGGAACCGTCATAGTTAAGTTCGGCTTTACAAACATCGCAAAGGTCTTGCTTTTTCAATATCCAGTTAAGTTCACATCTCGGACATTTTATATATTCTTGTTTACCCATAAAACACTCCTTGTCGGTTATAACGAGAATATTATATTTATTTATAACCTAAATGTAAACTGTTTAACCGTATTTTTTTTTAATTATGCGCCCTCAATTAACATTTTATCTGCAATTAAAGCGATAAATTCGCCGTTTGTGGGTTTTTCTGTACTCGAATATACCTTTATTCCGAAAAGATTATTTATTTTTTCGATTTTACCTCTGTTCCAAGCAACTTCGATAGCGTGCCTTATCGCCCTTTCGACTTTACTTGCCGTCGTGTTGAAACGCTCGGCAATTGTAGGATAGAGTTTTTTAGTTATGGCGTTTATAAACTCGGGTTTTTCGACGGTAAGCTTAATAGCTTCTCTTAAAAACTGATACCCTTTGACATGAGCCGGAATACCTACCATTATAAACAGATTTGAAAGTTTTTCGTCGAGAAAATTTTTGCTCTTTTGAGCGGGAAATTTTTTGAGTTCGATTTCAGGCGCAACGGGTTTGACATCGTTTACGGGGGCGGTATTAAAATCAAAAAGTCTTGACCTTAAATTTTCCAAGCTGAAAGGCTTTGCCATAATATAGCTTGCGCCGCACTGAAAGGCTTTCGTTACATAACTGTCCTTAATTACTCTTGAAAGAACAATAATAACAGGTTTTACTCCAATATTTGTTTTTTGTATTACTTCGAGAACGCCGAAGCCGTCAAGCCCCGGCAAAATTAAATCGAGAACGACTGCGTCGGGAACAACGGAATTATACATATTGAGTAAATCGTATCCGTTCGATGCTATTCCGCAAATTTCCACTTCACTGTCTTTTTTGAAAAATTCCTTGATTTGTTTTACTTGCTCTTCGTTTTCTTCACCAACAATAACTTTCAGCTTACCCATAAATTTAATTATATACTCCTTTATCTTTAATGATTATATAATATCATCTTATTGTACAAAAAGTAAAGTGATTGTTTTACATTAATTATCTTTTTTTGTAAAAACATAATAAATTTACCGTAAAATTGTAAAAAGGATATACTTTTTATTGCAGATTTATATATAACTTTTGATATTTTACTAAAAGGCTTTAAAAAAAGAAAAATAATTTTTGTTTTTTAAGCATATTATGCAAAGAAAATTATAAATATAAACTTTTTAAGTTGTTTTTAAAAGATATCATGAATAAATAAAGAAATTTATAAATAAATAAATTACTTTGTTGTTTAATCGGTTTTACCTAAACAAAACGGCAAATTCTTTTCGGATACAAACAGGACGGCAAAGAATTTTGATTTTTCCCCTTTCGCAAGTTAGCGGCTTTTTGTAGTACGATTTGAAAACAACGCCTTAAAAATAAAAAAAACCGAAAATTCATTCGGTTTTTCAGTTGCTTTTCTTTTTTCGATTTTCAATTCCTTTTCTTCAAATTATGCGGAAGTCTCCTCGTTTGCTTCCGCGCTTTCATCGATTATTCCGACAAAAACATCTATATCCTGATTTTCGTCCGACGCAGAATAATCTTTATATCTTGCCAAATCGAATGTATGGACATAAGTGTTATCCGAAGAATTTATATAGTAGAGTTTACCGTTAAATATAATAGGATTGGTAAAATCGGTGGAAATTCCTGCGGGAAGAACTTGCTTTTCGTTTTCGGCTGTTGTAAAGGACGAATCGGAATTCATTATAAGAAGTTTGTAAATTGCAGACTCTCTTAAATAATATAAATAATACCCTTCCTGCCCTGCGTCGTTATTTTCTTTGATAATTTTAATCGGTGTTATGCTGCCCGTGTTTACGGCGGTTCTGGTTCCGTTTACAAGTACAAGCGCACTGTCATAAACTATTGCGCCTGCTGCATAGGATATAGGATAAACCTTGGAAACATCTGTTGCTGTTGGAAGAAGTTCTTTTTCTCCGCTTGCGGTAAATGTTAAATTCGAGTCAAACTTATATGCGTAAAGTCCTTTAACCGTACTTGTATCGCCTACCGTATAACTTTTGGAATAATAAACCGTTACACTGCCGTCACTCTCTTCTACGGAAGTTTTTAAGGTTATTTTGAATGTTTCTCTTTCGGTAGGATTTTCCGAATAAGCGGTTTTGCCGATTAACAGTTTTTTATCCGTACCGTCGGCTTTTACGGCATAGACTTCGTTATAGTTTTGAGAAGCTCCGTCTTCGTTAGTTACCGACTTTGCATAGAAAACATAGTTGCTTAAAGGATATGCGCCTTGCGGGTCGTAGTTTGCAGTCTGCGTGAATAAAACTCCGCTGACGCTGTCGCTTATCAAAGTTGCGCTTTCGTCGTTCATTTTGTTTTTATAAACAACGGTGTATAAGGAAGAATTGACATAATAAACAAGTGCCGTTTCGGTAAATTTATAAGTTATCGAACTTCCCTGTACGGTTTTTATGAGTTGGGTACCCGTCCCGTCGATTTTGGTGCGGTAGAACATATATTCGTCTGTATTCAATACACCCTTGTTATCTGTTTTTGTAGTACTGCTGACATAGTATATCCATTCGCCGAAAATGCTTATAGCCCCTGCTCCCATAGAAGAAACCTGTTTGGGTACTATCATTTGAAAATCGGAAAGAGAACCGCTTTCCGAAACGGTAGCGCGGACTATCCCGCCTTTTGTAACCTTTCCGAAATAATTTTCTTCCGCTTCACTGAACCCTGCGCTCGCTCCGTTTACAAAGTAAATGTATCCGCCCTGTTTAACAACGAAACTGCCGTTATTTTCAACCTTTGCGGTAGGGTCGCCCCCTTCGACTTTTTTTGCGGAAAAACTTTCGCAGGCGCAAAGAGCAAATATCATAACAAGTATCGCCGCTATTATTGCCGTAATCTTTTTTGCCATATTTAAAACTCCCGTAAAAGATTATAACTTTTATTGTTGATTAATATCTTATAGTATATACTATCGAAAAAATATTTGCAATTATTTTTAGTTAACCTTAATTTAATTATTAAATATATAATACAGAATATACCGAAACAAGTTTTATAATTTTAATCGGAATTTGATATTTTTCGAGAAATTTTCCGATATTCGTAATTTTAGCCAAAGCGTTAACTACTTAATTTTGAACGGTAACCGCTAAAAAATCATCGAAACATTTTATCGATTTTAATTTTTAGAATTTTTTAAACAAAAGTTTATTTGTGTTTATCCGGACAATAAAAAAACAGGCTTCAAAAGAAGCCTGTTTATTTCATTTTACAATCTTAAAGAGTTGTGAATTTAGCGTCACCGTAGGTGAAAGCAGATTCAATCTTCAAAGAAGTTGTAAGTTTGATACCAGTACCGTCAACGAGCCACCCTCTAACCAAGTCTAATGCTGTTCCGATTACACTGTCAAATTCAGAAATATCCAAATCATCGAAGAAGGAAACAACAAATTCAACGGTTTCTCTTGAAACCAATTTTAGTGCATCTTCTTCTGAAATTGAAAGTAAAGTTACATTTTTCTGTTCGGTTTTAAGAGACTGAATGAGTTCGCCTTTCATATCTGCAGTACAAGCGATATCAAAACCTTTCCAAGTGATAACATAGTCGAAGAGCTGCTGTGCGTTCATTTTTCTGCTTTCGCCGAGAAGTTTTTCTGTAACAGCTTCGCACATTTCGTTCATGGTAAGCATCTGTTCTTCGCCGCCGCCGGTATATTTGTATTTTGTGGTGTTGTTAACAACGCCGTCTACAAACTGGTCATACCAACCTTTGAAGGCAACATCGCTCTTAACAGTTCCGGTTGTTGCAACATCGTTAGAGTAAAGAACACTTACAGCGTCTCTCGAGAAAGATACATACTGTTCGATAGTTGCAGCGTCGATTTCAACGGGAGCGGAAGCACTGCCTAAGGAATAAGAGAAGGTTCCTACTTTAACGGTACCGAAACCTTTATATTTACTCTGAGCTGCGTTATAGCCTAATGTTATATCGAGATTGACTTTCATATTCTCTGTGATCCAAGAAAGGTCGGTTCCCATATTTTGTCCTACTGTGCTTATAATTGATGAAAGACCAGCAAGTCCAGGAATGCTGAGATTGATATCGCCTTTAATGGTGACGTTCATATCCCCTGCTTCGTTGTATTGTCTTACTACATTGAGTTTGCTTTCCTTGATTTCTACAAGGAAGGTACCGATATTCAGTTTAGCGCTGAAAGTGTAAACTTCGGTAGCTGTTTTGTTTTCAGCTTCCGCCCAGGATTTGGGGCTGTTACAAGCAGTAAGCAAGCAAACTGAAAGTATCGAAACGATAGCGACAACGGCTATCATGATCTTTTTAACTGTTTTGCTCATAAAATCCTCCATAAAAATTTTTTAGATTTATTATATTATATTGTAGAGTAAAATGTTTATGCTGTCAACGATTTTTCGAGAAAAACTTTATATATAAATATTTATATAATTACACATTAAATGAACTTTAAATTTATATATTTATTATTTTTTTTATAGTTTAATGCCGAAAATTATTTAACGATGATTTAAAACTGTTCGGAAATTAAAGTACGGCTTATAATAACCTGCAAAGACACTTTAAAAGAAATAATATAAACTAAATCAGCAAATATTACCGTTACAACGAAAAAAGCAATTAAATAAGTAATTTCAGATTCAAAACCCGTTTGCAGGATATTTGACAGTTTTTTTCTAAAAATATATCATATTTTTATGATAACAATTATATTCAATAGTCATATAAAATCAGAAAATTACAACAAGACAATCGATCTTTTAAAAGAAGCCATATCCAAAAGAACGGAATGCAAAGCCGTTCCTTCGTCTTCGCTTTACTACGGGGACAGATTTGATTTTCCAGAAACGGACGGAGTGCTTTTTTGGGATAAGGATAAAGCGCTTATAAAATACATTAATGTTCCCACTGTAAACAGCGATAAGGCTTTAACTGTTTGCGACGATAAAGGTTTTACTTTGGAAAGACTTTATAAAAACAACATACCCGTTCCGAAAAGCTATATTGTGCCCGAAAAATATTATCTCGAAGCAAATCGGGAAATTTTTGAAACGATAAAAAATAATTTTACCTACCCTTATATACTTAAAGAAAGGTGCAGCAGTTATGGAATGGGGGTATTTAAAATCAATTCGGAAAAGGAACTTAAAGAAAAACTGAAAAGCGAAAGAAAATATCTCGTTCAGGAATTTATAGAAAACAAGCCTGCATTCGATATAAGAGTATATATAGTCGGAAACAAAGTAATAGGCGGATTCAAAAGAATAAACGAAAACAATTTTCTGACAAACTGCGAAAAGGGCGCAAGAGAAGAGCCTTATACTGTAAGCAAAGAAGAAAAAGAAATTGCCTTGAAAAGCGCAAAGGCCTGTAAGGCTGAAATATGCGGAGTGGATATAATATATAAAGG
The DNA here is from genome assembly GCA_949296455.1 of uncultured Eubacteriales bacterium. Lineage (GTDB taxonomy): Bacteria > Bacillota > Clostridia > Christensenellales > CALVMC01 > CALVMC01. The sequence continues at coordinate 154,711 of CASFOZ010000001.1, forward strand.
AAAAAGCCCGCTTGTTTTAGAAGTCAATGCCTGCGCAGGTTTTATATCTTTAAACAAAGCCGCAGGTATAAAGACCGAAGAAATAATTGCCGATTATCTTATAAAGAAATTTAAAATAAAAAATTGATATTTTCCTATATAAGAACCTGAATTTTTAATTGATTTAAAAACAAGTTTTTTATCTCTGATAACTAAGGAAATTAAATATAGCGCTGACTTCAGCTTATATTTTTAAGTCGGTTAAAAATACGATTAAATGAAATTTTCTGTTATATTAAAATACATTTTATGTAATTAATTTAATAATTTATCTGATACCTATTTTCATAATCTTTCTGTTCTTATAACAAGTCCAATACTCGAAGCCGCATTTTAAGGCGAGTTCTTTTGCATATTCGTAATTTCGGCAGATATCTTTTGCCCTGTGTGCGTCTGAGCCGAATACAATATTTTCTCCGCCGAGCTGACGGTACCTTTTCAGAATGTCTTCGGGCGGAAAACAGAAAAGTCCCGTTCCCTCGCTGTGCGAATTAAGTTCGATGGTTTTATTTTTCTTAATTGTTAAAGCGAGTATCTCGTCTATAATATCCGAGTGGTCTTTGTATTTCATGATTTTATCTTTATAAGGCGCCTTGCGCATTATGTATCCGATATGACCTATAATGTCGTAATCGTATGCCGATAAACTTTCCTTTACGGTAAGAAGATATTTGGTGTAAATTTCATTCTTTTCCTTATCTTTGAAAAAGGACGGATAATATATATCGGTACTCGAAACATTATGTACGGAATTGATTATTACATCGAAAGGGAATTTTTTCAAAACATTTTCGTCGTCTTTCTGAGAAGGAATATCGAAGCCTATTTCGAGTCCCAAAGCGAGATTAAGTTTGTTGCCGTATTCTTCTTTAAGTCTTTTTATTTCACATATCCAGCCGTTCACATCGAGAGGTTCTATATTTCCGAGTCCTATATAATTGTATCTGCAATCGTTGTCCAAATGATTTGTTATGGCAAAATAATCGAGTCCCAGGGAAATTGCCTGTTCTATGAGTTTTGCCGAAATTTCGAAACTGTCGTGTGAAAAAAGAGAATGTGTATGACTGTCAATCATTTTTCCTTCCTTTGTATTCCTTGTAGGGAATCGGTATATATTTTTTATTTGAACTGATTACATTAATCTAATTTAATTATATTCAGATTTGTTCCGAAAACAAACTGAATTAAAGTATGATTTGTATATTAATTTTCGGCTGATTTGTTTATTTGCTGATTTTTCGGGATATTGTTTTCGGGTTCGATATCCGACGGTGCGGTTTGTTGTATAATCGTTTTGCCGTCTATGTGTTCTTCGGTCAAGTTTTTCTCTTCGGTTTCGGTAGAAGCATAGTTATCTTTTGAAATTTCCTTTTTGTTCTTTTTTCCGAAATGTGCGCCGATATTTCGTAAAGAAAAAATTTTGTCGCCTTTTTTTATACCGAGCGAACTTTTCGGCGTTACGGACTGATTGAATCCGAATCCTATAACATCGCTTACCGAAGTCATAAAGAAGAATGCCGACTCGTCTGTTTCCTTAATGAATTTTTTAAGATTTACCGCCTGTCTTTTTCTGAGTACCGTTATTAAAAGTTTTTTCTCGTCGCCTGTGTAATAACCCGTTGCGGAAATAACAGTTAAATCTCTTTTCAGATTTTTAATTATAAAGTCTGCGATTTCATCTACCTTGTCGGTAACTATTTTTACTTCGACGGTAGATACAAAACTTTTTTGCAGAATATCCGCCGTAAAGGTGCTTGCAAGCATTGTTATAACGGAATAAACAAGCAAGGTAAAATCTTCAAATACTATGGCTCCTATAACCGCTATAACGGCATCAACGCCGAAAAGTAAAAATATTACTTTTGCGTTAGGAAATTTATTTTGGATAAGAAGACTTACGATATCGGTTCCGCCCGTGCTGCAATTGACTTTTAACAATATTCCTATTGCCGCTCCCGTGAGCGCACCGCCGCATACCGCCGAAACGAAAAGGTCTCCTCTGAAATCGGCAAAGTTCTCTATCGGTACGATTTCCAAAACAAAAATGAATAAAGAGGTAACCGCCGTACATATTAAAGTAGATATCGCAAATTTTTTGTTTATGTAAAAATATGCAAGTATTATCAAAGGAATATTCATTAAAAGGGTGGAAAGCGATATATTAAAGCCTGTTTTATTGTAAATAATCGAGGCTATACCCGATATCCCCCCGGGCGCAAGTTCCGAAGGCGCAATAAAAATTTTAATTGCAACAGCCCTTAAAATGCTTGTGAACACTATTGCGAGCGCAAGCATTAATATTTCTTTGGTTTTTTTGTTTATGTTTAATTTCATTTTATACCGATATATAAAAATGCCCGTTAAGGCATTTTAAAAAATTATTTATTGTCAATCTTCTTTCTTTTCAGTATTGACGTTCTTTTTTTCCGATTCGGAATTTTTTACGGACTCTTTTTTATCCGTCTTGTCTTTTTCCTTTAAAGACGTTTTTTTAACCTTGCTTTCCGCAGCCGTTTTCTGAGCAACTTTTGCGCCGTCTTTTTTTTCATCGTCTTTTAAAGAAGCGTCTTTGTTTTCGGTTTCGGATTTTGCGTTGTCGGATTTTTCGGCTTTCGTTTCCTGTTTGTCCGATTCGTCTTCGGACGGCGAATTTTTAACTTCGTCTTTTTTTACGGTGATTACCGTAGGAATTTCGGCTTTGCTTCTTGCGTTAATAGAGTCTATTACCTCTTTTGCGTCGGCTCCTTTGAAAAGCATATCGACTTCGTCGGTATATATAGTATCTTTTTCAAAAAGTACTTTTACCATATTTTCGAGTATGCTGCGGTTTTTATTGAGAATATCGAGAGCCTTTTTATAACAACCGTCTATAATCTTTTTGATTTCAGCGTCTACCTTTCCTGCCATTTCTTCGCTGCTGTATGAATGCTGCTGATAATCCCTTCCTAAAAAGACTTCCTGACTGCCGCCTAAATATATGTTTCCTATCTCTTCGCTCATACCCCATTCGGCAACCATATTTCTCGCAATCTGAGTCGCTCTCTGTATATCGTTGGAAGCGCCGGAAGATATATCTTTTATAACGATTTCTTCCGCTCCCCTGCCGCCGAGCATCATTGTTATGTTGTCGAGAAGTTTTTGTTTTGTTACATGATTATCGTCGTTTTCCGGTCTCGTAAGAGTATATCCTGCCGCCATACCTCTCGGGACTATCGATACTTCCTGAACTTCGTCGCAGCCTTCTAAGGTCTTTGCGATAATTGCGTGACCTGCTTCGTGATATGCGGTAATTCTCTTATCGTTTTCCGTTACCACTCTGCTTTTCTTCTTAGGTCCTGCAATTACCTTGTTTATTCCTTCGAGAACATCTGCCATAAGTATCTGGTTTCTGCCGTTTCTTGCTGCAAGTATAGCCGCTTCGTTAAGAAGATTTTCAATATCGGCTCCCGTAAATCCGCTAGTCATACGGGCAACGGTTTTAAAGTTTACATCGGGGGCAAGTATCTTGTTTCTTGAATGTACTTTGAGAATAAGTTCCCTTCCTTTGACATCGGGGGGACTTACATATATCTGTCTGTCGAATCTGCCCGGTCTTAAAAGAGCGGGGTCTAATACATCGGCTCTGTTCGTTGCAGCCATAATTATTATTTCGTCGCTTGTCTCGAAGCCGTCCATTTGAACGAGAAGCTGGTTAAGAGTCTGTTCTCTTTCGTCGTTTCCGCCGCCTAAGCCTGCGCCTCTCTGCCTTCCGACAGCGTCTATTTCGTCAATAAAAATTATACAAGGCATATTGTGCTTTGCTTGGTCGAACAAGTCTCTTACTCTGCTTGCGCCTATACCTACAAACATTTCGACAAAGTCGCTTCCGCTTATCGAGAAGAAGGCTACATTCGCTTCGCCCGCCACGGCTTTTGCAAATAAAGTCTTACCTGTTCCGGGCGGTCCTACTAAAAGTACCCCTTTGGGAACCCTTGCTCCGAGCGCCTTGAATTTCTGCGGATTTTTAAGAAATTCAACAATTTCCTGTAATTCTTCCTTTTCTTCGTCGGCTCCCGCAACATCGCTGAATCTTACCTTTATATCGGTATTGAGTCTTGCTTTGGTCTTCCCGAAACTCATCGCTTTGTTGTTTGCGCCGTTGGACATTCTCATAAGTATCACGAACATTATTATGATAAGTACAAATCCGCCAAGGGTAATAAGCACATTAGACCACATTGCGCTTTTGCTCGGGTCGTTGTAGGAAACAGTCGGTTTGTTAAGCGTTGTTTCCACTCCGTCTATAACAACGGTATCGGGAAGAGAATCGTACCATTCGGTAAAATTCGCTCTCGAAGAAATCTTTGCCACATAATCGGCTTTCGAAGGAAATTGACTTTCTTCAATTTTACTGCCTACCTTTCTTGCGTATACGGTATAACTTCCTTCCACATAAACATTGGTTATTCCGTTCGATTTTATCATTTGTTGAAGTTCGGTATAATCCACCGTTTCGGGACTGTTTGCGTTATTGAGCAAAACCGACACCATAACTATGGCAACTATCAAAAGACAAATAATCAAAACTGTATTTATAATTTTTCTGGTTTTCAATTGGTATCTCCGTAAATTAATATTTAAATAATTATAACATATAATTTGCTTTTGGCAAACTTTTTATATGAAAATCGTTTTCAAAAGTTCTTTATTTATATGTTTACAATATTTGCCTTGAAAAAATAACCCTGTTTATACGCACATTTTTAACGCAAGCGCAATCTTTTCCGCCATATTTTCGACAAAAGCCATTTCCACGTTAAGAAGCTGTTTCAAAAAGTTTTTTTCGTAATTGTTCACTATGCCCATAATTCCTATATCCCCTACCTTTTCTTCCTTTTTTGCGACTCCGCCCGGATAGAGGCCCCCTTCGACTACCTTTATAACTCCGATATCTTCTTTGGCGCCTAACGCTGCGTCAACCGCTATGATTTTACTTCCCTTATGGTTTTCTTCGACATGACTCAGATATTCCTTTAAATTCTGCCTGTTAATGGGCCTTTCTACCGTCCCGTATACATATGCGTCCACTCCGTACTTTGCCGTAAGTTTGCTCCCCACAATAGGGCCTAAACTGTCCCCGCAGATTTTTTCGCTTCCTATACAAAGTATTACAGCTTTCATATCGCCTTCCTTTTGACCGAATGAATAAGCCGTCTCAAAACGGCTTTGTGCGTCTTCTTTTTTCTGAATTATTGACAAATTCCTTTCCGTTATTCGGAAATCTTTTTTCAGTATTGTTTGGTTTTCCGCTTTTTTCGTATTTTTAATAAAGTTATATAAAAAATTTTCGGGTTACCTCTTGATTTTTTCGATAATTATGTTTAAAATTAATACATAAAATATACAGAATACAATTTGAAATTTTCGGTATATCGTTGCCGTTTCGGGTAATCATTAATTAAAGGTTTAAAAGGAGAAGTATGAGCTGGATTGTCGATATAGTTATTGTCGCATTTCTTATAATCGCAACGGTTATCGGCGTTTACAAAGGCGCCATAAAAGGCTTTTTGGGTCTTGCTTTTCTCGTTGCCAATGTTATTCTATCTATATGGCTTTCAAAATATCTTGCTTCTTTTCTTATGGGTACCTCGTTCGGCGATACCCTTCAAATTTGGGTAAACACTTGGTTCACTGGTTCAAACGAAACTCTTTTCAATTCCGTCCTTACTAAAACCGATACAGAACTTTTTATTTTATACGAAGGGGTACAAGTTCCTTTTTCAACCGCACTCGAATATGCAAAAATTCCTTCCTTCCTCGCTCCTACTATTACTTCGGCGGTTTTTGCGGTTGCCGAAAGCGGTTACACTCTTGCGCAAGTTTTAGTTCCTTCGATATCGTCTTTTATTATGATTATTTTTTCTTGCATAATACTTCTTATTTTCTTTGCTATCGTTTTCGGTATTATAAAAGCCTTTCTGAAAAAACTTCTCGTAAACAAAGCGGCAAGAGGTATCGACAGAGTGCTTGGCGCCGTTTTCGGTCTTTTAAAAGGCGTTCTGATTGTTCTTATCGTCTTTCTTGCCCTTAATATGTTCAGTAATATCCCGGCTCTCGAAAGTACCTTTGCGGCAATAAATTCTTCGTTTATAGGCGGATTCATTTATTCGACGAATATTCTGCAACTTATGCTCGACGCATTTGCAAATCTGCAACAGTTCTTCTCTGACGCCATATCCTCAATGTTCGATACCGCTCAGACCTTTTCGCTTTTCGTAAGAACAGTCTGAAAAATAATTTAATAAAGTCTTTATTCTATATTTGTTTGTTTGTTTACTGCTTTTTAGTAATATTCTGCTTTCGAATCGATTTTTTCCGAATTGATTTTTTCGCTTTTCCTATTTTCCTGATTATTTTTTCCGTCAAACAAAAAATTCTATTTTATAATGTGCCTTTCGAGTTCTTTTCAAAGCGGAATAATTCGATTTTATTGAAACCGAACATTAAAATATTATTCCGAATTCCTTTTCCTTTGTTTTGACTCTATAAACTTGTTTCGACTCTATAAAGCGGAATTATTATATGTATTTTTAAAAATATCGCATAAAGATATTTATTATTATTTTCTTTTGTTGTATTTTCCTCCGTTAAATGATAAAATATCCTTAAAATAAGATTTTTAACAGTAACCCCGAAACTCAATCGGGCATAATATTTAAATCAGGTGCTTTTATGAATAAATACGATAAGTCAATAATAGACGCTATCATGCAGCGAGACCCTGCGGCAAGAAGTAGGTTCGAAGTATATTTTACTTACAGCGGATTCAAAGCCCTTAAAAGACACAGAAGGGCGCATTGGTTCTATAAACACAATATGAAATTTATAGCCCGTTGCATAAGTCAGCGAACTAAATTTCTTACAGGTATAGAAATACATCCTGGCGCAACAATAGGAACAGGGGTGTTTATCGACCACGGTTCGGGCGTAGTTATAGGCGAAACGGCGGTTATCGGAAACAATGTCACCATTTATCAGGGCGTAACTCTGGGCGGTACCGGAAAGGATATAGGAAAAAGGCATCCTACAATAGAAGACAATGTCGTAATTTCGGCAGGCGCTAAAATTTTAGGACCTTTTACCGTAGGTCACGACAGCAAGATAGGCGCAGGAAGCGTGGTTCTTAAAGAGGTTCCGCCATTCTGCACTGTTGTGGGCGTTCCCGGAAGAATAGTCAAAATGTCGGGCGAAAGGGTTGACGACCTTAATCATATAAAACTTCCCGACCCTGCGCTCGAAGAGTTCAGAAGACTGAACGACAGACTCACCGCTCTTGAAGAAAAACACAATATTCAAAATAAATATACGATAACCAACGACTTTGAGGAGAAAGAAGATTAATGCTTAAATTATACAATACTCTTTCGAGGAAGAAAGAAGTTTTCAATCCGATATCGGATAACACGGTAAGAATGTATTCTTGCGGTCCTACGGTATACAACTATGCCCATATCGGGAATATGCGCACATATATTTTTATGGATATATTGAGAAGAACATTAAAATTCTGCGACTTTAAACTCAAAGGGGTTATGAATGTAACCGATGTAGGACACCTTCTTTCGGACGGGGACGACGGCGAAGATAAAATGGAAATCGCTGCAAGAAAACAGCAGAAATCGGTTAAGGAAATAGCCGATACCTATGCCAAGGCTTTTTTTGAAGACCTTGAAAAATTAAATATCGAAAAACCCGAAATAATCGCCTATGCAACAGAACATATCAAGGAAATGATAGATTACGTAAAGGAACTTGAAAAGGCAGGATACGCATACGAAATAAGCGACGGAATATACTTTGACACATCGAAGTTCAAAGACTACGGAAAACTTTCCGGTATAGATATCGAAAATCAGCTTGCGGGGGCAAGGGTCGAAGTAAACGACGAAAAAAGGAACAGTATCGATTTCGCTCTTTGGAAGAAAGCCGACCCTAATCACATAATGCAATGGGAAAGTCCTTGGGGTATGGGGTATCCCGGCTGGCATATAGAATGCAGTGCAATGAGCAGAAAATACCTCGGAATGCCTTTCGATATTCACACCGGCGGCGTTGACCATATACCTATCCACCACGAAAACGAAATTGCTCAGAACGAAGCGCTGACAAAAAGTAAATCGGTAAACTTTTGGATGCACGGAGAATTTATGCTCGTTGATAACGGGAAAATGAGTAAAAGCCTTAACAATACTTACACGATAAGCGACCTTAAAGAAAAAGGTTACTCTGCAATGGATTTCAGATATTTTTGCCTTAATACCCATTACCGCAAAAAGCTTAACTTCACATTCGATTCAATGAATTTTGCAAAGACATCGTACAGAAGACTTAAAGAACAGCTTCTTCTTCACAAAAACTCGAAATCCGTCACCGATAAAAAAGTCATAGAAGAATACAAAGCGAAATTTAAAAATGCCGTTGAAGACGATTTGAATATACCCCTTGCGCTCGGAATACTTTGGACAATGCTGAAAGAAGAAAAAAGCAAGGATATTTACGATACCGCAATTTATTTCGACAAGGTTTTAGGTCTTAATCTCGACAAAGAAGAGTCGGAAGAAAAACCGCAGACAACCGTTCCTCGGAAAATAACAGAACTTGCCGAAAAAAGAAAACAGGCAAAAGCCGAAAAAAACTTTGCCCTTGCCGACAGTTTAAGAAACGAGATAGAAAACAAAGGATATTCCATAATCGATAAACCGGGAAGTTATGAAATTATAAAAAAGTAAATGTTTGACTATAACGGAAAAAGGAAACTATAAAATGTTTCCTTTTTTTTATACGCTGATAATTGTTAGGTTTTTAAGGCAATTTATAATCGACGAAAAATAAATCTTTCTTTTCCTTAAAACAATTCAATTTTATTTTGCGATATAAAAATTTGCTTTTCTTTTATTTACCCCCGTAAAACGCACGATTTGCCTTCGTTTAAGCAGTTTTTTTATCTTTTTTTTATTAAAAATCATTGAAATCGGTATTTTAAAAATCTTTATTTCGGTAGGATTTCAACACCTTTTCACAAACATTTCCACTATTAAAAACAAATAAACCCCGTCAAACGCAGGGTTTATGTTTGTTTTGACGCTTAACATTAAATTAAAAATACATAATGTTTGTATTTCAGATAATATCGCTTCCGTCAAGAAGTTTTATATCGTCGTCTTTGCCCTCTTCTATGTATTCGACTTTACTTAATTTCTTTTGTATCACATTTGTTCTGTCACTTGCTTTTTTTATTGTTTCGGTAACCTCTTCCGCTTTTGTCTGAGTCCTCGAAAGCAAATCGGCAAACTTATAAAACTCTCTTTTGAATATCCCGAGAAGCTGCCATATTTCCGAACTTCTCTTTTCTATCGCCAAAGTTTTAAAGCCCATTTGTAAACTGTTCAAAAAGGCACCGAGAGTAGTAGGTCCGCATATCATTATTCTGTACTTACTTTGTATCTCTTCTAAAAGTCCGCTTCTTTTCGCTATCTCGGCATATAACCCTTCTACCGGAAGATACAGTACCCCGAAATCGGTAGTCTTGGGCGGCGCTATGTATTTTTCTTTAATCTTCTTCGCTTCTTCCTTTATTCTTCTTTCGAGATTTTTAGACGCCACTTCGCACGCAAATCCGTCGCCCTTTTCCGATGCGTCAACAAGCCTTTGATAATCTTCGAGAGGAAATTTACTGTCTATCGGAAGAAGAATCTTGCCGTTGTCTTTCCCGGGAAGTATTAAAGCAAAGTCAACCTGCTCCTTGCCTTCGACTTGCGGAAATTTTACGAACTGCTCTTCTACAAGAATCTGTTTAAGTAAATTTTCCAAAGCCACTTCGCCCCAAACTCCCCTTGTTTTTACATTGGAAAATACCTTCTTAATATCCGCCACCGAACTTGCAAGGCTCTGTATTTCGCCGAATCCTTTCTGTACTGCGTCGATTCTTTCCCCTATCAGACTGAACGAACGGTTCAATCTTGTTTCAAGGGTTTCGGAAAGTTTTTCGTCGACGGTAAGTCTCATTTTTTCAAGTTGTTTTTCGTTGTCGCTTCTGACCTCGGTTAGATTTAAGGATACTTCTTTTCCGAGTTTTTCTATTTTGCTTTCCACGGTTTTTACAAGCTCGTCCACCCTTCTTTCTATATTCTCGAAGTTGCTGCGCTCTAACTGCGTTATGTTCATTATGTTTCTGTTTATGCTTTCGGCAAATACATTGAGTCCGTTCTGCTGTATTCTGTTGTAGAGAATATCCGAGTTTTTTCTCTCTTCTTCACGAAAACTGTCTTTTATCTCTTCAACGGCTCCGTGCAGAAGTTCGCCGTCAAGACCGCCTTTTTCAATGTTAAGTTTTCTTATTTTATAAATACAATAACAAAGTCCGATTAATGTAAGTACACATATTACCGTTACGGCTATCAACAGTATATCCATTTTATTTCCTCCTTTGCTTTTTCATTGTTAGATAAAGTAACGCTTTCTTATAAATTTTCGTCTAAAACACGCAATATCTGTTTGCTGTTTAATTCATTTTGCCTTTATAGTCCGAAATCAAAAGTCAAAATTTCGTTTTTGTTTTTCTCTAAAAGTTCAAGACACTCTTTTTTAGTATATCTTTTCATTTTAACTGCCCCGTTATACAAAAGAAAATCCAAGGCTTTTTTTATTTCATTTCCTTTATATCCTAAGTTCAATAAATTTTCGCCGTTTACGGGCAGTTCTCTTACCGTCATGGGAATATCCTTTTTCTTGATTGCCTCATATTGATTTTCAATTACCTGTGCACCCAAGGCGTTATTATAAGGTTCTTTTTTTGCGGCGGCGTCGCATTCCATAAGTTTTACGAGTTTGTCTATTATGTTTTTATGTTTGCATATAAATATTCTGACATACTCTTCTTTTTCGTTGCACTTTATATCGAATTCGTGACAAGATATCAATTCGCAAACTTCCTTTCTTTCTTTCGACGAAAAACCCGTTCTTTTAAGTATTTCGTCTGCAAGCTGCGCACTTAATTCTGCATGACCTGAGCACTTGAAATATTTTTTTATCTTATCGGGCTTCCCTATATCGTGAAGAAGAGCAGGCAGCCTGACTTCGCTGTCTGAATATTTAAAAGCATACAGACTGTGCTCGTAGACATCGTAGCAGTGAAAATTTTTATTCTGACCTATGCCTTTGCAATCGGTAAGTTCGGGTAATATATATGAAAGCACCCCTATTTCATCGGCAAATCTTATTGCGCTGTAATGCGCAAAGGGTATTTTTGCGTACAGTTTATCAAGATTAATAAGATATTTTAATTCCTGTCCTATTCTTTCCTTTGCTATTTCTTTTATTTTAAAAGCGCATTTTTTTGCCGAAAGAATAACTTTGTCGCTTGCTTTGTAGTTTAACCCTTCTTTAAATCTTACAAGTCTTAAAAGTCTTAATCCGTCTTCGGAAAATGTTTGCATTGCATTTTTAGGGGTGTTTAATATTTTATTTTTCAAATCTTCGACTCCGCCGACAGGGTCTTCTATTTTATTTTCAAGAATATCGTAGTAAATTGCGTTAACGGTAAAATCACGGCGTAAAGCGTCTGTGTTTATATCTTCGGTAAAAGAGGTATCGCAAGGTCTGTGCTTTCCGCTCATATCGTAACTGTCGGTTCTGAACGAAGTAAATTCGTATTTTTCTTTTCCTTTGCTTACGGAAATTGTTCTGAATTTAGGACTTTCCGCCGTTACTTTAAAATCTTCCGCACAATCTTTAATTATCCTTTCGGAAAAAGCGCCTGTTATGTCTATATCTTCGGTTTCTCTTCCTTCCAATCCGTCACGGACTGCGCCGCCTACAATATATAACTTTTTATTGCAGGTTTTATATATTTTTTCGGCAAGGATTTTTAAATTTTCACTGATTTTAATCAACAGTTTTCTCCTTCATTCTAAAATAAATTTGAAATCTGATTTTACAAAAAACATTACTCGTTTTCGGACTCGTCAAAGCCGAATACAAATGTATACGGATCGCCTTTTTTCTCGTCCTTAATAAGAGCGGATATCTCCACGGAACAAATTGCAAGTATTTCGTTTTTCGAAGCTATCAAAGGAAGCCGGTCTCTTTGCCTTACGGGAAATTTTATATCGGTCAGATAGTCGTTCAGTTTTTTGCTGCCGCCGCCGAATTTTCTGAAAATATCGCCCTCTCTTCTGTTTCTTATAACTGCGTCTTTGGGTATTTTGTCTATATCGAAACGGATTTTATCGCCTTCTTTGTATTTTCTTACAAGTACTCTTTCTCCGTTTTCAATTTCAGTTATTCCTGTTTTGAACGGTTTTGAAAACGGTTGTGTTTTTATTTCTCTGTAAAGCACTATATATCCGTTTTCCACTACGGCGGTTATTCCGAAAGGCATTGAAAGTTTGTTTGCGTTATCCTTTTTAAGATTCAATATACTTTCGATATGTTTTTGTTCTATATCTTTATATATTCCGAGTTTTTCAAAAGCCCTTAATATATTTCTCGAACAAACAGCCCTCGGCCCCGTCAGTTCGTCAAAAGAAATGTAAACGGCGCCGTTCTTTTCCCTTCCGCCCGTTACGAAGCCGTCGATAAACTCTTCGTCGTATCTTGCGCTTTTGGACAGCCTCAAAAGAGAACTTTCCACATCGGGAAATCTGCTTTTAATAAGCGGCATAAGTTCGTTTCTTATAAAATTTCTTGTGAATGTATTATCGAAATTAGAGCTGTCGGTAATATAAGGAACCTTCTTCTCTTTTACATATTCTTCTATTTCTTCTTTCGATACCGTAAGAAAAGGTCTTACGAAAATATCCCTTTTTAATTCTATCCCTTTAAGCCCGGAAGAAGCCGTCCCTCTGAAAATTCTCATAAGAAGGGTTTCAGCGTTGTCGAGTTCGTGATGAGCCGTTGCTATTACGTCGCATATTCCTTCAGAAACAAGACTGTAAAAAACAGAAAGACGAAAATTTCTTGCCGCAAGTTCTATGCTTTCGGATTTTTCTTTCGCCAATTCTTTTACATTTCCCCTTTCGACAAAACACGGAATATTGTTTTCCGAACAGTACTCTTTTACGAAATTTTCGTCACGGTCGCTTTCTGCGCCTCTAAGATTATGGTTTATATGAACGGCAACGGTATCTATTCCGCTTTCTGTCAGAAAATGCAAAAGCGCCATCGAATCCATACCGCCGCTTACCGCAACGCCTACCTTTTTAAAGCCCGAAAGCAATTTTAAATCAGCATTATCCAACATAATTATCCTTCTGTTTTTCGGATTCTACTTCTTTCCGATTAATTTGATATCAGTAATTAAATTGATTGCGCCTTCCTAACTTGTTTTATTTGTAAATACAAGTTGCTTTAATTTTTTACGGCATTTTCTAGAAGTTTTTTGGAAAACGCAAGTCTTTTCAAACTTTCTTCTTTTCCCAATATATTGCACATTTCAACGCCGCCGCCCGGCGTAGACTGCTTGCCGGTAACGGCAAGTCTTAAAGTCAGATAGACCTGTCCTTTTTTTGCCTCGGCTTTCTCGGCTATTTTTTCTACCGCACTTTGAAGCTTTTCTTCGTTAAAGCTGTCAAGTTTTCTTAATTCTCGTTCAGCTTCTTCGACAATTTTTAAAGAAAGCGCTTTGTCGCATTTCATTTTCTTGTTATCGAACCACTCGGGGTCATAGCTTCCGAACTCTTCGAGAAAATTTACCTTTTCTTCTATTTCGCCAAAAAGCGATATCCTTGTTATTAGAAGTTTTGCAAGTTCGGTATAATCATACTTTCCCTTTATTTTGCTTCTTTCAAAATAGGAAATTCCTCTTTTAACGAACTCTTCGGGCGTAAGCTTTTTAATGTATTCGCCGTTCATCCATTTCATTTTCTCTTCGTCGAATATACTCGGCGAATGACTTATTCCGTCAACGGAAAAATGTTCGATAAGTTCCTGCATGTTCATAATTTCAACATTGTTTTTAGGACTCCAACCCAAAAGAGCAATATAGTTTACTATTGCCTCGGGAAGATATCCTTTTTCGAGAAAATCTTCGAAGTTGGCGTCTCCGTATCTCTTCGATAATTTTCTGTTAGCGTCTTTCATTATGGGCGGCAAATGAATGTATTTAGGTCTTTCCCACCCGAATGCGTCATAAATCAAATTGTATTTAGGCGTGCTTGACAAATATTCCATACCCCTTATTACATGGGTAATTCCCATAGTGTGGTCGTCAATTACATTTGCAAAGTTATATGTCGGCATAAGGTCGCTTTTTATTAGAATATTATCTTCCATATCTTCGTTTTTAACGCTGATATGACCGAATACCATATCGTCGTAACTGCTCTCTCCTTTTTGCGGAATATTCTGTCTTATAACAAATTTTTCACCTTTCGAAAGCCTTTCTTTAACTTCTTTTTCGGAAAGAGACAAACAATGCTTATCGTACTTTCTGTTTCCGTTTTCGTCGGTAAGAGATTCCAGCCTTTCTTTTGAACAGAAACAATAATAAGCGCCCCCTTTTTTGACAAGTTCTTTTGCGTATTCCAGATACATTTCCTTTCTTTGGCTTTGAATATACGGGCCGAAATTTCCGCCGACATCGGGTCCCTCGTCGTGTTTGATTCCCGCCGTTTCCAAAGTACGGTAAATTAAATCAACCGCACCTTCAACATACCTTTCCCTATCGGTATCTTCTATTCTTAAAATAAAGGTTCCGTTTTCTTTCTTTGCAAACAGATAAGCATAAAGGCAGGTTCTTAAATTTCCTATATGCATAAATCCCGTAGGACTCGGGGCAAATCTCGTTCTGACTTTACCGTTCATAATAACTCCTTGAATTAGGACTTTGTCCGATTTAGTATTTAATTTTTAACATTTTTTAACAATTTTTAATAATATTTTAACATATTTTATTAAGAATAACTATTGAATATATAAAAAAATACCGCTTAATTTGTTGCGGTATTTTAACTCAAAAAATATTTTTTTGTTAGTTTTCGCTTTTTTCCATTTTTTTCAGAAATTCAATGAGTGCGTCCTGCTGTTTTAAATCAAGAGCCTCGAAAGCCTTTAAAAGTTCTTTTTGTTTTTCCGTGAGTTCCGCCGTAACGCCGTCGTCGGAAAAAAATTGCGAACAGGTTATTCCGAATGCGTCGCATATTGCAATAAGAGAACTCAAAGTCGGAACTGCGCTTTTTCTGAACCAGGAAGAAATGGTAGACTGGGGAATACCCGATTCCAAACTGAGTTTGTATTCGGACCAGCCCTTTTTCTTCCTGAGTTCAAATATTCTTTCTAAAATATCCATTTTTTCTTCCTTTATATTAATATTAATATTAATATGTTTAAATAGCGGTGATTTTCTTTAATATCTCTTTTATTATGCTTTATCGTATATTTTATACGATATATATTGACAATTAATTAATTATTTCGTATAATATTTACGATATATCATTATAAAAGGAGAAAATCATGAACGAACAAAACATTAACAGTTTTTTATCGACACATTCGAAATATTTCCCGCAGGAAAAAATTATTGCCGTCAAAGACGCACTTTCCAAATGTTCCGACGATAAACTTACCTTGATATTATCCGAAAAATATCTGAGCAGCGGAGCAATGACTGCGCTTTCCTTCTTTTTAGGGGGTTTGGGAATAGACAGATTCGTGCTTAAAGACACCGGTATCGGATTGCTTAAATTTTTTACAGGCGGTTGCTGTGGCTTGCTTTGGCTGATAGATTTATTTATTATCGGCAAAAAAACCAAAGAAAAAAACTTTGAAACATTCTGCAAGGCAATTTCGTTTGCTTCTGTACTGCAATAAAGCAAGATTGACTTTTGCGGGGGTTGGGAGAAGAACTGTTTGCTTTCTTCTCCTTATTCTTTTAATCCTTGTTCTGAAAGACTTTGATATTCATTGTATTTTTAAATATATCACGGGTGTACCTTGTCCTACTTGTTATATGACAAGAGCATTGCTTTGTCTGCTTTGTTTTGACGGAAAAGGTTATATAAAATACAACATTTTTGCGTTTCCTTTTTTCTGCATTTTTGCCCTTTTGTTTTTCAGACCGAATTATTTAAAAAACAAAATCTTTTTTTTATTGTGTTTGACTTTACTTCTTTCTAATTTTATTTATTATATTTTAAGACTATTTTGTTTTTTTAGAATATAGAAATTTAAAACGGTATTTTTTATAATTACCTTATATACAATAATAATAAAAAATTTTTTCAAAATAACAAAGGTGAAAATTTTAATTTTGTGTAGCATTTTACAGGTATTTTGGTATAATATATTGTATTGACCGAGGTGAAATAGTATGGATTATTTTGATACAGCCGTAAAAAAGACTATGGAATTTCTTGCCGTTGACAGCGTGCAAAAAGAGCCTTGCGCACAAAGTCCTTTCGGTATAGGCGTTGCAAAATGTTTATCTATGGCGGAAGATATTGCAAAGGAAAATCTTTTCAGAACCTTCAATAACGGATATTATGTATGGGCGGAAAAAGGCGAAGGGGAACTTTTCGGAATTTTAGGTCATCTCGATACCGTACCTTTCGAAGGCAATTGGACGGCTAATCCCCTCGGAGAAATAAAGGACGATTATATATACGGAAGAGGGGTACTCGACGATAAAGGTCCTATGATTGCCTCTTTTTATGCTTTTTGCGAACTTCTGTCGCAAGGACTAGTGCCTAAAAAAAGAGTCCGCTTTATCTTCGGCGGCAACGAAGAAAGCGGCTGGAAATGTATGGAAAAATACTGCGAATGCGACGAAGTTCCTTTAAAGGGAATATCACCCGACGGAGATTTTCCGGTAATAAACTGCGAAAAAGGCGTTGCACATTTAAAAGCGGAAATCAAAAAGCCCGCAACCCTTATATCAATAAAAGGCGGAGTCAGAGTAAATATCGTTATGGACGAATGCCATGCAAAGGTTAAAGCCCGTCTTAAAGAAAGAGACCTCGAAGACTTTAAAGTAAAATATCAAGACGGATATACCCTAATAACGGCAAAGGGAAAACCTGCACACGGCTCCACTCCCGATATAGGCGACAACGCCTGTCATAAAATATTAAAATTTCTTGCCAAAGAACTTAAAGGGGAATATAAAACACTCGAACAGCTGTTATGCCATACCGACGGCAAATCTCTCGGTATCGCTTTCAAAGACGGAAGCGGTACCCTTACCTTCAATTTGGGAACAATCGAAAGCAACGACAAAAGCATTATGGCCGGCATAGATATAAGACATCCTATAAGTATCGAAAGAAAGGTTATAGAAGAAATTTTAAAATCTTCGCCGTATATAGACAGTATTGAAACATTAAATTTCCACGACCCTCATTTTGTTTCGCCGCAATCCAAACTGGTTACGGAATTATTGAAAGCATATAACGATGTATGCCTTGAAAAGGCAAAGCCGATAAGTATAGGCGGCGCAACCTACGCAAGAGTAATGAAAGAGGGCGTGGCTTTCGGTCCAATATTTCCCGGAGAAGAAAGTACGATTCACCAAAAGGACGAAAGGGTTTCTTTGATATTATTCAGAAAAATGTACGATATATATAAGCAGGCTTTTAAAAATCTTTTATTTTAATCGGTAAACCTTATATGCCGTCAAAAGATAAATAATGCGGTTATTAACGGCTTTATAAACAGACTAAAAGACTTTTATAAAAGTCTTTTTTATTATTAATTTAAAGTCTTTTTTATTATAAGTTAAGATTTTATCCCGAAATACACAACGATATCCACAATGCCGCTTTTAATAAACCGTGCGTTTTACGGTATTAAATATATTAAACGACGGTTTACCGTGCGTTTTGTGGGGGTAATATAAAATTTACGACTTTTTCTTTTACAAAATATTTTTAAAAGCCGTATTCTAAACAAGATATTAAAAAAATAAAAACGGAATAAATTCCGTTTTTATCGATTAGTCCCGTCAAACGCAGAGTATAACGCCGTTTTCTCTATTTGTTTTCTTCCGTAATAAGTACGGCTTTTATTCTTCTTACTCCTGCGCTGCTGCTCTGCTCTTTGATTATTTTGAATGTTCCGAGTTCTCCCGTTCTCGCTGCGTGAGGTCCGCCGCATATTTCCTTTGAATATTTTCCGATTGTATATACTTTGACCTTTTCACCGTATTTGCTTTCAAAGACGCCCAAAGCTCCTTTCTGTTTGGCTTCGGCAACACTCATTTCCTCGCATGTAATTTCGACATTATCTTTTATCGCTTTATTTACTTCTTTTTCTATTTCGGATATTTCTTCGGCAGTAAGAGGTCTCGGAAAATTAAAATCGAATCTCAGTCTTTCTGCCGTTATATTGCTTCCCTTTTGAAAAATATCGTTTCCTAAAAGCTTTCTTATCGAGGCAAGCATTAAATGGGTTGCGGTATGAAGATTCGTCGTTTCCTTCTGGTGGTCGATAAGTCCCCCTTTGAACTTCTGCTCGGAACCTGCTTTTGATTTTTCCTGATGTTCCTTTTCGGCTTTCTTATAACCTTCTCTGTCAACCTTGAAACCTTTTTCTCTGCATATCTCTTCCGTCATTTCAAGAGGAAATCCGAAAGTGTCATATAATCTGAAAGCTGTTTTTCCGTTAAGTACTCCGTCTTTGGAAAAACTTAATACCTTTTCAAGTTCTTTTATTCCCTGTTGAAGTGCGCTTTCAAACTTGCTTTCTTCTGCGTTGAGTTCGGATATGATTTTGTCTTTATTATCCGACAGTTCTTTATAAGTATCTTTATATATATCGATATATAGTAAAGCGATTTTCTCTATTGTTCCGCTTTCCAGGTTAAGCTGTCTGCAAAATCTTATTGCCCTTCTTATAAGTCTTCTTAAAACATAGCCTTGGTCGGTATTGGACGGAGTTATTCCCTTTTCGTCTCCCAATAAAAATACCGAAGTTCTTATATGGTCGGCTATAATTCTTACCGCTCTGTCACGGCTTGTTTCTTTTCCGTATTCCGTATTTGAAAGTTTACATAAAAGCGCAATAACCGGCGCAAATAAATCGGTCTCGTAAACAGAAGAATATCCGTTCAGAATACATACCGTTCTTTCAAGTCCCATTCCGGTATCGACATTTTTTTGCTTTAACATACTGAAACTGCCGTCGGCTTCCTTGAAATATTCCATAAAAACATTGTTCCATATTTCAACGAACTTTCCGCAGTCGCAGGCAGGCGAACAGTCTTTACAGCATTTTTCCTTTCCGGTATCTATAAAAATTTCGGTATCGGGACCGCAAGGACCGGTTTGACCGGCAGGACCCCACCAATTGTTTTTCTTGGGCAGAAAATATATGTTTTCCTTTTTTATTCCTTGCTTTTCCCATATCGAGGCGCTTAGCGTGTCTTTCGGACAATCGCTGTCGCCCGCAAACACCGAAACGGCAATTTTGTCTAACGGTATTTCAAGTACTTCCGTTAAAAATTCCCTGCTCCAACTAATAGCTTCTTCTTTGAAATAATCTCCGAGAGACCAGTTTCCCAGCATTTCGAAAAACGTACAGTGGGTTGCGTCGCCCACTTCTTCGATATCGCCCGTTCTTACGCATTTCTGTACATCGGCAAGCCTTTTGCCCAAAGGATGTTTTTGTCCCGTAAGATAAGGAACGAGCGGATGCATTCCGGCAGTTGTGAACAATACCGTCGGGTCGTTTTCGGGTATAAGCGACGCCGACTGTATTATTGCGTGGTTTTTGCTTTTAAAAAAGTCAAGATATTTTTTTCTGAGTTCGTAAGATTTTAACTTTAACATATTTTTCTCCGTATCACATTCTGTCGGGTGCTTTTATCCCGAGCAGATTAAATCCGTTTATTATTACCCTTCTTACCGCATAGGTAAGACAGAGTTTTGCGTTTATTTCCTCTTCGCTTCCTTCGATAATTTTATGTTCTATATAAAATTTATTAAAGCGCTGCGCTATATCGGTTATATATCTTGTAATTACGCAAGGTTCGTTTTTTTCAGCCGCTTCCTTAACCTTTTCGGGGAAAAGAGCCAAGGCGGAAAATATACTTCTGCCTTCCTGATTTAAAATGGCGGAAGGATTGAATTTTTTAAAATCGCATTTGCCGCCTTTTTCAAGTATACTCGAACACCTTGCGCATGTATATTGAACATAGGGACCGGTTTCTCCGTCAAAGGTCAGAACCTTATCGTATGAAAAAACGATATCTTTTATTCTTCCGTTAAATAAAGCGAAAAATATTACGGCGCCGACACCTATCATTTCGGCGGTTTTTTCCTTGTCTTTTAAATCGGGATTTTTTTCGGTTATTATTTTTAGGGATTTTTCAACAGCTTTGTTAAGAACTTCGTCAAGAAGCACTACCTTTCCTTTTCTTGTTGATAAAGTACCGTCTTCCAAAGATACCATTCCGAAAGCTATATGTTGAAGGTCTTTTGCCCAATCATAACCCATAAGTTCTATTACTTTAAAAAACTGTTTAAAGTGCAGATTTTGCTGATATGCGACAACATAAAGACATTTATAAAAATCATATGTTTTCTTTCTGTAAAAGGCAGCCGCTATATCTCTTGTTGCATAAAGGGTGGCGCCGTCAGCCTTTTTAAGAAGACAAGGCGGCATTCCGTCGAGTTCGACGACTTGCGCTCCGTCGCTTTCTTTGAGTAATCCTTTTTGAGATAACTCCTCGAGTACCGGCTCCATTTTATCGTTGTAAAAACTTTCACCGTTATAACTGTCGAATTTTACTCCGAGTCTTTCATAAACTTTATTGACTTCTTTTAAGGTTATATCTTTAAACCACTCGAATATTTTAACGCATTCGCCGTCACCTTGTTCGATAAGTTTAAAATAATGCCTTCCTTCATCGTTAAGGCTCTCGTCCTTTTCTGCCTCCGAATGAAACCTGACATAAAGTTCGTTTAAAGCACTTACCCCTCTTTTTTCTATGTCTTCTCTGTTGCCCCAGCGCTTATATGCGCTAATCATTTTACCGAATTGGGTTCCGTAATCGCCGAGGTGATTTATTCCGTACGGCTTGTAACCTAAAAAACCGTATATTCTGTATAAGGCTGCCCCTATCACGGTTGTAAGCAAATGCCCTATATGGAAAGGCTTTGCTATGTTAATTGAAGAGTAATCTATACAAATCACACGGCCTTTACCTTCGTCGGAAGAACCGTATCTTTCGCCTTTTTCGAATATTTCGCCTATAACGCTTTTTGCAAGTTCTTCGTCTTTGATTTTAAAATTCAAAAATCCGCCGGCAGGCTCTATGGACTCAAGGAAAGAAGGCTTTTTAAGAGTTTCGGAAAATCTTTTGGCAAGCGCCATAGGATTTTCACCCGCTTTTTTTGCAAGAGTAAAACACGGAAGGGCAAAATCTCCCATTTTTTCCTCTTTCGGTCTTGCAAGCAAAGAATAGATTTCATTTTTGTCGAAGGGTTCTTCGAAAAGTAAACTTATTTTTTTTCTGTAATCCATTTTTTTATCCGTTGATATTTTGTTTTTAATTTATCATTATATAAATAAAAAGGCAAGCGTTTAACAAAAATCAATCTTACCTTTTCGATTACTTTTATTATTATATAACGAAGAGTTTTTTATTTCAATAATTTTAACCCTGTTAAAAATCAGACATTGAATCTGAAAAGTATAACGTCGCCGTCCTGAACTACATAATCTTTTCCTTCGCTTCTGACCTTGCCTTTTTCCTTTGCGGCGTTATATCCGCCCGCTTCGAGAAGCACTTTATAATTAACCACTTCGGCACGGATAAACCCCTTTTCAAAATCGGTATGGATTTTTCCTGCCGCCTGCGGCGCTTTCGTTCCCTTTTCTATCGTCCAAGCACGAGTCTCCTTTTCGCCTGCGGTAAGATAGCTGATAAGACCTAAAAGGTCATAGCAAGCGGTGACAAGTTTATCGAGTCCGCTTTTTTCTATATTAAGTTCGCTTTGAAAAATTTCCCTTTCTTCTTTGGGTAAGGCGCTGAGTTCTTCTTCTATCTTTGCGCAAAGAGTTATTACTCCCCTTCCTTCTTCTTTTGCTTTCTTTTCTACCTGTTTTACGAATTCGCTTTCTTTGCCTATCTCGTCTTCCTTAATGTTTGCGGCATATATTACAGGCTTGTCCGTCAAAAGAAATAAATCGTTGACCGTTTCTCGCTCTTCTTTGGTAAAATCGATTTTTCTTATAAGTTCGCCCTTTTCAAGACTCTCTTTCAATTTCTTTAAAACTTCGAGTTCTCCGATATACTTTTTATCTCCGCCTTTTGCCTGTTTTTCGGTTTTTTCTATTCTTTTCTGAACGGTTTCCAAATCCGCCAAGGCAAGTTCGAGATTGATAATATCCATATCCCGAACGGGATTGACGCTCCCTTCCACATGGGTAATGTTTTCGTCTTCGTAACAGCGCACGACATGGACGATTGCGTCAACCTGTCTTATGTGGGATAAGAACTTGTTTCCGAGTCCTTCGCCCGAAGCTGCGCCTTTTACAAGTCCTGCGATATCGACAAATTCCAAAGTGGTAGGCGTAACCTTTTTACTGTTATAAAGTTTGGCTAAAAGGTCGAGTCTTTCATCGGGAACGGGCACTACTCCGACATTGGGTTCTATGGTACAAAAAGGATAATTGGCGCACTCTGCGCCTGCATTTGTTATAGCGTTAAAAAGGGTGCTTTTTCCTACATTGGGAAGCCCTACTACCCCTAACTTCATATTATCAACTCCGAATTAATTTTTTTTGACAAGAATTTCTAAGGTCTGCGTTCCGAACTCGGAAGTTACCGTAACCTTTCCCTT
The DNA here is from genome assembly GCA_949296455.1 of uncultured Eubacteriales bacterium. Taxonomy (GTDB): domain Bacteria; phylum Bacillota; class Clostridia; order Christensenellales; family CALVMC01; genus CALVMC01. The sequence continues at coordinate 177,570 of CASFOZ010000001.1, forward strand.
TCCGCTTTTACCGTTGGTTCTTACCCAAAAAGCCCTTCTTCCGCCTATCAACGGAAAAATATCGGGTCCTATTACCTTCAAGGCGTCGTTGGTTTTTACTGCGACGATATCGAAGCTGTAATTTGAAAGCCCGGTCTGACCTTTCTGTTCGACAAGAATTCTGCAAGTATCGTAAGTATCGTCTTCTACAAGCTCGCTGCTTGCGCAGTTTACTATAAGTTTCTTCTCTTCGTCGCCGCCTTTAAAAACGGTAATCTGCAATTTATCTTTTATATAGCCTTCAAATTTATAAACCTGGCAGTCTCTGTTGCAAATGTATTTATCGTAAAGTTTCAAAAGCTCGTGTAAAGATACGTCTTCTTTCTTTAAAGCCTTGTTTAAAGGCATTAATTTAAATTTCTTTCCGCCGATATAATCGCCCCCGTTTTCGGCAAGATAAAGAAGTCCTTTTTTTATGGTTTCGGCGTTTTTAGCGGAAAAGTTTTCCTTTTCCTTTATTTCGTTACCTATAAAATCGCTGAGTTCGATTGGCGGATGGACAATTTTTTTGTATTTTTTTCTGTCAGGATAAAATGTTCCTATAAGTTCTTCGCCTTTATAGAATTTAACATAATCGCAGTTTGTAAGAATAAATACCTTTCCGTATCCTTTTTTATATCTCTCTGCGGTCTTCAAAGCCGAGGTGAGTTCGAGAACGGGTTCTTTTTCAGTCTGACTTTTATAAAACAATCCTGCCGTTTTTGCCGTTCTGAACATATCGAGGACGCCGCTGTATTTAATATTGTTGCCGCCGCCGTAAGTTTCGGCGCAGTTATAATCGCTCATTGACTGCCCCATGGTTCCGCAATAACATTTTTTAAGCAGAGCCTTGTTTATGTCTTCCGCATAACTTAAAGCCTGATTCTGACGGATTAATTCACCGTCATAGCTTCTTGCGTCTATATTAGTAAGTCCTATTTCGGGAATTAAGCACATTTTTTTCTTTTTATTATCCCGTTTTTCGATATAAAAATCTGAAGAAAATAATTTACTACCGCTAAACGCACGGTTTCCCGCCGTTTGACGGGATTCGTCGAGCGAACTTGCAAGCTCTATCGCTTCGTAATAAAACGCCGAATTAATATCCGTTCTTTTAATTCTTACCCCCCAAAGCACTATGGAAGGATGATTGTAATTTTCATATATCATATCTTTGATTTTCATCAAAGTTAACTGTCTGTTTTCGAAATTAACGCAAAGAGCGTCGTTGCCCGGCATTTCAACAAATACCATAAGTCCTATTTCGTCGCACTTTTTTAAAAAGTGTTTCGACGGCGGCTCGGTGCATCTTACTATATTTATACCGAGATTTTTCAATATTTCGGCATCTTCCTGCTGAGCGGATTTCGGCATGGCAAGGTTTGCAAAAGGATAACTTTGTTTTCTTGTAAGTCCGTTAAGTACGGTTTCCGCTCCGCTTAAATAAAACTTGCCGTCCTTGAACTCGGCTGTCCTGAGTCCGCATTTTACATATTCTTTTTCAAATCCCAAAGCAGTTTCGACAGTATAGAGATTGGGATTTGCGCAGCACCAAAGTTCGGGCTCGTCGACAGAAATTTCCGTTTCGTACTCGTCGGTGTATCCCGTTTCTTTTTCTCCGCTCGATATTATGTTTCCGTTCGGGTCCTTTACCTGACAGAATAGCTTCTTGCCTGATTTTATTTTGGTATTGAATTTACATTTGATTTTTAACTTCCATTTTCCGTTTTCGTCAACGGTGGGCGTGACAAGAACATTTTTAAAATATTCTTCGTCGCATATTTTGAGATATACTTCCCTGAATATTCCCGAACTTACCGCAAAGTCTTCGTTGTCGCAAGGAACCGGCTTTTCTTCGCTTTTTACACTGTCAACTTTTACCGTGAGAAAATTCCTTACTCCGAATTCCACAAAGTTTGTTATATCGAAATTAAAAGATGTATAACTGCCGTTATCCGATACGACAAGATTTCCGTTTATGTAAACCTTGAAAAATCCCTGAACTCCTTCAAAGTTCAAAATTATTCTCTTTCCGTTATATTTGTCGTCTAATTGAAATTCCCTTTTATAGCATACGACTTTTTCCGTTTCGTTTTTTGAAAAATTATCTAGCGGCAAAAAAGGACTGTGTGGTATATCCACCTTTTCAAACTCGTTTACCGAATAACTGCTTAAAACATATTCCTGATTAAATCCTTGTTTAAAGTACCAATCATAATTCAAATTAATACAATCTATCATAACCGCTCCTTATTACTTTATATTATAAACAAATATTTTTTAATTGTAAATAGTTTTGCTTTTATTAAACCCGTAAAGCCGCTTTACGAAAGTTTTTCAAAAGGTTTTTCTGTTTTAATTTCTTTTTTTCGTTTTCTCTTTTTTAGGTAAAAATTTTTAACAGTTTTTAGAAAGACCGAACCATACTTTATTATATAATATAAATAAATGAAAATTGACATTTAAAACAATGTAATGTAAAATCATAGAAAAGGTGATATTATGAAAACTATTGTAATTTTAGGCGACGGAATGGCCGATTTGCCTCTTAAAAATTTCGGCGGAAGAACCCCTCTCGAAATAGCGAAAAAACCGAATATGGACAGATTGTGTAAGGACGGGGAAACAGGTCTTGTTAAAACCGTGCCCGATACACTGAAACCCGGAAGCGATGTGGCAAATCTTGCCGTAATGGGATACAACCCCGAAAAATATTATACGGGGCGCTCTCCCCTCGAAGCGGTAAGTATGGGAATAAAAATGAAATCCGACGATATAGCTTTAAGGTGTAATCTCGTAACCCTATCGGACGAAGAAAATTACCGAGATAAAACAATGCTCGATTACAGCGCAGGTGAAATTTCCACCGAAGAAGCTGCAATTCTTATCGACGCCGTAAATAAAGAATTGTCCGAAAAGAACCTTAACTTTTACCCCGGTATAAGTTATCGTCACTGTCTTATCGCAAAAGGTCACGACACGAAAGCCGAACTTACTCCCCCACACGACATTTCCGATAAACCGATAAAGGATTATCTTCCAAAAGGCGGATGCGGTGAGATTTACGAAAATCTTATGAGAAAGTCTTATGAAATACTTAAAGACCACCCCGTCAATTTGAAAAGAAAGCAAAAAGGACTGAATCCCGCAAACTCGATATGGCTTTGGGGTGCGGGAAGCAAACCCGAACTCGACGATTTTAAAAAGAAAAACGGCGTAAGCGGCGCAGTTATAAGCGCAGTTGACCTTGTCAAAGGTATAGGTATCTGCGCCGGAATGAAAATATTCAATGTCGAAGGAGCAACGGGAAACATTAATACTAATTTTTCGGGCAAGGCAAAAACGGCAATCGACGCTCTTTCGGAATACGATTTTGTATATCTTCATATCGAAGCGCCCGACGAATGCGGCCACCACGGAGATACGGAAGGAAAAATTAAATCGATAGAATTAATAGACGAAAAAGTAGTTGCTCCTATTGCCGATTATCTAGAAAGGCGGGGCGATAAATTCAACATACTGATAATGCCCGACCACCCTACTCCTATCGGACTGAAAACCCACACAAAAGCACCTGTGCCCTACCTCTTGTACAGAAATTACAGACCTATGGAATGCGGGCTTGCATACAACGAAAAAAACGCTTTGAAAAGCGGTAATTTTATCGAATATGGCTATACTTTAATAGATAGAGTATTAAATGGCTGAAATTCTGAATAAAGGAGGCCGAAGTGAAAAATTTAAAGAATAAAGATAAGTCTTTAAAAGAACAAAATAACGAAAACCTTGTTACAGAAGATACCGGCAGTAAGGATTCCAACATAACCGTAACGGATACAAACGAAAGCGGTACCGACCTTCCCATAACGCAAGATAATAAAAATGTTGAAAATAATGAAGGCTTTACCGAACAAAAAGTTGAAGACAACATAAAATCCGAAGACCTTGCGGAAACAGAAAAAAGCGGCTCACTGGATACCGCTTTCGGAATATTTATTTCCGACAATAAAAAGAAAGAAGAAATATTGCCTTACGAAAAATCAGAAGATACCGAAAACAAAACAAAAAAGCAGGATATTTTTTCTTCGGAAAGCGACGATAAGAACGACTCGCTGTTTAATACGCCTGACGAAGATAAAACAAGAAAAAAGAAAGACGGAAAAAAGAAAAACGATTCACAAAAAAGCGGGTCAAAAAATGAAAATTCCTTTGTGGTTTTCAGTAAAAAATATTGGTGGACGTATTTGATAGTGTTAGCAGTCGTAATCGCTATCGTAGTAACGGTTACCGTACTCGTGCTGACAAAAGATTACATTAACATATACGAAGCCGAAGACTTTTCTAATATCGATAAAGGAAACATTTATGTTCTTAAAAAGGATATAACCGTGGAAGGCGATTTGACAATCGATGTCCCGTATCCCATTAATTTTAACGGACACATATTGAATGTCAAAGGAAATCTTACAGTAAACGCAGAAAAAGAAGGCGTTATTTATTACGGCTCGGAAAAAGACGGGAAGGAAAAAACCGTAAAAAGCAAATTAATTGCAGGCAGTTTAACGGTTAATGCAGTTAAATCCGATATTCTTTTCAGAGTTCCCGTTGAAAGCGGAGCGATTAACGTTACAGCAAGTTCTGTATCGTCGGAAAAAAATCTTTCTTCTTTGAATATTACTTTAAGCGCCATTAATATATCGCTTAACGGAACGGCTGGTCAAGACGGCGGCTCGATTACTATATTAGGCTCAACCGAATGTCAAGTTAATACTGTTCTGTCGGAAATAAAAGCCGTAAACACTAACTTGAAAATAAATCAAAATGCAGTAGTTAAAAACATAACTTTGGAAAACTCAAATCTCGATATTTACGGTTCGGCGGAAAATATTACGGGCGGAAATATCGTTCATTTCAGGCAAGGTGCTTATGCTGTTTCTGTAAAAGACGCTAAGACTTTGAAAAGCTACGATTATTCTTTACCGGACTACATTGACGGAAATATCGAAATTGTAAATGTTATAACTCTGTCCGCTCCTTGGAACATAACTTTTACTCAGATTAACGGCGGACTCTATTGCTTGTTCCCTTCTGTTTCAAATGCCACAGGCTATGAAATTACAGTTGACGGAAAAGACCCGTTCGTGTTTTCATATGAAGCCGATAACTCAACCGTTGCCGTAAACCTTACCGACTATATCAACACGGCAGGAGAACATACCGTTACCGTTAAAGCCGTTTCGGATAAAGAAAATTTTGTATCTTCTGCGTCGATAACTGCAAGTTATGTTTTTACATCGAAATTGTCTATTCCGTCGGCTATAAAAACCTATGAAGAAAACGGAAGGGTTCTCATTACCTTTAATAAAGTTTCGTTTGCCGACCTTTACAAAATTACGGTAACGGGAACTGACGGTACCGAAAACTATTTTACCGTTAATGCAACAAGCGACACCGTTCAGTCTTTTGATATTACCAATTATATACAGAACGGAGCGGGACTTTACGGTATAAAGGTTACTTCCGTATCGAATTATCCCGACTATTACGCAGAATCGGACGACGCTGTTCTGAGCTTTACAAAATACGAGAAAATTCAGGCTCCTTCCTTGGTTTTAACTTCTTCGGAATTAAATATTACCGCAAGCGCAAACTCTCTTGCGTTTGAAATTTATGAAAACGGAATACTCACGGCTGTTACCAAAAATTCGGTTTACACTTTGAAAAATTCTGAGTCCGGTACTGTTATTACGGTAAAAGCAATAGGACACGGATACTATACGGAATCGGACTTTGCTCAGATAACGGTTCCCTGATTTTTTAATTGGTTTTACCTGAAAGCTGCCGTATCGGCAGCTTTTTTATTTTATTTAGCTTTAATACAAATATCTGTAATACAAATAAATGATTTTAAATTATAATTGCTTTTAATTTAATAAAATTCGATTATAAGGTTTACTTTCATTTTTTTCCTATATTTACCTGTATTTATGTTATTTTTATGAAACAAAATAATATCGGAGGTAATTATGAGAAGAAAAAAAACAAAAAAGGCCGTTTCGGTAAAACACGCAGCATATAATAATTTCGACCCTCTCGGTTCTTATACCGGAAACAACACCGTAAACGAAGATTTTCGTTCGAGACCCGTGCAAGACGCAGACGACCTATAAAAATTATTACCTTAAAAAATGCCCCGCCAAACATTTATCGTGCGTTTGACGGGGCTATTTTTTATTTATTGTTTATTATTCTTTTACTTGCATATCGTCGGTCTGTATTTGGTTTTGTTCTTTTTCTTCGCTTTCTCCGTTTTGTTGAGCGCTAATTTCTTCTTCGTTTTCCTCATCGATATGCGGGGTTACGCTGAAACTTACTACCTTTGCATTGTTTCTTATTCTCATAAGTCTTACGCCCTGGGTATCTCTCGATATCTTGCTGATTTCGGAAGCCTGAATTCTTATAACCGTTCCGCTGTCGGCAATAATCATAACATCGTCTTCGGGATTGATAAGTTTCAAGTTTACAAGGTCTCCTGTTTTTTCATTGAAGTTTCCTGCCTTGATTCCCTTGCCTGCTCTCGATTGTAAACGGTATTCGTCGATATCGCTTCTTTTGCCGTATCCGTTTTCGGTAATTGTTAATACCTCTACTCCTTCACGGACGACGGTTGCGTCGACTATGCGCTCGCCTTTATCGAGCTTCATGCTTTTTACGCCCTGACTGGTTCTTCCTATGCTTCTTAAATTACTTTCGGAAAATCTTATACATTTTCCGGACGATGATGCAATAAGAATTTCGTCTTTTCCGGAAGTCAGACTTGCGGATATAAGTTCGTCTCCTTCGAGAAGACTTATCGCAATTTTACCGTTGGCTCTTATTTTGTCGAACTCTTCGATTTTGGTCTTTTTGATAAGCCCCTGTTTTGTGGCAAGTACCAAATACCCTTCTCTTTTTTCGCCTTCCTGCAATTCTTTAAGCGGAAGCAAAGCGGTGATTTTTTCTCCGTCGGCAAGCTGTAACAGATTAATTATAGCTCTGCCTTTTGCACTTCTTTGGGCTTCGGGTACTTCGAAGGCTTTTATTCTGTAAACTTTACCGAAGTTGCTGAAAAACATCATATCGTCGTGAGTGCAAGTAATAAACAGATTTTCTACGAAATCGTCTTCCTTTGTTTTATGAGCGCTTATACCGACTCCCCCTCTTTTTTGAGCCCTGTATTCGTCGACGGGAAGTCTTTTGATATAGCCGCCGTGAGTCATGGAAATTACGACGTCTTCTCTTTCAATAAGGTCGGCTATGTTGATTTCACTGCTGTCGTAAGTAAGTTCGGATCTTCTCGGGGTTGCGTATTTCCTTTTGATTTCGGTCATTTCGTCGATAATGATTTTATCGATAAGTTCTTCGGAAGCAAGAATCTGCCTGTACCAATCTATTGCTTTTTTAAGTTCTGCAAGTTCTTCGTTAAGTTTTTCTACTTCCAAAGCGGTAAGTCTTTGCAGTCTCATTTCGAGTATAGCGTTAGCCTGCTTGTCCGAAAGTTCAAACGCAGCCATAAGTTTATCCTGTGCGTCTTGTTTATCGGACGAACTTTTTATAATTTTTATAACTTCGTCTATATTGGCAAGTGCGATAACAAGTCCTTCAACGATATGTTCCCTTTCGAGAGCCCTTTCTAAATCGAATTTGGTACGCCTTACTATAACTTCTCTTTGGTGTAAAATATAATAATGAAGTATTTCTTTGAGCGAACAGATTTTAGGTCTTCCATTTACCAAAGCAAGAAGTATCATACTGTTTGTTATCTGCATGTTGGTCTGTTTATAAAGTTTATTTAAAACCACTTCCGCAACGGCGTCCTTTTTGACTTCGATAACGATACGCATACCTTTTCGGTCTGATTCTTCTTTGATATCGGAAATGCCTTCGATTTTCTTGTCTTTTACCTGGTCTGCTATGTTTTCGATTAACTTTGCCTTGTTTACCTGATAAGGAATTTCAGTAACAACAATTCTTGTACGCTGATTATTGTTATATGTTTCTATTTCCGCCTTAGCTCTTATAATGGCGCCGCCGTGCCCGGTTTTATAAGCCTGTCTTATTGCGGCTCGTCCCATAACGAGACCTCCGGTCGGATAGTCGGGACACGGTATGTATTCCATAAGTTCTTCGTCGGTAAGTTCGGGATTTTTAATAAGGGCTACCGTTCCGTCAATAACTTCGCCTAAGTTGTGCGGCGGAATAGAAGTCGCCATACCTACGGCGATACCGTCGCTTCCGTTTACGAGAAGGTTGGGAAATCTTGCCGGTAAAACTACGGGCTGCTCTAAGGTATCGTCGAAATTAGGATAAAAATCAACGGTTTTTTTGTCTATATCTCTCAGCATTTCCGAAGCGATTTTGGAAAGTCTTGCTTCGGTATACCTTTGAGCTGCTGCAGGGTCGCCGTCGACGGAACCGAAGTTTCCGTGTCCGTCTACAAGGGGGCACCTTATCGAAAAGTCCTGCGCAAGCCTTACCAAAGCCTCATAAACGGCACTGTCGCCGTGCGGGTGGTATTTACCGAGAACGTCGCCGACGATTCTTGCGCATTTTCTATGAGGTTTATCGGAATATAATCCGAGTTCGCTCATTGCATAAAGTATTCTTCTGTGAACGGGTTTAAGTCCGTCTCTGACATCGGGAATAGCACGGCTGACATTGACTGCCATAGCATAGGCAATAAAAGACTTTTTCATTTCGTCTTCTACATTGACCTTTACTATTTTGCTCGCTTTAAGCTCGATAACTCCGTTTTCTCCGTCGGGTTCTTCTATGATTTTTTCTTCTTCGCCATCGGGGGTATTATTCAAATTTTCTTTTTCGTCCATTTTATTACCTCTTAAACATCGAGTTCTTTAACGAGTGTAGCGTTTTCTTCTATGAAAGCTCTTCTAAGTTCCGGTGCGTCACCCATTAGAATTGTAAATATTTCGTCTGCCGCTGCGGCGTCTTCCATTGTCACTTGAAGCAAGGTTCTGGTTTCGGGGTTCATAGTCGTCTGCCAAAGCTGTTCGCTGTTCATTTCTCCGAGACCTTTATAGCGCTGAATATCGCATTTTCCGTTTTCTTCCACATAAGCGTCGAGTTCCTCGTCGGAATAAAGATATTTTTCTTTTTTGTTTTTGCTTACCTTGTAAAGCGGCGGCTGTGCAATATAGATATGACCTTGTTCTATTAACGGTTTCATAAACCTGAACACGAAAGTAAGAAGAAGAATTCTTATATGGCTTCCGTCGACATCGGCATCGGTCATCCATATAATTCTGTCGTAACGAAGTTTTGTTATATCGAACTCTTCTTTTATACCCGTACCGAAAGCCGTTATCATTGCTTTAATCTCTTCGTTTTCGAATACTCTGTGAAGCCTTGCTTTTTCGACATTGAGAATTTTACCTCTTAGAGGTAATATAGCCTGAAATCTTCTGTCTCTGCCCTGTTTTGCCGTGCCGCCTGCCGAATCTCCTTCTACTATATAGATTTCGCATTTGGAAGGGTCTTTCTCGGTGCAGTCTGCAAGTTTTCCGGGAAGAGTGGTGGTCTCGAGTACGCTTTTTCTTCTTGCAAGTTCTCTTGCGCTTCTTGCGGCCTCTCTTGCCTTCTGTGCGACAACGCACTTAAGAACGAGTTCCTTTGCTTCTTTCGGATTTTCTTCGAGATAGGTTTCGAGTTTTTCCTGAACTACTTTCGTGACAAGGGCTCTCATAAAGGAATTACCTAATTTCGTTTTAGTCTGTCCTTCGAATTGAGGATTTGTGAGTTTAACGCTTATTACCGCAACAACTCCTTCCCTTACATCGTCACCGCTTAACTTATCGTTTTCTTTGAGAATGTTGTTTTTGTGTCCGTAATCGTTGAATGCCTTCGTTAAAGCGTTTTTGAATCCGTCGAGATGAGCCCCGCCCTCTTCTGTGTTTATATTGTTTGCGTATGTAAATATAAGTTCGGAATAACTGTCGTTATATTGCATTGCAACTTCCACTACGCTGTCTCCGCTTGTTTCATAAATATATATCGGTTCTTCGAAAAGGGTATTTTTACTTTTGTTGACCGATTTTACATATTCTATAATACCGCCTTCGTATACAAAGGTTTCTTCTCTTTCTTTTCCTTCTCTTGAATCTTTTAAAATTATTTTCAGATTTTTATTAAGAAAAGCAAGTTCCTTTAATCTGTGTTTTAAGGTATCGTAATTGAATTCAACCGTTTCGAAAATATCTGCGTCCGGAAAGAAGGTTACCTTTGTACCCGTCTTATCGGAAGTTCCTACTATTTTAAGTTCGGTCTGCGGTATTCCCCTGTTGTATACCTGTTTATAGTGGTTTCCGTTCTGAAAAACTTCCACTTCGAGCCATTCGGAAAGTGCGTTAACTACCGATACGCCTACTCCGTGAAGCCCGCCGCTTATTTTATATCCGCCGCCGCCGAACTTGCCGCCTGCGTGAAGTTTGGTAAGAACTACTTCCACTGCGCTTTTTCCTTCTTTTTTTATTATACCTGTCGGAATTCCTCTGCCGTTATCGTAAACGCACACAGAGCCGTCTTTCAATATTTCCACATTAACGGTATCGCAATATCCCGCAAGCGCTTCGTCTATACTGTTATCGACTACTTCGGTAACAAGATGGTGAAGTCCCTTACTGTCGGTAGAGCCTATATACATACCCGGTCTTTTACGGACAGGTTCAAGTCCTTCGAGAACCTGTATCGCTTGTTCATCGTAATTGCTCATTTTCTCCTCCGCATAAATATTTAAATATTTATTAGTAGTACTATATATATATTTTATATTATTATACCATATAAGAAAGTGGCACGCAAAGGAAAACGGGCATTTAAGCCCGTTTTTTTATTTATTTTTGCGTTATTTATAAGGTTTTGTCGTTTTTATCGAATTATTTAAAATTGCGTTGATGAGGCTTTTATATCGGCTTTATAATGCTGTTATTATCTGCCTTTTCGGCAATAAACATTTTGTGCGGAATATCTTTAAATTCTTCAAATTCGGTACATGAAATTATACACTGTATTTTGGAAGTTTCGTTGAGTAAGGCTCTTTTTCTTTCTTCGTCGAGTTCGCTCAGTACGTCGTCCAATAAAACTACGGGGCTTTCTCCCGTTTGACTTTTAAGGTATTCTATTTCGGCAAGCTTCAAAGACAGCGTCGCTCCTCTCTGTTGACCTTGAGACCCGTATTTTCTTAAATCTATGCCGTTTATTTTTATCGAAATATCGTCTTTCTGCACTCCTTCTGTGGTATACCTGAAAATTAAATCCTTTTGAATACTTTCGTTAAGTCTTTTTAAAATTTCTTCTTCCGGTTTATCGCAGCAATACGGCGAATCGAGTTCTATTTCGAGATTTTCGGTATCGGCGCTTAATGCTCTGTGTTTTTCTTTTGCATATATCTTTACAGAGTCTATGAAATTTTTCCGTTCTTTAACTATAAACGAGCCTTCTTTTGCAAGTTGAACATCCCATATATATAAGGATTCTCCGCTGCAACCTTCTTTTAACTGTTTGTTTCTCTGTGCTAATATTTTATTGTATTTTGTTAGCGAATAAAAATAATTTTTATTTTGCTGACAAAGACATATATCCATAAAACGGCGTCTTTCCTGCGGACTTCTTTTTATTACCGCTATCTCGTCGGGCGAAAAATAAACGGCATTAAAAAAGCCTATGAGCTCGCCTGTTCTTAAAAGAGGTATCCCGTCTACGGATATTTTCTTTCCTTCTGCGTTATATCTTATTTCGACGACATGTTCTATATTTCTTTTACGGGCGATAAGTTTTACCGAAAAACCTTCTTTTCCCCATTTGATAAGTTCTTTGTCTCTGACCGCCCGTACCGATTTTCCTATTGCACATATAAAAACTGCTTCGAGTATATTTGTTTTTCCCGAAGCGTTTTTACCGGAAATTATATTAAGACCTTTATCGAACTTTAAAAAACAGTTATCGTAACTTCTGAAATTTTTTAAAGTTATTTCCTTTATTTCCATAGTTTAATTATACTATTATTACCTTTTTTCTTCAATCGATTATAAAATATTGTTTTTATTTTATCTATTTATTATAAAAATACGGCAGTTTTCCGAATTATCTTTTTTTATAATTTCAATCGGTTTTGTTGTGCTTTTTCGGGCGCTATTGTATAATATAAACCATGATAGACATTAACAAAATATGGACTGAAATGAAAAAACAGCTTTCGTCCAAAATGAATTCGGTTTCTTTTGCAATGTGGGTGGAAAAATGTTCGCCTTATTGTATTAAAGACAATGTGCTTGTTCTTCTTTCGAAAAACGAACTTACCAAAACTCAGATATCAACTTTGTATGCTGAGGATTTTTCCAACGCTTTAAAAAGCTGTAATACTGTTTTAAGCGAAGTTTGCGTTATTACGGAAGACGAAAAAGAAGCATTCGAAAACGACAGACAAGCGGATTTAAACAAAGAAAACGGAGTTAAAGACAACGCTATTAAAAAATATAATTTCGATTCCTTTGTCGTTGCTCCCTGTAATACCTTTGCTTTCAATGCCGCAAGAGCCGTTGCAGAAGCGCCCGGGTCAAGTTTTAATCCTTTGTTTATATACGGCGGAGTCGGTCTTGGCAAAACACACCTTCTTTTATCTATATATAATTATGTTAAAACAAATTTTCCGCAAATGAAGGTTCTTTACGCAAATTCCGAAACATTTGTAAACGACCTTATAGACAGTATAAGAAATTCAAAAGACGCTTTGCTTTCAAGGGCTTTCAGGGATAAATACAGAAATTTAGATGTTTTTATTCTCGACGATGTTCAATTCCTTTCAAATAAGGATTCCACGCAGGAAGCTTTGTTTCATACATTTAACGAACTTCACCAGCAAGGCAAACAGATTATTTTCTCTTCGGACAGAGCGCCTAAGGATATAGTTTACCTTGAAGAAAGATTGTCTTCCCGTTTTTCATGGGGATTGGTTGTAGATATACAGCCGCCAGATGTCGAAACAAGAATAGCTATTTTAAGAAAAAAAGCCCTTTCACAAAATTTTGTAGTAGACGATTCGGTACTCAAATTTATTGCAGAAAAATCAAATTCTAATGTAAGAGAACTTGAAAGTATTCTTCAAAGAGTAAAACTTTATTGTTCATTAATTAATAAACCTGCCGACAGTTTAGAAATTGCAAAAGAGGCTTTGAAAGATTTTCTCTCCGATTCTCTTGAAAGGGTTACTATTGACAGTATAGTAAATACAGTATGTAATTATTTCGGCGTAAGTAAAGCCGATGTTATAGGTAAGAAAAAAACCAAGGATTTAGTAGAACCAAGACAGATAGCAATGTTTTTAATTACCGATATTTTAACAGTTCCTTTGGCATCGATAGGAAGTTATTTCAGCGGAAGAGACCATACAACGATAATGCATGCAAGAGATAAAGTATTTACCGAAATGAAAACAAATACAAAGTTAAAATTACAGATTTCAGACCTTAAAGATATGATAATGAATAAATAAAATTATTCACTTATCCATAATATTGTGCACAGATTTTTTAATTGTTGACCGTGTGGATAATTTATTAAAAATATATACTTAAAAAAGTGGATAAAAATTACAATATATTGTGTTAAAAATAAAAAATAAATCAAATTATTGTGTTTTTAGTAACTTGTCCACATTTATACAGAGATTATTATTATTGTTATTATAAAAACTATATAATTAATAAGATTAAATGAAAGGTAAACGGCTGCTATATTATATTTAAATATATATATTTATATAAATATATTTTATTATATAATAACCTTAATAAAAAAGTTTACGGAGGAAAATATGAATATTATTTGTTCGGGAGCAGAACTTAACGACGCAGTTCAGACTGTTATAAGAGCAATAAGCGGTAAGGTAGTTAGTCCTATACTTGAAGGAATAAAAATAGAAGCTTTTTCCGATAAAATAACTCTTACCGCAACAGATAAGGAATTATCAATAATAAAGACTATTAAGGGAGATATAGTAACCGGAGGAACGATAGTAGTTCCTGGACGAATGTTTTCAGAATACATTAAAAGTCTTTATAACGAAGATAAAATAGAGTTAAACAGATGCGGAGACAGAGAATTAGAAATAAAATCAGGTACTTCCGATGCAAAAATAAAAATACTTAATGCAGACGAATATCCTTATATAATGGAAGAAAACGAAAATCTTTGTGCATATCTTTATCAGAAAGATTTAAAAACTCTTATAACAAAAACAATATTCTGTTGTGCTACAAACGATAACAGACCTATGTTAAAGGCTGTATTTTTAGAAATAAACAGAAATAAAATATCAACGGTAGCAACAGACGGATATCAGCTTGCTTTCTGCGAAAAGGAATTGGAAAAGGAATACGACAGTAGAAAATTTCTTATTCCGGCAAGAAGTCTTAACGAAATAATTAAAAGTTTAAATGAAGAAGAAAAGTTAGTTAATATATATATGGGAAAAAAGGTAATGTTCGATATAGGACATACAAAAATAATTACTAACTTAATAAACAGCGATTATATAAATTACAGAGAAATGCTTAAAAGTGAAAGCACAACCAAAGTATATGTAGAAAAGGAAAAATTACTTAATGCTTTGGAAAGAGCATCTATAATATCAAGAGATAACAGAGAAAATATAGTTAAGATAGATATAAAAGAAAATAATATGAAGGTCACCGCTAAGTCTGAAATGGGTGATTTAAAAGAAAATATAAAAATAAAGATAGAAGGAAAGGATATAGAAATATCATTTAACTGTAAATTTTTACAAGACGGAATTAAAAATATTGACGGTCAGATAATAGAAATGAATTTAAAAACGCCGTCATCTTCTTGTATAATAAAACCGGACGAAAAAGAAAATAACAAATACAATATGATATTTTTACTATTGCCTGTTTTTACAAGATAAAAAAATAAAAATAAAAACAAAAAAAGCTCGAAAGAGCTTTTTTTTATTAAAACTAATAAAATTAAGATTTTTTAATAAGATACCAAACAAAAGAATTTTTAGGAACAAAAACTTCGAGATTTACAAAACCGGCTTCGTCTGCAAAAACGGCTTCGTGTAAAAGGTTGAAAAGAGAAAAATAGTAATATTTTTTTCCTGTGTTGTATTCTTTTATATTTTTAATTTCTTCTATATGATTATAGGTAAGAGAATTATTTGAGCCGAAACTGAACTGTTTTGTAGTTTCGTATTTATTAAGTTTAATATTTTTAAAAGGAATATAAGGCGGGTCTTTTCTTTCTGTGAGACCTGTATAATAAAGAGGCACTTTTATAACTTTGTTAATGTTTTTATCTGTATTGTTAAATATAGAAATAATACCCCTGTTAAATCCTTTATTATGAGCGGAAACCGAGTAGTCGAGGTCTTCTCCGTCATAAAAATTAAGCGTTACACTGTTTGAATTGAGAAGTTCGTTAAGTTCTTTAAAAATTTTAACAACAGATAAAAGAAGTTCCTTACTTTCTTTATTATAGAAAAGTCTTGTTCCGAAAACAAAAGGAGAAATACCAAGTAATACCGAACTTGTTAATGATTTTAAGAACAAATCGAATTTTTGTTCCAAAGGCTCGAAAGTGGAATTTTTATTTTCAGATATAAGGTTGTTTAAAATTACAGGCGTAAAGAGCATTGATGAAAGTTTAAGATTTCTGTTTTTATAACCGTAATTTCTTATATTTTTAATCTGTTCGTTTATATCTTCTGAAAGAAGGTCGTTTCCAAGACCGGTAGAAGTTTTACTTACACCGTTAAGATAAAAGTCAACATCACTGTAAATAGAGATATTTTTATTTTTTAATTCTTTAAAGAAATTGTTATTTAAAACCTTCCATTGAGTATAAGTAACATCTTCAAGGTCGGTATGATTATAAAAGTTACCGCCTATAAAGTTTTTAACATCGGAAATATAAATAACCTGAGCGCCGCACAGTTCTATAAAAGAGTTAAGTTTTAAAATATAATTTTTAACAAATGTAAAAAGTGTCCTTATATCTCTACCGTTAACATAGGAATTTTCTATATTGGAAACGAATGACTTTGTAGGTTTTTTATTTAATTTAGTATAAGTGTTTCCCAAAGATGCAAAGAACCCGAGTTTTATATCGTTCTTTTTTGCAAATGAATAAATTTCTTTATAAGTGTTAAGTTGTTTATCGTTTAATTTCTGGAAATCGAAATAATTCAAAAATCCGTGTATGACGGTATCGAAGCCGGCTTCTTTTGCGTGAAGAACGGCATTTTTTATATTTTCCGTATTATTATCGGGAATACATAAAACCAATGGATTTTCAAGAGTCCACGGAGCGATATTACGGTAAACTTCTTTAATTTCGTTTGTTTTTGCGTAAGTATATTCCGAACAATGAAGAATTTCGAAGATAACAAAGCCTTCGAAGATACCACCGCTTAAAACTTCCGAATAAGGGCCGTTATCGAAAGCAATATTTAAAATGTTATTATTATAAAATTTACTGTTATCCTTACTTAAAGAGTTCATTCCGTTAAAGTTTGTTTCGAAATAAAACATATCTTTTTTTTCGGAAGATATATCGAGAATTTCAGAAATAACCTTAGAAAGAATAAAGTTTTTAGTATTATTGTTAACGACATAAAGTTTTTTGGAAATCAAAGGAAGAGAGTCGTAAATTTCGTACCTTATAATAACGTTAATATTCTGTAACGCACCGGTAAGAGAAGGACTCGGAACATAGGTAAGTTCCAAGGTTCTTCCTTTCGGGACTTCCATACTTTTATCGAGTGAAACCAAAGGATAAATTTCGTCGACTATTTTATATGAAGAAAATTTAAAATCGCCCGGAATAGTATAATCGTTGTTTGAAATTCCGATTATAGCTTCCTTTGAATTTCCGTTATTTATTTGATAATCGAGATAGAGATTTTTATAACTTATTGTACCGGTATTAACATTGATAATTCTTTCGACTATACCGTTTGAAAGAATAAAATTATCCTCGTTTTTTACTATGGAAGCAACGCAGCCAGATTTATCCAAAACAAAATATTTCATAAATACCCCTTAAAATTAATACGAAATAAATTGATTTTGACTTTTAAACAATAAAAAGACAAAATCGAAAGTGAAACAATTAATTTTGTTCTTTATCAAGAGAACAAATCAAATCGTAGATTCTGTTAAGGTCGTCTTTTGTATAGTAGTCGATAAAAATACGGCCTTTATTATCGTTTCCGATAATTTTCACCTTAGTAGCAAATATATGTTGTAATTTATGACAAAATTCTTTTAAATCGCTCGATTGTTCTTTATTTTTATTTAGCGATTTAGGCGAAGAGGGTTCCGGATTAAGGTAGCGGTTTACCATAGTTTCGAGTTCTCTTACGCTCATTTTATTATCGCAAGCTGCGTTTGCATAACTGCGTTGGGTGTCGAGATTGCTAATAGAAACGAGAGCTCTTGCGTGACCTGCGCTTAGACGGTTATTTTTAACAAGGTCGATAACGGCGTCGTCGAGACTCAGAAGACGCAAGGTGTTTGTTATTACCGGACGGCTTTTGCCGAGAACCTGAGCAAGTTCGGTCTGAGAAATTTTATATTCGTCAATTAAAGCTTTTAAAGCATAGGCTTCTTCGATAGGATTGAGGTTTTCTCTTTGAAGGTTTTCGATAAGAGCAATCTCTTTTTGTTCTCTGTCGGAAATATCTTTGATTATAGCGGGAACGGAAGAGAGACCGGCAATCGAAGCGGCACGGAATCTTCTTTCACCTGCGACTATTTCATATCCGTCGTCTTTTTTTCTGACGACAATAGGCTGAATTATGCCTACGCTTTTAATTGAATCGGCTAATTCGTTAAGAAGTGTTTCGTCGAAAAATTTTCTCGGCTGGTTTTCGTTTCTTGTAATTTTAGAAATAGGAATTTCTTCCACGCCTTTTGCGGCGCCGTCGGCGGAAGCAGTTTGAACGTTTTCGATTTCGTCCTGTAAAGCAAACAGAGCGGAAAGTCCTCTTCCGAGGCCTTTTTTTGTGGATTTGTTGTCGGCCATAAAAAATCTCCTTATAAAATATTAAATGCAAAGCGTCACGGATAATGAACCGCACCGAATTATGCGGGGAATTATTTATAATGAACCGCTTTTTTGTTTCTTGTTAAAAATTCTTCCGTTAAAAGAGTATAAGCGAGAGAGCCTGAGCTTTTCGGGTCGTAAGTTATAACTGGCTGACCGTAACTCGGAGCTTCTGCTATTCTTATATTGCGGGGAATTATTGTTTCGTAAACGAAGTCGCCGAAATAGGTTTTAATTTCGTCGGCGACTGATTTAGTAAGATTTGAACGGTTTGTGTACATAGTGAGAAGAACTCCTTCCACCGCAAGGGAGGGATTAAGGAATTTTTTAATCAGTTTAACGGTATTCATAAGCTGAGAAAGACCTTCCAAGGCGAAATATTCGCATTGAATGGGAATAAGAACGCTGTCGCTTGCGGTAAGGGCGTTAATGGTGAGAAGACCCAATGACGGCGGACAATCGATGAAAATAAAATCGTAATCGTCTCTTACGGGAGCCAAAGCGTTTTGAAGAAGTTGTTCTCTGCCTGATTTAAGTCCGGCAAGTTCCACTTCGGCGCCGGCGAGATTGATATTCGAAGGAATAATGTATAAATTTTGGAATTCTGTTTTTAGAATTACGTTTTTATCTGTTGTTTTAACTGTTGAACAAAGGACATCGTAAACACTTTTAACATGTTTACCGAAATCCCCGTTACCTCTTAAAGAAGAAGTGGCGTTACCTTGAGGGTCCATATCGATAAGCAAAACTTTATAGCCGTTGAGAGCGACGCAGCAAGCGACGTTTACGCAAGAAGTAGTTTTGCCTACTCCGCCTTTTTGATTTGTGAATGTAACGATTTTTCCCATAGTTTCCTCACTACCGATAAATATTTTATCATATATAAATATATTTGTAAAGAGCGGTACGAAAATGTAAGAATCAGAGAAGAGGTTTTTTTGATATTTTAGAGTAAGGACGGGGATAGATATCCGGTGTCGGTTTCACCTTTCTGACCACGGCAAAAAGGCGGGTGATATCGGTAAAAGGAAGTTTAAGGGAAACGACATCGAGTTTTCCGCCGAGAAGGGATACTGCGTTTTTTGCTGAAAGAATTTCTTCTTTTGCTTTATCGGATTTATAAGCTATAAAAACCCCGCCGACTTTTACAAGTGGAATACATATTTCGGCAAGTATCGGAAAAGAAGAAACGGCTCTTGCAGTTACCGTATCGAAGTTTTCTCTATAAACGGAACTAGCATCTTCCGCTCTTATATTAATTGCTTTTGCGTCTTTGAGATTGAGAAGGGAAATTGCGGAATTTAAAAAATTTACTCTTTTGTTCAAGGAATCCAACATAACCGTTTTAATTTTGGGAAAGGCTATTTTCAGCGGTATAGCGGGGAAACCGCCCCCTGAACCGACGTCACACAGTGTGTTTCCCGTGACTAATTTGTAAGGAAGAAGACTGTCGAGCAAATGATAGATATCGAAATTTTCTCTGTCGGTTATTTTAGTAAGGTTATATTTTTTGTTTTCTTCCAAAAGAAAAGAGTAAAACATTGAAAATTTGTCCAAAACAGAAGAGTCGAAATCGATACCCAATTCAATAAGTCCTTGTTCCAAAACACTCATTTTTTATTTTTATCCTCCCTTAAACATACGAGAAGAACATTGATATCGGCAGGCGAAACCCCTGAAATTCTCGAAGCCTGTCCCACCGTTTCAGGACGGATAGCGCAAAGTTTTTGACGGGCTTCTATTCTGAGTCCTTTTATGCTTTCATAATCGAAATTTTCCGGAATTTTCTTTTTATCCAGCATAAGCGTTTCTTTTATCTGAGCCTTTTGTTTTACGAGATAGCCGCTGTATTTGATTTCGCTTTCGGCATAAAGCAGTGTTCTTAAAGATATATCGGAAAAAAGTTTGAAATGCGATTTGAGTTTTGTCGCCGTAACCCCCTTTCGTTTCAGAATTTCGGAATATGTAGCGCCGCAAAGCGGGACGCTTTCGTCACAGTCTTCCAAAAAGCTTTTACAGTCCGACTGAGGAACCCTTTTTTCCAATAGAGAGAAGCATTTTTCTATTTCTTCCTTTCTTTTTAAGAAAGCGTTATATCTTTCGTCGGAAACGAGACCGACTTCCCTTCCTTTATCGGTAAGTCTGATATCGGCGTTTTCCTGTCTTAAATGCAATCTGTATTCGGCACGGGCGGTCATCATTCTGTAAGGTTCGTTTGTGCCTTTTGTCACAAGATCGTCGATAAGTACGCCTATATAACCTTCGTCTCTTCCTATTATCAAAGGTTTTTTGCCGGAAAGATAAAGAGAAGCGTTGATACCTGCAATTAATCCTTGTCCTGCCGCTTCTTCATAACCGCTGCTTCCGTTGATTTGTCCTGCGCAGAACAGACCTTTTATATTTTTAGTTTCGAGCGAAGGCTTTAAGCATAAAGGGTCAAGGCAATCGTATTCGATAGCATAGGCATAACGCATAATCTGAACGTTTTCCATTCCTTTGACCGTGCGGTACATTTGTTCCTGAACATCGAACGGAAGAGAAGAACTCATTCCCTGCACATACATTTCATCGGTATCCAATCCTTCGGGTTCGATAAATATCTGATGGCGTTCTTTATCCGAAAAGCGAACGACTTTATCTTCGATAGAAGGACAGTATCTCGGTCCGGTACCCGAAATAGTACCGTTAAACAGAGGGGAACGCTTCAAATTGGCGAGTATAATCTCGTGAGTTTTTTGGTTTGTATAAGTTAAATAACACGGAATACCCCTGCCTTCCGTACAGTCGTGCATAAAGGAAAAAGGATAAATTATATCATCGCCGTATTGAATTTCCATACGGGAAAAGTCAAGAGAAGACTTTTTCACTCTTGCGGGAGTTCCTGTTTTAAACCTGCGCACGGGTAATCCGAGACTAACAAGATTTGAAGTAAGACTTTTTGCATTTTCAAATCCGTTAGGACCGCAGTCTTTTGTATATTCGCCGATAATTATTCTTGAATTAAGATATACTCCGGTAGTTAAAATTACGACGGGAGCAAAGAAAGAAGAATTCAAAGAAGTTTTAATACCGCAAACGCAGTCGTTTTCGGTAAGAACTTCCACCGCTTCCGATTGAACAATGGTTAAATTAGGACAGCGTTCAAGCTCCATTTTCATTATTCTGTGATAGAGAGCCTTATCTTCCTGTCCTCTCAGCGAATGGACGGCAGGACCTTTTCCGGTATTCAATGTTTTAAGTTGTATAGCAGCTGCGTCTGCAGAAAGTCCCATCTGACCGCCGAGAGCGTCAATTTCTCTGACAAGGTGACCTTTTGCCGTGCCGCCTATCGAAGGGTTGCACGCCATAAAAGAAATACTGTCAAGAGAAAGGGTAAGAAGCAGAGTTTTCTTGCCCGTTCTTGCAAGAGCGAGAGAACTTTCCACACCGGCGTGACCGCTTCCGACAACAATTGCGTCAAAATTTCTTTCCATATTTATTTACCGAGACAGAATTTGGAAAATATAACGTCTATAATTCCGTCGTCTGCCGTATCTCCGATAATTTTTCCCAACGCACGGCGACATTCTTTAAGGTCAATTAAAATACATTCCAAAGGTTGACCTTCTTCTGCGCCGTCGATACAGTCTTTAAGACGGTTAAGACTTTCCTTTATAAGTTCTGCATGTCTTAAAGAAGTTACTATTTCGCCGCCGAATTCCTTAAATCCCTGACGGAAGAAAGAAACTATTTTTTCCGAAATATCATTTATGTTTTTATTATATTTAGAAGAAACATAAATTACTTTATCGTTATTTTTCGGTATTTTTTTAAGTTTGTCCGATTTGTTTTTAACTGTTATATAAGAATTCAGATTTTTCAAAAGTTCTTTTTCTTCGTCGAGCAGTTCTCTGTCTGCTTCCGTGACGAAGAGAACGAGGTCGGCATTTTCGGCTTCGAATTTTGCTTTTTCGGTTCCGAGCATTTCTATTTCGTCGCTGCTTTTTCTGATTCCGGCAGTATCGAGAATATTTATTTTGAAGCCGTCGTATTCAAAACTGTCTTCCACTACGTCCCTTGTAGTTCCGGCTTTATCGGAAACTATTGCACGGTCTTTATTTAAAAGAGCGTTTAAAAGGGAACTTTTTCCCACATTCGGAATACCTATTATGGCAACGGTAATACCGTTTTTTACTGCTTTTGAAATCTTCATACCGTCGGCAAAAAATTTCAGTCTTTTATATATAGCCTCTAATCTTGAAGGAAATTCTGCAAGAAGGTCTTCCGTTTCGTCGGGATAATCTAAAACCGCTTCGCTTTCTGCGATTAAATCGGTAACGGCATTGAAAAAATCTCTGATTTCCTTTCCGAAATTTCCGTAGAGCAGTCTGCTTGCAGATACGAGCG
Organism: uncultured Eubacteriales bacterium; assembly: GCA_949296455.1. Taxonomy (GTDB): domain Bacteria; phylum Bacillota; class Clostridia; order Christensenellales; family CALVMC01; genus CALVMC01. Next base: position 200,097 of record CASFOZ010000001.1, read on the forward strand.
CACAGTCGCTTTCTGCATTTATCATTTCTATTAAATTTTCAGCGTCGCTCAAAGAAAGTTTTCCGTTTATAAAGGCACGCCTTGTAAATTCCCCTTTTTCTGAAATAACAGCGCCTCTTTTCAGTATTTCTTCGAGAACCTTTTCGGTAATTTTAACTCCGCCGTGGCACTGAAATTCCACTAAATCTTCGCCGGTATAACTTTTCGGGGCTTTAAAATAAACGAAAAAACAACGCTCCGTAAAATTAGGAACGCTGATTTTGCCGAGATACATTTTCTCCGGTTCGGCATCGGACGGAGTTTTCAACTTTTCACATTTAAAAATTTTATCCGCAATTGAAAGAGCCTTGTTTCCGCTTATTCTTATAACGCTTATAGCTCCGGCGGCAAGCGGAGTGGAAATTGCGGCAATAGTATCGTCAAACATTAAAAGGGTTTTTCTTTCTGTTCGAAGGTGCGGGTTCTTCCGAAGCCCGAGCGTCTGAACGAAGCGGAAGTACCGAAACTCGAAGGTCTTCCTTCCGAGCGGTCACGGTGTTTTTGACCGTGGCGGTTGCCGTCTTTCTTATGGTAGGTCATTTTTCCCGGTATGTAATCGAAATTTTCGGGGACAATCACTACGAATCTGAACGGGTCTACGCCCTCGCTTACCGAGTAAACGCCCGTAAGGGTTTGGATTGCCGAGTGAATGGTTTTTCTGTCGGACGGCGTCATGGGTTCCAACTTAACAGGTTTTCCCGTTCGCAAAGCCTTTTCGGCATAGTGATTAGCGATTGAACAAAGAGTGTTTATTCTCTTTTCTCTGAAATCCTCGGCATCCACGAAGACCCTTCTGTTGCTTTCGGGTAAATCCTTACTTGCAACAATAGAAGTAAGGTATTGAATAGCGTCAAGTGTTTCGCCTCGTCTTCCGATAATTTTAGCGCACTCGCTTCCTTCGATATTAATTCTGCAAAAGTTATCGTCTGAAATAAGACGGGCAGAACAATCGACATTCATTTTCAAAAGAAGTTCGTTAAGAAAAAGGAAAGCCTTTTCGTCATAAGTCGGTTTAGTGGTAAGTTTGACTATGCTTTTTTTAAGCTGACCGCCTTCTTCGATAACTTCGATTTCCACTTGACTGCGTTCTAATCCGAGTTCTTGTAATCCCTCGTTTATTGCTTCCTCGACAGTGGAACCAACCTTTTCAATACTTTTCATATATCCTCCTTGGCGCAAAGCGCCTGACTTTATAGCAAAACCAATAAAATATAACCGTTTACCCTCGTCAAACAAAGGCTTATCATATTGTTTAAGGGTATAAATTTAATGATTATAAAATTAAGTCCCGTAAAACGCACGGTATATAGTGTGTTTCGAGAGCCGCATTGTTTCAAATCTAATTAAATATCGATTCGTTAAAGTTAATACAAACGATATTTATTCAGCAAATTCTGATTTGTTTAACTTTTTCCATTAAATAAAATTGCATTTCATTTCAAAATTTTTACAAAGGCAACTCTGAAAAACCGTTATTTTTTACGAACAAAAGTAGTAGACAAACGGTGTTCTTCCGCCTGTTTGTCTTTTGTTCTTACAATCAGTGTAAAGATTCCTTGTGTTATGAAAGAAATAAGAGAGTTCACAAGAAAATATATCGAGAAGATTGCGCTGTAAAAAAGAGCAAACACGCCGACCATTATAGGAAGCGCAATCTGCATTACCTTCATAACTCCGCCCATTTGTTTTTCGGCGGCATTCTGTGAAGGGTTGTTTTTAGTTTGTAATTTAATCATCAGCTGCGAAGCAATCGCAATAGCCGTTGAAATAATCGGCAAAATCATATACCCGTTCCAAGCTGTCGAATAAGCAAGTGCGGGACCTACCAAAGTGTTATAAGTAGTATTGACGCCTTCGGGCATAACCGCACCCATTTTACCCCAACCCGTACCGAGAAAAACTTCCGCCGAAGGAACAACCTGAGACCAGTTATCGGGCATGAAAACATTTTTTACCCAAAGCCAGCTCTGCATTGAAGAATAATAAAAATCACTCAAAGAACTGTTAATTGTATCAGCCGACGCTCCTTGTGCCACAAGGCTTTCATATAATTGATTTAAATTATAAACCAAAAGTTCGTTTTGATAACGAACGACATCCTGAACGGCATTGAATACAAGTATAAAAACAGTCATTGTTACAATTAAGGGAAGGCAGGTCGAAAAAAGCATTCCGAACATGGAAATTTTTTCCTTTTTGTAAAGAGCCATTTGTCTTCTGCCGAGTTCTTCTCTGTTATTTCCGTATTGTTTTTGCAGTTTATCGAGCTGAGGCTGAATAGCCGCCATTTTGCGCTGTGTTTTTCTCTGTGAAATTTTCGGCCATATATCCAAAGGCAAAAGAATAGTTTTAAGGATAATGGTAAAAACAACTATTGCCCAACCGAAATTTCCGATTGAGTCGCTCAATAGTTGAAGAAATTTTCCTATCAGATTTGTTAAAACTGGTGCTTGCGCCGTCAATAAGTTCATTTTATACCTTAAAACGAAAATTACAGAAGATATTTATATCGACCTTTGAATTTTTCTTTTACTGGGTCGAATCCGCCTTTCGTAAAAGGATTGCATCTTAAAATTCTGTAAATACCCGAAACCGTTCCGATAATAATACCTCTTTTCATAACCGATTGATAGAAGTAGGAAGAGCAGGTAGGGGTATAAGGACAACCATTTCCGAAAAACGGAGAAAGAATTTTTTTATAAAACACAACGGGCAGAAGATATATATAACGAAAAAATTTAACAATTTTCATTTTTAAAACAATTTCCTTTTTTCAAGAGTTTTCCTATTCTGCCGTAAATGTCTTGAAAACTAAGGTTTTCTATTCCTTCCTTGGCAACCGCAATATAATTATTTACCTTAATAGAATCAATATATTTGTAAAAAGCTTCCCGCATGCGTCTTTTAGTTTTGTTGCGTACCACGCTTTTGCCTATTTTTTTACTTACCGAAAAGCCTATTTTGGTAACTCCCTTTGTGGGAGCAATAATTAAAGTTATAAATTCGTCTTTCACGCCTTTCCCTTTTTTATAAGTATAGGAAAAAGACTTCCTGCTTTTCAGTCTGTATTTGGCAAGCATTATGCGCTGAGAGCCTTCCTTCCTTTGTCTCTTCTTCTCTTAATGACATTGCGCCCGGATTTGGTCTTCATTCTTTCTCTGAAGCCGTGAACCTTGCTGCGTTGTCTTTTTTTAGGTTGATAAGTTTGTTTCATATTTATATCCTCACTAAATAATATTAAACGATACACAACAATTATAAATTCGGCACAATTTATTGTCAAGCAATTGCTTACTATATATTTAATTATTATAACCATAAAAGAAAGGACGAAAAACGCAAATCCGATAAAAACTTACGAAAAAAAGAGAAATATCGAATTAAATGTTAGACCAATGATATCTGAAAATTATAACTCAAAATTAAATTTACTTTAAAAACTTATAAATTTGAGAAAAAATTAAAAAACAAAAGATTTGAAAACAAGATTTAAAATCTTGATAAACCAAACGACACAAAAATATAATGCTTCCATTAATAGTTAAAAAAATAAAGCCACAAGAAATAACAAAATAAAAAGAATAAAAACGGCAATAAAACAGACAAACGGCAATAAAAACAGGTAAAACAGTACGAAACAATAAAACAAAGCAGCAAGAAAACATTCGAGTTGCAAAGAAAAATCAAAAAAAGAAAGAAAACATACGTAACCGCAAAGAATAATCAAACAAACAGCAGTATAAACCAACGAAGCAAAAGTTGCGATAAAACAAATTATAGATTGTTAAAAATTTAACAAATTGAGTATATTGCCAAATGTCGGCATAGAAACCAAATACCGATATATGGGTTTAATCTTTTTTTAAACACGGCATAGAATCAGACTGTGTTAATAAAAGTCGTTTTAACAAAACAATTTAACGAGCGGTTTAATATCGAGCCGAGAAAATTTGTTGAAAATCTTATCGGGCAAAAGTAGTTTCCGTTTAATTTTTTAATTATGGGAAAAGGAATCAAGGTATAAAGTTATAAATATTTTACTTGTGCGCTAATTTCCGAACAAGGTCTAAACTGCGTGGGAAATAATATAGCTTTACATATTCGGTGTTATGGTTTTATAATTCGGCGGTTTCGGGCTCAACAAATTTAACATGTGCTATGTTTTATTTTAATTAATAATCTTTTTCAATACAACTTCGCTTTTTTGCAAAACCATGATACATATTTATATTTTAACAGATTATCGAAATAATATTAATGTTTTAAATCGGCAATACAAAAACCGATAACAGAAAAGCATATGCAAAAAGACAATTCAAATACTGAAAGCAATTATCAAGCCGTCTTTAATTTGAAGACATAAAATTAATATAAAAATAATTAAAACAAAAAATAAATATAAAAAATTCAAAAAGTAAAATCAGTGAAAATTACGAAGTTTACAATGTATGAAAAACATATTAAAAGAAACGCAAAACATATTAAAAAATAAAAAATCAAAAAAGTTAACAACGCTAAACGCCATTTAGATAAAATCTTTACTAAAACGCACGGTTTAACTGCGTTTAACGGTACATTCCGTTTTTATTTAAATTGTTTAAATTATAAACTTTAACGGACAACAAATACTTCTCGTTAAAGCAGAGAAAAGCGAAAAGAAGGCATAAAAATAATTAAAATAAAAATTGTCTTAAAAAGAGTCGAAATAACGGAGATATCCTTAAGTGTTCACAAAAAATATTCTAAAAACTTGTTAAAAAGTCTTGTAATTTTAAATTTGACCGCTAAAGTGCCGAAAATAGGTACAAAAACGGCAAAATTTAAAAATAACCGCAAAAATATATAAAAAACCAATAAAAACAGCCTAAATTAACTGTTTCACGTGAAACTTTAAAATGTTTCATATGAAACCGTCAAAACTCCCGAAAAGGCTGAAATCCCATAAAAACAGGCAAAAATACAGGCAAAAAAGCCTAAAAACGGGCAAAAAGAGATAAAAAATAAAAAAACCGTTTCACATGAAACGGATATAACAAAAGCCGTGTAGAATAAAAATAACTGTTTAAATTTATTAAAATACGGTTTTTGTAAGGAATTCCTTGATTTCTTTCTTTGCATCTTCGATACTGTGTTCCATATAGTTGCCGCATTCGATTTTTTTTGTGCCGGGAACGGCTTCGAGTGTAAGGCATATATTGAGACAGTTGATTATTTCGTTTACCGCTTTATCGTAGGGAATGTTGTTTAGTATAAGATAAAAACCCGTTCTGCACCCCATGGGACCGAAATAAATTACATTATCTTTATATTTTCCGTTTCGTATCACGGTTGCGAACATGTGCTCTATTGAATGAAGTGCCGGATTTGAAATATAATTGCCGCCATTAGGTTTTTTAAACCTTATATCGTAAGTATAAATACCGTTTTTTTCAGATGAAAGATATATGCCTTCTTTATGAGTGTCGTGATTGAGTTTAAAACTGTTTATTGTTTTCATAACTTCTCCCGTAAATAGTTATTGATAGAATTGTCGGTAAAATCAATAAAAATAAACCTGAACCGTAAAAATTCAATTAAAGCGCTTCGAGTATTTTTTTTGCCAAATGACAATATTTTTCTATTCCGCTTTGAATGAATAAATTAAAATCAAACTGTGCAGTGTCGTCGGCATGGTCGGATACGATTTTAATCATAAGATAAGGAATTTTAAAATATGTCGCAGTGAGAGCGATTCCCGCAGCTTCCATATCGCATATATCGGCATTATATTGCGTAATGAGATTATTCTTGTGTGTGAAGTTAGATACAAATTTGTCGCCTGACGCAACTATTCCCGGTTTTAAAGTAAAATCGGTAAGTTTATAAGCAAGCTGTAAAAGTTCTTCCGACGAGTGAATGGAAACGCTGTTAAACCAAGGATATTGACCGCATACTACATTGTCGGTGGGAGAAAGGTCAAAGTCGTAATGAACAACATCGGTAACCAAAACCATATCGGAAAGTTTTAAATCGGGATTAAGTCCTCCGACTGCACCAAAGTTTAATATGGCTTCAACATTGAATTTTGTTATGAGCATTGTAGTGGCTATGGCGGCATTGATTTCCCCGATGCGGCAATCCACTATAACGATTTTTTTGTTTTTTAAATTGTAGGTCTGGAAAAGCTGCTCAGCGATAATCTCTTCCTTTTCGAGAACGCCGAGATTTTTTTTAAGGAAAACCGATTCTTTGTCCAAAGCTGTAATTATACCGATTGTTTTCATAAATCACCAAAACACCCGAAAGCGTTGTTAAAATAAGTTTTTGTCGAAATTGTTCTTGTTAAAATTATATCACACCCGTTGTTAAAATTCAAGACAAATTTTAAAATACACAAAATATGTTTAAAGGACAGAAAGTAATAACGCATAACTTTTGAATATAAAAACAAAACGGAAGGAAAATTCTATCAGAATATAAAGAAATCGCAATTAAATAATAAATGAAGTTTTAACCGCCGCTTATTAATTTAAATTTATAATTTATTATTGCGGTTATTAAAGTGCTTATGCTTGATTTACTTTAAATTAAATGATAAACTTAAATAGTTAAATATTATAAATATTTAAACTTTAAAATACACATAACCTTAACGGTCTTTATAGAACTTAAATCAATAAATAAGGACTTGCACGGTTAAATGTTTCACATTAAACATTCGGAGGGATAAATGTTTATTGCGCTCAACGGACAACTCGGAAGCGGTAAAAGCGAAGTATGTAAACTTCTTGAAAAAGAACAGGGATATGAAGTTTACAGCGGAGGCAGGGCTTTAAGAGACAGTGCCGCCGAACTTAATATTTCCATCTTAGAACTTAACGAACGGGCAAAAAAGGATTTTGCTTACGACTATGCCATTGACGGAAAACTTTCCGAATACGCAAATAAAAACGAGGGAAAAAATATTGTATTCGACGCACGAATGGCTTGGCATTTTGTTAAAGACGCATTTAAAATACAGCTTCTCGTTTCGCCTTATATTGCGGCGGAAAGGGTTTTCAAAAACAGGGAAAGTGCAGAAGAAAAATATTCCACGAAAGAAGAAGCATTGAAAGAACTTGTTGAAAGACGGGCTTCTGAAAACGAAAGATATAAAATGATTTATTCTGTTACTATGCTGGATTATTCTAATTATGATTTGATAATAGATACTTCTCATCTTACTCCGTTACAAGTTTATAACATTATTTCAGAACAAATAAAAGCATTTAAAAAAGGCGGTTACAAGCAAAAGGTTTTTGTAAGTCCTAAAAATGTTTATCCCACAAAAAGCTGTAAGGAGCTTATGGCGGGAAGAGTTAAATTTTATTATGACAAGATTCAAAGAGGAGAAAAACTGGACGCAGTTACTCTTGCAGTAGATAAAGATTTTCTGTTCGTGCTAACAGGACACAACAGAACTGCAGCATACATAAAAGCAGGGTTCGGAATAATGGAATGTGTTATAGACTATTCGGCTAAACTTTCGTCTAGAAAAAAAATGAATAAAGAGGAATTATCCGAATGGGAAAGTTTCGGCGGCTTTACATACCCTTATTATCCCGAAGAATGAAACAAAATTCGCATAAATGGCAAATTTTATACATAAATTCATAAATTTTATGCAAAATATGCATAAAATGACCGATAAATATAAAAATAATTGCATAATTATATAAAAATAATTGACTTTAATGCATATTCGGCTTAAAATATAAGAAATTACAAATAAAATTTACTTCTCCGGAGGTTTGATATGGAAAAGAAATACAAAAAAATAGTACTTGCTTATTCGGGCGGATTAGACACTTCTATTATAATTCCTTGGCTTAAAGAAAACTACGATAATCCTGAAATTATCGCTGTTTCCGGCGATGTCGGACAGGGAACCGAACTTGACGGACTTCAAGAAAAGGCAATTAAGACAGGTGCGTCTAAACTTTATATCGAGGACCTTAAAAAGGATTTTATCGATAATTATGTTTTTCCGACCTTGAAGGCGGGAGCAAAATATGAAGGGGATTATCTTTTGGGAACGGCTTTTGCCCGTCCGGTAATTGCAAAAAGAATTGCCGAAATTGCAAAAAAAGAAAAAGCCGATGCTATCTGTCACGGTTGTACGGGAAAGGGAAACGACCAGGTTCGTTTCGAACTTACAATAAAATCCTTTGCCCCCGAAATGGATATTATCGCTCCTTGGAGAATATGGGATATAAAATCGAGAGACGAAGAGATAGATTATGCGGAAGCGCACAATGTTCCTTTAAAAATAAACAGGGAAACCAATTATTCAAAGGATAAAAATATATGGCATCTTTCTCATGAAGGTCTGGACCTTGAAAATCCCGAAAACGAACCAATGTATAAAAAAGAGGGATTTTTGGAAATGGGAGTTTGTCCCGAACTTGCTCCCGACAAGCCTTGTTATGTGGAAATAGGTTTTGAAAAGGGAATACCGGTAAAACTGAACGGACAAAAAATAGATTCGGTTAAACTTGTTACCGAACTTAACAAACTCGGCGGGGAAAACGGAATAGGGTTAAGCGATATCGTTGAAAACCGACTTGTCGGAATGAAATCGAGAGGAGTTTATGAAACACCGGGCGGAACAATATTGTACCGTGCTCACGAGGTTCTTGAAACTCTTTGTCTTGACCGTGATACACAACATTATAAAAGGCTTATTGCAGAGCAGTTTGCAGAACTTGTTTATTTCGGAAAATGGTTTACCCCGTTAAGAGAGGCTCTTTCCGCTTTTGTAGATAAAACTCAGGAAAATGTTACAGGTAGTGTAAAGCTTAAACTTTATAAAGGAAACATTATTAATGCAGGGGTGAAAAGTCCTTATTCTCTTTATGACGAAGAAATTGCAACATTTAACGAAGACGAGGTTTATAATCAGAAAGACAGCGAAGGATTTATCAATCTTTTCGGTCTTCCGATAAAGGTTAAAGCTTTAAAAGACAGCAAAAAAAGCAAATAAATTTACATTATAAAAATTTATATTCCGAAATTTCAAAAATCGACTGCGGAAAAAATCGCTGTTAATATAAGAGTTTCAATGCGACGAAATTACCCTTGATATTGAGATTTAAAGGATATAATTACAGGAGCAAAATATGGACAAACTGTGGAAAGGAAGATTCAGTAAACCGCTTGACGAGAAGTGCGCAAAATTCAATGCTTCCATACAGACAGATAAAAAATTATACGCTTGCGATATAGAAGGAAGCATAGCGCATGTTACTATGCTCAAAAACTGCGGAATAATAAAAGAAGGCGAAGGCGATAAAATAACCAAAGAACTTAAAGCCATAAAGAGCGATATCGAAACAGGAAAATTAAAGATAGACGAAGAAGCGGAAGATATTCATAGTTTTATTGAAAGCGAATTGACTGCAAGACTCGGAGAACTCGGCAAAAAACTGCATACTGCAAGAAGCCGTAACGACCAGGTTGCCTTAGACAGCAGACTCTATCTTAAAGAAAAGATAAAGGAAACAGAAGAAGCGCTCAAAAATCTTATTAAGGAAATTGCAGTTAAAGCAGGCGAAAATATAAATACCATAATGCCCGGCTATACACATATGCAGATAGCGCAGCCCGTAACTTTCGGTCATCATCTTTGTGCCTATGCCTATATGTTTTTAAGGGATTTGACAAGGGTTAAAGATTGCTTTAAAAGAACCGATTTTTCGCCATTGGGAAGCTGCGCTCTTGCAGGGACAACCTATCCTATAAAAAGAAACATGACGGCAAAATTATTAGGTTTTGAAAACATTACTTCGAACAGTATGGACGGAGTATCCGACAGAGATTTTGCTCTCGAATATTCTTTTTGCTGCGCTCTTATAATGATGCACCTATCGAGATTTTGCGAGGAAATGATTATATGGAGCACAAGGGAATTTTCTTTCATAGAACTCGACGACGCTTTTACGACGGGTTCCAGCATTATGCCTCAAAAGAAAAATCCCGATATGGCTGAACTCATAAGGGGAAAGACGGGCAGAGTTTACGGAAATCTTGTAACATTACTTACGGTAATGAAAGGACTTCCTCTTGCTTATAACAAGGACATGCAGGAAGATAAAGAATTCTTTTTTGACAGTGCGGAAACCGTTATCGATTGCCTTGAAATTTTTGCGGGAATGTTAAACACGGCAAAAGTAAATGCCAAAAATATGGAAAAAGCGGCAAAGTTCGGGTATATTAACGCAACCGACTGTGCCGATTATCTTGCAAAAAAGGGAATACCTTTCAGAACGGCTTATAATATTACGGGAAAAATTATTGCCTATTGCATAGAAAAAGGGAAATCTCTTGACGAACTTGATTTAAAAGAATATAAAACTTTCAGCGATATTTTCGAAAACGATATTTACAGCGCAATCGAGCTTAAAAACTGTCTGTCCGGAAGAAAAAGCGAAGGGGCGCCTTCACCTGAAAGGGTAAAAGAACAAATAGAAGAAATCAACGAGATTTTAAAAAAATATTGATTTAAGCTTAAATATACAAAGAATAAAATATTAAAACACGGTAAAACGGAAAAATGATTAAGGTATTTATTGACGGAAACAAAGGAACAACCGGACTTAAATTAAAAGAAAGGTTAAGTAAAAGAGACGATATTAAAATTCTCGAAATAGAAGAAAAATACAGAAAGGATATAAAAGTCAAGCAAGAATTTATGAATGAAAGCGACTTTACCTTTTTGTGCCTTCCGGACGATGCAAGCAGAGAAGCGGTGAAATCGGCAGGAAAAAACGTGAGAATAATAGACGCTTCTACAGCCCACAGAACTGAAAAAGATTGGGCTTACGGTCTTCCCGAACTTAGCGAAGAACACAGAGAAAAGATTATCTCTTCTTCAAGAACGGCAGTTCCCGGTTGTCATGCAAGCGGTTTTGCGGTTATAGCATATCCGCTTATAAAAGCGGGAATTATAAGTGAAGACTATCCTTTTGTATGCCATTCTTTAACAGGATATTCCGGCGGCGGAAAGTCAATGATAGAAGAATATAACAATGAAAAAAGAGACAGAGAATATATATTTCCCCGTCAATACGGTCTTTCACAGCAGCATAAACACTTAAAAGAAATGAAAGCCGTTTGCGGATTAAGTTTTGACCCTATATTTTGTCCGGTAGTTGCTGATTTTTATAGCGGAATGGAAGTAAGTTTACCTTTTTACGGACATTTGCTTAAAAAAGGCGGAGCAAAAGATATATATAATGTTTTAAAAGAACATTACAGCGGACAAAGTATGATAAAGGTTAATCCGTATAACGAAGGAGATAAAAAAGGATTTCTTTCCGCAGGTCTTTTAGAAAAAAGAGACGATATGCAAATTTTCGTATTCGGAAACGAAGACAGAATACTTGTATCGGCAGTTTACGATAATTTAGGGAAAGGGGCTTCGGGAGCGGCGGTACAGTGTATGAACATAATGGCAGGACTTAAAGAAGATTACGGTCTTGTAAAAGGGGATTAGTATGAAGTTTATTGAAGGCGGAGTGACTGCGGCACAAGGATTCAGCGCAAGCGGAGTACACGCAGGAATAAGGAAAAATAAAACAAAGAAAGATTTAGCGCTAATAATGAGCGACTGTGATTGCAGTGCGGCTGCGGTTTATACGCAGAACAAGGTTAAAGGAGCGCCTTTAACTGTTACCAAAAAACATATAGAAGACGGAAAAGCGAGAGCGATAATATGTAATTCGGGTAACGCAAACACTTGCGCAGAAGACGGAGTGAAAATAGCCGAAAGGTGCTGTGAGATTGTCGCAGAAAGCAACGGAATAAAAAAAGAAGATATAATAGTGGCAAGTACAGGCGTTATAGGTCAGAAACTTTCAATAGAACCTTTTGAAAAAGGAATACCTCTTGCGACAAAAGAACTTTCAAAAGAAGGCGGAAAGGATGCTGCGGAAGCGATAATGACTACCGATACCTTTGCGAAAGAATATGCAGTTGAATTCAAAGTAAGCGGAAAAGTCTGCAAAATAGGGGGTATAGCCAAAGGTTCGGGAATGATTTGTCCGAACATGGCGACCTTGTTGGTATTTGTAACAACGGACATATCGATATCTTCCGAAATGCTTCAAAAGGCAATAAGTGAAGATGTTAAGAAAAGTTTTAATATGGTATGCGTGGACGGAGACACTTCGACAAACGATATGCTCTGTATTCTTGCAAACGGAAAAGCGGGAAATCAGACAGTAATTTCAGACTGTTCCGATTTTAAAGAGTTTTGCAAAGCCCTTTCGGAAGTTACTATGAATTTATGTAAAATGATAGCTTCTGACGGCGAAGGCGCAACGAAACTTATCGAATGTACGGTTAAAGGTGCAAAAGACTATGAAAATGCAAGAAAAATGGTAAAGTCGGTCATATCGAGCAGTCTGTTTAAGGCGGCGATGTTCGGTGCAGACGCAAACTGGGGAAGGGTGCTCTGTGCGGCAGGTTATTCGGGAGCCGAAGCTGATTTCGAGAAAGCCGAAGTAGAGTTCTTTTCGAAAGCCGGAAAAATCGTTGTTTGCAAAAAAGGTGCAGGACTCGATTTTGACGAAGAGCTTGCAAAAAAAATACTTTCGGAAAAGGAAATAACGGTGACCGTAACCCTTAAAGACGGAAAAGGAACAGCTACCGGTTGGGGTTGTGATTTGACTTATGATTATGTCATGATAAACGGAGATTACAGAACTTAAAATCAAGGGGTAGAAAAAATGATAAAAAACATAGGAAATGCGGAAAAAGCCGAAATACTTTCACAGGCTCTTCCATATATAAAGAAATATTACGGTCAAACCGTTGTAATCAAATACGGCGGAAACGCCATGACCGATGAAAAATTAAAAAAAGCCGTAATGGGCGATATAGTATTATTAAGACAGATAGGTGTAAAAACCGTACTTGTGCACGGCGGCGGGCCTGAAATAAACGAAGCGCTTAACAAAATGAATATAAAAACAGAGTTTATAAACGGACTCAGAAAGACTGACGAAGACACTATCGGAGTCGTGCAAATGGTACTTGCAGGGAAAGTAAATAAAGACCTTGTAAACCTTGTCGAACTCAGCGGCGGAAAAGCCGTCGGACTTTGCGGAATAGACGGCAGAATGATAGAAGCGGATTTTGAAAACAAGGAGCTCGGTTTTGTAGGAAAGATAACAACCGTTAATCCGAAACCGGTTCTTGATATATTGGACAGCGGTTATATTCCCGTTATAGCAAGCGTCGGCTGCGACAAAAAAGGAAGGGTATACAATATAAACGCCGATACCGTTGCAGCAAGACTTGCAGGTGAACTCAAAGCGATGGCGCTTATAAATTTAAGCGATATTCCGGGACTTTTGAGAGATAAAAACGATGTAACCACTCTTATCAGAGAAGTTAATGTAAGCGAAACCTCTCTTCTGCAAAAGGAAGGAATTATTTCGGGCGGAATGATACCGAAAGTCAACTGCTGCGTGGAAGCAATAAGAAGAGGCGTGAAAAAAGTATTTATTATAGACGGAAGAGTGGAGCACGCAATACTCATAGAAATGATGAGCGACGAAGGCTTGGGAACAATGTTCTATTAGGAGCAAGGATAGGAGAAAGAAAATGACTGTAAAAGAAAAAAGCGATAAATATCTCGTAAAGAATTATTCGAGAGAAGATATAGTGCTTGTCAAAGGCAAAGGCAGTTTTTTGTATGACGAAAACGGAAAAGAATACATAGATTTCGGAGCAGGCATAGCCGTAAACGGACTCGGTATCGGAGAAAAGAAATGGAAAAAGGCGGTAATCGGTCAGATAAACAAAATAAGTCATACTTCCAACCTTTATTACAGCAAGCCGCAGGCCGACCTTGCCGAAGAACTTTGCCGTCGTACAGGATATAAAAGAGCGTTTTTTTGCAACTCGGGTGCGGAAGCAAACGAATGTGCCATTAAATGCGCAAGGAAATATTCTTTCGATAAGTACAATAAAGGCAGAAGCGATATAATAACTTTTGTAAATTCCTTTCACGGAAGAACGATAGCCACTCTCAGCGCAACCGCACAGGACGGCATGCATAATTTTTTCTTTCCTTTTCTTGACGGTTTTGTTTATACCGAAGCGGGCGATTTTGAAAAATTCAAAAAAGCGGCGGATAAAAAAACAGTTTGTGCGGTAATGACGGAATTTATTCAGGGCGAAGGCGGCGTGCTCGTTCAGGATAAAGAATTTATAAAAAAGGTTTACGAGTACTGCAAAGAAAAAGATATTCTTTTTATAGCGGACGAGGTACAGACGGGAAACGGAAGAACAGGTAAACTTTACGCTTACGAAAATTTTGATATTAAGCCCGATATAATTACCACCGCAAAGGGACTCGGGAACGGACTTCCGATAGGAGCGATACTAATGGGCGAGAAAGTGGAAGAAACTATGGGTGCAGGAAGCCACGGCAGCACATTCGGCGGAAATCCCGCAATATGCGCAGGCGCTCTTTCCGTTTTAAAAAGCATTGACGAGGAACTTTTAAAAGGCGTTATTGAAAGGGAAAAAATCATAAGAGACGGTCTTTCGGAATGCAAATGCAATATAACGGGAATGGGACTTATGCTCGGAATAGAATGTAAAGATAAAAGTTATGTGATAAAAGAGTGTGCAAAAAGAGGACTTATCGTACTCGGCGCAAAAAACAAGGTAAGACTTTTACCCCCGTTAAACATAAGCATAACCGTGCTTTTGAGGGGGATAAATATATTAAAAGAGGTTTTAAACAGCGAGGTGTAATATGAAACATTTACTTAAACTCGGAGATTTATCGTCTAACGAAATAAACGAGATATTAAATCTTGCCGATCAACTTAAATACGAATTCAAAAACGGAATACCGCACGAAGTCTTAAAAGGACAGACTTTGGGAATGATTTTCACGAAAGCGTCTACAAGAACAAGGGTGTCTTTCGAAACGGGAATATATCAATTAGGCGGCAACGGTTTGTTTTTAAGTTCAGCCGACTTACAACTCGGAAGAGGCGAGCCTATAAAAGATACCGCAAGGGTACTTGGAAGATACCTTAACGGAATAATGATAAGAACATTTAAGCAGTCTGATGTCGAAGAACTTGCGGAGTATTCGGGAATACCGGTAATAAACGGACTTACCGATTACTGTCATCCTTGTCAGGTGCTTGCCGACTTTATGACTATAAGAGAAATAAAAGGTTCTTTAAAAGGGTTAAAGTTGTGTTTTATCGGGGACGGAAACAATATGGCAAATTCTTTGATAGCAGGGTGCATAAAAACAGGTATGAAAATATCCGTAGCTTGCCCTAAAAACCATATGCCCGATAAAATTCTTTGCGAAGAAGGGAAAAAGGCAAATGTTTTAACCATAACCGATAATCCTTTTGAGGCGGCAGAAAAAGCCGATGTCGTCTATACCGATGTGTGGGCAAGTATGGGACAGGAAAAAGAAACACAACAACGAGCAAAAGATTTTAAGAATTTTCAGGTAAATTCCGAGTTAATGAAGAAAGCCGATAAGGAAGCAATAGTTTTACACTGTCTTCCGGCTCACAGAAACGAAGAAATTACCGATGAAGTACTTGAAAAACACGCAGCCGAAATTTTCGAAGAAGCAGAAAACAGATTACACGCACAAAAAGCGGTAATGGTAAAGTTAATGAGAAAATAAAAATACGCCGTTTTTAAAACGGCGTTTTTATTAAAATAAATTAAAGGAACAGTTAAAGAAGAAGAATTAATAATTTTAGATAAAAAGTATTTTTAATACAGATAAATGAAAAACAATTTTATTGTTTATTATAAAGAAAAATTATAGTTTTTAATTGAGAATCGATATAAACAAAAACTTTAACAAGCAAAACGGCAGATAAACCGATACTGTATAAAAGAAAGCAGACATGGTCAAACACAAACATATCGTGCGTTTTACGGTACTAAAATATATAAGTTAACAATAATAATTGCAAAACTGTTTGTTTTATAGGGGTAAAATCGTTTAAATTATAATTGTATTAATAAACACAAATATATAAAACAAAATCGATTAAAAAATAATCGCTTATAAAAGAGTACTTGTTAAAGATTAAATTAAATGTAAAACTTTAAGAGGAAGAGTATGGATAAATTTATGGAAGAGGCTTTAAAGGAAGGAAGAAAGGCAATCGAAAAAAACGAAGGCGGTCCTTTCGGAGCAGTAATCGTAAAAGAGGGTAAAATAATAGCCAAAGGGCACAACAGAGTACTTTCGACAAACGACCCTACTTGCCACGGCGAAATAGACGCAATAAAAAAAGCTTGTAAAAAACTTAACACATACGATTTAAAAGGCTGTATTCTTTATACAACGGGCGAGCCTTGTCCCATGTGCGCATGTGCTTGTCTTTGGGCAAATATAGAAAAGGTATATTACGGTTGCAGTATATCCGATACCGAAGATATAGGGTTCAGAGATAACGGCTTCTATAAATTTTTCGAACAAGATAAAAGAAAAAACTACTTTATCCAAACAGAAAAAGAAAAATGCCTTACTCTTTATAACGATTATAAAAACAAAAAAGATAAAAAAGAATATTAGGAAGAAGCACTTCTTTAAGTGCTTTTTTTATAGTTAATTTTAAAATTATTTTAAACAAACATTTTTTCTAAATTGTAAAAATAAAAAAAAGACGCAAATCAATGCGTCTTTTCTTTTTGATTATATGTTATATCAGCCTTCGGGAACGGTAAGTTCCATATCGCTGTCGGGATAAGAGCAGCAAGGGTGGATATAGGAAAATTTTGCGTCGGCAAGTCTTCTTTTATCTGCGCCCGCTATACTGAACTGTCCGCTTATAAGTTTACTGTGGCAATATCCGCAGCTGCCGGCTCTGCACCTTGACGGAACTTTCAGTCCTGCTTTTTCCATTGATACCAAAAGAGTTTCGTCCGAACTTGCTTCTATTTCATAGCTGTTGTCTTTTATGTTTACTTTCAATTTGTATTTTTTAGGTTTAACGTCTCTTGTTTTTACGCAATTTGCTTCGTGTTTAAGGTATTTTCCCGTTACATTCATTTTTTCAAGTTCCTTATCTACGAATGCGTACATTGCGTCGGGGCCGCAAAGCATTGCGGTAAATTCTTCGGTTACATACTTTTCTAATATCTTTTTGGTAATAAATCCTTCTTCGTAGCCTGATTTCTTTTCGTCGCTCAGTACATATATAACCTTAAAATTGTCGCTTACGAGAGAGTCGAGTTCCTTTTTAAAGATTAAATCTTTTTCGGTTTTTGCACCGTAGAAAAGTATAAGTTTAAATTCTTCGCTGCCCTCTTTTATGGCTTGCGCCATTGAATAGAAGGGAGTTATACCGCTGCCGCCTGCAATTCCGACAACGGTTTTTCTGTCTTTCAACGGTTCATAATAAAACTGTCCGAAAGGTGCGCCCAAGGTAAATTCGTCGCCGACCTTTGCGTTTTTGAACATCCAATCACTGAAAAATCCTGCTTTCTTTATAGTCAAAGATATTTTTCCTTCTTTAAGTGCGGTTAAAGGAGAAGAAGATATTGCATAAGGTCTGTTTACCAAACTTTCGCCGACATTACTTCTCAGCACCGCATATTGTCCTGCTTTGAAAAAGGTTTTCTTCGTAAGTTCAAAGGTATAAGTTTTTGTATCGGCAGTATCTTTTACTATATCTATAAGTTTTACCGATTGATTTCCCGGGTGTAATATTTTTGCGGTTTCGTTAACCTTATAAGTTTTAGGAAGAGGAGTTGACGGCGCACCGGATAATTTTTCTCTTCTGACTTTTACCATTTTTTTGAACCTTAAAAGGTCCATGAATCCGAAAATTTGTTTCTTAAAACGATATGCCATTTTTTATCCCTCCTTTTTAATATCGCCGACAGTCTGTCTGCCTGTTATGTCGCCCGAAAAATATGCACTCGAATATCCCGAAAGTCTCATGGAATATCCGCCTGCAAATCTGAGTCCTCTCGTTTTGTGGTCTTCGCCCATCATAAGAAGTCTCGGCATAAGACCGTCCCAATACTGCGATTCGTATCCGTATATATCGCCTTCGGGGTGTCCGCAGTAGCGGGCATAGGTCATGGGGGTTGCTATCGAAATTTCTTCGATACTGTCCATAAGTTTGCTTCCCGTATCTTTTTCAAATCTTTGTATTAACTTTTTAGCATACTCTTCTTTGGTTTTAAAATAGTTTTCGGCAGAAACATTGCCCCAATCGTCCGACATAAAAAGTGTTGTAAAGTACATCATTGTCGTACCTTTCGGAGAACATTCGGGATATGCTCTGTTAAGACATACGGTTGCCTGAGCTTCGTTAGTTTGGATTTTTTTCATAAGTTCGTATTGTTTAACCGTGTCCGATGTGTCGTATATAAAATAATTGTGATTATCTACGCCGAGCTCGTCCGCACTTTTATTAAGACCTAAAAACAGAGTAAATCCTCTGCCTGCAAATTTTCTTGCATTTGTTTCTTTAATAATCTGTTCGGGAACACTTTCAATCATTTTGCCGTAAACTATGTGGGGTGCACAGTTAGCAATTACATGCCTTGTCTTTATTTCTCGTCCGCCGTTTAATACTACGCCTTCGACTCCGTTATCCTGCTTGCTTGTGATAATCTTTACGGCTTCGGTATTGAACCAGATATCGCCGCCTAATTCTCTTATTCTCTCTACAAGCGCCAAAGATATTTCATGAGAACGCATTTTAGGCATAGCCGCACCTTTTGTAATATATCTGTATACCATGGACGCATAGTGAACAAAACTTAAATCGTCACAATGGGCACCGAGATAACACCAATATGCACTTATTATATCTCTGGCTTTTTGCGGCATTTTTATTGCTTTAAGTACTTCGTTTACCGAATATGAACCGACTCTTACAAAATTTCCGTATTCGGAAAGCATTACTTTTTGGTCGGTTTGTCCGTTAACCGATGAACTGTATGCTTGAGCTGCGTGTATCTCTTTTGCAAGTGCAAAAAATGTTTCAACCGATTTCCTGCTGCCCGGAACATAACTTTCCATTTTATCGGTAAATTCTTTTACGCCGAAAGGCATTGTAACATCGAGATTTTCCGATTTACAAATGGCCCTGTAAGCTTCCGGTATTTGCATCCATTCGATTTTGTCGGTTACACCGAGAGAATCGAATAATTCACGAACATCGCCTTTATTTTCTTTCGTTCCGAAATCGTTGAGTTCGTGTAGTGATGCTTCGAATTCAAATCTTCCTCTTTTAAAACTCGTGGCAAATCCGCCGGGTATATTGTGTTTTTCAACTACAAGCACCTTTGCGCCACCTTGCAATAAGCGTATGGCGGCAACTAATCCGCCGTTTCCTGCGCCTATTACCACTGCATCGTATTTTTCCATTTTTCCCTCCTTAATTTCTTTCTTCTTTTATTCTTAAAATTATTCCTTTATATATATCAGTCAGCATACTGCTGATTTTATCGTCATCAAAAACCGCAGTGTTTGTTGCTATCATTGTTGCGATTCCGTGACAAAAGAGCCATAACTCTTCAAAAACCCGTTCGGCATTCTCTTCCGAAAGAGATTCTTCATTTTGTATAACCTTTAATATATAAGGTTTGTTTTTGTCGCTCGATATTGTATTTTCCTTTATTTGTCTGGGCCCCATATAAAGCAGTCGGAATAATTCTTTTTCGTTTTGAGCGAATTTTATATAGTTTATTCCTATTGCCTTATAAGGATTTATATCTTTAATTTCTCTTTTTAAATAATTTTCAAATAACCGAGAGGCTTTTTCAATAACGGCTTCTTTTACTCCGTTCATATTTTTATACCACCAAAAAATCGGTTGAGTGGAACAGTTAAGTTCTTTGGCAAGTTTGCTTGCACTCAGCTTTTCCATTCCGCTTCTTTGCACGATGTTATAAGCGGTATCTAAAATTTTTTCTTTTGATACTTTAATTTGAGGCGCCATGTTTTTATCCTCTTATTTATATAATACCCATTATATATCGAAAAGTCAATATTAAACTTAAATTTTTATCCGTTCTTTAATAGTATAAATCTTGTTTATATTTATATTAAATATATAATATTTAATCATTATACTATATTTCAAAATACTATATTTCAAATTAAAAATTCAATCAAAAAATTAAAGAAGCGCAGATAAACTGCGATTCTTTTCTTAGTCAGATTAATATCTGTTAAAATTTGTTTTGTTTGGCTTTCACTTTATATTGTCCGCTTGCAACTTTGCCGAACATATACAGTCCTTCGGAATTTGTTTTTGTAGTTGCTATTAATTCCTCTTTTCCGTTTTCGTTTATTTTATAAAGTCCGACAAATGCGTTTGCTAAAACATTTCCTTTGTTTTTTATTTTTCCGCTGACAGTGCCCAGATTTTCCATAGGATTAATACTGAGCTTTATATCGGCATTAATTATCGTGTTGTTTTTTGCGGTTACAAGAGTATCGGGCGAAGTTTTATATCCTATTTTTGTCGCAAGTATAATATAACTTCCTTCTTTAATATCGTAAAAAACATATTCGCCGTCATTTACGCTTGTGGTTGATGCAATTGTTTCTCTTGTTTCGGAATTTAATAAGGTTACCTTTGCGCCGCCAATCGCTATATTGCTTTCATCGTTTTTGGAAATGTGTCCTGCAATCGAACATAAAGCTAACGAAATGTCGTATGAAACATTAAAGTTAATTGTTTTTACTTCTTCTTCCTGTAAAAATAAATTTTCAGGGACGGTGATTACCATATTTTCTTTAACGCATGTTATAGAATAGTTGCCGCTTTTCAAACCTGAAAAAGTGTAATTTCCGGCGCTGTCAGTTAATGTGTGAAGATAAGGTTTTCCTTCGCCGTCAAAAAGTTTAACGGTTGCATTCGATACCGGATTTCCCTCCGTATCCGTTGCCTTTCCGGTTATAGTTGAACTGTTTTAAACGGTATCTTCTAAATCTAAATCTAAATCAACATTTATTTCTTCGAGATTTTCAATATTAAAATCTTCGCTGTAGTTTAAATCGTATAAATCTTTTTTTATAATTTCATCCATAATATACCTCCTTTTATGGATACATTGTATATTATGATTTTTTAAAATTTTTGGTTAAGTTTAAATAAAAAATATAAAATGATATATTTTGCCTAATATTAATGGAGATAAATTTTTAATCAAAAATTTAATATAAAAACATATTAATTTTCTAAACCTATCAGATTGACCGATGTACAACCGTACTAAAACATTTTCGCTTTTAATTCTTAAACCTTTTTTCGGCATATGAAAGCAGCAATAATTACAATTTGTTCTGATATTTATATTGAGTAAGATTTCTTTATTCTCGTAACTCTTTTAATCTTTTTGCAGATATTTTCATATATCACCTTAATTATTTATAAGCATATCACAAACTCATTTTCTTATCTCAAAAATTAACGGCTATTGCATATGCTCAATAGCCTTTTTTAGTAAAAGAAAATCCTAAACCAACTTAGGTGTTTGATTTAGGATTTGTTTGGCGGGCAAGGTCACGTTGCGTTTGAACTCGTTGTAAATATATATTTAGGCTTGTGTCGTTTATCGCTCATCGAAAAGCTTAAAATTAAAATTTATCATCATTATTGTCAGGGATGTCTTGTAAGGTCCGATATCGTTTACCTTTTTGAAGATTTTTTGATCTCGCTGTGATAAAAATAATTGACGATGACGGGCGGAGCGTCAAACGGACGCTTTAACGTATCATCGTTGGTTACATATTCCAATCCGATTTGTCTGGAGAAATCTCTGATCTCGTAATCCAAATATTCCCAATACGTGCGGCTTCCGTGCGTATAAATTTCACGATACAGAGGTTCAAGGTGCGGATATTTTTCCGCGATGTATTCCAAGATCTGCTGTTTGAATGTTCCGCGCAGATTCAGATTTTCCAGCCAAATGAGGTTGCAACTATTTTTTGCCCGCTCTATTATAGCCTTCACGTCGGTGATTTCGGGAAAAATGGGCGAGATAAAACAGGTAGTGCGCACGCCGGCATCATGAAAGATTTTCATGGCGGTGAGTCTGCGTTCGATGGAAACAGCGTTGTCCATATCTGTACGGAAGCTTTCGTCCAAAGTATTGACCGACCACGAAACGCGAGCGTTCGGAAAAGTCTTTATCAGGTCAAGATCGCGTAAAATAAGATCCGATTTTGTGGCAATCGAAAGTTTTGTGCCGCCGTCTTGCAGTTGTTCGAGAACGGCGCGGGTGCGTTTGTACTTCTCCTCACACGGCTGATATGGATCGGTAACGGAACCGATAAAGATTTCTTTCCCTTTATATTTTTCGGGGCGAGCGATCGGTTCCCAATATTTTACGTCAACAAATTCGCCCCACGGCTCAAAATGATTGGTAAAACGTTTCATAAAGCAGGCGTAGCAATATTTACAGCCGTGTTCACACCCGACATACGTGTTTAAC
>CASFOZ010000002.1 GCA_949296455.1 uncultured Eubacteriales bacterium
ACACCGTCGTATCCGGTGAGGAACTGGATACGATGACGGATGACGAATTGGACGATGCGGTAAAAACAACGACCGTATTCGCCCGTGTATCTCCCGCGGATAAATTACGCATCATCCAGAGTTTGAAACGCACCGGTGAAGTAGCGGCTATGACGGGTGACGGTGTCAATGACTCCCCCGCCCTGAAAGCGGCAGACATTGGCGTGGCTATGGGTATCACCGGCACAGATGTGGCAAAAGATGCTGCCGATATGATCTTGCTGGATGACAGTTTTACCACGATTGCTTATGCTATCAAGGAAGGCCGCCGTGTCTACCGCAATATCCAGAAGGTAATTCAATTCCTACTGGTAGGTAATATTGCAGAGATTTTAACTCTGTTTGTAGCCACGCTCTTTAACTGGGATGCACCTTTGTTAGCCGTTCATATTTTGTGGGTAAATCTCGCTACAGCTACATTGCCTGCTCTGGCACTGGGTGTTGATCCGGCCAGCAAGAATATTATGAAGCACAAGCCGGTAAAATCAGGCACTCTGTTTGAAAAGGATCTGGTTCGCCGGGTTATTACGCAGGGTATCTTTGTAGCCGCCATGACCACTTGCGCTTACTGGATCGGCGCAAGCATGGGCAGCCATGTGACCGGTCAGACAATGGCGTTCTGTGTACTGGCCTTCTCGCAGATGCTTCGCGCTTTTAATCAGCGCTCCAATACGGAGCCTATCTGGGTGCATTTATCCCCGCACTGCAAAGCGCGTTCCAGTTGACCCTGTTGAATGGAACACAATGGTTGGTTGTCATTGGGTTGTCCTTTATGTCGATTCTTCAAGTGGAAATCACAAAATATGTGAAACGAATTTATACAAAGGCTCGTTAAAATATTCAGCAGTAAAATAACTAGCATTGACTGTTTTTCCTGCTTTTGCAGAACAAAAGCCCTCCCCGGCACATGGGGAGGGCTTTTCTGTCTTTATGCTGCAATCCCCGGGATTTCCTCGACAAAGTTATACACGATCCTGACTTCCTGCACCTTCTGGCCGTCCACTTTTTTGACTTCGCCAATCAGAATCCGGCTGATGAGCCTGTTCAGCACCGCCTCGTCCAATTCCTCAATGGCGGAATAGCGCCGGATTTCCTTGATAAAGGTGCGCACTTCGCTCTCCTGAGCGTCAGCCCGGCTCTGCATCATTGCCAAGTCATGCAGACGCTTCTGGTTGGATTCCTGCTCCTGTTCCAGCGCTGCCGTCAGCTTCATAAACCGCTGCTCGGTCAGGATGCCTTTGGCCTTGTCAGTGTACAGGTTCAGGAACATCCCGTCAATTTCCAAATTCCGGGCTTCCAGCCGCTGGCGTTCCTTCTCGGTCTGAGAAGCATCCACCAGATACCGGCGCTCCATTCGGCGGCTGAGCCGCTGGTAGAACGCATCGGCGTCCTTCATGGCCTGCGCCGCCAGCTCCTGAATGTCCTTTAGCACCAGATTGTACAAATCCCTGACCTCGATCTTGTGACTGGAGCAGACCTTGCAGCCCATGCGGTTGTAGGTTTGACAGATATAATACGCCTTGTCAATCGGTTCCCGCATCTCACCGGTGAATCGGTTCTTCCCGGTTCAGCCTACCTTCTCATACCGCACCTGCATGGACTTCCCGCAGGTGGCACAGTAGACCAGTCCAAAGAATAGAACACAAAGATAAACTCGAAAAATTCGTGGTACGGAAAGTGATCGATTTCTTGTCCGACGAAGTCAACCTGAATATCGTTACGCAAGACGTGTTGAAGTATTTTAACTCCCGCACAGATGAAAGAGAAATAAAGTCTATCCGAAAACGGATTGCCGATATACAGGAAGAAGCCGATGCGGCCGCTAATGCGTTCATCGAGGCAAAAAGCCCGTTATTGAAACAGCGCATCGAAAAGCGTATGCAGGAATGCGAAGTGTTGCTCGCAGACTTGGAAAAAGTAAAAGCCCGCCTCGTTATAGAGCGCGGACAAAAACTTACTGAACAGGATATCGTGGCTTTCGTCAAAATCATACTGCAAGGCGATGTCGAGGACTTGGAATTCAGGCGGCGGCTGATAGACAATCACAAGTATAGGAGCATCGTCGTTCAGCGGCTGCTCGGCAATTGAAATATTAACCTTCGATAAAAAAACAAACTTAAAACTATCGGGGACTATGCATTCAGCTTTTGCGCAAATCTTAAAGAATTTAAGATAAGTTCGGGTGTAACGGATATAGGAGACGGAGCATTCATGTCTTGCACGAATCTTGAAAAAATAATTTTCGGATACGGAAGCAAACTTAAAACCATCGGAGATAATTTTATAACTCAAAATCAAAATTTGAAATTTATAGAACCTAAACGGTAACGCAAATAGGAACTTCTTCAAATTATACATTAGAAGAAATATATTACGGCGGGACGGAAAGCGACTCGACCAGCGTATCGGGATTAGACGAACTTGTTTTAATCGGCACGACGGTAATTTATTATTCGGAAACAGAGCCCTAAAGCAGCGGAAATAATTTCTGGCATTATGTAAACGGCGAAATAACAAAATGGTGAAATTCAATTTAAATTTATAATTGAATAAATTCAATACATTAAACTAACTTTTAGAGGTTACATTATCATGAGTAATAACAGTTATTCCGTGATTAAATATGCCTGAAATTCCGAAAGTCAAGTCGGACAAATTATCCGTTTTGTTATTCTCCGCTAAACCGATTGAACCGAGATTAAATATTACATCCGAAATTATTTTGCCTAACTGTAAATTCATTTCGTATTCGGAATCAAAACCTGTTGTTTTTAAAATATACGATTTTATTAATCTACTTATAAAATTATTTTCTCTATTGTTAATAGTAAAGCTTAAAGGTTTTAATATAGCTTTACCTTTTTCATTTACATTCATGGAAAAACAATTTTCAAGATAAATTTTTTTCGGAAAAAATTTCGATACTTTTATTCCTCGGCTTTCGATTTCTTTTATTAAGTTATTTATATCGGCAAGATAAACTACCCTTAAAAAAGCCGAAGAATTTTCTGTAAATATCGAAATTTCTCCGACAGAAATTTTTATTCCTTTCAAAAGTGCTGAATAATTATTTTTGTTTAATAAATTATTAAATATATTATCGAAAATATATGCAAGCATTCTATCGGAATATGTAAGTACTTTTTTTGTCGGATAAGTAAGTCGATTTATAATAAGAGAAGAAAAATCCTTCTTCCCGTCAAGGCGGCTTTCTTTGAAATTACTTTGAACATACTTTTCTTCAATAATTTTACTGAAATTATTTTGCACCATATCGTTTTCTTTAACATAATTAAACACAATGATATCTTTTAGAAAATTTCCTAATTTTATATCAGCAAGTTCAATTTCTTTCATATTAAAATCTTTAAAATAATCAAGCGAAAATCCTATTTGAGCGGGAGTAAGGTTAAAAAGTACAACAAAAGATAATGAAATAAATATAATAATTATAAGTAAAAAAACAAAAATAGAATTAATAACTCTTTTTATCAACATAAATCCGATCAGCATTTTAACTTAATAAATAAAATTAAATAAAAAAATTTTTAACTGAATTTTTACCTAAAAAAATAATAATATACCATAAAAAAATAGAATTTTCTGAATATAATATTTAAATATTTAATATGCCTATTGAAATTATTGACAAGCCGTAGTATAATGACAATATGAAAAAAGCCGTAAGCATAAAAAATAAAAAGCGCATTTCGTTTTTTATAATAATTTTAATCATAATATCGATATTTCTTAATTCAATATCGGGCACTTTTACTTTATCCGATTTTGCTTTGGCAGAAAACACACAAAATTTACAGAAAAATCAAACCCCTGACCTTATTATAACAAACGATATAACTTTAACTCAAAGAAGTACATACGAAATATTAGATACTATCGAAAACCCCGATATCCCTGACAGAACATATAACGAATATTCCATAAAAGGAGAAACAAGTCCCTTAGACTATCCTAAATATAACCAATATTCGTCAAATAATAAAAATCAGAATAATCTAAACGCAGTATTGGAAGAAAGCAAAAAAATATGCAATTATAACAACACATATTACGATACGATAACAGACGATAAAAAACTGCTATTGAACGGTGTTGAAGTGGGCACATTTTATAAACACGATGCCGCAATAGACAATTACGGCGGTAATGTTTCCGACAGTGAACCGAGACTGAAAGTAAAACTGCAAATAAATCCGAGAGAACACGGAAACGTTATAACCGGTCTTTATGCCCCCGCAGGAGAATTGATTAAAGTTACCATACCTGAATATATGGTAAATAAAGGTATTAAAATCACGATAGGCTCTATCACTCAAAGAAACAATCCAACGGATATTAACTATTTAGGCACTTCGGACGCCGCTAAATACAGAATGCCTTGTTTATTCAATATTTCTCCCGAACTAACGCAGACTGTTACAAATGTAGGAAATATGCTGGGAGGCCCCATATACATATCCGGCGGCGACGAACCTTTTGAAGTTATAGTAGAAGGCGCAGTACTTTATAACCATTTTATTTACGGAACGACCACAGAGGAACAGTATAATCAAACTTTGTCTTCTACCGCTCCCTATTTCGATTTCGAAGCGGAATTCAATTGCTATAATAATTTAGGTATAAGAGCTTCCATGCCTTTAAGTTTCAAAAACTCTTCTACCGAAAATATGACTTCGTCAAATTTAATGTATGAAAACCTAACAGATGTAGCGGAATTCTGGTCATATGCTTTTTCGGTAACTGCCGCCTTTCCTGACACCGGTAACGAAAATGTAAAAAATGCCTTATTCGATCCCTATATCAGAACAGGTTCTGCTTATGCATTCAGAGGCGGCGACTATTTGGTTTTACCTTTAATTTCCACAATTTACGGTAAAGTAACTTTTCACGCAACATATATTTTAGACTCCGTTCGCTTGTATCAACACGGAATATGGGCGATATTTCACGAACTCCACCATCTTTTCCAACAAACAGACGGATTGACTTGGGGTGCGTCAAACTGGACTGAATCAACAAACAATTCCTTAACTGCCGCTTTATATACAATGGTTACCGATGTTTCGGGAATAAGAACGGAAAATTATTCCGACCTTGAAAGTTGGAGTTGGATAGCTTCAAACTATTATACCCTTTACAGATTATATATGATGAAAACGCCGAGCGTCGCCAATCCGACATCGAGTAACGATATAATGGCAGCTGTATATGCGACCATAATGCACAGTTTCGGTGTGGATACTTTTATTAAAATAATTAATTATTCTCTTGCGTTAACCCCATCCGACGAAAATTTTTATAAAGCCGTTTGTGAAATTACAGGATACAATATGGAATATTTCCTTGTCGATGAAATAAAATTTTCAGTCAGCGAATCTGTAATAGAACAATATCGCTCCTTTCCGATTTATATCCCTGTATTCAATGTTTACGGCAGCGGTCATATTTTAAACGAATACAATTCCGATAACGGAACATATTTCCCAACTGCAATTGAAACTACAAGACCTTTTGCAATTCCTTACGGACAAACAAAAAAACTCGACTTGAATGCTTATTTTTATACTTTGAGTAAAACGACCGTGAATATTATAAATGTTGAAACTCCTAAGTACGGAACAATCGTTGAAAATTCTGACGGAACTTATAATTATACCCCCGACACAAATCATATAACAGAAAGTTTTAATGTCACGGTAGAACTTGTAACTGAAGGATATGATACTGTAACAACCGAAGTAATATTAAGTTTCAAACAAAATAATCCCGACGGCTCTTACAGATATACTTTCACCCCTGAAACATATCTCGAAAAAACTTATTACACAAATCAAATAAGAAGTAATTTGATTGATGTTTCCGTTGTATATTCTGAAAATTATGATTTATACACTCCATCAATCCCCAATCCTTCTTTTGCAACGGATTTTAAAATATTATTTGATGGTAGATATGATGCCTATTTGAATGGTTTAGCCGGCATTGCAACCCCTGAAAAACCCGTAACCATAATAATGGATTTAGGTTCAATCAAAAGTTTTCAAACATTGATTGCATATTATCATCCGGAAAAAGGTGCAGCAAAATCTGTTAAAGTATATGCTTCAACTGCCGATAATTATTCAACTACACTAACATCTTCCGATTGGAACTTAATTTATTCCGGTCAGCAAGAAAATGATTATCAACAATTTTACGAATTAGGTGGATTTATATCGGCTCGCTATATTGCGTTATATATAGACGATTCATACGACAGAAACGGCGATAAATATATTGTTATGAGTGAATTAGAATTTTATGTTGATTCCAGTGAAGCTAATATGATGTTTTCGCATCAGAACGCAGCCGTAAGTTATACAGGTGATTGGTATGAAGAAAACGATATGAGATTTGTAAACAACACCGCTTTATACGGCAGAGAAGGCGCAAAAGCGGAAATAGATTTTACGGGCACCTCTTTTTCTCTTTACAGTTTGCGTTCTGAAAGTGAAGCTACAATGCGCATAAAAATCGACGACGGCGAATGGACTACCATTGACCTATATAATTTCAGAAACAATACAACAAATAAAGCAAGTTATTTTGTCAATAATTTGTCCGAAGGAGCTCATACTGCCTATGTCGAACAAGTTAGCGGCGAAATAAACCTTAATTATTTTGCTGCGGACAATACCTTTATAGAAGAACCTGAACCCGAGCCTACTCCTGAACCCGAGCCTGAGCCTGAGCCCGAGCCTGAGCCTGAGCCCGAGCCGGAACCGGAACCCGAGCCTACTCCTGAGCCCGAACCTACTCCTGAGCCTGAACCCGAACCTACTCCTGAGCCCGAACCGGAGCCGACGCCTGAACCTGTACCCGACCCGGGAACAGATGGCGAAGACAATACTCAAATCGATAATGTGCCTGAGTTAAATGAAAACAAAGATGTTGTGTTAAAAGGAAAGCAAAATTTTATTTACACACCGACTTTCTTAATCATAATTACGGCAGTTTCTGTCTTTGTTTTATCATTTTTCATAGCATTGATATCTTTCTTATTTATAAGAATTAAAAAACTAAACATTAAGATTATAAGGAAAAGACACAGATAAAGCAGGCTCTACCTGCTTTATTTTTTATTAATTGTTTCGATTATTTGAAAAATTCAATTATAAAAGTTTTTTAAAGTAACTAGCGTCGTGCTTGCACCAAGGACAGATAAAATCTTCCGGTAAAGGCTCCCCTTCATACACATATCCGCATACAGTACAAACATAGCCTTTTTTCTGACTTTCTTTATTTTTAGGTTTAATATTAGATTGATAATAGGAATATGTAACTGATTTTTCATCGGATACTTTTACGGCTTCTTCGATATCGGCTATAAATAAAGTATGCGAAGAACAGTCTATATCGTTAATGACTTTTAGAGAAAAATAAGCATTAACAAAATCCGTTAAAATATAAAGACCGTTATCGGTTCTGACCGCCCCTTTAAAATCTGAAAATTTATCGATGTCTTTCCCGCTCTGAAAACCGAATCTTTTAAAAATATCGAACGGAGTTTTTTCTGTAAGCGAGGATATATTCACCTTTCCGTTTTTTGAAATCATTGAATGCGTAAAGTTATTTTTATTTACTGAAAAAGCGATTAATTTAGGATTATCCGCAATCTGAACTGCGGTATTAATTATGCAAGCATTATCCTTCTCTGAATTTTTTGTGCTGAGCAAAAATAAACCGTAAGTAAGATTATAAAATGCTGTATTATCTATATTAGCCATAATAATATCCCCTTTTGAAAATTAATTTTGTTATTTTTATTATAAATTTTTAATCATTGACAGTCAATTATTGTTAAATATTTATTTGCACAAATTTATTGAATAATGACGCAGTTTAAAAAAAAAGAGGCGATTGCCTCTTTTCTGTTTAAAATTATTTTATTTAGTCGCCGCCGCCTTCTTCGCTTGCCGAACCTTCTTCGCTTCTGACTGCCTTTTCTTTATCGCAGCAACTGCATTCTTTGTTTTCAGATTCAGTTTTCACTTCCTCTTCTTTTTTACCTTTAAACATATTTTTCAACTTATCAAAAAATCCCATAATCCTTCCTCCGATAATTTTAATATATTTTATTACAATAAAAAATAAAATATTACTGTAATTAACTATATTATAAAATAAAAAAGAGAAAAAGTCGATACTTTAAGGAAAATTTCCGACTAAATTTTACAAAAATTTTAAAATTTTATTCCATTCCGATATTAATTTTTCCAAATTAAACTTAGCATTTGCAGAACTCGTTGAAGGCATTTTAAAATAGTTAATATTGATATCGGAAAATTTACTTTCAAATAAACCGAAGGCTTTAGCGCCGTTTAAAAAAATTGCCTTTATATCGCTGTTATCTAAAAGGTATTCAATATCGTTATATTCTTTCAATATAAGTTCCGAATCCTGCGAACCTTTAATCTCGCAGCTTTTAACTACATCGAAAAGAGCTATTTTATGTTTTTTAAGCAAAACTTTTTTATTTTCTACAGAACATAAAAAATCTTCGTTTAAAACAGCGCCTAAAACCTTCCAAAAACGATTTTGGGGATTCATATAATAAAAGCCTTCTCTTCTCGATATAACGGAAGGAAAGCTTCCTAAAATCAATATTTTCGAATCGCTGTTTATTATAGGCGGAAAGATATGCTCTTTATAAAAGCTGTCCATTTTATATTTCTTTTCTGTCGTCGAGAGCACGGGCTAATGTGATTTCGTCGGTATATTCTATATCCCCGCCGATAGGTATTCCGTGTGCAAGCCTTGTTACCTTTATTCCCAAAGGCTTAACTAATTTGGATATATATAACGCAGTAGCCTCTCCCGATACATCGGGATTGGTTGCTACAATAATTTCTTTTACTCCGTCAAGTCTGCTAAGAAGTTCTTTAATTCTTAAATTATCCGGACCTACCCCGTCTAAAGGGCTTATAGTTCCCTTGAGTACATGATAAACGCCCTTGAACTGTTTCGATTTTTCGATAGCGTTGATATCTCTCGGAAATGCGACTACGCAAATAACGCTGCGGTCTCTTTCACTGCAAATCGAACAAATTTCCCTATCGGTATAATTTCCGCAAAGAGAACAGAAGCCTATATTTTTTTTAGCGTCGACAATGGAATCGGCAAACCTCTGAACATCTTCATCGGACATGTTCAATACGGCATAGGCAAAACGCTGAGCGGTTTTCCGTCCTACAGACGGAAGTTTAGTAAACTCGGCGATTAGTTTTTGAAGGGAATCTATATATTCCATTAAAAGAGTCCCATTCCGCCTGAAAGCGGTCCCATTTTTTCTTCCGAAGTTTTTTCTGCTGTGGTAATAGCTTCGTTAACTGCTGCGATAATAAGGTCTTCGAGCATTTCGACATCGTCGGGATCGACAGCTTCCGGTTTAATTTTCAAAGAAACAAGTTTTTTGTCGCAAGTCATGGTAACTTCCACCATACCGCCGCCTGCGGTCGCAACGACTTCGGTCTCAGCGAGTTCTTCCTGAGCTTTAAGAATATCCTGTTGCATTTTTTGAGCCTGACGCATAAGCTGCTGCATATTTCCGCCGCCAAAGCCCCCGTTAAATTTTGCCATATTAGCCTCCCTTTTTATTTTTTAAAGTTGATTGAAAAAGACTGTCTATATCGTCTTCTTCCTCTTTTTTATTATCTTTGACAAGTACTTTTATTATAAAATTATAACCGGATTCTTTTTTTATAAGTGAACTTATAAGCGAAAGATTATTTTCCTGTTTTATAAACTCGGCATCGAAAGTATTAGGAGTAGTAATACAAAAGACCCCTTCTACAATTTCTGCTTTTACCACTTGTTTAGCGGTTTTTTCAAGCATGGGATTAACACCGTCCGAAAGTCTGTATAAAACACGGGTCCAAAGTTTTCCTGCATTTTGTATTACGGGCTTATTCTCGTTTTTAGGCAAGGAAACTGTACCCGACAAGCCTTTGTTTTCCAAATTTTTAATACGCAAAAGCAACCCGTCATAAGACAAATCGGATTTTATACTCGAAGCTCTTACAAGAGCACATTCGAAAAGAATACGGGGTTTAAATGAATATTTTAAACTTCCTTCGATAGACAGCATAATTTCTGCCGCACGGACGGCGAAACTTCTGTCGAAATCGTTGAGCAATGATTTGATTTTTTCGTTCTGATTGTCGCTGAAATTTTTTATTTTCCCTGCACTGCTTTCGAAATAAATAAGATTTCTGAGAAATTCTGCAATCTGATTTGAAAGTTGCAAGACATCGGCTCCGTTATTTAAAATTTCGTCGGACTTTTTGAGTAGATTTTTTATATCCCCTTCAAGAAGGTATTTAGTAATTTCATAAAGATTATCGAAGCGGGTAACGCCTAAAACTTCGGTTACATCGTCATAAGAAATTTTTTCTCCGCCTGCGTAAGAAAGGCACATATCGGCAATGGAAAGCGTATCTCTGACGCTTCCTTCTCCGAAAGAAGCTATAAGTTTGACTGCTTGTTCATCGTAATTTATTTTCAATTTATCGAAAATGGATTTAACCTGTTTTTCAAGTAAAGAATCGGGAACAAGCCTGAAATCGAATTTAAGACATCTTGAAATTATAGTTTCCGGAAGTTTATGAACCTCTGTTGTCGCAAGAATAAAGATAACGTGTTCGGGAGGCTCTTCGAGTGTTTTCAGTAAAGCATTGAAAGCGCTGAGACTCAGCATATGAACTTCATCGATAATATAAACTTTATATTTTCCGACAGTAGGCTGATATTTTGAATTTTCTATAATTTCTCTTATTTCGTTAACGCCGTTATTGCTTGCTGCATCTATTTCGATAATATCGAGATTTGCGTCGATTGAAAGTTTTAAACAATTTTCGCACTTATTGCAAGGCGACCCTGAGGAATTGTTAAGGCAGTTTACGGCACGGGCAAAAATTTTAGCGGCTGTGGTTTTTCCTGTTCCTCTTGCCCCCGTAAAAAGATAAGCATGAGAAATATTCCCGCTTTTGATTTGGTTTTTCAAAGTACGGGTAATATGATTCTGCCCTATCATTTCTTCGAAAGTAACAGGTCTGTACTTTCTGTAAAGCGATTTATATGCCATAATAAATTAAGTATATCCCATTATAAAAAGTAATGCAAGGATTTAACGGTTATGAAATCTTTAATCGGACTTTCTGACGGCTTCTGCAACGGCTTCTGCCATAAGGCGTGTAATATTAATAGAAAGCACAGTAAAATCGGCGTCGGTTTTATTCGAAGCCAATCCGAAAATACTGTCTCCGTCAAAAAGAGTATGCACAGGTCTTATGGCAAGAGCCAAACCGTCATGAGCGATATCGCATAATTTATTCATCTGAGTTTTGTTGAGTTTAGCGTTTGTAAGAATACACGCTATCGTAGTATTTCCGCTTTGGGGCTTTATTTTTTTACCCGCCTTTTCGGAAAGAGAAAAAACGCCGAGTTTGAATCCTGCAATACTTGCGCCTTTAATCATTTTTCCGTTATTGAAATCGTATATATCCCCTAATGAATTTACCGCAACGATAACAGCCATTTCCACATCGTCTATTTTAAGACAAGCACAACCTAAACCGCCTTTTTTTGCAAGTTTGGCGCCCAAGGCTTTTCCGACAGTACAGCCTGTTCCCGCTCCGATACTTCCGGATTTAAAATTATTCGACACTGCGTTAACGCAAGCCTTATATCCCATATTTTTATCGGGGAAACCGAATTTACCGAAAGTAAGGTCGAAAAGCGAAGCACCGCAGACTATCGGAACCTTATATCCCAAAGAATCGAAACCGATATTTTTTTCTCTTAGATAATCGCTTACTCCGCAACAAGCTTCCAGTCCGAAAGCGCTTCCGCCTGATAAAACAACGGCATTGACTTCGGAAACGAGATTTTCCGATTTAAGTAAATCTGTCTCCCTTGTTGCGGGAGCGCCGCCTCTGACGCTTACTCCGCCTGTTGTATGCTCGGGAGCGATAATTACGGTCACGCCGGTTTTTATATCATCGTCTTGTTCGTGTCCTATTTTAAATTCTTCTAACATTTTCCCTCCGATAATCAAAATCAGAATATTTTTCTTTATTCGAATTTACTGTTGCTGTCGTTAAGTTTATTCTTTAATAAATTAAACTTTAAACTTGTTTAATTAACACTTTAATTTTGTTTTACCGATTTAAAAATAAATATTTTTACGGATAAAATCCATTTTAAAAATACCGATTTTTATTCTTAAACCACATCACCTGAAAAAACAGTAGTCTTTCCGTCAACGGTTTTAAGAATGAGAAAACCGTTGTCGTCCAACCCTTCTGCAAATCCTTCGATATATTCCCCGTTTTTTGAAATTTTGGCATTTTTCCCGATTGTAATCGATTTCAGAAGGTATTTTTGTTTAATCGGTTCAAATCCTTGTCTTTTAAGGATATTTTCATAGTCGAAAAATTCCTTTACGATATCGGCGCAAATTTCATTTCCGTTTTCATTTTTACCGGTCACGGAAACGAGATTAACCGCATTTTCAATAGCCGAAACATCGTTACTTATATTAACTCCTATTCCCGATACGAGAGCATGAATTTTATCGAAGTCGGAAAATGTTTCAAGCAGTATTCCGCAAATTTTTTTACCTTTTACAAGAACATCGTTAGGCCATTTACACATAGCTTCAACACCGTGTTTTTCAAGAGCCGAAGCGACAGCCAAGGCGCTGATTATAACATACCTCGGTGCCATAGACGGAAGTATATCCGAAGGCTTTATGACTATTGAAAAATAAATTCCGCCTTCGCCTGAAAGAAACTTCCTTTGCAATCTGCCCTTTCCCGAAAGCTGTTTTCTTGCTGCACATATTCCCGTGAATCCTTTTTTGTGAATAAGTTTAAGAGCCTGATTATTTGTACTGTCCCATTCACCGAACTCAACAGGCTCGAAAATTTTTCTTTTTTCAAGTTCGTATTTTAAAGAATACTCGTTGAACTTTTCATTCACGATTTTATATCCTGTTCCCCTCTCTCCTTCGATATCGATACCGGCTTTTCTTAATTTTTCTATTTTTTTAAGAATTGCATTACGGGAAATATTCAATTCCTTTGCGGCAGTTTCGCCCGATAGCAAATTGTTTTCTTTAAGCATTTTATAAACGCTAAAACTCATTATCGTCATCTCCGCCGTTTAAATCGAAACGATTCAAACAATCTTTTACTTCATCGTAAGAAAACCCACGGGATAAAAGATATCTGAACAGTTTGTTTTTTTCTTCCATGGTTATATTTTTTCTGCCTCTTAAATACTTTTCTGCAAGAGCGGTAGCGCTTTCCTTGTAATCGAATCCTTCCGTCTCGCTATCTGCAATATCTTTCGATATTCCCATTTTGATTAATTCGCTTTTTATTTTAACCTTACCTGAATTCTTTGATTTAGACCTTGCATAAACTCCCGCTACATATTCGTCGTCTATGTAGCCGTATTTTTTAGCTTTTAAAATAGTTTCATCTATGCACTCAGGTGAAAAATTTTTTTCTTTAAGTTTATCTCTTATTTGTTTTTCCGATTTAAGATATTTTGAAACATAATCTACAAGATAATCAAAGCAACCGTTTAATTCCGCATTTTTTACCGCAAGTTCGAACTTGCTTTCGGAAATATTATCTCCTTCTTTAAGTCCTCCCGACAAAATATCGAAATCGCTGAGCGAAGCCTTGAACTCATCGTCAATGTAAACATTATACCTTGTTTTATTTCTTTTTTGTCTTTCGATACGGGTTATTTTCATTAAAGTCCCCACCCTTCAGGAATAAAATTTTCTCTGAAAACTTTAATTGCGAAGTTATCGCTCATAGAAGAAATATAATCGAGAACGGCTTTAACATCACCGTCTTTTTCACGAACATTGAGATATAAAGAAGGCAAATTCTGAGGATAATCGAGAAAATGCTTATAAAGCAATTCTATAAGTCTGTTGGCTTTCACCTCTTCGCTTTTTGCGTCGTTGTCGTGATAAACGTTTTTGAACATAAAATTTCTGAGTTCTTCCATCGCTTCTTCCTTTTCCTGAGACAGAGCGACGAAAGGCTTATCCATACTGTTTAAAACGAGGTCTTTAACAAGAGTGGTTATTCTTTTACTTTTATCGTTGCCTAAAATTTTAATAATTTCTTTCGGTAAATCCTTTTCCTTTAAGATTCCCGCTCTTTCCGCATCTTCTATGTCGTGATTTATGTAAGCGATTCTATCGGCATAACTTACGACTTTTCCTTCCAAAGTTTTAGGTTTACCGTTTTTTTTATGATTGAGAATACCGTCTCTTACTTCAAAGGTTAAATTTAGTCCTTTACCGTCGTTTTCAAGAACTTCAACGACTCTTAAACTTTGTTCGTTATGTTCGAAGTGTCCTGAAAGTCTGTTAAGTACACCCTCGCCGGTATGTCCGAAAGGAGTATGTCCTAAATCATGTCCCAAACTTATAGCCTCTACCAAATCTTCGTTGAGTCGCAACGAACGGGCAATAGTTCTTGCAATCTGCTGAACTTCGAGAGTGTGGGTAAGCCTTGTACGGTAATGGTCACCCTCCGGCGACAGAAAAACCTGAGTTTTGTGTTTTAAGCGTCTGAATGATTTGGAATGCAGAATTCTGTCTCTG
The DNA here is from genome assembly GCA_949296455.1 of uncultured Eubacteriales bacterium. Taxonomy (GTDB): domain Bacteria; phylum Bacillota; class Clostridia; order Christensenellales; family CALVMC01; genus CALVMC01. The sequence continues at coordinate 14,732 of CASFOZ010000002.1, forward strand.
TCACGCATAAATTCGCTTCTTAAAGAGTCCGGTTTTAAAGGTTTTTCCCTTCCTTTAGTCAGGTATGATTTTACTGCGTAAGGAGAAAGATTTTTTTCTCTTTCTTCGATAATTTCTCTTATTTCCATATAGATATTTTACTACATTTTCCTTGATTTTAACAAGCGTTTGACCTTATTGAAAGTTTAAAGGTTTTTCTTAATTGACGCTCTCTAAATTCGATATCCGCTTTACTCTCTGATTATTGAACAAGCATACAAAAAAACGAGCCGTCGCCCGATATAAAAATCAGAAACTTAATACAAATAAAAAAGCTGTCCGCTTATTAAAAAATATAAATAAGCAGGCTTTAAACAAGTGACAAAAATAAAAAGAATATATATAATTATAATATTAAGTTTACGGAGAAATAGATATGTTATTACTCGATAAAATACCTTCTGATTACAAATCCGCTCTCACATTGACTCAAACGGAAGAAGCAATCAAATTTTGCAAAGACACGTTTCAAAACGAACTTAAAAAAGCCCTTCTTTTAAAAAGAGTATCCGCTCCCCTTTTCGTCCTTAGGAAAACGGGTTTCAACGATAACCTTAACGGGGTTGAAAGACCGGTATCTTTCGATATCAAAGAAACACAGGAAACGGCGGAAGTAGTTCACAGTCTTGCCAAATGGAAAAGATATGCTTTAAAAAAATACGGTATTGAAGCCCCTTGCGGACTCTATACGGATATGAACGCAATAAGAAGAGATGAAATTACGGATAATTTTCACTCTCTTTATGTAGACCAATGGGATTGGGAAAAGGTAATAAACAAAGAAGACAGAACCCTCGAATATCTCAAACAAACCGTAAACAAAATATATTCGGCTCTTAAAAAAACCGCATGCAAACTTGAAAAGAAATTCAATTTAAGAAACGAACTTGTAAACAAGGTAACTTTTATAACATCTCAGGAACTTGAAAATATGTATCCCAAAAACACTCCCGCCGAAAGAGAAAGATTATATGTTAAAGAAAAAGGTGCGATATTTGTAATGCAGATAGGCGGGAAATTGAAATCGGGAAAGCCGCACGATTTAAGAGCGCCCGATTATGACGATTGGAACCTTAACGGAGATTTAATTCTTTACTATCCCCTTTTGGATTCTGCACTTGAAATATCGTCAATGGGAATAAGAGTGGATAAAGATTCTCTTATAAGTCAATTAAAAAGCTGCAACCTTGAAAGTCGGCTTGAACTTCTTTTCCATAAGGAATTAATAGAAGGCAAACTTCCCCTTACGATAGGAGGCGGAATAGGACAATCGAGGCTTTGTATGTATCTTCTCAAAAAGGCACACATAGGCGAAGTACAATGCTCGCTGTGGCGTGACGAAGATGTAAATAAACTTAACAATATGGGAATAAACCTTCTGTAATAAAGGAGAAAAATATGGATAAAATAACCTCAATATTCGGAGCAAATGTTTTTAACGACGAAGTAATGCGCTCGATGCTTCCTGACGATATATACAAGTCCTTGCGAAACACAATGGACAACGGTACTCCCTTGCAGGAAGATGTAGCAAAAGTCGTTGCAAATGCAATGAAAGATTGGGCAATACAAAAAGGCGCCACTCATTATACCCATTGGTTCCAGCCTATGACGGGAATAACGGCAGAAAAACACGACAGTTTTTTGACACCCACAAAAGACGGCAAATGTATAATGGAATTTTCGGGAAAGGAACTTGTAAAGGGCGAACCTGACGCATCGAGTTTTCCTAGCGGCGGAATAAGAGCTACATTCGAAGCGAGAGGATACACTTCATGGGACCCTACTTCCTATGCTTTCATAAAAGACGGTTCGCTTTGTATTCCGACGGCATTCTGTTCATACAGCGGCGAAGCGTTGGATATGAAGACTCCCCTTCTTCGTTCTATGGAAGCGATAAACACGCAAGCATTAAGGGTATTAAAGCTTTTCAAAAATAACGAAGGGGTAAAGAGAGTCACCTCGACAGTGGGTCCGGAACAGGAATATTTTCTGATAGATAAAAATATTTTCAATAAGAGAAAAGATTTGGTATATACCGGCAGAACTCTGTTCGGAGCAAAGCCTCCGAAAGGACAGGAACTCGACGACCACTATTTCGGTTCTTTAAAGCCGAGAGTTTCTGCGTTTATGAAAGAACTCGACGAAGAACTCTGGAAACTCGGAATTTACGCAAAAACCAAACATAACGAAGTTGCACCGGCTCAGCACGAACTTGCGCCCGTATTCACTACAACCAACGTGGCAACCGACCATAACCAGCTTACTATGGAAATAATGAAAACGGTAGCGAGAAAACACGACCTTGCCTGCATACTTCACGAAAAGCCGTTTGCCAATCTTAACGGAAGCGGCAAACACAATAACTGGTCTCTCAGCACGGACACGGGAGTCAATCTTTTAGAACCCGGAAAATCTCCTTACGAAAACGCACAATTTATTTTGTTTTTGGTAGCGGTAATAAAAGCGGTAGACGAAAATCAGGATTTATTAAGAATTTCCGTAGCCTCTGCGGGTAACGACCATAGATTAGGCTCTAACGAAGCTCCGCCCGCAATCATATCGATATTTTTAGGCGAAGAACTTGAAGAAATACTCGAATCCATGGCAACAGGAAATAAATACAAAGCTAAAGAAAAATCGAGAATGGAACTCGGTGTTACCACTCTTCCTAAATTCACAAGAGATTCCACGGACAGAAACCGCACCTCACCTTTTGCTTTTACGGGAAACAAATTCGAATTCAGAATGCCCGGCTCCACCCTATCGGTAGCCGGACCGAATACCGTTATAAATACAATCGTGGCAGAATCTTTGAGACAGTTTGCCGACACTCTCGAAAATGCGGAAAACTTCGACGAAGCGCTTAACAAGTTAGTCGTTTCCACTTATAAAAAACATAAAAGAATTATATACAACGGAAACAATTATTCAAAAGAATGGGTTGAGGAAGCGGAAAGAAGAGGACTTTTAAATCTTGTTTCCAGCGCCGATTCTATACCTTTATATGCTTCTAAAAAGAATGTTGAATTATTTGCCCGCCATAAGGTGTTCAGTGAAAAAGAACTTGTAAGCAGAACCGAAATACTTCTTGAGAATTATTGCAAGACGATAAATATAGAAGCTCTAACCATGAACAGAATTGTTAAAAAAGATATATTCCCTGCCGTAAATCTTTATATAAGAGAAACATGTAAAAATGTTGAAAGCAAGAAAGCTTTTTCGGAAAATCTTAACACATCCGTTGAAGAGAAAATAATAACCCGCCTGAACGAACTCAATATGAAATTGATAAACGATGTATATAAACTTGAAAAAACACTTAAAAAAGCAGAAGAAATAACCGATTATGTAAAGAAATCTGCCTTTTTCAGAAAAGAAGTTTATACGGCAATGGAAAAAATGCGTTCATATGCCGATGAAATGGAATTATTCGTCGGAAGAAATTATTGGCCCTTCCCGACATACGGCGACCTTTTATCAAGCGTAAACTGATAAATTAATTTAAATAATTTTGAAAATCGTTAAAATAAAAAACCGTCTTTAAGCGGTTTTTATTTTTAAAGTTTTAAATCCTTCGTTATATCATTATAGCTTATAAATGTAATTAATATAAATTTTATTTGATTTAATAATTAATTGCAAATTCAGTCGATATCGTCGTCAAATAGGTTTTTAAAAATTTTTTGGGGAGAATTTAACAGCTGCTTACTGATAAAATAATGTTCCGTTTCGTAGTAGGGTATTTCTTCAATGCCGCTGTCGGTAAAATACAAAAGCTTTGAACCGGGAAAAGTCATCAGCATCGGAGAATGAGTCGCAATAATGAACTGAGAACCGTGTTTTACTGCTTTATCGATAAGCACCATAAGCGAAAGTAATTTCATGGGAGATAAAGCAGCTTCCGGCTCGTCAAATATATAAAGTCCCTGACTTGTGATATTATCTTCCAAAACCGACAAGAAACTTTCTCCGTGAGAAAGTTTCAACAAATGTCTGTTTTGATTTTCCTCTAAATTATCAAAATAATTTGCGGTATTATAAAAACTTTCGGCTCTCAGAAAATAGCCCCATTTAAAAAGACCTTTTTTTGATATACGTATTCTTTTCCAAAGTTCGGAATGAGTCTCTGCCGTTGAAAAAGAATAATTTTTCGTTCCGCCTTCCGGATTGAACTTAGAAGCAATCGCAATCGCTTCTATAACGGAAGATTTGCCGGTTCCGTTCTCACCTGCAAAAAAAGTAACAGGAGAAGTAAAAACAATAGGAACCTTTTTTAAATGGTTAATTGCCGGAATTTCATTTAAATACAAGTCTTTTTCTATTTTTCCTATAATCTCTACTTTTTCAATAAACATTTTTTCCCTAAATAATCTTAAACTAAAATTCAGATTATAATCTTAACAAATTTAACGGTTAGAGTCAACATTTATAATTAACTGAACTATATCTTTAATTTAAATTAATCGTGTAAATTTTATGAAAAACAATATAAAATGGTAAGAGTAAAATTCAAAAAACAATAAAAACAAGGCTTATCCGTCTATGAATAAGCCTTGTTGTATTGTAATATTTAATTGACTTTTAACTATCTCGGGTTTTTAATGTTAGCCTGAGCTGCTGCAAGTCTTGCGACAGGTACTCTGAACGGCGAGCAGGAAACATAAGTCAAACCGATATCGTGGCAGAATTCAACGGTAGAAGGGTCACCGCCGTGTTCGCCGCATATTCCGAGTTTAATATCGGGACGGGTTGTTCTTCCGAGGTCGATAGCCATTTTAACGAGCTTACCTACACCGTTACGGTCGATTCTCGAGAAGGGGTCGCTTTCGAAAATCTTGTTAGTATAATAATCGTCAAGGAACTTGCCTGCGTCGTCACGGCTGAATCCGTAAGTCATCTGAGTAAGGTCGTTTGTGCCGAATGAGAAGAATTCGGCTTCTTTTGCTATTTCGTCAGCTGTGATGGCGGCACGGGGAACTTCAATCATAGTCCCGATAGAATATTCGATTTTAGCGCCGGATTTCTTAATGATTTCATCGGCTTTTTTAACTACTATATCTTTGACGAATTTAAGTTCTTTAACATCGCCTACAAGCGGTATCATAATTTCGGGCTTAACGAAATTGCCTTTTTTGGAAACTTCGATAGCGGCTTCGATAACGGCTTGCGTCTGCATTTCAGCAATTTCCGGGAAAGTAACCGAAAGTCTGCAACCTCTGTGACCGAGCATCGGGTTGAACTCACTTAAACTGTCGATGAGTTTTTTAAGGTCTTCGACTTTCATTTTCTTTTCTTTTGCAAGCTGTGCGATTTCTATTTCCTTATGGGGAAGGAATTCATGGAGAGGCGGGTCAAGGAAACGGATAGTAACAGGTCTGTTACCCATAGCCTCATAAAGACCGATAAAGTCTTTTTTCTGCATAGGAAGTAATTTTTGAAGAGCGGCTTCCCTTTCGGCTTTGGAATTTGAAAGAATCATTTCTCTCATAGCCATAATTCTGTCTTCTTCGAAAAACATATGTTCCGTACGACAAAGGCCGATACCTTCTGCGCCGAAAGCGACAGCTTGTTTAGCGTCTTTTGGAGTATCTGCGTTGGTTCTGATTTTAAGAGCACGATATTTATCAGCCCAGTTCATAATTGTTTCGAAGTTATCGGTAATTGCAGCGGGAGCGGTTTTGATAGCTTCGCCGTAAATGTAACCGGTAACGCCGTCGATTGAAATATAATCGTCAGCGGTAAAGGTTTTACCTGCTATTTTAAGAATTTTCTTATCGAGGTCGATATCGATAGCGGAGCAACCTGCAACGCAGCAAGCGCCCATACCTCTTGCGACAACGGCGGCGTGAGAAGTCATACCGCCACGAGCTGTAAGAATACCTTCCGAAACAGCCATACCTTCGATATCTTCAGGAGAGGTTTCCATACGGACAAGGACAACCTTTTCGCCTTTACCCGTTCTTTCAACGGCTTCTTCTGCGCTGAAAGCGACTTTACCGCAAGCTGCACCGGGAGAAGCGGCAAGACCTGTTGCGATATGTTTAACTTTCTTTAAAGCGGCAGCGTCGAACTGCGGATGAAGAAGAGAATCGAGCTGACGGGGTTCAAGTTTCAAAAGAGCTTCCTTTTCGGTAATCATACCCTCTTTAACGAGGTCGATAGCAATTTTAAGACTTGCTTTTGCCGTTCTCTTACCGTTACGGGTTTGAAGCATATAAAGTTTTCCTCTTTCAATGGTAAACTCCATATCCTGCATATCTTTATAATAATTTTCAAGTTTATTAGCGATATCTACAAATTGGTCGTAAACAGCCTTATTTGTTTTAGCAAGGTCGCCGATAGGTTGAGGAGTTCTGATACCTGCAACGACGTCTTCGCCCTGAGCGTTCATAAGGTATTCGCCGTAAAGAGCCTTTTCGCCGGTAGCGGGGTTACGTGTGAAAGCAACGCCTGTTCCGGAATCGTCGCCCATATTACCGAAGACCATTGATTGAACGTTAACCGCAGTACCCCAACTGCTCGGAATATCGTTCATTTTTCTGTAAACGATAGCTCTGGGGTTGTTCCATGAACGGAAAACTGCTTTAACTGCGCCGATTAACTGTTCGTTGGGGTCCTGAGGGAATTCTTCTCCCCTGTCTTTTTTATAGAAAGCCTTAAAGCTTGCGATAAGTTCTTTAAGGTCTTCTGCGGTAAGTTCGGTATCCTTAACGACTTTTTTCTTTTCTTTAAGTTCGTCAATCATTCTTTCGAAAGCCACTTTACCTACGCCCATAACGACATCGGAATACATCTGAATGAAACGACGGTAACAGTCGTATGCAAAACGCGGATTTGAAGTAAGTTTTGCAAGACCTTCAACCGATTTATCGTTTAAGCCGAGGTTTAATATGGTATCCATCATACCCGGCATGGAAGCTCTTGCGCCTGAACGAACGGAAACAAGGAAAGGATTTTCGGCATCGCCGAATTTTTTACCGGCAATTTTTTCGGTTTCGCTGAGAGCGTCGAAAATCTGTTTAACTATTTCATCGGTAATCTGCTCACCGTCATCATAGTATTTAATACAAGCTTCGGTTGTAATTGTGAAACCTTGAGGAACGGGCATACCCAAACTTGTCATTTTAGCAAGATTTGCGCCCTTTCCGCCGAACAAAGCTTTGTTATCGCCGTCGGCATCTTTAAAAAGATACACATACTTTTTCATATAATAAAAAAACCTCCTAATAAACTTTGAGTCTACTTCTATCTTTTTAATATTACAATATTTTTAGAATATTGACAAGTAAATGAATAAAGGTAAGTAATTTATTTATAAAAATTAATGGTCAAAAATGAACTCTTTAAAATAGGTTTTAAGGGGTAAATTGGGCTTATCGGAACAAAAATAGAAATAATGTCGTAAAATGAAAAACAGTTCTTTTACGGTATTTGAATCGAGTTTTTCCAAAGTCTCTCCGAATTTTGTTTTTGAATCGTTCACACCGGCGGAAAAATCATTATCCGACAAAGCCTGTTCGAGAACGAACAATGCCTTTTCAGATAAATACTCACCCTTACCCGCCTTATGTTCTTCGCAGCAAAGACCGTTTTCAAAGGAAAAAAATACCGGTTTTTTACCGCAAACCGAACAGCCGCCGCCTTCTATTCCGTAACCGAAACAAGAAAGCAATTTTAAAAAAGAACGGATAAAGAAGAATTCTTCCCCGGCGCCTTCTGCTTCTTCGATATTTTTCAAGGCATTCACCGCTTCGCTAACGGCTTCGGGATAAAGTTCTTCTTCTTTCATAAAAATCTTTAAAGTTTCACATATTGCGCAAGAAAGGTAAAATTTTTTAAGGGACTGAGTCAACCTGAAAAAACTTTCTATACAGTTAAATTCAATTACACGGGAATATTTTGCGTTCAGTATTTTAAATTCACCGAAACAAAAAAGAGAAGAGGCAAGTTTCAGCCTGGCATTTTGTTTTTTACAACCTTTAACCATTGCTGAAATTTTGCCTCTCTCAAAAGTGCACAAGGTGATTATTTTATCGTTTTCTCCAAAGTCGTTTGAAGCAACAACGATACCGACTGTTTTTTCTTCCGTCTGCATAAAAAAATTCGTACTCTCCATTAAACGGTTATACAGGTCTTTCAGCAGGCGTTATTCTTTAATAAACGAAGAAGTCTAATCTTCCGTCTTATCGTCGGAAATTGCCTTGTAAAGCCTGTATGCTCCGATGTCGCCGGTTTTTTCGAAAAGTTTCCATGCTATTTTAGTCGCATCTTTATCCATAATTCACCTACGATAATAGCATTTACAAACAAAACGAAAATATACCGATAAATTAAATATTTTTTCCGTACCCGCTTTCTTGAAGCAATTTATTATCCTCACGCCAATTTTCTTTCGCTTTCACATAAACTTCGAGCATAACTTTGCCACCTACGAGTTTTTCCATATCGGCTCTTGCTAAAGATGCGATATTTTTAAGACGAAGCCCGCCTTTACCGATTATTATGGCTTTATGATTTTTCTTTTCGCAAATGATATCGGCGCTTAGTTTTGTAATGTTTTTTTCTTCTTTAAAAGAAGTTATATCTATACTAAGTCCGTAAGGAATTTCTTTATCCAAAGAAAGCATAAGTTTTTCTCTTAAAATTTCAGCACACATAAATCTGAGACTTTTATCGGTAACAAAATCTTCATCGAAAAACCTTTCGCCTTCCGGAAGTTTATCGGTAATAACTTTAATCAAAGTATCGATATTTATATTTTTATGGGAAGAAACGGGAATAACTTCGCAATCGGCTTTATTAAGCACATTAAGATTTTCCGCCGTTTTAGATTTATCTTTCAAATCGATTTTCGTAAGAAGAACAATGACTTCTGCTCCGCCTTTTTTAAGGTTTCCTATAAATCTGAAATCGGCCTCATCAGCCCCCGTTTCGTCGGAAATCGTATAAAGAACGATATCTGTGCTTAAAGATGCGTCTTTTACGTTGTTCATCATATACCTTGACAAGCCGTCTCTGACTTTAAGAATACCGGGAGTATCGATAAAAGCAATCTGAAAATTTTTGTCGGTAAGGACGCCGAGAATATTATCTCTCGTAGTCTGAGGCTTATAAGTGACAATGGAAATTTTTTCGTTTACGAGTTTGTTTAAAAGCGTACTTTTTCCCGTATTGGGTTTTCCTAAAATCGAAACATAACCTGATTTAAACATATTTTTCCCTCGAAATATCGTCGCAGTTTAAAGGTTTTAAAATTTCTTCTTCTTTATTCCACATTGAAATCTTTTCTTCATCTCCGCAATGGTCGTAACCGAGAAGGTGAAGAAGAGAATGAAGGGTTAACTGAGCGCACCTTTTTTGGGGTGTGATATTCATATTCTGAGCTTGTTTTAGCAGCACCGATTCGTCAATAATTATCTCCCCCAAATAAATTTTTGTCTTATAAGGATTGAAAGGACTTTTTGAATTAATTTCTTTATTTTTATAACGTTCTAAAAAATTGTCTTCGGAAGGAAAAGACAAAACGTCGGTAACGCTGTCCTCGTTGCGAGTTCTTGCGTTTATATCTCTAATTGTACTATCGTCGACAAAGGAAAGCTCTGCGCAAATTTTTTTCAGACCGAAATGTCTGACGGTATAATTGAAAACTTTTTTTATTATTTTGCGGTATTGTTTTCCGCCGTAAACAGTAATCATCAGGAATTTTCTTTTTTAGGCGGATAGGTCACCCTGCTATGGTTGTATGCGGGAAGAAGATTGATAATCGTTTCCTGAACGGTATGAATTTCGCTCATGGTAATTTCACACTCGTCGAACTGCCCTTTATCTAATTTTTCCTTAACGAGAGCCGTAACGAAATTGCGAATATCTTCGTCGTTATTGAATGTTGCCGTTCTCGACGCAGCTTCTATCGTATCTGCAATCATAATTATTGCTGCGATTTTGCTTTTCGGCTTAGGACCGGGATATCTGAATTCCTGGGTACTGATTTCGTTTTCGGTAATATTCTGAGCCTTGCTGTAAAAATATCCTACGGGTAAATCGCCGTGATGTTCTAATGCCACATCTGCGATGATTTTAGGCAATCTGCTTTTAATAATTAAATCGTATCCCGCTTTGGCGTGCTTTATAATCATTTTTGCGCTCATTTCGGGAACGAGTTCGTCGTGGGGGTTGAAACCTTCGGTCTGATTTTCGACGAAGTATTCGGGATTGATTAATTTTCCGACATCGTGGTAATAAGCGCAAGCTTTTGCAAGAGAGGTATTTTCCCCTATTGCGAATGCGCATGTTTCTGCAAAATTTCCGACAACAAGGCTGTGTGAAAACGTACCCGGCGCTTCTTTAGAAAGGGTTTTAAGCAGAGGCTGGTCGAAGCTGCAAAGTTCGGCAAGTCTGTAAAATGTAGGAAGTTTGAATCCGAATTCAAATATCGGCACAAAGGAAAGCGACAGAATGAGAGCCGACAGATTGCCGAGCATACAAAAGAGTCCCGAAAGGAAAATTATACCCGCATCGGAAGTAAAGCCCATAGCCGAAAACACCGCAATAACGAACATAATAACAGATACGGCGACGATATACCCTATCAATTTTATTCTCGTACAATCTTTGTCTATCAAAATAACTATGGCAATACTGCTTAAAGAACAAGTTGCAAGCGCAATAGTATTTTGCATGAGAAGATTGACTTCGTCGTATCCGAAATAAATAACAGAAGACAGAATAAGAATAATAGTTACGGCAAAAGCGGAAATAAGACCTGTTTGCTTGTCCACGAAAATACCGATAATAATCGCAGTCATTGCAATAGGAACGAGATAAATATTAAGGGACATGAATCCGTAACATAAAAACAAAGTAAGTATCGGGATAAAGAATAGAATTGACATATTGAGAGCGCTCAATTTAATATTTTTTCTCAGCACTACTATATACCCGTAATAAACCGTGAACACCCCCGCAATCAAAAACCATAAGGAAAAGAATTTGATACTGTCGTCAAAGAGATAATAAAAACCTTGTCTTAAAATCGCTCCTATAAAAATTGCAATCGGCATAGAAAGCAAAAATATGGAAATCAGAAAGACTAAATGATATTGAAAACGATGTTTTTTCGGTGTATACTTTTCGTATTCTTTCATAATTTATCGTCCGTTAATTAATTTTTCAGTTTCATAAAAAACTTCTATAACGAAATTATCTCCTTTTTTATTGATTATTTCCCATTTTTTAATTAAAGTATCGCCTGACGATGCGATATTTAATTTTTCGTATAATCCGTTAATTATTTCGGGATATGCTTCCTCGAAAGTTCTAACGATTTTAACCGATTGTGTTTCGTAATAGGTAGTCGTTATAATTTCGAAAGGAATGATACTTTTACTTTTAGTTACCGAAACTACCGATTCGTAGTTTTGGAAAGGTATCTCTTTTTTCCCCGATAATGTTTTACCGAAAATAGTTATATCGGTAAAAGTTTTTTTGTTTCCCGTACGCTCCTGCGTAATAATTTCAGGATAGAAAACCGAACTTTCGGAATAATAAACTTCAGCATAGACATCGCCTTTTGCATAACAAGGGTCAAAAACCGTTTCTTCGCCCTGTCGGCTTACCGTATAGGGAGCGATAAGAACATCGCCTGCCTTTACCGTCTGACCTTGTTTAACGAGCGCCGTTCCCGACTGAACCACAACACGTGTTACTATACCGTTGCACTGAGCGACGACGGGGCTGTAATCCGTAGTATCTTCGATATCCGGTTCGTCTAATTGTTTTTGTCCGCCGACAAACAGCACGCTTCCTTTAAGCTGAGCCTGCCCGAAGGAAATTCCGTCCACCTTAGTTACGGCGTTTTCAATTTTTTCGGTATCGAGAAAAAAAGTAAACATACCCTTTTTAATCCCGAGTTCTTCCAAAATCGCACCGATTTCCTGTTGATGCAACGAAGCTTCTCCAACATATCTTATATCCAAAACGGTGTTAGACAAGAAGAAGCACATCGCCACGGAAATTATAAGTCCGAAAACAAGACCGGGTCTTTTCGCAAGCTTTTTAAGGTTGTTTCCGTATCCGTATTTAGCGATTATTTTATAATTGTAACATAATTCGTTTAATATTGCAAATACAGTCTTTTCGTCTTTTATATCGATACTTATATAAACCGATTTGCCTTTTCTTTTTACCTTATAAACTGTAATGTTTTTTTGAGATAACGCAGCGCAAAAGGATTTTAACTTAGAAAATTCGATTTCTATAACGGTGTAAGATTTCATAATCCACCGTCCAAAGCAACCGAAAGAATTTCTCCGCTAATTACAAGTTGAGCGCAACCTGCCTCTTCGATTTTAAGTTTGTTTCCTTTAACCGAAACCAGTCCTTTTTTGCTTTTTACTTTGACTTTTATTTCCGCTTCGTCGTAATGATAAAGTCCCTTATGCCCTTCTATAATCACGATTTTATCGGAATAACAAGTTATGCTGCATTCTTCGCCTTTAAGCAAAGTATCTTTTAAATCGGTTTTGATTTCATCTAAAAACGCCATTATACGCACCTCGGAATAATATATGCGTATAAAGACTTATTTATATTATTTATTCTTTCCTAAAATTTTAAGGGCGTTTTTAAAATAAACTTTTTCCTTTTCGGAATCTGATAAACCGAGTTTTTCGACGAATTTCACCGTATCGGAAAAATGGCTCCAAGGGGTATCCGTAGCGAACAATATCTTATCGGTACCTGTTTTATCAAGAATTCTTTTAAATAAATCCATATCGTTTCCGCCATCGTAAAGAACTGCCGTATCTAAATATACTCCGGTTTTTGCTAGATATTTTTCCACCTCGTCCCAGACTTTATAACCGCCGAAGTGAGCGGCTATAAGAAAATCGGGATTGACTTTCTTTGCGATATTCGCAAGTTTTACAGGAGCCGCAAAATCGCTGTCGGGAATATAAGGGTCGAAACCCATATGGAAATACATATAAAGACCTCTTTTTTCCGCAGCCTTGTAAATAGGATAAAAACTTTCGTCGCCCATATCGAAATGCTGATACTGAGGGTGAAATTTAATACCTGTTATTTTATTTTCCTTTAATCTGTCGAGTTCTTCTTCGTACCCTTCGAAAAAAGGATTAATCGAGCCGAAAGCGACAACTCTTTCCGAATTGTTTGCGATTGCAAAATCATTTACTCTCGTGTTGTTTTTAGGTTTTGTCGCAATGTTCAGAGCGAAGAATTTATCGATACCGTTTTTATCTGCATAAGCGATACTCGAAGCGAGATTTCCATCGGTTACAGGTTGGAATTTCGCATAGCCTTTAAGTTCGTTCAAAGTTGCGGCTGCAATTTTATCGTGAAAAAAATGCACATGAGTGTCTATAATCATATAATCCTCCTCTTCCCCCTGTTGAGTTAAATCTCCTATAAAAAATATTTTTTATACCGATATCGGTATTGTTTAAGAATTTTACTTTTGATTATTTCAGAAAAGTATAGTTTTGATATTAAACTGTAAAGTTTTATAAATAAATTTTAAAATTAATTTATAACTTTATAATATTGAAAATTATGCTATCTGAAATATTGTATTAAAAGTTCGGCAACTGACACTGCTTGATTTTTAAAAGGTTTTTTTATTAAAGTTTTTTTATAAGAAATATTCATATCGGTATTTTCGAGCATTTCCAAATACTGTTTTAATGTATACTTTTTAAATCTGTCAAAGCCTACAAAATTTAAAATAGGTTCGGTAAAAACGATGAGAGCATTTATAAAAGACTTTCTTGCCGAATAATCATTATTCCATTTATTTTCCGAATTAAGATATGCTGTAATAATTTCGATATTTTCGTCGATATCGTCGCAAAGTGTAAGGGACAGAATTTTAGCGATTTCTTCAAAAAAACAAAAAGGAAGACTATCGGTCAATTTTTTTGCATTTTCTTCGTCGATATCGGTAATATAATAAAGTTTACCGCAATATCCGTTGAAAATTCTCATCGTGTCCAGAAAGCCCATATTTATAGCGTTGTTGACGCTCTCGTTAGTAAAATTAAGTATACCGCCCGCTTTTGTAGTAGGACGAATATAAATGATATTGACGCTTTCGTCTTTTATTTTTTTAGGTCTTGCCGAAGGTCTGTTTCTTATAGCAATTATATTTTTGTAGCCTTTATCGATAACCATACTTATGGGAAGATTATCGTATATGCCGCCGTCGAAAAATTTTTTATCGGAATTTTCATCGTTTTTAAATAAAGGAAGCATTCCGCTTGCCATAACATATTCGCAAAGTTCTCCTTTCGGAATATCTTCTTTATACAACTTTAAAACCTTCATATGTTTAAGGTCGACGGTTACAAGACCGAATTCTATATCGGATTTGCGAACCTTATCTTCGTCGACATACTCGTCGATAATATGGCGCATTCTCGAAATATCGATACCCTTATCCTTGATAATCTGTCCTATTTTTTTGAAAAGATAAAAAACCGTATCTTTATCAATATTAAGTCCGTAAAGATTTTTTACATATTGCTCTTCCATATCGAGAACTTTCGAAACTTCGATATTGCGCCAAAGTTCATAACTTCTTTCAAAATCCCCTTGCGCAAGCATAACCCCGTTAACTGCGCCTATCGAAGTTCCCGCAATACAACCGAACTCGATTTTGAGTTCTTTGAAAGCCATTATGGCTCCGGCCTGATAAGCCCCTTTAGCTCCGCCGCCTTCGAGAACAAGTCCCCACTTCATGATTATTTATCCAGAATCACAGACAAAAATTTTGCTTTCTTTCCCATCGCCGTTTGAGAATGTGGAATGTTCGATTTAAAGATAGCGCTGTCGCCGGCATGAAGATAATATTCCTTTTCCCCGACGATAAGTCTTATACTGCCTTCGAGAACGTAATTAAATTCCTGACCGGTATGAGTTACGAGTTCCGGTTCGACATCCGGCGAAAGGTCCACGATCATCGGTTCTAATTTTCTGTTTGCAAAATTGTAAGAAAGCGAAGTATAACTATACCCTTTATGACGGTTTACCTGTTTTCCTTTTCCTTCGTAAACTACGAAACAGTCATCGCAAGTGCTTTCGTTACCGCTGAGAATAACCGAAGGGTCCACGCCGAGTTTTGCCGCAATATTGTAAAGAGCGCCTGCGGGAACCTCTTTTTTTCCCAGTTCGTAAGACTTGTACTCGCTAACGGGAATATCGACTGAACGAGCAAGTTCTTCTGCCGAAAGTTCGCTGAACTCTCTCAGTTCTTTTAATCTGCGTGCAATTTCCAAAGTTTCATTATCCATAATTAACCCCTTTTATCGTTTAAATAATCTAAAACCGCATTGAAAGCGTTATCTTTACTTATTACCTTTTTGAAACGAATATCAGCGTTTTTAAGGTCTTTTATATTATCCGGAATTTCGAGAGCGGAAAGAGAGTGAAGTTTTTTGACGGCTTTAAATGCGTCTTGTTCGTAAGCGCCGCCCCCTGCCGCTTTCAGCACATCGCTCGGGAATTTATAAGGACTTGCAGTTGAAACGATTACTGCGGGAACACTGTCGTCGTTATTTATCTCGTAATCGCTTTCCACGCTGCAAGCAACGGCAGTATGGGTATCGATAAGATATCCGTACTCTTCGAAATAATTAGCGATAGATTGTAAAGTTTCTTCCTCATTTGCGAAGCCTGCCGCAAAAAGACCTTTGATTTTCGAAAGAATTTGAGAGTCTATCTGATATTTCCCTTTTTCCTTCAAATCTTTCATAAGTTCCGATATTTTTTTATCGTCTCCGTACAAATCGAAAAGAAGTCTTTCGAGGTTGGAAGAAATGAGAATATCCATAGACGGTGAAATAGTTTTATGAAATTCTCTTTTGATATCGTATACGCCTTCGGTTAGAAAATCGGTCAGAATATTATTGATATTCGAAGCACAGATAAGTTTATTAATGGGAAGTCCCATTTTATATGCATAGTAAGCTGCAAGGATATTCCCGAAATTGCCTGTCGGAACGGCAATATTTATTTTATCGGAAAACTTTATTTTTCCGCTTGAAAGAAGGTCTGCATAAACCGAAATGTAATAAGCAATCTGAGGTGCAAGTCTGCCCCAGTTTATCGAGTTAGCAGAAGAAAGAGAATATCCTCTGTCTTTAATAGCCTTAATACAATCTTTATCGGTAAATATTTTTTTAACTGCATTTTGAGCATCGTCGAAATTGCCGTTAATTCCGAAGACCGAAACATTGTTTCCTTTTTGGGTGGTCATTTGAAGTTTCTGCATTTCGGAAACCCCTTCGTTTGGATAGAAAACGATAATATCCACGCCTTCGACGTCTTTAAAGCCTTCGAGAGCGGCCTTCCCCGTATCGCCTGAAGTTGCAACGAGAATCAAAGTTTTGTCGTCGTGGCCGATTTTTTTTCTCGACGCTGTAAGAAGATAAGGTAAAACGGTAAGTGCCATATCTTTAAAAGCAAGAGTGGGACCGTGCCACAGTTCGAGTATAAAAAGGTTTTCGTCTATTTCGACAAGCGGACAAGGGTCGTTTAAATCGTCGAAACGGGAATAAGCTTTTGTCGTTATATCGAGAAGTTCCTCTTCGGAAAAGTCGTCCATAAGAAGAGAAAGGACATAAGCCGCTCTGTGCGGATAATCGGTTTCGGAAAGTTTTCTGAAGGTTTCTTCGTTTAAAACGGGAAAACTTTCGGGAACGAACAATCCGCCTTCGTCCGAAATACCTTTAACGATTACCTCGGAAGCGGAAAACCTTAATTTTTTATTTCTTGTACTTAAATATTTCATATTAATTTCTCCGACAATGCAAGTATGTGTTTAAAGAATTTACTGTCGACATTATGCAAAATGGTTTCGAGTTCGTCGTCACCCATAACTGTGTTTCTGCCTTCCTCGTATTCTTTGTCGATAACGTCTTTCATGGCTTTGAGCACGGGGTGAGTTTTTGGAATTCTCTCTTCTTCTGAAAGGTCGTAATATTCGTTTATCCAGTAAGCGAGTCCTGCAATACCGCTGTGCTTATCGATAGCGACCATGGGTTTTCTTTTAAGAATTTTTTCGGTATTGAAAATATTGTAAATTTCCGGGTCTTTAAGCATACCGTCCGCATGGATACCTGCTCTTGTCGAATTGAAAGCGCGCCCGACAAACGGAGTACGGGGCGGAATAACATAATCTATTTCTTTTTCGAAATACTCGGCAATATCCGTAATAACCGAAAGGTCCATACCGTCGGTGGTGCCGTGAAGAGAAACATATTCCATAACCATAGCTTCGAGGGGGCAATTGCCCGTTCTCTCGCCAATTCCGAGAAGAGAACAGTTGACTGCGCCGCAGCCGTAAAGCCAAGCGGTGGCGGCATTGGTGACCACTTTATAAAAATCGTTATGGCCGTGCCATTCGAGTTGCTTTGAAGGAACTTCCGCATAATGACGAAGTCCGTAAATAATGCCCTGCACGCTTCTCGGAAGACTTGTTCCGGGATAACTTACTCCGAAGCCCAAAGTATCGCAAGCCCTGATTTTTATGGGAATACCGCTTTCTTTGGAAAGCTTCATAAGTTCCAGAGCAAAAGGAACTACAAAGCCGTAGAAGTCGGCTCTTGTAATATCTTCGAAATGGCATCTCGGAACAATATTTTTATCGAGCGCCATTTTGACAATGGCAAGGTATTTATCGAGAGCCTTTTTTCTGTCGAGACCCATTTTCTTGAATATATGAAAATCCGAACAGCTGACGAGAATACCCGTTTCCTTTATTTCCATTTCCTTAACGATTTCGAAATCCTTTTCGTTTGCTCTTATCCAAGCGGTAACTTCGGGAAAATCGAGTCCTAATTCCTTACATTTTCTTACCGCTTCTTTGTCTTTTTCGGAATACACAAAAAATTCGGACTGTCTTACTATACCTTTCGGACCGCTCAGTTTTGAAAGCATTTTGAATATATCAACTATCTGTTTTACCGAATAAGGCGAAGTTGACTGCTGCCCGTCTCTGAAAGTAGTATCCGTGATAACGACATCTCTGTGAAAATCCATGGGAGTCTGCCTGAAATTGAAAGAAGTTTTGGGGATACTGTCATAGTCGAACATTTCTCTGAAAAAATTGGGTTTTTTAACATTTTGAAGTTCGTACTTATAAGTATCTTCGAGTAAAAGATGTGTTTGCTTATTGTATTTAATCATAAGACTCCTCCTTGATTTATTGTAACATCGATTAATACCTTTTGCAATTAAATTAAAGTTCCTGATTTGAAAGCAAAGCGTTCTGACCTTCGATTTGAAGGGCTTCTATCATTGCTTCTATATCTCCTTCCATAAAAGAAGGAAGAGAATATAAAGTCAGTCCTATTCTGTGATCGGTAACCCTTCCTTGCGGAAAGTTATAGGTTCTTATACGCTCCGACCTGTCGCCTGTTCCGACCTGATTTTTACGGTTGTCTGCGTACTGCTTATCGCTTTGCGACTGATAGAAATCGTATACTTTACTTTTAAGGACTTTCATGGCTCTTTCTCTGTTTTTGATTTGAGACCTTTCGTCCTGACTTGTTACCACGATACCCGTGGGAAAATGAGTTATACGGATAGCCGACTCTGTCTTATTGACATGCTGACCGCCCGCCCCGCTGCTTCTGTAAGTATCGATTTTGATATCCTTGTCGAGAATTTCCACTTCGACATCTTCGACTTCGGGAAGCACGGCAACGGTTACCGTCGAAGTATGAACTCTGCCCTGCGATTCGGTTTCGGGAACTCGCTGAACTCTGTGTACTCCGCTTTCGTATTTGAGTTTACTGTAAACGCCTTTACCTGAAATAAGTACAACGCCCTCTTTAAGACTACCGAGTTCATTTTCGTTCATATCGATAACTTCTACCTTCCACTTCATATTTTCCGCATAACGCATATACATTCTCATAAGTTCGTTTGCAAAAAGTCCCGCCTCGTCTCCGCCGGCTCCCGCCCTGATTTCGAGAACCACGTTTTTTTTGTCGTTAGGGTCTTGCGGAAGAAGAAGTATTTTAAGTTCTTCCGTCAGTTTCTCTATTTTTTTCTGACAGTCTTTATATTCTTCGGAAGCAAGTTCTTTGAGTTCGTTATCTTTTTCGTTGTTCATAATATCGGAACATTCGTCCATATTTTTTTTGACTTTCAGATATTCCTTATACTTATCTGCCTTTTCCGTAAGATCGGATTGTTCTTTGACATAAGATTGCCAGAGAGTTTGATTGGCAATAATTTCGGGCTTTGAAATAAGCTCGTTCAACTCTTCATATCTTTTTAAAACTGCGTCAAGTTTATCAAACATTTTAACCTCTTTTTAGCACTGCAATCCTTAAAATGCCGCTATAATCCTCTGAAAATTCAATATTTTTATATTTTTCGCCGAACAAAGAAATTATATCTTCGCTTTGTCCCGCTCCGATTTCGAGAACGAGAATGCCTTTATCGGTGAGAAATTCATCGCTGTTTTGAACTAAAATTCTGTAATAATCCAAACCGTCCGCACCGCCGTCAAGAGCATTCAAAGGTTCTTTTTTGACCTCTTCCTGTAAACCTTTTATATCCTCCGATTTGATATAAGGCGGATTACAGAAAATTATATCGAATTTTTTTCCTTTTAATTTTTCGAACATATCGCTTTTTATGAACTTTATTTCGGCGTCGTTGAGTTTAGCGTTTTTCCTTGCTTTTTTAATTGCTTTCGAAGAAATATCGGAAGCAGTAACACTAAGGTCAGGCAGCTGTTTTTTGAAAGCTATTGCCGCAGCGCCGCTGCCGGTACATAAATCGAGAAGGGATTTTGCATTTATATCCTTACAGATATTCAAAGCTTTTTCTACCGCAAGTTCGGTTTCGGGACGAGGAATAAGAACACTTTCGTCAACATTTATCCGATAGCCGTAAAACTCAGTGTAACCTAAAATATATTGCAAAGGTTTTCCTAAAGACTTTTCCTTTGCCATAAAATATGCTCTGTTGTGCTGTATTAAAGTTACTGTAAGAAGTGTTGAAAGTTCCTGTCTTTTAAGTCCGGTTACTTCGCAGAAAATCCAATCGGTATCGGAATCTTCCTTAACTAACTCTTTAATCATTTCACGGCTTTTCGAATACTCGACGGGGTCTGAAAAACTGGTTGTTTCTATCTGAGGATTTTCGTCGAGTTCGAGCACCGTTTTAAAGGCTTTTATAGCAACTTCGACCATTTCGTCGGTCGGCTGTTTTGTAGTAAGTTTTTGAAGCCATAATCCCGGCGCCTTTAAAATTCTGACGAAAAGATTATCGAACCTTGCAAGGAATTTAAGAATCTCGTAAGAAATTCCCGCAACGAGAGGCAAAAGGGCAAGTCTTATAATGACTCTGAGCCAAAGACTTTCCTGCCACCCTGCAATAAGAGAAAAAAGAAGAATACTTATAACAAGAACGATAAAAGTAAATGTAGTACCGCATCTGTCGTGAACGGTTGACATTTTTTGGGCGTTTTCAACGGTAAGTTCTAAATTGTGTTCGTAACACGAAATGGTCTTATGCTCTGCGCCGTGATACATAAAGGTTCTTTTAATATCTTTCATAAAAGAAATACTGACGATATAAACAATGAAAATAATCATTCTTATTACGCCTTCGCAAAGATTTTTATAAATTGCGTGAGCATGATATAAAGCGTCTATTTCAAACAGTAACGAGGTAAGATAATTAGGCAAAATAACAAAAAGAGCAATGGCAATGGCAAGTCCTAAAAGTACTGAAATAATCGTAATAAGCGTCGTTGCGCTGATTTTTAGTTTTTTTGAAACAAACTTTTCGAATTTACTTGGCTCTTCCTGAATATCCGCCCCGTAAACTTCCGCAGAGCGCATCATATCGGAAATGCCGGTAAAAAGCGACATAAAAAAACTGATAACCCCTCTTATAATAGGAATTCTGAAAATAATATTTTTTTCTTTAACGCTTTTATGCCTCGAACTTTCGACAACTATCGTACCGTCCGGCGAACGAACGGCAATAGCCTTGCTTCTGTTGCCTCTCATCATAACGCCTTCGAGAACTGCCTGACCGCCAATATTACTGCAAAACTTTTTTGTTTTTTTAGTTTTGTCTTTTTTAAGTTTATTATTAACGGTATTTTCCTTTTGCTCTGCTTCCATATACGGTATATATCCTTTAAAAAATAAATTGCTAAACTTATTTAAGCTTAGCAATCGAAACGGCTTATAGACGATTTCAATTAAGATTGAAACGTTTTTTGAATTTATCGACTCTGCCGCCCGTATCGACAAGTTTCTGTTTACCCGTAAAGTACGGATGACATTTATTGCATATATCGACTTTTATAAGGTCGGTATTTTTGGTTGTACCCATCATAAAAGTTTCACCGCAGGCACAAACTACTTTAACCTGTCTGTATTCGGGATGAATATCCTTTTTCATTTATATCACCTCTTAAATTTTACAATCGTTAGTTACTTTAACAGTATAAATATTTTTAATAATTAAGTCAAATAATTTTAACTTATTTTTTATATATTATTGCCGATATATAATAATAACAAACAAAATAGAATAAATAACGCCTTTACAACGGAAAATCAGTATGATATAATAAATAATCAATTAAGGAGACTTTATGAAAACCTGGAAAATCACCGCACCGAAAACATTTGAACTTGTCGACGACGATACTATACTTACAAAAGGATATATAAAAGTAAAAATAAAGTATACTTTTTTTTCTTCGACCGATGTAATGGTATATAATAATACTGCGGACATTAAATATCCTATAACGCCGTGCAGAATGGCCGTGGGCGTCGTATCGGAAGTATTCAGCGAATGCGGTTTCGAAATGGGACAACGGGTAGTACTTACCCCGTATGTGGATTTATCGACGAATCCTTTGGAAAAGAAGGAAAAAATCAGAAAGAACATAGACGTAATGGGTTTTAACCGCAACGGATTTCTTGCCGATTATGTAATAGTTCCCCTTGAAAATGTAACCGCCCTGCCCGAAGGAATCAGCGATACGAGCGCATTATTTATAGAATATATAGCGATAGCGTCAAAGACATACGATGTACTTGAAATGTGCAAAAAGCAGTATGTTGCAATACTTGGCGGAAATATACAAGGCAATATCTTCGCACAGCTTTCAATGTACCATCAATGCATACCTATCCTTATAGACGGGGACGAAAACAAGCTCAATCTTGCGCAGGATAACGGAATATATTATACAATAAACAGCAGTAAAGAAAATGTGGTAAGGAGTGTTTTGGAAATAACAGGCGGACAAATGGCCGACCATTGTATTTATAATTATTCCGACACGCAGAATGTATCAGATATATTAAAACTTACAAAAAAATGCGGTAAGATAGGAATAATAGGATACGCCCACGATAAAATAGATATGCATGTAGATATGAGTCCGGTACTTGACAATCAACTTACGATATTCGGTATAAGCAACGGATATAAGGAAAAATTAACGGCAATAAATTTATTACAGAATAAAGCAATACTTGTCGATAATTTTATTGGAGAAACGGTAGGACTGCTCGACGCCCCGATGGAATTTAAAAAATTCGACTCCGAATATTGCAGATTTAAAAAGGTAATAGTAAGCTGTTAAATCGATTGAAAAAATTTAAACAACAAATATGTTGAAAGATTATTTTTTGCAGATATTTTCGGCGAGTTTATCTATATTCCCCGCCCCTAATACCAAAAGGTAGTCTTTTTTTGTTATCGTTTTTTTCATATATTCTTCGCATTCGAAATAGTTTGAAAAATACTTAGCTCTAATTCTCTTGCGAGTTTCACTGTAAAGGGTAAAAGAATCGGTTCCCATATCGGGAGTTTCTCTTGCGGGATATGTGGGTAGAAAACAAACTTCATAAGCCATATCGAAAGATTTCGTAAATTCTTCGAAAAGCCTTTTGGTTCTCGAATATGTATGCGGTTCGAAAACAACGAACAGCTTCCCTTTCGTAAGTTTAGACGCAGTATCGACAACTGCCTGTATTTCGCTTGGGTGATGAGCGTAATCGGTAATTACGGGAGCGTCGTTCAGTTTCCCTACCGTTTCGAAGCGTCGTTCAGTCCCTTTAAAGCTTTCAAGTCCTTTTTTTATACAAAGCTTATCTATTCCCGAATAATCGGCAACGGCAACGCAGGCAAGAGCATTATCGACATTGTGTCTTCCTGAAACGCCCAAGCGGATTTTAACAAAGAAATCACCGTTTTTCAAGACATCGAATTCATATTTTTCGTTACGGTCATAAATATTCACGGCACGAAAATCTCCGTTATTTGCGAATGTAATTTTATCTGCAAAAGTATTGAGTTCGGAAAAATTTGCGTTTATAACCGCGCATTTTTTTGCTTTTTTGGTAAATTCGTCAAATGCGTTATGAATATCCTCGTAATTTTTATAACAGTCCGGATGGTCCTGTTCGACATTAAGAACTACGGAGATATCGGAACCGATGCTTAAAAAACTTCTTTTATATTCGCAAGCCTCCGTAATAAAATAATCGTAACCGCTGAAATAGTATCCCCCTGAAAAATCCTGAGCGTTCCCCCCTATATGCAACAGAAATCTTTTATCGCTGACTTTGAAAATTTTTCCAAGCATTGCAGTTGCGGTAGTTTTTCCGTGCGTTCCCGAAATTGCAATAACGGTTTTACAACTCTTTGCAATAAGGGCAAGAAGTTCTTTTCTTTTTATAACCTTTAAATTATTTTTTAAAGCATAAACCAATTCGGGATTATCTTCTTTTATCGCCGCATTTGCAACGACAAGCTTACAGTCCTTTAACTTATCGGTATCACAGCCGCAATATGCGTCGATACCTCTGCTTTTGAGTTTTTCCATATTTTTGCCGAATACCGCATCCGAACCGCTTACCTTTTTACCGATATCGGAAAGATATTCTGCAAGCACGCACATACTGACACCGCCTGCGCCTATAAAATGCACACGCTCGTAATCGTCTAAATTAATCATACGGCATTATATGCACAACAAAATAAAATGTTAAAAAGTAAATTTGAATTAAAATCGAGTAAACAAGCATTAGTTCAGATTCAATAAAAAATAATAAAATATATTAATCAAAAAAATTCTATACCATTTTCGATTTATTTAAAAAATTGTTTAAATCAACAGAATTTTTATTTTAAAAAATTATTTTTCAAAAAGTATTGTAAAAAGTCGAAAAATTTATTATAATATAAATATATTAGCTTTAAGCAATAGGAAGGTGGGAAAATTGAAAATAACAGATGTGAGAATCAGGTTGGTGAAAAAGAACGAAGGCAGACTTAAAGCTGTAGCTTCGATAATATTCGACGATTGTTTTGCTCTACACGACATTAAAATAATCGAAGGTGAAAGCGAGTGTTTTGTTGCAATGCCGAGCAAAAAAACACCTAGCGGTGAATTTAAAGATGTTGCTCATCCTATAAACACCGAAACGAGAGAAATGATACGGCAAACCATTTTGGACGCATATAAGAAAACCGAGGAAGAAAACCAAGGTAATTAATCTTATATAAAAATCTTTAAAGTTAATTCGATATTTTATCGGTTCTTAAAGAATCGGTTTAATTGTTTTCGGAAATTTTATCGATTTTCGATTTAATCAACCGGTCGCAGTAAGCCTTTAAACGGCAAAAGACTGCGTCCGGTTTTTTTGTAAATTAGTTATAAATTTTAATAAGGCAGACTTATAATATCTTTTAATTCGAAATATAATCCCCTGAGGCTTTTATAAAGATTTTTATAAACTCTGTTAAACAATTCGTTATAAATTTTAGTTGCCTGTTTATTCGGTTTGAATTCATCTGTATATTTAACCATATTTTTAACTGCTTCTTCAAGGTCGGAAAACTCCCCTATGGAAACGAATGCGAGCATAGCGACTCCGAGTCCGCTTGTTTCGTAAGTCTGAACCCTGTATACGGGAAGCCCGAACATATCTGCCGTTATCTGGCAAATAGAATTGCTTTGAGATCCGCCGCCCGATACGGTAATTCTTTCGACTTTATGAGGTAATTTCTTTTCTATGTTTTCCATTCCTTCTTTAAGAGCATAACCGATACCTTCTATTATCGCCCTGTAAATATGAGCTCTCGTGTGAACATCGGAAAAACCTATTATCGAACCTTTTGCTTCGGGAATTTTGAGATCGGGCGACCAGTAAGGTTGCAAAATCAGTCCGTCACTTCCCGGCGGTACCCTACTCAACATTTTATCGAGAAGGTCTTCGGCGGGAATGTTGAGTTTTTTAGCTTCTTCCACTTCAATCTGAGCAAACTGCTCCTTAAACCAGGTAATAAGCCAATATCCTCTGTAAACCTGTAATTCCGGACAGTAATAACCCGGTCTCAAAGAAACATAAGCAGGCATAAACTTTTGAGGTTCTATATATTTTTTAGTGTTGATTTCTACGGTTGCAGCCGTTCCGAAACTCAAAGCTGCGCTTTTCTCGTCAAGACAACCTGTCCCTATACTCTCGCAACATTTATCGCCGCCGCCAAGAATAAAAGGAATACCCTGTTTGATTCCGGTTTTTTCGGAAGCCTCTTTTGTGATGCTTCCTATAACGGTGCCCGGTTCTTTTAAATCTACCATAAGTTCCGGAGGGGTATTGTAAACATAATAGTTCATTGATTTTTTGGTAAGCCATTTTTTATTTTTGAAATCGTAAGGAAGATGTCCTGCGGTGTTTGCGGTACTGTCAACGAAATTACCCGTAAAAAAGTAATTAAAATAAGCGGAAATAAAAGCTATCTTATAGGTTTTTTCCCAGATATCTTTTTCATTTTCACGAATCCAGTTTGTCTTCATTATACTTCTTTGAGTTTTTGCAACATCATACATTTTAACAAGCTTGTAAAGAACGGTACGGGACAACGGAAAAGGATAATCGTCTCTTGCAAATCTTTTATCGAGCCAAACAAGAACCGGCCTTAAAAGATTATAATTTTCATCGACGAAAATAGTCGTATCTCTCATAGTGGTAACAGTGACGCCCGCTATATTTTCCCACTCTTTCGGAAATTCCTTTTTGAGTTCGAGACTTGCCTTACAGATATTATCTATATAAACATTCATATCCTGCTCGGCATAATTTTTTTCTCTTGAATAATAAGCCTGATAGGATATTTTATTTTTTGCGACAAGGTTCCCTTTTTTATCGAATAACATAGCACGGATACTTTGAGTGCCGCAATCGAAAACAAGAATTAAAGGTTCCATAATACACCCCTGAAATATTTACTGATACAATTATATTAATATAAAATTTAATTTACAACGGATATAAAAAAACGGCTGATTTTAGTCGGTTGACCGACCGATAAGCCGCTAAAACGAACTGTAAGACCAAAATAATATAAAATTTCTATAAATCAGCTGTTTATTTTCACCTTGCCCATAGAGGTAAGAGGAATGTTTTTTACGAATTCGATTTCTCTCGGAACGGAATAGGCAATAAGCTTATCCTGACATAATTTTTCTATGGTAAGTTTGAGTTTGTTTAAATCTATTTTATCGCTTTCCGGTTCAACTATAAGTTTGAAATAAACTCCGTCTTCCGTCTCTTTTGTTGCTACGGCGCAATTTCTTACCTGGGTTAAAGTAAGCACGGTATCCTCGATTTCCGAAGGAAATACATTATAGCCCGATATTTTTATCATTCTTTTAAATCTGTCAACATAATATAAAAATCCTTCTTCGTCCGTAAAACCGCAGTCGCCCGTTTTAACGAATTTTTTTCCGTTTATGAAAACGAAAGCCTTATTCGTATTTTCTTCATCGTTGAAATAGCCTTCCATAATCACAGGACCTGCTATTGCAATTTCCCCTCTTTGCCCGGTTTTTAATTTATTGCCTTTTTTGTCTATAATAGCGATTTCAACGCAAGCAAGGGGTTGTCCTACGGAAAATCTTTTTTCATTATCCAATCTATTAAGAGTACAAACTGCAACCGCCTCCGAAAGTCCGTATCCTTCATTCATACGGGCTTTCGAGCCTGCTTCTATAAGGGCATTATCCATTTGGGTTTTAAGTCTGTCTTTAAGTTTATCGCCGCCCGTGAAAACAAATTTAATTTTCTTCATTATTTTTTTGCTTTTAAACTTACTTATATTCATAAGTTTGGCGTACATTGCAGGAACGCCCGCAAAGAAAGTCACATTTTCCTTTTCTATAATTTTAATCGTTTTTTTAGCATTGAATTTAGGTACCAGAACGGCATTGGTATTCTTGCAGAGTACAGTATGCATACATACCCCGAGCCCGAATCCGTGAAAAAGCGGAAGAACCATTAAAAAACCGTCAGTCCTTTCCGTCTCTCCTCCGATTACCTCGCCTGTATACATAGCCGAAGCATTTAAAGCCCTGTTAGAAAGCATAACGGTTTTAGGAACGCCCGTTGTTCCGCCGCTATGAATAAGCACTGCAAGTTCATCGCCGTTGAATTTAGAAGAAAGCTGTTTTTGAACGACTTCTTCTTTCAGACATTCCGTGAAGTATTTTTCGCCGGTTCTTGCACTTCTGTATTTGCGTTCGGCAAATAAAGCAATAAGTTTTTTAAAGCCTTTCATAAAACCGCTTATTGAGGAAATTACTATATCGGCATTGCATTTTTTTAACTCTTCTATATCTTTGAAATATTTAAAATCACTTATAAAAAGCATTCTGCATTTTGTTTCGGAAAGGGTTTTCAATATGTTGTTCGCTGAGGTCAAAGGATGAATAATATTACAAACAGCCCCTATTTTATTCGCCGCATAAATTGCTATAATGGCGTCAGGAATATTAGGAAGACACACTGCAACGACATCGCCTTTTTTTATCCCGCATTTATTAAGGTACAAAGCAAATTTGTCAATTAAAACCAGTAATTCCCCTCTTGAAATTCGGTTGCCGAAATAGGTAAGAGAATCTCTTGTATAATCCGAAGTATTATTAACCATAAAATTGTACATTGAATTATTAATCATAAGTAAAGCCTTTTATAATAAATTATACTTTATACTCTTTCGTATTCCAACAACAGCAATTTATAAAAACTCGAATCGCTGAAATATATTTTATCGCAATATTTTCCGTAAAAAACCCAATTTACACCAATAAACACAGCAAAAGAAATAAATGCTGCAACAACTGTATCCGAAAGAAAATGAGCGCCCGCAGCAATTCTCGACAAGGCTGTCAAAAACACATATGCAAAACAAACTATATAAAAAACATATCTCTTATTTTTAAGATTTTCGAAACAATCGCAAAGAGCGGTTAAACAAAAAACGGTCGCACCCAGAGCTACATGACCTGAGGGCATACTGCTTCCTCCGCCTCTTTGAAAAACATACCAAGGTGCAAATTCCCCTTGTCCTGCGATTATTTCGTAAAATCTTACCCTTCCCCAAACGGCTTTGAATATCAATGTAATTATTATAACCGCAACAACCGTTATTATTGTTGATACGGCAAATTTTATAAGCTTTTTAATATCTTTCTTTTTTATAAACGAAAAGAGATAAACGGAAAGAAGAGACAGCGCAGGCGCTATTCCTAATCCTAAAACAATTTTAACGACAGTATCGATATTTTCGCACATTTCGTAAATCAACAGAAAAAAAGACGCAAAAACTGCAAATAAATAAACAAATGCGGAAAATCTGCTAAGAAACTTGCTTTCTTTGTTTCTGTAAGAGTAAAGAATAGAAAAAGAAGCAGCAAGCAATAAATATGCAGGCGCTTTTCCCAAACAAGCAAATATTACGGAAAAAACGTTATTTTCAGAATAAAAAAAACGGCTGGCTTCCATATCGAATTTAGCAGCTATTGTAAGAGCAACAGCAACAACGGCAGCAGCCAATATCAGTAATACTATTTTAACTTTAAAAGAAGCATTTTTATCAGATTGCATTGTTACCACCTAAGAGTTTTATTAAAACAGCTTTTTCCATATGCAGTCTGTTTTCAGCCTGCATGAAAATTTCATCGGCATGTTTTTCAAAAACATCTTCTGTAATCTCCTTGCCTTTAAAAGCAGGTAAACAATGCAAAACCTTAACATCAGGTTTGCAATAAGATAAGACGTCTTCATTGAGTTGAAATTTACTCAACGTTTCTTCATCAATATCTTTTTGCTGTCCAAACGGTGCAGCATAAATTATATCCGCTCCGTTTGCCGCAGCCCTTATATCGTTTGTTACAAGTAACTTGCCTTGATTTTGCTGAGCAAAAGCAATAACAGACTTAGAAGGAAGGCTCTCTTGTTGACAAGCAATAGAAAATCTCATACCGAGCAATGTACAACCCACAATAAGCGAATTAGCAATACTGTTTCCCGGTCCTACATAACAAAGTTTAAGATTTTCAAAATCATTTCCTATAATTTCGCTTACCGTCATAAAATCAGAAAGAATCTGACACGGGTGCGAATATTCGGTAAGAGCATTAATAATAGGCACAGAAGAATATATAGCCATTTTTTCTACTGTTGCCTGAGCGAATGTTCTTATAACAATAGCGTCCACAAAACGAGAGAAAACTCTGACTGTATCCTGAACCGATTCACCCCTTCCGAGCTGAATGCTTTGATTATCGAAAAAAACCGCCTTGCCCCCAAGTTCGAATATACCGAGTTCAAAACCGAGTCTGGTTCTTGTTGAAGGCTTTTGAAAAATCATACCCAAAGATTTATCGGGAAGGTATTTATGCGAAATACCTTCCTTTTTAAATCTTTTAAGTTTAACAGCCGTTTCGATTAAATCGAAAATTTCTTCTTTTGTCAAATCTGAAATTTTTAAAAGATGCTTCATATATCTCCGCAAAGACGCAATTATCTGCTGTAAAAATCATACAAACGAAAAGAGTGTATGATAAAACTTTTTAAAATCAGAAAATAAGAACTAAAATAGCAAAGATGAAATAAATAGCCGCAACTACCCAATAAGTAACTTTCCAAACTTTGCCCTTCGGTTTAACATAATTGTAAGCAGTAAGAAGTAAAACTATACCGATAAATAAATCTCTTATAAGAGAAAAAGCTCCGATAATTTTTAAATTTACATCGAAGAATCCTAAGATAAACTGAACAATAAAAATAGCAGCGGCTAAAAACAAAGCAATAAAAGCCAATAACTTAACTATTTTCGATTCAGTAATTTCAGAATAACTTTTTCTGCGTTTTCTTGTTTGATTGTTTTTTGAATCAGTGTTCTTTTTTTGTTCTGCCATAATAATACCCTCCGTAAAATATTATAAAATTTTTTATAAATAGAGTCAACCGAATAAGTATATTAAAAAGAATGATAATATGACATAAAAAATGAAAAAAATTCGAAAAAAATAAAAAAGACGAAATAGAGAATGCAAAAAAATTGACTGGAAAGGAATAATATGATAAACTGAAATACGCTTTAAGGAGAAGTATCGAAGTGGTCGTAACGAGCTGCACTCGAAATGCAGTTGTCCGCAAGGACACGTGGGTTCGAATCCCACCTTCTCCGCCAAAGAAAGCCGCATTTGAACATGCGGCTTTTTTAATTGAAAGTTTAAAAAGAAACATTATTTATTAAATTGTATATAGACTTATCTTTGAATTAAAAATCAACGATAAAATTTAAATTTTCAAACAAATTTAAAAAGTAAAATTAAATTATTCAAAGTATTTCAAACAGGTAATCTAAATTAAGGTCGGGGAAAAAATTATCTCTTATTAAAAACATTTCTTTTCTTGTCCACTCCACTTTATGATTAAATCGGGCGCTTACAGATTTTTCTGCTATATTCAGTAATTTTGCTATTTTTGCCTGTGTAATTTTAGGACAAGCACTCTTCATTTCCTTAATCAGATTGGCGAACATTTATTTTTCCTTTGTTTTATCGTTACGATTGGTCGTATTTTATATTAGTTATAATACATTTCGTCGTAATTGTCAATAATTTTCCGCATATTTTTACAAGTTAAATTTTTTTTCGCTAAAAGTATAAATTATTCGACAATAAAACATAATTAAGTTATAATAATATTAATGATTTACGAGAGTTAAAAATGAAACTTACAGATAAAATTACTGAATTTATGAAAGTTAATAATATTAAGGATTACAAGGCGTTTTCTGAATTTGCAGACGTCCCCTATACTACTATTAAAAGTTTTTACGATAAGGGATACGCCAACGCTAAAAGAGAAACTCTCGTTAAATTGAAAAAGGCAATGAACCTTACATTAGACGAAATAGCCGATGACAACATCGATGTTGATTTTAAGGTTAAGGTTAAAGTTAATACTAGAAACGATGAAATACTTACTCCGAACACGGTAATCGCTATCGGCAACGGCGGTAAAAAAATCAAATACGAAATACCGCCTGAAAAAATGGAACTTGCAAATCAGCTTCTTTCAGAGCTGAGCAAAAAAAAATAAAGACTTTTACATATATTATACAAAGTACAGTAACATAAGAAATTCCGCTTGGATGTTTCTAATCAATAATGAAATCAAAGAATTACCTCTTGATGTATACAGCGTATCGGAAAGGAACCGATGGGCACTGTTGCCGTATAATCAGCACATAAATTTACTTGATTGTTTAGACTTATATAAACTTCATGACAAATATGAAGGTTTTACGATATTTTTTAATTATAAAATATTTGTATTTTACGACTCGGAAGTTTCCGAAGAAAGGATAAGATTTACCTTAGCGCACGAATTCGGTCATATTTTGCTTTTTCATATAAGCGAAGTGTCCCCTGCAAACTACGAGCAAGAAGCAAATATGTTCGCAAACAGAATACTTATGCCATTATGCGTACTCAAAGAATGCAAAGCTTTCAGTGCAGAAAAGATAGCCAAACTTTGCGGTACGACGGTAACGGCAAGCGAAAACAGATTAAAGCGACTTAACAAAATTATGGAACGGAACAAATTTTATCTATCGCCTTTGGAAAACAGAGTTCTGGAACAGTTTAAAGTGTTTATAGAAAAAAACAGATACGATAAATAAAAAAGCTCTTGAAAGAGCTTTTTTAATATAATTAAATTTGATAATATCAATTAATTACAAAATCACGACAGTTCAAACATACCGGTATAGAGTTGATAATATTTTCCTTTTTGCTTAATTAACTCTTCATGATTACCTCTTTCGATAATTTCGCCGTGTTCGAGAACCATAATTGCGTCGGAATTACGAACGGTAGAAAGTCTGTGGGCTATTACGAAAACCGTCTTGCCTTTCATAAGACCGTCCATACCCTTTTCGATAAGGGCTTCGGTTCTGGTATCGATTGAACTTGTGGCTTCGTCCAAAATCAGAACGGGAGGATTTGCGACGGCAGCCCTTGCGATTGCGATTAACTGTCTTTGCCCTTGGCTCAAATTTGCTCCGTCAGCGCTGAGATAGGTATCGTAACCGTCCGGAAGTCTTGATATAAACTGGTGAGCGTTTGCGATTTTTGCAGCTTCGTAAATTTCTTCGTCTGTTGCGTCTAATTTTCCGTAACGAATATTATCCTTAACCGTACCGCTGAAGAGATGGGTATCTTGTAAAACCATTGCAAGAGAGCGCCTTAGGTCGGGTTTTTTGATTTTATTGATATTTATACCGTCATATCTTATTTTTCCGTCGGGAATATCGTAGAAGCGGTTTATAAGATTGGTAATCGTGGTCTTACCTGCGCCGGTAGAACCTACAAATGCGATTTTCTGACCGGGCTCTGCATATAGACTGATATTTTTAAGAACTGTTTTATCGGGCTCGTAACCGAAAGTAGCGTCAACGAAGCGGACATCGCCTTTAAGTTCTGTATAAGTTAAAGTACCGTCGCTGTGGGGATGTTTCCAAGCCCATTTTCCGGTAGGTTTATCGCTTTCGGTAATATTTCCTTTATCGTCGATAACGGCGTTTACTAAAGTAACATAACCTTCGTCTTTTTCGGGTTCCTGGTCAATCAAATCAAAGATTCTTTCCGCACCTGCAAGTGCTACAAGGAAAGCGTTAAACTGCTGAGAAAGCTGCATTATCGGATTTGAAAATGTTCTTGTAAAGACAAGGAAAGAACCTATTGCCCCTACACTCATAAAGCCGTAAATAGTAAGAACGCCGCCGACGATTGCAGTTATAGCATAGTTTAGATAAGAAATGTTACCTAAAATCGGCATAAGGATATTTGCAATAGTATGGGCTTTGGTCGAATTTACGCATAAAGCATCGTTTATCTCGTCAAAATTGTTTTTAACTTTATCTTCATGGCAGAATACCTTAACAACCTTCTGACCTGCAATATATTCTTCGATATAACCGTTAACCTTACCTAAACTGTCCTGTTGTTTTATAAAGTACTTACCGCTTTTGCCGCCGAGTTTTGCAACAATAAAAATCATTAAAAAGAGCATACAAACAAGAATAACGGTAAGTATAGGACTCATAATAACCATAGCGATGAAAACACCGACTATTGTAAGAACGGAAGTAATAAGCTGAGGAAGACCGTTTGAAATCATTTCTCTCAAGGTATCCGTATCGTTGGTATAACGGCTCATCAAATCTCCGTGGGTATGGGTATCGAAATACTTTATAGGCAATTTTTCCATTTTTTCGAAAAGTTCGTTTCTTATGGCAGTCATTGTTTTAGTGGAAATAACGACCATAAGACGGGAATACATAAATGCGCCGATAACTCCTACTAAATACGCCGAACCCATAACAAGAAGAAGGGTTACAAGACCTGAAAGGTCGGGATTTTCGACGCCGATAAGAGGGCCTATAAATTTATTGATAGCGGGCTCTAAAAGCACCGTTCCTATAATTGAAGATGCCGTACTCAACAAGATACCTATAACTACAAGGGTTAAAAGGAAAGGATATTTTCCGATATAAGAAAATACTCTTTTTATAGTCTGTTTGGTATAACGGGGCTTTGCATGAGATTTAGAATTCATACTTTTCGTATTTTTCATATTAAGCTTCTACCCCCTTTTTTTGAGAATTTGCTATTTCCTTATAGATAGCATTTGTTTTCATAAGTTCATCATTTGTACCTATTGCGTTAATTTTTCCGTCGTCCATAACAATTATGCGGTCTGCGTCCTGAACGGAAGAAACACGCTGAGCAATAATAATAACGGTTGTATCTTTAAAGCTGTTTTTAAGACCTTCCCTTATTTTAGCATCGGTTGCGGTATCGACTGCACTTGTGCTGTCGTCAAGAATCATTATTTTAGGATTTTTAAGTAGAGCCCTTGCGATGCACAGTCTTTGTTTTTGACCGCCGGAAACATTAACGCCTCCTTGACCTAAATCGGTTTCGATTCCTTTCGGGAAAGAGTTTACGAAATCGTATGCGCAAGCGACCTTCATAGCGTGTTCAATTTCCCTGTCGGTTGCTTTTTCGTTGCCCCAAAGAAGGTTTTCTTTAATGGTGCCTGAAAAGAGAACATTTTTTTGAAGAACCATAGCGACGCTGTCTCTCAGATTTTCTATTTTATACTCTTTGACGCTGTGCCCGTCAACGAGAAGTTCGCCTTCTGAAATATCGTAAAGTCTCGGTATTAATTGAACAAGAGATGATTTCGAAGAACCGGTGCCACCGATAATACCGATAGTCTCGCCGGGTTTTATATCGATATTTATATTTTCGAGAACGAAATTATGGGAATTTTCGCCGTACTTAAAGGAAACGTTTTTAAAGGAAATAGAACCTTTTTGAACTTTAAGATTTTCATCGGCGTCATCGTCGTTTATATCGGGAACTTCGTCCATAATTTCAAGAATTCTTTTAGCTGAAGCTTTTGCAAGGACGAGCATAACGAAAATGAAGGAAATCATCATAAGCGACATAAGAATCTGTGAAAGATAGGTAATAAAACTGAACAATTCGCCTGTCTGCATACCCCCTGCGATTATATCAATACCGCCCAGCCAAATAAGGGCTATAATGGAAGAATACATAACGAGCATCATAAGAGGGTTATTGAGAACAATTAACTTTTCTGCTTTTGCCTCTACCCTTCTGAGTTCGTCCGCAGCTTTTTTGAACTGTTCGGTTTCATAGTCTTCTCTGACATAAGCTTTTACTACCCTGATACCTACAAGATTTTCCTGGACTTTAAGATTCAAAGCGTCGTATTTTTTAAGCATATTATTAAACTGAGGAAAAGCAAATTTAATAATGAGAAAAAGTCCTATTGCAAGAACGGGGATAGCGGCAAGGAAGATACAGAAAAGTCCGAAATTAATTGTACCTGCAATAATCGAAGCGGCGATAAGCATAATGGGCGCTCTGAAAATAATTCTGAGCACCATCATATATGAATTCTGGACGTTTGTAACATCGGTTGTAAGTCTCGTAATCAAAGAAGAAGTACTGAACTTATCGATATTTAAAAAGGAATAGTCCTGAACCTTATAAAAAAGATTTCTTCTTATATTTCTGCTGAAGCCCACGCTGGCAACTGCCGCAAAACGCCCTGCAAGAACGCCGAATACAAGCGAAACCATAGCCATAACAACCATTATAGCGCCTGCGATGAGAATTCTTTTTAGGTCGCCGTTCGCAATTCCCACATCGATAATATCGGACATAACATAAGGTATAAGAACTTCGAGAATAACCTCACCCGTAACGAAAAGAGGAGTAAGGATAGTCTCTTTCTTATAGCCTTTCGTAAAAGACATTAGTTTTTTAAGCATAGTTATCTCCTTTTTACAGATAATTGTATAGCACAACAAAAATAATTTGTCAAATATATAAATTAAACTTTTGTTAAATTTTATTTCAGCGAAATATCTATTTAAAGTAAAGTTTAAAATATAAAAAATAAATTAAAATTACATTACAATAAAACTGTTTTTATACCAAATAATATTATTAACATACTATTTACTCTGAATCTAAGATATGATATAATATTATGGATTTGAAAGGTGAAATTATGGATTTGGAAGAACTCAGAAAAGAAATGGAAGGAGAAGTAACTTCCGCAAGTTTTAAAGAAAAGTTTAAAGAACGGAAGAATAAAAAGAAATCCGGGCTTTCGAATACGGATATAAACGAAGAAACAAATAATGAAAACAAAGAAGATAATAAAAGTTCCGATACAATTTCTTTGAATGATATAGAAAATAAAAATAATTCTTCGAATGCGGTTGAAGAAGGTTCCGATAAAAAAGAAGAAAGCGAATCTGAAGATTCCGAACAAAATCTTCCCGATTGGGCAAAGAGTTCGAAAACTGCAAAACCGCAAAAAAAATCGTCTAAAAAAGTCAAACATAAAAGGAATCCCATATCCCCTGCCGTTGCTATAATATTTTTGATTATTGCAACTGCGGCTGCGGTAGGAACGGTATTTCTGTGCTACTGGGCATACGACGCAATGATGATAATTCTGACTCAAACAGGACCTGCGGTCATAATATTTTTCTTTTTCT
The DNA here is from genome assembly GCA_949296455.1 of uncultured Eubacteriales bacterium. Taxonomy (GTDB): domain Bacteria; phylum Bacillota; class Clostridia; order Christensenellales; family CALVMC01; genus CALVMC01. The sequence goes on from CASFOZ010000002.1 coordinate 51,248, forward strand.
GTTGGACACCATTTATTCTCCCGCTTCTTACCGCAATAGCTACAGTAATAACCTACACTATGGCATTGACCTGCGGAATTATGTCCCGCCATTCAGTGTTAGGTAAAATTATTCTTGTAATAGCATTGATTCCCGTTATAGCTCTTATCCTTGTAATAATTTTACTTAATGTATAAGTTTATTTATATGACGCTATAATCTCAAAAAAAAATTTAATAACCTATTTTTTTCGATATAATATTATTATAATAATCAGAAAAAAATATAAGTAAATAAGAAAAAACCCATTAAAACGAGCTGAGAAATCAAAAACAGATAAAAAAATGAAACCGCAATATATTTATATGCGGTTTTATTTATAATTAATTTATTATTACAAAACTATTACAAAGCCTTTTTTTCTTTCAACAGTTTATAAAGTTCTTCGAAACTTCCTGTCGCATAATCGTTTTTTTCTATAAGGAAAAATTCGGTATAATTTAAACATATAACTAAATTCTTCCCTAATTTATAAACATTATATAAATTAATTGTATCGTAAACTTTATCGGAAATCTCTTCACCGTTTTTAAAAGTCTGAACATGTAATTTCGCTCCGTTAAAAGTCAATATTATTTTATTAAGTTTAGGAAGATATTTTCCGTAATAAATTGCAAGTAGAGCAAAATAAGCCATAATAAAGAAAAATATTATAAGCAGAATAAGTCCGCCGATAATATAACAAGCTGCGTAATTCTGATACAGAGACGCAAGCACCGAGGAAATAATGATTCCCAAAGCTATGCAAATAACGGTAAAAATACTGAAAGTTTTGCATATTATAATGAAATTGGATTTAATAAATTCATGCTTTGTAAGATAAATATTACATTTAATCATAGTAGCACCTTTTAATTTAATCGGTTATATCCCAAATTATTTTTTTATTGTATTTTTTCAGAAACTCGTTTGCTTTATTAAAGTGTCCGCATCCGAAAAAACCGTTATGCGCAGATAAGGGAGACGGATGAGCGGCTTTAAGAATAAGGTGTTTTTTCCCGTCTATAAGACTTTCTTTTTCTTTGGCGTTTGCGCCCCAAAGCATAAAAACGGAAGGGGAAGCGAATTTACTGATAATTGAAATTACATTATCGGTGAAAATACGCCAGCCGCAATCCTTATGGCTGTTGGCAGCACCTTCTCTTACGGTAAGAACGGTATTTAAAAGCATTACGCCCTGTCCTGCCCATTGTCTCAGACAGCCGTGCGAAGGAATTTTAAAACCCGTTTCGGCATTAAGTTCTTTGTATATATTAACTAGAGAAGGCGGAATCGGAATACCTTTAGGTACCGAAAAACAAAGACCTTCCGCCTGACCTTTTTCGTGGTAAGGGTCCTGTCCTAAAATTACTGCTTTTATATCGGACAAAGGAGTCAGTTTAAAGGCATTGAATATATCGTTCATCGGCGGAAAGACGGTACGGGTAAAATACTCTTTTTTCAAAAATTCTCTTATTTTAAGATAATAATCTTTTTTGAACTCGTCTTTAAGCAACTCGTCCCAATCGTTGTTGAACTTAATCATACTAATTACCGTTATTCTTCGTCTTTTCCTTTAAAACCCAATTTTTTAACACCTTCGCTTATTTTATTTTTAAATTCTTCCAATTTTTTATTTTGTCTTCTCTTGTGTCCTAATTCTATGAGATTTAATATCTGACTCATAATAAGCCTTATTAAAGATATCAAAGGAATACAGCAAAGTCCGACAGTCACAAGATACATAATATGCTGCGGAGCAAGACTCGCAAGTTCAAAAAACTCCGAAAATCCTGCAAGACAAATTGTAAAAATACAAAGAGAAGTTTCTATAATTAAGATTCTGTACAGATTCAAAGGTCTGCACGCTTCGAATAAAACTATAATCGTTACTATAGCGTAGATATACAAGCAAATGGTAGAACGCTGATAACTGCTTGCACCTATATCGGAACTTATCGAATAAGTTAAGAAAATCATAAGTGCGACACAAATACCAGCGGGGACTGCGTTTGTCATAATTCTTCTGAAAAATTTACCTTTAATTCTCGCATTATTAGGCTCTATTGCAAGAAAGAATGAGGAAAATCCCACTATGCCCGTTGAAACAAGGGATACTTGAATAGGCTCGAAAGGATATAAATTGCCGAATAAAACGACAAGAAGAATACTCACGATAAGAGAAAAAGTGGTTTTAACGAGAAAGAGCGCCGAACCTCTTGCTATGTTATTTATAACTCTTCTTCCCTCTGCAACGACATCGGGAAGAGCTGCAAAATCCGAATCGAGAAGGACAAGCTGTGAAGTGTGCCTAGCGGCATCGCTACCAGAAGCTATTGCAACCGAACAATCGGACTCTTTAAGCGCCATAACGTCGTTTACGCCGTCTCCTATCATTCCCACGGTATGGCCTTTCCTTTTAAGAGCATTGATTAATTTACATTTTTGCATGGGGGAAACCCTTCCGAAAATTGTAAATTTATCGCAAGCGTCGAATATTTTTTCGTCAGTATCGAGAGTGGTTGCGTCAATAAAGCTGTCTGCTCCTGAAAGTCCCGCCCTTTCTGCAACCTTGGAAACGGTTATCGGATTGTCGCCCGAAATAACTTTCAATATTACGCCTTGTTCGTTAAAATAATCGAGAGTTGCTTTTGCATTCTCTCTGATTTTATCAGACAATACAATATAAGCAACGGGAATTAAAGAAGAGATATCGGGATTTTCGCTGATTTCGGAACACTTAGCAAGCATAAGAACTCTGTACCCTTGTTCTGCAAATACCTTAGCGTCATTTTCGTATAAAGAATATTTATCTTTAAAAATAAATTCGCCTGCGCCCATATAGTATCCGCCTTCCTTTTCGAATTTCACGGCGCACCATTTTCTTTGCGAAGAAAAGGCAATCGAATTGCTTACATTTAAAACATTTTCGTTTTTAAAATAGTCTGATAAAGCGTTAAAAGTAGGATTATTATCGTTTAAAACCCTAACTAAATTAGTAACTATGATATTTATATTTTCCAAAGACGCATTATATCTTTCGTCGTCTTGTGAAATAATGTGTCCGTCAGATATGGGAACGACATTTTCCACCTGCATAGTGCCTTCGGTAATAGTACCCGTTTTATCCAGGCAAAGCACATCTACCCTTGCAAGAGCTTCTATACAATACAATTCCTGAACAAGAGTTCTTTTTTTGACGAGTTTAATAACGCCTACGGCAAGGGCAAGACTGATTAAAAGAACAAGCCCCTCAGGTATCATGCTTATAAGAGCGCCTATTGTGTTAGTCACTGCGTTATTTATAGTAGTTTGAGCATACTGTCTTAAAAATACGATTATGCCTACCGGAATAAGAAGGAAACTTATACCTCTTATAATCCAGTTAATAGAACGCATAAGTTCGGAGTTTGGTTTTTTATATCTCTGTGCGCTTGCAACGATAGTCTGAGCATAGTTTTCCTTTCCCACTGAATTAACCTTTGCACGGCAGCTGCCCGATGACAGAAAACTTCCCGAATAAAGAATATCCCCTTCTTTTTTCGGAATTGCGTCCTGCTCCCCTGTTAAAAGTGATTCGTTAACCTCACATTCGCCGTCAATAAGGATACAATCGGAAATGACCTCGTTACCTGTTTTTAAAATTATAATATCGTCGAGAACTACCTCTTCTACGCTTATTTCTTTTTCCAGGCCGTTTCTTACAACCTTAGCTTTCGGAGCTGAAAGAAGAGAAAGTTTTTCCACGGTTTTTTTAGCTCTTATTTCCTGAATCGTTCCTATAATAATATTTGCAACTATTATAAACATAAAAAGGGAATTCTTTAAATTACCGAATATAAGCGCTAAAATGAAAAGAAATAAATTAAGAGCATTGAATAAAGTCAGAAAATTGGTACGGAAAATCGACCAATAGGATTTGGAAAGGGATTTGGGTTTAGCGTTTATAAGGCCGTCTTCCTGCCTTTTTGCAACCTGCTCGTCGGAAAGACCGTAGTTGATATCGGGGAAGTATCTTTCCGCATTCTGTACGGAAACAGTCTCTTCCCTTTTTTTATTTTTCAATGATTTTAAAGACTTGTTCTTATTACCTTTTTCTTTTTTCATAGCGATACAAATTATAGAAATTATAACAAAATAAAAAAGCAGAGTCAATTTATATTTGCTTTATCTTATTTAATAGAGATAAAAAATAAAAACAAATTCTGTTTTTATTTAAAATTTCAGAAAATAAAATAGTAATATATATTTAAATTTGATTTTATTAAATAATATGTTATAATAATACTTATGAATACCGAATTAAGAAAAAAGTGCACCGTAATACTATTGGTTTGTATCAGTATAATAATTTTTGCATTTTCATTGTTCTGTTTAGGTTTTAAACAAACGAATAATGCTTATGCCGAAAACGGAGTTACCGTATACGAGACCACATCCCCCGCATCAGAACTTAATGTCGATACTGCTTCTATCAGTAATGTTTCGACAGAAAACGAGTTTGACGAATTCGTATATTTCACAGAACCGGTATTTGTTGACACAGACGGAACATACAGAGTGGTTTTCGATAAAACCAATAATTACAGCGGATATTTATATATATCTTATGAAACTCAAATCGGTACCAGGGCAAGGTTAAAATACAATCTCAACATACCGTCAACAGATATAAGTTCAAATAGCCTTGAAGATATCGATATCTACGATATAAAAATATCGGAAAGTCTCGGAGCGATTTTCGTAACTTATACATCGGGTAATTATTCGTATATAGAAGCATATTCGCTGAGTGATATGCAAAATAACATGCAAAAAGTTGCAATGTTTCGTTCCGATATAAATGTATATATTTACGGAATAGATTTTATCGGCGATACCATTTACTGTTACGGAAGAGGCCTCATTCTGTCTGTAAAATTCGATAAAAATAATTTTACTTTCGGTGCAAGCAATTATTATATATCGGATATAAAAAACACAGGAAGCGATATTGTAATAGGAAATATCGCATCGATACTTTACGGGAATACCGTAAAACTGTTTATCGTTTATAACGGAAATGTATACGAAAGCACTAACAACACACTTTCTTCCAATCCGATAGAAAATTTAGGCAATAATGTAAAAAATATTTCAATATCCAAAGATTATTTTTTAACTTATACGACAAACGAAATAAACATTTACAATTATTCTTTTGTAAATTCTTCAATCAAACTTACAAGTCCTACCGAACCGGATGTATATTCCCTTTCGATTTCAACCGACGAAAATTACGATGAATTCAATCTTAAATCGATTTTGTCCTTTTCGATAGACTATGAAACCAATCTGATATATGTAGCCGACAGCGCATACAATGCCGTGAAAGTATATACTCCGACCAACCTTTCTTATCTCGGAATGCTGGGCTCTTACGGTACTGCCGAATACCGTTTCCGCAATCCGACTTCCGTAACGGTATCTAAAAATTATATATTTGTTTCCGATAACGAAAACGGAAGAATACAAAGAATTTCGAGAACCGATTACAAAAACATATCGAGTATATCTTCGTCCCCCAATAAACCACTTCTCGTTGCCGCAAACAAATACGATCAGCTCTATGTTTACGACTCGTCGAAAACATTGACAAAGTACGGTTACGATTTGCAGAAAATAAACGGCGGAACGGTTAATTTAAGCGACTATGAAGTAACTCAGATTGCCGTAGGTCCCGATAACGCCTTGTATTTTTACGACAGCGTAAGCCAAAAAATTTACAGAATAAAGGACAACTACACAACGGTGGAAGAGTTTTGCACCCTTCCCGCAGCCATAAGCAAAATGTCTTTTGCCCTTTCCGGCAGTACACTTTATGCAGCAAACGCAAAAACCATATACCCTATCGACAACAACGGAAATATTATATCGGAAAGAACTATTAATATTCAGAATTACTCTTTCGTCAAACTTACCGGACTTGCCGTCGATTATGAAGGAAATATTCTAATAAGCGGCGAAAAGAACGGTTCCGTAATTAATATGTACAAGATTTCAAGAGAAGGTAAAAATAACTATTCCACAGCTAAAAAATACTCGTTTAAATCAAATTACTTTACCCTTAACTATATAAACGGACTTGTTTGCGATACTTCTGCAAATCTATGTTATCTTGTATCGGGCGCATCGACGGAACTTAACTCTGCAAACAGCGTACTTCTAATTAACGGTCTTATATCGACAAGCAATAAAACATACAACGATTTTCCCGAAACATTCGACAATATAACTGCGGCAAAGGTAATAACCGAAACCGAATTTATGGCGCATCTTTCTAATTTCGAAGATGTCAAAACGATAAACGAAGGTACTTATATTGTAGTACTTGCAAATAAAGTTTACGGTTCTACCGAATACTGTTATGTTTGCAGTTTTGACGAGAACGGCAATAATTTCGGATTTATAGAAAAATCCCATCTCGAATACAAACAAGGCTCAGCCGTTACCGATTCTTATAAAACCGTAATCCCTCTTACCGGAGATACGATAACAATATTCAAAACGCCGATAGAAACGCAGAATATAGGAACATTCGATAATATACTTTATTCCGATATAGATATTTCGATAGAAGTTTTAGACGATGTATGCAACGAGGAAGGCACACAAATAGTTTTAGGCGGGGCAAAGTGGTATAAAGTAACCTATAACGGAAAGACGGGATATGTAACTAAATACAGCATACTTCCCTTTGTACAAGAAGACGCAGTACCAATAAAAAGTTTCGCAAAAGTCAAAGCGGACGCAATAGGACTGACGGTAACGCTTTATGCTCAACCCGACGAATATTCCGCAATACTCAATTTCCTTACAGACGGTAAAAAGGTTCAGCTTTGCGAACAGTTCGATAAAAACTCGAAATTTACGAAAGTCATAGCAGACGGAACAGTAGGATATGTTTTAACCGATAATCTTATTCTCGACGGACTTACCACCGGTCAGATAGTTGCGATAATAGTAACCGTGGTAGTAGCCGTAATTGCAATTATAATATTGGTTATAACACTCGTGATAAAAAAGAAGAGAAAAGATAATTTTCTATAATACAAAAATAAAGTAAAATAAAAGGACGCATAAGCGTCCTTATTTATTTCAGCGGATATAAAACATTGAATAACTTATCCTTTCAAAATCCATTTTAAAATAATTTTCCTTTAATTGAATTGAGATATTTTTTAAAGGGTGCGCTTAATTTTTCGTCACGCAAAGCATACTCTACCGTTGCTTCGAGGTACCCTTCCTTATCTCCCGTATCGTATCTTCTTCCTTCGAAAGTGTAAGCAAAGACGCCGCTTTCTTTTGCCATAATTGCTATACTGTCGGTAAGATAAGTCTCTCCGTTAAGTCCCGGCGGGGTTCTTTTTATTATATCGAAAATATCGGGAGTAAAAATATATCTGCCCATACAAGCAAGGTCGGACGGCGCATCTTCCACTTTCGGTTTTTCTACAAGGGATAAAAGCTCGGTGTAATTTCCTTTAACGAGTCCGGGATTTACTATACCGTATTTATAAGTCTGTTCTCTGTCGACTTTCTGAACACCGACAATTGTTTTACCTGTAGTTTCATAAGCTTTTTTAAGCTGCCCGATACTCGGTTCTTCGGAATAAACGAGGTCGTCTCCGTAAAGCACTGCAAAAGGCTCGTCCCCCACAAAAGCTTCCGCTTCGAGTACGGCAGGTCCCGAACCGTTCATTTCCTTTTGTCTTATGAAATAAATTTTTGCAAGATTTGCAAGTCTTATAACTTCTTTGAGTTCTTTTTCCTTATTTCCCTTTTTTAGAAGCTGTTCGAGTTCGACCGCTCTGTCGAAATGGTCTTCGATACATTTTTTGTTTTTTCCGATAATAAGCAGTATTTCATCTATACCTGCTTTTACGCATTCTTCGATAATATATTGCAGACAAGGAGTATCCACTATCGGAAGCATTTCCTTCGGAACAGCCTTTGTAAAAGGTAAAAATCTCGTACCGAAACCGGCAACGGGTATAACAGCTTTTTTAACTTTTTTCATAATAACCTCCGTCAATAAAATTATATCAAACCTATCGATTAATAACAAGTCCAAAAATTAAATTTCTGAGTATATTTTATTTTAAAATTGTGATAAAATAAAAATATGGCATCAGAAGACAGAATAATACTTCACAGCGATGTAAATAACTTTTACGCATCGGTTGAAATGCGGCTCAATCCCGCCCTTCAAGGAAAGTCTGTAGCCGTCTGCGGAAAGACGGAAGACAGACACGGAATAGTACTTGCAAAAAGCAATTCTGCAAAGGAAAAAGGAGTCAAAACCGGCGATACGATATGGCAGGCAAAAATAAAATGTCCCGATTTAATAGTCGTTCCCCCTCATTACAGTCATTATACTAAATTTTCCAATATAATATTCAATATCTACACACATTACACCGATTTGGTAGAGCCTTTCGGACTTGACGAATGCTGGCTCGATGTAACTGCAAGTTCATCGCTTTTCGGGAGCGGAGAAGAGATTGCAAATAAAATAAGCAGCGAAATAAAGGAAAAAACAGGATTATCCGTATCCATCGGAGTATCGTTTAACAAGATTTTCGCAAAACTCGGAAGCGATATGAAAAAACCTGCCGGAATAACCGTAATAACAAAAGAAAATTATAAACAGAAAGTATGGTCTCTCCCCGTAAAAGATTTGCTTATGATAGGAAAATCCACTGAAAAGAAATTGTCTTTACTTAATATAAAGACAATAGGAGACCTTGCAAACACAGATATAAATTTATTAAAAGAACAATTCGGAATAAACGGTGAAAAAATGAAAATTTTCGCTAGCGGAGAAGACTGCGAAAAGGTAAAAAACTGTTTTAACCGCCATATCCCGGAAAGCGTCGGACACGGAACCACCCCGCCCAAAGATATAGTAGACTATAACGAAGCAAAAACGGTAATTTACGCATTATGCGAAATGATTTCGACAAGACTTCGCAAATACGGATTAGACGCAAACGGAGTTTCCCTTTCCATAAAGTATCCCGACCTTACAAAACTTTCAAGGCAGACGAGTTTAGACTTTCCCACTTCGAATACAACCGATATAGCAAAAGCAGCTTTATCAATACTAAACAAATATCACGACTTTTCCGTTTCCGCACTAAGAGCGGTAACCGTTTCCACATTCAAACTGATATCGAAAAAAGAAAACAGACAGCTTAGCATATTTACGCAAAACTCGAACAGAGAAGACGAACTTGAAAACTGTGTTGACGATATAAGAAGCAAATACGGATTCAATAAAATAATACGAGGCAATCAAATGCTGTCGCCGAAACTTACATCGAGACTTTTGGAAGACGAAGATTTCATACCCTTTTCAAAATAACCGATTCAAAAATTATTCTTTATTATTATAATGAAATTTTTATAGCAAAATCGATATGGAAAAACAGAATATGGAAGATTTAACCGTTTTAATAAAATAATTAAATTGCTATAGCCTTCCCTTAATTTAACCGACCGAATAAAATTTTATATTGTATTTTTTTAATTATTTAAATATATCGATAAAACTTAAAACCTTTACTTTATTGCTTATTGACTGCTGAATGATTCCGTCGGATATTATTTATTCATAAAAATACCGTTAAGAAAAAAGGGCAACGGATTTATCTTATTTTTTTTCTTTAAGGGATTTTTCTTCTTCGATATTGAATTTATTTTTGAATCCCCCGAACTTTTCAGGTAATTTTTTAAGAAGATAAAAACAAATGAACCCGGTAAACACACCCGTCAACATACCTAAAGAAATAAGATAAGGAAGATAAAGAAGAGGAACGGCGCTTTGCATAACTATACACGCAACAAAAATCTGAACAGAATTGTGAACCCCCGCCGAAGCTGCGGAAACTGCAGGAAAACTGAACAGTCTTGACTTTAAAAGTATAAAACTGATTAAAAGACTTAAAATACCTGCAGGTAACGAATAGATTAAAGAAGATAAATTCCCCGTAAAAAGCGATAAAACGAAACATTTTAAAATAACAATAATAAAGGACGGAAAGAGTCCTGCAATAACAATCGAACAAGTTATAATTACATTGGAAAGACCGAGTTTTAAAGTCGGAAATAGAGGAATAATCGGCGGAAAATAATTTTCTATAATTCCCAAAATAAGAACAAGGGTAAGAAGAGCGGAAATTTTGGAAATTTTTTGAGTATTTAATTTCATAATCCGCCCCCTATAACGGCGTCGTAATCGCTGTCACCCGAAATATATACGATAAGTTTATTGGGAAGACAGCTTATACTTCTTCCGACTTTTGAAATGGGCGGAGTGTCCATACAAATTCCGTTCGGACAATCGGCATATGAAATATAAACTTCCCCGTTTTCTATAACCACGGTATTGTGTTCTAACTCTATGACTCTGTCTGTTGAAAGTTCAAAGGAATACAAATGTTTACCGTCGAGATAAATTTCGACCGTGTTGCCCTTTTCGCCCGTAAAAACGAAAACTACCGAAATTATGACAAAAACGGTAAAAACGATATAAATGACAATATCCCATACCGAAAAAGGTTTCTTGCAAAAATTTTTTTCTTTTTTTGTCATACGGCAAACCTTTAAATTCTTATATAATCGTCAATTTCCGGATAAAAACCGATATTCCCTACTGTTGAATATTTGTTATCCTGTGTAACGATAATACCTGTAAGCCCGTATTCGAGCATTAATTCTCTGCCCTTATCCAAACCGAGAACAATAACAGCCGTTGAAATCATATCGCAAAGGACGCCGCTTTCTCCTATAACCGTAACTCCGGTAATTCCGCTTGTCGAAGGTTTTCCGTTTGTTGCCAAAATATGGTGGTAAATATTGCCTGCGGAATCCTTGTAAAATCTTTCGTAGGTACCTGAAGTGGATATACACATATTTTCGGGGAGCAAAAGAGAACCTAATACCCGTTCTTTGTTGTTGGGGTCGATAATCCCTATATTATAGCTTTTTTTATATCCTAAAATACTGCTTCCGCCGAAAGAGTACAGAGAATAACTTAAACCGTAATCATCGGCATTCTGTCTTGCGATATCGAGATTATAGCCTTTTACCATAGCGCCTAAATCGAGTTTACTCTCGGAATATTTTTTTGTCACCGTAAGATTTTCGTTGTCAAGAATAAAGGTATCTGCGTCGAACTTACAATATTGAAGCATAGAATCGATATCGCTGTCGGAAGGCGGTTCCTTTACGGCATAATTGAAAGTAGACGGACTGAATTTCCAAAGTTCGACAAGAGGATAAATAGCAATATTGAAAGCGCCTTCTGTTTTTACATACATTTCTCTTGCAAGAAGAAGCAGTCCCATAGTTTCCGCACTTATTTTGACCTGTTCCCCTTTTAGAGCGTTATTTATGTTAAAAATATCGCTGTTTTCCTTTTCGGTAGAAAACAGATTTTCCTTTTCCTCGATAAGCGAAATAAGATTGGAATTGCAAAGTTTTGAATGAACGCCCTTTGTAACAAATGAATATTCGCTGCCCATAACCACACCGTTTTTCTCGTCCGTATATAAAGCAAGAATAATCACCGCAATAAGAAGGGCTGCAAAAAGAAGAGCAAGAACCGCTCTTAGGAGTATTTTATAATTAAATTTTTTCTTTTGAACCGACTCTTCTTTTTGTGTATTTTCCATATTACTTATTATCTAATTTTGCTACCTTAAAAGAAAAACTGTTATCCGAAGGTTCACGGTCGTTAAGAACATCTCTTAAAAGTACCGGGAAAACTCCTTGGTCTAAAAGGTCGCCTACCATAATCGAATTGTTTTCGTAATTTATAAAACCGAGTATTTTAATACCTAAAATTTCCGTATCCGCAAAGCCTGAGAGCAAAGGTCTCAGAACGCTGAGTCCGCCCGACGGAGTTATATAAACATCTTTGAGCTGAGGAATCAACGCAATAACTTCATTTATAATGTTGCTTTGAACTAATTCAAGTTCTCCGTTCTTGAATAATTTTTCCATAGTCGTAGAGAAGTCTATATCGGGAACGAAATCATATAAAGCGTTTAACTTTGAAAAAACCTGATGTTCTTGCAGTTTATAAACGAAAGCGTAAATGCAATATTTTAAAACTTCGGATTTTTTAGAGCCTACTTCTATATTTTCGTCCCCAGCAAAAGTTCCCGCAAGTATATCGCAAGCAAAATCCATAACGGTATCGTATTTTATGTCCGGCAGATTTATCCCGTAACTTTTGCAAAGACTTTCAAGCGAATTGCTTTCATCGTATAAAGGCATATTCATAAAGTCCACCAAAGCTGTTTTCAATATTGAAATAACCTGTTCGAATTTTGCCTTATCGTTAAAAGTCTCGTTAATGCCTATACTGCTTAAAGCGGAAGATAACATTCCCCTGTAATTATAACCGTTTTCCAAAATGGTAAGAAGCATATTTTCGATATCGGTTTTCACATAGGCCTTGGCATATTTTTGTATATTGTTGAACGAATTTAAAATTTCCTTATTCAAATCTTCTTTTGCGTAAGACTTATTAAGGCTTTTAACATTAGTGGTTTTAATGCTGACGCTTGAAGGATAAAGCTTAACTTCCCTTATCGGAATAGGATAAGAAACTAACGAACCTGTTTGAATCTCGTACAGAGTTTTACCGTCCTCTCTTTCATAACTCGAAATATTCTGTTGGTGAAGATGTCCCACAAAAAAATATTCGAAGCCCCAATCCAAAAAGTCGTCGGCAATCACGGCGCTGTTTTCGACTTTGAAAGCCGAACTGTCGATAGGCAACATATGGTCAAGAAGTGGTATATGAGTCATACCGATAATTTTTTTATTGTCGGCTTCGGCTTTTTCGCACTGTTCTTTAATCCACAAAAGAGTACCTTCGGAAAAAGCACCTATAGAAGCGTATTCTTTTCCGTTTGAAGAAGTATATGTAGAAGGGTCAAGTGCGATAAGTCTGTAATTTTCACCGATATCCGCAGAATAGGAAAGATTTTCGCTGCAACGGGAAATTGCTTCTGCGTAACCGAAATCGTTATAAATTTCCGCAAATCTTGCAGAACTTACATTTTGAATGGAAGTGGGCGTGTCACCTTTATAAGAATAGGAACTTATATCGACATCGTGGTTTCCGTTGATAACGAATACCTTTTTACCCGAATCTTCTATTCGTTTCAGATTCTTAGCAACGCTAAGGTGTGAAATTTCCGAACCGTCTTCCGTAAGGTCGCCCGAAACGAGCACGACATCGACATTCATATCTATAATGTTATCGGTTACTGAACGGAAAATCGCAGGAGATATATCGAGCATTTTCTGAGCGGTATTGTTGTAATCGATAAAAGCTTTACTGTTTAAATCGTATTGTTCGTCGTCTAAATAATGGATATCCGACACGACGGCTATTTTAAGTTCCGGTCTTGCGACGATTACGACAGTTACTATAACCGCAGTTGCGACAAAAACTAAAATTATTAGTCCTATAAGCAAATAATTATAAAGTTTTTTTCTTTCCATAATTTTCCCCTTAAAATCAAAGAATATCGAGTTTAACAAAGAGTTTTTCAAACTCTAAAACCGTTTCGTTGTCAAAATCTTTTAGACTTTTAGCGTTTTCCAATTTTTCCGGACTTACCTTTCTGAGCCTGCCGTTGGAGGAAGAAAAATATTTTTCTCTGTCACGTTCCGAAAACAATCCTTCCATGCATCTCGGTTTTTTGTTTTCGCCAACATAGATTATGTTTTTATCGTTGCGGTGTGCGCTTATAAAGTCTACTACCCTGTTTCTGTTAAGGCGTTCTTCTTCGCTTAATCCGTCTGCGTTTTTCTTCCATTCGAGAGTATCGGCATCGAGCAATATTTTATAGTTTATATAATTTTCGTCGAAAAATCTTTTCAGATACGGCATTTGATGGGCCCCGCTTGTATGGAAAACATAATAATTGCTTTCGTCGACTTGAAAGAGTTTCATAAAGGTATGCAGACAGCTGACGTCTTTATATCCTTCGACGAGGATAATCTGTCTTGTAAGGTTCAATAAAAGGTCGTTATAAGGAATGAGTCCCATATCGGCTTTAATCTGCGCTGTATTGTCAAGGTCCTGTTTTTTAACAACGGTACCTTCTTCGGTCATTGAAACATGTATGAAATTTGATTCGTCGCTTATCATATAAGGACTGTGAGTGCTTATAATTACGGTAATACCCTTTCTTGCGAGTTCTTCGAGACTTTCGAGAATTTCACTCTGCGCCTGAGGGTGCAAAAAAGAAGCCGGTTCGTCAATGAGAAAAATATCGCCTTTTTTAAGACAGTTTTTAATAAAAATATATGTAAAATACCATCTTCTTCCAAGGCTTGTGGAATTAAAGTTTACACGGCTGCCGTTATTTTCGAGTATATAAAGTTGAAATGCGCCGTTTTCAAGTTGCACCTCGATACCTTTAAACATTTTATTGTCAAAACGAGGCATAGAAGAGTTAATGAATTTTTGAAATTCTTTTTTTAGGAATTCATTGTCTTTAATATTTTTTATTTCAGCCTTTTCTTTAATTATTTTGTTTGCAATAAGATAATTGATAAAGGCTGTTTCTATGGAATAACCGTAATTGCTGTCGTAGTAAGAATGGTTTGCAAGATGTGACCCGAAAATGAGCCCGCTTTCATTGTCAAGATAATAACAGTTTTTATTAATGCTTTTTATTATTTTAAAAACAAGGGATTTATTGTTTTCTATGTCGGAAATATTGTTAAGCATAGTAAAAGCGTCGGAAAGTTTTAAATATTCTTCGCCAATATAACCGTAAAGTTCGTCAAGTTTTTTCTGATAATCGGTTCTTTGATGTTCGTTTATCTGAGAACTTGTGGACTTTTCCAAACGCAACTTGATATCGGAAGGTGAAAATGATATTTCCGTTTTATTCCGAACGCTGCTTTTAATTGTATCGTTATGAAGGGAGGCTTTAATAAAAGACAAAATATCGTCTTTAAACTTTGTAACATTATCAGAAAAAGAGTTGCATTTTTTAACGCCTTCTTTAAAACCGCATTCTTTAAATATTTCCGAACATTGCATAACCGTCCCCGTAATATTTTCACAGAAAACCTTTATTCTGTTTTTTATTCTGTTTAACGAAACGGAAATAAGAGAAGATATGATTTTTTTATCATCGAAATTCAATGAACTGAAATAAATTTCTATTATTTTTGATTGATTGTTGAAATCGTTTTCTAATCCGTAATCTTTTGCGTCGTTATAATCTATTTCAATTTTGGCTCTGTATTCAGGTTCGAGAAAGCCTTTTATTACCGCAGCCGAAGGAAGATTGAAAAATAAATTCAAAGCTTCGAGAATATTGGTCTTACCGCTTCCGTTTCTGCCGAGAAGAGTGGTTATCCCCTTAGATAACTCTATATTCTGACCGCTGCAAAGAGATTTGTATTTATTAATGCGAATTTCTTTTAATATCATAATTTGCCCTTATAAAATATTATATAAATATTTAAAATATTTGTCAATAAGGGTAAAAAGCAATTAATACATAATAAACAAAAGGACGGATTACCGTCCTTTTGTTTAGGGATTGACTAAATACTTTTTTTAACTTTTGATTTGTCAATAAATCTTTGTATGAGTTTTACTAATTCCGAAACGATAATAACGCTGAAAGAAATACCTATAATTTTAAGCCATGTAATTGCAGAAAGCGGTTCTGTCATAAAAGCTGCCTTTCCGAACTGAGTAATAATTATTTGTAAAGCAAAAGCAATTAAAAACACTAAAATCATAAGCCTGTTTGATTTGAAATTCTTAATAAGACTTTCATTTCCGAGTTCCCTGCTGTTGAAAGCATTGAAGAGTTGAAAAATAACGAACATGGTAAAAAGAACGGTAGACTCTTCCCCTTCCGAAACGGCAAGGAAATTAAAAGCCGACTGAAACATAAAAATGATGCTAATGAAAATACCATTCACCAAAATATTTGTAAGCATTTTTTTATTTACTATGCTGCTGTTTCTCGGGTTCGGTTTTCTGTCGAGAAGATTTTCTCTTATAGGTTCGAGTCCCAAAGTAAGAGCGGGCGGACCGTCCATAACGATATTTATCCAAAGAAGTTGAAGAGCGGTAAAAGGCGACTGAAATCCGATAAGAACCGATAAAAGCACTACTATAACCGAAGAGAGATTGACGGTCAGCTGAAACTGTATAAATCTTTGGAAATTTTCATATATACCCCTTCCCCAGTGGATAGCTTTTACGATAGTGGAAAAAGAATCGTCGAGAAGGACAATATCGCTTGCTTCTTTGGAAACTTCGGTTCCGGTAATACCCATAGCGATACCTATATCGGCGTTTTTCAGTGCGGGAGCGTCGTTTATACCGTCCCCCGTTACGGCGACGACATTACCTAAGCTTTTTAAAGCGTTTACTACCCTCATTTTTATAATAGGAGTACTTCTTGCTATAACTCTGATTTTGGGGACTAATTTTTTGAGTTCCGTATCGGAAAGTGGTTCCAATTCTCTTGCTTCTATCGCAATACCGTCTTTGCCGATAATATCGAGTTCCTTTGCTATAGCGGTTGCTGTGACGATATTGTCACCCGTCAGCATTTTAATTTCGATTCCCGCTCTTTTACAATCTTTAACCGCCTTATAAACTTCCTTTCTTATCGGGTCGGCAATTGCGACAAAACCGTCGAAAATCATATCGCATTCGATTTCAGCACGGTGTTTTTCATAATTGACTTCTTTATCGAGCGTTTTATGGCAAAAGGCAAGAATTCTGTAAGCCTTTTTTTCGAACTCTTCCATTTTAGAAGAAAGCTGTTCTTTCGCAAAAGAATTCATGGAACACATATCCATAATTTTTTCGGGACTGCCTTTGGAAAAAGCGGTAATCGCCCCGTCTTTTATTACGGTAGTCATATTTTTGTTTTCCGAACTGAAAGGAAAGCTGTAAACGATTTTATATTTTTTTCGCCATTCGTTATAGTCGTTACCGCATTTATCGAGAGCGACAAGAAGAGCGCATTCCGTAGGATTTCCGACAAATCTGTTTCCCTTTTCGTCAAAATTGACGTTTGCGGTAGAGTTAAGCGCAAAATTTTTAATAAGATTAATATCGTCAAGATTTTTGACTTCCACGTTTTTCCCTTTTTGGAAAACGCTCATAACCGTCATTTTATTTTCGGTAAGAGTACCGGTTTTATCGGAGCAAATAACATTTACAGAGCCTGCCGTTTCGCAAGCGACCATTTTTTTAACGAGAGCGTTCTGCTTCGACATTTTAATAATGTTTATTGCAAGCGACACGGCAACGATAGTGGGAAGACCTTCGGGAACGGAAGCAACGATAAGAACGATACTTGTAATAAAGGCTTCTGTTACGGTTTCGAAATTTGCGGTACCCGCAGAAAGGAACATTGTAAGCTGGATAAGAAAAACTATAAGAGCGACGACCGAACCTGCAATCGCAATTATTTTTCCGAGTTTGGCAAGTTTTTCCTGTAACGGAGTCTGGGACTTTTCGGTATCGGAAAGTTCTTTTGCTATTTTTCCGAACTCGGTATTATCGCCTATACCCGTGACCAGAACCTTGCCGCTGCCGCCGGTGACAAAGCAACCGCTGTAAACCATATTGACTCTTTCGGCGACCGGTGTATTTGCGTTGATAATTGTCGTTTCGGAATTTTTCTTGACGGGAAGGCTTTCGCCTGTCAGCGAAGATTCGTCAATTCTCAAATCCACGCTTTCAATAAGACGGCCGTCTGCGGGAGTTTTGTCTCCCGTAGACAATATGAGTATATCCCCTACGGCTACATCTTTTTGGGAAATATAATCTACTTTACCGTTTCTTAAAACCTTTACCTGAGTATCTTCGGTGAATTTACTCAAAGCCTCGAAAGCTTTTGCGCTTCGCCCTTCCATAACTACCGTAATAACGACGGAAAGCAAGATAGCAACAAATATTCCTATAGTTTCTATAAAGTCCGCCTTTCCGGTTTTGATATATTCGAAGACGCAAACTCCCACAGCAATCAGCCCTGCCGCAAGCAGCATTATAATCATAGGTTCTTTAAAAGCAAGGAAAAATCTTTTAATCAAACCGTCCGCTTTCTTTTTTGAAAAAACATTCTTTCCGTATTTTTCCACGCTTTTTACAACATCGGAATCGGTAAGACCGACTTTTTCGTCGACGCCTGCCTCGCTGAGAACCTGATTTTTAGTTTTAAGAAAATCCTGCATAAACACCTCATCATCTATATATTATTATTAATATCTAACCTTGTTATTACATTTGACAGAACATTTAGCAATAAAACAAAAGAATCCGCTATACACGGATTCTTTTTTTATCATATTAAAACCCATAATATAGCATAAAGCACATTATGAGTCTCGTTATTTAAGGCAAACCAGGTTAAAAACCGAGATTGTTGACTTGCCTCACACAGAGTGTGAAAACTACTCCCTCAATAAGTTTAATTTAACATTTTTTAAAATAAATGTAAAGCAAAATTAATCAGTTTTCCATTAATTTTTCGAGAACCGCAATTCTTATACAGCAAACGAGAATTTCTGCGGATACCGAAATTTCTTCCAAAGAACAGCATGAAGGAGCTATTCTTATATTGCTGTCGGAATCGTCGATTCCCATCGGATAGGTAGCGCCTGCGGGAGTCAGAGAAAGACCGCATTCTTTACATAAATCTATAACTTTGGCGGCACAGCCTTCGAGAACATAAACGCTTATGAAATATCCGCCTTTGGGTCTGGTCCATCTTACGACATCGCTGTCTGTCTGGAAAGCGTTTTTAAAAATAGTAAGGAATGCGTCGAACTTAGGCTTTAAAATAGCGGCGTGCTTTTTCATATGTTCGAGAATGCCTTCGGCTGTTTTAAAGAACTCGTAATGCATCCACTGATTCATTTTATTCGGGTTAATGGTCTGAGCACCCATTCTTTTAACGGCTTCTGCGATATTGTTTTCGCTTGACGCAAAAAATGCAACGCCGCCGCTTGCAAAAGTGATTTTAGAAGTTGAGGCAAAAATATAAACTCTGTTGGGATTGCCCGCTT
Source organism: uncultured Eubacteriales bacterium (assembly GCA_949296455.1). Classification (GTDB taxonomy): domain Bacteria; phylum Bacillota; class Clostridia; order Christensenellales; family CALVMC01; genus CALVMC01. Next base: position 70,391 of record CASFOZ010000002.1, read on the forward strand.
CATTGCAAAGGTCGAGAATATTAAGAAGTTTATCGTCGTCGCCGTTTAAAGCATGAACAAAGTAAGCCTGGTCCCAAAAAATTCTGAAATCCGCAGCGGCCGTTTTCATTTTTGCAAGTCTTTTAACCGTTTCGTCGCTGTAAGTAATTCCGTCGGGATTGGAATATTTGGGAACACACCAGATACCTTTTATTTTATCGTCTTTCGATACAAGTTCTTCGACAAGGTCCATATCTATACCGTTATCGGTCATAGGAACCGCAATCATTTCGATACCGAAAGTTTCGCATATTCTGAAATGCCTGTCGTAACCCGGAGAAGGACAAATGAACTTAATACCCTGCCCGTTCCAAGGTTTAGAGCCTAACACACCGAACTGCATAGCCCTTTGAACTGCGTCATACATCATACAAAGGCTGCTTGAATTTGCCGAAATAATTTCCTCTTCGTCTACGCCGAGAAGTTTTGCAAATATTCTGTTAAGTTCGGGAACGCCTTTGATAAAACCGTAATTACGGTAATCGTTTTTATCGTCGCCGAAAAGAGTTTTGGAATTCACGATATCGAACATTCCCATAGAAAGGTCCAACTGTTCTTTACAAGGTTTTCCTCTCGTGAGGTCGAGTTTGAATCCTTTTTCCTTGAATTCGTTGAATTTTTTCATTTCGCCGGCAAGCAAAGCCGACAGTTCGTTGTTTTGAAGTTGCTTGTATTGCATACTTATCATTCCTTTATAAAATTTGAGGCAAAACGAAGCCTTTACTGATATTGTTCATAATATCACAATAAGACACGGCACGCAAGTATTTAATCGGACTCTTTATCGTTTTTATTTCTGAATATAATCTTGACAGGAGTTCCGGAAAAATCGAAAGCCGTTCTCAGAGAATTTTCTATATATCTTTCGTAAGAAAAATGCACGGCTTCCTTGTCGTTTACGAAAATAACGATAGTAGGCGGACATATTCCCGTTTGAGAAGCGTAGAAAATTTTAAGTCTTTTTCCGCTCTTTATCGGCGGCGGAGAAGCCGAAACGGCTTCCTGTAAAACTTCGTTCAAAAGCCCCGTAGTAATTCGTCTCGAAGCGTTATCGTAAACTTTAATAACCTTATCGGTTATTTTATCGGTACGCTGACCGCTTAATGCTGAAACGAAAAGTGTTTCGAAATAACTCATGAATTTAAGTTTTTCATTGAGTTCTTTATTGAATTTAGTAACTGTGGAATTATCTTTTTCCACGATATCCCACTTATTCATTATAATAACGGAAGGTTTGGATTGTTCGTGAATGTACCCGCAAATTCGGATATCCTGCTCACTAATATTCTGAGTTGCGTCCATAACCATAAGAACGACATCGGCACGACGAATTGCATCGAAAGCCCTTATAACGCTGTAATATTCTACTTCCTTATCGACGCTGCGTTTTCTTCTTATACCTGCGGTATCTATAAGAATAAATTTCTTTCCGTCTTTTTCAAATGGGGTATCTATGGCGTCACGGGTTGTTCCCGCCTTATCGCTGACTATAACTCTGTCATAGCCTAAGAGTCTGTTTACCAAAGAACTTTTCCCTGCATTCGGTCTTCCGACGACTGCGATTTTTATACCCTCTTCTTCGGAGCAAGAGTTGAATCTTTCTTTAAGAAAACTTGTTATTTTATCGAGAAGGTCCCCAAAACCCAAAGACTGCTCCGAAGAAATAGCGAAAGGTTCGCCCATACCGAGCGCATAAAAATCGGACACATTGAAATAATTTTGGTTATCTGCTTTATTAACTACCAAAATAACCGGTTTTTTACTTCTTCTTAAAATATCTGCAATATCGTAATCGCTTGCCAAAAGTCCTTGTTTAGCATCGGTAAAGAATAAAATTACATCTGCAAGGTCTATTGCCGTTTCAGCCTGTTTTTTAATATGGCCCCACATTGCGTCATCGCTTTTAAGTTCCAATCCGCCGGTATCGACAAGAGTAAAAGTAAATCCGCACCATTCTGCGTCGGCATAAAGTCTGTCACGGGTGACGCCGCTTTCATCGTTGACTATGGACAGCCTTTTTCCTATAATTTTATTGAAAAAAGTGGATTTGCCGACATTAGGTCTTCCTACTATGGCGACAAGCGGTTTTGTTTTGTTTTTTTCCATAGATAAAATTATAATAGAGAAATTTTAAAAAGTAAAGATAATTTTAAAACCAAACGGCGACATAATCAAATAATTATCGGTTTTATTTTCGTTGAAACATTCAATGGTATAATTTCAATTAAATTAATCTTTTTTTCTTTTGTTTTCTTTGTTTTCTTTTTCTCTGTAATCGTCAATGCTGTAAATTTCTCCCGCTTCGAATTTATTTACCTTTTCGGCTTTTAATTTTCTTACGGTGAAATAAGCGAAGATTTTATAAATTAAAGCTGATACGGTAAAAGAAAGCACAATCAAATCCAATTGTATTCCGCCCCCTAAAACATAAGTTCCGAAACCTGAAACATAGAAGTAATATATCGAGCCCGTAAAAGCGGAAAGATAAGAAACAGTAACCGCTCCCCTGAACGATGAAGAAAAAACCGCTCCGCCGACCGAGGCGATAAGGACGAAAATAAACATATGCAGATATTCGAAATCCTTTGCCGGGACAAATGTTTCAAAAACTATAAGACACGCAGAAACGATTGCAACGCCGGCAAAGTCCAAAGCGATGAGTTTTAAATTTTTTGAGGAAAGCCATAAATAGAGTCCTGTTAAAATTAAAGGAACAAATCCGAAATAAAAATATACGCCGTTAAAAATCAAAGGCGGAATAATATTCAGTAATATTACGAGAGTAATAACGGCAAGAGCCGCTCCTTCGCAAAGACGCAGTTCGTAAATCGACCTTTTAAGAAGTCCGAAACCTATAAGAAAAATTAAAATACCGAGAATTATATAACTTATCATACTCGGTATTATTTTGCGCTTAAATTTTATTTTTATTAATAATTTTTAATTTTTGAAAATATCTTCCTGTTTTCCTTCCGGAATATTGGTAAGACGGTTCTTTTTCTTCTTTCTTTTGTTTCCGTCGTCGGATTTCTTTTCCTTGTTTTTATCTTTAACAACTGCGACTTCCTTGCTTTTACTGTCGGTAAGAGCCGATTTATCTTGATTATAAAGTACAGGAAGTTTGGAATACTGTTCGGGATTTTCGTGTACTTTTTTGATATCGAAATTATCTTCGAAAGATTTAAGTTCCACAACATCGGGTCTTACTATTTTGTCTACCGAGGTATAGAAAGACTTTCCGTTAATGGTATAATAAAAAACCATTTCCAAACATCTTGTAAAAAGCATACTGCCGGGAACCATAAACACGAACCCTACCCCGAATGTAGAAAGAGTAAACAATACGCCTACGGACGCTAAAATCAGATATACTATAAAATATGTTCCGAAAAACTTAGCGAAGCGCTTTGTTGAAGTAACGATAGAATATTTCAAAGAAGCGAAAATTTTTCCGTTATCTGCGACTATCGCCGGGAGCCATAATGAGGTAAAAGACTGTCTTACCGAACTTATCCCGACCGCCATAAAGACGAATAGGAAAAGTGCAAAAAGGCTGTTGACCGAAAATATAAGAGTCGTAAGATAAACGGCGAGCGCAAGAATACCTACATCGAAAACCAAAGTGACAAGAACTTTAACAAGGTTGTATCTAACCGACAGTTTAATATTGTCTATGAAATTACTGCTGAACCCGTATCTTGATTTACTTGTCATAAAGTTATTTAAAATATCTACGGTAGGAATATCCGCTAAACCTATAAACATACCGCCAAGCACGAAGAAAACGATAATAAGGATAATAGAGCCTGTAAGAGCCGCATAGTTATTCTGAATTACGGCGCCTATTGCGGTAATATCGTTATTGAGATTTTGAAGAGCCGTCGAATAATTCACATCGCCTTGAAAGAATAGAGAAATCGTTTCGGAAAGGTGGTCAAAAAACCCTGTTTCCACAATACCGTTTACAAGAGGTCTTGTCAGCGGCACGATAACGCCTATGCCTATTCCCGTAAAAATGGCAACGACAATGGCGCAGTAAAGCATTAATTTATAAACGAGCGAAAATTTCGAAAGCAAAAGATTTGCCGAATGTTTTACTATCATTGTTTCTCCGTCCTTATATATTTATTGTATTACAAAAATAATAAAAACAAAAGTAAAAAAGAGAAATTTATCGATAAAAAACGATATTATTTAAAAAAAAAGCGGTATTTGAGAAGGTTTTGAAGCATAAAATAAGCCGTTTAACTTTGCTAAATCTTCTTTTTTCCCGTATCCGTAGAGAACGAAAGCGCAATCCATACCTAGAGCGTCCGCACCTTCTTTATCGTAAAGAGTATCCCCTATTAAGATTGCGTTGTCAATTTTCATATCGGTTTTCAATATTGCATAGGTAAGAACTGCTTCTTTACTTAGCCGCTGACTTTTTAAATCGGCGCCGTAAATTCCGTCGAAGAAGATATCGGCTTTTAAATCGTGTAAAATTTGTTTTGCGATAAATTCCTGTTTCGAAGTTGCGACATAAAGCTTAAAACCGTCCTTTTTAAGTACTTTCAGCATTTTTAAAGTGCCTTTATAAAGTCGGCTTTGTTTATAACCTTTTGAAACATAAAATTCGCTGAAAACGGAAACCGCTTTTTCTATATCGTCCCCTTTAAGGTATTGCCCGAAAGAATAGGCAAGCGGGGGTCCTATAAATTTATCGAGATTATTTTTATTTTCTTTTATTCCGAATTTTTTAAGAGCATAAATAAAGGAATTCTTAACCCCTTTTGCCGAATTAAGAAGAGTGCCGTCCAAATCGAAAATAATCGTATCTTTCGTATATTTCATATTTAACCTTAACAATTTTCAATTGAATTATAAATGAAAGAAAAAGCTTTTGCAACTATATATTAACTAAAAAGTTTTTGCAACTATATATTGCTTAATTAAATAATTTATATATTATAATCTTTACTAAATTATTTGACATAAATCGATTTTAATTTTATTATTAAAATATTAAACAAATAAATAAAATACATAGGGGTGAAATTATGAAGAGCAGATGGTACAAAGACGCAGTGGTATATCAGATATATCCCAGAAGTTTCTGTGACAGCAACGGAGACGGAATCGGCGACATTAAAGGTATAACAAGTAAAATCGAATATCTCAAAGAATTAGGCATCAATGCAGTATGGTTAAGTCCTGTATACAAATCGCCTAACAAAGATAACGGATACGACATATCCGATTACCGTGATATTATGGACGAATTCGGAACGCTTGACGATTTTAAGGAAATGCTTGACAAGTTTCATAAAAACGGTATCAAAGTAATTATGGATTTAGTCGTAAATCACACATCGGACCAACATAAATGGTTCCAGGAAAGTAAAAAATCCAAAGACAATCCGTATCGTGACTATTATATATGGCGAAAAGGAAGAGGAAAAGACGGTAAAAAGCCGCCGAACAACTGGACATCGAGATTTATGGGACCCGCTTGGGAATACGACGAAGCGAGCGGCGAATTTTATATGCACCTTTTTGCCAAAGGTCAACCGGACTTGAATTGGAACAATCCTAAAGTAAGACAAGAAGTTGCCGATATATGCAATTATTGGTTTGAAATGGGTGTAGACGGTTTCCGCTGCGATGTTCTCACCTATATATCGAAGCCCGACGATTTACCCGACGGTAAATTCAATTTGGGACTTATCGGGGACGAACATTTTACGATAGGTCCTAATTATCACAAATACATAAAAGAATTAAATCAAAAAAGCTGGTCAAAATACGACAGCTTTATAATAGCGGAAGCAATAGGAACAGGCATCAAAGACGCAGAAGCACTAACAGACGAAAAGAACGAAGAACTCGATTCCCTTTTCCATTTCGATTTAGCAAATGTCGACGCAATACTGCAATTTATTCCGAAAAAAGTCGACCTTGTAAAATTCAAGAAAATAATCAACGACAGACAGAATTTACCCGTAACCACCTGGAACAGCAACTATTATGAAAATCACGACCAACCTCGTTCTCTTCCCCGTCTTGCAGACGGCGGCGACTTAATGGAAGCCGGCAAAATGCTTGCAGTTTCCCTATTAATGATAAAAGGAACGCCTTTTATATATCAGGGAGAAGAACTCGGTATGACTAACTGTGCTTTCAAAAAGGAAGAAATGATAGATGTAATGGCAACGCAGATAATGGGAATGTTCCATAAGATTACCCCTCTTCTTGACAATTGGGCTTATAAAGTAATGCTCAAAAGAGCAAGAGACCACGCAAGAACGCCTATGCAATGGAACGGAACGGAAAACGGCGGATTTACGACGGGCAAGCCCTGGATGGTAGTAAATCCGAATTACACGGAAATAAATGCCGAAAAGGAACAAGCCGACGAAAATTCTCTGTTGAATTTTTATAAAAAGGTAATACACTTTAAATTAGGCAATGAAATTGCAATAAACGGAAATTACATAGAATATCTTAAAAAGAATAAAAATCTTTTCGTATTTGAAAGAAGACTTGAAAACAAATCTCTATTTGTGATATGTAATTTCAAAAACAAAGATATAAAGTTTGCGCTTCCGGAAGAAATAAATTACAAAAACTGCGAACTTAAAATAAGCAACAACAAAGACGCAGGAAAACTTGAAAGCTGCGTCCTAAAACCATACGAAACGAGAATATACGAACTTGAATATTGAAATCAATGAAATAAAAAAATATTCTTTAATAAAAAACGCTCTTAAAAGAGCGTTTTTTTATATGAAATTTCCGTAATTACTGCAAATACGAAACTCGCCTTTTCTGTACCGTCTAAATTTTTTTAAATATCATATCGTCTGTATTAACCGCTGAAATAATAATTAAAAAATGATAAAGGTAAATTAACCTACTATTTCATCAACGAAGGTTTTGGGGTCAAATTCCAGCAAATCGTCGAGTTTTTCCCCTACGCCTATAAATACGACAGGAATTTCTTTTTCAGCACTGATTGCGAATACTACTCCGCCTTTTGCCGTGCCGTCTAATTTATTAAGTATTATTCCGTCTATATCCACCGCTTCCCCGAAAATATCGACTTGTGAAACGGCGTTCTGACCGGTAGTGGCGTCCAAAACAATATAGCATCTGTAATCTGCGTCCGGTCTTTCTCTCTGAACGACTTTATATATTTTTTTAAGTTCTTCCATAAGGTTCTTTTTAGTTTGCAACCTTCCTGCGGTATCTATAAGAAGAACATCGTAATTTTTGGCTTTCTGAGAACTCAAAGCGTCAAAGACAACGGCTGCCGCATCGGCGCCTTCTTCGTGTTTGATAAGCCTTGCACCGCCTCTTTTTGCCCATACTTCGAGCTGTTCGCCTGCCGCCGCTCTGAAAGTATCTGCAGCTGCAATTACTACGCTTTTCCCTTTTTTTCTGAAAAACTCCGAAAGTTTTCCTATTGCCGTTGTTTTTCCGACGCCGTTAACTCCTGCAACAAGAATAACAAGCGGATACTCGTATTCGGGAATTTCATAATCTATCTCTTCGAGCATTATTCTTTTTAGTAAATCTTTTGCGTCTTCGGGATTTTTGAGTTTTTCTTTAAAGACTCCGTCCTTTAATTTTTCTATAATGTTATCGGTTGCGGTTGCACCTAAATCGGAACTTAAAAGAGACATTTCGAGTTCTTCATAGAACTCGTCTAAATTTTTAGCATTGAAAGCGTTAAAAATCTTTTTGGAAATATTATCGGCTGTTTTTTTAAGACCTTCTTTTATTTTGGAAAAGAAACCCATATTCTCTCCTTTTTCTCATAATACAAAAAATATTATAAGTTTAATTTATTATAATTTCTGTAAAATAAATTTTAATCGTCAAAGCAAAAATATAGTAGGAAAACTTTCGAATTTTATGCTTGTTTGCTTTCGGCATAATTTTTAACTGCGTCGGCAAGTTTAACCGAAACTATTTTGGAAATCCCTTTTTCTTCCATAGTTACGCCGTAGAGAGTGTCCGCAAGTTCCATAGTCGGTTTTCTGTGAGTGATAACGATAAACTGCGTATTTCTCGAAAACTTATGAAGATATTCGGCAAAAAGTTTGGCATTGGAATCGTCGAGAGCGGCTTCTATTTCGTCGAGAATACAGAACGGCATAGGTCTGAGTTTCAATATCGAAAAGAGTATAGCGATAGCCGTAAGAGCCTTTTCGCCGCCGCTGAGAAGAGATATATGCTGTAATTTTTTACCCGGAGGCTGAGCAAGAATATCGATACCTGCCTCTAACGGGTCGTCTGTTTCGTCGGTATTGAGAATAAGTTTTCCTACGCCGCCGCCGAAAAGTTCTTTGAATATAACGCTGAAATTAGCGTTGATTTTTTCGAAATTTTCCTGAAAAAGCTTAACCATATCGCCCGTAAGTCCTGCGATAATTTCTTTCAAGGATTTTTCGCTTGTTGCGATATCTTCATACTGAACATTGAATTCTTCGTATCTTACCTTGGTCTCGTTAAGCATATCTATTGCGCCGACATTGACTTCGCCGCCGAGTTCGGAAATTTTTCTTCTGTATCTGTTGATGAGACGCTGTCCTTCTTCCGGTTCGAAGTCTTCTTTTTTATAAATCATAGCCCCTTCATAAGTAAGATTATAATCTTCCATAATTCTCTGTTGAAGGTATTCTATATCGGCGTCCACTCTTGCAAGACTTGCTTCCTGAGCGGCTACTTTGCTCATAGCTTCGTTTCTGTGCTGAGTTATAACCTTGCGTTCTTCTTCGAGTCTTTCCTGCTCTAATTTATTTGTATCTTTTCCTTCCGAAATAATTTTTAATCTTTCTTTTATTTTCTCTATTTTTTCTCTGTCTTCGCCCGACATTTCCATTTCGGAAAGTTTTCTGTTAAGTTCTTTCATTCTCGCATCGAGAATCTGTATACGGGAAGTAGCTTCGTTGATACTTTCGGTAATATTAGTACATTCGCCTTTAAGTCTTACGATTTCCGAATTATAGGTTTCCGTTTCTTTTTCCATTGAAGAAATAGAAAGCATTAATTCGTTTCTTTTAGTTTGCAGACTGTCTCTTAATTTTCTTTTTTCTTCGAGTTCTTCTCTCTGACGGTTTTTAAGTTCGGAAGCTGTATTTTTCTGAGCGCTTGCGCCGACATCGAGACTTTCGGCAAGTTTGATTTTTGTGTCTATTGAATCGAAATTTTCCTGTAAATTTTTAAGTTCGTCGGAAGTTTTAATAAGTTCTTCGTTTAAAGATTTAAGGTTCTCTTCCGTTTCGTTTAATTTTTCCTGTTTACGGGCTTCTTCTATTTCCGTTTCGTGGCACTTATCGCTGACGCTTTTCAGAGCGGCTTCGAGTTTTGCATTTTCGGCTTCGAAATTTGCGCCGTTATTAACTAACTTGTTTTGAAGCAGTTTTGTTTCTTCTATGCTTTTACGCAGGTTATCTATCTGCGTTTCAGGTCCTAAAAGAGTAACAGCGCTTTTACCGTTATAGCCGCCTGTAATAGACCCGGAGCGCGAAAAAATTTCGCCCGTTAAAGTTACGATTTTAAATCCGTAATTATATTTTCTTGCAAGTAAAACGGCGTTGTCTACGTTATCGACTACGATAATTCTTCCTAACACCGACTGCATTACCCTTTTATATTTGCTGTCGTAATTTATTAAATTGCAAGCGACGCCCAACACGCCTTTTTCTTTTAATGCGGGATGCCCATCATAAGTTTCTGCGCTGACAGAAGTCATCGGAAGGAATGTAACCCTGCCGTACTGTTTTTCTTTAAGATAACCTATGAGTTCCTTTGCGTCGTCTTCGTCCTTAGTTACGATATTCTGCAATGTATTTCCGAGCGCAAACTCGATTGCCGTCTGATATTTTTCCGAAACCTTTATAAGTTCCGCAACTACCCCGCAAACACGGGATTTCACGAAGGAATTCTCTTTTGCGTCCTGCATAAGTTTTTTAACCGACGAAACATACCCTTCGTAGGAATTTTTAAGATTTTCATAAAAGTTAAGATTGGAAGTCAAAGCGGCAATTCTGTTTCCCGCTTCTCTAACCTCGTCTGCGTTTTGTTTGGATTTCACGATATTTTCGTTATACTTTCTCTCAAACTCACTGCGAACGGAAATATGTCCTTCTCTTTCTCTTTTAAGTATTGAAATATCGCTGAATAATTTAGTTCTGTTTTCTTCGAGAGCTATTATTTCTTTTTTATTGCTGTCGATAATGAATTTAGCGTCGCTAATTTTTTCCGACAAAGCTTCCCTTCTTTCTTTAAGACCAGAAAGATTTGCTCTTATGTCTGCAATTTCGTCCATAGTTTTGAGCATAAATTCTTCGTGGGCTTTTGCTGCGTCGTCTGCCTTTTGCAACTCGTCAATAACTTTAAGATAAGCGTCTTCGATTTTTGCGTACTCGTCTCTGCAATCTTTAAGTCTTGTTTCTATTTGAGAGACAGCGTAAAGGTCGGTTGCCATTTGTTCCGATTTATATTCGACGATAGCGTTGCTTTTAACGATATCGTCTTGAAGCCTTTTATACTCTCTCGACATACTCTCAAGACTTGCGGTAGCGGTCCCTTTTTCGCCTGAAATTCTGACCTGCCCTTCGAGAATTTTCATTTGCTGCTCGTTAAGAGAAGCGATTTCGTTATCAGTATTTTCGATACTGTTTTTAATGCGCAATAAATCCTTTTCGATAACTTCGCATCTTAAATCTATTTCGTGAATTTCTTCGTTAAGACCGTTAAGTTTATCTAAAATCTTTCTTTTATCGTTAGCGCCGTTATCGTATTTATAGATATACATATTGGCTTCGAGTTCTCTCAAAGCGTCTCTGTATTCTAAAAATTTCTGGGCTTTATCAGCCTGACGTTCCAAAGTCGTCATCTGATTTTTTATTTCGGTAAGAAGGTCGTATAGTCTTACCATATTTTCCTGAACTCTTGCAAGTTTTCTTTCCGCCTCGACCTTTCTTGCCTTAAATTTCAAAATACCTGCGGCTTCTTCGAATATCGTTCTTCTGTCGTCGGGTTTGGAACTTAAAATCTCGTCTATTTTACCTTGACCTATTATAGAATAACCTTCTTTACCTGCGCCGGTGTCACGCATAAGGTCTATAATATCTTTTAGTCTGCAAAGTGTGTTATTGAGATAATATTCGCTTTCGTTGGAACGATACAGCTTTCTTCCGATAGTAACTTCGTTGTTGGGAAGATTGAAAAGTTTTTTTCCGTTAGCGTCGGGAGTATTGTCGAATACGAGAGAAACCTCGCAAAAAGAAACCGATTTTCTTTTTTCGGTACCGTTGAAAATTACGTCCTGCATATTTTTACCGCGCAGAACTTTGGCACTCTGTTCACCGAGCACCCACCTTACTGAATCGGCTACGTTGCTTTTACCGCAACCGTTAGGACCGACTATACCGGTGATACCTTCGTTGAATTCTATTTTTATTTTATCGGCAAAAGACTTGAAGCCGAAAAGTTCGATTCTTTTAAAGTTCAATTTATCGCTCCGTATTACAGCATAACATAATAACTTTTACTATTATAACATAAAGGTGAAAATTTGCAAATTATATAAAGGCGGTATTTTGCGAAAATTATACAATTAATTCGACAAAGGAAAAAACCGTGATTTACAAAGGAAACATATAATGATATAATTTAATTATTATGCCTAACGATTTTATAAACATAAACGCATTATGCTCAGAACTTAACGAAAAACTCAACGGCGGACACATAGAAAAGGTCACGCAGCCCGAAGACGACGAGATACACCTGTATATCCGAAACGGCTCTGGAAATTTTATTCTTGTCATATCCGCAAGTCCGTCCTATCCGAGAATACACTTAACGGCAGCAAAGAAAAAGAATCCTCTGACCGCTCTTTCTTTTTGCATGTTTTTAAGGCGTTTTGTTCAAGGCGGCAAAATCAATAATATACAAACCCTTAACTGCGACAGAATTGCGGACATATCGGTAACCAAAAAGAATGAAATGCTTGACGATATAACCGTTCATATAGTTTGCGAACTTATGGGAAGATACAGTAACATAATCGTATGCGACGAAAATTACATAATAATGCTTCCTTTGAAAATCATACCCTTCGAACCTTCAACCGACAGAATAATTGCACCGAAAGCAAAATACGAGTTTTTGAAACAGAACAAAATATTGCCTGCCGACAAAGAGAAAATCGAACGGCTATTAGAAAAAACGGAATTTAAAAGAACGGTAAACGGCGATATAGACGAAAGCTCTGTAAATCTGCTTTCTGCAAACATAGCAGGCTTTTCCAAAAAAACATTTGAAATTTTACTTGAAAAATATCGTAAGGAAAAATCCAAAACGGCGGAAAGTTTAGCCCGTTTAATTTCCTCTTTCGTTAGTTTGAACGGAAGCAAGCATTTCTCCCCGTGCACTTTGGGCAATGAAAAAGAAATAAAGGATTTCAGTGCGGTAGCGCCTGAAAAGGAAAACTGCGTATTAAGAGAATCGCTTAATGCCTGCGCCGATATTTATTACTATGAACTCGATAAGAAGGAACGGCTTAAAAGCAGAGCAAAAAATCTGGAACGAAATCTCAAAAACAGAAAGGCAAGACTCATAAAAAAAATATCTCTTTTGAGAACAAAATCGGAAGAGAGCAAATGCGCCGAAGAATATAAACTTAAAGGCGAACTTTTGTTAAGTAATATTTACAAACTCAAAAAAGGCGAAAAGGAAGTAATACTGGATAATTATTACGATGGCTCCAAACTCAAAATAAAACTCGACGAAACCCTTTATCCCAAGCAAAACATAGAAAAATATTTTAAAACCTACAACAAATTAAAAACGGCAGGTATTATGACTTCAACGCAATTAAAGGAAGCGGAAGAAGAACTCGAATATGTAGAAGCCCTTTTTAAAAATCTCGAGATTGCCGAAAACGACGAAGACATAAACGATATGGAAAAAGAGGTCGGAATATACAAAAACGACAAAAAACAAGGCTCAAAATGCGTTAAAAACCAAAAAACAGAGTCAAAACCTTTAAAATACTCTGTAAACGGAAAAATGCTTTTAATCGGAAAAAACAATTTTCAGAACGAAAATATAACCTTTAAAATTGCAACTGCCGAAGATATATGGCTTCATATAAAAAATTCTCACGGCGCCCACGCAGTACTTGAAAAAGGCTCTTCCGAAAAAGATATTCTTACCGCCGCCGAAATAACGGCATATTATTCAACATCTCAAAATGCCAAAACGGAAATAGATTATACCTTAAAAAAATTTGTTAAAAGACATCCTTCAAAAAAGTCGGGACTTGTAATTTATACCGATTATAAAACACTGACCGTTGTTCCGAACAAGCACGAGGAATTGATTGTTAAATAAAATTATTTAAACGATAAACAGCAAATTATCGGCTCGCCCGAAATATAAAGTAAAAGTAAAAAATGCGATATAAATACTAACTTAAACATTACTATTAAATTACCCGTTATTTAAGAACCGATAATATCGACAGTTTTAATTTAACAGTAAAACTTTATTAAATATAAATGATAGAATAAAATTTTTAAATTTTTTTAACATCTTTTTTCTTACCGTATCCAAAGAATACCAAATTAAAAAAATCTTCCCTTTCGGAAAGATTTTTTAATTTGATTTTTATCAACATATTATTTTTTATTCGTTAAGGTCATAAAGAAGAACGCTGTCTTCTCCGTCTTTTTCCTTAACATTTACGGATACTATTTCCGAGCGTGATGTAGGGACATTTTTACCGACATAGTCGGCTTTAATCGGAAGTTCTCTGTGTCCCCTGTCAACAAGCACTGCAAGCTGAATACATTTAGGTCTTCCTTTTTTCATAACTGCGTCGATAGCGGCTCTTACCGTTCTCCCGGTAAAAAGCACATCGTCTACGAGAACGATTATTTTTCCTTCCACTTCGAAATCTATATCGCAGGAATTAATAGTCGCTGCGTCCTGACCTTGAATATCGTCACGGTATAAAGATATATCGAGAATACCGGTACTTACCTTCGCCCCTTCTACTTTATTGATATTTTCCGCAATTGTGGCGGCAAGAGGAACCCCTCTTGTCTTAATTCCGACAATCGCAAGGTCTTCTATTCCGTCGTTTCTTTCGATTATTTCGTGAGCGATTCTGTTTAAAGCACGACCTACCGCCTGTTCATCGAGTAATTTAGCTTTAAGTCTCATATTAAGCCTCCTTTTTAAGTAATTCTATTACCTTTTTAAAATAATCAGGAAGTTCGCTTGTAAAAACCATTCTTTCCCCGTTTTCGGGATTATTCAGTTCCAATCTGCAAGCGTGAAGCAGTTGCCCTTTAAGAGAGAATTTATTACTGCCCCCGTAAACGCTATCTCCCGTAACAGGGTGATTAACGCTTTTGAGATGGACTCTTATCTGATGAGTTCTGCCCGTTTCCAATCTGCATTCGATTAGAGTATAACCTTTAAAGCGATTTAAAACTTTAAAGTGAGTTACCGCCTTTTTGCCGTCCCCTCTTACGGCAATTTTCTTTCTGTCTTTAAAACTTCTGCCAAGAGGTTTATCGACAGTAAACTCATCGTCTTTTATAACTCCGTCGCAAAGTGCGATATAAATTCTCGAAGCCGATTTTTCGGAAATCTGTTTTGCAAGGTTTGCGTGCGCTCTGTCGTTTTTGGCAATTACGATAAGTCCCGAAGTATCTTTGTCGAGTCTGTGTACAATACCGGGTCGTATATCGCCGTTTACGGAACTTAAAGAATTAAGTCTGTAAAGTAGAGCGTTGACCAATGTATCCTTGTTCCAACCGGGCGCAGGATGAACGACCATACCCTGCGGTTTATTTATTACAGCGAAATTTTCGTCTTCGTAAACTATTTCGATTTCGATATTCTGCGGCTGCGCTTTCAAAGGAACTGCCGTTTCGGTATTGACTTCGAGCTTGTCCCCTTGTTTCAATTTATATCCGCACTTGACGATTTTACCGTTGACGAGAGCCTTTCCGCTTTCTATAATATTTTTAATTTGAGACCTTGTTTTACCTGTTTTATCGGAAAGGAAAACATCGAGCCTTACACCGAAGTCTTTTGTATCGATAATATCATAAATTTCAGAGGGCATCTTTTCCACTTTCTTTATTATTTTCAGCGTCTTTATTTATATTTTCTTCTTTAATTTTATTCTTCTTTTCGTTGTTGCCGTAAACAAATATGATATAAACAATCAGCATGATAAAGCCGAAAATAATGACGAGGTCGGCGATATTGCCTATTCCGAAATTAATTCCGAACCATGTTTCGAAAAATTTGTATTCTATAAAATCCCTTACGTACCCGAAAGCGAGTCTGTCGTAAAGATTTCCGAAAGCGCCCGCAATGATAACAACGATTGAAAATCTTAAAAGTCTGTGCGCTTTGGGTTGAATAACAAGAAAAACAAGACCGGCGATACAAAGTATAAGAGAAACAGATATGAGAAACCATTGCTGTCCTTCGAGAATACCGAAAGATGCGCCGTAATTTTCGATATAAGTAAGATTACAGAAGCCTTCTATAACGGTAATGGAATTTCCGACGGTATGGTCGAGAGCATCGGAAACAATAGATTTCGAAAGTAAATCGGCAAGAATAAGAACTGCAAGTAAAATAACTTCAACGACATAAAAGATTATATCTTTTTTAGTTATTTTAACATCGAAAAGTTTCTTAAAAAAGTTCATAGTGCACCTGCCGGTTAAAATTATCTTTTTTTATTGATTGAAAGACCCGTAACGCTTACGCCTGACGGAATGAATATATACATATTGTCCTTAATATATTGCATTGTACCGTCAACAGCGTAAATTGCACCCGATAAAAAGTCAAGCATACGCTGAGCGGTTTCCTCTTTTATTCCCGAAAGGTCGGCAAGAACGCTCTGCCTTTCTTTTATGTTATCGATAATCCATTCTATATCTTTAATAGTTTCGGGTTTACTCAAAACGAACTTCGAGCCCAACTCGCTTGCTAAATTTTTAGAAAGAGCACGGGCTTTGCTTTTGTTGAGTTCCCCTAAACTTTCATATTTTTCCGCAATATCGTTATCGGATTTTCTACCGTTCCAATTCATAAACGCTCCCCGAAAATCGCACGACCTACACGAACCATATTTGACCCGTATTTGACGGCAATCTCATAATCTTCCGTCATTCCCATAGAAAGAAATTCGACTTTTAAATTGTTTTGCTTTATATTTTTAATTTTAACATATAAGTTATACATTTGCAAACACATTGCTTCCAAAGAAGCGATGTCTTTTTTGGGAAGAACGCACATAAGACCTTTTACGGTGATTCTGTCGAACTTTTCCAAGGCTTTTATGAAACTTTCGGTCTCTTCTTTCAAGATGCCGCCCTTGCTTTCTTCTTCTCCGATATTTATTTCTATTAAAACGGAAGCGTTAATATTTCTTTTTTCGCACTGTTTCTGAATTTCTTCTGCAAGATTCAACCTGTCGAGAGAATGTATAAGACATACCTTATCAATGATATATTTAACCTTATTAGTTTGAAGTCTTCCGATAAAATGCCATTTAAAGTTCTGAAGTTTCGGAAATTTTTCGATAAGTTCCTGTACTCTGTTTTCTCCTACATCAAAGACATTGCAATCGGAAAGCAAAGCGATTTCGTCCGCCGACCTTGTTTTGGTTGCGGCAATAAGCGTCACCTTTCCGTCTCTTTTGACGACAGGCGAAACTGCGTTGATATTATCGTAAATTATTTTTACATTATCTTTTATCATAATTTTTTTTAAGCAGTTCCAAAGCTTTTTTTGCGCTGTCCTGTTCGGCGGCACGTTTGCTTTTTCCGTTACCCACTGAAATTTCCTTTCCGTCAACGAAAGAAACGCAACTAAACATAGGATTATTTGCGCTACCGTTGTTTTGCGTTTTGAATTTAATATCCAATTTCGCTTTTGCGCAGTACTCATAAAGTTCGGATTTTGAATCTATAAGACTGCCTTTCATAACGCTATCGATAATATCGGAAAACTTATCGATAATAAACTTAAAGGCGGCTTTCATTCCACCGTCACGGTAAATTGCGCCTATAAGAGCTTCTAAAATATCGGATTTCATTTTATCGCTTAAATTTTCCCTTCCGTCGTCCGAAAAGGAAGAGGAAGCGATTACAAATCTTGCCAAATCAAGATTTTCAAAAATTTTACAGGTAGGTTCCTTCGATACGATTTTCGCCCTGCCCCTTGTAAGCTGTCCTTCGTCGAGTTTTTTATAATTGTTCAGAAGGAAATCCGTCACTGCAAGTTGAAGCACCGAATCTCCCAAAAATTCAAGTCTTTCATAATCGTTAACGCCGTTAACCGCCGAAGAGTGTGTAAAGGCTCTTTCGATAAGATTTTTATTTTTAAAAACATATCCCGTTATATTTTCTATTGCGGATATATCCTGATTTGAAAGACTGCTTCTCGTCATAACTTTTTACTCGATAAAATTCTTGATTTTTCCTAAAATATCGTTTTCAGCCATTTTTCTGGCTTGTTCTATTGCGGCGGCAAAAGCCTTGCTTCCGCTGGAACCGTGAGCCTTAACTACTATTTTGTTTACTCCCAAAAAGCCCGCTCCGCCGATTTCGTTATAGTCGAGCTTCTTTTTTACTCCCCTTAAAACATCTTTCAAAAGAAGTGCTCCGAGTTTAGCTTTAAGCCCGCCCGAGTTAATTTCACTTTTAAGCACATTGAATATTGCGCCTGCCGTTCCTTCGCAGGATTTAAGAGCCACGTTTCCCGAAAAACCGTCGCAAACCACTACATCGTACTGCCCGGAAAGAATATCTCGTCCTTCCATATTTCCCATAAAGTTTATATTAGACTCTGATAAAAGTTCAAAAGTCTCTTTTGTCAGAGCGTTGCCTTTTTTATCTTCGCTTCCGTTGGAAAGAAGTCCTACCTTCGGTTTTTCCACTCCGAAAACCGCCGACATATAAGCGCTTCCCATATAAGCGAACTGAACGAGCATATCGGCTTTGCAGTCGACATTTGCACCGCAGTCGATAAGCGCAACCCCTTTATCTTTGACGGTAGGAAGAATGGGACAAAGCGCAGGACGAATAATATTCGGGATTCTGCCTACTTTCATAATAGCCCCAGCAAGAAGGGCTCCGGTAGAACCCGACGAAATGATTCCGCTTATATCGTCGTTGTTTTTAAGAAGGTCATAAGCGACAACCATAGACGAGCCTGTTTTCTGTCTTATTGCGTTTGTTGGAATATCGGAATTATTGATTATTTCATCAGCATTGATTATATCTATTCTGTCGCCGCTGTATTCACCGGCAAGAATATCTTTTATTGCGCTTTCTCTGCCGCAAAGAATCAGATTTAAATCGGAAAATTTGTTCACAGCCTGAACGGCCCCTAAAACATTGGCTTTCGGCGATAAATCGCCGCCATAACAATCTACAACGAATTTCATAATTTCTCCTTTTAAAATACTTAAAGCCGTTTGTAATTTACCCCGAAAAACAGAAAAAGTCCCTCGTTTTTGCGGGGACGATTTCGTTTGAAAAAAGCGACAATAAAAAACTAAGCCTTAGCTGCCTTTTCTTTTTTAACTACAACTTCGGTCCCGTCATAATAACCGCAACTTGGACAAACTCTGTGGTTTTGTTTCAATTCGTGGCAATGCGGACATTCCATAACCGATGGCTTACTGATTTTCCAATTAGCGGCTCTTGAATTTTTTCTGGCCTTTGAAGTTTTTCTTTTTGGTACTGCCATTTTTGTGCCTCCCTAAAATTTAATATCTTTGAGTACGGAAAAAGGATTATCCCCTTTATCCGTCGTGTTTTTTTTACATTTACATTTGCTTTTATTAAGATTCGCTCCGCAACTTTGACAAATTCCTTTGCAATCTTCTTTACACAGAATTTTTTGCGGAATACCAAGTACGATACATTCGTTTATACAATCGGTAAGGTCTATAAACTCGCCGTTGTTTTTTAAAACTGCGTCGCTTCTTTTGAAAGTTTTATCGAAACTTTCGCAAATGGTGACATCGGCGTTTTCGAGACATCTGTCGCATTTAAAAATAGCTTTTGCGGTAACGGTAAACTTGAATATCAAATCGTCCTTACAAACTGCGTAAAAGCCTTTGACTTGTGCAGGTGAAATAAACTTACCGTCTTTATCCGAAATCAAATCGCCTGACAAATCTATTTTTTCATCGAATTCGACTATATCGGTATCGACCGATTTAGAGATATCAATTTCCATTAATTACTCCGCAAACATTGTTATTATAAATAAATAAAGACTAATTGTCAACTAAAAGAAATTAACTATCTTAATTTCGAATGTGTCAATCAGTCTTTAATAATTTAATGAATCAGACTGTAAAAAATTAATTTTTATAGCGCCATTAATAAACCGGTAAATCAAAAATCAGATTTTACCGTTTTCAACAAGAGCGAGAGTATCCCTTGCGATAACGATTTCTTCGTTAGTGGGAATAATAAGAACTTTAACCTTTGAAAATTTCTTGTTAATCTCGCATATTTTTCCTCTTTCTGCGTTTTCGTTTTTTAATTTATCGAATTTGACTCCCATAAATTCAAGGCCGTCCAAAACCTTTTCACGGATAAAGTGTGAATTTTCTCCGACGCCGCCCGTCATAACTATACAATCGACTCCGCCCATAACCGCAGCGTAACTTCCTATATATTTTCTCACTCTGTAAGCAAACATATCTATTGCAAGAGAAGCCTTTTCGTTGCCTTCGTCAGAAGCCTTTTTGCAATCTCTCATATCGGAAGAGACGCCCGAAATACCTTTGAGTCCGCTTTCCTTATTCAATATATTGAGCATTTGAGAAATATCGATTTTTGTTTTATTCATAACGAACTCTAAGACGGCAGGGTCTATATCTCCGCTTCTCGTTCCCATCATAAGTCCTTCCAAAGGGGTAAGTCCCATTGAAGTGTCTACGCATTTTCCGCCGTCGACTGCGGCAACGGAAGCTCCGTTCCCGAGGTGACAAGTAATAACCTTTGCTTTACTGTTTTTCAGATATTTCAAAGCCTCGCCCGAAACGAACCTGTGACTTGTGCCGTGAAATCCGTATTTTCTTATTTTCCATTTATCGTAGTATTCGTAAGGAACGGCATACATATAAGCCTTTTTAGGCATAGTAAGATGGAACGCCGTATCGAAAACGGCGACATTTTTCTTGTCTTTAAGTATATTGAGACAAGACTCTATACAACTTATATTTGCCGGCATATGCAAAGGTCCTAAAGGTGCGTTCTTTTTACATATCGCAAGAGTTTCATCGTCGATAATTATCGATTTATCGAAATCCTCTCCCGAGTGAAGAACTCTGTGTCCGACCGCCCCTATTTCATTGATATCAGATATAACTCCGTATTCTTTATCGCAAAGGCAGTCCAGAACCTTTTTTAGAGCCTGTGTGTGATTTTTAAAATCTTCTTTTAAAGTTACGGATTTTCCGTCCTTTCCTTTATGGGTAATCTGAGAGCCTTCCATACCTATGCGCTCAACCGTGCCTTTTGAAAGCACGCTTTCGTCACTCATATCGAAAAGCTGATATTTTAAAGATGAACTTCCTGCGTTTACAACTAAAATTTTCATAATCTCTCCCCTTATTATTTCATACTTGCCTGAAGCGCCGTTATGGCAACCACGCTTATGACATCTTCGCTGCTGCAACCACGGGATAAATCGTTGACAGGTTTATCGAGTCCCTGACAGATAGGTCCTATCGCTTCTGCGCCGCAAAGCCTCTGAACTAATTTATAGCCTATATTTCCCGCTTGAAGGTCGGGGAAAATCAGAACGTTAGCTTTTCCTGCAACCTGACTTTTCGGAGCTTTAAGTTTACCTACAGACTCTACGAGAGCGGCGTCTGCTTGAAGTTCTCCGTCCACAATCATAGACGGTTCCTTTTCTTTTATTAATTCGAGTGCCTGAACGACTTTATCTACGTTTTCGTGTTTTGCGCTGCCTTTTGTGGAAAAAGACAATAAAGCGACTTTCGGCGATTTGATACCCGCAATACCTCTTGCGCTCGATTCGGAAGCGATAGCGATATCGCATAGCTGTTCTGCCGTGGGATTGGGAATTACCGCACAGTCTCCGAATACAAGTACCGGATACTTGCTGTTTTCGGGAAGAACCATAATAAAGCAAGAAGAAACGGTTTTAATTCCTTTTTTTGCTTTGATAACCTGCAAAGCCGGTCTTAACACATCGCCTGTGGAATTAATACTTCCTGCGACCATACCGTCGGCGTCGCCTGCTTTCATCATAAGGGTTCCGAAATAAAGATTGTTTTTTGCAAGACTTAAAGCCTGTTCCATATCCATACCCTTATCTTTTCTGAGATTGTAAAGAAGTTTAGCGTATTCTTCGGTTTTAACCGAGGTTACGGGGTTTATTATTTCTATACCGTCCAATGAAATATCCTTACATTTTTCTTTGATAATATTTTCATTTCCGAGAAGGACAATTCTTGCAATTTTTTTAACGGTAATCTGATGTGCCGCTCTTATAATTCTTTCTTCTTCGCCTTCCGCTAAAACTATCTTTTTATTAAGAGTAGAAGCCTTGGCCATAATTTCGTTCATTAAAATACTCATAATTTCACTCCGTATAATTTACTTTAAAAAAATTATTTTATCGTGTATAATAATCTTTAACCGACAGAAATAATTATACAACAATAATCAAATAATTGAAAGTAAATAAAAGGATAAAATGGAAATCGTTGGAGTAATAGCGGAATTCAATCCCTTTCACAAAGGTCATAAAAGGCTTGTTGACGAAATAAAAAAGGCTTATCCCGCCTGCACGATAGCAGTCGTTATGAGCGGTTGTTTTACCATGCGGGGCGAGCCTGCAATATGCGACAAATATCTTCGTGCCGAAACTGCGGTAAAAAACGGCGCCGATATCGTTGTGGAACTTCCGCCCTGTTATGCGACTGCACCCGCTCAGTATTTTGCCGAAGGCGGAATAAAAACTCTTATGAAATTTCCCGATTTCAACCGCCTTGCATTCGGCAGCGAAGACGGAGACATACAGAAAATAATAAAGGGCGCCGAACTATTAAAAAGTCTTGACGACGACAGAACATTCAAAGAATATCTTAAAAAAGCATTGAAAAGCGGAAAGCCTTTTATGGAAATAAAAACAAAGGCTTACGACAAAAAAGCTGATTTTTGCGATTTAAAAAAACCTAACAATTTACTTGCCGTCAATTATATTAACGAAGCAAAAAAATTAAAGCCTGACCTTGAATTTTTCACCGTTAAAAGAGAAGACAATTTTAACGATGACAGTCTTTCGTTCTCAAATCCTTCCGCAAAAGCATTGAGAAAAGCTTTATGCGAGGGAAAGGACATAGAACGATTCATTCCCTTATCCACTCAAAAATTCATAAGCGGCATACAAAATGAAATTTTCGACGCAATGGTTTTATCTTCATTGAAAAACAAGACCTTAACGGAACTTTCCAATCTCGCAGGTATATCAGAAGGACTTGAAAACAGAATAAAAAAATACGCAACGGAAAGCGCAAGTTACAGCGAATTTTTAGAGAAGGTCAAAACAAAAAGATACACCTTAAACAGACTTAAAAGAATAGCCTTGTCTTCCCTTCTCGATATCGACAAAACAATGTTTTCAGAGTGCGTCGCTACCGAACCCGTACTAAATGTACTTGCTGTCGCAGAAGACAATAAAGACATATTGGGAAGAATAGAAAATAACTCATTTACGGTAAAAAACTGCGACAGAATGCGTTTTGGCGATAATTTGCACCTAAAACTTATAGAAAAAGAAGAAAATTTATATGAAGCCCTTTCCGGTAAGAAGATAGAAAAAACCGCCCGTTTCGTAAAACGAATATAATTTTTCATATCCCGCAAAACCTGTTCATAAAATTTAAATATGGGTTTTTTAAAAAGCGGTATTTCAAAAAAAAGAACGTTGGTAATACTTCTGATAATTTCAGTAATGGTCGCCTTTATTTGCTCTCCCGAAAGGTATATCAAATCGGTATATTCGGGAATTACTCTTTTTGTAGTATCTGTTCTTCCCGCTCTTTTCCCCTTTTTCTTTTTTACCAAACTTCTCACGGGGCTCGGTATGAGCGGCGCCGTATCTTCACTTTTTGAAAAGCCGATAAAAAAACTTTACAACACAAACTCGGCAGGCGGTTATATTTTTACAATGAGTATAATGAGCGGTTATCCCGTAGGCGCCAAACTCGTTTCGGAATTCTACGAAAACGGTTATATAGGAAAAGACGACGCAAAAACAATAAGCAGTTTTACATCTACCTCAGGTCCTCTCTTCGTCGTGGGAACGGTAGGCTCTGTTATGCTGTGCAATAAATATGCGGGCTTGTTTTTATTGTTTACGCATTATATAGCGAGTATCGTAAACGGATTGTTTTACCGAAAGAATAAGAACAAAAGCAATTTCGAATATACAAAACATATCGAAAAAAAACCGATAGACGAAGTACTTTCCGAAAGCATTTATAACGCAATAATATCGGTACTTATAGTAGGCGGATATATAGCAATATTCAATATGCTTATAGATATTTTGTACGATATGGGAATTTTAAAAGGAATCGAGAACGCAGTGGCGTTTATATTGAAACTTACGGGAAACAGCGAAAACCTTGCAAAAGGAATAACCTATTCTTTAATAGAAGTAACGAGAGGCACTGCCGAATTTGCTTCATCAGGACTTTCTCTTAACGAGATATTACCGTTTATCGCAGGCTTTCTATCTTTCGGCGGATTGGGAATCGCAATTCAATCTTATACCTTTTTGTCAAAATGCAAAATAGGCTTTTTTTATCATCTTTTAACAAAATTCACGCAAGCTTGCACGGCATTTTTAATAACTTATATTTTTTGTATGTTCATAAAATTTTAAAAAACGAAATACAGCGATTAACTAAACGATTATCTTTGTCCTTTGTTTTTGAACATATCGCCTTCTAATTCTTCTCTTGCGTTTCTTATATAATCGAGTACGGTGGAAACGGTATTTTCTATACTTACCAAATGTTCGTCGACAAGTCTGTTTACCTGATACATTGTACGCTGTTTATAAGCGTCCGCCTCTTTACGCAGAGTATCGGCTTCCTGTGAAGCCTTTTTCATAATGTTTGTTTCGGCAATCATACGCTGTTCTTTTTCTTTTGCGTCTTTCATAAGCTGTTCGACGTAATTTTTCGCATCGGCTTTAATAGCGTCTCTTTCTTCTATAATTATCTTGGCTTTTCTGAGTTCTTCGGGATACTGGGACCTTATTTTACTTAAAATTTCCATAATACGGTCTCCGTTTACGGTAACGGAAGAAGAAGAAAAAAGAGTTTTTTTCCCTTCGAGCATTTCCCCTTCGAGTTCGCTCAATAACAATTCAATATTATCCATAATTATTGCTCCTTAACTGTCTTTAAGACAAAAAGATTATTTGTTTTCCTTTAATTTTTTTTCAACCGTATCGGGAATAAATTCTTCGGCGCTAAGATTGTTTTTAAGTTTTTGCCTTGCCTTTGTAGAAGTTATATGGCTGCAATCGGAAAAGAAGAAAACCGTGGGGATTCCCCCTTTTTCCAAATTAAACTTTGCCATTTGTTTTTCGTAAGGGAAATCCTCTTTATTTCTTATTCCTCTGATAAGGCAGCCTATTCCGTTTTTATTGCAGTAATCCACAGCGTAACCTTCGTAATAGTCCGCCGAAACATTTTTACGGTTTTTGAAATATTCTTTTATTGCGTCAAGTCTTACATTGTGAGAATATTCGGCGTTTTTTTCGGGATTGACGAGCATAAGGACAACAACTTCGTCGAAAAGTTTTAAAGCCTTTTCAACAAGTTCTATATGTCCGAAGGTAAGAGGGTCGAAAGTTCCCGTAACAGCACATTTCATATCTTCACCTTTAATCCTTTGCAATAAAAATTAAGTTTACGACACATTAATGGTTTTGCAGTTAGGCCTGTTCAATAAAACTGAGTTTGATTTTGCCGTAATTTCTCGTATCTTTAATTATATACTGTAAAGGAACGCAAGGCAAGTTTAAAGAAGAAGTTTCGTAAACTATGATACCGCCGTCCGAAAGCAGTTTATTTTCGTAAATCGAGCCGAGAAGTTTTTCGGAAAAATTTTCCTTGTAAGGCGGGTCGCAGAAAATTATATCGAAAGTTTTTCCTTTAAGCATATTTATTGCGGTAAAACAATCGTAGTTTATAACTTTGGAATCTGAATTAATCAAAGCAAGATTATTTTTCGTAAGCCTTACGCTTTTTATATCTTTGTCGCAAAAGACTACTTCCGCAGCTCCCCTGCTGATTGCTTCTATTCCCAAAGCGCCGGAGCCTGAAAACAAATCGAGAACCTTTAATCCGTCGAGTCTTTGACCTAAAATATTGAAAAGCGCCTCTTTGACCTTATCGGAAGTAGGTCTTATATTCGTATCGGAAGGTTCTTTTAATTTTCTTCCTTTAAAACTGCCGCCAATAATTCTCAATTTTTTACCTGCCGTTCAAATATATTTTTTTCGTTCAAGGTGAATATATCCTTTTCCGTAATGACTGCGTCGAGTTTTACATCGAACTTCGAACAAGGCAGTCTTTCCGCCTGTTGAGAAGAAAAAGCTATACCTAATTTAAAAGCATTCGTTTCCTTTAAAAATCTGTCGTAGTAGCCTTTCCCTCTTCCGAGCCTTGTTAAAGAATCGTCAAATGCGACAAGCGGCACAATAACGACATCGATATTCTTCTGAATTTTTCCCTGCGGCTCTTTTATATTGTATTTGTTAAATGAAAAATCGGTATTTTCTTTAAAACATACTGCTTTTAATGTTTCGCCGTTCAAAACAGGTGCGCTTAAATTTTTTTTGCAATCTGTAAGTTTTTTTATTAAAAAGGAAGTATCTACTTCGTTTTTAAAACTTAAATAAACATTTATGTTTTTGGAATTTTTAATTATATCGCAGTTTAACAGCTTGTCCGCAATAATTAAAGAAGCTTCTTTTTTTTCCGCAACCGTTAAAGAAGCCGTTTTATTAAGATATTCCTTTCTGAGCAATTCTTTTTCCGTCATAACAAATAGTACCTTTTAAGTCTACCTTTAAAAGAAGTTAGTATTTCATAAGGAATGGTATTACAGTGCTCTGCGATATCGTCTGCTGTTATATCGAGTCCGTTCTGCGAACCTAAAACAGTGACGGTATCCCCTTCCTTGACATTAAGATCCGTAACATCGGCAAAAAACAAATCCATACATACATTGCCGATAATTTCAGCATAACTTCCGTTTATAATAACTTTGCCGCCTGTTGAATCTCTTCTTATTCCGTCGTTATAGCCGCCTCTTATCACTGCAACACACATATCTTTTTTTGCGACGAAAGCGTCTGAGTACCCTATCTTTTCGCCTTTGCGGACATTTTTAACGGAATTGACTTTTGAATAAACGCTTAAAGCAGGCAATAAATTCAATGGGCTTTTTTTACCGTATCCGTAAGCACCTATGCCGAGCCTTACCATATCGTAAGGAAAATCTGCCGCATAAGAAGAAGAGGAAATCTGTTTTATATAATCCTTGTAATAGCAATCGGCAACGGAAATAAATTCTTCAAATCTTTTTATCTGTGCGTTTTTATTGCTTTCGGAAGAAATATGAGAAACAATACCTTTGAAACGGATATTTTTAAGTTTTAAAGAAAGAGCCATCATCTCTTCGAAATCGGAAATATTTTTTATTCCGAGTCTGTTCATTCCCGTATCGGTTTTGATATAATAAGAAATAATCTTAGATTGAGCCTCTGCATGATAGTCTAAAAACAGCAACTCTTCCGGGCTTTTCAAACAAGGTTCCAGATTGAACTTTACCAAATTTTTAAACTCTTCTTTTTCTGAAACGGTAACGGTAACGGGATTAAAAATACCGTTTAATCTTAAATTCAAACCTTCGTCCGCATTCATTACGCCGAAGCAGTCTACCAAATCCAAGGTATTTTTTGCGGTTTCGATTAAACCGTGTCCGTAAGCGTCGGCTTTGAGCATAAGAGTAATTTTAACTCTTTCGGGTAAAAGTTTACGGTATCGGCAAATATTTTTTCTTATACAGTTAAAATCCGTAACGGCGATTAAATTTTCGATAAATAACACCTTCTTTAATCGCCGTAAATTTTATTTGAAATCGGAAACCACCTTTACGCCCCGTTTATTGAGAAGCTGAACGGTTTTTTCGTTATCGGCGACTTTTAGTATGATATAAGCCTTATTGGCTTCGCTTCTTGCATATGAATACAGATACTCGATCTGAATTTTTTCCTCGCTCATAATTTTGAGAACCTTAGCAAGAGAGCCGGGCACATCGGGGATTTCGATACCAATCATATCGGTACTGATAACCGTAAATCCTGCCTTTTTAAGGGCTTCGACCGCTTTTTTGTTATCGCTTGTAACCGCACGAAGTATTCCGAATTCTTCTGTGTCCGCAATCGACATTGAAATGAGGTCTATTTTGGCTTCAGCAATAACCTTTGCAAAGTCATAAATTCTGCCCTGTTTATTTTCCAAAAATACGGCAATCTGATTAACTACCATTTTTTAATCTCCTTTCATTTTATTCCGTAATACAAGAAAAGTGTCTTAATATTTTCTGTTATCGATAATTCTTTTAGCTTTGCCTTCGTAGCGGGGCAAACTGCTTGGCGCAACGAGTTTGACATTTACGCTTATACCGAGCATGGATTGAAGTTTACTTTCCATTTCCTTTTTGACCATTTCTATTTTTTTGACTTCGTCGGAGAAAATACTTTCTGTCATTTCCACTCTTATTTCGAAGTAATCGGTGGAATCGAAGCGGTCCACATAAATTTCGTAATGCGGAAGCACGCCGTCCCCGTAATTCAAAAGCACGGTTTCGATTTGCGACGGAAAAACGTTTACGCCACGGATAATAAGCATATCGTCGCTTCTTCCTATAATTCTGCCCATTTTAACGAAGGTTCTTCCGCAAGGGCATTTCTCGTCTTTAAGCATGGTAATATCTCTTGTTCTGTATCTTATCAAAGGTATTCCCTCTTTTGTAAGGGTTGTAAAGACGAGTTCTCCTTTGGAATTGTAATTCAAAGGTTCGAGAGTTTCGGTATCCAATATTTCGGGATAGAAATGATCTTCGTAAATATGACAGCCGCTCTGGTCTGAACATTCGGAAGCAACGCCGGGTCCTGTAATTTCCGAAAGCCCGTAAATATCGTAAGCTTTTATTCCTAAAAGTTTTTCTATTTTCTTTCTCATTGTATCCGACCAAGGTTCTGCGCCGAAAATTCCTATTTTAAGGTCGGGAAGTTCAACGCCGCTTTTCTGCATTTCCTCCCCTAAATAAATAGCGTAACTTGGCGTACAACAGAGAACATTTGCCTGAAAATCTTTCATTAAAGAAATTTGTCTTGCCGTGTTGCCGCTCGATGCGGGAACGGCAACAGCCCCTAATTTTTCCGCACCGTAATGAAGACCGAGTCCGCCGGTAAAAAGTCCGTATCCGTAAGATACATGTACAATCGAATTTTTATCCGCACCTGCCGCAACGAGAGCGCGCGCTGCACACTCTGCCCAAACATCTATATCTTTTTTAGTGTACCCTACAACCGTGAGTTTTCCGCTTGTTCCGCTGGATGCGTGAAGTCTTATAATATTTTTTCTGGGTGCGGTAAACATTCCGAACGGATAATTGTCTCTCAAATCCTTTTTTGTGGTGAACGGAAGTTTAACTATATCGTCGATACTTTTAATATCCGACGGCTTAACTTTAATGTCGTCCATTTTAGCGCGGTAAATTGCGTTGTTGTTATAAACATAATCTACAAGCTTTACAAGTCTTTCGCTTTGAAGGGCTTTGAGTTCGCTTCTCGACATGCATTCTGTTTTCTTATCGTAATACTTTTCCATATTAAAGATTATATCCCCTTTTTAAAGCTTCTAAATTTCCTTCGAGAGTTTTTTGCGGAACCGTGCTCTCTACGGCTTTTTTTATATCTTCGAAAGAAATATCCATAGTTTTAGCAAGTTTTCCTATCATAACGACATTTACCGATTTCGGATTTTTTATTTCTTCGGCAATTTTAAGAGCGTCTAATTTTATAACCTTGCAAGTGTTTTCTATCTCGGAAAGAATATCGTTAGGATAAGGGCATTTACCCGTAATTACCGGCATAGGATAAATTTGCTGAGTGTTGACAATAACCGTTCCGCCTTTTTTCAAATAACTTATGTAACGGACGGCTTCGAGTTTTTCGAAAGACAGAATAATATCCGCCTCACCTTCGTCTATTATCGGAGAGTGAATTTTTTCGCCCATTTTAACGAAAGTGACTACGCTTCCGCCCCTTTGAGCCATACCGTGTACTTCGGAAAGTTTACAGTCGAGATTTTTATCGGAAGCAAGTTTTCCTAAAATTCTCGACGCAAGAAGTGTTCCCTGTCCGCCTACGCCTACAATCATAATATTGCATTTAATCATCTGTCCACCTCCGTAAGAGCGCCGAATTTGCAAAGTTTACCGCAAAGTCCGCAATCGGTACAAAGTTCTTTGTTTACTTCAACCTTCCCGTCGGTAATTTGAAGAGCGGGACAACCTAATTTCATACATGCTCTGCAATTTACGCACTTATCGTTTACAAAATAAACCTTTTCCTTGATTTTTTTATTTAACAGCGCACAAGGTTCTTTTGCGATAATTACCGAAACACCGTCGTAAGAAAGGTGTTCTTTTATAAGGCTTTCTATTTTTTCGATATCGAAAGAGTGAACTTCGTCAACCTTTTTTGCGCCGCAGGCAATACAGACATCTTTTAAATTGAGACAGTGAGTCTGTTCGTTTCTTATAGTAAGTCCCGTAGCGGGGTGATTCTGGTGCCCCGTCATACCGGTTGTCGAGTTATCGAGAATAATCAGAGTAGTTTTACCTTTATTGTAAACTGCGTCTATAAGACCGGTTATACCGCTATGTACAAAAGTGGAATCGCCTATAACGGCAACGGAATTTTTTGAAAACTGCGGATTAGCCTTAATAAAACCGTGATTGACTCCCACGCTTGCTCCCATACATATAACGGTATCGACAGCCGATAAAGGCGGCTGTGCGCCGAGCGTATAGCAGCCGATATCTCCGGTCACCGTAAGTTTAAGTTTACTGAGCACATAAAACACGCCTCTGTGCGGACAGCCTGCGCACATAACGGGCGGTCTTTGAGGGACTTCGACCGAAGAAATTTTATCGGTTTTTTCGCCCGTGATTTTCTCTTTGATAAGAGATGGAAAAATCTCGCCCTGAACGGGAAAAACTTCTTTTCCTATACAGTTTATACCGAGTTTTTTCACTGCGTTTTCGATAACCGGTTCCATTTCTTCAACGATATAAATTTTATCGCACTTTAAGCAGAATTCTTTAATAAGCTTTTCGGGAAGAGGATTGACCATACCGAGTTTAAGGACGGATACGTCGCTTAAAGCCTCTTTGACATACGAGTAGGTATCCCCTGCGCAGATAACTCCCGTCTTACCTTTATATTCGGCAAAGTTTATTTTCAAATCGTTGCAATCTTTAAGAAGTTTTTCTTCTCTTTCCTTAACCGCAACCCTTCTTCCCCTTGCCATAGCCGGCATCATAGCATATTTTGTTATATCTTTTTTATACTCTTTAAGAGGTATTTCTTTTCTTTCAAGACACTCCACAAAACTTTGCGAGTGCGAAACCCTTGTCGTCATTCTGAGCATAACGGGTGTATCGTATTTTTCGGAAATTTCAAAAGCGAGTTTTGTAAATTCCTTTGCTTCGTTGCTGTCCGACGGTTCAAGCATGGGAACATGAGCGGAAATTGCATAATATCTGCTGTCCTGCTCGTTCTGAGAAGAATGCATACCCGGGTCGTCGCAGCACACAAGAACAAGTCCTGCGTTCACTCCGCAATAAGCATAGGTAAAAAGCGGGTCGGCAGCGACGTTAACTCCTACATGCTTCATCGAAACAATGCTTCTTGCCCCTGCAATACTTGCGCCTATTGCAACTTCGAGAGCGACTTTTTCGTTCGGAGCCCATTCTGCATAAATTTCATTGAACTTCGCTATATTTTCGGTAATTTCCGTACTGGGAGTTCCGGGGTAAGCAGTGGCGACTTTTACCCCTGCTTCATAAGCACCTTGGGCAATTCCCTGATTTCCTAAAAGTAATTTTTTCATATACACCTCAAATTTTTCTTAAATCGGTAACTCTTTTTGCCTTTCCTTCGTATCTTTTAAGAGAAAGCGGTTCCACAAGTTTGACCTTTGCGTCAATTTGAAGAACGGTTTTTAAACTGTGTCTTATTCTGCTTTGCAAACTTTCAAGGCTAGCAAAATTAATGAGAAGCTGAGCGTCGTTGACTTCGACGAGTACTTCGAGAGAATCGAGATATCCTTCTCTTCTTACAATTATTTCGTAATTACCTCCGATTTCCGAAAAGCCCATAAGGACTCCTTCAATCTGAGAAGGAAATACGTTTACCCCTCTTATAATAAGCATATCGTCGCTTCTTCCCTTGATTTTTTCCATTCTTGCAAAGGTTCTTCCGCACTCGCATTTTTCATAATTTATAGCCGTAATATCTTTTGTTCTGTATCTGATAATCGGAAGTCCTTCTTTACAAAGAGCCGTGAGAACCAATTCACCGAATCCGCTTTTTTTAGGCTCTAAACTTTCCGTATCCACGATTTCCGGATAGAAATAATCTTCGTTGATATGCATACCGCACTTTTTAATGCACTCCCCTGAAACGCCGGGACCTATAATTTCCGAAAGTCCGTAATTATCGGTTGACACTATTCCGAACTTCTTTTCAAGTTCCTTATGCATAGCCTCGCTTGAAGCTTCGCTTCCGAAAAGTCCTAATCTTAAAGAAAGGTCTTCTTTTTTAACGCCCATTTTTTCCATAACTTCGCTTATGTAAAGAGCATACGACGGAGTTGAAACAAGGGCGGTAACTTTAAGGTCTTTCATAAGCATAACCTGTCTTTCGGTATTTCCGCTCGATGCGGGTACAACCGCAGCCCCTATTTTTTCCCAACCTTGATGAAGTCCGAGCGCTCCCGTAAACAGCCCGTACCCGAAAGCAATCTGAACGATATCCTTATCCGTCCCACCTGCCGCAGCAATTATTCTTGCAACGCACTCCGACCACATTTCAAGGTCAGCCCTTGTATAAAAAACAACGGTAGGCTTTCCGCTTGTTCCGCTCGATGCGTGCACTCTTACGATATCCTTCATATCGACAGCCATAAGCCCGTAAGGATAATTATCTCTTAAATCCTGCTTTGTAGTAAAAGGCAGTTTCGATATATCTTCCAAACTTTTAATATCGTCGGGACTGACATTTGCTTCATCGTATTTCTTTTTGTAGAAAGGAACATTATCGTAAGCATATTTCACGGCTTTTTTGAGCCGTTCGAGCTGTATTTTTTCAATTTCTTTTCTCGGTGCTTTTTCTATCTCGCTGAAAATCATTTTAACGCCTCGCTTTTGTAGAAATTAATAAGACACCCGTCAAGAATAATCTGTTTTTCGGTATCCGTTAATTTATCTAGTTTTAAAACGGTATCGTAAACCTTTCCTTTTCTTAAAACTTTGACATCGAAATTTTCGGTTCCGTTTTCTATTTTTTCTCTGACCGAAGGAATAAAAATTATATCGTCGGTTTTAAAATCGAATTTGTCGTTTGTGAAAGGAATAATACCCCAATTTATAAGGTTGCTTCTATACCTTTTGGTAGCGTATTCCCTTGCGATATTGATACCGCCGCCTAAAACTCTCTGACAGGAAGCAGCCTGTTCCCTTGCGCTGCCGTCGCCCGGTTTTACGGCAAACACTCCGCTTACGAGATTGAAGTTTTTAACCTTTGCAAGACTAAGACCGTCTTTTGCTTCTTTGAATGCTTCTGAAAAATCCGACGCCTTTTCGCAGACGGCTTTTTCTCCTGCCTTTTTGGCTCTTTCAACATATCCCGGGTCTTTTCTCGATAAAGTAAATTCGCTGAGTTTTAAAGGGTTAGAGCGGTAAGACGAAGTTTCCCCAGACGGAATGAGTTCGTCGGTTGTCGTAACATCGTCATAAATTGCGGAAGCAATTTTAACAAGCATATTGTCTTTAAGAGAGTTAACTTCCGGCCAGTCCTTAATATTCGGACCGTATTGAAGTTCTGCTCCCTCTTCTTTGCCGCCGCTGTAAACTCTGTTATTGTAGGGTGCAAAGTCAAAGGAAAACTTCTTGATTTTATCGTTATAATCCGTTTCTTCCGCCGAAGTCAGAATACCGCCCGAAGCAGCCGTTGCCGCAATACTTCTTGCGTCCATAAGCGCAACGGAAGCAATTTGTCCTGCGGAAGGTTTACTTCCCTCTCTGCTTTCGAAATTTCTTGTAGTGTGTCTTATGCTGAGTCCGTTATTGCAAGGCACATCGCCTGCTCCGAAACAAGGTCCGCAAAAAGCAGGCTTTATAACCGCACCCGCTTCCATAAGTGTTGCGACTGCGCCTTTTTTTACAAGGTCGATATAAATAGGCTGAGAAGAAGGGTAAACCGAAAGAGAAAATCTTCCCTTTCCGCAGCTTTTTCCTTTAAGAATATTCGACGCCGTATAAATATTATCGTAAGTTCCTCCCGCACACCCTGCTATGACGCCTTGTTCGATATATATCTTGCCGTCTTTGATTTTATCTGTTAATGTATAACTTTTATTGTTTAAAAGCTTTCTGCCCTGTTCTTCGACTTCTTTAAGTATTTCATAAGGTTTTTGTATAACTTCCTTTAAATCGAAAACATTGCTTGGGTGGAAAGGCATAGCAATCTGCGGAACGACTTTTTCAAGGTCAATTACAACGGCTCCGTCGTATACCGCAAGTCCTTTCGGTTCGAGTTTTTTAAATGCGTCCGCCCTTTTATGTACCTTAAAGTAATCTTCGGTTTTTTTGTCGGTAATCCATATAGAAGAAAGACAGGTGGTTTCCGTAGTCATAACGTCTATTCCGTTTCTGAACTCGATAGGAAGATTATATACCCCATCTCCGACAAATTCCAAAACCTTATTCTTTACAAAACCGTTTTTGAAAACCGCTTTAATAAGGCTTAATGCTACATCCTGCGGTCCTACTCCCTTTTTAGGTTTGTTTTTCAATACGACTGCAATAACCTCGGGATAATTAATATCGTAAGTTCTTTTAAGAAGCTGTTTAACAAGTTCCGGGCCTCCTTCACCGCAAGCCATAACTCCCAAAGCTCCGTATCGAGTATGACTGTCGCTTCCGAGTATCATTTTACCGCAGCCGCTCATCATCTCACGCATATAAGTATGAATAACGGCAAGATTTGCAGGAACATAAATTCCGCCGTACTTTTTCGCTGCCGAAAGCCCGAACATATGGTCGTCTTCGTTAA
Source organism: uncultured Eubacteriales bacterium (assembly GCA_949296455.1). Lineage (GTDB taxonomy): Bacteria > Bacillota > Clostridia > Christensenellales > CALVMC01 > CALVMC01. Next base: position 104,954 of record CASFOZ010000002.1, read on the forward strand.
TGGTGCCCCCTACTGCGCATAAGCTGTTATGACAGTTAGTTAAAACATAAGGCAAAGGAAATTCTTTAAGTCCGCTTGCTTTAGCAGTCTGGATAATTCCTACATAAGTTATATCGTGCGAAGCAAGAGCGTCGAATACTATATTGAGCTTTCCGCCCTTTTGGGTATTTTCAGACTTATTGTGTTTTGAAAGTATGGAATAGGCTATCGTATTTTTATAACCTTCCGTAAAATCCTTTTCCGTAAAACCTAAGGCCGCAGCCTCTTCTTTTGAAATAATGTTGTTTTGATAAAAATAAACTTCGTTTTTAATTAAATCAGCCATTAATAAACCTCGATAAATGAATATAGATATTTTAACTTTTTTAACGAAAAAATGCAACTTATTACAGTTTAATATAAAAATAGAGTTATACAAATTTTAAAAAGTGTGATATATTAAATATGGTTATGGAAAAGTTTAAATTTAAATTTACAAAATCTTATATTGCTTTTATATCGATATGTTATGTTCTTTTGTTTGCGGCTATAATACTCATACTGCTGAGAATTTCGGGCGCATTCAATCTGATATCTTACAGCTTGGCAGGCGACATTCTGACAATGGTATTCGCCTTGATTTTTGTTGCGATAATCACATGGGTGGTGATAGACAGGTATTACAGAGTTAAAAACGGAAATCTTACTCTATCCCTTGCCTTCTATGTAGTATGTATCCCCATTTCGGAAATACAACTTGTTCAGGAAGATAAAAAATCGGGAACAATCGCAGTCTACTATAACAGTACAAAAAAAGATACACCCGTAATAAGAGTTATGCCGATAAATATCGACCGAAGCGAGAACGAAAAATTCGTTAAAGTATTGCGGGAAGTCAATCCTAAAATAATATATAAGACAATCGATATCGCAAAAAAACCCGAAGATGCGGAAAATTAATGAATAGTAATATGTAATAACATTAAGCCCTCTCGGACATAAAATTAAAAAGCAATAAAAATCATATAATCGATAAAAAAATACAGCCGCACAAATGTGCGGCTTTTTCATAAGTATGTTAAAATTTTTCTTCTGTATACAAAATCTTCTTCTTTTGTATAATATAATGTTACAAAATTCTTTAAAATTTGTCAATATTTTCAGCAAAAAACTTTGTTATTTTTTACCATAATATAAATCGTTTCAAACAAAAAATTCCCGCAACCTCTACTCAAAGTAAAAATCACAGGAACAATAACTATCATAAAAAAACGCCGATATATTGCATTTTTAAATGATTTGGTGCGTCTTCAGGGACTCGAACCCTGGACCCACTGATTAAGAGTCAGTTGCTCTACCAACTGAGCTAAAGGCGCATAATGGAGCGGGAAACGAGATTCGAACTCGCGACATTCGCCTTGGCAAGGCGACGCTCTACCACTGAGCCACTCCCGCAAGTGGTGCGGATGGCGGGACTTGAACCCACACATCGAAGATACCAGATTCTAAGTCTGGCGCGTCTGCCATTCCGCCACATCCGCACGGTTTGACGGAAGTTTGAAGCGCCTTTTTTGGTGATCCATCCGAGAATCGAACTCGGGACACCATGATTAAAAGTCATGTGCTCTACCGACTGAGCTAATGGACCATATATGGCTGGGGTGGCAGGATTTGAACCTACGAGATGCCAGAGTCAAAGTCTGGTGCCTTACCGCTTGGCTACACCCCAAAGTATAGTGGGGTGAGTAATGGGAGTCGAACCCATGACCTCCAGGGCCACAACCTGGCGCTCTAACCAACTGAGCTATACCCACCAAACCGTACTGGCGAGCCTGAAGGGATTCGAACCCCCGACACACGGCTTAGAAGGCCGTTGCTCTATCCAACTGAGCTACAGGCTCACGAGTGGAGCGGGTGATGGGAATCGAACCCACGCAATCAGCTTGGAAGGCTGAGATTCTACCATTGAACTACACCCGCGAGTCAAGCCTCTTTACTTACAACGCCTAAATATAATACCATAGCAAAAAAACGGTGTCAAGTAAAAAGTTAAAATAAATAAACAGGTTTTGCAAAAATTCTCTTATCGTTAACTACTGCGTACACATAAGCGGGGTTTGAAGACTTGAAACTCGAAAGAGAAGGAACATTTATAAGAGAAGGTTTTGTATCTAAACGAACGGAAAAGGAATGAGTGTGTCCGAAGAATACTGTGTCATAATTTTTGAATTCGTTTAATATTTTTTCGTCGGAATATTTAACCGAAAAAAGGTCGCCGTGGGTGAGAGCGATTTTTAGGTTTTCTATTTGAACAGTCTGCGTTTTGGGAACTGACGAATCGGTGTCGCAATTTCCCATAACTGCGTATAACTTATCGGGATAAAATTCTTTTATGATTTTCAAATCGTTTAAGCCGTCTCCTAAAAAGAAGATATAATCGACATCGTTAAATCTGTCAGAAATCTGAGACAGAGCGTTTTTATCTCCGTGACTGTCTGAAAAAGCAATAATGGTTTTCATAATTTTTTCTGAAGCTGCAATAGCGCCCTTGCTCTGTGACTTACCGAATTTTTTTCATCGTCCGAGGCTTCCGCAAAGGTCTTTTTTAAATCGTAACTGTAAAAAAGGGAATCGTACCCGAACCCGTTATCCCCTATTTCCTTTTCGGTAATTTCGCCGTCGGAAGTTGCGGTAACGGTTACTTGTTCGTCGTTACCTTTTATTAAAACAAGAGCGCAAACGAAACGGGCTTTTCTGTTTTTTTGATTTTCAAGAAGGGTTAAAAGTTTTTTTCTGTTATCGGAATCGTTTTTGTTTTCCCCTGCAAACCGAGCCGAAAATATACCGGGGGCTCCGTTTAGGGCTTCGACTTCGAGACCGCTGTCGTCTGCAAGTACGGCAAAGTCTTTATCCTTTAATAAATTTCTTATTGCGGTTGCTTTTAACAAAGCGTTTTCCTGAAAAGTCTTTCCTGTCTCTTCCACATCGACAAAGATACCTGCATCTTTTAAAGATATAACTTCTTCCACTTTATTTTGAAGTATTTTTTTTATTTCTCTTATTTTATTCTGATTATTGCTTGCAACGATAAGACGCACAAAATCACCTCGTAACGAGAATATCAAAGAGTATGATTTTTGTCAATCGTCAAAAAGTCAAAGCATTTAAAACATTATAAATAAATGATTAGATTCTTAAATTTAATAACTGTCCCTGCCTTTTCACTATTCTGCGTTTTACCATAAAAAATTAAAACACTGTAACTTTATTCTTAAAACAATTTGTTGTACACTAATTAAAATTAAGTATTGAATAGTTTTAATAAAAATCATTAAATAAATATAAATAAATTTCTGAAAATTTTAAATATAAATTATCAGTATTAAATATTAAATTCAATATTAAATATTAAAATCAGCGTTAATATTAAAATCAGTGTTAAATTAAAATCAGTGTTAAATTAAAATCAGTTGTTAATATTAAATTACCTGTATTAAATATTAATGAAAATAAAAAAGCGACTGAAAGTCGCTTTTACTGATAGAATCGGTTTTAACCTGATTGAATTATTAAATTAATATACAGATTACTCCGCCTTTGCCCTCGTTTACTATTCTTGTCAAGGTTTTTCTGAGTTTTACCTGAGCCTCTTCGGGAAGGGATAAAAGTTTACCGTTTATACCTTCGTTGACAAGAACATCGAGAGATTTACCGAACATGTTAGTGTTCCAAATACCGTTTTTGTTGTTTTCAAATTCTGAAAGAAGGAAATCCACCATATCTTTACTTTGTTCTTCGCTTCCTATAATAGGATTGATTTCCGTTTCGACATCGACTTTCATAATATGAAGCGACGGCGCTGTAGCTTTGAGTTTCACTCCGTATTTTGAACCTTGTTTGGTAATTTCAGGCTCTTCCAAAACCATTTCGTCCATTGTGGGATTTACGATACCGTAACCCTTCTCGTTGACGCTGTCGAGAGCCGATTTGATTTTATCGTATTCTGTTTTTGCGTGTTTGAGTTTTTTAACGAAAGCAAGAAGATTAAAATCGTCTTTGACATCGGTTTCGCACTCGTCCGAAAGCACTTTATAAAAGAGTTCGGGTTTAGCGTCGAACTCGACTTCTATTTTACCCTGTCCGAATTCCACGGAAATGGCTTTTGTCGGTTCAAAGTACTTATCGTCGGTAAAAAGAGTTTCGAAGTTTTTAAAATCTTTCATTTTAATAACTTTCCCCGAAATATCTTTAATGGCGTTAAGAGCGGTTTTTATAATATCGTTATCTTCGTTTAAGGCCTGCATCCATTTAGGAATATTGGCTTCGATTAATTTGATAGGAAATTCCATTAAAATGCTTTCCATAATTTCGGCAATCTGTTCTTCGGTAATTTCGAGAACGTTTTGAGCCGATACGGGGACTCCGTATTTAAGTTCGAGAGCGTCTCTGAGTTTTAATGTTTCTTCCGCTTTGGGATTTTTGGAATTAAGTACAATCATAAAAGGTTTACCGATAGCTTTAAGTTCGGAGACCACCCTTTCTTCTGCGTCGATATATTTTGAGCGTTCTATACCGGTAACCGTTCCGTCGGTTGTAACCATAATACCTATGGTGCTGTGTTCTTTAATGACTTTAGTCGTTCCGATTTCTGCGGCTTTTTCGAAAGGGATTTCCTTATCGTCCCAAGGGGTATGGACGAGACGGGGCTTATCGTTTTCGATATGACCTAATGCGCCGTCTACAAGATAACCAACGCAGTCAATCATTCTCACATTTACTTCGAGACCTTCGGTAAGAGAAATGCGCACGGCTTCGGCGGGAACGAATTTAGGCTGAGTAGTCATAATTGTTTTACCGTCGGCAGATTGAGGCATCTCATCGATAGCCCTTTGTTTTTTGTGCTGATTTTCGATTTTGGGAATAACCAGCGATTCCATAAACTTTTTAATAAAAGTTGATTTGCCCGTTCTTACAGGCCCCACCACGCCGACATATATATCTCCGCCGGTTCTTGTGGCGATATCGTTGTACAGGTCAAAACTTTCCATATCTATCCTCCAATTAATATGTCTTTAAAAGTATATGAAAGCAATTTAACCGTTATGCAAAAAATGTCGAATAACCGTAAATATTTTTTCTTATACTTTATACCCTACGGATATTTTATTTTATTGAAAAAGGAGCTGAAATATTACAAAAAAGCAAAATAAACATTTAAAAATATTTGGTAGCTTAAAAGCAAATTTTGAGAAAAATTTTTTATATTGAAAGAAAAAATTTCAGGAAAAATAAACGGAATTTAAAGTACAAATAAAAAAGGACGGTTTATCCGTCCTTTTAAAATTAAATTACAATTAAAGTTTAGCAATGAGCCGCATCGAAAACCAAAACTATTTCAACCGAACCGCTGCGCTTATCGATAACCATTTTTCCTTGATTTGTTCTGTTGAGAATATTAATGGATTCGCTGTTTACGAGATATGTATCTCCTTTTTCTGTATTGATAGCAATATCGTAAGGATTAGTAACAAGTTCAGCAAAAGCGACGGTTCTTCCCGATTTATCGTTGAGTTCTGCTATTTTGACGCCCTTTCTTGCTCTGTTCATAATTTCTATATCGGAAGCGACTACCCTCTTTGCATAACCGCCGGAAGTAATAATAAGTATTTCGCCTTCGTTAGAGTGCGGAATAACATTTACGATTCCGTCTCTGTTTTCGAGAGCGATACCTTTTACACCGCCGGATTTTCTGCCTTGAACGGGGATATCTTCTTCATTAATGTTAAGGCATATTCCCCTTCTTGTAACAAACAGACATTTTTCGTTACCGTTAGTGTATGCGACTTTAATAACCTCATCGTTATCTTTGAGGACGACGGCGGGCGCATAGCCTCTGTTACTCTTATATTCTTTACTTTCCGTCTTTTTAGCGAGACCGTTTTTAGTAAAGAAGAGGAAATAGCCTGCCGCAAAATCGATACTCGAAGAGAAGATTGCGATAATTTTTTCCTTTTTATCGAGTTCCGGGAAAATAGAATTTGCCTTTACGCCCTTTTCCTTCCATTTTTTCTCTTGAACGTTATCGAGATTGAATTTAAAGTAATTTCCCAAATTAGTGAATGCGGTAATCTCGTGATAAGTATTTGTGTAAAGAGCGATTAAAGGAACATCGTCGATTGTACTCGAAGTTTTGTTTCTGAACGCTGCCGTATAATTTGCGGACGAAACTTGTTTTATAAGACCGTTAGGTTGAAGAATGATATAGCCGTCTTTATAAGCAAGAGTTTTAGGAGTTTTAGACTCTTCCATCTGAGCCTGGTCGGCCATAGTAATGATAAGGGTTTTTCTCGGAGTCTTATATTGTTTTTTAATTTCGAGAATTTCCTTTTTAACAGTCTCGTATTGAAGATGTTTCGAAGCGTAAATAGCGGCAAGAGTCTGGATAAGTTTTTCTACTTCTACGAGTTCTTTTTCGAGTTTTTCGATTTCAAGAGAAGTAAGACGAGCAAGTCTCATATCGAGAATTGCCTGAGCCTGTCTTTCGGAAAGAGCGAATCTTTCTCTCAAACGTGTTCTTGCAACGGGAGTAGACTCGGAAGTTTTAATTATTTTAATTACCTCGTCTATATTTTTGATAGCGATGATAAGGCCTGTCAAAATATGCTGACGCTCTCTTGCTGCGGCAAGGTCGAAACCTGTTCTTCTGTAAATAACTTCTCTTTGATACTCTACATAATATTTAATAATTTCTATAAGACTTAAAAGTTTCGGTTTACCGTCGGCGATAGCGACCATATTGATATTGAAAGAGCACTGCAAATCGGTTTTAGAATAAAGTTTATTTAAAAGTTTGAATACATCGACATCTTTTTTAACCTTAATAACGGCCCTCATACCGTGTCTGTCTGACTCGTCGACGACGTCTGCGATACCGCCGAAAACTTCTTTATTAGTCTCTCTTAGTTCGTTGATTTTTTTAAGCAAAGCGGCTTTATTGACCTGATAAGGAAGTTCGCTAATTACAATATGTTTTTTATCGCCTGCCCCGGTTTCGATATTGACCTTAGCTTTTACGGTAATTTTTCCTCTGCCTGTTTCGTAAGCTTTGTAAATCTCGTCGTTTTCAACTATATAACCGCCGGTCGGGAAATCCGGAGCCTTAATGTAAGTCATTAATTTTTTAAGGGTTATTTTAGGGTTGTCTATGAAAGCGACAACGCCGTCTATAACTTCGGCAAGGTTATGAGTCGGGATATTTGTTGCAAGACCTACCGCAATACCGGAAGCGCCGTTAACAAGAAGGTTCGGATATCTGCCGGGAAGGGTTTCGGGTTCCATTAAGGTATCGTCGAAGTTTAATCCCCATTTTACGGTATCCTTTTCCAAATCTTTTAAGAGTTCCAAAGCAAGCGGACTGAGTCTTGCTTCTGTGTAACGCATAGCGGCTGCGCTGTCGCCGTCGACGGAACCGAAGTTGCCGTGCCCGTCGATAAGCGTCATACCCATAACGAAAGGCTGAGCCATACGAACCATAGCGTCGTAAACCGAAGTGTCGCCGTGCGGATGATATTTACCCAAGCAGTCGCCGACGATACGGGCGGATTTTTTATAAGGTTTATCGGGAGTAATTCCCATATCGTACATAGAATAAAGAATTCTTCTTTGAACAGGCTTTAAGCCGTCTTCTATACGAGGAAGTGCTCTGTCGAGAATAACATATTCGGCATACGGCATCATAGACTGATGCATAACTTCTTCTACGGAAGCGTCAATAACCTTTGTATTTTCCTCATCGTCGTCGAATTTAAGTTCTTCTTCTACTTCAAATTCTTCCATATCAGCCATTTTTTCTGTCCCCCAGTTTTATGAAATTATCCACCTTGTTGAAGTTAGCGTAATTGTAAATGTACTGTCTTCTGACTTCGATGTTGTCACCCATAAGGGTGGAAATCATTTTATCTGCGTTTGCAGCGTCGTCGACATTAACTCTCATAAGGCTTCTTGTTTCGGGATTCAAAGTAGTTTCCCAAAGTTGTTCGGCATTCATTTCGCCGAGACCTTTATATCTCTGTATTTTATAATTTTTAGATTTAGCAAGAACGTTTTTAAGTTCTATATCGTCATAAGCATAAACAATGCTGTCTTTCTTTTCCACTTTATAAAGAGGCGGCATACCGATAAAGACATGGCCTTCGGTGATAAGACTTCTCATATAGCGGAAGAAGAAGGTTAAAAGAATACTTCTTATATGCGCACCGTCCTGGTCTGCGTCGGCGAGAATAATGATTTTGCCGTATTTAAGATTTGAAATATCGAAGTCGTCATCGAAGCCTGCGCCGAGCGCATTGATAATAAGTCGTATTTCCTCGTTTGCAAGAAGCTGAGCGATATTTTTCTTTTCAGCGTTAATAGGTTTACCTCTTAAAGGAAGTATTGCCTGAAAGGTTCTGTCTCTGCCCTGTTTTGCGCTGCCGCCTGCCGAATCGCCTTCGACGATAAAGAGTTCGTTGTGTTCGAATTTTCTTCCCGAACAGCCTGCGAGTTTTCCTACAAGGGAACTTCCTAAAATGCTGTTCTTCTGTCTTAAAATTTCTTTTTGTCTTCTTGAAAGTTCTCTGACTTTAGCCGCTTCCAAAGCTTTATTTAAAACTTTATTGGTAAGTTCGGGGTCGAGGTCATTTTCGAAGAATTTCTGTAAAAGTTCACTTGCGACAGCTTCGACTTTTGCCTTAACTTCGGGATTTCCGAGTTTAGTTTTAGTCTGACCTTCGAACTGCGGATTTTTTATTTTAACCGACATAACGACGGTAAGACCTTCACGAAAATCTTCGCCTAAAAGGTTATCCGCCTTTTCTTTAAGCATACCTTTTTTACGGAGCAAATCGTTTAAAACCTTTGTAAGCGCCGATTTAAAACCTGTTTCGTGGGTACCGCCTTCCGTTGTCGGAATATTGTTTACATAAGAAAACATATTTTCGGTATACTCCGAAGTATATTGCATAGCGAAATTAAGCTGAAATTCCGATTCATTTTCTTCTGCGGTGAAAGGTTCTCCGTAAAGGGTCTCTTTTGCTTCGTTAAGATATTTTACGAAGTCGCTGAGTCCCCCTTCGTATTTAAATTCTGCGTGTCTGAAATTACCTTCTTCGTCCTTTTCTCTTCTGTCCTCTACAGTTAAAGTAAGACCTTTATTAAGAAAAGCGAGTTCTCTTAATCTTTTCTGAATGGTTTCAAAAATAAATTTTTCTTTTCCGAAGACTCTTGCGTCAGGCATAAAGTGAACGAAGGTTCCCGTTCCGTCGGCTTTTTCGCCGGTTTCTTTAAGATGTCCCATAGCCTTACCCGAAGTAATTTTACCTTCTGCGTCTTCGACGCTTGCAAATTCCATCTGATAAACCTTATTGTTTCTTTTGACTCTGACTTTAAGCCACTCTGAAAGAGCGTTTGTAACAGACGCACCGACGCCGTGAAGACCGCCCGAATAGTTATAACTTCCGCTGCCGAATTTACCGCCTGCGTGAAGTTCCGTAAATACGACTTCTACCGCACTTACGCCCTTTTTAGGATGCTTGTCTACCGGGATACCTCTGCCGTTATCTTCTACGCTTATGCTGTTATCTTCGTAAACTATAAGGTTTACTGTATCTCCGAACCCGTTTGCAAGTTCGTCGATACTGTTATCTACGATTTCCCAAAGAATATGGTGAAGTCCTTTATTTCCTGTTCCGCCGATATACATACCGGGACGGACTCTGACGGCTTCCAATCCTTCGAGAATTTGAATATCTGAAGCTTTATATTCTTTACCCAAAATTGTCCCCTCCGTATTAAACTTATTTAATTATAACATAAACTTTAAAAATGGTAAAATGAATAATAATATATATATAAATATTTATTTTTAATATTTAAACCATAGATAATAGGAAAAGAGATTAAAAGATTCAATCTTGTAAAATAAACTGACAACAACCGAATTAAAAGAATAAGAAATAATAAAAGATAATTTATTTCCGATAATTTCATTTTTTGATATATAATTTTTATTTTTTAATTATATTTATCAGCAAATTATTTTAATATCGGAATTAAAATCGGAAAATGCACCGTTTCTGTTTTGGAATTTTAAATCGTTAACCGAACCGGAAAAAAATGAAATCATAAAAGAAATAAGGAACACTGCAATAAATTTAAGAATAAATTTTGAAATTTTTTTGATAATATTAATAATCATATTAATATTATATTCAAAAAAAACTAATTTATAATAAAAACTTGTCCAATAAAAAAGGACAAAAATTTAACCTTTTGTCCTTTTTATTAAGAAAGACCTTTTTACTACTCAATTTAGATTAAGACAATAAATCTGCTGTATATTCATCGAAAACCATTTCTTTTTCGTTATAGGAAAAATAAACAGTTGTATTGTTAGTAGTCTGTTGATTATTTACGAACGCATCGGAAGGAGCAATAATCGTATATTGGTCGCAATTTTCATAACTTCTGATAAGTCCGTTTTTCCACATAGTAACCTTGTAGTAGTGTTTGGTAAGTTCTACGCCTGCACCTTCCCTTTTATTTTCGGAAAGAGCGTTTTCGATAATTACTTTACCGTAATCGCCGACACTTGCAACTAAATCGAATCCTATCGTAAAAGTATAGTAATCTCCCTCATCGACAGGCGCAGTAGTTACGGAAGCGTCCACCGTTTCTGCGGTGTGATTGAAAGTAAATAGTTTTTTAGGGTCGTCGAGAGTATAACCCGTATAATAATCGGCATAAGACATGGTAATTTTTTCATCCCATTCTTTAACACCGTAAATCCCGTCTGTCTCCCCGAAGGACTTAGCTTCCCTTCTCGTTACGGTATCGTTAATGACGGCAACTTCGGTAGCGCTTTCTGCAAATCCTCTGACTATAACTAGAACGGGAGAGTCTGTAACTATAACGGTATTTTTGCTGTAAATATTTCCGTTCTGAACTATTTTAACGGACTCTATATTCATTTTTGCAAGAGGACTTTCTTCATCTCCTGCTTTTGCTTCTCCTATGGTAAGCATAGCGGTATACTTTTGGTCGTAATAATTTTTAACGCCCGCCTCGAACATTTCCCAAGCCGACATATTTTCGTTAATGGAATATGTAACTTCAATGTCGGCAGGAAGGGTCTCGCCTATAATATCGGTATTTTGAATGTTGACATTACAAGCCGTTATTGAAAAAATCAATAAAACTGCCACTGTTGCTACTATAATAAATTTAGTACTTTTTTTCATTTTTTTTCCTCTTAGTAATTTATTTTAATATATTTCTTCTTTTTTTAAGAAGAAAACATATATACGCTAAACTTATTAACCCTAAAACGCCTAATATCGAAGCAATAACGATAAGAGCAATATTTCTGGTATCGGGCATAATGGTAAGATAACTTTCGCCTTCCGAATTATCGACGACTATAACGAAGTTTTTACCTGCGCTTAAATTCTCGGCACTGATAAGATAAGTACCCGTGCTTTCGCCTTCTTCTCTGACAAGTTCGCCGGTAATTTGAAGTTCATCTAAAAATTCCTGTCCTGATACGATTTCATAATAAAGCGTCGGGTCAAGGCTTCCTTGAAGTTTGCTGTTACCGTAAATTTTTACGACAATAGTGGCAGGGATAATGGTGCATACGCCTTGTTTTTCGATAACAAACTCATAAAGTGCATTGAGGTTTTCGTCCGTCATTTCCCATTTAATCGGATATTCCCCTATTTCGGTTCCGTCGATTGACATTTTAACGCCCTGTTTTATATCCATAAGGATAAGAGAATGGAAATCGGGCAAATTGGAATAACTTGCTGTAAACTGCGGTTGTGTTCCGTAATTTACGGTAGTATCGTTTACAGTAACATAAATTTTCCATTTATTGACAGTAAGAGTACCTGCGACAAGTTGAATGTTATAGTTTGTCATATAAAGTTCTGTTGCAAAGTTGATATCGTAGGTACCGGGAACGATACGGGTGCCGACAGGAAGAGAGAAGTCTACTCTTGAATGTTCCGCCTCACTTATACCGGGAAGAGTATCGAGAGTGGAAATCACACCGTCTACTCTGTACTTATAATCGTTTATTATTTCGCCGTAAGTTATAGTAATATCTTCGAATTGAACGATAACCAATTTCTTTACGAGACGAGTCGTGTATTTGGCGCCGTTGAAATCGGAAATTAAATTATTGGTCGTTTTATCTTCTTCGGTATAGAAACTTGCGGATACTTTTGTATTTTTAAACGCAGGGAGAGTTAACGCATAAATATTTGCATTTGGACTCATAGCATCTATACCCGATTTTACATATATCGAAGCATAATCGCTTGTACCGTTAATAAGCATACCCGATGTAAGAAAATCGGAAAGCGTATATCCGTGATTTGCTTTACCGTTAATTAGTAAAGTATATTGAGGTTCGGTATTATATTCGGTAGTTACATTATAACCTTTTCCGTCTTCTTCATCCATAATAATTTCTATTTCGGATTTTTCAACCGTAAGGCTGAATTTTTCTAATTTTTCCGAGACGGAATTTTTACTTCCCCCATTTCCGTAAACTACGAGATTATAGAAACTTGTAACATCGTTTCCGTTTTCATCGTAAACTTTAAATGAATATTCGTAATTACCCGCCGTATAATCTAATTTACCGTTTGAAGAATTTGCATCACCCGAAGAAGCAAGTACGGCTTTAAGGATATGCGTATTGACGGTAAGGAAATTATTTTTAAGGAGTTCTATATAATAATCTCCGCCCTCTATTTTATTGCTCCAAGGTGCAATAACAGGGATATTTTCGGTATATTTAATGGTTATTCCGTTGAAATAACTATCGGTGCCGTAATAACTTGTTATTCCGAAATTAACGGTTTTAGGATTAACTTTTATATTAAGTATTTTAATATTTTCGTAGTAACCTTGATAATCCAAAATTTCGTAATTGGAAAGTCTGTTTCCGTAAAGCGCTACATAAAGATTTTCGTTAGCGGGCGAAATCAAACCGGTAACGTTTACGCCGTTACTGTTTTTGATAAATATAGCGTCCTTTAAAATATCCTGCACGGTGTCGCCGTTGACAAGATAGGAAGCCAAATAGGTTTCTAACTCTTTTAATGCGGCTTCTTTCCACCCCTCTTCGCCTGCAACGAGTTCACCGTAAATATATTCGAGAGTCTTGTAATTTTCGATTTTATTTAACTGTATTGACTTTTTATTTACAGTAATCGTATATGATGCGGAACTGATTATATAACTTGAAGATATATCTGCACCGAGACTGTTTAAAACTTTAAAGTCACTTGTATTCACGGTATAAATTCCTGCGGGCAAACTACCAAATTGCGACTGCAAGAAAACTTCTCCGTTTGCATTAACAAGATTGAAATTACCGCTTATTGTATCGCCCGAAACGAGTTTCGAAGTCAGATTCGAGAAAAATCCGTTTTCCAAATCGCTGATTGAAGAGGTATTTCCGTAAACAAAATTAATACTTTCATTTGAAGCGGATACGCTCTTTGCGTAAATATTTCCTGTCAAATCGGATTTGACGCTGAATGTTACAAAATAATTGTTTTTAAGCTCTTCAATCAAATTAAGACCGCCTTTATCGCTAGTGAACGTAATATTTATTCCGCCTGCCGAAGCGGATTCGGCATTCTTTTTATTGCTGTATTTTGAAGAATAATTAAGTATAGCCGAATTTTCGTTATAACTAAATACTGCCTTTAAAGAGCCTTCGGAAACAAGAGATAATTTATAATTATTAATATCTTCACCTTTGAGTCCGTTTGTATTAGATGTTTCGAAAATGTAGTCTGAATCCGATTGAACGACGACATCGGCGGTTCCGTCGTAAACTTTATTTTTTGCCGAATCTTTTAAAGAAACCGTAACTTCGAGACGAGCCGACGAAACGGTAACCACAAAATTCTTTCTTAACAATACTTCGTTATAATTATTAGTTACCGTTAATGTAATGTTATAACCGTTTGCGTAAACATTTTTTATAAATGCGGTATCGAATAAATCGGTTTTGTTTACCCCGTTTTCATCGGTATATGAACCTGAAAATTCGAAATTCAATTTTTCATTGACGGGTATTCCGTTAAGAAGATTGTTGAATACGGAATTGTCATACTCGCCTTTTTCGTTTTTCGAGCCGCCCAGAATAAGTACGGGTTTACCGTTTTCGATTTTTACATCGAAGAGATATGCTGTATTTTTAATAGATTGAGCATTGCTGTTTTCTATATTATAGAATTTACCTTGGTCGGAAATATTTAAAATATTTGCTCTTATAGTACTGCTGTTACCGTTATAAGTATAAGAGTAATCGGGAGCGCCTATATATTGATATATTGCTTCTATAACCGTATCTTCCTGTAAAGAATTAAATTTATAAGAATACTTATAAGGACTCAAATAATTATCGCTGCCGGAAATTCTGTATCCGATAAATATATAAGAATTCAGCGCACCTATATAACTGTTTATGTTGCTTGAAATATTGCTGTCGTTTTCTTTGTCTTCATCCGAATAAATAAAGGTAACGGAACCGTTATTGTCAAGACTGTAATTTTTCTCGTCGTCCAGAACATTTCCGCTATCGGTTACAAACTGAACGGTTATTGCAAGTTTTCTCGTAAGAGTTATAGAAGAAGTTTTTGTAGCGAGATTAAAGTATTTAATAAAATCGGTACTCAAATTACTTTCCGAAATCGAACTCATATCCGCAACATAACCGTTTTGAAGTTCGAGTCTTAAATTATTTGTAGAATCGTTATAGAATAAATTGAACTCGTCCGCATTTTTAAGATTTGCAATTTTTATATATAAACCTTTTATTCCGCTTAATTCTGAATAAGATTTTCCTGCGAAGGTATATTTGGTAAGAATATCGCTGCTGTCTGAAACGCCGGTAGCCGCAAGATAGGAATTTGTAACGGTTGCGCCTGTCAACATTTCCCCTATAATATAATCGCCTTCGGGACAAAGTATAACGTCGAATAAAACATTCTCTATTTTGCCTGTCGAAGAAAGAGTTTCGATAGCGTTGTTAATCATTGTTTTATCCAATTTAACTGTTCCGTTTTTAACGGTTCCGCTGACGGTATCGAAGAAGGTATTGGAAACAATCAATCTTTTTCCGTTAAGGTCGAATACCATACCCGAGGGAACATTGAGCAATATAGCCTCATAACAGATAAGGTCGGACATTAATTTAGCAGTACCAGCCGTAAGGTTTGAATCTCTTAAAACCTTGACATCCTCGGCAGATTTAAGTTCGTAACCGCTTGCGCCCGTGTTCAAGGTGACCACAAACTTGAAGGTACTCGTTCTGTAAACATCGCTTTCTTTAAGGGTTTTGTAAGTCTCGGTGTAATAAGTTGTTCCTACAGTATTTCCGTCTGCATCCTTACCGGAATAATCGACGAATTTATAAAGCGTATTCTGAGCATTTTCTGAAATACTGAACACAAATTCGCCGCTTGAGGAAGAAGAGTTAAGCATATTCTGAGACTGATAGTAAATTACATTTATTTTTTCGGTTCCGATAACAGGTTCCGAAGAATAATAAGATATCGCCCATACATTGTAATTTTTATTTGAGATACCGAATTTTATCTGTTTGTTTCCGAAGTCATAAAGCAAATCGTAAATATTTGCGGTATTGGAATTTAGAACGAAAGGACTGTCGTTTTCATAAGTAAGATTTACTGTAATAGTATTTCTTCCGCCCTGTATAACACCGTTAAAGTTTGTCAAAGTATAACTTTGAGTTAAATCGGATATACCGCTGCCCGAAAGGGTGATATTGTTTTCTATTCTGACCGTGACATTTGAAGAGTCAACGGAAGATATGCTTTTCATAAATGCTACAAAGTCAAGATAGTCGGTTTCGTCAGCTATTGAAGTAACTGTAAATATTTTGATATTGACATTGTCATAGAAAGACATCGCACCGTTAAGGTTGTTCAATGTAACATTTGAATTTATGATATTATAAACGAGTTTACCGTCGGAATCTTTATATTCCGCATAGATATAAGCGTCGTTACCGTTTGCTGATTTTACCGTGAAAATTCCCTCTGAGACGTTAACTTCATAATATCCGTCTGCTTGATTTAATACATATATGTTTTTAAGATTTAAAATACTTCTTCCTGAATAATCCGTTAATAAGTAGGATTTTTCGACAACGCCGTTATTTGTTGCAGCCACTAAATAATTGTCGTGCTGACTTGCGGCTGCCGACTTTCCGTCAACGATAAGCAGCGAAGAAATAGTTCCCGTATTTGTATTTACGAAAACAGGATAACTTGCGGAAGAAGTATAAGCCGTCTTTCCGTAATCGCCAAGGAAGGAAATTTTTAAAGAATTGATATTTCCGCTATTATTTTTTATAAAGCCTTCCTGATAAGAATACCCTGCCGAAGAATTGAGATTCAATTCTATTCCGCTTAAATTCCCCGAAAGAGTTTCAATAAAGTAATCTGAGGCGGAAGACAAGGAAATCGTGATTTTCCCTTTACCTTCTATACTGCCGGAAAATTCTTTAATCGAAGACGGATTAATTAATTCAATATTCGAATTATCCGCTATGCTGAAAGTTTTATCGGAAAGAATATCCTCATTGAAATTCGAAGCATTTGTAACCGAAGATAATAAATCAAAAACTGTTTGACCGTTTGTATTATTTATATTTTTATCAATAAGAACGATAAAGCCGTGGAAAACATTATCGAGAGAAACGGTATCGATAAAATATTTATTGTCATTGTTATTTAAAATATTATAACCGCTTTCCGTTTTTTCAAAGGCTAAATCGGCAAATTCGGAATTATATATTTTAATAGCCTTTATTCTTTCCCCGTCGAATCCGGAAGAAAGAGTATTGGCTTTTTCATTTGCAAGAAGCATTTTGCAGTTATTTACATTTGAACCGGTAAACATATTTTCGGTAATATTATTGGAATAAATAAGTATATTAGAAACACTGCCCGAAGTGCTTGAAGAATTAATTTTCATACCCGCCGAAGTTTGGTCGTTTACTATAATATCGGTTATATCGCCAAGAACATTAAAGAGGCTTTTAATTTCCTGAATATTTCCCGTAACATTTATAACTTTATCGTTACCGTTTAATGTAACAAATGAATTTATCGAAACATTCGAAGAATTGATTTTTGAAATATCTACAATCAAATTTTCTACAATATTAATCGTAACTATGTTACCCGACGAGCCTGAGACATATTTAAGAGCCAATAAATCGTCGCCATACTTTATATCCTTGCCGAATCTTAAAATATATTTTTGATTTTCGGAAGTTTTTGCTATACTTACAGACGAAGAATTTGCAGTAACGGTATTATCGTATACGCCGTTTTTATAAAGAGTAAGTATATTGTCTTTGGTAATGTTTGTGAAGGTAATAATATAATTACTAGCGTCTGAATTAGTAATTATAAAGTGTTCGCTAACATTTTCCAAGCCCTCAACGGAAACGATATTTAAGCCTGTCGTATTATCGATATTTGCATAATCGGACATATTGAAAGAAACGGCAAAGGAAGAAATTGCTTTTTGAAGCTGTGAATTTTTATATGAAGGAATAACTCTTCCTGCCATAACAGAGAAGTGGTCGATATATCCGAAGTTTTCTATCTGCGACAAACTTGTACCCTGCCTTAAAAAATCACCGCCGTTAAAGTAAACATAAACATTTGAAACCGAAGAGTTCGTTCTGCCTGCAAAACCGCCTGCATAAGCAAATTCCCCTGCAAGGATATTATTGAGATAGAAAGAAACATCGGTTAAGTTGATTATTGCAGAAGAAACATTTTCTTCGCTGTAAGAAAGATTTGCTCCTACAAAGCCGCCGAGATTGGCAGTCTGACCGGTACCGTAAACGGCTGAATTACTCATTGTCAAATTGGAATTTTCGATAACGCCCGATTCAGTCTTTCCTGCAAAACCGCCTACTGCATTATTTGCCGTAAGAGTGGAATTCGATACGGAAACATTAGAATTATAAATACCCGTATCTGAAACATTGAGACCTACAAGTCCGCCTGCGCTTCCGCCTGAAGAAACAATCGAAGAACCGTTTGTAATTTGTACGCTGCAAGAAATTATTTTTCCGTTATTTCTTCCTACAAGTCCGCCTGCGAAATTTGTTCCGCTGACAGTTCCCCCGGAAATTCTGACGGTAACGCTTTCAACTGTTCCCTCGTTGATTGCGGCAAGAACACCTGTTATATCGGAGCCGGAAATAGTAGAACTCAATTCAACTAAAAGATTTTTAACAGTAACATTTTTTGCAATGTAACCGAATAATCCCATATTTGCATATTCATTAGCAAACACTCCCGAAATTACGGATATGGTCTTATTGTTTCCGTCGAATACGAATGAAAAATCCGAAGTAGTTACAATAGGTTGTATCAAGGCAGCCTGTGAAGAAGTAATTGTAATATTATTTACAAGTTTAAAGGTTTTAAGTGACCCGTCTGAATTTGTAATTCCGCTGAATTTATTGCTGTTGACTGAATCTATAAAATAAATAAAGTCATTGAAATCGGCAATATCTGTTTTAATAAATACGGCATAAACATACTGAGCGGTACTGAATACCGACGCATTTAAATCGGATTCCGAACTTATTTGTTCTGGATTGATTTCACCTAAATTTTTATAGTAACCCGAAAAATACTGCATATTACTCGTGAATACAATATTATTTGAAATAAATTCAGCCGTCACCGAACCGTCGCCTATAATTTTCAGAACGGAAACAGCCGATTGATTTATAGCGACAGATGAAAACTCGTCTATAACCGCCCATGCCGATGATGAACCTGTACCGTCAAGAACATAGATAACCGTTCCCGACGGAGCGGAAAGATTATCCTGCGAAACATTTACGACCGCAACGGAACTCGATGTTCCCGAGTTATAAGCTATGGCTCCCGCAACGGTAGCATAAATACCGTTGTTTGCCTTTATAGAACCGCCTTCGTTGAAATTAACGATAATTCCTTCAACGGTAAGAGTGTAAGCGGAATCCGAATAAATTGCGCCTGCGGCACCCGAACCGTTATGGGAAAGAGTTACGGAATTATTTATATCTATTTTAAGATTGGAAACGGCACCTGTGTTGAACAAGATACCGAGACCTATTTTGGAATACATAACATTCGATTCTATGTTTCCGTAAAGAACAAAGGAAGAATTTGTGACCCTGCCCTGATTATTGTAAATAAGACCTGCAAACTCGTAAATATTTACCGAAGAATTTTGAGCGACTGTAACTGCGATATTATTCAAAGTACCGTAATTATAAAGAACGGCAGCGGCAAATTTTGAAGAAGAATTTGTATTCCCTTCTATATTTACATTTACATCTGAAATACTACCGTAATTATAAATCGCTATCAATGCGCTATCGTTTTTTATTAAATTTTCCGAACCGGTAGTTATTAAATTGAGATTTAAAACCTTACCGCTTTCATCTATTCTGTTAAACAGAGCGGAATCGGGTTTTAATGTTATTGTGTTTCCGTTTCCTTTAAAGGTTCCTCTAAAACCTTTGGACTGAGTACCGGCAGAAAGATACGAAACGGAAGACAAATCTATCGAAGACAGAACATCAAAAGTCATCCCCCTTAAATCCAGTCCTGCCGAGACAGCATAGGAAAGTTCCATCATATCGTCGGGAACGGAAATTGCAAGGTTTAAAGCAATCAGACTGATATCGAGATTTTTATCGTTTACGGTAGAAGAATAAGACTGTATATTATTTGAGCTTGTAACTCCGCTCAAACTTGTCTGAGTCTCGTAATTTCTGAACCAGTTAATGTAATAACCTGTTTTAACGTCTGTTTCGAATACGATACCCGAAGTCGAAAACTCATATCGGAAAATATCGTCGGAAGCAGCCGCAACAAATGTATTGATACCGGTAGGACGGGTAAAGTCAAAATAATTTTTGGCAAAACAAACAATCCAGCTGTTAGTTATGGAATAATTAGAAGAGCCTATCATTAAAAATTCTTTTTTCAAAGCTTCACTTTCACTGTTTGCAGTCTCGTTCAGATTGAAGCCAAACCCGTCGCCTATTTCGAAAACAACGTTTTCGATTTTTCCGCCTAAATTTCTGATAAGACTTGCCTGCCTTACTGTCCCTAAACCTAAAATTCCGTCAGCCACTATTCTTATGTTTCTGATAGCGGCGTTTGTACCCATAACATCGATTAAATAACCTGTTTCGAGATTTTTTAATCTTAAAGTATATCCTTGTCCGTCAAGAGCAATATCGAATTTATTGAATCCTTTCGACAAACTGCCACTTAATAATATGTCGTTAGTTAAAAATGCGGTAATACCTATATAATCTTCGGCATCGTAATCAGTTATTTGATTCAATGAATCAATCAGATCTTCAAAATCTTTTTCACTTTCTATTCTGATTTTAAAGGAAGTTGCAAACATCTGAGTATTATTTGCCGATAATTCCTGGGGAGAATTTTGTATGAATATTTGATTGAAAACCCCGTTTTCTTTGAAGCCGATATAAATATTTCTACTTGATGTTACTTTCAATTTGTTATTGCTGTAACTGAAAACAATATCATAAATATCTATTGCGGCTGTACTTAAAATATTAACTCCGTTCAATAAATCGCCGTCGTTAACGCCGCTTAATTTAACGGGTATAGCCGATTTGTCCGTTCCGTTTTTAACAACAAGATAAGAGTTCTGAATTTCAGCATTATCTCCTACTGCCGCAGCGAATCTGCCCGAGGCTGTATTGGAATTTAATTGACTCTCGTTATAATAAACAACGGTATTTGTAACCTTTCCTTTTATAATACCCGCAAGTGCACCGGTATAATCGCTTGTCGAATCTCCCAAGACGCTTTGATTCATTTTAACTATTAAATTTCTTACTTCCCCTTCGATTATACCGAAAATACCCGTATTTTCCTTACTCGTAAGACCTGCGTTTACGGTTATGGTATATCCGTTACCGTCATATGTGGCTTTGAACCCGTCTATTCCGATAGGGTCAAAGAAGGAATTTATCTCAATATCGGCACTTTGGATATAAACCAATCCCGGCACATTATAACTTGTAAAAATCTTATTCGCTATATTTGTCGATAAATTATTCAAGTCTGTAAAATTAGAAATAACGAACTTATTATAGACTATATAAGAAACACCGTAATTTCCTACATCATAAGTTTTTTCAAGAACAGAAGCATCAGAATCCGTTTGGAAAATTTCACCGTTTCCTAAAATTATGCTTATTTTATTTTTTATATCGTAATTATAATTAATTGCGCCGTTAGTTTTAATAAAATCAACAGTCAAATTTTGTGACCCTAACGATAAGCTGAATTTTATTCCTATACCGGGTAAATCGTTACGGACAAGGAAGGTTGTCGATTTTTCGTTCAACGCAGAACCCGAATTAGCGGAAAAGGCATAAAATTCCTGATAGTTTTTAAACCATACATTATTTACTTTTTCTGCATATTTTTGATATCCTGCAATACCGCCAATAGATGCCATATCGCTGATACCGTTTTCAAGTTCAATGTTATAGTCTAAATCAACCAGAATATTATTAATCGAACCTTCGCTGTACCCTGCGATGAAACCGAAGAACAGCGAATCTTTTCCTACAGTAATATCACCGTTTGTCTTTATTGTCAAATTGAAAATCTGACCGGCAGCTCCTAATCTTCCTACAAGACCTGAATACATTAACCCGTTTTCAAAACTGAAATTCGAACCTAAAGTTATTGTATTATAATTACCGTTAATTGACCCGTTGAATGTATAAACTTCTCCCTCCGGCACTCCTAATGGCTGATATCCGCTGATATCCATAACAAAATTGTTTGTGATATTTATAGTAATACCCTTTAAATCGAAATCGTGAGAATAACCGGCTACATTTGAGAAATCGGTTGCACTATTAACGTCAAAGTCGAGATAAACGGCAAAGTAGTCTTTATTTGACATACTCTGAGAAAATTCAAAAGAATTAATATTCTGTCCCGAACCGGAAACTTCATCTTCGTAAAAACCGCTGCCGCCTAAGCCGTTCACGGTAATGATACCGGCGTCCATAGAAATATCAACTACGTTGGCTCCGTTCACAGAGTTAGAAGAAGTATAGCCTATAATATTCAAACGGTTAAGTCCGAAATTATTTTCCAAAGCGTCGCTGTAAGCATTGTTTTTTGCAATAAGCCATACATTTGACAAGGCGGAATTGATATAACCGAAAACGCCGCCCGGAAGACTCTTTGCAGAACTTACATTCACCTGACCTTTCGAACCCTCGGAAGCAGAACCGTATTTCACGTTATTTCTTATAAGTACGACAGAATTTGAAACAGTACCCTCGCAGTAAGCAGCAAGAGCGCCGGCATAACTCGTACCTGTAATAATACCGTCGAGAATAACGGCAATATTTGAAATTCTGCCGTTACTTCCCATATATCCTATAAGACCTGCATAATCGGCATAAAGATTTACATTTGAAGAAATCGTAACTTTATGGTTATTGCCGTTAACAACTCCGTTGAAGCCGGTATAAACGTTGCCGTAAACATCGGTCACGGAAAAATTGGGATTTCCGAGAGGAACGAATTCTGCGTCCGACAGAATATCGAGATTGCTGTTTATATTAATCCATATACCGAAAAGATAAGCGGTATTCGAAGTATTGAATATATTTGCGATATTTACTAAATCGGAATAAGAATTTATTTCGGTAACGATCTGCGAAAGATAATAATCGAGACCTGTTCCGGTAGCCGGCAGATTATAGACATAAGTCAAAGTTTTCGACGTATCGACATCGAAAGCATATCCTGTATTTCTGTTATAAACTTTGACCGAGTTATTGTAAGGGAAGATAATTTCAGAACTTGCGACAACAACAGAGACGCTTATAGTATTACCTGTAAACTCGGCATTAATGGTACCGTTACCTGCGACGCTGAAAACATTTATACCGCTGCTGTCGAAATTGCTGGGATTTATAATAAGATTATTTCTTTTAACAAGCCAGGAGTTAACATCTGAATAAACCGTCGTGTCGTAAGAAACGCCTGCGAAATATTTGGCTGCTATATTATTATCTGCAAGGTAGGTCAAAAGACCGTTAACGGTGCCTCCGATTCTGTATCCTATCGCACCTGCGGCAAACCCTGACGACGCATTGAGATTTTTAATTTTACCTAAAATATAAACTGAACTTTGCGAAATATTTGCATAACCTGCGCCTAAAAGTCCGCCGACAGCGCCGCCCAAAATACTGAAAGCCCCGAAATTAACGCTGTCCGAATAATCGTTACCTTCGCTGTAAATACCGTAACCCTGCGCAATATTTACGGTAGTATTAAATAAATTACCGTTAAGCATCTGAACGCCCAAAGCGCCGCCTGCAACGGAACCCGTGTAAATGTTTCTTGAAACATTTACGGTAGTAAAATAAACGGAAGAATTGGTATAGTTTTCAGCAACCACTCCGCCGAAAGTACTTATAAAAGAAACTTTATCGTCATATACGGAAGAGCCTATAATATTTACCGTATTGACAAGATTGGAAAGACTTGAACTTCCGACGCTTGCTTGATTAAAAAAGACTAACCCGCCGAATTTGTAAACATTTATCGGATCGAAATCGCTGTTATAATCGGCTTTGATACCTGCAACAATTCCAGCCTGATTATAAACGATACCGCCTGAAAAAGCCACTCTCGATTGATTTGCGGATATCGATTCGCTTCCGACAATACCGTATATGTAAGTTGCCGCAGAGTAAATATTACCGTTATTGTAATTAGCAAGGCCGCCGAAAACGGCATTATTGGAAACAGGCAACAGTTTAGCGCCTGCACCTAATCTGAAAAAGGTTGTATAACCCAAATCGGCAGAACTTTCAATCGTTCCGAAATTCCACCAAGCGATACCGCCGAAACTGTCGGTTTTAACCGAGCCCGTACTTTGAGAAGAGAAGGTACCTATTTCGACCGAGCAGTCGGAAATTAAGCCGTTTTCGTTATTTCTTAACACAATTCCGCTAAACAAACCTTCAACGGAACCGATTTCTATATATGACGAATAACGGATATTTACATCTTCGATAGTACCGTTATTATAATAAGCAATACCGTAGAAATTGGAATGAACACTGGAATTTGCGGAATTGTTTAAATAAGTAATATTTACATTATTTATTCCGCCGTAGCGTGAAATGTTGTAAAACAGCGAAACGAAATAATTCGTTCCCGAAGAAAGATAAAAGTTTATATTATAACCGTTTCCGTTAAGTATGCTGTTAATTTCGTTTGAACAATAAAAGCCGCTGAACATATTCCCTGTATTGATATCGGAAGCCGTTCCTATATTGAAATCTATATTGCTAACGAGATAGAACTGAATACCTTTATAAGAACCAACTGTCTGGTTAAAGTAGGCTCTCAAATCCGATTCGGAATCGATCTGATTTTGTATATAATACACTGCAATATTTTTACCGTCGTAAGTATAAGAGCCGCTGCTTGAATAATAGGAAGATAAATCGGTGCTTATAGAATAAGTTGTTCCGTCGTCGTAGTCCAAAAAGCCTATAAAAGGAATTTCTTCGCCTTTCGAATTGAGAATGGTTTGCTTTGCCGTAACGGTGAGTTGCCCTAAGGAATCCTTCGTTACGGAAAGGGCTCCGAAGTTTTCATTATCCGCACCCTGCCCGTAAACCTTGATTAACGTTGCTTTATAAGTTGAATTAGCATTAGCTGCTCCTGCCGCAATTTTAAGAGAAGAGGTATCGTAATTGCCGCTAACTATAACTAAATTATTAAGAAACTGCACCCCGCCCGTTCCGATAACGGCATTGGGAAGATTAGCCGAATTGAGTCCGTTAGAAAGTACTACCGCATTGTTTGTTATGACAGAACCGTTTACAGCCTGACCTGCTACAAGTCCGTGAGTACCCGTAAAAGGAGAATTTTTAATATTGTTATTTACATAAACAATACATCCGTTTACAGTGCCGCCGCTTTCAACCTTACCCGCAACACCGCCGAATATGCTTGTATTATCCGTTGCGCTTATTGTGCCGCCCGAAAAACTTACCGAACAGTTATTTATCCTGCCGCCCGATAAGACTTCTTTTGCAATTGCGCCGAAAGTTGAATTATTTAAACTCAATACCGCAGTGGAAGTAAATGTTACATTTATATTATCGACTCTGCCGCTTAACTCTTTTACAAGAGCGGCACCTTGTACCTGAGTTCCCGTAAAAGTCCCCGAATAATTTAAGTTAAGATTAATAATAGTCCCGGAAGCCGCTACGGAATTGAAAATACTTCCTAATGTTTTATTAACGGTAATAGTGTAATTGTTTCCGTTGAAAGTGCCTTCGAAATTGTTAAACAGGCTAACCGTGACCGAATTAAGGAAAGTCAAATCCGTTCTGAGATTAATAACGGAATTTTTAAATGTAACGCCGGCTTGGGCAAGCCTGTTAAAATCAGACAGATTATTTATGTCCGTGCTGTAAACGAAGAAAGCGCCGACTACACTTCCCGTATGGGAAGCCGTCAAGCTTATAGTAATTTCATTTGAAGCATTTGTAATTGAGCCGCTTATTTGGGGATTTCCTGTCGCACTATAATAATTTCCGTATCTTATCTCGTTAAAGTAATTGATTTTAACGGTACCTGCGCTTATAGTTGCGGTAAATTTATCCATAAACCCTGCGCCTTTACCGTAACTACTACCTTCTTCACCCACAAGAATTTCAACGGCATTATAGTAAGAAACATAACTTCTGACGGTTGTAATTTCATTGTTTATATTTATACTTTTATCTATACCGGCAAATGTATTATTATTTTCATAATCAATACGAATATTACTAAAATTATATAAACCGCCAACAAAATGGTATCTATAAGAAAAACCAGTTTTGTTATCCTCTCCCGTAGTTGTATCAACGCCGATAAAATAACTCTTCGTATAAGGAACATTATTTGCCTGATCCTTTGCAATAAAGTCCTCGTAAATTACCGCACAGTTTTTAGTTACAACATTTATCGGAAATAAGGCGTTTCTGTGAGCAGTCGCCAATGTAAATAAAGAGATAAACTCCGAAACGCTGTTTAAATATGCCCACTCTTTATTTCTTTTCTTTCCCGGGGCGGAAGCTGCCGACGAATAATCGAGTCCGCTTAAATACTCCGCAACGGTATCTATGGAATTGAATGCATTAAGACTTGTAAATATAACTGAAATATCTTGAAAAGAAGTGCCATCATCTCTTGAACCATTAACTCTTCCACTGAACCCGCCTATATAAACGCCTAAATCGGAATTTCTCAGTTCGATTGTATTCATATCGAACTTTCCGCCGCTGTATAAAGTAGGACTCTCTATATTAGATTCGACATAAGCTGCGCCGTCGAATTTTTTAACGAATTTGTTGACTGCAACAGAAATTCTATTATAAGTACCGCCCTCTATTCTGCCTATAAACCCGCCTAAATACATGAGCATGCTGTAAGCGCTGTAACCGTAAATGGTTCCTGCATTTTCAGAGCTGCAATCGGAAATGCTTGTGCGGTAACTTTTTCCTGCAAACCCGCCCGCACCGCTTCGAACATTTGCGGCGTATGCTATAACGGAAGCCTCGCCTACTTTATCCACACTGTGCTGAGAGGACACAAAAGGATTGGAACTTGCTATATAGCTGTTTGAAGATGATATAACCTTTACATTCTGAATTGTAGCAGAATCAGTATCATTTTCCTCTAAACCTACAGCCCCCGCAAAGGCACCCGCAAAAACTTCCTTAAAGACGCCGTCTGCACCTTGCGCCACTATATAAGCGTTATTTACTATATTCAAATTTGTAACGGTAGCCTTATTTGTTATAGCGCCGAAAACGCCTGCGTAGTACATTTCATATATAACCGAGCCTTGATTTAAGGTTATGGTATAACCGTTGCCGTAAAATTTTGAGCCGAAACTGACGCTTGCACTGCCGAGGGGTAAAAGTCTGCTTTCAAAGGTTATATTCGCCATAAGATTTATTTCAATTCCCTCTATATAACCTGCTCCCATAGAGTAATCGTATGCTACCCTGTTAAAGTCGGCTGCCGAATAAATTTCATCCTTGAAAAACTCGATTAAAATCATTTTTCCAATACCGTCAAACCTTTCCGTTATAGACTCTCCTAAAGTAAAATCCAGAGCGGAAAGGGTATTGCCATCAAACCGTGCCGAAAAAAGGGAACTGTTTTGAGAATATAAGTTCGTGTTCGTGCTAATCTGTTTTTGCTTGTTTAAATTATAAGTTTCTTCTAAACTGAGCTCACCATAATCTGCCGTATACACGCCGTAATTGCCGCTGTCGTCACGGTATAAATTTTCGGGATTTTTAATCGATAAAATAAGGTCGCTGCCGCCTGCTATAACCTCCGCAAAGCCGCCGCCTGCAATAAAAACCTTTTTACAGTAATTTAAATCATAGGTATCCAAAAGCCCCGTTACAGGCGCTAAAACTAAAGTATTAATAAATTTATTTTTTATGCTATCAGGAAGATTGGAATTACCGAAAATCGCATTTGCGTCGTTTCTATTATAAGTCTCCGTCCAGTTTGTACCGTCCATCGAATTATTTTTAATTACAGAATAATTCTGAATAACCGAAGAGGATATGGCGTTTGAAAAAATTACAGCATTGTTTGAAAATGTAATATTTGAATTACTTTCATCAATATTACCTACAAAACCCCCTGTATACTGATCTGCATAATAATTTGCGGAAGTTGTGCTGACAGCACTGCCGTTTAAAGAGAGTACCGAATTTGATATATTGCCGTTAACATACCCCGCAAAACCGCCTGCATAAAACTTATTTTCTTTTGAATCTTCGTCATAAATCTGATAAGCGAAATTTAAAACCGAAGAAGTTGCTATAACATAAACTTTATCCACCGCAGAATCGAGCCTTGCAAAGCCGAAAGAGTTGTATGTATTTGTGTTATTCCCAGAACTTGTAGTTCTCGGCGACGCCATATAACTGCAACCGTTAAGATTGAATACAATATTACTACTGTTCCCGCTAAGAGCGCCTACGGTACCCATATAAAAGGCTCCTGCGCGTTTTGTAGTAAAGGTATTTGCTAAGCTTGAAGAAGTTGCGTTTACCGTTATATCGGTTAATGTCCCCTGCGCATGAGCAATAAATGTACCTAAATACAATTCCATAGAGACATTGTTTGCAGGCTGCTCGCTTGTACTTGTTAATGTTATACTTAACTCTTCGGCATTAAAAATTACATTGTTTAATGAAGAAGAATTTGTTATTCGAGCTATAAAACCGCCCATTGCCGTCGTATGTGTGGCGGTGAAATCTGCATTGTCGAGTTCTGAAAGCAAATTTAAATTTTTGACCGTTGCAGTTATATTTTGAAATGCAACATTATTTGCATACCCGAAAACCGCACCGAAATAGTTTTCGACATCGTTCTTGTCATTCTGAGTATACTTAATAGTACTTCCGTTACCGTTTATTACAATATTTAGATTTTTTACGGTAGCATTTTGAATATTTGCAAACAAAAGCCCGAAAGCGCTGCCGTATGCGGAAGCACTAACTTCAAACTCGGTAGCCGAACCGGTATAATTGATTGTTATGGTATGACCTCTGCCGTCGAAAGTAACTTTGTTACTTGAATCCTTGCCCGATAAATATAAGAAATGCCCGTGTTTTGGACTGATTGTTATATCATTAGTGAGATAAAAGTAAGAACTATTATAATTACCGTAAGCCTTGTTATTATTACCATCATTATCGAATATTGTATTACTGGGTCTGCTTAAATCAGAAGAAGTAATTTCAGTTCCGCTTTGAAGTTCTCCGCTAACCGTTGCGCCGCCCGTCACGTTTCTTCCGTTGAAAGTTTCTTCGGAAAGGACGTTGCCGTAGGAAGTTTCGTAAGAGATATTGCCGTCATAACTTTGATCTGCCGCAAACTCATAGTCGAGTTTGTCGCTGCCGTATGTAATATCGCTCTTTTCGGAAGATAAAGAAATAAGACTTTGAGTATTAAGACCGCTGAAAATACAGGAAAAAACTATTGCCGCAATCAGCAACAATACGATAAATCTGACCGATTTTAAACTGACAAATTTTCTTTTAGTCATTCTCTCCCCCGAATAAAACCATTATATCATATTTATTATATATAGGCAATATATATATTTATTGTTTTTTCCGTTTTTTTCCTTTAAAAATTCCTTTCGATAACTTAAACAATTAATTTACCGATATAATTTTTTATTATGCTTCGATATTAACTGTTAAAAGCTCGCTCGTTTCGTAAATATCGTATGTCTGAGCATTTTCCGATTTAATGCCGAGTTTAAGTTTGTATTTCTGTCCGCTGACGGGAACTGATACGCTCTGTCCTGCCTCGTTTATGAAACCGAGTACGTTAAGATAAATATTTTGCGTTATTTTATCTGCCCCGTCGCCTATGGTAAACTCACAAAGAACGGAAAAGTCGGAATAATTTTTAACGGTAATTTCCGTAACTTTTTCTCCGTTCGAGCCTACAACCGCACTGAAAGTAAGTATTGAAAGGGTAACGGTAAGGACTACCTTCTTTCCGCCCCTGTCAAGGGTAAGGGTAAGTTCTGTTGAATTTTGACCGTTTTTATAAGCGTTTTTAACGGTCTCTTCTACCGTTTTACCGCTTTCCTTACTTTCGAATACTGCGTTGAAAGAATAGTTTTTACCGTCTATTTGCAGTATAAAGAAGGTCGGAAGTTCTATATTATAGGGATTTACCGCAAGGCTGTTTAAGGGCGAATTTTCGTACATGAAGTCGCTGTCAGTTAAACTGTCGATTATATAAACCGTTACCGTCACCTGCTGATATCCGCCGAAATCGTCCCCGCAAAGCACGTTAAAGTAGGCAACTTCATAACCTCTATCGCCTATAACGGTTTCTCCCAAAGTTCTGTAATTAACAGACGAATATTCCCATTTGATATTGAGGTTTTTACCCGTGCCGTCCGTAAACATGACGCTGAGAGTATCTTCAAGTTCATTGGTTTTCTGTTCGTATACGACAGGACTAGTCGAAGCGATAATTTTGGTATCTGCAATTACCGTAATTTCAAATTCCTGACTTAATATTGCGTTACCTAATACGAGGGTTGCCGTAAACTCGCCGCCTTCGTAAAGAGCTGTTTCAATGCCGTTCTTTTTGAAATTCCTTATTGCCATATAAGGAATCGTACCTACCGTTCCGTTTCTGAATTTAACTGCATAGCTTGTAAAGGTTGCGCCCTCGTAAGGACTTATATTGATTTCGCTTGCGATTAAGCTTTCGACGACTTTATTTAACAAGGTTACATTTGCATTTGTTGTAGCCGTATAGGTTTTTCCGTTAGCCGAATAGGAAAGATTAACTCCTACCGCCACCGTCAAATCGGAACTTGCTGTTTTTAAAGTGTTTATATTATCTTTAATAACATTTTCGGCGTCTTTTGCAAAGAAGGCTTCGAACGTATATGTTTTTCCGCCCGCAACGATATCGATAAAGGACGGGAAGGATTTAAGATTATACATATCGAGAGTATAACTTAAAGCGTTTGCTCCGTTTTCAAAAAGTTTGGTTGTGTCTATTTCGGTATAAGTGAATTCCTTTTCAAAGCCGTTGAAGTTGCCTTTGATTTTCCCTTCCGAAATTTCTCCCCAGACAGGTCTTACTCTCTCTTGCCGTCCCGAGAACTCTGCAATAACCTCTTGCGGCAATTCGTCAAAGGAAGTAAATGAAGTAATTTCCTCGCCCGAAAGAGTGTAAATTTTACCGAGCAGACTTGCCCCCACCGAAATCTTGTAGTATACATACTGAGTAAGCGAGCCGACTTTAAACTCTAATCTGACGGTAAATGTTCCGCCATCTTCCGTTATCGCTTTTTCCGTAAACTGACCGTTATTTACCGTGCCGTAAGCAACCGCTGCCGGAATAAAGCTATGGGTAGTGCCGTCATTGAATGAGGCGACATAAACGTTAGGCATACCGCTCACAAAATCCGAATAACTTTCGTAAACGACGGTGTTTTCGAAGAGATTTGTATTTCTGTCGTTTTCGGTAAACAGCGCACTCACCGTTCTGTCAACCGTGCGGACGGGAACATTCAATCTCTGATAGCCGCCCTTTTCGTTTCCGAATACCGCATAGATATTGCTGTAAGTTTTAGTAGCAACGCTTACGTTCAACTCGATAGGAACGAGATTGTTTCCTTCGAGTGCATACCAGCTTGCGTTGAAAGTTCTCTGCGTTCCGTCTGTAAAGTATACCGTAATTTCGTTCGGGAATACTATATTTTCAAACGGGTCGAACACAAATTCTTCGTATTCGCAAGATATCGCAACTCTGCTATAAACGGTTACCTTTATAGACTTAGTCTGATATCCGTAAACGATATTTCCCACTTTAAGAGTTGCCGTAAACTCTCCGCCTTCGTATCCGTTAATGTAGTTCGAAGTAATATCGCTTATATCCCAGACAGGTGTTACGGTCATTTTTTCCGTGCCGTTTACGGTAATTTCCAAGGACGAGGGATAATTATCGATATTTCTTGGGTCAGACTCGTACGGGTCTATAGCTATGTTATTTACATTGCCAAAGTCGGTAATTACAGAAGGGTCTATAATTATTCTTGCAACCGCACTCTGATATCCGCCTGTTTCGTTTCCTGCCGAAAGTCCTATTTCGTATGTTCCGCCGAGATAAAGTTCCTTTCCTGCAAGGCTGTTTTTGAGTGCGGAAGTGTTCCACGAACTTACCGTAAGCACTCTCGAAGAGCCGTCTTTGAATATTACGCTGACCTTTTCGGGATAACTCGACGCACTGAACGCAGAGCGTGCAGCGTCAAACACGTTAAAGCTGTCCGTTAAGGTAATTACTTCGTCTATTATCTTGCTCTTAATAAGTATCGGCAGATTTACGCTCTGTATATTCCCTGCTCTGTCCTTGATTTCGGCAACCGCATAAGTTATACCGCCTGCATAGCCGTAGCTTATAGTATTAAGATTCCAGTTTTCAACCGTCCATTCTGTTGTCGTATTATCCGCAAAGCCCAATATAACGGTATCGGTATAAAGTTCTTGATTTCTCGGATTAATTGTATCGTCATACGGGTCGAAGCCGTCTTTAAACAATTCGCTTGCACCTACCATGGAAACAGAAGTTGCGATTCTGTTTTTAAATGTTACGGGATAATCTATTTCCTGCTTGACTCCGTTTTTACCAGTTATTATAAGTTTTGCAAAGTATATACCGCCTTGCGCAGCGTCGGAAAGGGAAGTTACGTCCCAAACTATATCCTCGTTTGCAATCTCGATATTATATCCGCCTGAGTTTACCGTTATATCTCTGCCGTTAAGCTGCCAGATATCAGACTCTTCGAATCCCATATAATTTTCGTCGAATACATCGAATACGATATCTCCGACTCCGTCAACCTTATCGTGAGTTATAAGGGCATTTTCAACTATTACGGTAAAGCTGTCTTTTACATATCCTAAGCTGTCGTCTCCGAGCCTTACGCTTATAACATATTCGCCGCCCGTAAAGCTGTCGTTTACATTGCTTAAATTGAACTGTACCGCCATTTTATACTGTTTATTGCTTCCCTTGAACTTAACAGCCGCATACATAGGATAGTTGTTTATATCGACTGCCGAGTATCCCGTCATAAAGGGATTGAATGTAAGGGTACTGTCCTCAATATCGTATAGTCCGGTTTCGGGATTAAGGTATTTTATTTCGCTGATTTCGGCAGGAAGTATGGTTACCGGTATATTTTCGACCAGATAATATCCCGTATCGTCATTACCCATACGGGCGCTTACATAGTATGTTCCGCCGCTTAAGGTTCTCTTTACGTTTGCGGTATTGTACCACCTCTGAACCTTGAATGTAGTAAGTCCGCTGTCGGTAAAGTACCCTTGAACGGTATCCGGGAATACTATGTTTTCAAATACGTCAAATACAAGCTGTCCGTCTGCAATTCTTAAAATTTGTCTTTCGTTTACCGCTCTTATCGGTACTTTGACCGAAATACTTCTGAACATACCGTCGGAGAATGTGTAAATTACATATCTTTCATAAGAACTGTTTTCATCATCGCCGTACTCATAACCTTTACCGTCGGGGCCCATATCCCACTTGGAAGTATGTGTGGAATACTCGCCGTATTTAACGAGTTTTGAGCCTACTATATTATCGCTGCTGTCAATCAAGTTAACTTTAACGGTAACCTCTGTGGGCAGTTTATCCCCTACCGTATAGGTTAAAGGTAAAGTTAAGCCTTCCGCCGCAAGATATGGTACATCGTTATTTTCCTGATTTGCAACTTCGATTGCGTTTTTAACATGTAATATCGCATATTTATAAACCGCGCCTCTCACATAACCTAAAAGCAGATAGACGGCATCGGCTTTTGTAGTATCGATTTCGCCGTGCAATACCCAGCTTATAGTAACTTCGCTTGCAAAAGCGCCTTTCCCAGATGCAAACTTATAGCCTGGATTTGTATTTATTCTATGGAACCCGTAATTTGCAGTCAAATCTTCTAAACAGTCGTACTTGCCGCTGTTGTCGGTATCGAGATCGAGATAGCTGTCTACTATATAATCGACTGGATGTTCCTCATTGTTAAGTATAATTTTTCCGTTTTCATCATAATAGGTTCTGCTTCCATCAATAAGATTTACACCTGCATCTCTTATAATAGTTGTTACTGTTTTAATTTGATTAAGGTCTGACGGATCTTCAGGAATCGGAAGTGAACCGTAATATTTCCCTGCTTCAACAGCATCATTTCCTGTTTTATTGATAAATGTAGTCGACGGCATAAAGTCTATCGGGTCCACGTTAATGTAAAGATTAAAGTCGTTAGCTTCCATTGTAAAGCCCGCATAATTTGGATCTGTACTATAATTTAAATGACCGTCAGAACTTGCATTGTGATCGAATACAATATTAATCCCTTTAAGTCCCCCTGCATAAAGGTAGAGCTGAACATAAAATGCGCTGTTTGAAGTGTAGTAATACGGTAGCGGCAAAAGGTGGTTAACCAAAAGTCTTGCATTATTACCGGTTATGAATGTTATAAGATCTGTCCAGCTACCCATTCCACCCATATCCAAAATAAAACGGAGAACATCGTTTGCAAAGTCGTGTGAGTAGGGGTCGTTAGTTGAAATCATATTGTGAATTGAGCCGATAAGCTCACACACAAGTGCGCAATTAAGTTTTAACTGAATAACCGATTCCAAAGAATTGCCGTCTATTATTTTAGTTGTAAGCTTGTTGTCTAATTTATCGTCCGCAACCGTTGAAATTTCAATATCCGTGTCGTTTACCGCTGCACCTATTTTGCTGTCAGAGTAATAAGTTATGCCGTCAACATAATCGGTGCTTTCTGGCCATTCAAACTCGCGGCTTACAGTCTCCCCTTCGAAGCCGTCATACACTTCGCTGAGTCCAAGCCCGTCGATAATACCGCTCTTGATTGCCTGAGTAAACTTGTTGACCGTTGCGGTAAGTCCCGTCTGAATTTCCGAAAGTCCGCTGAGTAAATTATTTAGCGAAAGGGCAGGCAGAACTAAAAATCCATTAATTATACTAACTAAATTATCTACAATTACAAGACCAGCAAAAAATCCTATCGCAGCAAATATTACAAGTCCTGCTCCGTAAGTCATAGCAGTGAATACTGCTGCAATTACACCAACAACACCTAAAATAACACCTGCAACAATTCCACCTAATAATTGAGCAATAGTCCCCCCCATATCGAGATCATCAAGATATATTTGCGATAAACTCTTGCCGATAAGAACATGGATATCCTTAATAGTTAAAGCAAAATCCCCACTCAGTTTGCCCGCCACATGAATATGTAAAAGGTGTTTCGAGCTTGCGTTTTGCACCTCATTCATATCGTAAATGAAGATAAGCGGATTCTGTCTTTCACCTGTGCCGTAAGATCTGTTAGCAACACGCGAGCCGAAGTATATCGTTGCCAAAAATCCTGTGTATTCATTACCGTCATGAGTGATTTTTTTGCCACTGCTTCCGTAAATGCCGTCGATAAAGCCCTGTATCAGACTGTAAACATCGAGATAGTACTCGTCGCCCATCTGATACCCTGCAACTATTCCGCCAAAATTATTCAGTCCTTCCGTTACGATATTTACATATGTTCCTGTCTTGGTTTCATCTTTCGGGAAATTGAATATATTCTGAACAGTGCTGCCGTTTGTCGCAACCGCAAGGTGTTCTATATTTAAAGAGAACCTGCTTATCTGAGCTTCCGTGCCGGTATTTGCCGAAAGATCCAATGCTAAATAAATACCCAAATTATCGTCCTGTACTCCGTTTTCTTTTAAGTTACCGGTAAATGTTTCCGTTACATTGCTGCCGTTTGCAATTATTGCCATAAGAATAAAATCATCTATTTCCGATTTTGTGATTCTTTGACCGACTACTTCACCTCCTTCCTTTATATCCTCGGAGCTTTCAAATCCTCTTAAATCAATTTCTAATCCTAAAAGATACATAAGCTCGGCAATTAAAGTTGAGTTAATCTTTATACTGTAATGTTCTTCATTTATTCTGTTATATACTTCATCTGAAAACTCTATTATAAAAGCTGCACCGCTCTCGCCTGAAAGAAGCTGTCTTACCGAAGGCGTGTTGATAACTTCCGTTATTTCTTCTTCGTCGTCACTGTCGCTATCCGTATCGGGCGCAATACCTTCTTCGCCCACAAGCATATCGACAATATCCATAACGAGTTTACCCGTTATCATATCGGAAATTAAGGAAGTAGCCTCGTTAAGATAACCTTTAATCGTTTCGAGAATGGATACTATCGGAAGACTTATTACTTTAAACTCGAAATCAGCATGCCCATGTTTTCCGGCAGACAGATACTGTGTAAAAAGTATACCGAGTCTTACATAAAGGGTATTTGGGTCGAGTCCGTTTTCTTTTAGCGATTGAGTTGAGGAATCGTAAAACTTGCCGCCCGAATAATACAAGCCTAAAACCACATCGCTAGTAGTAGTTGCGGCTTTTTCACTTATTATCTCATCGTTATCTATTAATTCGATAACCATACTGCTGTTACTTAAATCTGCAAAATCAAGGTCTATATCGATATAGAGCGATAAATCGAGCTTATCGTTTCCTACAAAATTAATATTAAATGTATCTGTTAAATAACTTTTGAAAGCACCTAAAAGCATTTCCACAACGGCGCCGAGCGGCCCTTCGAGAAGAGACTGTTCATATAAATCGCCGCCGAGATTGATTTCCGTGCTGAATTTAATGCGTGTTAAATCGCTTAATAAACTGTAATCGTTAATATTTATTCCGTTACTTGTAAATATAGTGCTTCCGCTTGCGCTGTAATAATCTTTTGCAAGTTCGAGCGATTCTATATCGAGATTATAGGAAAGTTTTTTGCTTGTCGAAAACTCTTTTACAATCTGCGGTTTTTCCGCTGTGCCTTTGTTTGTATATTTAAAATATCCGTAATCGATAACAAGTCCCATATTGAACGCAGGTTTATCGGAACTTCCATGTATACAATCGGAACTGCTATTTGAACATCTGCCGAGTTCCAGACAGGTTTGTGAAGTACAGCCGCAGGAAGGCATATAGTAATTGTATCCCTCTATCGGAACCTTTCTTATATCGCAGGTTGAAGTAGGATCAGCTGAAATTACAGAGTCTATTCCGTAATATAAATCCAGACTCAATGTATCGAAAAGCGAATATAAAAGCGTAATATCGAGCGAGTCTTTAAAGTGAGTCGTATTCGAGCCGTTGAGTTGTCCTGCAAGTTTTGAAAGTGCGGGCAACGCTTGTTGATAAGCGTTGTTTAATGTGTCGTAAAGTCCCATCGCTTCGAATACGAATTGCAAGAACTTACCGCCGACAGAGACATTCATTCCGTTTTCAATTCCCATATAATTAGTGCCGCCTATTTTAATGGTCAGCCCTTTTTCTCCCGTAAGACGGGATGAGACGATTACCCTGTCGTTTAAATCCACGCTCTCGCTGTCGTCCGTAATTTCTTCGATATTACCTGCGGAAGCAAGCAGACCGCTCAAATCTATATTAAGCGAATTTACATATTCTACGATATTTTCAAACATATCGTAGTCTGTAATTTTATACTTTCCGATATTGAAAGTATTTATCTCGAGAACGGTGGTTGCAGTGCTTGCCTGGAAGCCGAATAACAGAATAGTTTGTGAAGTATCCTTTTTAACGACGGATAACAGTATTTCCGTTCTCCTGTCTTCTCTGTCTCTTCCGCCGAAGAGATAATCTGCAATATAAAAGTCTATTTCTGCGTTAACTGCAAATTCTTTACTGAAATTACTCGAAGTGAAATCTATATAGGAATTCGAAACATTGTAAAGAACAAGTTTCAGTAAATCCTGTATCCATATTTTCTCATTATTATCCCCTTTACTTGCGTTCAAATTACTCGAAATAGTACCTTTGAATACGATATGCAAATCTTCATAACTTATCCAATGGTCTGTAAATGTATGCTTCCCGTATTTATCCGTATAGCCGTTTTCCGTCCAGTAATCTTTAAAGGCATAATACTGCCCTTCTTCCATTTGATAAGTTGTTAAATTTTGGTATAATAAATGGTTGATAGGATAATAGGCTTTATTATCCCACTGAGTTTGATCAGCCTCGCTGAACTCTATTTCCTTTAAATTAAAGTCGGCGCTTATTACTATACTTTCAATATAAGTTGATAAAGACAGAAGCGGCTCTTGCGTTGAGTTGAGATTGTTTCCGTCAAGGAATATGTTAATTATCGGATAACTAACTCTTATATATCCGATATCGTCAAAACCTAAAAGCTTCATGAGATTCATGAGGAAGTTTGCCTCATTCCCGTCTTCGTCCGTATAATCATCTCTTAAATATACGCTTAATACCGTATTTTCACCCGTTGTAATTTCTATTCCTAACAATAAACCTTTTATAATATCGGCAAGTTTTTCAAAGGTATCCTTGTCGTCCGGCTGAATTTGTACCATATGTCCGTTGCTTTGTTTGAAGTTTGCCGATTCCGTATTAAGCATATTTAAAAGGCTTTTCATATAAGTTGAAATATTGCTCTCAACATCGAAAGGAATATAGAACTTTTCAATTCCGAAAGCCGTCAAATCAACAAATATATTTCCTTCGGTAAAGTATAATCTCATCGGGTTCAAATCCCAAAGATTGAGCACCAATAAAAGCTCGCTCTGATTGAGGGCAAAGGGATATATCCTTCCCGAAAGCGATAAAATAAGATTCTGATTAAAGTTTTGCGCAACGACAAGTTCGATTAAATTGTCGAGCTTTGCGCTGCCTGAAATTTCGGGGAACAGTCCTCTTAATATATTGAATATGTCAACCGACAAGTCTTTTGCGGTACTTCCTTGAATACCTAAATCAAAACTCATATCGAAATCGAATACAATATTCTCGTCGTTGAGTTCTTTGTAATTTTCCTCGTTTTGAGGTATGAACTGTGCGTCGTTATTTTCCGAAGTCGGGCTGAATCTGAACCCGAGCGAAGAACCGTTGAATAAATAATACTGAGACTGTTCTACGTTTTCTCCGTCTATAACTGCGCTTCCCTTCTGAGTTAGATTTTCATAACTTAAAATTACAGAACTTCCGGTGCCGCTATTTGATATTGTATAATTCCTGAAAGAGCCGTAAACATCTTTCTGCGCTTGACTGAAACCGTTCCATATCAGATAATTGTTTTTAACATTTTCATAATTATAAAGATTGATACCGAGATTCAAATCAACTTCGTCTATTATAATTTTACTTAAACCGTTTAATTCAAGACCGTCTTCGAGAACATCGAAAATTTTAGATAAGAACTTACTGTCGAGTTTAAGATTGAACCCGCCCTGTTCTATTTTAAACTCTTCTATTATCGATAAGAGCAATCCGAGATTTTCAATAATAAAGCTTGTCGTGGAAGTAACTGTTGAAACATTTTCCGTAACCGAACCTGTCATATTGTATCTGTTTGCTCTGTAAAGATTAACTCCCAAGGACGAAAGTATGGAATATAAATCAAGTTTAATGTTTTGAAGTCCTCCGAAAAGCCCTGAAAGGACAGGAATTGCCTCATCTCCTAAGCTTATGTAAATTACGCCGTCGTTGAGATAGACTTCTAAATATTTCACGGTGCTGCCGCTCTTTTCTTTTAATAAACTTAGGTTGAGCTGTATATCGGAAAGTGAGAACTCTGAGGCAAAAAGCGTCTTAACCCTTGCAAGAACTTCCATAGTATAGGTTCCCGAAAGGTCGTCTCCGCCGATATTGATAAGCGCTGCACTTAAATTTTTAATTGCCTGCAATAAAACATGGTCATTGCTATTGATATCCGCTAAAATGTTGTTAAGATCGAATACGATATCTTTTACATCGATTGTAACTTCCGACTTATTGTAAACGCTTATACCGTCAAGACTCAATATATCTCCGTACAATGACTTTTCTGCACCGGTCATAAAGTTTTCCTGACCTGTTATCGAACCAGTCGAGCCAAAGAAACCGTTATTTATCGTAATATCTACGGTATTTATTGCAAATCCGAAATCGAGTATGGGATATTCCGTCATCCCCGAAGGTTTACTGTTTCCGATTATTCCCCCGATTGAAATCCACTCGTCAGCGCCGGAAGTGAAATCCACGTTAAGATTGAAACTTCCAAGGTACCGGTCAATCTTACTCAATTTATCTTCCGTAAGATAAGATTCATTAAACAGTTCGTGCAAATCGAATATACTCTCATCGATTATACTGAGCAGTTTATCGACAGTTGATATGGAAAGGCTGTTTTCGCTTATCTCGATATTTTTAATAAGTTTAACGATTTTTATAAATTCGTTTTCCTGTTTGAATTCAACATTTCCGTCTGCGGTGTATTCTACATAATCGTTACCGTAAAAGGCAGAGAGCAGATTTATTTTAAGCTTCGGAGAATCTGTTCCGTAAAGCGGATTATTTCCCTGTATAAGGTCGGTATAAACATAAGCAATACCTTGCTCTACATATACTCTTGCAATATATAGATTATACCCTTCGGGAAGTTTACAGTAAATTTCCACAAGGAGTTCGGAATTTTTAAGCATTGCATAAAGTCCCGATTCGATATAAGCAAGCACATCGATATCGCCGTAAATGTTAAGTACAAACTCTTCATAATCGGAACTTATTCCCGTAATTGTTCCGAGTGTAAGATTTATTTCCTCACCGTTCGGGATTGCTCCGTAGCCGTCTAAAATTTTAGAAAGAACGCCGTCAATCATATCCGAAAGATCGATTGTTCCCTGTTCAGAGTTCATTTTAAATGTAGTTTCAAGGGCGATACCGACTTTACCGTCGAAAATTTCAAATCCCGATTTATCGAAGCTGTCGTAAATAGATACTTCGCTAGTCGAAACTTCTATATTATTAAGGTCTAAGGAAAGTTTACCGCCTTCTTTATCGAAATTGGCATTTGAAATATTGTTGGTTTTTCTGACCGAAAGACTCAACGAAGCCGTTAAGTTATTGTAGAACGAACTTCCCACATTTTTATCGTAAGCAAGGTTAAGTTCCATGCCGTAAATAAGTGTATAAACATAATGGAGCAGTTTACCGAACTTGTTAAGTTTAGAAGTATCGATATTTCCCTGTGCATTGGTTTCGACGATACCGACATTCATATTGAGTCCGCCGGCCGAAAGCAGCGCATACTTAATGATATCTCCGCTTATAGAAAGTCCCACACTGTTTTGAAGTATAGTTATGTTGCTTAATCCGTTGATAAGATTTGCGATTAATTTATTGTCGATTTTAAATTCGCCTTCTTCATTGAAGAAGCTTTCGCTTTCGTTATTTTCGCCTGCGCCCGAAGTTCCCTCCTCGCTTTCGAACATGGAAGAAAGTCCTGTAAGGTTAATATTTTGTATTTTTATCTTATCGCTTCTTATAGCGTTAACGGTATTATTCGGAAGCTCGATATAAATTTCTCCGAGTTCGAGATTTATATATACAAACAACACAAGATTGCTCGACCCGGTACCGTTTTTGAATACTTCTACTTTAAGTTCTGCGTTTTTGAGAATCTGTTCGATATTAAGACCTTTTATTGCAGCACTTAAATTTATGGTATAAACCTGGTCGGATTCGAACACATTAAATATCAAACTCGAAGTAGTAGTATAATCTTCTTCGTCGAGTAAAATTCTGAAAAGTTCCTGAAGAGCAAGGGTTGCTCCTGTCGATTCGTTGCCTGTTATAACTATTTGAGTATCGAAATAGAGATAATTATCGATATTGAAAGGTTTATAATCGCTAAGGCTATAGAACTGTCCTTCGATAATATGACCGTTAGAGTTGAATTTGGACAGCTTAATCTCTCTTCTTGCAAACTGAACGGCAAGATTATTAACGCTAGCGCCTATTTCAATCATTTCGGTTTCGCCTGTTGAAATACTCAAATCCAAGGAAGCGCTTAAATCTCTGTACCCGTCCGCCTTTCTGTCGAGACTTAAAATTATATCGCCGCCGATAGTAGGAATCGAAGCGTTGAATACCTTTTTATAAATGAGTTTAACTTCTTCTCCGGAATCATTTTTATATTCATAAGTGTAAGCATATCCTACGATTTTCTCGTCTGCTCCCGAGCCTTTTTTGATATAAATTCCGTCCAAATATTCCTGAGTTTTATCGAGACTTCCGTCTGAATAAACTTCTTTACCGGTTCCGTTAATGAGACTCATTTCATACAGTTTAATACCGAGATTTTCGTAAAGCATAGTTCCGAAAAGGTCTAAACCTTGAAGCAAAATATCGCCTTTGAACGCAACGCCGATAAGGTTATTCAAATCGCTGTCATTTCCGTTACCTTTAAGATAAATCTGCGAAAGCAAAGCAAGAACGGCAGTTAAGTCGAATTTTTTATCTGCAACTATAAGATTCCCTTCTCCGTCTTTAATGATACCGTCTTCTTTTTCTTCTGTCGATTCGGTTTCCGATTCATTTTCTGATTCATTTTCTGATTCTTCTTTTGAAGATTCAAAACTTACATTAATGAGATTTTCTATTTTAACGTTAACGATATTAAGCATCGGCACATCTGCATAAAGCACCGCATCTTTGATATAAACTCTTAAAAGCAAGGTTTCCGTGTTGATACCTGCGTCTTCCGAAATTCTGTAAAGTTCGACAAGAGCTTCTATGTCGTCAATGGAAATTCCTTGTTTAAGTAAATTTCTGAGATTAAGATTTGCCGTTAAATCCAATCTTAAAGCGTCGGAAAAGTTCTGATAACCTGTTTCCTTATCTATTCCGAAAATCAGTTTAACCGTATCGCTTATAGCGTCGTTTCCGCTGACTCCGAGTATTCCGTTAAGTAGTGCGCCTAACTTGTATTCCCCGCCGACATAATCCAAATCGAGATTAACGGAAGCTGAAAGACTTATATCGTCAAAGTAATTTATAGGATAATACCAGCCGTCGTTTCTGAGGTATGCCGCATTGACTTTTGTTTCTCCGATACCAATGTACATAAAGTAATTTTCGGAAACTGCGCCGCCGTTTACCATGTGGTATGTAATACATTTATCTTTAAGACTGAGTTTAACTTCGGAAGAGTCGACACCTGCAATTTCGCCGAGATTAAGATTGAAATCGAAATGTTCTTTCATAACCTTACTTAACTCTGAAACGAAAGAGGAAGCAAGTTTAACGGACATACTGAATTTATTATCCGAACCTACATCGATATATGCGCCTGCGATAAGTGAAATAATATCGGCAATGAGTTGATTTTTTTCGGCTTCTTTTTCTTCTTCGGTTTTTTCTTCTTCTGTTTTATTGTCCTCTGTATTTTCAGTATTATTTGAAGAACCGTTTGAAGAAAGCATTGAATTCAAATCGAGTCCGGTATAATAGAATTTGAGATAATCGTTAGAGTTGGGCAGCTTAAACCACGGAATATCGACATAAACGGTACCGGCGCCGGAAGCGTCGAAGAAGGCTTGAAGGAAAGATTCTTCTATACCGTCGTAATTTACGAGAATATCGAGTTTCAGTTGTAAATTATTGAAATTGAAAATATCCGCAATACCCTTTCCCCCTTCGAACATACTCATAAGGTCGGGAGTCGGAATAAGAGCGGTAATTCTTATAACAAGTTCGCCTTCGAAGGATTCGTCTATAAGCAAAGAAAACTCACCTAAAATATTTTTTATTTCAGGGGGTGCCGAATTAGGATTGATTTTAGCTTCGAGATTGAGTTCGATATTTTTTATATCCGAAAGAGCGTTGTAATTATTATAATCGAATGTATCTTTAATATTTAATTTTCCTGCGCCGATTGA
The DNA here is from genome assembly GCA_949296455.1 of uncultured Eubacteriales bacterium. GTDB lineage: Bacteria > Bacillota > Clostridia > Christensenellales > CALVMC01 > CALVMC01. The sequence continues at coordinate 148,500 of CASFOZ010000002.1, forward strand.
ATAGTTGTTAAAGGATAAGTTAAGACCGATACCGAAAACGGAAGCGTTATTTTCCTGAACCGATAAACCTAAATCCATTGAAATATCTTTATCGAAAAGGTCTACCGACAAAGAAGCCTCGGTATTTATATCGATTGCACTATTGTTACCCGTGCCTGTAGTTACTATAGAATCACCTTTTATAAAGCCTATACCGAGCATATCGAGTAAAAGCGAAACAAGATTGGAAGCGACATAAATTGTAAGTTCGGTACTTTTTATATTCAACGAGCCGAGCATTGCGACAATGTTCTCGATATTTTTTTCAATGAAATTTTCTTCTTTGTTATTTTCGCCGCTCTCGGAAGCCGAACCCGACTCTCCGCCGGTTTCGGTATCGCTGCTTTCGTCGGAAGAATTATTCGAGAAGAGATTGAACAAGTCTCCCACATTATCGATTTTGAATTTGATATTCGAAAGAACGGGAGCGTTGATATAAATTTCTCCGTCGATATAACTATAAAACAGAACAAGCAAGACTTCCGAAGAACCTGTATTGAGTTTACTTATAAGTTCCAAATAAACTTCGATATCCGAGATAGCTTTCGTTATCATATTGTAAGAGAAGTTTGCTTTTATATTTAAAGTAATTGTTTCATTAACATCGTTAAGAACATTTATGAAGATATTACTGAGTGCGTCTACTATAACATCGGGAATGTAAGAAATTTCGTCGTCGGCAGAAGTGGTAGGCTTTTTATTTAAAATATCGCCTAATGTGAACTTTCCGTTTTCACTACTGTCTACATTTTTATCGATTATTAAATTAAGTTCAATAGTTGCCTGAGCATTAATCGTTATTATTCCGTTTATATCCACTAATTCAAAATTATCGGTTTGCGGTTTTACTACGGAATTTAAAGTATTAAGAACAATATCGTCAAAATACAGTTCTAAATAAGTGTTTTCGAATACGACTTTATTACCGTTTTCGTCTACGCCTGTCGGAATAAGAATAAAGTTAAACAGATAATCGTTATCGGTTCCGCTTGAATTTTGTTGTCCGCCTGTCGAAGCGCCCGACTCAGAATCCGAATTTCCTGTCTCGGAACCCGAACCATCGGTTCCGGAATTCGAACTACCTGAAATTATATCTATATTTATTCCTATTGCTTGAAGTAATTTCGATATGAATGCCTGAGAGAGAGTAGCGGTAAATTCCATACCGCTTATAGCAAGCAGTAAAGATAAAGCGCTGAGATTAAGGGAGTTATTTTGCGTATTGTTTTTATCCGAATCGGACGGAGTTTCGGTACTATCCTGAGCCCCCGATTGACCGTTGTTTTGCGAATCGGCTTGTGTTTCAGCCTCGGACTCTTCATTATCCCCTTCGGTTGTTCCGTCGGTATTTTCTTCATCGGAAGTATTGTCGGCAAAGAAAAGCATATTTACAAGTTCGGAGGCAGAAAGTTTGATTTTAACTTTCGGCAATCCGAATTTTTCGTTCAAATCTAGGTAGAAGGTATTTCCGAAATAATAAAGTTTAACAATATCCTCTACGCTGTTTGCTCCGCCTTCGCTGTAAGTGTAACTCAATGCAAGATAAAGTTCTCCGCCTTCGAGAAGGTTTTGAATGAGAGCTTTATTGTATTCTCTTCTTTCCTCGTCGCTATCGCCTTTGGGTGTATTAAGCAAGAATCCCGGAATGGTCGAAACATTTAATTTAAGCTGGAAATCGATATTGAAGTCACCTTGATAATTCTGAGCGAAGTCAAGACCTATCGACTGTTTGTTTTCGAAAACCTTTTCAAGAACGTCTTTAAGATTTATTCCCGAAATAACTATATCGTTGTTTTGAGATTGTTCGTCGGTTGAAATTTTCAATCCGCCCGAAAATCCTGCGTAAATCGAACTTAAACGAGTAAATCCCTGTTTGTCGAAAAGAATACGGGAAGCGCCTATATTGACGGTATCGAAAGACAATCCGCCGAAAGCCAGCGACATTGAAATATTTTTACCGTTTCCGCCGGTAACTATCGTACCGTCTTTAGGAGTAAGAGTTAAATCGAGAGCGATAGAACTGAATCTTGTTCCGCCGGGTTCGAAATTAATACTTGCTTCACAGAGAGCGTCGGGCAGACTGTATTCTAAATCCAATCCGAACAAACTGAAAGCGGAATCGATTAAAGTCGTGACGGTTGAAATAGCCAGACTTTCGGAAGAAATATTAATATTTGCAATAAGATTGATAAGGTCTGCAATATTTAATTCATTATTATTATTTGCTTCCTCGGTTTCGGTAACCGTGGGATTTTCTTTATTAAACATATCTAAAACGAGATTTTTAAGACTCTGTTTAATATCGGTAGCGTCATAATAGGATTTAAGATTAAGAACAGGCAAGTTTACGTAAACTCTGTTTGAATTGCCTTCGTAATACAAATCCAGAATTATTTTGTTTTCTCCGTCCTTAGCATTTTCATTTATTACTTCGAGACGAAAAATAGAATTAAGAATTGTATCGACGAGAATTTCCTTTGTAATACCCGTATCGGAAATCTTATAGCTGTCGATAAGTTTCCGAACAAGTTCCTGCGTTAAAATTTCACCGTAGAGATTGATTTTGATATCCCAATCGACTAATTGCGCAAAAGAAACATCGATACCCATTCCCCAAATCAGTTCGCCGAGAACATCTTTAAGTCCTATAAGGACATCTTCGGGAATATCGAATGAGAAATCCACGGATGCGCCGAGATAAAGAGCTTTTACATCGGCAAGATTTATGTACTCTGCTGAGTTGAATTTTGTCTCGTAATTTGAAGCTTTTAAAGTAATCCCGTCGGAAACATTCAAATAAAGATATGTTGAATCTTTTTCGCCTGTTACCGTTGAATTTTCTTCGGACATTTTTTCGCCGAGATTGATTTCAAGAATGAATTTATCGAATTTTTCCCCGTTAAAGTTTAATCCGATATTTGCAAAGCCTAACGACGAGAACAAGCCGTTTGTTTCGGAATCGAGATTAACGAAATCGTTTAAATTATCGTCAAGGAAAAATTTGATAACGGAATTAAGAAGAACGCTGTTTAAACCGATTGCGATATAATCGTATGAAAGCGAAGAAGAACCGACTTTCATACTGTTAAGAACGGATAAATCCAATCTGCCGGAAAGCTGATTTATAAATTCATCGAAATTGAAAGAAGAGCCTTGATTTTCCGACGAAGAGTCATTCTCCTGACCTTCTTGATTTTCTTCCCCGCTGTTTCCGAAAATGAGGTCGTTTAAAGAAGAGCTTAAAAATTTACCTATTGTAAGACCTTCTATCATAATCGGAGGGATATCGACAAGCCCCGATAAATCCAAGGCGGTAAGGCCGTTTATTCCGTTATAATAAATACTTAAAACAAGGGAATTCATATCGGTGCCTTTTTTGGAAAGAGATAGGAAAAGTTCGAGATTATCGAGATTTGCAAGATTGAGATTTACTTCTATATCGAGAATATAAACCCCTGAAAGTCTTCCTGTAAGAGTGGTATTTATATTATCTTGCGTATCCAATAAGTTTTTGAGAATACCGCTGAAATTTATTATATTTGAGTTTATACCGAAATCAATTTCGCCGGAAGTCGCAATATAGATATTAGCGTCAAGAGCGCCTTTGTAATCGCTGAGAACTCCGAAAACAGAGGTATCGAGAACCTTGTTTGCCGAAAGACCGAGATTTGTAATATACAAACCGAGTTTAAGCCCCGTTGAAGAATTATTGGAATTAAGGAATTCCACTTCGGCGCCGAGTTCGTCGAACAGAGTAAATAAATCGCCGTTTTCGTTGACAATATTAACGGAAGCGTTTGTTTTGTTTACATCGTCGTAAGGTTGCGTACCGATATCGAAAGCGTCCAAAAGTTCAGCTAACAAAGTAGAAACAAAATTAACATCAATACCCGTAGCTTTAAGATTAATATTGTAAATAGTATCGAGTATCGACTGCAACATATTATCTTCTTCTGTTTCTGAAGTCTGTTGATTTAAAAGAGCGATATTTTTATTTATATTTTGAACTTGTGTTGCGATTTCCTCTTCTTTTATTCCGAGAGCCGAAAGCAAGATTTTATACAAATCGAGACTGTCGTCGGTATATTTGAGTTTTACATCGAAATCGGGAGCGTAAACATAGACAGTAGTACCCGTCAGATAAATTGCGGCAAGCAAATCGGTATTCCTGTCGACTTTTTCGCCTTCTCCGACAGCCATATACACTTTAAGAACTACGCTTAAAGAAGTAAATATCTTTTTGACAAGAGCTTCGTATTCCTGATTTTCCTGATCGTTTCTTGAAGTATTCGACAGCAAATTGAAAAATCTTGTAAAATCTTCGACACTCAGATTAACTCCTACCGAAACATCGAGGTCCAATCCCAAAGCGAATTTTTTATCGGATTGCAAATCGGAATTAAAGAGCAAATCGAAAAGGTCGGAATCATTAGCGACATTGATATCTAAAATTTTCTGAATAAGAGGTCCGAAAGAATAATCGTTCAAGGCTTGCGGAGTATTGAAATTCATATCCAAAGACAGCGAAGCGGAAATATTTTTAACATCGGCGATACTTACCCATTTTTTAACGATTTCGGCTCCGTTTTGGTCAGTTGCGGTAGTGAGTTCTTTCATTCCCTTGATATCGTAAGCCTTGTTATTGACAGCAAGGTTTCCTATATTCAAATCGATATAAGTGGTATCGGTGAAATTTATTTTAAGACCTATACCGAGATTAGAAACATTAACTATTTCGTCTATTGAAGTTATAGAATCGGATTGAGTAGTGTCCGTACCGATAGTAATCTGAACATTTTTAAAGTCAGGTATCGTAAGTTCGACACCGAGCGTTTTGAGCATATTTGTAATAACGCCTGCCGAAACGGAAAGTATAAGACCTTGCGAGTTGAGAATAACATCCAATTCGGCGGAGATTGAGCCGAGGCCAGAGGAAGAAGAGCCGCTCGATGATTCGCCCGAAGGCTGAATAATATCATTAACTACTTTGTCGAGACCGAGACCCGGGATAATAACGTTACCAAGTCCGAAAGAGCTTAAATCGAGCCACAGTTCGTCGTCGAGAGAAGTATAGTAAATAATAGCGAATTGTTTTTTTGTGCCGCCCGAAAGATTTATAAAAATAGGAATAAGGAGTTCGATACCTGCCTGTCTTATATTCTGACCGAATTCGTTGGTCATATCTCTGTACGAAATATTAGCTATAATCGAAAGTTCCACAGAAGAAGTGAAAGCATTTCCTACCGTGATATTAGGCATATCGTAACCGAGACTCGAAAGAAGTTGCTCAAGAATAAGAGTGAGATTTACATCGCTGGTAAGGTGAACGTCGAGAGAGCCGAACATCGAAAGTCCCAAGTTGAGGTCATAGAACACGCTGTAATCGGAAAGGTTGCCCATTTTATTGGAAACAAGCACATCGAAATCGGCAGCGGTATTAATAGGCAAAGTAAGATTCGAAAGAACTATATCGTAATTAATGCTTTCAGTTTCATTGTCTTCGTTATTTTTAACGAAATCCACTTCCGCCGTAATGGATTCAAGAATATTTCCGTCAGCACCCGTGTTGTTGAAATTGATTGAAACATTGCCTTGTGACTCTATTCCGTTTAAAGAAAACATGGAATTTGAATATCCGAGTACAAAGTTAAAGAGGTAATCGAGCAAGTTGTTTCCGAAAGATATACCCAATCTTGCAGATTCTATATCGATAGAAGTCAATGCTCCGAATATTGCGTCGAAGGCTCTTAAATCGAAAGAAGAACCGTCCGAATCATCGTCTGTCGCAGCATCGCTTTCATCGGAATTTTCAACCGTATCGGAATCGTCGCTGTCTGCGAACATATCGGAAATAATATCGTTTATATTGAATGCGTCTGAAATTTTAAGTTTAACTCCGACCATATCGATATAAAGGTATATATCGTTGCCGTTATAGTAAACCGAAGCGATATTGGTGATAATGGTACTGTCGCCGCTGTCGTTAACGAGTTTAAAATCAATATAAGCTTCGATACCTAAAAGGGACTCTTGAATAAAGGCACCGAAATCGAGATTTTCACCGTTAAGAATTTTTCTGACCAAATCGCCGAGGTCGAAATAAGTAAGGTCGAATTTTGCTATTAAATCAGCCTGAGCTTGAAGTTTATAACTTGTTTTACCGTCTTCCACCGTTCCGCCGATTTTAACGGCGATAGCGCTGATAAGGTTAGCGACGCTGGCAAGAGTTGAGTTATTGGCAAGGACTGAAAGGTCGAATGCTGCGTCATATCCGTCGGTAGAAATGATTCCGACAGACAAATCGGCTTTTACTCTGAGGTCCTGAACATCCCCTAATTCAACGGCATTACTTACGAGATTGCTTGCCATACTGTCCGAGCCGAATTTTTGACTGAACTCGTTGTAGATAGAAAAACTTATACTGTTGAATTCTGCAGAAATACCGCCTTTTCTTACCCCGTTATCCGAGTAGAAAATATCGAGATTGATTCTGAAATCCTCTTTGGTATTTCCGTCTTCGGTAATTTCATAATATCCCCATGAAATTTCCGCGCCGTTGACTACATTGCCAAGGTACTGCATATTGAGCATATTGAAAAGATTATTCAAAACGCCGCTTGCAATTGAAATTGCGATAATTTGTTTAGTTTCTGCCGATAATTGAACGATACCTGACAAATCGGAACCGGATTCGGACTCTGCTTCGGAATTATCGTTTAAATTCACAACTGAAGAGAGATTTTTGATTGCACTGATATTAGAAGCTGTTCCGTTTTCTGTTTGCTGTTCGGAAGGATTAAGCAAATCGTTCAATAAGCCTTTTACTATATCGGTCAGAATGGACGCAAGTCCGGAATCTTCGATTTTCAGAATATTTCCGAGTCCTATTGAAGTCAAGTCGACATAAATGTTGTCGGAAATACTGTCGTAATATAAAGCGGTAATAAGTTTTAAGGTTTTATTCCCCGCACTCTCGTTTAAAATATATAAATCCAAATACAATTCAATTAACAGATATTTATTTGTGCTGTTTATAATATCGTTAAGACTTATATTTGCTTTTAGGTTTGCAATTAATCTTGTATCGAGATTAAGGTTCAGTTCGGGGAAAGCGCTGACGCCGAGCATGGCTTTTAAAACTTCGCTGAAAGCAATTCCGTTATCCGAAGCATAATCGAAAGCGATTTCAGCCGTTGCTTCTACCGTGAAAGCCGCTTCATTATAAGTTTTAAATTGAGATTTATCGTCGAAAACTTCGGGATATCCTAAAGCACGGTAATTACTCAAATTCGGCAAATTATTTACTCCGGTAAATGTTTTGAGATTACCGCCAAGAGACATAACTACCTTTGAAGCCGTATCGGAAAGAGCTATATCTATACCGATAGCCTGAGTTCCGGCTTTAAATAAATTTTTAAGATTGAGATTCAAATCTACCGACAAATCGGGTTCTCCTTCGGTAGCATTGGAAGTCAATGTTGTACCGAGCAGAGCTGCCGCAAGAGAGAAAAGGCCGTATTTTAACGAAATATCCATAACCGAAAGATTTTCTGTCAAATTAACCGATTTGAGCATTTGTCCGATAAGAGAGAGTAAATCCAAATCTTTAACGGAAGAAGAGCCGTTATTCTGTTCGCCGTCGTTTGTTCCGTCCGATTGGGAAGTCAATTTAATTTTATCGTAAGACGCAGTCTGCGTGTTCTGCTGAGAAGAATCTTCTGAAGAGAACATACTTGCCATCATACCGTCGATTAAATCTTTAAGCCCTATACCTTGAAGTTTTAATTTCGAAGGCACATTCCCCGCACCTACAATTACAGGTTCGAGATTCATATAGATATACATACTGTCGTCGGTATAACTGTATAAAGCCGAAAGAACGGTTTTAGGAACGGCACCGGCAAGTTTATTGTCATATCCGTCCAAAGATATAATCAAATCGAGATAGGTTAACTCGCCGTTAACTATGATGCTGCTGATATCGGTAACTAAAGTTATATTTAAAGTAAACGATAACGCCGTGTTGATAAAATCAATACTTGTGCTTTCGAGCAGACTTTCTATAAGAAGATTAGCCTGTTCGTCGGTAATCAACGAAGCTATGCTTTGCGATAAACCGGCAAGATTAAGGCTGAAAGTTTTATTGGAATTATCTATTTCGAAATCGAGAGAAACGCCGACTGAAATTACAGAAGTTCTATTTTCTCCGACTACAATAAAGTTTTCGTCGGAAGGAGTCTGAATACCGTCTCCCATAGAAATGGCCAAATCGTAGATAACGAGGCCCACAACAAAACCTTTGCTTTCGGAAGTAGCGTCTACTCTGTGCAAGTCATCGAATTCAGTATCGCTGTCAACTACAAGGTCATATAAAGATATATCAATCTGTCCGACCAAATCGGCAATAAAGTCAAAATCCTGAATTTCCGGCATAAACAAAGCAATCAATGAAATGAGTGCGTTTGTTGCAATCTGTAATTTAATTTCGTCAAGACTTACAGAAAAGAGAATGAAACTCGTAATATCGGTTTGAGCGCTTAAAGAACCCGAATTATCGGATTGAGAACCGCCGTCCGTGGTAAGGTTTTCGGAATTCAAATTTGTACTTAAATTAGATATATTCTGAGAAGCGGTACTTTCTTCGGTTTCGTCTAAGCCGAGGAATTTAAGAATATATTCTTCGAGCGGGAAATTCTCGTATTTTATTCCCGAAGAAGAGTCGCTATCAGAGCCGAAAAGCAAGTCGGAAGTCACATATAAATCATAAGCGTCCTGATAAACGTTATAATCAAGAGTTACCCCTGCGACATAAGTAGTAATAGTACTGTCCATTGTATAGATATCGAGAGAAAGTTCTATACCTTTAAGTGCAGCGATAATTACTTTAAAGAACTGTTTTGTAGCCTCTTCATACCCTTCGGCATTTGAATCCATAGCAAAATATTTTGCCATTTCGTCTATTAAGGTATCGAGATTGGAAAGTATGTTTCCGACATTTATCGAAACCCTTATATCAATTCTTATAAGAGAATCTATTTCGGTATTACTGAAAACGAAATCACTTCCCAAATCGGGAAGAATTCCGTTAAGGGCGCCGCTGAAACCGTTTTCAAAAGCGGCGATATCGAGTACGACGGAAGTGTAAAGATTCAGATACTCTTCCATACTTTCGGTATAATCCTGAATATTCGGAACAGACAAATCAATATCCGAAACATCGAAGCCTAAATTGAGTTTGTTGATTTGAGCGGTTAATATATAGCCTAATATTCCGAGTTTGAGCTGTGCTTCCAAAGTACCGTCGCCGAGAGCGAAAGAAAGATAAGTATTGTTTTCGTCGATAGCGGGAAGAGAAAGATTCAAGCCTAAATATCTCACTAAATTGGACAGAACGGAAGAAGCGAGAGCTGCTTTGATATTCAACTGATTGTTAAAACTTAAATCTACGCTTTGTAAAGCCGCATTTGCCGCAATTAAAATAGTATTGACAAAATCGGGGTCTATTTCGCTGCCGCCGCCGAGAGTGAAATCTAAAATATGTTCGCCGCCGAAGAAGCCTTCTTTGAACATTTCGTCTGCAATTTCAAGATAGCTGCTTATATCGATTTTAATTTTACCCAAACCGAAATAACCGCTTTCTATATAGAGCATTCCGTCTAAAATATATAAATCGAACTCTATATTTTTAGTAGTAGTATTATTACTTTTTACATTATTTATTCCGAGATAGAATTTCAAAGAAGTCAAATCGTTTAAATCGACAGCAAGCTTCAATGCTATTGTAAGCATCATACTGAAATCCTCACCCGAACCTACGGAAACACTGTTCGTTTCGGCAAGTTTTTGGAAAATCTGAGCCATTTGCAAATACTGTCTTTCGGAAAGATTTTTATCGAAAACGGTAAGTAAATAATTTGAAAGGCTTTCAAAAAGTTCGTTAAGCTGCGTAACGCCCTCTTCCCCTTCGAAACCTATAAGAAGTTCGGTATCGAGAGTTATCTCTTCCAAGTAGCCGTAATCAACTGTGATTTTATTATTGTTGAAATCGTAATTTATATCGGCAAGGGTATTGAAATCTTCATCGACTAGATTTGAAAGAATACCCATACTTTCGCCGAAATCGACTCTTATGTTATAAAGCGACAAGAATACCGACAGAGGATTTTGTATATCTTCTTCAAAGACGATTCCCGTTTGGAAATTTACCGCAAGGTCGTTGAGACCGTCTTCGTAATTCCACCCGGTGACAGACAAAGTGGTATCGTCGAGCTGAGGAAGTTCGATATTCAATCCCAAAGCTTTAAGCGCCGCATTAAGGCTTAAAGAAGCAATCGTAAGCGAAAAACTGTTCTTTTCCCACACTACTATTCCGCCACTGAAAAGAGCGGAAACAAGTTTCATAAAATCGACATATTCCTTTTTATCTTCTTCTGTTTGAGAAGGATTTGAGGAAGAACTCTGCCCTGCCGAAGAATCCGAGAAAGAAGAAAGCAAATTGCCGAGAATTTCATCAATATTCGCTTTTACTTTCAATTTTCCGATACCAAACGCAGAAGCGTCCAAATATACATAATTGTCTTTTATGTAGATAGCCAAAGTCTGGACATTGGTCTGACTTTCGCCTACATAGTATTTTATTTCTATACCCCCTCTTACATTGGAAAGAAGGTTTGAAAAATCGAGATTATTGATATCGATATTAACATCCGCAAGCAAATCGAAAATAATCACGAAATTTGAATCGGCTTCTGCAATATTGACATCGAAATCCAAAGCCATATCGCCAAGCAAACCGCCTAAAAGGTTATTGAGCATCTGAGTCAGATTTTTCGTTGTAGGATTATCGATACCCATTTTGAGTTCGGCGCCTATATGAACCGATTGAGCGGAAATCTTGCCCTCGAGCACATCGCCGAGATTGCCCAAAGAAGATATATTACTGTAATAATTTATTAAATAGGAAAAAACTATATCCTTTCTGAAAAGCCTGTCGGACTCGCCGGTAAGAGCCGGATTATTAAACCTTGCAATATCCTGTGCAGAATAATTGTTATTGAGCCAATTCGTAAAAGCCGAATCGGTATTGAAAGAGTTCATAAAGTCGGAGCCGTAAGCAAAAGCGATACCCCATTTTCCGTCGAGATTGAAATTTAAACTCAGCTTATCGTTTTCGGAATTGTCTATAAGATTAACTCCGAGATTAAGATAGAATCCGCTGTTTTGCAAGCTTTCGTCTTCTTCGAGTTTATTTATACCGAGTTTTAACTGAATTGATTTAAAAAGGTCGCCGTAAGACAAGCCTTTAATAACGCTTGGTAAGGTTGCGAAATTTCCGAAAAGAGCGATAAGGTCCTGCAAATCGGAAGCGGAAATATCCAAAGTAATGCAAGCTTCGTTCCACCAATCGATAAGCTGCTTGCCGTCGAGGATATTGTGAATGAGTGAAGCGAGATTGATTTTACCCGAGCCTTCCACCAAAGTATCCGAAGTATTTTCTGCAAAGGAAAAATCATAGACCGAAGTTTTTTCGGCATTTTCATATTCGAGAATGGAAACATTGGAACCGTCGCCCTTTATCATGGCAAGAAGAAAATCGTAAATATTGTTTAAAGTTCCCGTCAAATCGAAGCCTTCGATTTTTACTTTCGGGAAACCTAATCCCGAACAGTCGAGAATCAAATCCTTGCTTTCTCCGAGATAATAAAGCGAAACAATGGGGTTTGAATAAGAATAATCGGTGACTTCGGCAATTTTGAGAGAAATAAAGTTTCCGTCGTTATCGTTAAGGTCCAAATCGGCAATCAGCTGGAATCTTAGTCCGTAAGTATCGCTGTCGAGTTTTATTTCGAGATCGCCCATACCGCTAAGACCCGCAAGTTTAAGAATGGCGGGGCTTAAAAGGGAATTCAAAGTAACGGTTCTTACGGTATTTCCGTTGATGTTATAAGTGTTGACAACATCGAGTTCCCCTTCGAGCTGGAAATTGAATAAGCCGTAGGTAGTGAAATTAACGAATTCAGGAAAAACTATATTAAGTCTCGTATCGTTTTTTGAAGCGTTGACGGTCTGCCCTTCTTCCACGCCCGTGAATTTAATATTTGAAATTGAAAGATAATTAAGGAAAACATCGAGAGTTATGTTTAAACCGTCTCTGTATTGAGTTTCGCCGTCGAATTTATCTTCCAAAGTGAAACTGTTTTCGGAAGCGATGACGCTGCATACAGCCGATTCAAACATACCCGAAGTTAAAACTACATCGAAATTAACTTCTATTTTAGGGATAGTTACGGACATATCGGAAGTGGAATAACCGAACAAATCTTCTATGACCGCATTGATATCGAAAGTAGTAAACAGTGTATCGAGTTTAAGGCTGCTTGTTATTGTAGGAATAAGACCGATAACAAGGTTGATAACGGTTTTAACATTTATACCGAAGCCGAAACTTTCCACTACGCCGTTCTGTTCGTAATAGACATTGGAAGAGCTTGCAAGACCTATAAGCATTGCAAGAAGTCCCGGGATATCCGAACCGAGCATACTTTGCAGCAGCCCTTCGGCTAAATTCAAAGCTTCGCTTACAAGTTCGATAAGTTTATTTATATCGAGACCTTCGAGTTTTATTTTTCTGTTATCTGCGCCTAAATCGAGATATAAATCCTCATTGAAATAATAAAAGCCCAATTCGGGAGAACGGACGGAATTATTGACTAAATCGGGATTGTTTACTACGTCTTTAATTGTATAAGAAGACAGCTCTTCCCCCGAAAAGAATTCCACAAGGACTTCGTTTTCCTCGTTTCTCACGCCGATATTTGCGGCAAGTCTGATTAAAGTATGATTTCTGTTTAGGATAACTTCGTTTCCGTTTTCGGTGCGCTTGTTGTATTTGTCCCAAACTAAAAATATTTCAAAACTGAACGTATCGGATTGTTCGTAAGAAAGGGCTTCTACAAGTTTGTTGAAGTTGGTTGTTCCGTCGATATAATCGGAATCGGAAGGAGGAGTCAAAGAAGGGTCGTCCTCGGGATTGATAGGATTGACGGGATTGCACGCAACGAAAAATACGCAGAGAAAAACAGCGATAAGCAAAACTATTAAAATTTTGTTAAGCGTTTTAAATTTATGCATAATTCCCCCGTATTTAACGCACAATGCTTAAAATACATATATATTATATTATCGGACAGCGAACAAGTCAACCCCTTAAAAACGATTTAAGCAAAAAAATCTTTAATAAAAGTTTTTTTAATGCAAAATATGGGAAAAAAAGGCAAAATTATATAAAAAAAACGCAATATGACACAAAAACAACTTATAGTTTCAAATTTCCATATAAAATTTGCCAAGGTTTCTGTTGAAAAAACACTTGAATCGAAGGGAAAAATTTTTGCATAAATTGTGTATAAAAATAAGATTTTAACGATATTTTTTGCATAATTATACATATTTTCATATGTTCATTTGTCAAAAAAATACTTGCAAACCGCCCTTTTTTAGCTCTTAAACCCCTTTACAAACTATCGATTTCATGCCGAAAATACGCAATTTTCGGGCCTTGATTTTTAAAAAAATAACTGTAATTTTATAATTTTTACGACTGAAATTTTGCGTTAAAATATGCCTTTTACAAATCAAATAAAGCCATTTTATTGAAATTTTTTGATTGTTTCTGGGTTAAAATTTATTGAAAATAATAGAGATAAAATAAGACAATAGCGAAGTAATTTATCTGCAAAAGACCGATATCTGCTGAAAATTGCCGTATAAATAACCGCCTCAATTTTTACACCGGGAGACCGATATCAGCTGAAAACTACAGAAGAGAAAAATGTCTGTATTAAAACTTTCGTGGAAGCGCTTCCCTCTTCGATACTGTAATCGCCGTCGTCCAAGGCGTCAGAAATGTCGTTCTGATTTCCGTTTTCTTCATTAAAAACCAAATTTAAATCTGCAAGTATAAATGAAGCCACTTCGTTATCTTCCGTCTTTGAAATTTTAATTATTTCGCCTTTTATTTCATAATTTCCGACAGGAATTATATTATATTCTTCACTGTATTTTACCTTTTCGCTGTAAATGTTTCCGTTTGATAATAATACTCTGGTGTCGAAAAGAGAAGGAATCGAATAAATACCTTCTATATTACCTTTTGAGTTTAAAACCTTAACCCCTAAAATGTCTTCCGAACGGAAAATATAGTCTTTGTAAATATAGTAACTGTCTTCCACCGTAAGATTATCGGATAAGTTTTTAGCGTCGTTTTCCGAATAACCTTTTGCGATATACATTTGTCTGAACATTTCCTTGTATGCGGCAAGGTCACTTTCGTTGAAAACCGTACTTATTTTATTGACGGAAGAATTAATCTCATAAGTTCCGTAAAATGTCTGGTCCAAATATTTAAGACTATAACCGTTAGAATTATCGAATTTCACATTAAGACCTGACGCAAGAAATTTCTGTTGCGTCGAAGAATAAGAATATTCATAATAATTTCTGTTATATCTAACCAAATTGCACCCCGAAAGAACAAAAAGGGCGGCAACCGTTAACAACGAAACTAAAATTATCGATAATTTTTTCATAGCAAATCCTTATAACAAGTTTATAATAATTTAACTTTAATGTCAACCCCTATATCAATTAAAGCATTTTTTTTGACAAATATACAATTATAGTATATAATAGTATAAACATTGCTTTACTTAAATAAACATTTAAATATATAACCCAGGACAAACATCTGTCCGCAAGGAGATTTTATGTCATATTATATTACAGCCGACAACGGCGTGGATTTCCCAAGAGAATTATTGAAAAATTTTGAAAATATCGCTTTCGAACCGTTACCCGTATCATTTAACGGTACAGAGTTCGACGGCAAAACCAACACAATTACATTTGAAGAATTTTATAAAAGAGTAGCCAATAAAGAATATCCAAAAACAAGTATGGTAAATATCGAAAATGCCACTAATTTTTTAGAAAACATTCTTAAACAAGGCTACGACATTTTACATATATCCCTTTCATCTACCCTTAGCGGCACACATAACAGTTTCGAATATGCAGGGAAAATACTTCAAAAGAAGTATCCGGAAAGAAAAATTTTCGTATTGGACTCTGTTTGCGGCGGCCCCGGTCAAAGTATAGTTTTTTACAATGCCGTAAAAATGAGAGACAACGGAGTTCCCATTGAAAAAGTTTATTCCGCTATGGCAGAACTTAAAGACAAAGTTTGTATAGGTATTTCCATAGACGACCTTTTTTATCTCAGCAAAGGCGGCAGAATTACCAAGGAACAAGCGATATTAGGCTCTATAATAAAGCTTAAACCTATACTATATTTCGATACAAACGGCAAACTGCAACATCTTTGCAAAGTTATAACAAAGAAAAAGGCCATGCAGCGTCTTGCAGAGATTTATCTTGAAAATAAAGATTTTTCGGAAGGGAAAAACGAGCTTTTCATATCTCACAGCGACGCATACGAAGACGCAGAATATCTTGCAGCCATTATACGGTCGGAATCTCCCGAGACAAAAATATACATAGATTATCTCGGAACCACAACCGGTGCGTTTGCAGGTATAGGAACAGTTACCATAGCATTTGTAAGCAAAAGAAAAAATTTACAATAAATTCTAAGGAGTATATATGATATACATTACCACCGACACCTCTTTCGATATGCCGAAAGACGTTTTCCAAAGTCTTAAAAATGTTGCCGTTCAAAAGATAATCGTAAGACTCGAAGATAAAGATTACGAAGATTTGGATTCAGCATATATGTTCAAAAAACTTCGTGAAGGGAAAATTGTAACGACAAGCGCAATAAACGAATATAACGCATTTGAATTTTTTGATAATATAGCAAAAGATGGACACGATATAATACACCTTCCCCTATCGGCAGGACTCAGCGGAACTTCCGACAATAACAAAAGGGCTATGGAAAGGATAAAAGAAAAGTATCCGAACGGAAAATTTTATTCTTTCAATTCCAATTGCGCAAGCAGCGGACTTGGAATGCTTGTCTATTTTATGGCTAAAAAACGTGACGAAGGAGCAACGTTTGAAGAACTCATCGAATATCTTATCTATCTTAAAGACCATATCAGCCATTATGTTATAGTGGACGACCTTATGTTTCTTATGAGAGGAGGACGAGTAAGCAAAGCGCAAGCAATAGCAGGTACCCTTTTGCAGCTTAAACCGTTAGTTTATCTTAACGAAGATTCGGGCAAACTGCTTGTATATAAAAAAGTTCCCGGAAGAAAAAAATCAATAATAGAAACCGTAAACAAAATGGAAGAAAAAATGATTAAAGATTCCGAGCAAACGGTTTTCATTTCACATGGCGATTGCCTTGCAGATGCGGAATTTATGGCGGAGCAAGTAAAAAACAGATTTAACATACCGGCTGAAAATATACATATCGATTATTTCGGACCCGTAGTAGGCTGTCACACAGGACCGGGAACCCTTGTTCTCATATACCTATGTAAAGACAGACACGAAGCAGTAACAACTAACGATTAATTAAATATTTAAATAAATATATATAACCTAAATAAAGCCTAATTAAAAGGACGCTAAGTCCTTTTTTTATGGTCAAGTATATCTCCTTAACAGTTTCGGCTCTGTTATTTTAAAAGCCGTATAATGGCTTTTAAGAGCCAATTAGTTTTTCTTTAGAAATTGTATTATCAACTTTTACAGATAGAAACATAATATTTTTTACAGATTGATAATGTATTATTGACTTTTTACACAAACTTCCCGATAATTTTACCAAAAAGTTTTATATCGTTAAATTTCAGTCAAATGAACATATGTTAAAATATTGAATTAAAATTAATATTCCCTTAAAAACTTTTTTAAGTATATAAATAAATTGATTAAACGGTAAATACTCCCAAATAATCGGTAAGGCTGTATAATCCGAGTCCCAAAAAGGCGGAAAATACTATCAGTAAAATAGGATTGATTTTTTTAAATCTTGTAATTATAAACAACCATACAACCATAAAAATCCCAACCCAATCCACAGATTGAATATTAACAAAATCGCTGAGCTTCTCGATATTGAAAATATTATTTAAAAGAATATTAACGGAAGCCAAAGTAATAAGACCTACGACAACGGGCTTTACCGCAGTCATAGCATTTTTAAAGAAAATATTATTGTTTATGTTCCGAAAAATATAATAAACTGCAAGTATTATGAAAAACGACGGAATAACAACGCCTAATGTAGCAACTACCGCACCAAAAAACCCTGCCGTTTCTATTCCCACATAAGTTGCGATATTTATGGCAAAAGGACCGGGTGTAGCTTCGGAAACTGCAATCATATTGTAAACGGATTCCAAATCGAGCCAGCCGTTGCTTTGCACAGCTTGATTTATCATAGGTATCATAGCATAGCCGCCGCCGAATGTAAATAATCCGATTTTGAAAAATTCCCAAAAGAGTTGAAGGTATATCATTTTTTTCTCCTTCGGATATTAACATACACCCTGCTTACGAAAGTATAAATCAATGAAAGAACAATAAAGTACAAAAGAATATAAATAGCCTCAACTTCAAAAACAAATGAAGCAATCAAAGTAAGAACAAGTATAGATACGGTCATATAAGACTTTTTCATATTTTTAAAGAAAGACACAACGGCATTAAGAAGCAATACCGAAACTCCCGCCCTGAGACCTCTGAAAAAGAATGAAACATACTTGTTATCGTTAAAAGAAAAAATAAAAAGCGAAAGGATACAAATTATTGCAAAAGCCGGCAAAACCAAACCGAAGGTTGCAAAAAACGCACCCCAAAACCCCGCTGTTTTAGCCCCTGCAAAAGTAGCCGCATTAACGGAAATAGGTCCGGGAGTGCTTTCGGCGATTGCAATAATATCCATCATTTCATCGGAAGTAAGCCATTTGTTTTTTTTCACGGCTTCCTTTTCGATAAAAGAAATCATAGCATAGCCGCCACCGAAAGTGAACAGTCCTATTTTAAAAAAAGACCAAAAAAGTTTAAGATAATCTTTAAACTTGTCTTTAATGTTTTTTTTAACTTTTTCCATATACAGATTAAATAAAAAACGCACCGTAAGGTGCGCTTTTAATGGCAGGAGTAGTAAGAATCGAACTTACACCATAGGAGTCAGAGGCCTATGTGCTACCACTACACCATACTCCAACAACAGTGATATTATACATTGTTTAAATTAAAAACGCAAATAAATTAAGCCTTATTTTTATTTTGCTTAACTGTTTTTATTATTATTTTAATTATAAACAAAACCAAAATAACTATTACAATAATTAAAAACCAGAACAAAATAGCGTCTATATAGTCTTTAAACAGAATGGAAAGCAGCGTCATAATACCGCCCGCAACAAGATTGCCGCCTGCAACCGCAAGAAGAGATTTAAAAAAGCCCAATCCCAAAAACACCGCCACCGCAGAACCTGTCCAGACTCCGGTCATAGGAAGAGGTACGGCTACAAATAAAAGCACGCCCCAAAATTTGAACCACTCGGCTTTTTTTAAAGCCTCGGAAGATACCACGGGATTATTCTGAGACTTCATATTATCTGAAACTTTTTCGCAGTTATTTTCTTGATTATCGGTTTTACCGTCGCTGTCTGAATTTAAATTGACGGTACTTTGGGAAGAACTCTCTTCTTTCAATGAAAGATTTGAATCGCCGTCTTTATTTTTATTATTTGCAGCATTGATTTTTTTGTTGTGTTTTTCGATAATTTTATTTGCCTTATCCTGAAACACACCCTCTACCGCCATTGCAAAGGACCTGAAAAATTTCCATTTTTTCATAAGGTTAAGTATCGGAGCAAGCAGCAGCAAAAGAAAAGGAACGACAATAACTGAGCCTGCATACGAAATAAGGAAAGCGAATATCGGTTCCATTCCGAGTTTAAAGGCCACAAGAATAGAACCTCTGAGCTCGATAATAGGCAATATAGCTATAAGAAAAACTGTCAGATAATCGTTATTTAAAGTATTTCTGAAAAATTCTACAATAGCGTCAGTCATTTTACCCTCTTTAAGGATTTGATAAAATTCAATTCCGATATGTTTAATTAAAAACCTTAACTTAAATCAATCGGCAATTTATATTCATATAAGTTTTTATATCGGAATTTTAAGCTCTTTAAACTGTAAAATTTTTTTGACATAGAAACGAAGCCCCGATATAGCAATTTAATTATATATAAATGCTTGATTTAAGTCAATAAAATGTATACAATAATTTTATGCGCAAGTTTTTAAGTTTATTAAGAAAAGCTGTACAAGATTTCGATATGATTCAAAATTCCGATACAATAGCCGTAGGAGTATCGGGCGGTAAAGACAGCACCGCCCTGCTTGCCGTACTTAACGCATACCGTAAATTTTCCCAAGAAAAATTCGATTTGATTGCAATACATATCGATATGAATTTCAAAGAAAGTCCCGATAAAAGCGGATTGATAGATTACTGTAAACAAATAGAGGTTCCATTATTCATAGAGAAAACCGATATCGCCGAAATATTGTTCGATTACAGAAAAGAATCCAACCCGTGCAGTTTATGTTCCAAAATGAGAAGAGGAGCGCTTAACGGCGCAGCAATAAGAGAAGGTGCAAACAAACTTGCCCTTGCCCATCACAGCGACGATTTGCTTAATACTATGCTTTTAAGTTTTATATTCGAAGGACGGCTTTCCACCTTTTCGCCGATAAGCTTTATGGACAGAAGCAAAATTACCCTTATAAGACCTTTTATATATGTAGAAGAAAAAAATATAGAACCTCTTATCAGAAAATATTCTTTACCGACATTTAAAAATCCCTGCCCTGAGGATAAAAATACCAAAAGAGAATATATGAACGATTTAATCAAGAAAATAACAAAAGATATTCCTTTTGCAAAAGACAGAATGAAATCGGCTTTATTCCATCCTGAAAGAAATAATTTATGGAATCTTCCAAAGAATGAAAAAAATAAACCTGATAATAAATAAAAAAGAAATAAAATAATAGTTATATTTTTTTATTTAAATATGAACATAAAAGCATATGTTAATTAAACAGTCGGTTTTCCGTTTTATACATTTAAAACCGAACATATTTAAAAAAATTATTGATTTAAAAATATTTTCTATTTAAATTTTCAAATATTAGAAGTTACTAGATACCCGATATTTTGCTTATCAATTTTTGCGGTTTACCTATTTTAAGGAATCAGTTAATGCAATTTATAAATAATATCAATATTTAATGTATTTTTCGTTTTTTAAGCATAAATAAATTATCGGTGCTGTTTTTTGAAGCTTTTATATTAGGTATATGTCTGATAATTACCAGAATAAAATTTAAAATTAAAGAAATTAATGCTAAAATTTCCGGAAAACAAAAAACCGATTCGGCTATCGTAAACACCGTAACGCAAATAACCGTTCCCATTGCTCCGTGTTCAAAAACGAGCAAATAAACAATAAGGACAAAAAGAACCGATAAGGCAAGAATATAATTTACCGTAAACATTGCGCCGAATGTAACCGCAATACCTTTCCCTCCTCTAAACTTTTGAAAGATTGGAAAAATATGGCCTATATTGCAAAATAACATACCGTAGAAAGCTCCCCCTTCACCGAGTGTAAAAAGTCCGATTAAAGCGCATACGGCACCTTTTAAGGCGTCGAAAATAAAAGTAAGAGCGCCCGCTTTAAAGCCGCAGCATCTGAAAGTATTTAAAGTACCGGGATTTTTACTGCCTTCTTTTTTAATATTCACTCCGCAAAGTCCGGAAAAAAGCACGGCGAAATCATAACTTCCCAAAACATATGAAATAAAAGCGAATATTATATACCACCAAAAATAATTCAACATTTTAAACTATCCTTTTAAAAGATTTTACCGTAAATTTATTCACGACCGCACTGAGCGGTTTTTGTCATATTATTGACTTTTTTGGAATATTTTATAACTACGGGAGGGGTAGTTTTGCAAAGCAGTATAATTGAAAGAGTCATTTCGGTAAGTGACTACATAATAGAAAACAGAGCAACGGTAAGACAAACGGCAAAAGTTTTCGGAGTATCAAAAAGCACTGTACACAACGATATAATAAAAAGACTTGTCAAAATAGATAAAGAAAGATATGCGAAAGTAAAAAAGATTCTCGATTACAATTTTTCGATAAGACATTTAAGAGGCGGAGAAAGTACTAAAAACAGATATCTGCACATAAAAAATATACATAATTAAAGCACAATTATAAATAGGAAAAACCGATAAAAAAACAGCGACTTAAAGTCGCTGTTTAATCGTTGAGAATAGCATTTCATTTAAGAACCACGGCTTTTCCGCCCGCAATCATGATAAGTTTTGCTGCTTGTTCGGTAAATTCGTTTGCAATTATCGTAAGTTCTTTATTTAAAGGTTTATCAGATATGGTAACTCTTACCCTTTGAATTTTATCCTTATTCAAAAGCCCCTTTTCTTTCATAGCGTCGATATCTGCAATTTCGCCGTCATTGAAATTATCGGCAATCTGTGAAACGGTAAGTTCTACAACGGGAGCGTTTTTATATTTAACATTATCCGCACTGCTTTTAACGAGAATTAAAGCTTCTGCACTCTCGTCGTCAAGTTTTGCTATATCGGTAATGTAAGCGGGCTTTTTAATTACCTTTTTAAGATTAGCGAGAGCGGTTTCATAAGGCGAAACGCCGTAAACCAACTGCGAGAAATTAAGAGGACTGAAATTCGATTTCGGCTTGATTGAGAAATTTTTCATAACCATATCGACAAGTTCCATAGCATACTTGACCCCCCTGTTGGAAGCGACTCTTAAAAGCGTAGGCGTCTGCTCATACATTTTAAGCGAAGACATATCCTTAACGAAATATTTGGGGTCAACTATCGCAGGATTGATATTGAAATAAAGTTTAAGAGTTTTATTTCTAAGCGAAAGTTTAATCAAAGGCAATCTGTTATAAGTAAAGGTATCGAACTTATAAGAGAATCTGTCGTTAACGCCTATAAAACTCAAAATATAATTTTTTATTCTTGTAAAGTTATCCTGTGTAACCTTATCGGCTTCTTTAAGCCTTACAAGCAATTTAGGAGCCCTTTTACCGCTTGAAGAACCTTCTTCTTCATCGTCCTCTTCATCGAAAATATCGTCGTCAAAAGCGGCGGCTGCTTCGTTACCGTACTCGATAGCATTATCTATATTGATAATGTTATTCGAATGGTTTTTAAAGGCAGGAGTAAAATCTTTTTCGATATTTAAGGCTAAACTATCACTTTCTTTATCGCCGTCGTCTGTACCGTCTTTAATATCTTTTTTATTTATATCAGATAATTTCAAACTGTCAGAACTTGATTTTCCGGCCTTTAACTTGGAAGATTTTTCTTTTTTGGAAGCACTTTGTTTCGTCAAGCCTAAGATATGACTTTCAGGGCTGCTTTCGAATTCGCTTACATCGATATAATCGCCTTCGTCTTCGCTATTATCGGCAAAGCCTAATGAAGCGGCTTTTTTATAATTTTTCTGAATAGCGTTAAACTGTCTTTCTATTTCGTTTTTCTTTGCGTCGAGCATTCTGCGTTTGCTGTAAGAAATATAATCTTTTACGATTTTCTCTCTTAGTCTTATGCTCTCAATTTTATTTCTGAGCTGGTTAAGTTTATCGAGCAACTCGAACTCTTTGATTTTCTTTACATCGCCGAGTTTGATATCGGAATTTTCCAATCTGTACTGTTCGATAACTGCATTGATATAGGCTTCCAAATCGTTTGAAGCGTCAATCATATGAAGGTTCTTTTTAGACTTAGATTTCTTTTTAGGTCTTGCGTTATATTCGAGTAGTTTTTGTAGATTTTCCTCATTGTTTTCAAGTAAATACTGAATTTCTATTTCTGCGCCGCTTCTGAGTTCTTTGGCTTTGGTTTCGGCTTTTTCTCTTAATTTTTTAGCCTCTCTTTCAGCCTTATCGAGAATTTGCAAAGCTTGTTTTTCCATAGCGAGTTTAACATCCTGAGCTTTGCTTCCCGCATCGGAACGCAATTCGAAAGCTTCTTTTTCGGCTTCGAGTTTTAAAAGATTTGCCTCTTTTTCGGCATTATTCTTAATTTGTTCGGCTTCGATTTCCGTTTTAAGTCTTATCTTATCTGCCTCGAGACCTGCTTTGGAAATGATAGATTCAGCTCTTTCTTCCGATACTTTAAGAACGCCGTAAGCCTGTTTTTCGATACTTTTTTTGATTGCTTCGGCTTCTTTTGCGCTGAGAGTCTGTAATTTTTCGGCTTCCTGTTTTCCGCTGCGCATAATCTCGTCACGGCTGTTTACTGCGTCACGAATTTCTTCACGAAGCTGTTTTTCTATTTCGGCTTGTTTTGCAAGTTTTTCCTTTAACTGTTCGATTTCTTTATTTAACTGACTCTTTTTAGCTTCGCTTTCAATTTGCGCCGAAAGTCTGATTTTTTCGACTTCGAGAAGGGCCTGTTCTTTGGTTTTAATCGCATCGAGTTCAGCCTGTCTTTTAAGGGCGAGAATTTCTTCTTCCGCCTTAGCTTTTGCTTCTATGGCCTCTCTTTCGAGCTGTTGTTTTTTAAGGATAGCCTGTTTATTGATATCGTTAATCATCGATTGAAGTTTTATCTCCGAATCCTGAATAACTTTATCGGCATTTTTTTCTGCAATTTCTATAAGAGATTCGCCTTTTTTATTAGCCTCGTTTTTGATTTCATCGGCGATTTTTCTTGCTTCGTCTAAAATTTTAGCCGCTTCTTTTTCTGCATTTGCTCTTTTTTCATTTATAAGGCGTGTTTTCTCGATGCGTTCTTCTTCGGCGTTTTTGTAATATTCTTCTCTTGAATCGAGAATAATTCTGTGTTTTTCCGCTTCGGCATTTGCGGCATCGATAATGCGCTTAGCGTCTTCTTCGGCTTTAAGGCGTAGTTTTTCCTTTTCTTCCTCGGCATTTTCGAGTATCATCTGAGCTTCAGCCTCTGCTCTTTGAAGTATTTTCAAAGATTCGAGTTCGGCTTCCATTTTTGCTTCTTCTCTTCCGCCTTCTGCTTTACTGTTGATTTCCTGCGCTCTCTTTTGAGCTTTCTGAATTATTTCGCCGGCTTTATTCTGAGAATTAGCAATCAAAGCGGAAACGGCTTCTTCGTTTTCCTTACGGATTTTATCGGCTTCGTTAACAGCGTCTTCAAGCACCTTGTTAAGTTTCGCTCTTAACTCTTCCTCGCTGAAACTGTCGAGAGAAGCAGAAACCTTTTTCTCTTCTTCTTCCGTTTCTTTTTCTACATTGTCTAATAATTCTTCGGCTTTTTTCTTAGCGTCGGCGATAATGTTTTCGGCTTCCTGCTCGGCTTTTTCGAGAATTTTGGACTTTTCTTCTTCGGCGTCCTCTTTAATTCGTTTAGCTGAATTTTCAGCTTCTTCTTTAATTCTCTTACTGTCTGATTCGAGTACCGTTTCTTTCTTTTCTATTTCTTCGTCTGCGGCTGCGATAAGTTCGGAAGCTCTGTTTTCTGCCTTATCGCTGAGTTCGGAAGCCACCTTTTCGTTTCTTTCAATATCCGCATCTCTGCGCTCTTTAATTTCACGGGCAGCCAAATCAGCCTTTTTATTGATTTCGTCGACTAACTTATCGGTTCTGATTCTGATTGCAGCGATTTTTTCAGATGTGAAAATATCCGAATTTTTATTGAGAAGTTCGATTTCATAATCGCCTTTATCGATAATTTTCTGAGCTTCTTCTTCTGCCCTTGCCCTGATTTTATCGACTTCCTGTTTAGCTCTTTCTCTTAAAGCTTCGGTTTGTTTCGAACCTTCGTGGAGTAAGGCTTCGGCACTTTTTTCTGCTTCTTCGATAATATTTTTAGCGGAATTTTCGGAATCGCTTAATTTATTATCTGCATTGATTTCGGCGTCGGATAAAAGTAAATCAGCTTCGTGTTTAGACTTATCGTAGTATTCCTTTGCCTGGCTTTCATACTGCGATTTAATTTTTTCTACTTCCTGTTCTGCCTGAGAAATAATTTCTTTTGCTTTTAATTCGGCTTTGGATTTAATGTCGGCGACATTATTTTCAAGAGCTCTTTGATTAACAATTTGAGATTTATAATCGCTAAGTTCTCTATCGGAATTGTCTTTGATATTTTTGATTAATACGGAAGCTTCGTTTCTAATTCTTGCAGCTTCTTTTTCTGCGTTTAATTTAATTGCGGAAGCCTGTTCTGCGATTTTTTCTTTAATATCCTTAACAATAATATCGGCATCGAAGATATCGTCTTCCAAAGCAAGCGCACCGAGTTTATCCATTTCTTTATAAGAATTATTTTTTAAAGAAATGGCGTTTTTAAGTCTGTCGATTCTTCTGTCAGCCTTTTGCTTAATGTTTTTAGCGACGGATTCGGCACGCTCTCTTATTCTTTGCGCTTCTCTTCTTGCGTCTTCGTTGATGTCTCTAATTTTCTGTTCATAACGAGATTTAACGTCGACAATTTCCTTTTCGGTTTGAAGTTTGATTATTTCGGCCTGTTTTTCAGCATCTTTTACAAGTTCTTCCGACTGTTTTTCGGCATCGGGAGAAGAGCCTTTAAGGATTCGTTTTTCGGCGCCGGTTTTAACTTCGGCAATACTGTTTTGAGCGCTGCTTCTTATATCGTCTTGTTTTAACTGCGCTTCCTGTTTAAGTTTTTCAATATCTCTTTCGAGTTCTTCGTTGATTTCTATTTCTTTTTTGCGTGCGTGTTCGATAAGAGATTCGGCTTCTCTTTCGGCGTCTTTATGGATAGCGAAAAGTTCTTTACTTATGGAATTAACGTTTTCGACGCTCTTTCTTCTGATATTTATAACCTTCTCGGCTTCTTCCTTGACAATCTGGGCGGCTTTTTCTGCTTGGACTTTAAACCTTTCTATTTCTTTTTCGGCATTTTCACGCAGCTGTTTTATTCTGTCTTCGAGTTCTACCGTATAAGCTTCCATTTGGCTTCCGGCATTGTCGTAAATTTTTTGAGAAGTAATTTCCGCTTCCGATTTGATTTCCTCGATATCCGAATCGGTGTCGAAAGATTTTTTCCTTAATTCCAAAAGATTTCTGTAAGCATCTTTTTTAATTTTTTCGGTTTTATAAGCGCAATCCCTTCTGAGTCTGTCTATTTCTTCCTTCTCTTCCCTTTCGAGGGACTCTATTTTTTCTTTTGCGTTTTCTAAAACTCTGTTAGCTTTTTCCTCAGCCTCGTCAAGAATTTCATCGGCTTGCTGTTCGGCTTTTTCTCTCATTTCGATTAAATCGTTATAATCGATTTTCTGTACTGAAGAATATTTGCTCTTTAAATCTTCTATTTCTTTTGCGTATTGTTTTTTCATCAGCTGAATTTCTTTTTCAGCTGCTGCTTTAACGATTTGAGCCTCTTTTTCTGCGGCTGCGCTTAAAATATCGCTTTCTCTGCTTGCATCTATTAAGAGAGCACGGGCTTCGTTTTCGGCGTCGTTTTGAATATCGAAAATTTCTTTTTCGGTTTTTTGTCTGAATTTTCTTTCAATTTCCGAAGACAGTTCGTTTACATCTTTATTGAAAGGAAGCGCTAAGTTATACTCTTCCGAATTTCCCTTTGAAACATCGATACCCGCACGAGAAGAAAGGATATCTGCAAATTTTTGATTTTGCTCTCTTATTTCGGTGCGTATTCTGTTTTCGAGCAACCCTATTCTGTCGTTGACTTCTTTTTGAATTTTCTGTTCGATTTCTAACGGAGAAGCGGAATAATCCGAAGTTCTTGCCGGTAAAAATCTCATATTTTCCATAACATAAAGTTTGTTTTCGAGAGAACTCATTTTGTTAAGCATTTCCATTTTATCTCTGGTAATGCGGTTTTCCTGTTCTATCCTGTCTCTGAAACTAAGCTCTGTACCTATTTTTTCGATTGCGCTGTCTATACTTCTGAATTTTTCCATAATAGCGTTATCGAAAGTATTGACGGGAAGCTGTCCCGAACGCATTTGTTCGAGGCGGCTTAATCTGTTATTGAGTTCTTCGTAAACGGCATTGTATTTGTTTTTAGAAAGGCTTTTAGAGTTACCGCTTTCAAGGGCATTGAGTCTGCCCGCAAGGTCATTGAACATGGAAAGATCGTCCGAACTGTCGCCGTATCCGCCGTCGAGTCTGTTAATGCGCCTTACCATATCGTCAAGCAGTCTTCCGTTTTTATTGGAAAGTTCTGCGATTTCACGCTCTGCGTTACTCTTTTCCGCTCTCATTTCTTCAAGAACGGTTTCAATATCTTTTAATTTATTATTGAGAATAACCATATCTCTGTCGGACTTATCGGTAAAATCGAGCATATCGTCTTTGGGCGGTTTTCCGGTAAGACTGCTTTCGATTTTTTCTATTCTTCTGGTCATTTCTCTGATAAGGCCCGACTTTTCGTCCATTCTGTCGTTTCTTAAAGTTTCCTGTTTGGCTTTTTCCAAAAGACCTTTTGTTTCTTCTATCTGATTAAGTCTGACTTCGATACTTGCGATACTTTCACTGTTCAACATTTGTTCATTTAAGACTTGGTCGAAAGCGTTATCGCTAACATTTTCTATATTACGCTGAGCGGCTTCGATATTATTGAGACGCTGTTCGATATCGTCAAAAAGAACATTTAATTTAAGCAGATTATCTTCCTGCTGTACTTTCAATTCGTTATAAGCGGTATCGTTGATAGCACCCCCGCCGAACGACATACTGTTTTGTGCAATCATAAGGTCGTTCTGGAAATTTTCTATTGTAGCAATCCATTCTTCTAGTTGGGCGACTTTGTTTTGGAGTTCGAAGTTAGAAGCGCCGGGACCGTCCATACGGCGGAATTTATCTGAAACATCGTATTCGAGATTTCTGTAATTTGAAACCAAACCGTCAAGTTCGGATTTAAGGTTATTGATTCTGCTTTCTATGGGCGTAATATAGTTTTCAAAAAGATATCTTTCGCTTTCGGAAAGTTCCCTTCTCAGAGTTTCGCTGGAAATTCTGTCATTGTTGTAAGGATTTAAAAAGTTATTGAATCCGTACATATTAGACATAGAATCAACGGGTCTTGGAGTATCGTACATATTCGGAGCATAGTAATTAGGTCTGGGATTGACAGTAGAATATGACGGTCTGTCTGAAACCTGAGAATAATAGTTTTGCGGTGCCGAATAAGGCTGCTGTGCAAATTGATTTTGAAAAGCCTGTGGCGGTTGCTGATACTGAGGAGGCTGCTGGAAAGAAGTTTGGTCAAACGGAGACTGCATCTGCGCAGGCTGTTGAGGCTGCTGATATATCTGCTGAGGTTGCTGATAGAATTGCTGTTGCTGTGCAGGTTGAGGCTGCTCGAAAGTCTGCTGATATTGATTTACAGGCTGAGGCTGTTGATAAACGGTCTGCTGAGGTTGAGGAGCAGACTGAGCATAAACAGTATTATCCTGAGCCTGCTGCGTATTATCTGCCGAAGTTACGATTTGTTCGGAAGGCTTTTCAGGTTCGGGAGCAGCATAAATATTCGAATTCTGCTCGGGAGCTTTTTCTTCTTTAATTTCATTTTTATCGTAGTAATCTTTGACGCTTTCGCCGGCGTGTTCGGTGAGTTTGTCAAAAGAATCTGCATTCGTGCCGTCGGAAAAATGGAAAAATCCTGCTTCGTCGCTAACAACAGGCAAAGTTTCGTTTCCGGTATATTGATAATCTTTTTTTCTTTTCTTTTTAGCCTTTTTCTGTTTTTTCTTACCGACTATAGGCATACCGTTCATTTCGGCAATAATTTCGTCTTTTTTCTTGTCCCATTTTTTCCAGAGAAGGTAACCGTAAATTTCCTTATCTTCGGGAGCGACTGCCTGATAAATTTGTGTTTTAATTTCGGAATTAAGATAGTAGCCTACATTTTTCTTTACGCATTTTTTATCGAAGAGGGAAATTTCTCCGACTAAAACCTTTTTAATAAGTTTTTTAACGGAAACATAACTACTGATATTGTAAAGCATTAAGAGTAATAAAATAACAGGCGGAACTATTAATAATACGGAAGCGATATAGATATTATCGTAGAGTTCGAGATATGAAATAATGTAAGGCGAAAGGGTTCCGATATCGCCGAGAACATAGTCGCTTTCGATAAGAACTTCTTCTGTGGAATCCGTAGAAATGGAATACCATACATTAATATTGTCACGGTAAATATCTTCTATAACACCTACAAAAACTTCGGAAGTTGCATTTGCATAATTTTCGTTAGCTATATCGCTGCCTTCCGAAGGAGTAGGAATATAAGAATAGTATGCAATAATATCGCCGACCGTATATGAAGCCGGGTCGACTGTGATATTTACTGCCAATTTATCGCCGTAGTTATAATTTGCGACTTTTGCCGTATTGTCGTTGGCTTTGACTTGCACATAATAATAGTTGAGAAAAGCGCCGTCGACATTCATGAATTCACGGACAATTAAGTTATAAGAGCCGAAAAACATTAAAGCCAAAACGAAAGGTAAAAGTAAAATAAACAGAAAGTTTACTATTCTTCTTTTTGTTATGAGTGAAACTTTTTTAGACGCTTTTTTTACATCGCTTAAAATATCAGGCATTACAACACTCCCCCGCAACCGCTAAAAGCCCTAACTATTTTTTTTCTCGGACTTTTTCTTGGAATTTCCAGGGATAAAAGGTCCGGAAGTCTTTAAGACAGAAGATGCAGATGTTTTTTCGTTTTTGTTATTAGTATCTGCAATTTTTTTATTTTCCTTATTATTTCTTTCTTCTTTTACAATTTTATCGATACGAGAAGAAAAGTTTGCGCTACTATCCGATTTTGAAACTATATTTGTATGTTTAATATCGTAGTTAGAATTTACGGCATTTGCTCTGTCGATATAGCTTTTAGTATAAAGCATATTGGAAGCCTTACTGGTTGTATTTGCATTAACAGTGGGCTTGTAAGTACCGTTTTCGATAGCGGCAGCTTTTTTCTTGGCTTCTCTTTTCTGCGCCCTTTTGTAAGCTATTTCTGTTTTAGAAGGGCTGTTTTTAATTTTATCCGAAACGGTAGGATTAAAGACGAGATTTGATTTTGCGCCAACTATACCTGAAGAACCGGAAGTCGGAATTCTTTTCTCGATATGAGTATTGTCGAAACTTACGGCATTTTTGACAATAGGACCTGCATTGGTTAAATTGGATCTGTTTACCGTAGGTCTTTCTTGTTTTCCTGTTTGTTCCTTTAATTTTTTCTCTTTGTCTATAAGAGCGGATACAAACTTTTTATATTTTTCGTCCTTTTTGTTTTTACCTTTTTTGTTATTAAGATATTTAGCGCCGTAAACGCTTAAATTTCTGTATTCTTTTTCGGTAAGAGCATTCTGTTCGTTAAGTTTTGCTTTTTCGAGATAAGCCGATAATTCATCCTGCTGATTTTTAGCAACGGTTTCTCTGACTTCACGGATAATTCTCTCTTCTTCTTCGTAATCCTTACCGTAAAGAATTTCTTTTGCGCTTTCCTGATTTCTGCGGACGGTATCGCTGTATCTGTTTCTTCCTAAATCCTCTCTTACTTCTCTTATAATTTTTTCTTCCTGCTCTAAGTCTTTACCGTAAAGAATTTCATTTGCTCTTTCTTTATTTCTTTTAACCTTTTCGTAAAGTTCTCTGTTGATTTTTTCGTTACTTAATCTTGCGTTCATAGGCACAACGGTTTTTTGTTTATTTTTACCTTCAGGTGATTCGAGCAGTTTTACCGAATTCTTTTTCTTTGAAGAATTATCGGGTTTAGTTAAAGTTACCTGTTTGTTTCCATAGCCGTAAGGAACGAGATTTTTCTGATTATCGGTATCTCTTACATGTCTTTCATTGAAATTATGATAAGAGTTATTTGCACTTGCAAATTCATTTTTCTTTTGAGTTCTATCGTAAACTTCACCTACGGTATCCAATTCTATCTCTTCGTAAAGTTCCTCATCATTCTTTTTAGGTTTATATTTATTTTCGTGTTTTACCGCTTCGGGTTGAGCGCTGTTAACCGCTGCATTTCTGACGGGATAGGAAGCGCTTGCATAATCGTTTCTTCTTGCCGAATAGAAAGAAGAAGGATAGCCTTTCATTCTTGCCGCATATTTTACCTTCTTTGAGTTCTTTTCTTTTGTTAAAAGGAATATTAAAATATTGGTTATTAGCAAAATAAGAAAAGGAATGGAAATAGAAAGACCTATATAGGCGGGGGAATTAACATTCAAGATATTCTGAGCGGTAAGCGACGAAGCGGAAATACAAGCGCCTAAAACACTCTTATCTTCGACGAAAACAGAAACGCCGCTGCCCTCATCGGTCTGCAAGTAATAATTTATAGTTCTCTCGATACTGTTTCTTTCGATAGCCGTAACCTTTCCGATAAAAACTCTGTTTTCGTTAGAAACATCGAAGTAACTGTTGTTTGCGTAAAAAACAGTGTAAGCAATCACATCGCCTACTATGATTGATTTATCGACATCGAGGGCAATTTTTTCTTCGTTGCGGAAACCTGAAGCGTTGAAAGTGAAATTGGTACTTCCCGCACTCGTAGCGGTGATAGCGGCAGTTTTTCCGAAAGAAGGGACATTTGAATTGAGGCTTGTACTTATAAGAATAACGAGAGCGATGACGAAAAAAACCAAAGTTATCGGTACGATAACCGCATTAGCAATAATATAATATAAAGTGCGTTTACTGCCACGCTGTTTTTCCGAAGTTAATTCCATAAATCCCCTTCTATAAACACTAATCCTATTTTATATAAATATATATTATTAGTATGTAATATTTATTTATTAATGTCAACGGGTTTTAGCGATTTTTTTGTAAATTTCTGCCTTTTTTAACTTTTTTCCCTTAATTTACGGCAAAAATCATTAACTTAACAATACATTATATTAATCGAAGGGAAAAAGAAGGAAAATGAAAAATAGAAAAAACATAAATAAAATGTCGAAAACGCTAAATTAAAAATAAAAAAAATCCGCAGTATTACTGCGGATAGAAGCATAATAACAAGGCGGTTATTATTCGACAATTATTTTTCCTGCGCTACAAGATATTCGGCGGGATTTACGAGTTGACCGTTTACTCTGACTTCGAAATGCAAGTGTGCCGCATCGAGATGTTCGTTGTCATAGCTCGTCGAAATAACACCAATCTGCTGTCCCTGTGAAACGGTATCGCCCACCGCAACTTTAAGGTCGCTTCCCAAAGAGCTGTAAACGCATGTTATTCCGTTATCGCTTTTGATAGTTACGGTATAACCGTCGCTATGCAATCTGTCGGAAATACTTTCAACGACTCCCGAAAGAGCGCTTACGACAGCTGCGTTTTCTTCGCCTGAAATATCAATACCGGTATGAACCGCATAGTGGCCTAATTCGGCAGAATAAACAGGTTCGGTGAGTGAAAATTCCCTGAATATTTCATAGTTCCCCGATACCGGAAATATAAAATCCTCATCTTCGTCTATCGTGGGTTCTTCATCGACATCGGGCAGAATTTCACCCGGCTTTTCGTCCACGATATTGTTGTTTCCTGGCTCTTCCGTTACGGGAGTGTTTGTAGTTTCGCTTTTATTTGCGTTTGCAAGAACTACAGCAACAGTTATTACGGTTGCAATAATAACGATACAAACACCGGTTAAAATGTAATACAAATTTCGCTTAAAGAAAGCAGAAATTGCTTTTGTGTTAATTTTCTTTTCCATAAATACCTCCGTATTGTTTATTAATAACCGCCTAAATTAATAGGACTTGCTAACATGATTACATTACTGCAGAAAGATAACTCTACATTTATTTTCTTTCCGTTTGTTTCGATATAATCGGAAAACAAAGGACTGAAACCGTACTCGATATAAATTCCGTCTAAAGACTGCGTCGTGACTACTTTGATTTTTAATTTATCTCGTATATCCTCAAAAGCCTTCATATCGCCGTTTACGGTAATTCTTTCGCCCGCTATTTCTTTTGCCGAAGCTTTAAGCGAACCGGCTTGCGAAAGAGTGGTTTTACCGACCATATATGAGCCGTTGTCGAAAGCGCTGAAATTTTCTTTATCTGAAATTTCCAACGATTTACAGTAAACTTCATACACTGCCCCGTCAGGAAGAAATTCCGTTGCGGACAGAAAATCTTTCGGCGAGTATGTACAGATTAAAATTATAATACCTACTGCAATCAATAAAGCTTTTTTCATAATTCACCCTTAAATAAAAAATTCCTTTACGCTTGATTTCGTAAAGGAATTGTTTACCAAAAAAAATATTTTATACCGCTTTTTTCAAAAATTTTATTAATTTACGATTTACGGTTTTTGTCTTTTGAAAACATTGATTTTAATCGGGATTTGATTTTGGCATATTTTTCTTTAATAAAGCATTTCTTATCGGAAGGTATTTCTTTATTGTCGGAAAGATTTTCCATATCTTCTTTACCGCAGGCATTATCGGAACCTTTTTCCATACCTTCTTTGCCGTACTCAATATCGGAAGTTTTTTCCATACCTTCTTTGCCGAAAGCATCTGAATCTTTTGAATCGATATCGACATTTAAATCGCCTTTTTCTATAAAAACCTTTTCGGTTACCGTTTTTTCTGTTTTGTTATCGCCTGCCGGACTGCCGTTATCGGACGGGTTGTCATTTTCTGCACTTTGAAGAACGGCTGCATC
This sequence comes from uncultured Eubacteriales bacterium, assembly GCA_949296455.1. Classification (GTDB taxonomy): domain Bacteria; phylum Bacillota; class Clostridia; order Christensenellales; family CALVMC01; genus CALVMC01. The sequence goes on from CASFOZ010000002.1 coordinate 182,272, forward strand.
TTCCGTGCTTTTTTGAGAGTTGTCTTTAAAATCGATTTCTTTTGTGCCTATAGTATTTTCGGAAAAAAGATTGGCTATAAATTCCTTATCCGGCTTTTTGGTAAACAGACTTACTATCGGAACGATTATCATTGAAAACGCCATAGTGATAACACCGATAAGCGGAGAGCGAGCCACACCGCCTTTAATAATTCCCTGAAAATCGGCAACGCCGTTTGCCGGTGAAACGGCTCCGAAAACAAATATAAGTATAAATGTAAGCAAAAGTCCGCTTATCAAAGAAGCATAACACGAAGCCTTTGTTGCTTTTTTGGAATACAGTCCGTAAACATACGGTCCTATAAAACAACCTGCAAGAGTACCCCAGCTAAGCGACATAAGAGTTACGATAGCGTCAATCTGAAACACTGCAAGCAGCACGGAAACGAGAATAAACAAAAGACAAAAGCCTCTCATAATCCAATTAACTTTTCTATCGTCGGCGTCTTTTTTGATATATCCTTTGAAAATATCGACGGAAACCGAAGAAGAAGCGCTTAAAGAAAGCGAGGACAAAGTCGACATGCTTGCCGAAAGAATAAGCACTACTATAAGCCCGAGCATTGCTGCTGGAAGTGCCTGTTCCAGCATGAGCGGAACAATCATATCGTAGTTACCCTGCGGAACTTCCGTCAGATAGAGCCTGCAAAGAGAGCCTACGAAATAGGCACCGCCGCCTATAATCAGACAGAAGAGAGAGGAAATCCAGGTTGCCTTTTTAATTGCATTGTCGTCTTTAACGGCATAAAATTTATGAACGGACTGAGGAAGTCCCCACATACCGAAAGAAGTAAGCAGTGTAAGAATTATAACGTTTAAAAGCGGTGAATCCAGACCGCCCTCAGCCGAAGGCGCAAATCCCAGAGAATACTCGTTTATCAGTCTCGACAGACCTTCGCCCCAATTTGCCGCTTCGTTGTTAAGACAAAAAATCACCATAAGAAATACTCCGACCAGCATAATAATACCTTGAATGAAATCGGAAAGAGCGGTTGCGAAGTAACCCCCGAAGAAAAGATACAGTGCCGTCAAAGAAGCCATGATTATAACGCACCAGATAAACGGGATATTGAATACAGATTCGAAAAGGTATGCAAGACCTTGATAAACCGAAGCTGAATAAGGAATAAGAAAAACGAATATTATAATTGCCGAAAATAGTTTAAGGTGTTTACTCTGATATCTTTTTTCGAAAAATTCCGGCATTGTTTTTGCGCCGAGAAAATGAGTAATGTTTCTTGTACGCCGGGCAAGAACCTTCCAAGCGAGGAATGCGCCTATAAGAGCGTTACCCAGAGCGATATATAGAACCGAAAGTCCCATATTCCAACCGAATTTTCCGGCGTACCCTATAAAAACAACCGAACTGAAATAAGTTGTTCCGTAAGCGAATGCCGACATAATTCCGCCGAGACCGCGCCCTGCAAGAAAGAAATCGTTAAGAGTTTTACTTTTTTTGCGAGTATAAAAAGCGACTGCAATCATCATTAAAATATATACCGACAGCACGGTATACTGTATAGCGTAGTTTACTGCGTTACCCGTTAAAAAAAACATAAAAAACTCCTTAACGAAATGATAACACAGACTTGATTAATAATCAATTAAATTGAACACATACCGAGCGATGCTTCGGTAAAACCGCCCGCCGTCAAGTGTTTAATAAGAGGAGTTCCTTTAATCAAAGGATAGGAAGCTGCCATTAAAGAAAATATATCTTTTTGTCCGATATAAGAATTGAGAAAATAACCGCAATCCGAAAAGAAGCGTCTGAAAATACTGCAAAGCAAATCGAGCGAAGGCGTGCTGTTTAGAATATCTTTCAAGTCTTCTCTGTACTCTTTTATGATATAAGCGTCTTTAAGATAATCCGAGTTTTTATCAATAAGAAATCTGTTAAGATAATACACATAATTGAGATTACAGTATTTTCTGAGGATATTAAGCGAGCCGAGTTTATCGGACGGCAGAGTTATATCGGGGAAATCTTTTTTGAAATATAATTTATAAAACGAAAGTATGGAAACGGCGGCAATAAATGCGTCCGTTCCGCAGGCAAGCCTTCCCCTGGCTTTAAGGCTTATAAGGTTTGCGAGAATTTCGCCTCCTTTGAGAGCCGTTTCTTCGGATAATACCGACTCTTTAAGAGAAATATCGATTAAGGTTTCCATAACCGATTTAGTCGAAAGGTTTCCGTATTTCTTGCAATCCTTCAAAAAACAATCGAGGTCATACTTTATACTGTCGGTAAGTTCGGTACACAAATGAGTTTTGGCAAGACGGTTTTCGAAGTAATTGTCAAACAGTGTGAGATATCTTGAAAAAATTTCTCCGCAGCCTGAGGCTATAAGTTTTTTTGGCGCACAGGAATAGATATCTTCATCGAGAACAAGACATTTCATTTCGGGAGATTTCTCGGTTTTAAGAATACCGCTTTCGATATAATTGAAATGGCTTAGAGCATAAGCGAAAGTCGAAGGAGCGGTGGGACAAAAAATATAATTTGTATTCTTTCTTAAATGAAGCGAGAGTTTGATTATATCGATAAGACTACCTGAACCTACCCCGATAATGAAACGGACTTCTTCGGGACACTGTAAAATTTTCTGTGCGTTTTCTTTATTGACTTGCGCATTTTCCGGGTATACAACAGAAGTTATCTTATAGTTTTTTTTAAGGCTGCTTTTGATTTTTTCGATTATTTCCTGCGGTATATCCGAAGAGGTAACAAATGCTATATGCCCCGCCGCATAATAATTTTTCAACACCGATAAAATATCGGAAGCCGCCCCTTTTTTATTTACAATGTTTTTCACTGCGGGAATATGTTCTCTTTTACAAGAGCAGATAATTTTATTTCCGTTATAATTTTTCAAATCAAACATAAGTTATTCCGAAAAACCGTTTTATACTTTCTTTTAATTTAACATTAAAAAAAACCGATACGGTAATTTATTTTAAATTAATTTGACCGATTATGTAGAAAAGGAATTAATACCGAAAAACGAAGGGTTTATGTAAGTTTAACGAGTTTAAATTCAAAATAAAATTTTATTCGGTAAAATATTGATTAATGATTAAATATTAAAATATTAAATAAAAAGAATTGAAAAAGTACCGCCAAACAACCTATTTTAAATCGTTTTGCGGTACTTTCTTATAAATTTTATCAAAGAATATTTTTCAGTTCTTCGATTAATTTTTGCATCTGCGGTTCAGTTCCCACCGTAACTCTTATAAAATTATCTATTCTGAAAAGATTGAAATATCTTACGAGAATTCCCTTTTCTTTAAGTTCCTTATAGATATCGGAAGCCTTTTTGTTTTTGTGAGAAGCGAAGATAAAATTGGTCTCGGAATCGGTCACATAAAATCCTAACTTTACGAGTTCTTTTTTCGTCATTTCCCTTACCGCTATTATTTCGTCCGTAACCTTTCGGTAATAGTCTTTGGCACAGTATGCGGCGCAAGCTATTTTCTGAGTAAGGGTATTTACCGTGTAACTGTTGAATGAATTTTTTATTCTGTTCAATGCTTCGATTAAAACTTCGTTGCCCACCGCAAAGCCGCAACGGATACCGGCAAGAGAATAACTTTTTGAAAATGTCTGAACAACCAGAATATTGTTATATTTTTTAACCAGAGGCAAAGCCGTTGTCTTTGCGAAAGCCGTATACGCCTCGTCTATTATAAAGAGTTTATCGGGATTTTCTTTCACTATTTTTTCTATATTTGAAATTCCTAAATTCAATCCGGTCGGGGCATTAGGGTTAGCGATAATTGCGCCCTTCTCGGGGAAATTCATATAATCGTCGATATCGATATCGAAGTTTTCTTTCAAGGCAACTTCACGAAAATCCACATCGAACAGTTTACAGTAAACTTTATAAAATGTATAAGTAATATCTGCGAAAATGACTCCTTCCTCTTGCTTGCCGAAAAATGCCGGAAATATCATTGCGAGAACTTCGTCGCTTCCGTTTCCGACAAAAATGTTTTCTTTTTTCAATCCGTTGTCTTTTGCTATAAGTTCGGAAAGTTCGTTGCAATTAAAGTCGGGATAAAGTCTCAGTCTTTCGCAATCAAAATCCGAAAGGATTTTATAAACTTCCTTTGCCGGCGGATAAGGATTTTCGTTTGTATTAAGTTTAATATATTTTCTGTCGCTGAGCTGTTCGCCCGCAGTATACGGAGTAAGTCTTTTACAAAGTTGGGATAAAAAGTCCATAATTATTACCTCTCAATAATTTTAACATTAATATTGAAATTAATCAACGCTTTGCAACAATAACAATCCGCAACTGCTGAGAAATTAAATTTTCAAAAAAATATATTAAATCAATTTCGGTATTTTGTTGAAAGATTAAAAATAGAAAAGTTTAAAATAAAATCATTAAAAAATCGATTAAAACTTTCGTTCTAATCTGAACTGAAATTTTATTTATTAAAGAACTCTTTAACAAATAAACGATTGAACATTAAATTAAACACTGTTAAAGCATAAGTATTTTAAATTTTTAAATTTAAATTTTAGTATCTATGCGGAAAGTTTCTGATAATATTTTTTATAGTTTTTCAGTTGTTTTATATATGAAATAAATTCCGATTGCGTAACGGCTTTATATTTAAAATCGTTACAAATCTCACGAAGGCTTTCGATAAAAGTTTCCTTATTATCGCAATATAAATTGTAGAAGAAAAAAAACGACGAAGAATACACCGATGCCGAATATACAATTTCTGCGTTGTCACCGGTAAAATAATAAATGTCTTCCATAGGCTTCAAATCGGTTTCATTTCCGAAACGGTTTTCAAAGTATTCGATATTGCTTTTCATTTCGTCGGTAAATATTTCCGATTTAACTTTATCGTTGTTTAAAAAATAATAGTAAACTGAAAATTCGGCAAGACCTTCGTCAATCCACGGCGAAAATTTTTGATTGCTTCCCAATAAGTAATACCACCATTGATGAGCCGTTTCGTGGAGAGCAATTCTTTCCGACAAATATTCGTCGGTAAAAATATCGGTAGAAAGCATTACCATTTCCGAATATTCCATTCCGCCTGAAAACAAATAGGTTTGAGCGATATCGAATTTTTTCTTTTGCGTATCGCAAAAAGTCCCGTTGAAAAATTCGTAACCTTTCAAAACGGTATCGAGTACCGTTTCGCTGTAATTTTCATTAAGATAATAATAGTTTACAACCGTACCGGAACTTGTTTCCCCGCTTATTTTTTTATAATTCTGCGATGCGGTAAAGGCAAAATCTTTAATGTCGCTACCTTTTATAAAAACGGTTTTTCTGTTTCCGATTATTGTTTCCCCTTCCGCAGTTCCGCTGTGTGCAACAAGATAATTTTGCGGCAGATTAATGTAAACTTCATAATCGGCGAAATCGGTATCGAAAGGATCTCCCGTGATATGATAATTGCCGTGCACAAAACCGTCCTCGTTTTCCTGGCATACCGAAGGATAAAAATTACCTGCGTTGAAACAGTCGTCGTAAAATCCCAGTCTATGGAAAGCGCAAGGAAATAGTACGGTAAAATTTATTTCCGCATTGAATACTTCCCCGCTTTTAATTTCTTCTTTCGGATAAACCCTTAACACGCTGTCGAAATCGACAAGTTCGTAAAACATATTATCCCCTTGATTTTTTACCGAATTGATTTTTATCGAACCGTAACTTATTCCTTTTGGGTAAATCGAATCTATATTCCGAAAACTTACCGCTTTGTAAAAAGAATCCCGGCTGAAAGCATTGGGATACAAATCGAAATCTATATAATTTTTAGACTTTCCGAATTTATTTATATAATCCACACTCATTTCGCATTCGAGTAATTTATTATCGGTATCCAAAAAGACATCTATTTCATAAAAATACTTTTTAGAACGTTTTTCGTCCGAATCGGAACTTTCAAAATTACAAGCCGAAACGATAAACATTAAAACCAAAATTACAAAGACAATTACTGAATATCTTTTTTTCATAAATACCTTCGATAATTTTTTTTTACGGTAAAGTATATTAAATAATATTAAACTATATTTCAAAATAAAATATTTTTTCTTTGCTTTATGAATCTTCACGCATTAAAAATAATTTTAAATATTGAAAATAAACTTGAAATCTTTTTTTAATCATTTATAAAACTCAATTAAACCCCGATAAAAAGCAAGACGGCTAAGACTTTCGTCTTAGCCGCCTTACTTCATTATATGATAAGGGGGAAATTATGAGCCGTTTAATGAGTCAAGGTGCGGAACTTTAATCCATTGTAACCTCAACTTCGCTACTATCATAATACATTATATTTTTTTTGTCAAATAAAATCTACAATTTTTTTAAAATTTTTTTATTTTTTTATTTTTACGCTTTCATTGATTCATATATATTTTTTATCAGTTCTTCGCCTTCATTTAGTTTCTGAACCAATTTATCGTAATCTCGTCCTTCCGCCATAAGCCTTACAATAGGCTCGGTACCGCTCGGACGCAAAATAACTCTCAATCCTTCCGCCTTGCAGTTTTCAACGAAATTTACAAGTTCTTCTCTTTCGCAAATCTCCTTCCCTTTATCTTCGCAAGGAACATTAACGCTGCCTTGCGGATAAGGATAATAATCCAATCTCTCCGGGTCGATTTTAAGTTCCAGAAGAGCCTGCACGAACATAGCGCCTGCAAGTATTCCGTCGCCGGTTTTTACTGTTCCGTCAAGAATAATATGCCCCGACTGTTCGGCGCCTAATGTCAAGTCGTTGTCTATCATTTCCTTTTGTATGTACTTATCTCCTACATTCGTTCTTACAAGGTTTATCCCGAATTCCGAAAGTTTATCTTCGAGAGCGCTGTTCGTAAGAACCGTTCCCACAACGGTGTCTTTATTGAGTTTTCCTTTAACTTTAAGATACAGTGCAAGAACATACATAATTGCGTCGCCGTCGATAATTCTGCCCTTGGGAGTTTTTGCAAGTACTCTGTCGCCGTCTCCGTCAAAAGCAAGAGCTATGAAATATTTTTTATCTACATCAAGGCTTTCGATATTAGTCGACCCGCAACCGACATTGATTTTCGCCCCGTCGAACTTCCCGTTTACTACATCTACGGCCTTTGCGCCTAATCCTTTAAATACTGCGGGAGCTGCGTTACAAGTGGCGCCGCAAGCTGTATCGAGTAGAATTTTAATGCCTTTATATTTTTTTTCGATTTTGTTTTCTATTTTATCGAATATGTATGTTACATAAGAACTTGTTCCGTCAATGCTTTTTACCGAACTTGACATCGGAGTGAATTTTTTAAATCCGTTTTCAAGATAGTATTCTATTTCCTCTTCTTCTTTTGCGCTGATTTTTATTCCTTTTTTAGAAAATATCTTAATTCCGTTATATTCGGGCGGATTATGCGATGCGCTTATCATAATACCGAAATCGGCTCGCTCGTAAACCGTATAATAAGCCACGGCAGGCGTGGGAATTATCCCTAAATCCAAAACTTCCACTCCGAAATCTTTAAGACCTTTTTCAAGCATTGCGGTGATTTTATCGCCGCCCGTTCTGCTGTCACGTGCAATTATTACCCTTTTGACGCTGAAAGCGCTGCACAAAGCTTTTGCCAATCTTTCGCTGAAAGAATCTTCCAAAAATTTTTCAGTTAACATTCTTATTCCGTCTGTTCCAAAATATTTCATTTATCTATCTCCATAACATATTTTCCCGCATTTTCGCCTGCAAGAGCGCCTCCTGCTGCCGCCGTAACTATTTGTTTCAGAGTCCCGTCGGTAACATCTCCGGCAGCGTAAACTCCCTTAACGTTTGTCAATGCGTTTTTATCTATTATAATATAACCCGACTCATCGGTGGTTACTTCATTTTTGAATACTTCCGAATTGGGAACATATCCTATCGCAACAAATACCCCGTCGCACGGAATCTCTTTTAAAGTGCCGTTTATATCGAGTACAGCCGAACTAAGTTTCTCAGTGCCTTTAAGTTCTACTATTTTAGTGCGGTAGATAATTTCGATACGAGAATTTTCCTGCGCTTTTTTTATGAGCATGGGCGTCGCTCTCAATTTATCCCCTCTGTATACAATATAAACTTTTTGAGAAAGAGAAGCAAGTACCAAAGCGTCGGTAAGAGCAGTATTACCGCCTCCTGCAACGATAACGGTTTTTTCTTTAAAGAAGTTGGCGTCGCAAGTTGCGCAGTACGAAACTCCCCTTCCCGTAAACTCCGCCTCGCCTTTGACATCGAGTTTTCTTGAATTTGCGCCGGTACAAATTATGAAAGCCTTACACCTTAAAACCGAACCGTCTTTCAAATATACGGTTTTCACGTCGTCCTTAAGAGAAGTCTTTTCAATGCTGCCGTATACGAAAACCGTGCCGAAACTTTCCGCCTGTTTTTGCATATCGTAAGTTATTTCAAAACCCGACGCATTTTCACGGGCGGGATAATTTTCTACCTTCGGAGTAAGTGCCGCCTGACCGCCCACAGCCATACTTTCTATTATTGCGACCTTGGCGCCCATTCTCGAAGCGTATATCGCAGCCGAAAGTCCGGCAGGACCGCCGCCTGCAATTATTATATCATAAAAGTCTTCCATAGAAATATTATAGCATTATTTTATTCGAATATACAATTCAATAAAGGACAAAATACGAATTTAATTTGCAATATTGAAAATTAAAATTAAATAAATAAATTAAAAAAGCAAGGATTTAACCTTGCTTTAATTAATTTTTTTTGCTTTTCGGATAATTCGATGCGGAAGTTATGTTTTCAAGTTTTTCAAGAATATTCTTTTGTTCTCTGTTCAAACCTTTCGGCGTTTCCACTATTATTGTTACATATAAATCGCCGTAAGTGTCTTTTCTCAGAAGTTTTATACCTTTTCCTTTAAGTCTGAAAACCGTGCCCGATTGAGTTGCTTCCGGAACGACATAAACGACTTTATCGGAAAGAGTCGGAGCTTCGACTTTGCACCCTAAGGCTGCCTGAGAAAAGGTAATCGGAACTTCTACAAATAAATCGCCGCCCTTTCTCTTGAATTTGGGGTGAGGTTTGACATCTAAAAGAATAATGAGATTTCCGTTTGCACCGCCGTTTTTGCCTGCGTTTCCTTCGTTATAATAAGTCATTGACTGTCCGCTGTCGACGCCTGCCGGAACCGAAACCTTTACTATTCTGGATTTAACGATTTCCCCTCTTCCGCCGCAAGTTTTACAAGGGTCGGTAATTATTTTACCTCTGCCGTGACACTCGTCGCAGACGGTTGTGTTAACTATCTGACCGAAAATCGAATTCTGAACAGTTCTCTTTTCGCCCGTTCCGCCGCATTTAGGACAAGTTTTCATACCGCCGGCGTTTTTAGTACCCATTCCTTTACAGTCAGGACACTTTTCCACCCTTTTAACGGTAATTTCCTTATCGCAACCGAAAGCGGCTTCCTTCAAATCGATACTGAGTTTAATGGTAATATCGTCGCCGTCGATGCGGGCATTGGCTCTGTCCACATGGGAACTTCTGCCGCCTGCGAAAGAACTGAATATATTGTTAATGATATCTTCGAAACCGCCTGCGGAAAATTCCGACCCGAATCCTGAAAATCCGCCTCCGCCTGCATGCTGTGGATTATCTGTTCCGTATCTGTCGTAATATGCTTTTTTCTGAGGGTCGCTCAGAATATCGTAAGCAACGTTTATTTCCTTGAACTTTGCTTCGGCCGCAGCCTTTTCGGAAGCGGGCGCCGAAGCATAAAGGTCAGGATGATATTTCTTAGCAAGTTTTCTGTATGCGGATTTTATGTCGGCGTCGCTTGCGTTTTTATGCAATCCGAGTATCGCATATAAATCTTTTTCTGCCATTTTTCAGGTTTCCTTAACCGATTTACTATTATTTTATTTCAGGTTCGCCGGTAATATCACCCGGTGTCTGATAACTGATATCTTCCTCAGGAACGGTATTTGCAGTATTCTGTTGAGTTTGTTCTGCATTTGCTGCGTTCTGATAAAGTTTAGTGAATATCGGCGAAGAAGTATTGGAAAGCTTTTCGATAGCCGATTTGATTTTCTGCAAGTCGTCGCAATCGATTTCCTTTTTGGTTTCTTCAACCGCTTTTTGCAATGTTTCGATATCGGCAGCTTCGAGTTTATCCTTGTTTTCTTTAAGGAATTTCTCTATTGAGAAAATAAGCTGCTCGCCGCCGTTTTTAACATCGATAATTTCCTTTCTCTTATTGTCTTCTTCGGCATATTTCTGTGCTTCTTTGACAGCGTTCTCGATTTCGGCTTCGGAAAGATTTGTAGAAGCGGTAATTGTAACGTTCTGACTTTTTCCCGTACCTTTATCTACTGCCTTAACATTGACTATACCGTTAGCGTCGATATCAAAGGTAACTTCAATCTGCGGAATTCCACGGGGAGCGGGCGCTATGCCGTCGAGTTGGAATTTACCTAAGGTTTTATTGTTTGCCGCCATAGGTCTTTCGCCTTGCAGAACGTGAATTTCAACGCTTGGCTGATTATCTACCGCAGTTGAGAATATCTGAGATTTTGAAGTAGGAATAGTCGTGTTTCTATCTATAAGTTTTGTAAACACGCCGCCGAGAGTTTCGATACCGAGCGAAAGCGGAGTAACGTCCAAAAGAAGAACGTCTTTAACGTCGCCTGCAAGAACACCGCCCTGAATAGCCGCACCGATAGCAACGCACTCGTCCGGGTTGATACCTTTGAAAGGTTCCTTGCCGGTAACTTTTGCGACAGCGTCAACAACTGCTGGTATTCTTGTCGAACCGCCGACGAGAATAACTTTGGATAAATCTTCAAGAGAAATGTTTGCGTCTTTCAAAGCCTGTTTTACCGGAACTATTGTCTTTTCTACGAGATCCTGAGTAAGACTGTCGAATTTTGCTCTCGATATTTCCATTTCAAGGTGTTTGGGTCCCGATTCGTTTGAAGTAATAAACGGAAGATTTATAACGGTTTTAAGCACGCCGGAAAGTTCGATTTTAGCTTTTTCTGCAGCTTCTTTAATTCTCTGCATAGCCATTTTATCGCTTGTCAAATCCACGTTTTCCTTAGCCTTAAAATCTTCTACGATATAATCCATAATTTTCTGGTCGAAATCGTCGCCGCCGAGCATGGTATTACCGCCTGTTGCAAGAACTTCAAAAACGCCGTCGCCTATTTCGAGTATCGATACGTCGAAGGTACCGCCGCCAAGGTCATAAATAAGAACCTTCTGGGTGCCGCTGTCTACTTTGTCAAGTCCGTAAGCAAGAGCTGCTGCGGTAGGTTCGTTTATAATTCTTAATACTTCTAGTCCTGCTATTTTTCCTGCGTCTTTCGTTGCCTGTCTCTGACTGTCAGAAAAATATGCGGGAACGGTTATAACGGCCTGAGTTACTTTTTGACCTAAATAACTTTCTGCATTTTCCTTCAACTTTGAAAGAATCATTGCGGAAATTTCTTGCGGAGAATAAGCCTTATCGTCTATATTCACAGTATAACTAGTACCCATCTTTCTTTTGATAGAAACTATGGTTCTGTCAGGATTGGCAACCGCCTGTCTTTTTGCTACCTGTCCTACAAGTCTTTCTCCGTCTTTACTGAAAGCCACAACGGAAGGTGTAGTTCTTCCGCCCTCTGCGTTAGCGATAACTACGGCTTCGCCGCCTTCCATTACGGCAACGCAGGAGTTTGTTGTTCCTAAATCAATTCCAATTACCTTAGACATAATATTTTCTCCTCTTATAATATTTATATTTTCATTGCGCTACCTTAACCATGGCGTAACGCAGTATTTTATCGTTTAACCTGTAACCTTTTTTCAGAATTTCGACAACTTTACCGCTGTTTTCGGAATCTTCGACGCTCATAACCGCATCGTGAATTTTAGGATCGAAATCAACAAAAGTTTCATCGATAGCCTTTACATTCATTTTCGCAAGTATTTCCGTAAACTGTTTATAAATTGCGGTCATACCCTTTTTAGCACTTTCGTCGGCGCTTGCAAGTCCTAAATCGAAACTGTCTAAAACGGGAAAGATTTTTATCAGCGTTTCGATTTTCCCTTCATTATACATTTTTCCGGCAACTTCTTTATTATTTTTCTTATAATTTTCAAAATCGGCTTTCAACCTTAAATAAGAATCTTTGAGTTTATCGAGTTCTTCCTTAGGAACAAGTTGCGCTTGATTTTTGTCAGAGAGTTCTTCTTCATCTTCGGATTCGTTATCTAATTCTTCGATTTCATCTTCTTCGTCTTCGTCGTCTTGATATGACAAATCTTCGATATAATCATCATCTTTTTCTTCAATGGCTGAACTTTTACTACCTTCCGATTTTATCGAATTCGAAAGATGATCAACTTTATTTGATGAATTGTCCTTTTCCTTATCACTTGCCGAACCTTTTTTCGATATTTCTGTTTTCTCTTCAAAATTTTCTTCCGATTTAACAGAAATATCTTTTTCCGCATTTTCGTCATCGATAATAACCGTCTTTTCGCTGACAGTTTTCTGATGCGGAACCTTTTCCGAATTGGAGTTGGTTTCTATCGGATTATGTCTTTTAATATTCGAAAAATCGTAGTTGAAAAAACTGTTTTTAAAAATATCGGTAGAACGCAATGCTTCTTTATCTTCTTTGGATATACCCGGTTTGTTATCCTTATTATTATCGTTATTATTGTTTAAATTAGCCATTACTCCTCCTTATCGTTTTTGCTGTCGTTTTTGGGCGACAAATCGTTAAGTATATTTCCTACGGTTTTTATTACGCTGACTACCTTGTTGTAGTCCATTCTGCAAGGTCCTATTACTCCTGCATGACCTATTTCTTTTCCGCCGATAGAGTATTTTGCCGTTACCATAGCGCAGTTGTCTAATTCTCCGTCGACATCGCTTCCTATTTTAATATCGAAATTAAAATCGTTGTTGTCGGAAAAAATCTGACATATTTTATCCTTTTTATCGATGACCGATAAAAAGTTTTTAACATTTTCGATATCTTTGCTCTCGGGATGCTGAAATATTTTCGTCGCCCCTTCAAGATAAACCTTTTGTCCTTTTGAGCCGGTATAACTTATGAGTACTTCCAAAACCCTGTCGAAAAGTTCTCTGAACTCACCCATCTCCGAATCTATTTCGCTTTTTGCGCTGTTGACTTCCTTTACGGTTTTTCCTGCAAATATTTTATTGAGCAATCCGTTTGCTATTTCTATATCCCCGCCTATATTTTCGGGTATCTGAATTACATTGTCTTTAAGCACTCCGCTGTCGGTAATTACAAGTACGAGAGCCGTGCCGTCCGATAAATCGACAAGTTTAATTTCCCTGAGCTTTATTCTGTCTATATCGTTGAGAACGATTATAGAAGTATAATTTGTCTCATCGCTTATAAGTTTTGCTGTTTGCTTTACTATATCCTCTATATTTATATACCTGTCTTGAAAATGCTTCTTTATCCTTTCGACTTCGTTTTTACCCAAAGGACTGTCGTGCATAAGTTCGTCTACATAATACTTATAAGCCTTTGTGCTCGGAATCCTGCCTGCGGATATATGCGGTTGCACCAAAAAACCCATATCTTCGAGCGTTGCAAGTTCGCTTCTTATAGTTGCCGAACTTACTTCCGGCAAAAAATTTTCTTTAAGTTCGCTACTGCTCACGGGACTGGGATTTATAATATAACTTTCTATTAAAGTTTGAAGTATTTTTTTCTTTCTTTCGGATAAATCTTTTTCCATTTTAGCAATCGAACCTCGCTGTTGTTAGCAGTCAGTTATTCTGAGTGCTAATTTAATTATACCTTAATTATAATCTTTGTCAATAGTTTTATTACAAATTTTGGAAAAAAATTATTTATTGAAATCAAAATTTTAAAACTAATTTAAAACAATTAATTAATGATTATAAATATAAATACAACTAATCAATTAAATTAAATAAACTCAACTATAACGGAATTTTGAACATTAAAATATTCGGGTTTTATTGAAATATAGTTATCGGAAATATCAAGATAATTTTTCATTTTCCTTAAAGCTGTTGAAAAATATTTGATAAAATTCTCATTGAAAATACTATTAAACCTTTCCATGTCTATCCCCCTGACCGTCCTGAAAGCGGTCATTACATATTCCTTAATGCCTTCTTTTTTTGAAATTTTTCGAGAACGAACATAAGGCGTTTTTTTATTTTTTATATCGTCAATATATTTTTTTATATCGCAAGTATTCTCCTTTCTGTAACCTTGAATAAAAGAGTGCGCCGAAAGCCCTGCGCCTATATAATCGTCGAAATTCCAATATTTGAAATTATGTTTACATTCAAAGCCCGGTTTTGCAAAATTACTGACTTCATATCTCGGGTGACTCGTTTTAAGAATATCCGTAACCTTTTCGTAAGTTTCGGCAGACTCATCGTCGGAACAAGGTACAAATTGCTTCTTTTCCGTTTTATTATATAACGCCGTCCCTCTTTCCAAAATCAACTGATATGTTGAAATATGTTGAATATCGAAAGAGATAAGTTCTTTTAAAGATTTTATTTCCCCGTCCCTACTTCCTTTCATAGTACCTATTATCAAATCGCCGTTAATGTTCGAAAAATATTCTTTTGCAACATATAAGGCTTTTTTCGCCGTTAATCCGTCATGCGCTCTGCCTATTGTTTTAAGAATATTGTCGTCAAAAGACTGTATTCCGAGTGAAATCCTGTCTACGCCGTTGTGTTTATAAAATAAAGCCTTTTCTTTATCAAAAGAACAGGGATTGCATTCTACCGTGAATTCCTTTATTTCGGTTTTAAAGTACCTATAAACGGAATTGAAAATTTTTTCCGCATTTTCATAAGAAAGCACGGACGGTGTTCCGCCGCCTACAAATACCGTATCTATTTTTATATCGGGATATTTTTCCGAGATTATTTTAAGTTCTTTTGAAAGCGCATCGCAATACTCGTTCTGTAAACTTTCAGAGCAAGTAAAAGAAAGAAAATCGCAGTAAAAACATTTCGACTTGCAAAAAGGTATATGAATGTATAAACCGGTTTCCGTCATATATTGATTAATTATTTTTTTAATTTTTATCGAGTTTAAGTATGGACATAAAGGCTTCGCTCGGAACTTCCACCGAACCTACCTGGCGCATACGCTTTTTTCCTTCCTTCTGTTTTTCAAGAAGTTTTTTCTTCCTCGTAATATCGCCGCCGTAGCACTTGGCAAGGACATCCTTTCTCATTGCTCTAACCGTCTCCCTTGCTATAACCTTACCGCCTATTGCTGCCTGTATCGGAATTTCGAACATTTGTCTGGGAATAACGTCTCTGAGTTTTTCGGCAATACCCCTGCCCCTTGCATAAGCTTTATCTTTATGAACTATTATACTGAGTGCGTCGCAGACATCGCCGTTTAAAAGAATATCGAGTTTTACAAGGTCGCTTCTTTTATATTCGTCCATTTCATAATCCAAACTTGCGTACCCTCTCGTTCTCGATTTTAAAGAATCGAAAAAATCATATATAATTTCGTTCAGCGGAATATTGAAGACAAGTTTTACCCTTGTGGGGTCAAGATACACCGTATCGAGATACTCCGCTCTTTTATCCATACAAAGTTCCATAATGGAGCCGATATACTCGGGCGGCGTGAATATCGTGGCTTTAACGAACGGCTCTTCCATATAATCGATTTCCGAAACACTCGGCAAGTGCGTAGGATTTGACACAAGCATTTCCTCGCCGTCCGTCTTTATAACTTTATAAGAAACGCTGGGCGCAGTTGTGATAAGGTCTAAATTGAATTCCCTTTCCAAACGCTCCTCTATAATTTCCATATGCAAAAGCCCTAAAAATCCGCACCTGAACCCAAAGCCCAAAGCCGCCGATGTTTCGTTGTCGTACTGCAAAGATGCGTCGTTGAGTTTAAGTTTTTCAAGTGCGTCTTTAAGGTCGTTGTATCTTGCGCCGTCTGAGGGGTATATTCCGCAAAAGACCATAGGCGTTATCTTTTTGTACCCTTTCAAAGGTTCGACTTTTGCCCCGTCCAAAGTTACCGTATCCCCCACTTCTATATCGCTTACCGTCTTAATGGACGCCGCAATGTAGCCGACATCGCCCGCAAGAAGTTCCTTTCGTGGAGCGGCCTTAGGAGTGAATACTCCTACTTCGGTAACTTCAAAAGTCTTTCCGTTTGCGCACATTTTTATTTTGTCCCCTACTTTTACAGAACCGTCCACAATTCTGCAAACGCATATTGCACCTTTATAGTTATCGTATACTGAATCGAATATCAAAGCTCTTAAAGGCGCATTTTCATCGCCCGAAGGAGGCGGAAGTTTTTTTACTATTGCCTTTAAAACATCTTCGATATTCGTGCCGTCTTTTGCAGAAACCAAAGGCGCATCGGAAGCGTCAAGACCTATTACGTCTTCTATTTCCTTTTTAACCCCTTCTATATCCGCACTCGGCAAATCTATTTTATTTATTACCGGAAAAATTTCAAGATCGTTATCGATTGCAAGATAGACATTCGTAAGAGTCTGCGCTTCCACGCCCTGAGTTGCGTCAACAACCAAAATCGCCCCTTCGCAGGCTGCAAGAGAGCGGGAAACCTCATAGGTAAAATCCACATGTCCCGGCGTGTCTATAAGATTAAAGGTATACTCTTCTCCGTCCATCGTATAATACATGCGAACGGTTTGAAGCTTTATAGTTATACCTCTTTCCCTTTCTATATCCATATTATCGAGAAGCTGTTCTTTCATTTCTCTTTTACTTACCGCACCGGTAAGTTCGACAATACGGTCGGCTAAGGTGCTTTTGCCGTGGTCGATATGCGCTACTATACAAAAATTTCTTATATGCTTTTGTCTGTCCATAATTTTTCCGTTTTAATTTAATCGATATAATTCAGTATAAATTATTTCCCGCTCTTTGGCAAATATATGTATTTTATTAAACTGCAATTATAATAAGTTTTTTACCGAATACAAAATAAATATTAATAAGTTTTAAACTATAAATAGGCTTTTACTATTTATAATTTAAATCTGAACTGTTCATACTCTATTCATTTAAGACTATACGGATATTGCTTTTAAAGACGGAAGCGGCATTGAACTATTATACTCTATACATTTCAGACTAAACGGCTTATTCTCCATAAATTTTTATCGTTAATTATAAACTTTGTTTTCAGATAAAAAAAAGAAGCGGAAATATTTCCGCTTCTTTTAGCTTGGAAGAATTATTACTTCTTTTACAGTCTTATAAGATAATCCTGGAAAGATTTGTCGAAATAACTATCGCCCAAGAATGTCAACAGTATTTGTGCACCTGCGCTGAGCTCTGATCCTTTGCGACGTTCGAGATTTTCCTTTCTTTGATTAAATTTATAACGCCAGCCGTCTTTAAACGAAATATCCAGATAGCCGTCAACAACGCCGTCACATGCTATATCGCAAAGTAATGCTATCAACCCACCGAAGGTAAATGATCTGAATAGTATTTCAATGTTTCTCATGGTAATGAAATTTAAAAGTGTCCCTTCAAGTATAAAAGACCATAGCTTGTTATTAAATTGAAGTATCAGATCACTAAAAAAAGCAATACCTGTTTTCAACATCGGAATATTCCATAAAAACATGAATCTCGACATTCCATCCAATAATCCAGAAATTTGATTTATATACTTACCTATGATCTTCCTTATGTTTATAAAAATTGATATTAATGAATCTTGATTTAACTTCAATTTACCAATTTCACGAGCACTTCCAATTAATATATCCGATCCCCCAATTGCTTTTTCAGCTTCAAAATCAACTTCAGAAAGATATTTAATAATTTTTCTATCATCCGAGTCAACAATATAAAGCGGAAGTCCTTTATTTGCTTCTTTAAGTTTTTTAATATTTAACTCGTTATATCTTGCAATGACTTCATCTGTCACCTGAAAACCATCAGGATCTGCTTTTATTAAATCTTTCGTTTTATTAATTTTTTTAAGTTGTTCTTTAGTAAACGCATAATTTCCGATAGTAATGCCGAAATCAAATATAAACTGAATCCAACCTGTTTCTATTCTTAGATCGTAATTGGAATCGTTAAAAACTTTAAGATCATCTCTGCAACCTTTAAAATAATATTCCTTTAAATCTTCTGCACCGTCTTCCCCAAAATACGGGAACCCGTTCGGAAGATAGACAACCTCAACATATTTTAAATTGTGCATAGCGCCGGGCTCTACTCCGTGAGCGGTTACTTTATAGATTTTTCCTTCTTCGCTTTCCTCTGACTCTACTTTATCGTCTATTACCTTATTGCTGATCCTGAGTTCGGTTTTGTATGCACTCGGATATCTAATTTTAATACCGGCATAACTATCTTCGAACCATGCTCTTTTATAAAGACTGCGAGGAACATAAATAAGTTTTAATCCTGTCTCAATATTTCCATTTTCGTTACTGTAAGCTCCCTTTTCATAAATAACGCCGCCAATTGCCGTATAAGGCGATGTATTATTTTTTGCATCTTCATCAAAAAAGAAATAAGTTGCGTTTTCAGATTTCATATAACAATCAGCTCTGTCATAAACCCAACGAAGGTTAGGACAGTTATCGAAAGTCCTCGATGTAACGCCGCCTGTTTTTAGATAGTTGGGAAGACCTACAAACTGCAACTGATCGCAACCTGAAAAAGCGCAATCGGCAATGTATGCAACTTTTTTGCCGCCGAGATAATCGGGGATTTTAATGTCGTAATAATCGGTGCTGTAAAGCAGCATCATAATTACCGCCTCATCGTTTTCGTTAATATAATATAACCAATTTGAATAATATTTGTTTGTTTGTTCATTTATCCAGTCATAAAATCTTTTAACTAAATCTATTAAACTTGTAGTAGGTAAAGTTATATATGTATTAGTAGTAGTCTCAATATGTAATCCTGTAGATGAATTTATAATTTCATAGGACTCTACAATCGGCATGAAATTTAAAACAGGACTGCTTAGTGAAGTGAATATAAGGGTTCCGAAATCCTCGTTACCGAAGAAAGCATTCTCTTCTATTTTCTGAATATTATCGGGTATGATAATATTTCCAACAGTCTCCAAATCGACAAAGACATAATTTCCGATACAATTAATATTTTCGTCAAAATTTATATGCTTATAATTTTGGTCATTAACACTTTGTAATTGATCTCTGTTGTAGCTTAAATCGAATATGGAAACTATCGTATTTCCGTTTTTAATAAGCATGTCTTTTTTTAATTCGATTATACCTTCTTGTCCTTTTAAAACCACATTTTCTGCTTTTAAATCGGAACAGTTAAAGAAAGGATTATCGCCGATTTCTAACTTATCCCAATATATTATTCCAATACTTTTTAAAGAGCTGCTTTCAAAAGCCAAACTTTCTATAATATCAATATTAAAGAAATTAACATTTTCAAGCGAACTGTAAGCAAAAGCGCGCTCCCTTACGGTTCTTGTATCATAAAGAGATAAATCGGAAAGAAGCCGGCAATTATAAAAAGCGTAACTTCCTATTGTATTTAAATTTTGGAAAGCGAACTCATAACTTTCTATCGCACTTTCAACTAACGCTCCACAATTCATAAATGCGTAATTTCCTATTTCGGTAAGTGAAGAATTATAGCATAGACCGTTAACGTCAGTTCCTTTGCTTTCTTCTGTATTTCCTTTTGTAAACATTATTCCCGTAACATAAGCACAGTTAAAAAATGCATAATCAGGTATTGCTTTTAAAGAATTTCCGAAAAGAATTCTGTTCAGTGAAATACAGTTTAAAAAAGCGCTTTCCCCTAAACTTTCAACACTTCTTAAATCGGCAAGTCCGAAACAAAAAGTATTTACAGTACCCAAATGCGAAAGACTTGAACAGTTTTCAAACGCAGAGTCACCTATCGAATAGATAAAAGGATATACCGCATTTTTATTAAATGTTCTTCCGTTAAATGTTCCGTATTTTAACATTTCGCTTATGTGGTAAAAATCAAAATTTGCATCGTTAAAAAACGATCCTGCCAAATTTTGCGATTCAGCATTTTCAAAATATGCAGCTTTAAGACTTATACAATTTTTAAAGGCACTATCCCCTATAATAACTTTTGTAAAATCGTCAGAATAATTATAAAAGTATTCTAAATAATAACAATCGCTGAAAAGTCCTTCTGGAATTTCTTTTACATTTAATTCGGCTCTTTTTATTTTAGTTAGTTCAAATGCATATTTTCCTAAGTATTTTAAATTCATAAAAGAAATATTATCGGAAAAACTTCTAAAGCCTGAAAAAGCATAGTCTCCAATGACTTCAAGCGCAGGAAAATATTTTTCGTTTAAATTACCCGTTTCTGTTTTTGCGTTTTTAAATGCCCCTTCTCCTATACTCGTTAACGAATTGTATTTACCGAATCTTACGAACTCGTAATTTTCATAAGCGTAATCTCCTATAATCTGAATATTAAAAGAACCTCCTATTTTTACTTTGGAATTTGCAAACGCATATCTGCCTATTTCGGTAATAGTGTCGGGTAGATTAACGGTAATATCGTTTGAATCTAAGTAAAATGCTTTATCGCCTATTTTAGTTACATAGAAAAATTCCGTACTCCCATAATAATAAGTGTAACCGCCTATACTTTCCGGAATATCTATTGTAAGACTTTCTTCGGAAACATATGCAAAGTAAGAATTATCGATATCCATTAATGTTGCATTTTTATTAAAACTATTAATCAGATAATATACTCCGCCCTCTTTGCAAACATAACTGTAATAAAATATAGGTGCGTTTATCGTGGCGTCCTTATCGGTGCCGTCACATTTTAAAGTCTCTTTTCCAAAACAGTAAACTGTAATATTTTCTCTATAATTACCAAAAAGACTTTTTCCGTACTCAATTTTAATATCTTCGGGAAGTGAAACTGTTAAAATATTATTGAAACCATCGAAAATTCCCGCTTTTATCGCATGGACACTGTATTTTACATTAGTATCGCTGTAAACCAAAGCAGGTATAATAATATGAGGACTTGTAATGTTAAACCATGTAATAATTGCCCGATTATCTTCATTTACAATAAATTTATAAAGCCCGTCTTTACCGTTAATTTCCTGATAATTTGTGCCTTGATAATTAACATAAGTATTTATGTTTTGCGATACAACATTATATTTTATTGAAACACCGCTGACATAATCGTGATAATATACTTCGTCCAAAATATTAGACGAATAGCTGTTATCCCAAAGTCCTATAACCTGTGCAGTGTTAGTAATTTGATCTAAAAGGTAAAAAACACCGTTGTTTTCAATGATATTTTTATTTTTATAAAAATTTGCGTTGACTGCCGCTGATGTGCCGCTGCCGTCATCGCATCTTAAATCCGTATTACCCCATATATAAACATTTATATTGCTTCTTTGGGTGCTGAACAGACAATTTCCGTTTGCAATAAGGATAGCTTCGGGAAGAGATATATTAACAACATTTTCAATATCGTCGAATATCCCGCTGACTAAGCTTTTCAATCTGTACTTGACGGAAGAAACATTCATTTCGTAAACATAACTGTCTACAATTAAATTATAATTATAAATATCGTTGTTCCACCATGTTAATATGGCTTCCCCGTCATTATCGACAATGAATTTATACATTCCCTGCAGACCGATAATTTCGGTATACTCTTGCCCTTTGTAAACGACCGTTGATGCCGTAGTTTCTGCTTCGGCGACTAAGTCAAAAGAAGCGGTTGCTGCAATTTCCGAATTTTTCCCGTCGAAAATCAGGCCGGATCCCAGTAAGCATATTGACAAGAAAAAACTCAGAATTACTACCATAGCGATAGTAAAGTTAAGTTTTTTCGTCATAATAACCCCCCTTAAAGTTATTTCCTTTAAATTTTATGACTTTTTTCAAAATTATGCAACTAAATTTTACTTAAAATGAAAAATTTTTATTAAAATAGTAAATTTTGATTTTTGTATAGTAAATTTAAGCAATTTTCATATAATTCATTAAATATTTAAATATTAAAGTTGTAGTCGAAAAAAAATTGCAAAATATTAATATCCTTAACTGTTTTATGGCATAAAAAAAGAACGGCAATGCCGTTCTTTTTGTAAATGACGGATAAATTATCTCTTTGAGAACTGCGGTGCTCTTCTTGCTTTTTTGAGACCGTATTTTTTTCTTTCCTTCATTCTCGGGTCACGAGTCAAGAAACCTGCCTTTTTCAAAGTCGGTTTAAGACTTTCGTCGGCTATACAAAGAGCTCTTGAAATACCGTGTCTTATAGCGCCTGCCTGACCTGTAAAGCCGCCGCCCGTTACATTTGCATAAATATCGTATTTAGCACTTGTTCCGGTAGCTTCCAAAGGCTGTTTTACTATATATTTTAAAGTATCCATACCAAAATAATCGTCGAGTTGTTTTTTATTGATAATAATAGCGCCTGTTCCGTTAGGAATAAGACGAACTCTTGCTATGGCTTTTTTTCTTCTTCCTGTTCCCCAATATTGAACTTTTTTAACTTTTTTAACCATATTGAACTCCTATTAAAATTTCAATTCTTCGGGTTTTTGAGCCTGATGATTGTGTTCAGCGCCTTTAAAGCATTTAAGTTTTTTAATCATAGCTCTACCGAGTGAGTTTTTGGGGAGCATCCCCCTGACAGCTTCATAGACAGCGAAATCTGATTTTTCTCTCAAAAGTTTGGAGTATTGAATTTCTTTAAGACCGCCTATGTAACCGGTGTGATATCTGTAATATTTATCCTGAAGTTTTTTACCTGTAAGTCTGACTTTGTCGCAATTCGTAATAATAACGAAATCGCCGCAATCGACATGAGGAGTAAAAGTAGGTTTGTTTTTACCTCTTAATATCGCAGCGACTCTGCTTGCGAGTCTTCCGAGAACCATATCGGTAGCGTCTACGACATACCATTTTCTTTCAACGGTCTCAGGTTTTGCCATATATGTTTTCATATAATCCTCCGAAAATTTTACTTAAACTTTCTAAAAGGGGCTAATTTAAAGAAAGTTCCGATAAACGAAAATATTTTATAATAAAGAGAATTTAATGTCAAGCGAATAAATATAAAAAGAAACAAAAAAGCGTTTTATGTTTTATTTACTTGTAAAAAACCTTAACAAGACAAAGACCTTCGGGCGGCATGGTTTTTCCTGCATATTTTCTGTCTTTCGAAAGAATTATGTCTTGAACCGATTCGGGCGCAATTTTCCCTGAGCCTGCATAAACGAGGGTACCTGCAATAATGCGCACCATATTATAAAGGAAACCGTTACCTGTGACGAAAATTGAAATTATATTGCCCGATTTTTTTATATCGACCGAATAGACGGTGCGCACGGTATCTTTAACCGGAGAGCCCGACGCCATAAAACACTTGAAGTCGTGTTCTCCCTCGATAAACCGAGCGGCTTTTTTCATAAGAGTAATATCGAGTTTTATCGGATAATGAGCGCAAAACGGAAATAAAGGATTTCTTACGGGACTGTTATAAATTTTGTAAACATAGGTTTTTTTCTTTGCCGAAAACCTTGCGTTGAAATCCGCACTGACTCTTTTTGCGGAAATTACCGAAATATCGTTTGGAAGGAAGGTGTTGAGAGCAATCGGTATTTTTTTTACTTCTATTCTGTCGTCGCAATCGAAATGGACGACCTGTCCCGCAGCCGAAACGCCTGCGTCGGTTCTTCCGCTTGCGGTAACGGTGATATCGGAGCAGTAGATTTCTTTTAAGGCGTCTTCGAGTTTTTCCTGAACGGAAATTCCGTTTTTCTGCCGCTGAAATCCGCAATAATTTCTGCCGTCGTAATTTAAAATTAATTTTATGCGCCCCATAAGTTCCACCCTAACGCATTTTCAATCATTCTGTCGAAACTTAAAAAGTAATATTTGTCGAGAAGAATAACCGTTCCCAATGCGGCAACTATAATAACTGCGATAAAATCTTTCCAACCTGCTTTTAATTTTTTCATACGGGTACGCTTGGGCGTTGCGTCATAGCAGCGTGTATCGAGAGCGAGAGCGAGTTCTTCCGCCCTTCTGAAAGAACTTGCAAACAGCGGAATAAGAATGGGAACGACAGCCTTGACTCTTTCCGTAAACTTTCCGCAATCGAAAGCCGCCCCTCTTGCCTTTTGCGCCATAATAATTTTGTCGGTCTCTTCCATAAGGGTGGGAATAAATCTTAAAGCGATACTCATGATAATGGCGACATCGTGGACGGGAAATCTGACAAATTTTAAAGGAGTCATAAGATATTCCATTCCGTCGGTAATTTCGGTAGGCGTGGAAGTAAACATAAGAATAGAAGAGCCCATAACGAGCAAAGAGAGTCTCAGAATCATTTTTACCGCAAAATCTATTCCCTGTGCGGTAATTACTATAATTCCCCACTCGGCAATTACCTTACCCTCTTTATAAAAGAAAATATTTAAAACCGCCGTAAATATTAAAAGAAAAATAACCGCTTTAACGCTTTTTAAAACCGACAAAAAGGGTATTTTGGATATAAGCACGACGAAAAGAAGAAATAATGCGACAATAAGGTAGGTCACATAAGAGACGACAAAAAATATTATCACGAGATAAAAAAGAGAAAGTATAATTTTGACTCTCGGGTCCAATCTGTGAACGACCGAACCCGTAGGATAATACTGTCCGAACGCAAAATCTCTCAATTTCTTTTCTCCTTGTAAATTTTCAGATATTCTCTGACAAAATCGTCGTCGTTTGCGACTTCGCCCATTTTAACGCCTTTTTCTGAAAGTGCGCATTTAAGTTTATAAGCGATAGGAACGTCGAGTCCCATTTCTTCGAGTTTTTCTCTGTTTTCAAAAAGTTTTGCAGGTTTTGCATCGTAAACGAGCTGTCCGTCGTTAAGCACAATCAGTCTTTTGACATATCTTGAAAGTTCGTCAATATCGTGACCTATCATGATAACGGTATGAGCCGAACTTTCTTTAAGTTTTAAAATAAGTTCGAGTATCTCTTCCTTTCCTTTCGGATCCAATCCTGCCGTCGGCTCGTCGAGAATGAGAACCTTGGGTTTCATTGCGATAACGCCGGCTATCGCCACCCTTCTTTTCTGTCCTCCGGAAATTTCGAAAGGACTTTTATCCTTAATACTTTCGTAATCGAGTCCTACAAGTTCGATAGCCTCTTTTACGCTTTGCTTAATTTCTTCTTCGCTCATTTTAAGGTTTTTAGGGCCGAAAGCCACATCTTTTTCCACCGTTTCGTCGAAAAGCTGATATTCGGGATACTGGAAAACCATTCCGACTTTACGCCTTAAAAGTTTTAAGTCGGGTTTTTTCTGACTTAAATCTATATCGAAAACCTTGATTTTCCCCTCTTCAATTTTGATAAGTCCGTTTATATGTTGAATCAACGTGCTTTTTCCGCTGCCGGTATGGCCGATAATTCCCAAAAAATCCCCTTCGTTTACGGTAAAGGAAACATTTTTAAGCGCTTGCTTTTTGTAAGGAGTTTTTTTGCCGTAAGTGAAAGAAAGGTTTTCTATAACAATCGACATAATGCTTCTGTAAGTTCTTCTTCGGAAAAAATTTCCCCGTCGAACTTAACGCCCTCCTCTTTCAGTCTTCGTGCAATATTTAAAAGCGTGGGAAGTTTAAGTCCCGCTTTATCGATAAGTTCGTAGTCACAGAATATTTCTTTCGGCGTCCCTTCTTTCAGAATTTTACCGTTATCCATAACCGCAATACGGTCTGAGTCGAGGGCTTCTTCCATATAATGAGTTATAAGAACTACTGTGATTCCCTCTTCTTTATTTAATTTTTTGACCACGTCGAGAACTTCTTTTCTGCCTTTCGGGTCAAGCATTGCGGTAGACTCGTCGAGAACAAGAGCCTTAGGAAGCATCGCAAGGACCCCTGCAATCGCAATACGCTGTTTCTGTCCGCCGCTCATTTTGAAAGGCGTCGATTTTCTGTACTCTTCCATTCCTACCGATTTAAGGGCGAAATCCACTCTTTCGATAATTTCTTCTCTTTTGACGCCTAAATTTTCGGGCCCGAAAGCAATATCCTCTTCGACAATGCTTGCAACCATTTGATTATCGGGATTCTGAAAAACAAGCCCCACCCTTTTTCTGACCTCGAAAATAGTATCTTTATTTTGCGTATCGAATCCGAAAGATATAACCTTTCCCTTATCCGGCAGAATAAGTCCGTTCATCATTTTAGCGAGGGTGCTTTTACCGCTTCCGTTACGCCCTACAAGAGCCAAAAACTCCCCTTCGTGAACGGAAAGGGAAACATCGTTTAAGGCTTTTACGGCGTTTTCTTCACCGTCGTTATAGGTATAACTTACATTTTCGAAAATGATGGCTTCACTCATAATAATTAATTAGTATATCACAAAAAATTAAAATTTAAAAATAATTACAAGCATGAATTAATCATATTACAACAATTTTCTTTGCATTTTAAAAAATTTTATAGTTTTAAATCAATTAAAACCCTTCTTTTGATTAATTGAATTTAATTTGAAAATACGATAAAAACCAATCTTCAAAAAGACTCTTTAAAAGTTTTGAACTGTAAAATAATTGACTTAAATTTTTTTTAGTAATATAATATCTAAAATAAATATAAAGTTAAAATTTTAACAGTATATTTCAATTTAAATTTGTTAAAAACGCCTTTTGGCGAAGAAGATAAATATTACCGAAAGGTATATCAGGAGGACGAACATGAGTAAAAAAATGACAATCGACGGTAACACCGCCGCAGCGCATATAGCTTATGCGTTCAGCGAAGTTGCGGCAATTTACCCAATTACCCCGTCGTCACCGATGGCTGAAAATGCCGACGAATGGGCAACGCAAGGAAGAAAGAACATCTTTGGACAAAAAGTAAGAATTGCAGAAATGCAGTCGGAAGGCGGAGCAGCGGGAGCAGTACACGGTTCTCTTATGGCAGGCGCCTTAACAACCACATTTACGGCAAGTCAGGGACTGCTTTTAATGATACCGAACATGTACAAAATTTCGGGCGAACTTCTGCCCTGCGTATTCCATGTAAGCGCAAGAGCGCTTGCAGCGCACGCACTCAATATATTCGGCGACCATGCGGACGTAATGGCATGCAGACAGACAGGTTTTGCTATGCTCGCTTCCAACTCGGTACAGGAAGTAATGGACCTTGCGCTTGTCGCTCATCTTTCAACTCTTAAAGCAAAAGTACCTTTCCTGCACTTCTTTGACGGATTCAGAACAAGTCACGAAGTTTCCAAAATCGATGTAATTGATTACGAAGACATTAAGCGTCTTGTAGATATGAAAGATATAAAGGATTTCAAAAAGCGTGCTTTAAATCCCGAACACCCGGTACAGAAAGGAACGGCTCAAAACGGCGACATTTATTTCCAGAACCGTGAAGCCGCAAATAAATACTACGATAAAATTCCCGAAATAGTCGAAGAGGTAATGGGCAAAGTCAATAAACTTACGGGAAGAAATTATCATTTATTCGACTATGTAGGCGCACCCGACGCAACTAAAGTAATAGTAATAATGGGCAGCGGCGCTGAAGCTTGTGAAGAAACGGTAGACTACCTTACCGCAAAAGGACAGAAAGTCGGCGTACTTAAAGTCAGACTTTACAGACCTTTCTCGGCATCGAAGTTCGTTGCAGCGCTTCCCAAAACCGTAAAATACATAACGGTTATGGACAGAACCAAAGAACCCGGAAGTCTTGGCGAACCTTTATATCTCGATGTCGTTGCCGCTCTCAACGAAATGGGAATGAAAGCCGAAGTTCTCTGCGGAAGATACGGACTCGGTTCCAAAGAATTCAATCCGTCCCACATAAACGCAATTTATCAGAATATGGGCGGAGCCAACAAAAATCATTTTACCGTTGCGATAAACGACGATGTAACCCATACTTCTCTTGAAATAAAAGAACAGATTAACGCATCTCCTAAAGACGCAATAAGATGCAAATTCTACGGACTCGGTTCTGACGGAACGGTCGGCGCAAACAAAAACAGCATTAAAATCATAGGCGACCATACGGAAAAATATGCGCAAGGTTACTTTGTTTACGACAGTAAAAAGTCAGGCGGTATAACCATATCGCATTTAAGATTCGGCGACACTCCGATTAAGTCCTCCTATCTTATCGATGAAGCCGATTTCGTTGCATGCCATAATCCTTCCTATGTAACGAGATACGATATGCTGAGCGACCTTAGAAAAAACGGAACATTCCTTTTGAACAGCATATGGTCGCCAGAAGAAATGGACGCAAATCTTCCCGCAACCGTTAAAAACCAGATTGCAAGTAAAAACATATCTTTCTACACTATCGACGCAAGCAAAATTGCAGTAAATACAGGACTTAAAGCAAATCAGATTAACTCTGTTATGCAGGCAGCCTTCTTTAAACTTGCAAATGTAATAGATTACAGCGACGCAGAAAAATTCATGAAAGAAGCCGTAAAGAAAACCTACGGTAAAAAAGGCGACGCAGTCGTTAATATGAACTGTTCTGCAATTGACAATGCTATAAGCGGACTTGTTAAAGTCAACTACCCCGAAAGCTGGAAGACCGTTAAAACCGGCGCACCTCTTGCGGAAGTCGCAAAAGACGCATACTTTAAAAACTTCATTCATCCTATACAGATACAGCAAGGCGACGCCCTTCCCGTATCTGCGTTCAGTCCCGACGGTGTCGTTCCGACAGGCACTACCAAATTCGAGAAGAGAGGTATTGCAATCAATGTTCCCGTCTGGATTCCCGAAAACTGCATACAGTGCAATCAGTGTTCTCTCGTATGTCCGCACGCAAGTATAAGACCTGTACTTAAAACCGAAGAAGAACTCAAAGGCGCACCCGAAAGCTTCAAAACTTTGAACGCAACCGGTATTAACGGTTATAAGTTCAGAATACAGGTAAGTCCTTTGGATTGTACCGGTTGTTCAAGCTGCGTAAATGTATGTCCTTCTAAGGTTAAAGCACTTAAAATGGTACCTTTTGCAGAAAGCGTAAAAGAAGACAAGAAAAACTGGGAATATGCAGAAAAATTACCGGAAACCACTGCTCAATACAATATCGCTTCCGTTAAAGGAAGTCAGTTCTCCAAACCCTTGTTCGAATTTTCTGGCGCATGCGCAGGCTGCGGCGAAACTCCTTATGTAAAACTCGTAACACAGCTTTTCGGCGACAGAATGATAATTGCCAACGCAACAGGCTGTTCTTCGATTTACGGCGGTTCGGCTCCAACCTGTCCTTATACTAAAAACGACGAAGGTCACGGACCTGCTTGGGCGAACAGCTTATTCGAAGATAATGCCGAATTCGGTTACGGAATGCAGCTTGCTTCTTCCGAAAGACGCAAAAAACTTGCAGACGATATGAAAGCCGCAATCGAGGCAGGACTCGGCGGTTCGATAAAGGGCGCATTTGAAAGCTGGCTCGATGCTAAAAATGTTGAGGAAAACAAAAAAGCAAGTAAAGAAATCAAAGCCCTTATAGACGAAGCGGTTAAATCTTCAACGGGAGCAGTAAAGACCGCTCTTATGAATATCAAAGACAACGCAGACTGTCTTGTTAAAAAATCCATTTGGATATTCGGCGGCGACGGCTGGGCATACGATATAGGATACGGCGGACTCGACCATGTACTTGCAATGGGAGAAGATGTAAACGTTCTCGTACTCGATACCGAACTTTACTCTAACACCGGCGGTCAGGCATCGAAATCCACACCGGAAGGCTCTACCGCAAAATTTGCATCTGCCGGAAAACGCACACGCAAAAAGGACCTCGGTATGATGGCAATCAGTTACGGATATGTATATGTCGCTCAGGTTTCAATGGGCGCAAATATGAATCAGGTTGTTAAAGCCATGACGGAAGCCGAAAACTATAACGGTCCTTCCCTTATAATCGCTTATGCACCTTGTATCAACCACGGTATAAACATGAGTAATCCTCAGGGAATAATGAAAGAAGCGGTAGATTGCGGATACTGGCACCTTTACAGATATAACCCCGACCTTATCAAAGAAGGCAAAAATCCGTTTACTCTCGACAGTAAAGAACCTACAAAGAGTTTTGAAGAATTCCTTAATTCTCAGAACAGATATATGCTTCTTAAAAAGACAAGTCCCGATATTGCGGCTCAACTATTCAAAAACTGCGAAGAAGACGCAAAAATCAGATATGCAAATTACAAAGCCCTTGCAAACGCAGACAAGTAATTTAAAACCTGAAACAAAAAGCTTCCGATACAAATCGGAAGCTTTTTTCTTTTCTTTGAATTATTTAATGTAGATTAATTGATTTTAATTAAAAAAATATATCCGTTAAATTTAAATAATATAGACAATCTCGAAGTTAAAAAGAATTATCGGCAAAAAATAATGTCCTTAACAATAAACTTTAATTTATGTTTTCGTTTTTAAATATGAATTTGAGTTCAAATCAATTTATACAAATCAATTTATATTGTCTATTTATATTGTTTAATAATAATTAAATATTTAAACAAATTTTAATATAACATTTATAACTTTTTATAAATACTCGATTATATGCTTAAAACTTCATTCAACTTTTCGGTAACGATATTATATCCTTGGTCGTTAAGATGCAATCCGTCGACGGTCAGTTCTTTTTTTAATGAACCGTTTTCGTCTTTAAGATAGGGATTTATATCGACGAATTCTATATCGAGTTCATTACAAACCTCTTTTAAAAGCATGTTTAATCTGTTGATATTATCGTTATTTCTGTTTTTAACAAGCATTTTAGAAACTAAATTCACATCGTGGTTAACGGGATAAAGAGATTGGACTATTATTCTTACCATCGGAAGAGCGGTTTTTAAAAACATTAAAATGTCCTTGTATCTTGCAAAAACCCGTTCTACGCTGTCTTCGTTCAAATCGTTTGTCCCTATTTCGATTACTATACACTCGGGAACAAGAGAAACCACATTTTCGTAAACTCTGCTTCTGAGTCCTTTTGTCGTATCACCGCTTATTCCCCTGTTTATGAAATTAGAGGAAGGAAAAAATTTATCCAAATCATAAAACTCAACAAGCGAATCACCGGTAAATACCGTTCCGCCCTTGATTTCCGTCTTATTGGAATTATTATAACTGTCTGCTTTAATGTTTTTTATCATATTATATCCCACATCGTCTTCATAACAAATCATTACGGATACTGAAACTACGATTATAATTAATATAACCGAAATAACTATTAATATTAACGCTTTATGCGAAAATTTTTTATTTTCCGACAAATTTCCCATAATTTACATATTACATAATATAACAAAATAAATAATTGCGCAACATTAAATAAAGTTTATAAAATAAATTGACAGTTTTCAACATAATATTTATAATATTACCGAATTATTAAATATTAATATTGAGGAAAAAATTTAAATGAAAGACGGTATACAAATTATCGACTCGCATGCACACATTTTCCCTGATACAATTGCAGAAAAAGCAGCTAAAAATATAGGTAAATTTTACGGTATTGAAATGTCGAGCAACGGTTCCGTTCAGGGACTTTTGGAAAGCGGCTCTAAAATAGGCGTTGATAAATATATAGTTCATTCTACGGCAACATCTCTCAATCAAGTAAAATCAATAAACAATTTTATTATTCAACAGAAAAATTTACATAAGGAATTTATCGGATTTATGACCCTTCACCCCGATATGGAAGAAGCGGAAATAAAAGAAGAAATCGACCGTTGTATTAAAGAAGGGTTGAAAGGCATAAAACTTCATCCGGATTTTCAAAGATTCAATATAGATTGCTTCAAAGCAAGAAAAATTTACAAACATGCAGAAGGAAGACTGCCCATACTTTTCCATATGGGCGATATAAGGTTTGATTTTTCACTTCCTAAAAGACTCGTTAAAATTGCAAAAAAATATGAAAATCTCACCTGTATTGCAGCCCATTTCGGCGGCTACAGACACTGGCAGGAAGCGGGTATTTATAAGGGACTTAAAAATGTCTATTACGATACTAGTTCGTCCTTATTTTTACTTGACCCTAAAAAAGCCGTTGAAATAATAGAAATGCTCGGCGATGACCGTTTCTTTTTCGGCGTAGACTACCCTATGTGGCCGCACAGCGA
Source organism: uncultured Eubacteriales bacterium (assembly GCA_949296455.1). GTDB lineage: Bacteria > Bacillota > Clostridia > Christensenellales > CALVMC01 > CALVMC01. Next base: position 214,513 of record CASFOZ010000002.1, read on the forward strand.
CGAGTACGAACGCTTTAAAAACCTGAAATTACCTAAAATTTCCGAAGAAAAGATATTAAACGGTAATATTTCTGCACTTCTCGGATTATAAAATAAATATAGCGGATAATATAATTATGGAATTTAAAATTTTAAATAAAAAAGAAATTAAGAAAACATATAACGAAAAATTAAAAAACGATTTCCCGAAAGCAGAGCTTAAACCTTATTCTCACATCAAAAAAATGATAAAAAAAGGTAAATATATCTGTTACGGTTTTTTAGACGGAGAAAAAATAAACGCTTATGCTTTTTTTGCAATAAGCGATGACAATAAATTTATGCTTTTGGATTATTTTGCAGTCGAAAGAGAACTCAGAAATCAAGGCATAGGCGAAATATGTCTTAATATGATAGCGGAACGACTGAAACCCAGTTCAACAATAATTATCGAAGTAGAAGACCCTGAAAACAACACCGATAAAAGCTATAAAAGTCTGAGACAAAGAAGAATAAATTTTTATAAGAGAAACAAATTTGTCGAAACAGATTTAAAATGCGATATGTGCGGGGTCATAATGAATATAATGTACCTTCCTATGAAAGAAGAGCCTACGGAAGAAGAAATTTTCCATACTCTGGAAAATTTCTATACATCCATATTCCCTAAAAATTTAACCGAAAAGGTAATGGTTTTTAAATCTTAATTATTTCTTTTGAATAAGTTTTAAAAAATTATCGGAAATATCGTCTATCACTTCGCCGTTATATCTTTCGATATTGCCCTTATCGCAAGCTTCTGCGATTTTTGGGTCGATAGGTATTCTTCCTATTATATTGAGTTTATTGTCTCCTGCGAATTCTTCCAGACGGCTTTCTCCGAAAATCATATGAATTTTGCCGTCATCACTCTTAAAGTATGACATATTTTCCACTATACCCACGATAGGAATTTTCATCATTTCAGCCATTTTAACGGCTTTTGTAACTATCAAAGAAACGAGTTCCTGCGGCGAAGTCACGATAATTATTCCGTCAAGAGGTACGGTCTGAAATACCGTCAACGGAACATCGCTCGTTCCGGGCGGCATATCTATAAACATAATATCAAGTTCGTCCCAGATTACCTCCTGCCAAAACTGTTTTATGACGCCTGCAATAACGGGGCCCCTCCAAACTACGGGGGAAGTCACATCGTCCAAAAGAAGATTAACGGACATAACCTTAATACCCGTTTCGGACGACACGGGAAGAATTCCCTCTTCTGTTCCTTCCGCCTTATCGATAAGTCCGAAGGCTTTCGGAATGGAAGGACCTGTAACATCGGCGTCCATAATCCCCACCTTCTTTCCTTTTCGGCTCATACCTACAGACAAAATGGAAGTAATTAAGGATTTTCCTACACCGCCCTTTCCGCTCACTATTCCGTAAACCTTTTTTATTTTACTCAGTTTATGCGGTTTTTCTTTTTGGATTTCTCTTTCGGCGCAATCCGAAGAACATTCGCTGCAATTTCCGCTACAATTTTCGCTCATATATCCCTCCTTAATTATCGAAAAGTTCGGTCGAATAATATCTGTCACCGCTGTCGGGTAATATTACCGCAACCCCTTTATCTTTAATGTTGTATAACTTTTTTAATTTAACTGCCGCACAAAGTGCCGCTCCCGACGATATCCCTATGAGTATACCTTCGCATTTGGCAAAAATTTTAGCATATTTGAATGCTTCCTCGTCGCTTACAGTAATTACCTTGTCTATTATATCCTTATTCAGTATTTCTGGAACAAAACCCGCTCCGATACCCTGTATTCCATGCGCACCCGAACTTCTGCCCGAAAGCACTGCGCTTGTTTCAGGCTCCACTGCTATAACCTTAATATCGGGATTTTTACTTTTAAGAAATCCGCCCGCTCCGCTCAATGTTCCGCCCGTTCCGACGCAGCTCACGAAGTAACCTATTTTACCGCCAATATCGTTATATATTTCCGGTCCCGTGCTTTCATAATGGGCAAGAGTATTCGCTTGGTTTTCAAATTGTCCGCATAAAAATGCATTTTTATTTTCTCTTACAATCTCTTTTGCTTTTTCTATGGCGCCTGCCATTCCCTTTCCCTTTTCGGTAAGCACTACCTTGGCGCCGTAAGCTTTAAGTATTTTTATACGCTCTTCGCTCATATTTTCGGGCATTGTAAGTATAAGACTGTAATCAAGCGAAGACGACGCCATCGCAAGCCCTATCCCTGTATTACCGCTGGTCGGTTCAACAACTATACCGCCCTTTTTTAATAAGCCTTTTTTTATTGCGTCTTTTACCATAAAAACAGCCGCCCTGTCTTTAATGCTGCCGGCAGGGTTCATATATTCGAGTTTTGCGTATATGTCAAAAGAAAGATTTAAACTTTTCGTAAATCTTTCTGCTTTTAAAATCGGAGTATTTCCTATCGCCTGTGTTATGTCGTAAATAAGCATATAAAGATTATAGAATATAAATTTAAATTAGTCAATATTAAAATAAAACAATAAAAATATATTTATTAAATAAAAACCGTTCTATATTTTTGAAGTTTTTTTAAATTATCTCTATTTCATTAATTAAGTTAAAGCAATAATTTTCTCACTGCGAAAATTTTTCGATTAATTAAACTATTAATTTTGTCAAATGCTTGCAATACCGTTCAAGAGATTATATAATTTATCTAATAAAAAAAGAGGTGACTTTTATGAATAATATCAAATATGTAGGAACAGACGATTTAGAAACAAAACTTTTCGAAGGTCAATACATAATACCCGACGGCGTAAGTTACAATTCATATCTTATAGACGACGATAAAACAGTCCTTATAGATACCGTAGACGAAATTAAAGCAAAAGATTTTATGAATAATATAAAATCGGCTCTCGGTTCGAAAACCCTCGACTACATTATCGTATCCCACCTTGAAAGCGACCACAGCGGCTGTTTGGAAGAAGTTTTAAAAGCCTATCCTTCCTGTAAAATCATAGGAAACGAAAAACTTTTTTCGTTGCTACCAAGATACATTGAAACCGATATTTCAGAAAGAAAAGTCACAGTAAAAGAAAATGAAATTTTCGATACCGGCTCCCATAAATTAAAATTTATTTTCGCCCCCATGATACACTGGCCGGAAGTTATGGTTACCCTTGATACGACGACCGGAATACTTTTCTCGGCAGACGCTTTCGGAAAGTTCGGAGCAAAGGATATAAAAGACGAGTGGGACTGCGAAGCAAGAAGATATTATTTCAACATAGTAGGCAAATACGGAAATATGGTACAAGCGTTGCTGAAAAAATTAAGCAATGAAAAAATAACCGCAATATACCCTCTTCACGGACCGGAACTTAAAGAAAACCTTTCAAAGTATATAAATCTATATAATACATGGAGCAGTTACGAACCCGAAGTAAAAGGGGTATTTATAGCATACGCTTCCCTTCACCATAATACCGAAAAAGCTTGTTACTATTTGAAAGAACAACTTGAAAAACTTAATGTAAAGGTATCCATATCCAATCTTTACGAATCGGATATGGCTGAAAATGTAGAAGACGCTTTTAAATATGACAGAATAGTTCTCGCTTCTTCCACATGCGACGGAATGGCTATGCCGCTGATGGCTCACTTTATTTATCTTCTTAAAGCAAAGAATTTTCAAAAACGCAAAATAGCATTCATTGAAAACGGCACCTGGGCTCCCGTATCGGCAAAAGCCATGCAAACCGCATTAGACGGCGCAAAAGATTTAAGTTTTGCAGAAAAGCCTGTTACTTTAACCGGAAAGTTCAAAGACGAATATAAACCCGCCCTTGACGCCTTGGCAAAAGACCTTGCCGAAAAATAATCGTAACAAAAATTCTTATAAAAAATGAAAAACGAACTTAAAAGTTCGTTTTTTTATTTTAGATACAAATTAGTTTTTATTCAATATAATTTTTAGTTATTAAACAATCAATGATAAATTTATTTTTAATCTTCAAGTCCCAATAAATAATCCGAAGAAACATTAAAATAATTTGCAAATTTAACTGCCACCTCGATATTGGGTATTTGCAAATTCGCTTCCCACCTTGCAATTGCCGCCTGACTGTAACCTGTTTCTTTTGCAAGCATTTTTTGACTGAGATTTTTATCGGTTCTCAATTCTTTTAATCTTTCCGCAAACTTATTCATAAATCCTACTAAAAAAGTATATACTGATTGGTATCAATTGTCTTGACATATACTAAACGGTATATTATGATATTTATACCAAACGGTATAAATATTAAACGGTATAAAATGAAAAATATTTTTAATACGGAAATCATTGAAGAATATATAATAAAAAACAGTCTGAGCAAAAAACAATTTTGTAAACTTTGCAAAATCGACTGTTGCGTATTAGATAAAATATTGGACGGAAAAGTAAATATTAAAATCAATTATTTATTTAAAATTGCGGAAAAAATAAATATCGAAATTTATGAATTATTCAAAAAATAACAAGTAATTATATAATCTATTAATTAAATATCAATGAATAATATAAAAAACGAACCGTACCGATTTGTACGATTCGAATTATTATGGCGGAGAGAAAGGGGTTCGAACCCTTGTACGGTATTAGCCGTAACACGATTTCCAATCGTGCGCCTTCAACCAGCTCAGCCACCTCTCCGTGTGTTTGCCAATTAAATTGAAATTTAAATGAGTAATTATGTTATTTATAAATATACTTTTATAATTAAACTTTTACTCGAATTATTGCAGCATAGAAACATTGAAATTTTTATGCTTTTTTATTTTTGTTATCCGCATCGCTTTCTTTTTTTTCGCCGTCTTCAATGCCGTTTGTTAAATTTTCGGTAACAACTTCGTCTGATATCGTATCTTTGTTCTGCGACGCATTTTCATTAGTTTGTTTTTCTGCTTCTTCTTCCGCTTTGACCTTTCTGTTCTCTTTAATAGCCTCGAAGATATAAACTCCGAGATACATTAAAGCAGAAAGAGCGCCGCCTATATAGGAAACGAGTTTAAGAGCGACATTCCCTACAGCATAATAATTGATAAGATTTAAAACCGCAAAGATTAAAAACAGAACAAGGGCTGTGGCTTTTAAAATCAATACGATATTTTTTTTCGGCGTCATAACGGGTATATTATAACTCATATTTAAAAAAATTACAATTGATTGCTGTAAATATTTTTATAATTTAACGGTTTAATTTATATATCGTTAAATACAATTAACTGAGTTAATGTAATTTTATTGCCGAATAATAATAAAAGATATTGACTTTATTGTTTAAAGCATTGAATTTATTACCGTAAATTTCAAGATAACATTGAATATAAAAAAACCGCATATTTTTATATGCGGCTTTTTATAAAAAGTTTTAATAATCGAATAAGATTATGCAATCGGTAAAAGTTCGCTGTCGGAAATAGTTACATTGCCGTAAACGAATTTACCCGAGAAGTTCTGAACTACATTAACGGTTGCAGCCTCTTTGAATTTATAGTTTTCGACCATTTCGTATCCTATGAAATTCATTACGCCGTTAACTTCTTCTACCGCAAAGTAAATTACCGTTTCTGCGGTGAATTCGAGAGAGTCTTCTTTTGCACCCGTATTTTCGTAAAGCACGCTTTCAACTTCTGCGTTTAAGCCTTTATCGGTTTTTAAAGTTATAGCGCCGTAATATGTGTTCTGAATTTTATAAACATTGTTATCGTTGTTTGCCGATAAATTGCTGTCGGAAACTACATAAGAGAATATATTTTTGCAAGTAGCAACCTTTTCGGCAGCATCGCCGTCATAAGCCGTGAACGAAAGACCGGTAAAATCGGGATTTTCGATATCGATATCTTTAAGGCTTACATCCTGTAAGTAATAGTTATAAGCGTTGGTTCCGTCAAAGTAAAATTTTTCGAGAGCGCTTTTCTTATTTGTGTTACCGTCAAGACCTTTTGCGGCTCTTGTTACAAGCAATTTGCTGTCTACTATTTTCGTAACGGTAAGTTCTGTTTGCTGAGCTTTGATGCCGAGTGGGGCGGTTCCGTCAAAGAAAAGATATTCGGTCATTTGAGCGTTTGTTGTATTTTTGAAATTTTCAACGGCTTGCTTAAACAAATCAACGGAATTCATATCTTTCTGAACTGAACCTTCGGTATAGTTAGTCGGGTGCGACCAACCTAAACCTGTCTGAGGTTCAACCTTAGGGCCGCAGGCTGCAAGACAACCGAGCATAGCGATAGTTGCAATAACTGCGATAATTACAAATAAAATTTTCCTTTTCATTATTTTCCTCCTTGAATATTATATTAAAAATATAAATATCTTTATTTAGTTTAACTGTTACGGTAATAAAAAGCAAGCGAAATCGATATAAAATTAAGCTTCTGCTTTTTCTGACTTTCTCTTTCTTGCCTTTTTTATTTCGTTTTGCATACTGATTATTTCTTTATTTTTAGCTTCGAAAATCTTTTTATGATTTTTTGCGTGTTTAAAAGTAGGAACAAGGTATTTGAGCGCCGAAAGAACTCCTTCCCTGTCGTTTTCGAAGGCAATAGTTATAAGGTTATTTAAATCCTTTTCAAAATCTTTTCCGAAGTCGTTGCTTTGATGCCCGACATAAATTTTATCGTTTCTTGTTTTTTGAAGTCCTTCTTCGTCGGTAAGAACTTCCTCAAAAAGTTTTTCGCCCGGGCGAAGTCCCGTATAAACTATATCGATATCTTCGTAAGGCGTATAGCCCATAAGGCGGATTAAGTTTTCGGCAAGTTCCAAAATTCTTACCGGCTCGCCCATATCGAGAACGAAAATTTCGCCGCACTTTGCAAAGCCGCCCGCTTGAAGGACAAGAGAAACTGCTTCGGGAATTGTCATAAAGTACCTTATGATATCTCTGTGAGTTACGGTAACGGGGCCGCCCTTTTTAATCTGTTCTTTGAAAAGCGGAATAACCGAGCCGTTCGAGCCTAATACGTTACCGAATCTGACTGCCGCATATTCGGTTTTATCGTAAATTTTTGAAAAATGCTGAATAATCATTTCGCAGCATCTTTTAGTTGCGCCCATAACATTTGTCGGGTTTACTGCTTTATCGGTGGAAACGAGAATAAATTTTTTAACTTTATACTGCCCTGCAAGTTTTACCATATTATATGTTCCGAGCACATTATTTTTGACTGCTTCTTCGGGGTTAGTTTCCATTAAAGGAACATGCTTGTGAGCGGCTGCGTGGAACACTATTTCAGGCTTATGTTCTTTGTAAAGAAGTTCCATTCTGTCGAAGTCTGCAACCGAACATATTTCCACTGTCAAATCGAGTTTATCCTTATATTCTCTTATAAGTTCCTGTTGTATTTCGTAAGCGCTGTTTTCGTATATATCCAAAATAATTAATTTTTTAGGGCTGTATTTTGCAATTTGCCTACAAAGTTCGCTACCGATTGAACCGCCGCCGCCTGTTACAAGACAAATTTTATCTTTCACATAGGAAGTAATTTCGAGGCTGTCGAAGACAATCGGAGACCTTCCCAGAAGGTCTTCTATTTTAACTTCTTTTGCCTGCGACATAATGTTTACATTATTAATCATTTGTCCGATAAAAGGAAGAACTCTTATTTCGCAATCTGTTGCGACGCAGTTTTTAAGTATTCTTTTTCTGTTTTCCTTATCGCAGGAAGGGATAGCAAAGACTATTTTTTTGATATCGTATTTTTTAACGAATTTGGGAATTTCGGAAGTATTTCCCACAATTTTAATTGAACCTATGGCTCTACCTTTTTTATCGGAATCGTCATCGACGATACAGACAGGTTTAAGAACGCTTTTATGACGAATAAGCTCGTCAATAACTAATTTTCCCGTATAGCCTGCGCCTATAATCATGGTATTAGCCGCTGAATGGTCGCCCACATTTTCCCTTAATTTAGAGTACATATAAGCATATATACCTCTTATTGTCACAAGAACGGCAGAGACAGATAAAGTAAGAAAAATATAAGCGGAGGGATTATAAACCTTTTTAATAAGAAAATAATCGAAAAGGGCAAAAACCGTAAAGGTCAAAATAAGACTTAAAAAAAGTTTAAAATAATCTTCGAGATTGGAATAACGCCATATGACACGGGCTACGCCTATTAAATAGTTAAAAATCAGATAAAGAACTATAACAAGCGGAAAGACAATAAGAGAATTAATTATTATATCGGAATTTGCGGTTTTTAAGTTCAGCAATAAAATAGTTACTATATAAGTAAGCAGTATGCAGATACTGTCTATAAGCAAAAGCACAACTTCTCTTAAATTTTTCGGAGAAACTATTTTATTGATTTTACCGCTCATTATTTATCCTTACCGCAAAAGACAGCGCCTAAAACCGGACATTCGTTTTTTCTGAGAATTTCAGCCGCAATAAAACTTTCTTTTTCCATATCTGTATTACCGTCGAGGGCGATAATGTAACCACGGGCAATACTTTTAAGGCTGACGGTGTCAAAGTTATCTGTAAACGGTTTAACGAAAATTATAGTAACAAAGTAATCATCAGAAAGCTGCTTAATAAAACCGAGAGTTTTTTCATCCGAAAGAATATTTGCGGTATTTGCAGTAAAACTACCGTGTCTTAAATAATCGAAAGAATCTGTCAGAGTTTTGACTGCGGGTTTCATATATTTTTCATTACATAAAAATTCGGAAAGTCCTTCTTTTTTATCGTTTTCTTCAAGAAGCAAAGAATCCAATTCCTCTCCCTGGTGACTGAAACAGTCTATAAGCAAGGTTTTTACATTTCTCTTGTGGAAAGCCTTGGCAAGATTGACGGCACATTCACCGCTTTTTGAAATCTTATTGACGCCGCTGACGACAATAATATTGTTTTTTTCAGGAAATTTAAGGCTTGCGCATATATCTTCGTACTGTTTTGACTGAGTGGAATTTTCGTCGAAAACCGTAAAAGATATTTTTTTATCTTTCTTTCTTTTAATGAAATTAATTATACTGCTTATCATCTTTAAGCTCCTTTCCGTCGATAGCGCCTATTAACTCTACTCCGAGTATATTTTCGACATTTTCAAGACGCAGTCTTTTATCCCCCGCAAAGTATATTAAAATACCCATTATTCCGATAAGCATACCTACTACAAAATACAAAAGCAAAGGCAGAATAATATCCGAAATCAAGGATTTTTCACTCGTATGAGCAACGGGTGCTTTTTCTACCGTACAAGTATAAGTGTAAATAAAGAAAGTCGATGCGACAAAGGAAATTATTTCTGTATTAAGAGAATTGAGAAGTTCGAGAACAAACTCGTCCGACAAAACGTCCTGTGCGCAGTTGGGTTTAAAATTTATCGTTACATACCCTAATACGGCATTACCGTTAGTTTCAAAACTCAGATTATTTTTATCCGATAAAAGTTTTAATAATTTATCTTTACTAAGAGCGCACTTTGTAGCGTCTATTCCGTCAATAGCCTTTTCCAAATGAGTAGGTGTAGTTAAAAAGGTTTCCACATAAGAAACGCCGGTAGGATAGGAATTAATCATATTGTTTTCGTTTACGCTAAGCACTTCTACTCTTAAAATGGTATCGAATTGTCTTGATGAAATAATATCGTTGTAATAAGTGAATCCGAAACCTATCACTGCAACGAGAACGCCTAAAACTAAAATGATATACCATTTTTTAAGGCAAAATTTAAAATAATCAAAAAAAGTTCTTTCCATAATATTCCTTTAATTTTATATTATTATAACAAAAACAGTTATATTTTACAAGTAAATAAGAGAGCGGAAAATTTACTGAGCGCTTTTATAGCCGTCGGGATTATTCTTCTGAAAATTCCAGCTGTCTTTGCACATATCCGCAAGAGTATACTCTGCCTTAAATCCGAGTTCTTTCTCAGCCTTTTCGCAATCAGCGTAGCACTCTGCGATATCTCCGGGGCGTCTTTCTGTAATTTCGTACGGGATATTGACTCCGCTTTGTTTTTCGAACTCTTTGACTATTTCGAGAACGCTGTACCCTTTCCCTGTTCCGAGATTGCAGACAAAAAAGCCCGGATTTTCCTTGAGTTTTTCAAGGGCGCAAATATGACCTTTTGCAAGGTCGAGAACATGAATGTAATCTCTGACTCCTGTTCCGTCCTTTGTCGGGTAATCGTTTCCGAATACCTTTAATTTATCGAATTTGCCTATTGCGACTTTTGTTATGAAAGGCATTAAGTTATTCGGTATACCGTTGGGGTTTTCGCCGAGAAGTCCCGATTTGTGAGCTCCTATCGGATTGAAATATCTTAAAGCGGCGACGTTCATATTCTTATCGGAAATACATACATCGTGAAGAATTTCTTCAATAAAATATTTGCTTCTCCCGTAAGGATTGGTCTGAGCCAAAGGAAAATTTTCCTTAAGCGGCATTGTGTCAGAAACTTTATAAACCGTTGCGGAAGAGCTGAAAACAAAATTTTTGACATTGAATTTTTTCATTGCTTTAAGAAGATTCAGAGTTGAAAGTAAATTATTCTCATAATACATAACGGGTTTTTCTACAGACTCGCCGACAGCCTTGTAACCTGCAAAATGAATAACGGCGTCGATTGAATTTCTTTTAAAAATGAGTTCGGTTTTTTTATAATCTTTCAAATCTGTTTGATGGAATTTAGGACGCACATTTGTGATTTTAAAAATCCTGTCAAGGGCATTTATATCGGAATTTGAAAGGTCGTCGCAAATAACAACTTTGATTCCTTTTTCGATAAGAGCCACTGCGGTATGACTTCCGATATATCCGAGTCCGCCTGTAACTAAAACTGCCATAATTAAATCTCCTTTAAAATATTATAACCATTTTTAAATATTAAGTAAAGAATAATATAATACGATATTTGCTAAAAGGAGTTAAATTTGTTATTATATTATAAAGGTAAAAGTTATGAACAGTCAGAGTTATTTATTTTTTGACAAGCCTGCAAAAAACGAAAGCGAGTGTTTTTTACTTGCGGGAGGCAGTTTTGAAATTATCGACGACGGAGGAGTGAGAACTAAAAATCTTCGTTTCGTAAATTCCAAAATATACCCTACTCCCGGACTTGTTTATAATTTCGGAAAAGAAAGTTTGAACTCTGATATAAACAAATTACTGACTGAAAAAAACGCCGATATATTTAAAAACAGCATAACAAACAGCGGACTTAAAGAAACAAAGCCTGTATGCGAAATAAAAATTAAAAGCGACAATTCCGATTTCCCTTACGAAAAGTACATAAGGAAATTAAATCTCGAACACGGCCTGCAACGGGTAAGTTATTCTATAAACGGAATAATGAGAGAGCAGGAAAGTTTTGTAAGCTTTGACGATTCGATATACTGTTCGTGTTTTAAAAGCAGCGCAGTAGACGGCTGGATATTTGAAATAACATCGGAAATTGCCGAAAATATTAAAATCGAAAAATTAAAAGTACGGGAAAATACCGAAATAACCATTGAAATTACCGGTTTTATAGAAAACGATAAAAAGGCTCAGAAAGAAGAAAAAGAGATAAAGAACAAATATTTTGCAATGGTCGCCAAAATCGATACGGACGGAAGCGCACTGATAGACGGAAACAAAATTATCATTAAAAACTGCACTAATTTAACTTTACTTGCAAAAGCAAAGAGTTCATTTACTTCCGTTAAATCGGCTTATAATAAATGTATTAAAATTCTTGACGGAAAGGAATACGGAAAACTTCTCGACGAGCACAGAAACGGATTTTCGGAAATGTTCGACAGAGTTGAATTCAAACTTTTCGAAAAAGATACCGAAGGAATAAACATAAGAAAGCAGTTGAAATCGGTAAGCCGAAAAAACAACGCTCAGTTTATGGTTTTATATTATAATTACGCAAGATACCTGCTTATAACCTCGTCTTCGAAATCATGCTCTGCGCCGAGCCCGCTGATACTTAATGCCGATAACCCCTATTATTTCGACTTGCTGTTAAGCACGCAAATGAAATATTGGGGTGTTGAAAGCGGAAATTTATCGGAATGTCACGAAAGTTTTTTTAAACTAATCAGACAGATAGCGGAAAACGGAAAACAGATTGCAAATAGGCTTGGGCTTAAAGGTTGGAGCTGCTTTAACCGTTCAACAATGTTCGGTGAAACGACATATTTGAAAAGCGACGGCGTATTGAAAGAGACAAGATTTGTAGCGGGAATCGCTGGAACATTATGCAAGCATATAAGCGAACATTTTGAGTATACGCAAGATTTGCAATTTCTTTCCGATAATATTGACATACTCGAAGGAGCGGTAAAATTTTATTTGGGGTATCTTGCGTTCACGAACGAAAAGAACATAATATGCCCTTCTCAGACTGTTATAAACGGAACGGCAGTTTCGACATTATCTTCCACATTCGATATTGCGGTAATAAGAGATACTTTTAAAGAATACCTTAAAGCTTGTAAAATATTGAGTATAAAAAACGAGTCGATTAAAAAAATCAAAGAAATACTGCCCCTTCTTGACGGATATAAAGTATCGGAAGAAAACACAATACTAACTGCGGAAGAAAAGGATTTTCAAAAAAAATATTCAATATATTCTCTTTACGGGATATATCCTTCGGAAGAGATGCTCGACAATTTAAAGTTATGTAAATGCGCAATTAACACATTAAACAGAATAAAAGATAAATCGTCGAAAGAAACAGTATATAAAGCAATGTGCTATACAAGGCTCGGAGACGGAAATAAGGCTTTGCAATTAATAAAGGAATTGTTAAAATACAGAAAAGGAACTTCAAAAAATAAAATCGGCACGGGAGCGAATCTTTTTTCTTCGGAATCGGTAAACTTCGATATAAATCTCGGAATAATGGCGGTAATAAACGAAATGCTTATACAGCAAAGCGAAAGAGCAATAATGCTTCTTCCCGCCCTTCCTGCGGTATGGAAAGAAGGAAGCATAACCGGGCTGAAATGTAAAAAGGGAATAAGCGCCGATATTTATTGGAAAAACAACAAAGTAACGGCTTTCAAAATAAACGGCAAAGACGAAGAAAAAGAGGTTTTCGTAAACGGAATACTTAAAACATTCCCTTTAAATAAAATGATAACCGAAATTTAATGTTTTCCATTTAAAAAGCCGTAAAGATTAAAATTTTTTGTATTGATAAAGAATAAATAATTTATATTATAAAGTTTAATATATAATAAAATATATTAATATTAAATAATTATTCATTGATTATATTGTAATAAAATTCTTTTAAAAAACTGAATCGATAAAATATAAAAGTTTAAAAAATCAATTTCGTTCCGGACAGAATACCACTCTTACTTCAAGGGGTGCGATTTTAAGAATTTCGGGAGTGTTCTTTTCGGAAATAGCGAATCTGCTTCCTTTCTTCAAAGAATATTCCCCCGTTTCATCCGACATGTTAGCGATTATTTTAAGTTTTCCCCTATCGGAAGAATAGTTATATACAAGAAGTCTTGAAATATTTTCGAATTCAAAAAAACCTTTGAATTCCTGTTTATATTTTTTTCTTATCTGAGCGAAATTCTTATAATGATTTAATATATCGGTATTGATATTGTCCCACGGGAAAGGTCTTCTGTTTATCGGGTCGTCGAATCCCCACATTCCTGCCTCTTCGCCGTAATAAACGGTAGGAGTACCGGGCAAGGTAAAAATAACGGCGGAAGCGAATTTAAGTCTTTTTACCGCCATATTGAAAACTTCTTCGGAAGGGAAAATTTTCAAACGGTCAACCTTGGTAGTATTGGACAAATCGAGTCCCGAAAGAGCGTTTAAGGCACGGTAAGTGTCGTGCGTACTCAGAAAATTCATGGAATTGTCAAGGCAGTGTCTCGGATAATTTTCCACAATGTTCATAATTCTGATTTTGAATCTGTCTGCGTTTCTGTCCATAGTAAAATCTAAAACGGCATTTTTGAAAGGATAATTCATAGTGCCGTCAAGCTGTTTTCCTAAAAGATAAGGACGCATAGTGCCGTAACTGATTTTAGTGGAAGCGTCTTCCCAAACTTCGCCGATAACCGTAAGATTCTTTTTTTCCTTTATTTTAGAAATAAGACCGTCGGTAAAATCGACGGGAAGTTCGTCTACGACATCGAGACGCCAGCCTGAAATCCCTTTCGAATTCCATTTTTCTATGACGCCGTCTTTACCGAATATAAAATTTCTGTAATCGGGATTATTTTTGTTGACTGTGGGAGTAACGGTTATTCCCCACCAGCAATTGTATTTATCGGGAAAACTTTCAAAATCGAACCACTTGAAATATTTGGAATTCTGAGATTGATAAGCTCCCGGTTCGGGAAAGGTATTGAATTTATTGAAATATATACTGTCGGCGCCCGTATGATTGAAAACACCGTCGAGCATAATACCTATTCCCCTTTTTTTACATTCTTCTATAAGTTTTATAAAATCCTTCTCACCGCCTAAAAGTTCGTCAATTTCCATATAATCTGCGGTATCGTAGCGGTGATTGGAAAAAGATTTGAATATCGGCGAGAGATAAATCAGTTTTACATTAAGTTCTTCGAGATAATCGAGTTTATCAATTATTCCCTGAAAATTACCGCCGTAAAAGTCGTTGGCTCTGTAAACGCCGTCGCTGTCGCAAACGGTTATCTCGTCCTTCCATTCTTTGAGTTTTCCTTTTTTATCGAAGCGGATATTTTCGCTTTTCCCTTTTGAGAACCTGTCGACGAAAATATGATATACTATACCTCCCGAAGCCAGCTGCGATACGGGATAGATTTTATCGTAAACGGTAATTTGCCAGCTTTGCGGATTTAAAGACTGAACGGCTTTTCCGTAAGCGTCACGACCGACAAAAGTAGTCTGGTGTTTTTCGTAAACTTCGAAATAATACCAATAGATACCGCTTGTAGTGATTTCTATTTTTGCGGAAAAATTAGTAAATTTATCGTCGCCGCCGCTTTCGATAAGAGGATAATTCACGGGATTTTCACCGTTTTTGGTAACGATAATACTTACTCCGTAAAGAGACAAAGACTTTGAGACAGGAAAATTGAAAACAATTTCCTGTCCTGCCTGTATTGCTCCGAAAGGCGATTTATATTCCTTTCTTCTTGAATTATAAGGAAAAAATATCATTAAGAATTTATCTCCGCACTTAGTTGAAGGCGAACTTAGTTTACTTTAATGTTTTTTAAAGTTTTAAGGTGCCATATTCTGTCTGCGTACTCTTTAACGCTTCTGTCTGCTGCGAAGAATCCGCTTCCTGCGATATTCATGAGACCTTTTTTGCCGAAAGAAATCGCATCGTCAAAAGCTTTATCTATATCGCCTTGTCTTTTCGAATAAGATTCAAAATCTGCAAGAACCATATAAGGGTCGGAAACGCCCCAACCGCCGATCAAGGAATCTGTGATTTCGTGGAAATCGACGCCGCCGATACCCTGTTTTAATGAATCGAGAAGATTTTTAATTTCGGCATTGTTTTTATAGTAATCGAGAGGATTGTAGCCTTCTCTGTAAAGTTTTTGAATCTGGTCGGAAAGCAATCCGAAAATGAAGATATTTTCTTCGCCTACATTCTCGTAAATTTCGATATTGGCGCCGTCCATAGTTCCTATGGTAACTGCGCCGTTAATCATAAATTTCATATTTCCGGTACCCGAAGCTTCTTTACCGGCAACTGAAATCTGTTCGCTCACATCGGCAGCCGGGATAATCGATTCAGCCAGAGATACTCTGTAATTTTCAAGGAATATAACTTTAAGTTTATCGTTTATCGACTTATCGTTATTGATAACTTCGCCAAGCATATAGATAAGACGAATAATCTTCTTTGCCATAGTATATGAAGGAGCGGCTTTTGCACCGAAAATGAAGGTACGGGGATTTATGTTAAGACCAGGGTTTTCTTTTAATTTATAATAAAGGTTCAAAATATTTAGAGCGTTTAAAAGCTGTCTTTTATATTCGTGAAGTCTTTTGCACTGGATATCGAAAATCGACATCGGATTAACCGTAACGCCCGTTTTATCTTTGATTATAGCGGCAAGACGGGTTTTATTTGAAAGTTTGATTTTTCTGAACTCTTTCAACACCGAAGTGTCGTCTTTGAATTTCTTTAATTTAGAAAGTTCGGTTGCGTCCTGAATAAAACCGTCGCCTATAAGTCCTTTAATGAAATCAGCAAGTTCCGGGTTTGCCTCGCAAAGCCACCTTCTGTGAGTTATTCCGTTGGTAACATTCAGAAATTTAGTCGGGTCCATAATGTAAAAGTTTTTAAATACATCGTTTTTGAGTATTTCCGAATGGAGAGCGGAAACGCCGTTTATCGAGTGGGAAGCGGCAATACAAAGATTAGCCATATTTACATTTCCGTTCGAAATTACGGCACACTGAGCTACATTGTTCCAGTCGTTGGGGAAATAATGCCAAAGGTCTGCGCAGAGTCTGTTGTTTATTTCGGATACAATCTGATAGATTCTCGGAAGAAGATTATTGAACAAATCCTGCGGCCATTTTTCGAGAGCTTCCGCCATAACCGTATGATTAGTATAAGAAATTATTTTTGTTGTGAAATCCCACGCTTTGTCCCATGTAAATCCGAAATCGTCTAAGAGTATTCTCATAAGTTCGGGAACGCACAAAGCCGGATGGGTATCGTTTATATGTATGGAAATCTTATCGGGAAGATTTTCAATTGTTCCGAAGTGTTTCAAATGCTTCTGAATTATAGACTGAATGGAAGCCGAAACGAAGAAATACTGTTGTTTTAATCTCAGTTGTTTTCCTTCTATATGTTCGTCGGCAGGATAAAGAACTTTGGAAATAGTTTCTGCGATAGCCTTGTTTTCCATAGCCTTTACATACTCGCCTTTCGAGAAAAGTTCCATATCGAAATCGGTCGGCGATTTAGCGGACCAGAGTCTGAGTTTATTTACGGCTTTCGAATTATAGCCTGAGACGTTCATATCGTAAGGAACGGCAAGAACGGTATAATATTTTGAATGTTCTACTTTAAGTTTTCCATCTTCCCAATTTTCTTTAAGCACGCCGCCGAAATGAACCTCAAAGGTTTCTTCCGTTCTCGGCGAAAGCCATACGCCGCCGTTTTCAAGCCAGTTATCTGGCATTTCCATCTGCCAGCCGTTAACGAGTTTCTGTTCGAATATACCGTAATCGTATCTTATCGAAAAGCCGGTTGCTGGAAATTCGCAAGAAGTCAAAGCGTCCATATAAGCGGAAGCGAGTCTTCCAAGACCGCCGTTCCCAAGACCGGCGTCGGGTTCGAAAGAACATAATTCGTCAAGGTCATAGCCGAGATTTGAAAGTGTATCTTTAAAAATATCGTTTAGTTGAAGATTATAAAGATGATTTCTTAACGAGCGACCGGGCAGAAATTCCATAGACATATAAAAGACCTGTTTTGCGCCCGTTTGTTTGAGAGCTTTTTTCCAATCCACCCTTTTTGCTGTAAGTAAATCTCTTACTACAATGCAGACTGCCTTATAAACCTGCAACTTTGAAGCTTCTTCGAATTTTACGCCGAAGTCACGAGAAAGCGTACCCTCTATGGCCTTTTTAATTTCCATAGAAGAAATTTTTGTTTTTTCCATATATATCTCCTTAAAACTTTATAAACTTTTGTAAAGATTGAGATATTCTTCCGACTGTTTATCCCAACCGAAGTCTGCACTCATAATATTTTTAATTAATGCAGACCAGCTATCCTTATCGAAATATGTTGCAAAAGCTCTCCATATAGCGTCCAGCATATCGTAGGAATTGTAGGAATAGAATGTAAATCCCGTTCCCGATTTATCGGTAATATTGAAAGGAACGACGGAATCTTTAAGTCCGCCCGTTTCTCTTACGATAGGAACGGTACCGTATCTCATTGAAATCATTTGAGACAAACCGCAAGGCTCGTACTTAGACGGCATAAGGAATATGTCGGAGCCTGCATAAATCTGTCTTGCCATTTCGTCGGAAAAGTCGATAATGGCTCTGACTTTGTTACTGTATCTGTACTGGATATCGGAAATGGCTTTTTCGTATTTCCAATCGCCTTTGCCGAGTATTACGAGCTGTAAATCAGCCGAAAGAATTTTATCCGCCGTTGCAAGGAGAAGGTCGATACCTTTCTGTTCCGTGAGACGGGAAACCATACTGATTAAAGGACGGTTTTCGTCGTATTGAAGTCCTATTTTTTCGAGCAAGGCTTTTTTATTGTCTTTTTTATACTGAATTGTTTCGTAATTATAATTTTTTATTATTTTCTTGTCGGTTTCGGGATTGAAAATATTGTTGTCTATACCGTTAAGAATACCGCTTATTTTATAGCTGCGTTCTCTCAAAATCGAATCGAGTCCGTAGGAAAAATAAGGGTCCATAATTTCGCTTACATAAGCTTTGGAAACGGTGGACACGGCTTTTGCGCATTCGATAGCGCCTTTCATATAGTTGCAGCAGTTATCCATCATTACCCAATTTGCCCTGCTTCCGAGACCCAATATATCTCTAACCACTTCTTTATCGTATTTACCCTGATATTGTATGTTATGAATGGTGAAAAGGGTTCTGATATTTTTATATTCTTCTATACCCCTGTAAAACGCATCGAGAAAGACGGGCACGAGTGCCGATTGCCAGTCGTTTGAATGAATAACGTCGGGATAAAAATCTATCACCCTTAAAAGTTCGAGAACGGCTTTCGAGAAAAAGGCAAATCTTTCACCGTCATCGAAATGGCCGTAAATACCGTCTCTTTTGAAATAAAATTCGTTATCGATAAAGTAATAAATTACTCCGTCCTTTCTGAGCTCGAACACCCCTGCATATTGATAACGCCAAGCGAGATTTACATAGGTATTTCCTATATATTTCATTTTCTTTCTGTATTCTTCCGGAATTGCCGAATACAACGGTAAAATTACCCTTATATCCACATTTTTTTGCGCAAGCGCTACCGGAAGAGCATAGGAAACTTCGCCTAATCCGCCCGTATGGATAAATGGAGCGACTTCGGGAGAAACGAAAAGAACTTTAAATTTCTTTTCCTCTTTTTCCGTTTTATCTTTAATATCGGAAACCGTATTCGTTTCATTCTTGGATTTATAATCCTTTACTGCTTTGGCTTTTTCTTTAATTGCGTTTTCGCTCATTTCCGCTTCCTCCTTTATACTGTTGCGTTTTACGATAAGCAATTTATCTGCTGATATCAGATTTTCGGGTTTTACTTTCAATTTTAATTCGCTATTGATTTTCATTGTTTTATCTTCCTTTGTAGAGATATTTTCGGCAAATGAAATATCGTTGTCATCTCCTTTTTCAATATTGACATTTTCACAATACGATTTTTCTCCGATTTCTTTAAAATAACCGTCAGATAAATCTTCTTCGTTTACGATACTGTCGGTTTCGGTATTTCCGATATCGGAGCCGAGTGCTTCCGTTCGGATATCTTCCCGATTGACATTGTAAAGATTATCATTACCGTATTCCGAAATACTGTCGGTATTTTCAAAATCTTTTTTATCTGTAAGTAAAGACAATTCTTCTTTATCGTCTTTTATGAGATTTACAAATTCGTCGACAGCATTATCGGCGCTACCCTTTTCCGCCTTTTTGCTATCCTCTTTTATTTCAGCGCTCATTATCTGCCCGCCGTTATCGCTTTCTTTATTTTCGGTATTTTCGAGTTCCGACTTGTCAATCTGCCCCAATTCAGTTTCGCCGTCTTCAAATCTGTTCCCGACTTTTACTTCATTATCTTTAAGATATTGGTAGTCGGAATTTGTTTGCGTAACATTTTCGCATGTATTATGTTCTATATGTTCGGTTTGCAACTCTGCTTCCGTCTCTTGCAAATCGGCTTGCAACTTTGCTTCCGTATCTTGTAAATCGGCTTGATTTTCAAAAAGCGTTGTCTGATTTTCAGAATCTGTCCTGTTGACCTGTCTGCCGTTTTTAATTACGGGATACACTATAAAAGGTTTTGCATGGCTCTCTTCTTCCTCTTCCTGCTTTTCCTCGATATCGGAAAGCGATTGCTCCGTTTGCATCGAATCCTTTTCTATTTCCTTTTCCGAATCGACTTTAATTAAATTATCGTCGTCGATTGTTACTCCGTCCTGTGAAAGAGAACCGTGAATTTCCAAGGTATCGTCAACGGCGGAACCGGGGAATTCATCGAATTCAGGTTTTTCGTCTGCCGCAAATTCACCTTCGAACTTGTCCACAATCTGTTGTTTGAATATATCCTGTGCTGCTGTCGGATGAACGAATTCCACTTTAATTTCGTTATCTTTTGCATTTTTAACGGATTTCATTTTGATAAAAGCAAGGTGCTCGTTATCTTTTTTTATATTCGACCCGCAATCTCCCTTGTTTTTATCACGGATTTTATTATCCATTATAAGCTCCTGTTAAACTATTTTATCTTTGACTATTACGACGGGATATGTTTCGTAGCCTGAAATGTTCCTGCCTTCCTGCACGGTTACATGCTTATCCAAAATGGCATAACTTATATTAACACCGTGCATAACATATCCGTTTTCCATTATTATGGAATTTTTTATTACGGCGCCTTCTTCTATTTTGACGCCACGGAAAAGAACGGAATTTTCAACCGTTCCGTTTATAATACAGCCGTCGGCAATAAGAGAATTCGAAACATTAGCTTTGTCGCCGTAAACTGTAGGAACGCTGTCTTTAACCTTTGTCATTATTTTTCCGTATTTATAAAACAAATCTTTACGGGTTTTATAATCGAGCATTTTCATGTTCTGCTTGAAATACCCTTTGATATCGTCTATTATTTCGGCATATCCGTTTACTTTATAAGCCATAATTTTAAACTGTCCTAATTTTTTAAAGAGAATATCCTTTTCGAAATCCCCTAAACCTCTTGCGTAAGCGTTTTCTATCAGACTTTTGAGAAGGTCTTTTTTCATGAGATAAATGTTAAGACCTATTTGTTTTTTTGTGTCGTCGGAAACGGTGGAAATATACATATCCTTAACAGCCATATCGCTGTCGGTTTCGACTATGATTCTTCTTAAAGAACAAGGTTCGGCATCGTAGGTTACCATGGTGATATCCGCACCGTTTTTTATATGATAATTATAAACATCTTCATAATCGATATTCGTAACGATATTGCTGTCGGTGATAACCGCATATTCTTCTTTTGTCTTTACGAGATAATTGAATATCGAATAAATCGCTTCTATTTTATCTTTATAAACATCTTTTGACTGATTGTGCGCATAAGGCGGAAACATGGCAATACCGCTGTTTTTTCTGTTAAGGTCCCAGTCTCTGCCCATACGGATATGTTCCATTAAAGAATTGTAATTGTTCTTGGTCAGAATACCTATTGAAGTTATACCGCTGTTAACGAAGTTCGAAAGGGTAAAATCTATAAGTCTGTATCTTCCGCAAAAAGGAAGAGAAGCGGGGGTTCTTCTTATTGTGAGTTCGTTCAGTTTTGTTTCGAGATTACTTGCAAAAACCACGCCCATTATATTGTTCATTATTGTTTACCCCCTTCTACCATTTCGCCTGCTTTGACGACGGATTGTTTTTTGATAACCGCCTTAGGACCTACTACGGCAATTTTCCACTCGCCGTCTTCGGGACCGCTCTGACTGCTTCCTACAACTGCGCCGGCTTCGACTACTCCGCCCTCGCCGATTATAGAATATCTGATAACGGCATTCTCGCCTATGAATGCACCCGGTAAAACTACCGAATTTTCAACTACGGCGCCCTTTTCAACAACACAGCTTTGCGAAAGCACGGAATTCAGAACCGTGCCGTTGATAAGGCAGCCTTCGGTAACGATTGAATTTGTTATCTTTCCGTTTTTACCTACGAAGTGAGGCGGCTCTGCGGTATTTCTTGCATAAATCTTCCATTTATTTATAAGATCCAAAGAGTTCTTTTTATCTCTGCTTAAAAGGTCCATGTTCGACTGCCATAAACTCGAAATTGTTCCGACGTCTTTCCAGTACCCTTCGAAAGAGAATGCATAAAGATTTTGTTTGTCGGCAAGCATTTTAGGAATAATATCCTTACCGAAATCGTTGCTCGATTTTTTATTTTCTTCGTCTTCTATAAGATATTTTTTCAGCACTTTCCAATTGAAAATGTAAATACCCATACTTGCTTTGGTGCTTTTGGGTTTTTGAGGTTTTTCTTCGAATTCGGTAATCTTGTTGTTTTTATTGACCGACATAATACCGAATCTCGAAGCCTCTTTCAAAGGAACATCTATAACTGCGATAGTACAGTCGCTGTGTTTTTCCTTATGGGCTTTGAGCATAAGCGAATAATCCATTTTATAGATATGGTCGCCAGAGAGAATAAGAACATAATCAGCGTCGTATCTGTCGATAAATTCGATATTCTGATAAATGGCGTTTGCAGTACCTTTGTACCATTCGCCGGATTTGCCTTTGACGTAAGGCGGAAGAATAAAGACGCCGCCGTTTAGCCTGTCCAAATCCCAAGGCTGACCGTTTCCGATATACTGATTAAGGTCAAAAGGCTGATACTGAGTAAGAACGCCTATTGTGTCCATACCGGAATTTATACAGTTTGAAAGCGGAAAATCTATTATCCTGTACTTTCCGCCGAACGGAACTGCCGGTTTTGCTATATCCCTTGTGAGAACGCCTAATCTTGTTCCCTGTCCGCCTGCAAGAAGCATAGTAACCGTTTCTTTTTTTGCTGAATACATCTTATTTGTTCCCCCTTTTTTTGAACTTAAGATAAGTCACACTGCTTGCGGGAATATTTAAATCTATAAAATAATTAAGTCCGTGCATCTTACCCTTCTTAGAAGTATATTCGGCTTTTTTCCATTTATCACCGCTTTCGCTTGTGAGAGCGGTGTAATATCTGCCCTTTTCGGGCATTCCCATTTTATATCCTTTTCTTTCGACGGGAGCGAAATTGACGACGCAAACGGTGTATTCGCCGTCTTTTGCCATTCGTCTGAAAGAAATTATATTCTGAGTATTGTCGTCCACGCAAATCCATTTGAACCCGTCGTAACTGTCGTCGAGTTCGTACATTTCCTTATTATTGAGATAATATGCGTTAAGCTCTTTAACGAAGTTTTGTAAATGTTTATGTTCGTCGTAGTTCAGAAGGAACCATTCGAGTCCCTCGTAATATTTCCATTCCACGAATTGCCCGAACTCACCGCCCATAAAAAGAAGTTTTTTACCGGGATGAGCCATCATATAACCGAAGAAGGCTTTAAGTTCCTGAAATTTCTGTTTATATTCGCCGGGCATTTTATTTATAAGAGAACATTTTCCGTGTACCACTTCGTCGTGAGATAAAGGAAGTATGTAGTTTTCCGAATAGGCGTATGTAATTGAAAAGGTTATTTTGTTGTGCATATCCTTTTTGAAGAAAGGATTAGCCGACACATAACTTAAAGAATCGTTCATCCAGCCCATATTCCATTTGTAATTGAAACCGAGTCCACCGTCGTGCGGCGGTTTCGTAACCATCGGAAAAGCCGTCGACTCTTCGGCAATCATAAGCACATCGGGGTGATTTGAAAGAACGGCTTTGTTAAGTTCCTGCAAAAAATCGATAACTTCGAGATTATAATTTCCGCCGTATTTGTTTTTTGTCCACTCGCCGCCTCTTCTGTTATAATCGAGATAAAGCATGGATGCGACAGCGTCGGTTCTGAGTCCGTCGATATGATATTTTTCAACCCAGAACATAGCGGAAGAAATAAGGAAACTTTTAACCTCGGTTTTTCCGTAATCGAAAACCATTGTGCCCCATTCTTTATGTTCTCTTTTGTTTTTATCGGAATATTCGTATAGACTCGTACCGTCGAACTCGTATAAACCGTGAGCGTCTTTCGGGAAATGAGCGATTACCCAATCTAAAATTACCCCTATTCCCGCCTCGTGGCATTTGTCGACAAGATACATAAAATCATCGGGAGTTCCGTAACGGGAAGTCGGAGCAAAAAGTCCGGTGACCTGATAACCCCAAGACCCGTCGAAAGGATATTCGGTAATAGGCATAAGTTCGATATGCGTATAATTCATTTCCTTTACATAGGGAATAATTTCATCGGCAAATTTTCTGTAAGAATAAACCGTTCCGTCGTCGTTCCTTTTCCAAGAGCCGATATGAACCTCGTAAATGTTCATAGGAGATTCGAATATATTTATTTCTTTTCTGTTTTTCAGATAATCTTTATCGTGCCATTCGTAACCTGAAATATCGTAAAGTTTAGAAGCGGTGCCGGGAGTCGTTTCTGCATGGTAAGCATAAGGGTCGGCTTTATAAAGTGTTTTACCGCTTTTTGTTTTAATGCAATATTTATAGTTATCGTAAATTTTAAGACCGGAAACGGTACATTCGAAAATTCCGCCCGAATCTCTTTTCATAATATTTTTTTCGGGGTCCCATTTATTGAAATCCCCGACAAGGGAAACCTTTTGAGCCGAAGGCGCATAGACTCTGAACTGCCATTTGTTTTTGGGCAGTTTTTTAGGCGCCATAAGCTCGTAAGCGTTATAATTTGTTCCTTCGTGAAAAAGGTATTTAGGGTAAGAACTGTTATCCATAGCTGTATCCTTTTATATTTAATAAGATTATACCAAATATTGGAAAATATTTCAATACTAAATATTATATTAAGTAATAATATTTATATAGAAATCAAAGGATATTATTTCTACATGTTATTTAACTGCGAAGCCGAAGTTTAAAAAAGAAACAAACATACTTGAAATAAATTCTTATATGTTTTATAATTAATTGCGGGGGAAAATTTTATGGTTTATTTTGTATTGATATTAGGTATCTGTTCTCTTTTGAGTTTTCTCATTATAAGAACGAATAAAGGCGGTTTTTATCCGCTTGTTCTTAAAATCATAACAAGCATATGCTTTTTGGGATTGGGACTTTGCGGACTTGTCAGCGGTTCGTTACCCATAGTATCCTGTTCCCTGTTTATTGCGGGCGGAATATGCGGACTTGTAGGCGATATCGTTCTCGACTTAAAAATAACTTATCCCGAGGATTCGGAAAAATATCTTCTCTTGGGAATGAGTTCCTTTACTCTGTGCCATATATTTTATATTTCTGCAACAATGTATACCTTCGGCACTAATATGTGGTACATATTCGGCGGCGTAATTGTAGGCGTTGCTTTTTATCTTTCCACATTTGTTATGAAAATAAAACTCAAAAAAGCAAATGTAAACAGCGTTCTTTATGCTTTGGTTTTAAATATTTCGGTATTTCAAGCACTGTTTTTACTTGTGGAGTATAAAGACGCATTTTCGGCTTTACTTTTTACGGGCGCAGTACTCTTCCTTATTTCGGACGGAATACTTATGATGACTTATTTCAAAGGAAAGGATTCGAGACTTTATCTTATATCCAATCACTTGATATATTATCTGGCACAGTTTCTTATTATGGGCAGCATGCTGTTCTGAGAATAAGTCATAAAACTTAATTTTAAATCAAAAAGCGGAGACCAACTCCGCTTTTATTTTTTATTATGTATATTAAAAATAATTCTTAGACTAAATGTTTTGCTTTTAATATAAACTTTCTAATTAAATTATTTGCAGCGGTTAAAAGTAATATCTGTTGTTTACTATACTGTTTGCGGTAAGTTCGGCAAGTTTTCCGCTTTCTTTCACCGCATTTATAGTATCTTCGCTTATGTATGTTCCCTTTTCCGCAATCATATTGCCGTTGTTATCGACTATATCGTATATTACTTCCCTTCCTAAAAGAAATTCGTAACTTGCAATAATTCTGTCCGGGAAATCGCTGTCCTTAATTTTTTTCTGATAGGTAGAGATTTTGGCGTCATTATACCTTTCATCGCTGTAAACGGGTACTTTTGTCAGCAAATCCTCTTCAACGATTTTAACCTTTGAATTTATTTTCGCTTTGGGAATCTTTTTAGGAGCGGTAAGACGGACATTATCATCTTTAATAACTGTAATATCGCCCGATGCGGAAAGTACTTTTTTGATGGGGAAACTCTTATTTGAAATTACGATTTCCAACGGCAGGAATTTATCGCTGAAAATTATTTCCTCGCACTCCCCTAAATAAATACCGCTTGAAGTGTAAGCTTTGGCACCTTTTTCGAAAATTATAAATTCGCTTTCGGAAAACATTTCCGCATTTAAAAAATTATCTTCGTTTTTAACGGTTATAATGCTGTCTGAAATCTTATAAATATCCTTGATTTCCATAAGATATTTTTCTTTATCGTTTTCGACAAGCAGATACCTTACCTTTTTATAACATTTATCGAAATAAATTTTTGTAATTTTCCCCATACATACGGCATTTGTTAAGTTCAATATTTCTTTTTCAAGAATTTCACATGATTTTCTCATAATTTTCTCCTTGACTGCAAAACTTATTAATAGAATTTCTGTAAATTAAATTTATAATATAGAATATTCTTTTAATCTGTTTAAAATAACTCGAAAATTAAATTAAAATTTTGATTATCTTAATTGACATTTGGCTATATAAAATATATATTTAATTTGAAAAACAAAAAATTTTTAGGAGGAATTATTATGAAATTCAGTAAAGATATGTTATTGATTGACGCATTCAATAAATGCAACGAAACGCAGCAGGAAAAAATGGGACAGATACTTTCCGAATACGGAATGCACTGTTTAGGATGCGCACTTGCCCACGGCGAAACATTCGAACAGGCTGCAAGCGTTCACGGCGCCAATGTGGACGAAATGATGGAAAAAATCAATTCCTCTTTATAATTTTAAATTTTAAATAATATAAAAAACATTTAAAAAAGCCTCTTTAAAGAGGCTTTTATTATAGTTATTTAAAATTTATAAAATTTACCGCTTATAATACAACGATTAAATATCAGAAAAACCAATCGTTGATATTTACGTCTCCGCCGCCCTGTTTATCGTTTTTGTCCTTATCCTTTTTGTTTTTATCGTTATCGGGATTTTGACTTTCCGATTTTTCGGGTGTGACAAGAGAAACTTCGGGAACGCTTTCTCCTTTTTGAAGCTGCTGAGTACGACTGTTTTGCGGGTCGTCTTTAACTTCTTTGTATCCGCTCTTGGGCATATCGTCCGATGAAAGCGCTTTTTTGTCGGGGTCGGTAAAAAGTAAATCTTTCATATTATCCTCCTTTTTGTCTGCTGTATTTTCAATCGGGATATTACGGCTTTCCGATTTTTCGGAAAGGGTACTGTTTTCCTGCTTGACATTATTATCTTTGCCGTCGCTCTGACTTTTCATTTCACCGTCTTTTTCCGCTTTCTTTTCGGAAACTGCGTTTATTTTTTCAATATGCTTTTCAAAAACGGTATCGGCGTCTTCGGTATTATTTTGCGAAACTGTATTATTTCCGATATTTTTATTTGCGCCGACATTTATACCTTCTATAACGGTATCTTCCATTTTAAGACCGTCTTTATCTTTTGGTTGAATCTTTTCCGGCATAGAAGCTTTTTCGGTCATTTTTTTGAAAAGTTTGGCTTTCTTTTTCTCTTCTTTTTCGGCTTTTCGCAATTCTTTTGCGGATTTTATTTCTTTTTTGAGAGCGTCCTGTTTGAAATCGTTTTTAAGTTCTTCTCTTATGCGCTCTTTTTCTTCTTCGGAAGGAATGATATCGGTTCTTTCCTTAGCTTCGCTGTGAAGCATCTTTTCTCCCGCATAAACATCGGCAAGGTCTCCCGAAGTACCCCTTTCGTGCTCTATATTTAACGAAGCGACTTTTTCAGCTCTCTCTTTCATTATCCTTCTGAATTCGTAATCTTCGAGTTTGTGTTTTGGAGAGTTTTTAACGGGAATTGCGCTTTCAACCGGTTTTTCTATTACTTGTTCGACTTTAATCGTTTCATCGGTTTTTTCCGAAGTTTCAACTGGCGCAGCATTTTCTGTCGTATTTTGTAAACCGACATTGTTTTCGGATTGACGATTGATTTTCCCTTCATTTGCAAAAATGGACTCAGTAGAACTCTTTTCGCCGCCCCCGTCTCTTATAACGGTATAGGAATTGTTCTTATCGGACAAAACACCTTCCGTCTTGACGTTTTGAACATTCGAATCCTTTTTATCGTCAACAACAAGATTATTCGTGTTAACGGTTTTATTATCGGAATCCGTATAGTCGACAGTGCTGTTTTCATTTACGGCAGAAGAATTTGCATAGGCGTCGGCACTGCTTTCATTTACGGCAGAAGTTATTTCCTTATCTTTTTCTTTATCTTCTATTACACTGCTATTCTGTTCGGATTCGGTCTTTTTTATCTCGGTTTTATGCTCCGATTTCGATTTGTTCTTTTTAATTTCTTTATTATAAATCAAATCGTCGCTGAGTCCGCCCGGTTTTTTAAGAACCTCGATAGGCTTTTTATTACCTACATTAAATATTCTCGGCTCGTAAGTGGAAGTAGGTATTTTTACGACTTCATATAAAGGCTCGTCCTGCATTTCTTTGTTTTTATTTAATAACCTTACTACTTCGTAGCAGTCTCTTATCGATTCTATAATCCATTTTATGACATAAACATCGCAAAGACCTATACCTGCAATCATAAGCAATCCTGTGAATATCAGAACAATGGAAATATTCAACTGACTTGCAATTACGACGGTATTACTGAAATTACCCGCAAGGAAATTCAACGAAGTTATAATAATGAACAAACCGCCGAAAAGCGTCACGAGATTTATAAGGGTCGCCATAAACACGGCAAAGACTATTCCGGTAATCATAAACGGAAGATTTTCTCTTCTGAGTATTTTTCCTTCTTCCGGTCTTTTATATAGAACTTCCGAAAGAGGTATATGTTCAGCATAAGGTTCTTCGTGAACTTCGGTTTTTTCCGCAACAGCGGTTTCCGTTGAAACCTGCACTTTATTTTCTATCTGATTCGATATTGTACCGGTTTTCATAAGAGGCGACTGTAAAGTAGCCTGTTTTTGAACGGGCGGATTACCGCATTGAACTATTCTTACGGTATCTTCCGCTTCCACGATATCCATATTGATTTCGTCTATATTTATTTTATCGGGAAGAATTTCGCTTTTTCTTATTACCTTGGGCCTTTTAATTTTCGACTTTACCGAATGCCAGCCTCTCATTTTCGTATCTGCGAAAACAAGGTCGTCAATATGTTCCTCTAATATTCCCTTTTCTATTGCGCGCGCCTTATCTTTGATATAACTTTTATCTTCTTTGGTATCGGCTTTTTTTACTATTACATCGATGCCTTTTTTATAAATTTTGTTTTTCCCCGAACCGTCGGTTTGCGCTTTATCCTTGTCTTCGGAAGAAAGACTTTTCAATTCGCCTTGTTTTTCTTCCTTGTCCGCACTTTCGTCTTTAACGATAATGTCCTGTTTTTTCTGTTCAATTTCCTTATCGGCTGTATTTCCGTCTTCCGAAATAACAAGAGTTTCTTTATTTTCAATACTTTTTTCCGTCGCAATACTTTCTGAACTTATACTTGAGCCGTTTATAATATCTTCATTTTTATCGGAAACGGGCGGAATAATATTCTCTTTTGAAACTTCTTCAATCTTATCGCCATTTTCGGCAGCCGCCGTACCCACTGAAGGTTGTACAAAATTATCGTTCGATATGTCTTTTGAATCAGTTACCGCTTTTTCGTTTGAATCGATTGCCTTATCGCCTATACCGTCTGCATTCTTTTTAGGTTCTTCATTATTGACCGCAGTATTTTTAAGTGCGGATAAGTCTTGATTTAAGCCTTCTGAATTTTCATCGGTTTTATTTTCTTTATTTTCAGAAATTGCATTTTTTTCTTCGGAAAAATCTATATTTATTTTTTTACCGCCGACAAAAGTATAATCCTTTTCGAGAAAAGGATTTTTGATATTGTTTTCTTCCTTTCTTAAAGAAGACTCTTTTTTAGGCTCTTCTTTGTTAACGGTTTCGTCGCTTTTTACCTTTTCGCTCTTTGACTGCTCATTTTTCACCGATTCAACAATCGTGCCTTCGTTGTTTTCGGAAAAATCAGATTTAATATCTTTGCCGAATCCGAGTTCTTGCTCGTTTCTATCTTCTTTCACGACCTGATTTAAATCGTTATTTGCGGAAGAATATTTTTCGATACCTTTATTTTCCGTCTCTCCGTTTGACTTGTCGGCATTCTTATCTTCTGTGCCGATAGAGTCGGAAGTTTTTAACTTATCTAAATCCGATTTTAAATTATTATCCGTCCCCTGCTCATTATTTTCACTTAAAGGACTTTCTTTTTTTTCTTTTGAATTAGAATTTAAATCGTGGGCTACCTTTTCTATTCCGTCACCTGTTCCGTCTTCGGATTTGTGGGCTCCGGAAGTTTCGATTTCTTCCACTACCTTTATGCGTTTGACATTTTGTTTGGCTTCGCCTTTTTCGGGAGTTATATGGGTTTTTCCGGAATTAGGGTCTCGATAAAACTGTATATTTAAAAAGTTGCTGATATTTTCGCCGGTTTCACTGTCATAATATTCAACGGTTGTGTATTTTTTGTTTTGTTCGGTTTTTGTGCCGTCACCGTCAGTATCCGTTCCGTATTCGGTATTAACGCCGCTTTCGGAAACGGAATCTTTATTTTTATCTGAAACGTTATTTTGTTTTACGTCATTTGCCGAAATAGAGTCGCTATCCGTTACGGAATCCGCACCGCTCTGTTCGGTTTGCAAAACGGTCTGTTTTTTTATCTCTTCGCTATCTGCGTCAATTGTTTTTTGAGAAGTAACGGAATCTTTGTTTGCAGAAGATTTTAAAGAACCGTCTTTATCTGCTTCTTCAAAAGAAAATACATTGCCTGTACTAACTGAACTTTCCGTTTTCTTCGTATCTGAATTATAAACTGAACTATTTTCCGAATCAGACTTAACTAACCCGTCGTTAATATCTTTCGAAACGGTATTCGATTTTTCATCGGAAAAAGCCGTACTACCTTGAGTTTTGGAAATCTTTTTAGTGTCGGCTTTTTCTTTTTTCACTACCTTTTCGGAAGGTATCTGCTCAAGAATTTTTTTCTTGTTGGCTTCCGCCTTTTTTTGAAAATCGTCGGTATTTCTAAGACCTGCTTTTTTTACGGTCGGAGAAGAAGTACTTACATTCTTACGGCTTTTATAAAAATCCATAAGCTGTTCTTGCTTTTTCTGCAACTCCTTTTCAAGTTCCATCGCAAGATTAATTTCTTTTTCGGTAATTGGATTTTCGTTTGCAGAAATACCTGCCTGTTTTTCTTTTTTTCTTCTTGCTATTTCGTCGAGAAGTATTTTTATTTTATCCTCGATTTCCTCTATTTCATTTTCAAGCTGATAAATAAAAGCTTTGTAGTTTTCGATGTTTTTATTGACTATTTCCTTTTCGTTACGGTATTCGCTTAAATTTTCATGTTCGTCTATTTCGACATCGGAAAGGTCAAGACTCGTCATATCCAAAAGATTGCTTTGAGTCTTTTTATTAACTTCTTTTTTAAGCATTGAATTGTTTTTAAGACTTTGTCTTGCCGAACGATTGTAATCGGGGCTGATAAATCTTCTCGCAATATCGGCAGGGTCGCCGAAAAGTACTATGATTTCAAAAGGACTCAGATTCTGACTCAATAAATCATTGTATCTTTTAATATAGTCATCGACGATACTTTCTTTATCGGAGACGCCCGCTTTATCAAGTTCGGAGCTCAACTCTTTAAGAAACTTTTCAAACATAACGAAGGACACCTGTATTATATTACTAAATTATAATATGTTTATTTTAACATAAAAAGTATAGTAAGTAAACTATGTAAACAAAATAAAATAATTTTAACTAAACGGTATAATTTTTCTTGCAATAAGAAAAATATAAGTATAACTTAAAAGGAGAATAACTATGGCAAACACTAAAACACAAAGTACTGCAAAAACACAAAAAAGCAAAGCATGCAGCTCGAAATCAGCTTCGGGTTGCAGCGGCTGCAAATCTCAGCAGAAAAGCAGAGCTTGCAGCTCAAAATCGGCATCTAACTGTAACGGTTAACCGATAACGAAAAGTCCGCTTCTGCGGACTTTTTACATAATTCGTTTTAAATATTGCCTCGTTTCTTTACTGCTATTCGGTGATAAATTTAATTTCGGAAATCTTTTCGCAAGGTATTAATGTTAATTTATTTTCATAAATGCTATATGGTTTTAAAGGTTTTGCCCGAAGATTGCTCTGTCGGTTTACTCTTCGGTCACAAACGGTTTGTTTAAAGTATCATTCTTATCGTTTTTAATGTCTGACGATAAGTCGCCGTTGTTTTCGGTTTTTAAATTATTATCGACAAAACTTTTAACTTTTAGTTCGCTGTCGCTGCTGAAATGATTTTCCATAGACTTCTCGCATCTTTCTTTAAGGTCAAATTCCATATCTTTTCTTAAAAGCCTGTAATCGGCATAGACCGGTTTTCCTATAAGAACGGTTGCGCATGGTTTCTTTTTGTAAATTTTAAAAAAGCCTTTCGGTTCTCTCCATTTAATACCTATGGGAATAACGGGAACCTGTGCGTCGCAAGCAATTTTAAAAGCGCCTTTATAAAATTCTCTTATTCCTTCGTAATAGTTTATAAGATGTCCTTCGGGATAAATCTGGACGAATCTTCCGAGTTTAAGTTGTTTTACAACTTCGTCGTGCATTATTTTAAGTTCGTTCAGCCTTTTAGATACCGGTACGCCGCCCAGCATTTTTATGAGAGTTCCCGCAATTGGCATATTGAAATTGCTTTCAAGACTCGTGAATATAACCTTTTTGGGGAATACTCCGAGCGCCACCATAGCGCAATCGACATAATGGACATGGTTGCTTATTGTAACTGCGCCCGATTTGCTTTTTCTGATTTCTTTAAGGTTGTTTTTCCCTTTCACCTTTATCCCGTACATAAAGAAAAGATATATCGACAGAATAGGCACTGCAACGACATAATAGAAAAGGAATGCGAAAAATCTGAATATTTTACCTTTCGGCATTATTTTTCTTCTTAATTTTCTGGTCTTTCTATCGTTTTTGGAAGAAGCTCTGAAATCGAGAATGGCTTCGTTAAACATTTCTTCGGCTTTGGATATCGAATAATCTATTCCGTAAGTTTTCCCGCTCTCGATATATTTTTTAGACATATAAAGTCTTTCGTCTTTATGTTCTATCCAATAATCTATTTTTGAAGCAAGATTTTTAGGGTCGCCCGCTTTGAAAAGAGACCTTTCGTCTAAGGCAAACTGCGGAGTCGCCGATTTTTTTGAATCGGCGATTACGGGAACAAGTCCGCAGGCAAAGGCTTCTATACATGCAATGGCTTCTATTTCGACATCGGCCGCATGAACATACAAATCGCTGTTATGAATAACATTTTGAAGTTCGGACTGTTCTAAAAAACCGAAATTGACTTTGTTAGGAAGATTTTGGGCAAGCTTTTCCAATTTCTTCTGCAAAGGTCCTTGTCCTGCAAGTGTAAGTCTTATTTTATCTTTATATTTTGAAAGGGATACTGCTTTTATAAGCACGTCCTGTCTTTTTTCGGCGGCATATCTTCCCACCATAAGAATATTGAAAAAACCGTCTTCTTTTCTCGGCTCGTCTGCAGGCTTAAAAGAACTGTCCACGCCGTTAGAAATAATATGAAGTTTTGCTTTGTATTTATGCTTTTTCAGCTCGCCTGCAATAAATCTCGAAGGACAATGAATATGGTCGAATTTTCTGTAAAATCGTCTTCTGAAAGCAAAATAAAGGAATTTTGATGCGAGTTTAGACCATTTAAGTCCCATATTGTAAAGTATGTTTTCCGGCTGCAAATGAAATGCGGCGGTTGACGGAATTCCCATTTTGTCGGCAAGTTTTTTGCCTGCTTTTTCAAGTTTGAACGGGAGAAAGAAATGTATTAAATCGGCGCCCGAAAAGGCGTTCATTAAAATATGCAAATCGGCTTTTGAAAATCTGATTTTCTGTTTTCTCGAAACTTCTGTGACTATGGGAATATAACGCTCGGGCATATTGTAACAATCTTCGCCTTCTGCGCCTGTTCCCACAACTTTAACCCGGTGACCGTGTTTTCTGAGATTTTCCACGAATCTGCAAGCGGTCATAACGGTTCCGTTTGTTTTAAGGTCAAATGTATCGATTACGAAAACAATATTCATATATAAACTTTACTAAATATAATATATTTTGTCAATCATAGAAATTACAGGAAAACTCAGGATTTTTAATTTATTAAAATTTAAGATATCCACCTGCTATGAGTTGCCACAAATATGTAATTTCGGCAATTTTATTGTTCGAACAGTAAACCGTCAGTTTTGCATCGTAAAGACTTCTTTTCGGCAAGTTACAACCGCTTATCCCGTAAAGACACTTTTCCATATTGTTTACAAGTCCGTCGGAGCCGTCGAAAATCTTTCCTTTAAATTTTTCGGCAAGGTACTTTTCGACGAAAATATAGTGAGTGCAGCCTAAAACTATTGCGTCGCAGTTTTTGGCAAAATCCACCATTCGGTAAATATAATCGCTGATAACATTCAAGTTGAATATGTTTTTTTCGATAAGATAGGCAAGGTCGCCGGTCTGTCCGAAAATAACTTCGGATTTAGTGTTTTTTATTATTTTTTCAAGATTCTTACAGTTTTTTGTTCTTTCTGTTGCAAACAACGCAATTTTCTTTGCGCCGTAGTCGGCAGCCTGTTTTACAGAAGGTTCTATTCCGAAAACTCTCAAAAAAGAAAATTTTTCACGTAAATAGTTTACCCCCGTCCCCGTAGCCGTATTACACGCTACGACAATTATTTCCGCCCCTGCCGATTGCAAAAAAGAAGCGACCGCATTAAGCCGTGAAACGATAAACTCTTCACTTTTGTTTCCATAAGGACAATATGCATTATCCGCATAATAAATATATTCGAGTTCAGGCATTCTCTCCGCCATTTTTTTGAGTACGGCAAATCCGCCCACGCCGCTATCGATAACTCCTACTTTCATAATAAAGCTCCTTTAAAATATCCCACATAAAAGCATATTTTAAATAAGCTGCTTTTATTACCTGAAAGAATAATTTTCCGCAGCCGCATTAATAGCGCCGCTTATTATACTTGAAGCATTATCGATAAGAGTTTCTATATTTTTCGGCGTAACGCAAAGCGTTTCGAGTTCCCGCCTTTCGCTGTCGGAAATATCGGCGCCCGAAACGAAATGCCTTACGATATTATATACAGTCACCACAAGAGGTACCCCTACCGCAATTACAGGTATTCCCAAACCTTCCTTATCGAACATATTTGTTCCTCGCCCCACTCCGCTACCCGGCCTTATTCCTGCGTCGGTAAGCTGAAAAACCTTTCCTACCTTTTTAAAACTCGAAGCGGCAAGTGAATCTACAGCGATAACGACGGAAGGTTTTATTCTGTCGATAACGCTTTTCGTTATTTCAAAAGAATCTATTCCCGTATTTGCCGATACATTCGGGGAAAGCGCAATAAGTCTTATTCCCGATTTGAAAACATATATGCTTTTATCTTTACTTACTTTGATTTTTTCAGCCGTTTTGATTCCGAGACTGTCAGCTGCGAAGTTATCGTTTCCGAGTCCCGTGACAAGTATAGTTCCCTTTTCTCTGAACCCGTTGTTTTTTAGAAATTCCATAATACTTTCAGAAATTACTTTTATAAGATAATCACGATTTTTGAATTGCTCGTCGCTTAAAAGAAAACTTACGTAACTTCCGATTTTTTTGCCGATTTTCTTACTCTGTTTTTCATCTGTAACCTTTACGGAACTCTTCTTTATTCCGTGCTTTAAAGATTTTTCATATACATCCAACCCTTGGCAATTTAAAAACAGTTTCGAACTTTCGGTTATAATATCGCTGTTAATCATAGAAATATTATGCGTAATTTAAAGTAAATAATTAAAAAAGTTATCGATTATGTTTGCAAAAGCCGAAAATATATGATAAAATTTATAAGCATTAAATTAAAAGATTAAGGAGAACTTCAAAGTGCCTAACATTAAATCGCAGAAAAAACGCGTTTTAACAAATGAAAAACAAAATGTTATCAATACCGCAAAGCGTTCCAAAGTAAAAAACGCAATCAAAAAATACAGAGCGGCAATAGCAGCTGCCGATATCGAAACAGCTGAAAAACTTCTTCCGGAAACCATAAGCGTTATCGACTGTGCGGCAAAAGACGGCGTATATCATAAACAAAACGCATCGAGAAAAATTTCGAGACTGTCCAAGGCTTTGGATAATCTTAAAGCAGAACAGAATAAAAAGTAAATTTACTGTTTGTTTTTTTCATAAGCTCTCTCATTAAGAGGGAGCTTATTTTCGTTTATTTCAATTAATTTCTAAGATTTATATCCACTTCCACATCGAAATCAAACTTGGACAATAAATCAAAGGTTTTGGTATCACCTAACTCTTTATAATATTTTCGGTAATATATTCCGTTAAAACCGTAAATATCTATATCGGCTTCTTTGCAGGTAAGATAACAATTTAATACCGATTCTGAAATAATTCCTTTAAGACGGTCGGTTTCCGACTGAGTGAGTATTTTAGCCCCGTCTGTTTTTCCTTCTGTGTTATACATGCTAACATCGGCATTTATTTTTACGGTAGCTTTAAACCCGTCTTTTTCGACATCTCTTTCGGATTTCAAGTTCAGTATTTTTATAACATAATTTTCGCCATTGTCGCTTGTCAGTAAAATGTTTCCGCTTTTAATTTTCTTATAGACATAAGAAAAACCAAGACTCTCGTTTTCGGAAAGTACCAATTTAAATCCATCTTTATCGAAAACAGCGGTATTGTTGAGAGTAAAAGTGTAATATTTCACTTCGCCCGCTGCCGAAGTATCGTCCTGAAAGTTGTCTTTTTCATATTCGCTGATAATTACATAAGGAAGATAATTTGCCGATAATCTGTCCTTTTCAAGCTGAAAAAATTTATTTATATCGATAGAAGCCACCCCATGTGTTTCCTTTAAGTTAATTAGTAAACTTCTGAGCTGATAAGACACGACTTCGCTGTACGGAATGTTCAATTTCATAAAATCCCCGGCTCTTCCCTGTGTAACAACCATTTTTGCGGTATCGGGAAATTTTTCGTTCAGCATAAAATATTTTAGTATTTCAAAGTTTCCTGCCTTTGCATATTCTTCACCGAGTACTACAATCGAACAGTGTGCAAGCGAAAGCCTTAATCCTAACATATTCTGAAATTTAGTATGAAATTCCCCCACCGACCTTGCCGTCTGCTGAGCTACGGCATATCCGCTCTGACTTGTCTGATTGGACGCATTCGATTTAGGTAAAATATATTGCACGGAAAGTTCAAACTGCCCGTCTTCTTCGACGTCTATCCCCATACCTATAACTATCGCTCTGTTTACCAAATTTACATTAGGAAGCGAAAAATCGGCGACTATCACAAGAACCAAAACAATGAGCGCTATAACGAATTTGTTTTTAAGAAATTTCGAGTTCATTTTTTACCACCTTATTTTTTCGCTCTTTGCTTTTAATTATTATGTTCCTTATAAAAACATATGAAGCCACAATAACCGGAAGCGAATATGAAACAGCCATAGAATAATATCTTATGTTCCCCGTAACAAAAACATAGGTTTTCGACATATCCGTAAGCAAAAAATAAATAATTAGAAAAACCGTGACTACAATAAAAATTTTACCCACATAGGAATGTTTATCGAGTTTGAATGTTTCGTTGATACACACTCCGCCGAAAAATATAAAAAGCGAAAGTCCTATCCCCGTTGCAATAAGCCATGAAATAATTGTAGGCCATTGAAAGTTACCCAAATCTTCCGAAAGGGTATTCAGCGATGCGAATTTATTGAATACATAGGGAATTTCGTCCGTCATATTCCCGTATACGCCATAAAACACAAGGAAAAACGCAACCGTAACTGTAAATGAAATCAACATGGATAAAGGCAAGTAAAAATTCTTTCCTTTTTCTTCCCTGAAATCAAGAAATAAAAATACTATAAGATTTCCAAACCATGCTATATTTACAAGACCTGCATTGAATACAGGTTCGGCACCTTTCGGACAAAACGGTAAAATATTCGTTAAATCCACCTTTATATCGGTAAAGACAATATCGAAAATCAATGTAAAAAGGAATATCCATACAAAAATATTTGCAAGTCTTGCAATAGTTCTGAGTCCTTTAAACGCTACATAAGAAAGAATCAATAATCCGATAAGCGTTATAAGCCGCCACTGCCCTATATCGAAAAGAAACAGCGATATATAACTTAAAGATTCCGATAAATACACAAGCAATTTAATAAAGATAAAGGAAAATAAAACAAGATATATAACAGACAATGCCCAATGAGGAAGCCCTATATTTTTAAGTCCGCCGTTAATCATAACATAATATACAAAACCGAAAAGCATAAAATCAAAAAGCATAAAAACCGCAACGGTAATATAACCCTGATTTTCGGCAACGGAAGAAATATAAGAAGGAAGCATAGCGTACTTAAAACATGTTGTAAGTATAAAAACAAGTATTGCAAGCTGTCTTTTTTTTATTTTATAATCCATAATATAGTCTCTTTAATGTTTATTTCATTCTTTTTCTGTTTTTGTTCGGCAAGGAATACGGCCTCTTTTTCATACTTAAAAGAGGAGATTTGAAAATTCCGTCTTTAAGGTCAGGCGCAACGAGCGGCGCAAACGGCGCAAGATAGGGAGTTCCGTAGTTATTAATAGAACATAGATAAGCGGTAATATAAATAATACACATTACTACCCCGAATAAACCGAACACTCCGCCTATCCCTACAAACAAAAGTCGCAATGTGCTTCCTTCCGACGCAAGGTCGGGAACACAATACAAACCTATTGTCGAAAGTGCGCAAATAAGAACCGACGGTGAACTTATAAGCCCCGCCTTTACGGCAGTATCACCTAAAACTATTGCCCCCACTATCGATAAAGCAACACCTATATACCTCGGCATTCTTACGCTCGCTTCGTTCAATATTTCAAAAATTATCAGTATGCAAATCATTTCAAGCGTCGGACTTAACGGTATTCCGCTTATGGCATTAAGCACAGAAAGTAAAAATTTCAACGGAAACATCTGATACTGAAATTCCTGAAAGGCAACATATATAGCAGGAAGAAATATCGCAAGCAATTGTCCAAGTATCCTTATTATACGAAGAACCGACGCTCTTACCGAATGCGTGTAATAATCCTGCGAATCCTGTATAGCTTCGAAAAATACATAAGGAAGCGTCAGAATAATCGGAGAACCGTCCACTATTATTGCAACCCGTCCTTCAAGAAGCTTTGCCGCTACTATATCGGGCTTTTCACTTGAACCTATCTGACTGAAAAGTGAATATTTGTTTTCTTCGAGAAATCTTGCAATATACGAAGAGTCTATAATTCCGTCAATATCGATTTTGCTTATTCGCTGTTTTACTTTTTCTACTATTTTTTCATCAGCAAGGTTATTCAAATATACTACAGCAACATTTGTTTTTGTATATCTTCCAACAACCTGTGTTTTAACTACAAGGTTACTGCTTTTTAATCTTCTTCGTATAAGCGTTATATTTGTTTTGAAATCTTCAATAAATCCTTCTCTCGGCCCCTTAACGACGCTCGATGTGGGCGGCTCTGCTATTGACCTTGTTATATACTTTCTCAGCGGTAAAATATAATAATCCTTGCAGCCTTCGAACAGCATAACAACATCGCCGGCTGCCGCACTGTCTATGGCTTTGTTTCTGTCGTTTGCAACCTGTATCGAACCTGAATTACATAATATTTCATTAAGTCCGTCTGTTACAGACTCTGAAAACTTACCTTCATAGTTTTTCAAAGGTTTAATTACATTAAGCTCAAAAAGCTCTTTATCGACAAGTCCGTCAACCGTAAAAAACTTAAAGGCAATGTTACCGGCTCTGAAATCAAGCGCAATTAAATCATCGCTTCCGCAAAATGCTTTTTTTATTTCATCAGACTCTTTTTGAAAATCCATTTTAACTACCTTCGATAAATAAAATTATTAATCTAATAAAGATAGTTTATACATTGAGTTTTTAATTTTTATAGACTTGTAATTTCTGATTTTGCTAAGATTGACAAAAGTATTTTAATAAAGTAAAATAAAATTCCGAAAGTAAAATTTAAAGGAATATATTTATTTGTTAATTAAATATTAAAATGCGGCTGAACGATATCTTTTTTAACCAATAAATTATTTGCTGAATATCTTTGCTTCCGTAGTTAAATGGATATATCGCTTCACTTTTCCAAAGTCAAGCGATGGCGTTCGGACTTCGTCCTCGGCTAAACA
>CASFOZ010000003.1 GCA_949296455.1 uncultured Eubacteriales bacterium
AAAAAAGCAATTAAAAAACCCCAAATAAAAATTGGAGTTTTTTGGCAGGGGAGACGCGATTCGAACACGCAACCAATGGTTTTGGAGACCACTACTCTACCGTTGAGCCACTCCCCTAAACGCTTTATTATAATATCAAATTTAATTAAAGTTGTAAAGCAAAATAAAAGCGTCCGAAAATATTATATAAATTCGGACGCTATGAAAACATTTTAAAATTATTTAATATCTATTTCTAAATCTTTAAATAAATCGCCTATAGTAGCATTCCCGTCATCAGAAATCCATTTTTTCATATCTTCGTCTTTGGAACTTTTGTCGGTTTTCCCTTCCGCTGATTTGGTTTTTCTAGTCTTTTTGACTTTTTCCCCTTCTTTATCAGATTCGTTATCTTCAATCGGAGGTGGCAATAATTCTTTTATGCTTAGTGTGATTTTATTGTTTTCGAATTTAATTACGACGGCTTCGACTTCATCGCCGACTTTTAATCCTTCATTGGCATCCTGAAGCCATTTATGAGATATTTGCGATACATGTACTAAACCGTCGATTCCGTCTTCGAGAGAAATAAAAGCTCCAAACGGGAAAATTCTTTCAACTTTACCTTTGACAATTGTTCCTACCGGATATTTTTCAGCTGCAAGTTCATAAGGTTTCTTTTGAAGTTGTTTATAACCTAAAGAAATTCTGTTATTTTCTCTATCGGCTTTTAAGATGAGGAAATCGTATGTTTCTCCGATTTTAAGAACTTCTGCCGGGTCATTTATTTTACGCCATGACAAATCAGAAATATGAGCAAGGCAATCAAAGCCGTTTACGCTGATGAATGCACCAAAGTTTGCAAATCTTTTAACTTTTCCTTTAACTACTATGTTTTCAGATATGCTGTCCCAGAATTCTTTTTCTTTAATTGCCTTTTCTTGATTTTTCTTTTCTCTTTCTTCTTCAAGAATAACTTTATGGGAACAAACAAGTCTTTTACCGGTTTTTTTAATTTTTGTTTCTGATATATTTTCAGAAACTTCGTTTTCTTGTGTATCGGTTGTATTCTGAACATCCTGCGCATCGTTTTTTACTTCTGCATCTTTTGATTTTTTAGGCGGTATAACTTTTAAAGTTATAGGTTTGCCTACAAATTTCTCTAAATCAGCTTCTGCAACATAGCCGAATTTAATTTGAGATGCGGGAATGAAAATAGTATAAGTTCCTTTTTTCCCGATTAAACCGCCTTTGATGGCTTTATTTGGAACAAATGTAAAAATTTCGCCGTTAATTATATTTTCCATAGCCTTTTCGTCTTCAAGCATTTTAGAATATGTTTTTTGAGACAAAGCTATGTATTCGGATTTGGCACTTTTGTTTTCAATTATTACAGCGGTAATTTTGTCGCCTGATTTATAATTCTCCGGATTATATTCTTCTGTGTCAAGTTCCGACTTATCAATAAATCCGTCTTTTTTAACTCCGATATTAACGAAAACACCGTTTTCGTCTGCGTTTATAACGGTGGCATTGATAATTTTACCGGCTCTTAATGAAACTATTCCGGTATCATTTGCAATGACCTCCTCCATAGTCATCTCATCGTTTCCGTTTAAGACTTTTGCGTTTTGAGACTCACTCATTGTTTTTACAACCTCCTCAATCAACTCGGCAGGAGTTGAAGCGCCCGCAGTAATTCCGAGCATTTTAAAATTTTTTATATCGAGCGATTTTGCATCGCTGACATTTTCAATAAAAAAAGTGTTATTGCAATATTCTTTGCAAATATTATAAAGATTGTTTGTGTTGGAACTTTTTTTTCCGCCGATTACAATCATACAGTCGCATAATTTCGACAATTCGATTGCTTCGGTTTGTCTTTTATTTGTAGTATAACAAATAGTATTAAAAAACTCAACTGATTTTGATAAACTTTTTATTTTAAATAACAAATTTTGACAAAGTATATCTGAAAATGTTGTTTGGACTACCACGCAAATATTTTTGGCTTTTTTTATTTCTTCTTCGTAAATTTCAATTTCAGTTGTATTATCAAAAATAAGCGCAGAGTTATTGCAATAGCCATTAATACCTTTTACTTCGGGATGATTTTTTTGACCGAGTATTATGATTTTATAGCCTAAATTATAATACTTATCGACAATGTTATGTATCTTTTTAACAAACGGACAAGTTGCGTCTATTACCGTTGAGTTTTTACTCAATATTTCTAAAGTTTTTTTATCGACGCCGTGCGACCTGATTACCACAATTCCGTTTTGAATTTCGTCAAAATTTTCAGTAAAAATAACGCCTTTTTCTTTTAAATCATTAATAACCACGGGATTATGGATTATTTCGCCAAAAGAAAATATTTTGTTTTCAGATGGAATAAGCGAATAAAGTTTATTAACAGCATTTTTTACGCCGAAACAAAATCCTGCATTTTTTGCAATTATAATTTTAATCAATATTACCTCTTGAGATTTCTTTTACCTAAAATGTTTTCAACATAGTCATCGGTTTTTATCCTTAAATTCAACATTTTATTATAAATCAATTCAGTTGCTTCGTCTTTTATGTCGTTTGCATTTTTATCGTAATATTTTTCCAAAGAAATCGGTTCGCCTATAACTAAATAAGTTTTTTTGAAAACTCCCGTTTTTCTATAAAAAATCATAGGAATAATCGGAGATTTTGTTTTAATTGCATAAACTGCTGCGCCGGTTTTAAATGGAAGTAATTTTTTTGAAAATTCTTTATTTCTTGTTCCTTCCGGGAACATCATTAATTGTTTATCGTTTTTTAAAACACTTAATATTTTTTTGTGAGCAGTCATATCCGGTTCGCCTCTGACAATCGGGATACAGCCAATATGTTTTAAAAATGCGTTTCCTATTTTACTTTCAAAAGCTTCAACTTTTGTTATAACATTTAGTTCTTTTTTGAAAATTCTTCCGACAAGAACCGTTGTGTCCATACCGGAATAATGGTTGGAAATAATCAAGGCTCTTTTGTCGGTAATGAGATTTTCTTCACCTATAATTTTCACAGGAAAAAGGAATCTTACGAACGGTGAAATAAAAATTTTCATAAAAGTAAAAAAAGTCATACAGATACCTTTACATTTAATTTTTTATTTATTTCCGATAAAAATATTTGCAGTACTTCTTCAATATTTAAATCTGAACTGTCAATTATTTTAGAATCGGCGGTAATTTTAAGAGGAGCAAGTTTTCTCGTAGAG
The DNA here is from genome assembly GCA_949296455.1 of uncultured Eubacteriales bacterium. Classification (GTDB taxonomy): domain Bacteria; phylum Bacillota; class Clostridia; order Christensenellales; family CALVMC01; genus CALVMC01. Next base: position 3,230 of record CASFOZ010000003.1, read on the forward strand.
TCGTTTTTATCACGTTGCAGAATATCTTGCAGAACCTTTTCGTAAGAAATATCAGAGCCTTTTGCAAGAAGTTCTTTAAATCTTCTGTCTGCGCGAATTTCGGGCTTCGCCGTAAGAAAGAATTTAAATTCGGCATCGGGTAAAACATAAGAAGTTATATCTCGTCCGTCTAACACTAAATTATTTGATTCGGCTATTTTTCTTTGCAAATCAACCATTTTATTTCTTACGCAAGGAAAACGAGATACATCCGAAGCCGCTTTTGAGATTTCGTTTGTTCGTATTTTATCGCTGACATCTATTCCGTCAACAAGAGTTTTTTGTTTCCCGTCTATATATTGAACGCTTATTTTAATGCTGTTTAAAATTTCTTCAACTTTTTTTTCATCGTTAACGGAAATAGAATTACTTAAAATTTTGTAAGCTAAAGCTCGATACATTGCACCTGTATCAAGATATAAATAACCTAGTTTTTCGGCTAAAATTTTAGCTATTGTACTTTTGCCTGCACCTGCAGGACCATCAATTGCGATATTAATAGTTTTTTCTAAATTTACATTTTTCATAAGTGACCTATTTGCTGATAATAATTATAAATTATTTTTTAATAAAAATCAATACAAAGCATAGACAAATAAAAATAATTAAATTTAAAAAGTTAAAATGATAAAATATTTTTTTTAATTAAATAAAAAAAATGTAGCTTTTTGTTGAATTTTTGAATAACTTTTATCAATATTAATTTTATTTTTTTTCAGAGGCAGCTTTGCCTGCCGCAAAACCTGTAGATAATGCAATTTGCAAGTTGAATCCACCTGTTAAAGCATCGACATCGATAATTTCACCGCAGAAATATAAATTTTTTATTATTTTACTTTCCATAGTTTTTGGATTTATCTCATTAACATTAACGCCGCCGGAAGTAATAATTCCCGTTTCGATTGGCGCAAGCGATTTTATTTTAAATTTCAAACCTTTTACAGCCTGTACGATTTTAAGTCTTTCGATTTTAGTAATTTCGTTTATTTTTTTATTTTCGTTAATATTTGCATTATCTGAAATTATAGGCGCCATCGCTTTAGGAGCAAGATTATATAAAACATGCTTTAAATTTTTGTTTTTATTACTGTCAAATTCTCTTATTAGTCTCATATCAAGTTTTTCAATAGTTAATGCGGGTTTTAAATCTATTTCAATATGGTAATATTTTAAATCGAATTTATTTATTTTACTACTAAGGCTTAAAACCACCGGACCGCTTATTCCGTCTTCCGTAAAAAGCATTTCACCGAATTCTTTTGCAATAATTTGTCCTTCGGAATTTTTAAGTGATATAGTTACGTTTTTCAATGATAAGCCTTGAGTATTATATTTTTTAGTGTAATTTAAAATAATAGCGACTAAAGCAGGTTTAAGAGCAACTATATTATGACCTGCTTTAAGAGCGAATTTGTAGCCGTCTCCCGTACTTCCTGTTTGTGGATAACTTTTGCCTCCGGTTGCTATTATAACTTTATCTTCAGACGATATTTTTATAATTTCTTTGTCTGTCAATATTTCTTTTATTGAATTATCTGAAAAAACGATATCGGTAACTTTTTCATTAAGGCACAACTTAACATTATTTTCAATTATTTTTTTTGCAAAAATTTTAATGATATCCGAAGATTTATCGCTTTCCGGAAAGACTCGATTGCCTCTTTCTGTTTTTAATTTAAGTCCTGAATTTTCAAAAAAATTAATTGTATTGTTGCAATTAAAAGATTTATAACAAGATGTTAAAAATTTAGGATTAGTTATGATATTTTCAAAAAAACTTTCATCGCTGCAATTATTTGTAATATTACATCTGCCTTTACCGGTAATATAAATTTTTTTACCTATTTTTTCATTCTTATCCAATAAAATAATTTCATTATTTTTATCTGCTGCACATGCCGCCGATAAACCTGCGGCGCCTGCACCTATTATAACAATTTTCATTTTTCTAATTTTAGATTATCCTTTAAAAATTTTAAAGCTTCTAAGTCGTTGAAATTTATCTTTATCGGCGAAACGGTTATATAGTTTTCGTCAAAATATTCAGCATCGGTTTTATATTGATTTTTATCGGATTTTAACGTATAACCTTTTAAATAATATCCTTCGTTTTCGACATACTCATACCAATCCTTATATTGTCTGTGACCTGTTTCCGTTATTATAATATCTTTAGGTTTTTCCGGTATATTTATATTCAATATAAAATCCTTGCTATATATTGCATTGTAAAGAAAATCGAGATTATTCAAAATAAAATTTGCAGAATAATCGAACTTTTTACCTTCTTGAGATACTGCAATGCTTTTTATTCCTAAAATTGCACCTTCTATTGCAGCGTTAACCGTTCCGGAATATAATACATCTGTTCCTATATTGGGACTATCGTTTATCCCTGAAATTATAAAATCCGGTTTATACTTTAATATTTCGTCTATTCCGAATTTCACGCAATCAATCGGAGTTCCTTTTACGGCATAAGATTTATATTTTTCTGATATTTTAACCTCAGCATAATTTACAGGAATTTTAAATGACATGGTATGACTGGAATTAGATGATTGCATTTCGGGGGCAATTACCACAATATGATTGATATCGCTGAGCTTATCAGCAAGCAAATGAATTCCTTGTGAAAAAATTCCGTCATCGTTAACTAATAAAATTCTCATTTTAGTAATTTAAAATTTATCCGTTTATTTGTTTTTTATTTGGTTATTTATTTTTCTTTTTGTTTGAGTATTATTTTTTAAGTTAAAAAATATAATACCTTTCCGACACTTTTAAAATTTATTTTGTTGATATTAATAAACTTACTAATATAATTCAGTTATAAGTTTAAAAAAGTTAAAGGTTTAAAAAAAATCCGCATTAAGCGGATATTTTTTTATATTGGATGTACTTTATTTTTGATATCTCCGAATTGAGAATCGAGTCCGTATTTTTGCGCTTGTCTGTTTTTAAAGAATTTTAATGCAACTTGCGGGAAAAGCGCATAAGTCAATACATCTTCTTCCTGTTCGATATATTCTTTTATTTCGGCTTTGTATTTTTCAAGTTCAGGTTCTATTAAATCCGCCGGACGAACGGTAATCGGTTTTTCATCTCCGATAATTTTCTTAACAACTTCTGGATTTGGTTCCGAAGGTAGTCTTCCGTATTCACCTTTAAGAATACCTTTTGTTCCCTCATTAACCATTTTATATCTTTCTCCGCTTATTACGTTAAGAACAGCTTGTGTGCCGACAATCTGACTTGTTGGCGTAACTAACGGTATATATCCTAAATCTTTTCTTACTGCGGGAACTTCTTTTAATACTGCGTCTAATTTATCTATGGCATTCGCTTCTTTTAACTGCCCTAAAAGATTGGATAACATTCCGCCGGGAACCTGATAAATTAATGCATTTACATTTACCGAGAGAACCTTGTCGCTTAAATAGCCGTCTTTTTTAAGTCTTTCGGCAACCTTTTTAAAATGTTCTGAAATTACATTAAGTTTTTCAAGGTCGAGTCCCGTATCGTATTGTGTGCCTTTTAATGTAGCAACAAGTGACTCCGTGGCAGGTTGACTTGTTCCGTTACCTAATGGGGAAAGAGCTGTATCTACTATATCGGCACCGGCTTCAATTGCTTTAAGATTAGTCATATCTCCTACTCCTGAAGTATTATGAGTATGGATATGTATCGGAATTTTAACTGCTTTTTTAAGGGCTGTGACAAGATTATATGCTTCATACGGTAAAAGAAGGTTTGCCATATCTTTTACGCATATAATATCTGCCCCCATGCTTTCCATATCTTTTGCAAGTTTGGTAAAATATTCAATATTATGTATGGGACTTGTTGTATAACTTATTGCAGTTTCACAAATTCCGCCATACTTCTTTGTACATTTTACGGCCTGTTCAAGATTTCTTATATCGTTTAAAGCATCGAATATTCTGATAATATCGATACCGTTTTCAATTGATTTTTTAACGAAAGCATCGACTACATCGTCTGCATAATGTTTGTAACCGAGAATGTTCTGCCCTCTGAACAGCATTTGCAGTTTTGTTTTAGGCATAGCTTTTTTTAATTGACGAAGTCTGTCCCAAGGGTCTTCATTTAAAAATCTTATACAAGCATCAAAAGTAGCTCCGCCCCAGCACTCTACGGAATGATAACCTATTTTATCTATTTTATCGCAAATAGGAAGCATTTCATCAAGTTTCATCCTTGTTGCGGCTTGAGATTGATGAGCATCTCTTAATATAGTTTCAGTAATCTTTACCATAGCAATTCCTCCGGTATTTCTGATTTAATCAATTATGTGTCTCGGTTTTTTATTCAATTAAAATTAAAAGTAACAATTTAACTTAACAAAAATCCGGAATTTGCCATAGACAACAGTATGCCGGCGGCTACTGCTGACCCTATAACACCTGCGACATTCGGTCCCATGGCATGCATGAGCAGATAATTGTTAGGATCTTCTTTTTGCCCTACATCTTGCGCAACACGTGCCGCCATAGGTACTGCGGAAACCCCTGCCGCACCGATAAGAGGATTAACCTGTCCTTTTGTTACTTTATACATAACTTTTCCGAAAAGAACGCCTGAAGCTGTTCCAATAGAGAAAGCTATAACTCCTAATAAAATTATTTTCAAAGTATCCCATTGCAAGAACTGATTTGCATAAGCTTTACTACCTACCGTAACGCCGAGCAGGATAGTTATTATATTAAGCAATTCGTTGGAAGCGCATTTAGTAAGACGAGGAACAACATTTGATTCCTTCATCAAATTGCCTAACATAAGCATTCCGATGAGCGGTAGAGCCGAAGGTAATATAAATGCACATACACCTGTTACGAGAAGCGGAAAAATTAATTTTTCTGTTCTTGAAACCTCTCTTAACTGTTTCATTCTTACCAATCTTTCTTTTTTTGTCGTAAGAAGTTTCATAATAGGCGGTTGAATTACAGGAACTAATGCCATGTAAGAATAAGCCGCAATCGATATCGGCCCTAACAAATGAGGCGCTAATCTCGAGGTCAGATATATTGCCGTAGGTCCGTCTGCGCCGCCTATAATAGCAATTGAAGCAGCTTCCCAATCCGTAAATCCTAATAAAACGGCGCCGATAAAAGTTACAAATATAGCCGCTTGAGCTGCAGCGCCTAATAACAAGCTTTTTGGATTTGCTATCAGCGGACCGAAATCAGTCATTGCTCCTATTCCCAAGAAAATTAATGGAGGGAAAATTACCCATTCTACGCCTTTATACAAATAATAGAACAAACCGCCGATATTTCCGTCAACTGGTTGCTGATATAATACCTCGTAAGCACCGGGAATATTTATAATAAACATACCGAACGCAATAGATAGAAGCAAGTTAGGTTCATATTTTTTGGCAATTGCGAGATAAACCAAGAAACAAGCAATAGCCATCATGATAAGCTGCTTTACTGTTTCTAGATTAAAATCGTAAAAACCTGTACCTTTAAGAAGGTCTAATATAGCATCCCAAACGCTTCCGCCTTCTGTAGTTAAGAATAACGACATAGAACCACCTTGTTTACTTGATATATGCTAATATATCGCCTGTATTAACATTTGCGCCCTTTGATACAACTACGGTAACAAAACCGTCTTTGGGTGCTGAAATGTTATTTTCCATTTTCATAGCTTCCATAACAAGAATCGGTTCTCCGTTTTTAACATTCTTGTTATCGGCAGTTATTGAGAGAATTACTCCCGGCATAGGGGCTTTTATAGGTTCGCCTTCACCCGAAACTGCTTTTGCGGGAGCCGGAGCAGAAGCTTTTTCTTCCGTATTTGAAACAGCTTTGCTGATTTGCGATTGAGTAGAACTTCCGATTTCTTCTACTTCGACAATGTAATTTTTTCCGTCAACAGTGATGTTAAATTTACGCATATTTTCCTCCATTATTTAACTCTTTTAATGCTTCTTACCTTAAACGGAACTTTGCCTGCAGGAATATTTTCTTCAACTGCATCGATACCGTTTTCTTCTGCTATTATTGTATAGATTGCAGAAGTTATAACTGCTACTATTTCGGGAGTTATATCTTCACTTTTGTTTTTGTTTTTAAACGATTTTTTTATTTTATTGGTAAATTTGGAATAATCTATTCTGTTAGCATATTCGACTAATTTAATAATAAATATTATAATAGTCAAAATTACAAAGACTACTAACAAACCTATTCCGCAAACTATTAAACTTTTCAAGAATCTGTCTAACATATTAAACTCCTAAAAGCATCATTAAAGCCTGGGCAATATAAGGACGCACGGAAGAAGGTTCAATAATATTATCGATAAAACCTTCTTTAGCTTTTTCAAAAGGATTGGCATAAGTTTTATTATAATCGGAAATTAATTTGTTTCTTAAATCGGCAGAATTTCCTTTATTTTTTAAATCCTCATCGAAATACATATTTATAGCCGTCTCGGAAGCAATAGGAGAAATTATGCTGTCGGAAAAAGCCAAAACGAAATCGAAACCGATATTCTTACTTACAAAAGCAGAATAAGAAAATCCTATTGCTTTATTGCAAATAACCGAAATTTTAGGCATTGTGCTTTTAGCAATAGTTTTCAATAGATTTGACGACAGACCTGCCGCAAAGTTTTTTTCGTCTTCCACCGTAAAATCCACATTATCGCTGTCGACAAAGGAAATTAAAGGTAGTGAAAATTTATCTGCTATTTCTATGAATTTTTTTAATTTAAATAGAGTTTGTATAGTGAGTTTGTTTTCTTTTGTATCTATTGCCATAAAACAAGCATTGAAACCGTTGATGCTGCCAAATCCGCAGTATGCTTCTTTTCCGAATCCGTCTTTATAAATAAGACATTTTCCGTTATCGAAAACGGCTTCTGCGGTTTTATTTGGATTATGGTTTTTATTTAATGCAGCAACTACTCTGTTGGGGTCGTCATCGTTATCGGTTTGCGGTGTTTCGGTAATAGAAAGAATATTTATTAGCAAATTTTTCAAATCGCTTATAGACTTGTAAGTAAAATCTGCAAAACCGGTTTCGGTATTGAAAGCACATCCGAACAAATCGGAATATTTATCGCTGCCCTTAGCTAATTTCATTGGAGAATTCAAAGTGGAAACAGCTTTATCAGAAATAATTACAAAATCGAAAATTCCGGATAAAACTTTCATTAATCCGATATTATTTCCTTTGATTATACATATGGTCGGAATTTCCGTATCAACGGATAATTCTTTAATAAGAAAAGAATAAGCTTCTATAGCTTTAACATCTTCGTCAATTCTGAATCCCGAGCAGTCCATAATGCCTAAAAACGGTGTCCCGCTTTGTTTGGCTCTGTTTAAAGTTTTAATAATCTTTTTGGCTTGATTACTTCCGAAACCGCCTTTGAGAACTTCGCTGTTTTGAGCGAAAAAATTTACCGGAATTTGGTTGATTAAAGCATAACCTGTAACTACTCCTTCGCCAAAAGCCGTTCCTTCTCCTAAAAACGAACCTCCGTTTAAAAAAACATCGGTTTCGACAAAAGTGTCACTGTCGAAAATATTTTTGATAAATTTTCTGATTTCGGTTGAAGTTTTTAAAATTTTATCGGTGTTTTCCTTTAAAATATCGCTCATATAAATCCTCCGAATTAAACTGGATAAAAGCCAAACTAAACTATTAATATTTTATATTAAACGTTTGTTTTCTGCAAGCAAATACAAGTGTTTTTAATAAAAATGTTATAAATTTAACAATCTTATTTAACAAGGAAATTTCAAGATTTATAATAATACATACAAAATATAATACTAAATAATATCTTCCGACTTTAATATCCTATAAAGTAAATTCAAAGGAAGCCCTACCACGGTGTAATAGTCGCCTTTGATTTTTTTTACAAACCTTGCGCCGCTACCTTGAATCGAATATGAACCTGCTTTATCGGCAGGTTCGGAAGTTTTTACATATTCAATGATTTCGTCATGAGAAATTTTATCGAAAAATACTTTACATTTTGAATAGGTATTTATAACTTTTTTCATACCATTTTTAAGAATTATTACCGAAAGACCTGTATAAACATAGTGTTTTTTACCGCTTAATAAGTTTAAGGTTTCTATACTTTCATTTTCGGATTTTGGTTTCATTAAAGTTTTTCCTTTGTATGAAACAATTGTATCCGAACCTATAACTACCCTGTCGCCGTCTGTTTTATTAAATACATTTTCGGCTTTCATCATCGATAATTTTTTTACTAAAACGCCTTTGTTTTTACAATCTAAATTTTCTTCCGTATCAGACGGAATTATATCGAAAGCTAAATTTAATAAATTCATTAATTCTTTTCTTCTTGGAGAAGATGAAGCTAAAATAATTTTCATAAATTTTTCAGATAATAAATTTCTTCGTTTGAAAGATGTCTGCTTTGTCCTCTTCCTAAACCGCCCAGCCTTAAATCTCCTATAGCTATGCGTTTTAAGAAAACAACCTCTTTATTGATTGCTTCGAACATTTTTCGTATTTCTCTGTTTTTTCCTTCATAAATTGTAATTTGTAATTTTGTAATGCCGTCTTTGAATTCAATTTTTTTAATAAGAGCTTTACGGGTAATTAGCCCTTTATCTATTTCGATACCTTTTCGAAGTTTTGCAAGTTCGCTTTCTGTGGGTTCTCCTTCCACTTTAACCAAATAGGTTTTCGGAATTTCATTTTTAGGGTGAGTCAACTTATAAGCCAAATCACCGTCGTTTGTAAAAAGCAAAAGACCTTCGCTGTCGTAATCAAGTCTTCCGACAGGAAAAAGTCTTTTGCCGTTAATTGAATTAATATAATCGTAAACGGTTTTTCTGTCTCTATCGTCTTTTGCCGTAGTCAAGCATCCTTTTGGTTTATTGAGCATAATATATTCTGCTTTTTTAGGAGGTTCGACCTTAATATCGTCGACGGTAACGGTATCGTTTTCCAAATTAACATCTTCAGAAAGCGATATAATCTTTTTACCGTTAATTTTGACTTTACCTTCTATTACATAATTTTCACAACCTCGCCTTGACGCTATTCCGCAAAGAGCAAGATATTTATTAATTCTCATTAGTTCCTCATTTCAATTCAATTATGAATTCAATTATGAAATATTTTGAAATTGATTCATTAATTCTTTTTCGTTTACATCATTTATGGTAACTAAATTTTCTTCCGAAATCAACTGATTTTCGATATAAACTTTTATTTTTCCTACCTTGTCGCCCGATTTAAGAGGAGCCTTTAATGTTTTATCGTATTCGTAAATATATTTGATATTTTTAAACTCGCTTTCCGATAAAGGATACAATATATCGTTTTCAACTGTGATAGCGTGATATTCCGTATTCGAGCCGGCAATTTTAATTTGTCCGGCAATATCTCCTTTAGAAACCAGTCTTCTTGTCGGAAATTCTTTAAATGCGTTTTCCATATATCTTTTACTGTCCGAAAACATATCGGGATGATTCAGTACTACACATATGACTTCGCTGTCATCTCGTTTTGCTGCGCTTACAAGACACCTTCCGGCATCTTTTGTATAACCTGTTTTGACACCTATTCCGCCTTCGAATTCATTTAAGATTTTATTTTTATTTTTTAGATATCTGTATTTGTTTTCTGTTTCTGAATTGTCGTATTTTTCATATGGTATTTTAAAATTTTTCGTTCCTACTATTTCTCTGAAAATTTCTTTAGTATAAGCATATTTTGTAATCATTGCAAGGTCAAAAGAGGAAGTATAATGATTTTCATTATGCAATCCGTTTGGATTTTCGAAATGAGTATTTTGCAGACCTAGTTCTTCAACTTTTTGATTCATTAAATTTACGAATTCTTCTACCGACCCCCCTACATTAATTGCTATTGCAATCGATGCATCGTTTCCCGATTGCAACATCAAACCGTAAAGAAGTTCCCTTAAAGTAAGCAGTTCTCCTTCTTTAAGATAAATTGAGGAGCCTTCTATTCCTACGGCCTCTCTGGGTATTTTAACGTAATTATCTAAATTTCCGTTTTCTATTGCAATAAGCGCCGTCATAATTTTAGTCGTACTTGCCATAGGGAGTCTTGCGTCTTTATTGTTTTCATAAAGAATTCTTCCTGTTTTGCTGTCGATAACTATTGACGAACTTCCCGATGCTGCATACGTGTAACTGTAAGATAAACAATAAGAAAAAACAAGCGATAAAATACTAATTAATAAAATTATAGCAATTAGTGAAATTATTAAGTTTATTTTTCTTTTTTCATTAGATTTAAAGAAGCGTTTAATAAATCCGTCCATTTATTTTCCTCCATACCTTTTTCCATTCTTACAATTTTATGATTTCCCGCATATGATATTAAAAATCCTAACGGCGTTATGCTAACACCCGCACCGCCACCGCCTGCATAAGGAAAGTCTTCTTTTTTATTCTTATTTTCAGAATACTCGGCACCGCCGGCTAAAAAACCTAACGTAACTTTTGTAATCGGTACTATTACGGCATTATCGGAAGAAATTATAGGTTTGCCTATAATAACATCGGTATCCGATAAGGTTTTCAAATTAGTCAATATTGTGTCGAGTAAACTATCAATTGTATTTGACATTGTTTGCACCTCTTTTAATTAAATTCAAAAATAGTATGCGCATTATAATAATTAATATTGAAAATGTGGATTTTTTTATAGATAACGAAAAATTAACTTTTAATTGTTCATTATTAAAATCCGGTATGATTTTATTATTGTAATTTTTTATTGTTAGAAACGGAAAAAGGTCTGTATCCAGAAAGGAATTTATTGCGTTAAAAAATCCGCAAATTACAGCGGTTTCGAATGCGTTATCTTTTTTTCCGTAAACAATATCGAGATTTACCTTTTCTATCGAAATTTTAGGTAGATAAAATTTGTCTTTTTTATGCTTAGAATTTAACTTATTTTTTTTATTTTTCTTAAAATAAAAAGACTTTATATTTCCGGAATTAATTTTATAATAGAAATTACCTTCATTTATAAAAATAAAAATTTTAAATAGCAATAAATTGTTGTAAAGTACTAAGTTTAGAACAAATTTATTTTCTTCATTATTAAATGTTATCTGTAAATCCAAATTAATATAAAATAATGCAAAAATAAAAGCAAAAAAATAAACCATAATAATATTTTTTATCTTGGTTTATTTTTTATGTAAAATAAATTAAACTTATTAAAAATTTTATTCTATTATTTCGAATTTTTCGTCGCCGAAACTTTCTATAAATTCTTCTTCCGATTCATCGATTTTATTTTGTAATTCTTTGTTTTCTATTTCTTTTTCTATGGGTGTCTTGTCATCATTTTCTGAATCTTTATTTTCTTCTTTTTCAGTAGCGTTTAAAGAATCATCATCAACGGGAACATTTACTTCTCTGTATAAACTATCGGTCATTTTATTATATGAAAGGTCAAGTATTCTGATTTTTTCATACAATTCTTCTTTGTCCGGTAAATCGTCTAATGAGTTTATATTAAACCTTTTCAAAAATTCTTCGGTTGTTCCGTAAAGCGTCGGCCTCCCGACTGTGTCTTTTCTTCCAACTAAAGTTATTAAATTGAGTTTGGAAAGCATTGTTATAGGATAATCGGAATCGACTCCTCTTATCTCTTCAATTTCCGAACGTGTTATTGGTTGTTTATAAGCTATAATTGCAAGTGTTTCAAGAAGTTTTCCTGAAAGTTCTTTTTCTCTTAAAGGAGTAAGAACGGTTAAAACTTCTTCGCCGTAATCTGCGTTTGTTGAAAATTGAACTTTATCATTAAAGGTTAAAAGACGAATTCCAGACTTTCCCGAATATTTTTCTTTAAGTTCGGAAATTGCCATCTGAACTTCTTCGTATGTAATATCGTCAATCCTGTCAGAAATATCCTTTTTACTTATACTCTTGCCTGAAGCGAAAATTATCGCTTCAACTATATTTGTAACATTATTCAAATTCGGTTTCCTCCGTTTCCTCGTTATTGAGAGCTTCTTCATCTTTAAGTTCTATTGTTATGTCTTCAAAAGAATTGTTTTGAATGCACTGAATTGCCTGTCTTTTAAGCAGTTCTAATAAAGCCAGAAAAGTATTGATAATTTCGAGTTTACTGTAGTCGTCTTTAAACAGAGAAAAGAAAGATATTTTTTTCTCTTCCCTTACCATATCACCTATATACTTTATTTGATGCGCTACCGTAAACCGTTCTTTTATAATTTTTTTAGGTTCTTCAGGTCTGCTTTGATGGTCGAGTTTATGTAATAAATTAGCAAAAGCGTCCAAAAGTTTTTCCATATCGAAATCTTTTGCTACTACTCTGCAATCGTTTTCAGAATACTGCGATTCACGGTAAAATTTATTTATTTCTTCTTTTTCTTTTAATTTTTCGGAGGCTTCTTTGTAAAGAGCGAATTCTTTTAATCTTCTTTCCAAATCGCCTTCTAAATCTTCTTCTTCTATTATCTCGTCATCTTTCGGTAAAAGCCACTTGGATTTTATTTCCAGTAAAGTAGATGCCATTTCGATAAAATCGCTTACCATATCCATATCCAAAACAGTATCAAGGCTTTTTAAACATTCGAAATACTGCTCAATTATAACTGTTACGAATATTTCTTTAATTTCTATCTTTGCCCCGTTAGTTTTAATAAGATGCAAAAGTAGGTCTAACGGCCCTTCGAAGTTTTCTAATTTAATAGGAATATTATAACTATGTCTTTCAAATATATTATCTGCCATTTTAACCTCTATACAAAACTAAGACCGAAAACTAAACTTATTAATTTTAAAATACTGTTTCTTATAAGATTTAAAAACATTGAAATTATATCGAGATACGGTACAAATGAACCTATTATAAGCAATCCAAGTAAAACATAAATTCCATAGCGTCTCATAAAAACGCAATACGGATTATCATATCTTGTAAAACTTTCTACGATTCTGAAACCGTCCAAAGGATATATTGGCAACAAGTTAAAGGCAATCAACGAAATGTTTAAGATAATGCTTATTAAAAAGAATTGTTCAAAAAAGAAAACTGTATAATACGCAAAACTTTGTTCGGCTACCCCTCCTGCCATACTTACCGAAAATAATACTAATGTAAGAAGTCCTGCACTTATAAAAGTTATAATAAGATTGGTAACTACTCCGGCTATTGCTACCAAAAAGACACCTTTTCTGTAATTTTGAAAATTGGAAGGGTTTACCGGAACGGGTTTAGCCCAGCCTATACCTACAATAACAAACATTAAAATACCGAAAACATCAAAATGCTTTAATGGATTCAAAGTCAGTCTGCCTTCGTACTTTGCAGTCATATCGCCGCACTTATAAGCAACAAAACCGTGTGCAGCCTCATGAAAACCTATTGCGATAATTATCGCAAGCACGAGCGCTATTGCGACTAAAAATTTTTCTAAAATTCCATCTACATAAATAATATAATTCAGCATTTACTTTTTACCGCAACCAATATTTAATTTATTTAATCCAGTCAGGTATATTGTCGTTTCGAACAAGGTCTTCATAAGATTGAGGTTTTACGATATAATCCGCACATTTTTTATTTACAAGAACGGTCGGGGGGATAAGATTTCTGTTATAATTGCTTGCCATTGAATAATTATAAGCCCCTGTAGAGAGAACTGCGATTATATCTCCGCTTTCGGTATTTTTAGGTAATTTTATATTTTCTGCAATTAAGTCTCCGCTTTCACAGCATTTACCTGCAATGGTTACAATCTCATCGGCATTCTTATCGGCCTTCGAGGCATTGACAATTTCATATTTTGACTTGTAAAGAGCATATCGTGGATTATCAAACATGCCTCCGTCAATACATACATATTTTCGAATATTTTTAATATCTTTAATAGTTCCCGCTGTATAAAGAGTTAAACCCGATTCTCCGACTATTGCTCTTCCGGGCTCAATCATTAGAAAGGGTTTTTCGATACCTTTTCTTTCTACCGCTTCGGATAGACATCTGGCAATATGAGCAACATAACCGCAATAATCTTCGCAAGTAAATTTAGGGTCTTCTTCGGTATAATATATACCGAAACCGCCTCCGAAATTTAATTCATTTATTTTAATGTTTTCAATATTGCATTTTTTAACGAAGTCTGTAACCACATCAATTGCGGCAGTAAAAGCATTTTTATCGAATATCTGAGACCCTATATGACAATGAAGACCGTTAAAAATTATATTTTTTGAATTTAATAATTTTTTTATCCCGGTTAATGCATCTCCGTTAGAAATCAGCATACCGAATTTTGAATCGATTTTTGCCGTTTGTACATAGTGGTGAGTGTGGGCTTCGACTCCCGGATTTATTCTGAGCAAAACATTTTGTTTTTTATTTAATTTCAAACAAATATTTTCTATAAGAGTCATTTCGTGTAAACTATCAACAACTATAGTGCCTATATTATTTTTAACCGCATAGAGCAATTCGTTTTCCGTTTTATTGTTTCCGTGAAAGTACATTTTCGACGTATCGAAACCTGCTTTTATAGCAGTGTAAATTTCTCCTCCGGAAACCACATCGGTAAATAGTCCTTCAGAAGAAATAATTTTATATATCGCCTCGGCACAGAAAGCTTTTGAAGCATATGCTACCCCTCCTTTACCGTATTCTTTCTCCATAGTATTTTTAAAAGCAGAAGAAATTTTTCTGATATTCACCTCATCGAGCACATATAAAGGAGTTCCGAATTTTTTTGCAAGTTCAACGCAATCGTGATTGCAAATTTCCAAATGTTTTTTTTCGTTAATTTTTAAAGTTTCTCTGAAATTCATACTTTCACCGTTTGTTTAGTTTTGAATAAAGTTTATCAAAATTAAATATTTAAGTCAAATATAAATAATACGAAAAAGGGATATCGAAATTTTAATCGAAATCCCTATTTGAGTATTTTAAATTAAAGCAAAAATTATAATACTATTTGTTCTTTATATTCCAAAAACTCAAAATTCTTTTTAAAATATCCGCAAAATTTTCCTTTTCTATCGTTGATTTAGCGCTTAATTCTATACTGCAAATTTCCGTATCGTTATTATATATTATCGCTTTGCCTATTATTTGACCTTCGGAAATTGGAGCGGTCAGAGTCTGAGGTAATTCAAAATCGATTTTCAGATTTTTAAATTCTCCCTTTTCTCCAAAAACATAAACATCGTTTTTAGGACCAATTAATATGCTTTCAGCTTTGCCCTTGTTTACAATTATATTGTTTTCAATTAAATCGTCGCTTTTTAAAAGCAATTTGTTTTCATATTTTCCGAAAGCATAATTAAATAAAGTACTTACATCGGAAAATCTGTCTTTACTCGTAGGTGCGCCTATAACTGTAGACACTATTCTCATATTGTCTCTGCTTGCCGATGCGGAAAGACAGAACATTGCGTCGTTTGTAAATCCGGTTTTGCCGCTGTCACATCCTTTATAAAATCTTATTAACTTGTTTGTATTGGCAAGTTCTGTAACTCTCCCGCTTGGATGAGTAAAATCCTCGAGCCAGATTTTAGAATAATTATAATATTCTTTATGTTTTAAAAGCTCTCTTGTCATTAAAGAAACGTCTTTTGCGCAACTATATTGACCGTCCGCAGGCAAACCGGTTGCATTTACAAACATTGTGTTGTTCATTCCGAGCGAAATTGCCTTTTCGTTCATTTTTGAAACAAATTCTTCTTCGGAACCTGCTATTTCTTCGGCTAAAGCCACATTTGCATCATTAGCCGAAACCACTATTACGCCTTTTAATAAATCTGTTACTTTATATTTACTGCCTGCGTCTAAAAACAATTGAGAACCACCCATGCCGGCAGCGTTGTCACTTACAACTATTTCTTTATCGAATGATAATAATCCATTGTCAATAGCTTCAAAAGTTAAAAGCGCCGTCATAATCTTAACCATACTTGCAATTTGCTTTTTATCTTCGGGATTCTTTTCATAGATTACCGAGCCTGTATGATATTCTACAACATAAGCGGAAGGAGCTGAAATATTTAATTCCTTAGAAGTTTCTTTTGAATCATTGACATATTCTAAATTTACTACATTGTTTTCCTTTTCTTTAAAATTATAAACTGCGGAAAATCCGCAAGTCAAAACTACCGTTAAAGACAATACAGAAACAAATAACAATACAAAAATTTTTTTCATAATGCCTCCTCTTTCGTAAATAGTTTCTGTATTTTTTTATTTATTATACTTTAAGTTTTCAACTTTTAAACTGAATAAAATAAAACTACAATCATCCATGCAAATACTATCGTATAAAGCAAGATTATTATAAGGTTAATTAGATAAAATTTTAATAATTTTAATAAATTATTCTTAAAACAGGCTTTACTTAATGTAAAATTGCGCAAACTTGCACATTGACATGAGTTTATTGAATTTAAAATTGACAAATATAATATTATTATCGAAAAAACATACATCGGTATCAATATGAAAATTATCGTCACAAAACCCATTATACCTAAAATTTGAGGATAAATTATCATAGTTAATCCAAGCTTATAAGAATAAAATAATACCAGCAGTGTTGATAAATACAATGTAACTTTATTAAAACTGCTTATTAAGACAAGCAAGTAGCCTATTAAAAATGTTAAAGCAAATTCAAAAAACACTGAAAAATATCTATAATCGTATAATAAAATTAAATTATTTTTATTATTATTAAAGATGCCGGCTCCAGATATGGTTAATCCCAATATTATACCGCTTAAAAAAAATATTAAGAATATTAAACAACCGTAAATGTTGTTTTTTATAAATATTTTAGAAATATCCAAAAACCTAGACAAAAAACTTCTTAATTTCATATTCTATATATATGAAATTAATTAGTAAATGTTAAAATTAATTTAAAGTATTTTATTTTTCAAGCTAATTTATAATAATTAAAGAAAATTTAAAGCAAATTAAGCATAATATTTTAATTTTTCTATAGTATTGAAAATAAAATGTTTATTAGTCGGCTTTCCCTTATCCGGGTCTATACTTTCACCGAATTCTCCATATAAAATATCGGGATTGCCTTCCTGAAAAGTTACCGAAATTAAATACTGAATATCTTTTTCTACCGTATTCGGCCTTGTTCCGTATTTTTCCGCTAATTTTATATAACCGTTATTGTTAAGCGGCTCAATATTGCCGTCACAACCCATTTTAATTAATTCTTGCAGATAACAAAAACCTCTTTTTTTATTATTAAAACCTAATGCTATTAAATAATTTTTTATAATTTCTTCCAACATATTAAATACCCTTTATTAATATATCATTTTTCAAAAAGAGTATTTTAAAATATTTTGTAATATTTTTAATTAATTGCCGACCATCCAATCAATATACATTCCATAACCTTTCGATGGGTCGCTTATAAATACATGACTTACAGCACCGATAAGTTTTCCGTCCTGAATTATAGGACTTCCGCTCATTCCTTGCACGATTCCGCCTGTTTTTTCAAGTAAACGTTTATCTGTTACATTTATTACCATTCCTTTTTCATCGGGCAAATCCTGCTTGTTCGCTTTTACTATGTCAATATCGTATAATTGAGGAGTTTCACCGTAAATAGTGGTATATATTTGCGCTTTTCCGTTTTTTACTCCGAATCTGTTTCCTAAATCAATTTTTTCCATATCGGAATAGTCGGCGTTGTAAAAACCGAATATTCCGTATTCTGAATTTTTATCTATGCTTCCTATCGGTGAATCGAATTTGTTAAATACTCCTTTCAATTCGCCGGGTTTTCCTCTTTCGCTTTTAACACTACCTATTACATTACAGTTATAAATATTTCCGGTTGCATTTGACAGTATCGTACTGCTTCCGTCCGAAATTTGATGCCCCAGAGCACCGTACCTTCCGTCATCGGGATTTATGAAAGTTAAAGTACCCACACCCGAAACGCAGTTCTGAATACTAATGCCGAGTTTCTTACTCTTAGTTAAAGCATCTTGTACCGGTTTTATAACGACTTCGGATATTCCGCTTTTCTGTTTTAATGTAAGTTTTACAGTATCTTTACAATTACTTAATATTTTTGAAATATCCTCTGCGGTAAAAATATCGAAATCGTCTATTTTTAATAAAACATCTCCCGCATTTATTCCGCATCCTTTACAAGGAGATTCCAATCCGTAATCAGTAATAACATCGACAATACCCGATATAATTACACCGTTATTGCCGAGAGTTATACCAAGAGGTTTTCCGCCAAGATATACATAATTATTTTCAACCAAATCGGCTTTAATGGATTTTATAGTGAATAAATTTAAAAATTTGTAATTTAATGAAATTTCATCTGAATAGATATTTCTTTCCACTGACATAGTTAGCGGATATTTCGGCTTTAATGATTCTATTTCGCCTGTTGTAATTTTTAGTCCGTCTTTATATGAAAATAAATTTAAACCTGTTATGGAAAATTGAACAAATACAGCAATTAAAATTATGGATAACAATAAAAATCTTGTTAAAATTTTTCTCTTCATAAACACCCCGTAACGATATTAGTGTTTAGATTAAAAGAAAAAATATTCCTTAAATTTCAACAATTTCCATTTTTTATAGTGAGTAATATTAAATAGTTTAAAATTTAAATTAATTGACTTTTAATTTTTTGAAATTGTCGCAATTCTCTTTCATTTGTCTGGCATGCGGTATTGAAAATTCGTTATCGTTTAAACCGCCCGATAATCTTGCTATTTCAAATATTAAATTTTCGCCGGAGATATTTTTAATTTTTGTTACCGTACTGTTAGATACGGTTTCTTTTGAAATAAGATAATTATAGTCGGCCATAGCAGCAAGCTGAGACAAATGAGTAATAGCGATTATTTGGCGTCCTTTTGAAATTCGGTAAAGTTTTTTAGCAACTATTTCGGCAATGTTTCCACTGATACCGCTGTCTATTTCATCGAAAACAATTGTGGCTATATCTTCAATATCGGAAGAAATATTTTTAATAGCAAGCATTATTCTTGACATTTCTCCGCCTGATGCGATTTTTGCGAGACTTTTCAAAGGCTGCCCGGCATTAGGCGAAATCAAAAACTCAATTTCATCTAATCCGTCGTTGTTGTAAGACAGATTTTCAGAATATTTCGGAATAGCTTTAAATTCGACTTTGAAATTTGCGTTTTTTATTCCAAGTTCTTCAAATTCTTTTATTATCCTTTTTTCAAATTCTGTTGCGACTTCTTTTCTTTCTTTATTTATTTGAATACATAAATCGTAAAGTCGCTTCGACGCATTATTGTATTCGTTTTTATATTTTTCAAAATTTTCTTTATTTGATTTTAATTCAAATAACTCTTTGGATTTCCTTTCGTAAAATGACAGAATTTCTTTTATGGACGAACCGTATTTCTTTTTTAATAAATTTATTTCATCCATTCTCTTTTGTAATTTTATTAATTGATTTTCATCATAAGTTAATTCTTCGGCTTTCGATTTAACTTCGTTAACTATATCTTTTAATTCAATAAGAACATTATCGATTCGTTCTTTAAATAATCCGTATATATCGTCGTATTTCTCCAAAGAAGCAAGTTCTTTCAAGGATAACGATAAATTTTCTATAAAGCCGCTTTCATTAGAATCGGCATAATTTATGAAATTTTTTATTGCAGAAGAAATTTTTTCCGAATTGTTTAAAATATGAAGTTTGTTTCTTATTTGATTTTCTTCATCTTCATTATTTAAATTTGCATTTTCGATATCTTTAATCTGATAATTAATTAAATCTTCGGTTCTTTCGAGTTCTTCTTCGCTTCCCAAAGTTTTAATTAAATTTTTATAGTGTCTGTAAGTTTTAAGTTCTTCCGAAATTTTATCTTTTAAATTAACTATATTTGTTCCGCCGAATCTATCCAATATACCTAAATGATTGGAAACTTTAAGCAAGAATTGATGTTCATGTTGTCCGCAAATGTCGCATAAAACAGAAGTTAAAGATTTTAATGCGGTTAAAGTCACGATTTTATTGTTGATTCTTGCGTCGCAACGACCGTCTGAAGTTAATTTTCTTTCAATAATAATTTTATCCTCATCGGGGTTTATTCCGAGTTCGGATAAAATATTTACAGTATTTGAATTCAAATTTTCAAATACTCCTTCGACAAATGCTTCATTTTCTCCGTGTCTTATTAAATTCTTGTCAGCTTTTGCGCCTAATAAAAAACCAAGAGCATCGATAATAATCGATTTCCCGGCTCCTGTTTCACCGCTCAATATATTTAGCCCGTCTTTTAAATTTATTTCACATTCTTCGATAAGAGCTATGTTTTTAATATGTAAAAGGGTTATCATTTTCGTTTTGAATTTTTGATTTTGTTTAATTCGGCTGTAATTTTAGATGCATCTTCAACCGATTGAGCAACTGCAATAATCGTATCGTCGCCCGCAACGCTTCCGAGTAAGCCGTCAAGATTCAATTCGTCTAAAAACGCCGCAACGGAATTAGCGCTGCCCGCCATTGTTTTGACGACAATCAGATTTAACGATGAAATAATTGAAATAACACATTCCATAAAAAGTTCCGCATGTTTTTCCGAAAAACTTTTTTCAGTACGTGTTTCCATTAAAACATATTTTATCTTATCTTTTCCGAAAGATTTTTTAATTAATCCCATTTCGTTTATATCACGGGAAACTGTTGCTTGAGTAAGATTATATCCTTCTTCTTTAAGCTTATTCACAAGTTCCTGTTGAGTTGAAATAGGAAATTTTTTTATTATTTCCAATATTTTATTTTGTCTCTGTAATCTTCCCATGTTAATCCGCTTATAATTTTTTTAATAATTTCTGATAAAAATTTTCCTTTCCGAATATTATAAATTTTGCCTTAATCGATGATTTTTTTACCATTACGGTATTTTCATTAATTAAATCTTTTACTTTTATTCCGTCAACAACCAAAGCAGCGTTTTTATTTTTACCGACAAGTTTTACTGTAATTTCGTGATTGTCGGCAATAACCATAGGTCTTGATTTGAGATTATGGGCGCAAACCGGAGTTATAAGAAAGGCATTGTTTTCCGGGCTGAGAACCGGGCCGCCAGCCGAAAGCGAATATGCCGTAGAACCTGTGGGTGTTGCGATTATTACTCCGTCAGCCACAATTTTGTCGGAAAGATAACCGTCTATATAAACTTCTAATTCGACAACATTAAAATCGCTTCGGGAAATAATTATTTCGTTTACCGCTCTAAACACTTCGTTCGAAACCGATGCTTCGAGAAGTACTCTGTTGGAAGTTTTAAAACCGTTTTTAATTATTTTGATTATTTCATCAAAATCGGATATAGTTGCATCGGTCAAAAAACCGACTTTGCCCATATTTACCCCTAAAACGCTTTTTTCCTTTTCGCTGGCTATGTTAACCACTTTAAGCATAGTTCCGTCTCCGCCGAAAACAATGAGAATATCACTTTTATCGACGAGTTTTTTTAACGGTAGAAGATTTTCATTTATATAGTCGGAAGCTTCATCGCAAACAAAATACTCGATATTGTTTTTTCTAAGCAAATCGATAAATTTTTTTGTATTGGAAGCATTTATATCCTTTGCAAAATTAACATATATTCCTACCGTCATATTTATCTCCATAGGAAGAATTATACATTATTTTATAAAATTATACAATTAAATTAATAAAAATAAAATAAACGGATATATTTTACTCAATATTTACTAAAAGTCGTTAAAACAAACTAAATTTATCCTACTTGTTATTTACAAATTTTTCTATTTCCGAAGCAATATTTTCCGAAGTCAAATTATTGGCTTCGTATATTTGTGAAACAGAAGCATGTGAAATAAATTTGTCCGGAAAAGCAAAATTATGAACCTTGCAATTAATATTATGAGAATTGATATACAAAGAGATATTTGCACCGAACCCACCGTTAATAACATTATCTTCAAAAGTAAAAACATATTTACCTTTAAGCGATTTTAAAAGTTCTAAATCAAAGGGCTTAACAAAACGACAATTCACAACGGTAGTTAAAATCTTTTTTTCTTTTAATATTTTTGACGCATTTAAAGCAATTTCATTCATTTTAGCTCCGACCGCCAAAAGATAAATATTGCTGTTAGAAGTTAATTTTTCCCACTTTGAGTATTCTATTTTACTCGAATTTTCATAATTAATCGAACAACCTTTAGGATATCTTATAGCAAGAGGTGCATTGAAATTTTCAGAAAATTTTAAAATTTCTTTAAGCTCCCGAGTATCTTTCGGTGCACAAACGGTTAGATTCGGCATCATCATAAGATATGACAAGTCAAAAATTCCTTGATGAGTTTCACCGTCTTCTCCTACTATTCCCGAACGGTCTATGCAAAATGTAACCGGCAGATTTTGCATACATACATCGAGCAATACTTCGTCAAAACCTCTTTGAAGAAATGATGAATAGACTGCAAAATAAGGTTTATACCCGTATAACGACATTGCGGCAGACATTGTTACGGCATGAGCTTCCGCAATTCCGACATCAAAAAATCTTTCGGGAAATTTATTTTGAAAAGACGTAAGACCTGTACCTTCCGACATAGCGGCAGTAACGGCAACGATTTTATCATTTTTTTCAGCCATTTCAGTTAAAGTTTTCCCAAACACTTCCGAAAAGGTTTCGTTTAAATTTTCTTCTTTACAGTCTTTTTTGTAATTACATTTAGATGCAGATATTCCGTGGTATTTGTCAGGATTTATTTCGGCAGGTAAATACCCTCTTCCTTTTTTTGTTACTACATGAATAATTACAGAATTTTTTTCTTTTTTTGCCATTTCAAGAACCTTTATCAGTTCTTGAAAATTATGACCGTCTATCGGGCCGAAATACTTTAAATTAAATTGGTCAAAAGGAAGACCGCCCTGCACGGCATATTTAACTCTTTTTTTAATATTTTCCAAAACTTTTACAGCATCAATTTTTCCGAATTTCATTCCGCTGAAAGTTTTAGATACGCTTCCTTTTAAAGAATTATAAAAATTACTGTTATGCAATCTTAACAGATAATTCGACATCGCACCTACATTTTTGGATATGGACATTGAGTTGTCGTTTAAAATTATAATTTGTTTTTCCCCTATATTTCCGCTATCGTTCAATGCTTCGAATATTAATCCGCCGGTAAGAGACCCGTCTCCTATGACGGAAACAATCTCAAAATTTTCCGATGATAATTTTTTCGCTCTGATAAACCCGCAAGCCACAGAAAGAGCCGAACTGCTATGGCCGGTATTAAAAGAATCGTAAGGACTTTCTTCACGTTTCGGAAATCCGCTTAAACCGTCTTTTTTCCTTAAACTTGAAAATTTATCGAGTCTTCCTGAAAGGATTTTATGAGTATAACACTGGTGTCCGACATCAAAAATAAGTTTATCTTTTGGAAAATCGAAAACTTTATATAATGCTAAAGTTAGTTCTACGACTCCGAGATTAGAAGCCAAATGACCTCCGTTTGAAATTACGGTATCTAAAATCAATTGCCTTATATCTTTTGCTAATATGGCAAGTTCCGTATCCGACAGTTTTTTTATATCATCAGGAAGTTTTAATTTTTCTATCAAACTCATTTTTTCTTCGCCTTATAAATAATAGATAATATTCTTGCAGTTACCATAACAAACTCTTTTGAGTTTTTTATAGCGGTTTTTTTAACGAAACCTTTACCGCCGACTGTAAGAGCCGCTATTACACTACTCATTATTATAGCATAAAACATTTGCCTTGGCTCATTGGAATTTTCAAGTAATTGTGAAATTATAGTTGAGCCGCATGCGCCGCTTATAATACCGCAAATATCTCCTATTACATCGGCGCAAACATTAGCAACCTTTCCTGCATTTTTAACAAGTAATATCGCTTGTTTTGTATAAGGAACCTTCCTTGCCGCAAGAGCCATAATAAGAGATATATCGCAGGAAGTTGCCGCAACGGCTATCCCGTCAAAAAGAATACTCAATATAATTAAGAACAATAAAAGCAATATTGCTATAATTATTCCGCTTTTAGTTACCGTAAATTCCGATATCGTACTAAACAGCGCAGCAAGGATAAAGGTCATTATCGTAACTTTAATATACCACTTATCCTTTTTGTCCTCATGCCTTTCGATATTATCATTATCACGGTGAGAACCGTTAATTTCCCTTATTGGCGTTTCTTCATTTAATGAAGTATTTTTTTTTCTGAATAATTTTTTATTGAATTTCTTTTTTAACAATTTTTACCTCTCGGTTATTAGGCTTTAATATAAAATATTAACTAAAAACCTATATTATGAAAAAAAGAAAATTCATTTTATTTTAAGTATTTTATTTTATGCGGTTTATCATAATATTTGCAAAATCAATCAATGCTTCGGCTCTGCTTCCGAAATTTTGAATTGCATTTAATGATTTATCGTAAAATTCTGTCATTAATTTTTTACTGTTGTTTAAACCAATAAGTTTGATTAATGTATTTTTATTATTGTTTTCGTCTGACTTGGAGCTTTTTCCTATAACTTCCGTATCCTCTTCAATTTCCAATAAATCGTCTTTAATTTGGAATGCCATACCTATGTTATCGGAAAAAACATTAAGTGCTTTAATTTCCTTTTCATCGGGATTAAAAGGCAGCGCTCCTGAGAGCAAAGAAGCATTCAGTAAAGCCGAAGTTTTATTTTTATAAAGTAATAAAATATCTTCTTTACTTTTTATTTTTTCGGAAATATCGTCGCACTGCCCCGCAATCATACCTTGCGGACCTGCAAGATTTGAAATTAATTTAGCAGATTTTAATAAAGTTGAATCTTTTTCGCATGCACTGAAAAGTATTTCATATGCAGAATTTAAAAGAGCGTCTCCCGTCAGTATCGCCATTCCGGCTCCGTATTTTATATGAGTAGTCGGCAATCCCCTTCTTAAACTATCGTTATCCATATCGGGCAAATCGTCGTGAACCAAAGAATAACAATGGATAAATTCCATTGCAAGAGCAACAGGTATTACTTTTTCTATATCTCCGTTCATAAACTCTGCGCCTACAAAAACCAGAGAAGGACGCAAACGCTTACCGCTGCTTAGTAATGAATATTTCATGGCAGAAAATAACGGTTCGGGAATTTTACCTGCGATACTCGAAAAATATTCATTGACAGAATCATTGAAAATTTCTTTATATTTATTTAAGTTTATCATTTTCCAGATTTAATTCGTATTCGCAAATTTTGTCCATTTCTTTTTTTAATTCGGTTATTTTGCCTTTGTTTTCTTCAAGAATGGATATACATTTTTTTGAAAGATTTACTCCTTTGTCGAATTCTTTAACACATTCGTCAAGCGAAAGATTCTGACTTTCAAGAGTTTTTACGATATCATCGAGTTTTTGTAAAAGTTCTTCTAAATTCATTTCCCCTCAGACCTCCTTATTTTTGTTACAGTCGCCTCGAAACTTCCTCCGAAACCTTCAACATTAATATTATCGCCTTGTTTCAAATTTTTAATGTTAACCGAAATCCCGTCTTTTTCTATTTTAAAATAACCGTTTTTTAAAATTGTCATAGGATTGGATTTTTCAAGCGCAGTCATTGCTTTTTCAAATGTATGCTGTTTAATAAGTATAGATTTTGATATCGCATCAGACAACGACATTGAAACAGACTTTATTTTTGAAAGTTTGTTTTCCATTAAAATTTCCATTTTTCCCGTTACGGATTTAGTATACAATCTTAATTTGGAAAAAGCGTCAATATATTTTTTATCGATTTTATGAGATAAGTTTTTTAACGAGGCTATTATATAATTTTCTAATCCTTCAACGTCGAAACCTATTCTTTCTCCTGCCGCCGTAGGCGTAGGTACCCTTAAATCGCTTACCCAGTCGCAAATAGTAAAATCTGTTTCATGGCCTACTGCGGAAATAATAGGCGTTTTAATACTAAAAATACATCGAGCAAGTTTCTCGTCATTAAATGGAGCAAGGTCTTCAAACGACCCACCGCCTCGAGCAACTATTATCACATCGAAGTTCAAGGTATCGGCAAGTTTTAAAGCGTTAATAATTTCAGTTACTGCACCTTCCCCCTGAACTCTTACATCTATAAGATTAATATCGGTATAACCGTTGTTTTTTCTTACGGTGGTAATAATATCTCTTATAACCGCTCCTGTTTTACTGGTAATTACACATACTTTTTTCGGATACAAAGGTACAGATACCTTTGATTTTTCGTCAAATAACCCTTCCTTTAAAAGTTTTTCTTTAAGTTCAAGTAATTTTAAATATAATAATCCTTTGCCGACAGGCTCGATTTTCGAAACATTGAAACTCAGTCTGCCGCCTTTGACATAGAAATCGAAACTACCGGATAGAATTAAACTTTCTCCGTCTTTTGGAATATATGTTCTGGAAACATTAAAACAAGTGCAAGCTATTTGCGCCTCACTGTCTTTAATTACAAAATATGCATGCGCTCCTGAAATTTTAAATGCGGAAATTTCTCCGAAAATTCTGATATTATGCAGCATATCTTCTGCATTTATCATACTTTTCAAGTAAGAACCAACCTCACTGACGGTTAAATAATTTTCACTCATAATCCTGCTGCCGTCAAAGTATTTTTTAAGAGCATTGTTATTGTCATAGGACCCACGCCGCCGGGAACCGGCGTTATGTAGGAAGCTATTTTTGATACTTCATTAAAATCGACATCACCTTGTAGTCCTTTTTCCGTCCTATTGATTCCGACATCGATAACTATTGCTCCCTCTTTTACCATATCCTTTTTAACAAAACACGGTTTACCTATTGCCGCAATTAAAATATCTGCCGTTTTGGTTATTTCGGAAAGATTTTTAGTTTTACTATGGCAAATAGTAACGGTAGCGTTTTCCATAAGAAGAAGCATTGCCATTGGTTTTCCGACGATATTACTTCTTCCTATAATTACAGCATTTTTACCTTCTATACTTTCGCCTGTACTCTTTAAAAGTTCTATTACCCCGAGCGGAGTGCAAGCTGCAACTTTTGGACGTCCTAATGCAAGAAGCCCCATATTATATGCGCTGAAACCGTCCACATCTTTATTGTCGGCAATAAGACTCAATATATATTTTTCGTTTAAATGAGAAGGCAGAGGAAGCTGAACAAGAATTCCGTCAACATCTTCGTTATTATTAAGTTCGATAATTTTTTTAGCTAATGTTTCTTCACTTACATTCTTAGGAAACTCTACGCAATACGAGTTAAAGCCCACTTCTTTACATGCCTTTATTTTGTTTGCGACATAAGTTTTAGAAGCCGGATTGTCTCCTGCAATAATAACAGCAAGACCCGGTTTTCTACCGTGTTTACTAATATAATTTTGCGTTTGTTCTTTAATTTCGTTTCTTATTTTTTCAGAAACTGATTTTCCGTCAATTATTTTCATTTTTTTCTCCGTGAAGTTTTTTATTTATTTTAGATAAAACGCCGTTAACAAAACTACCGCTTTTTTCGGTTGAATATTTTTTTGAAAGCTCAATACTTTCACTGATTGTTACAGCGGTAGGAATATCGCCTTGTCTGAACATTAACTCATATACGGCTAAAATTAAAGCGGCAAGGTCGGCTTTGTAAATTCTGTCAATATTAAAGTTTTCCGTATTGTCGGCAATACACTTATTTATTTCTTTAAAATGCTCAATTATACCTTCGTAAGTAGTATTAATATATTTCTTATCGTCATCGGTAAGTCTGCTATCTGTAAAAAACAAATCCAGAGTTAAAGGATTGTAATTTTTATTGAAAAGGTATTCAAAGGTAAGAATATATGCGTCTTCCCGTGCGATTTTTCTGCTCATATTATCTGATTTTTCCTTATGTAAAATAACAGACCCCTTGCCTGAAAGCAAGGGGTAAATTTTAAAATACTACGCCAACCACATTGACATTTGTTTTTTTAACTTTAAATTTAGTCGTATTTTCAATTTCTTCTTTAAGCTTCTGTTGAATTTCGGAAGAAAGTTTCGGAACATTGAACCCGAAAAGAACGTTTACAAAAATATCGATAACTACATAATTGTTTGATATTGTAACATTAATACTTTTATGCGAGTTATTCTTTTTAATTTTCGTAAAAACAGTTCCGGGTTCCAAATTAATGGAAGCCACTCCTTTTATCTGTCCTACTACGACGCTTATAATAGATGTTAATATTTCAATGTATTTTTCGTTATTATCCAATGCCATAATAATCTCCGAATTGCGGTTTTATTATAACACGATTTATGTTTTTTGACAAGAATTATTTATAAGGTATTATTATTATATCTTCCGGATTACAATTTAATTCGTCGAGTACGATATTAAATACTTTTGTTGAATCGGCTCTTGTAAGTTCTTCTTCGCTTTTAACTACGACATTTACCTTTTCGCTACCGATAGTAACGACTGCGTCTTCAAATCCTCTGGCTTTGATAAGCCCTTCAACAATAAGTTCTTTTTCGATATTGTTTACAAGTAGTAACTTTTGCTCTTCGGCTGCAAGTTTAGCTGCATCGGTAGTTGTTTCGCCCTGAATTATTGCGTCGAGTCTTAAAAATTCCTGGTCACGGGTTGTAGTTCTGTCGTCTCTGTAAGCGCTGAAAAAAGTTGCTACACTTTCCCCGTTATCGGTAGTCGGAACAGACGAATTCAAAGTAAGTACGATATTCAATGTCGCTACAACTACAAGCAATATAACCATACTGCTTAAAATGATAATTTTTTTTGTTCCTGCTTTGATTTTCATAAATGACCTCCAATCAATTATTCATTGTAAATATTTCAATGCAATCTGCATTTATTGACAATAACGTTTCAACGGCTCTTAAAATTTGCACTTTGACTTCCATATTGTCTGCGCCTTCGGCTACGACAAGAACTCCTTTTATCTCGTAGTTATTCGAGCTTGAAAAATAACTACTATTAAAACTTATGCTGCTGTCTTCGGAATTATTAAGGGAATTTTCATAATAAATCATGACTTTTACCTTTCCTACTCCGTTTATTTTCGACAAAATTTCCTCTAATCT
This sequence comes from uncultured Eubacteriales bacterium, assembly GCA_949296455.1. GTDB lineage: Bacteria > Bacillota > Clostridia > Christensenellales > CALVMC01 > CALVMC01. The sequence goes on from CASFOZ010000003.1 coordinate 32,390, forward strand.
GCTTTCCGTATCCGTAGAAGAAGTTTTTTGAGCGGAAGTCCCTGTAAAACTCCCTGACGAATACAAGATATATGCTACAATAACTACCGCTATAACTATTACGGCTAAAATTAACTCAGGTTTTTTTATTTTTTTAAATCCGTTTAACAAACTGCTTCTGAATTTATTTTTGTTATTTTCGATATCGCTTTCCTGTTTTTTTTCGTCCTTTATTTCAGAAGATTTTATATCCATAATTTCCTCCTTATAAATTAATATAGTATTATGTTTTAAAATAAAATTTAGAACTATTTATAATAAAACAAAATTAAATTTACCGAATATTATTAATTTAATTTTCCATTCCAATTCGGAAAAAATATTGAATAAAGAATTATAATCGAAGTTTCCGTTTATTATTTTCGGAAGCGGATATATGATTACAAAAACCGTGAACAAAGCGAAAATACCTTTAATATATTTACTTGTTTCGCCCTCAGGTAATAAGATATCCATTAAGACTCCTAGCGCCGTAATACCTACGATACTCATAATCCATTCGTTCATTATATCACCCCGAAATTACAAGTATAAATAATAAGCATAACCATAATAAAAAACAAAAAAGCTATTCCTAAAACCGCCGCAATAACTATCGTAAAATTTTTTGATAAATCGTAAAGAAAATTAGATATCCTTTTTCCTGAAACAGGTTCAATAATTGCCGAAGTAATTTTCAGACACAAGGAAAACATAATAACTTGCATTAAAGGCAATATTATAATTCCGAGCAATATTATTACAACTGTTAATCCCAAAGAATTTTTAATTAATACCATACTTGCGAGCATTAGGTCAAAACCGTCTGAAAGATAACCTCCTAATATCGGAACATAACTCGAAATAGCAAATTTTGCCGATTTTAAAGTAATTCCGTCAGCAGTCGTTCCCGTAATCCCCTGAATACTCAAAAAAGTCAGAAAAACACTGAATATTATGCCAAGTACCCACTCGCCCGTACTTTTAAAAACCTTGGTAAGTTTTCCAAGCCGAACACTATCAGATAGATTTCCGATAATCGTAAATATTATCGTACCTATAAAAAGCGGTAAAACCAGTGAAGAAATAATCCCGGTTATCGTAGTTGACAAAATAAGCATTAACGGCTGATAAACCGATACCGATACAACTCCACCGAGTGCCGCCATAAGAGTTAACAAAACCGGAAACACCGCATTCATAAATCCTGTCAAATCATTGATAAGGTTAGCGGTATTTTTTATTAAATCCACAACTACTCCCATTATCAGAACTATTACCGCAGCATAGCAAATAAAATTTATTATATTTGAAGTTTGTTGCCTTATAAATCCCGATGATAAATTAGATAACATACCGCAAAGTAAGGATATAACTATTACGCTCAAAAATATGGGCAGCATATTCAAAATATTTCCGAACATTAAATTTAGCATATACTCGAAAATTTCTTTCGGTCCGTTTTCAAAGTTGCCTTCGATTATTTCCGCTAACATACTTTTTATGTTAAAATCGAACAAACCGGAATATCTTTCGTTGATTTCATTCAGATATATTTCAAGTTCGTTTAAATCAAGTTCGTTTAAATTTTCTTCGATTTTTTCTTCGAGTTCTTTTTCCGCTTCTTCGATTTTCTCTTCATCGGAAATTGTGCTGTCTTCTGCAAACGCAAAATTGCGAGGAATAAATAAATTAATTCCTGCCGAAACTATAGTTAAAATAATACAACAACATAAAAAAACCTTTTTCATACTAGCAAATTGCCTATTATTTCGACCAGACTTCCGATAATAGGAAGAGCCATTAAAAATATAGTTATTTTCCCGCCAAGCTGTATCTTTTTTCCTATCGATAAATAACCGTAATCGTCGCATAAATTTGCCGAAAATTCCGTAAGATAGCCTATTCCTATAATTTTAAGCATTCCGGAAAAAAGGCCTGTCCCTAATCCCGATTTATCGGCAATTTCAAAAAAAGCATCGATTACTTCGGTAAGAGAATTTAATATTACAATTAAAATTATAATACCCGTAGACATTACTACCAGTATCGAAAGTTCACTGTTTTCTTTTTTTAAAAGTCCGGCAATTATTGCACCGATAATTCCGACACCTATTACCTTAAAGATTTCCATAACTGTATAAGTTGAAAATTGAACGCAGACTGTCAAACAGCCCGCCAATCATATCTATTACTAAAAACAAGACAATAATTAACGCTGCAAGCGAAGTTAAAGTTGCAAGTTCGTCTTTATCGCTTTTTTTCAAAATACTTACGATAACAGCTGCAATTATCCCTATTCCTGCTATCTTAAATAAAATATCGATACTCATAAACACCCCTTAAAGTACAATTATCATAACAGCAAGACCTGTTAAAATACTTAATTTCATATACAGTGCTGCATCTTTTTCACTTTTGTTTTGCACCGTAATCGTTCTCTCGGAAAATCTGTTCCGAAAATTTCTTATATTGTTAAGTTCTCCTTCTAAATTGCATTTTCCTATATTTTTAAAAAAATTAGATACAGTTTCTTTATCGGAAACGCAAAGTAATTTTTTTGAAAAGCAGAAATCTGCGCCGTCGCCCGATTTTGTTTTCTGAAGAAAATTCTTTAAATCGGAAGAAAACACTCCTTCACGAAAAGTCGTAAAATCTTCGATAATATCAGATAATCTGAGTTTATAGCTTTTTATTTCGTTTTCATAATAAACTATAAAGTCGCTTAAATCGCCGTAATATTTTTTCCTTTCAAGATAAAAATTTTTTATTTTAAATCCTGAATAAAGAGCAAAAATAAATATTACGCTTCCTATAATAAGCGTCAACATACGCCCTCGCTTTTATATATCTTGCTTATAGTGCCTACACAAGGTATTTTCGATAAAACTATAAATTTTTTAAAGCAGTTAATAATTTTAGAATAATAAGTCTTTCTTTCCAAGTCTTCCATTCCGCCTGCGTGAATTGTAGCGCAAATTTTTATTCCGCAACGATTTGCTTCGTATAGATTGTCCATTTCTTTTTCTCCGTATATTTCGTCGGTGACTATAATATCCGGCGACATTGAACGAATTATATTTTCATAAACTGCATTTTTTTCCGTATAACAAATAACATCGGTACATTTACCGACATCGAGATAGGTCTGCCCGTTACTGCTACCTGAAATTTCCCCTCTTTCGTCAATTAAAGCTATATTATAATTGCAATTCGAAAGCACTCTGCACATTTCTCTGAGTAATGTAGTTTTTCCTGCTGCGGGCGGAGAAATTATAAGCGTATTTTCGAAATTCAACCATTCCGTTCCAAGTCTTTCCGTAAGTCCGAAAATCTGATGCGGTACTCTTATAGTTAACGAAGAAATGTTTTTAATCGCAGTGATTTCTTTATTGTTCATAACCCCTTCTCCGCAAATTCCTATTCTTATACCGCCGTCAAAACAAATAAAACCCTTGCTTATCTGTTCGCTTACGGCATAAACCGAGTTTTTTGAAGCGGTAATAATTACTCTTTCTATATCTTGAGAGGTACAAATGTAAGGACATCTGCGTTCGACATCGATTATTTCGCAAAAATTTCCGAAAGATTTAACCATTAACGGCTTGTCCCGTCTTAATCTTATTTCGCATACTTCGTTTTCTCTGAAATATTGCGAAATTAAAAAATTAACTTTATCCGAAAACAAATATTTCCACATAATACACCTATGTTATAATTTATTAAGCTGCTCTTTTTATTATTCCGTGTAGAAAAAATTTGTAGTTTTCAAGTGAAAAAAATATTTTTTTTATTTTGTTATATTTATAAAATAAAAAAACCGCATAATTTATGCGGTTTAAAAAGCAATATTAAAATATAATAAGCGATTAGCCTACTCTCGACATATACTCGCCGGTACGAGTGTCTACTCTTATTGTTTCACCTTGATTTACGAAAAGCGGAACCTGCAAGGTATATCCTGTTTCAAGTGTAGCAGGTTTTGTAGCGCCTTGCGCCGTATCGCCTTTAACACCGGGTTCGCAAAAGGTTATTTGTAATTCTACAAAATTCGGCGGTTCTACCGAAAAAGGAGTACCGTTAAAAAATCCGATAGTAGCCGTCATGTTTTCTTTAATAAATTTTAAAGCATCTTCGGCATCGGCTTTATTAATCGGAATTTGTTCATAGGTTCCCATATCCATAAAATAGCAAAGGTCATCGTCCGAATAAAGAAATTGCATTTCCTTTCTTTCTATATGAGCAAGCTCGAATTTTTCCGACGGGTTAAATGTTTTTTCAATAACTCCGCCTGTTATTACATTTTTAATTTTGGTACGAACAAAGGCTGCGCCTTTTCCCGGTTTGACATGTTGGAAATCAACGATTACCATAACTTGTCCGTCCATTTGGAATGTAATACCTTTTCTAAAATCACCAGCTAAAATAAATGCCATAAAATCCTCCTGATTATAAAACCAATAATTTTTTATCGAAACCGGTAAAACTGCGGCTGCTGTTTTTACCGATTAAAATCATATCTTCTATGCGGATACCGAACAAGCCGTCAATATAAATACCCGGTTCGATAGTAACCACATTGTTTTCCGAAAGTATATTTTTGTTTTTAAAATTAACGAAAGGAGCTTCGTGTATTTCAAGTCCCACTCCGTGTCCCGTAGAATGGGTAAAATAATTTTTATAACCTTTTTTATCGATATAATCAAAAACTTTATTATGCAAGTCGCAAGCGGCAACCCCTGCGGAAGCAAAATTTATACCTTCTATATTAGCATTATAAACTATGTTATAAATTTCCGCAACTTTATCGGACACATTTTTATAAGCAAAAGTTCTTGTCATATCGCATTTATATCCGCAAAGAGACGCACCGAAATCGATTAATATTATATCTCCGAAATTAAGTTCGGTATTATCGCTTTTATGGTGCGGAACAGCGGAATTTTTACCGAAGGCAACTATTGTTTCAAAACCTTCTTTATCTGCTCCGTTTAATCTCATTAAATTGTCAAGACGAAAGGCAAGTTCTTTTTCCGTAACTCCTTCTTTAATTAAAGTTAATAAATTTTTTAAAGATAAATCGCAAATTTCGTTTGCTTTTTGCATTAAATCGATTTCATTCGATTTTTTTATTGCTCTTAAATTTTCTATATCGACGCTAATATCAAAAAGCTTTATATTTTTAAAATCAGTTAACTTTCTGTATTGGTTAAACAAAATATTGTTTTCAAAACCTAAATTTATTACTTTGTTTTTTTTAAGGATATTATGGACGGTTTCAAATAAATCGCTTTCATTCAAAACAGTTTCAAAGGAATTATTTTTCACGGCTTCCGAAAAATATCTTTTATCCGTTACAAGAACATTTCTGTCTTTAAATACAATTAAAGCAGAATCATCTGCGTGGTAACCGCTAAAATACAATCGGTTGTTATCGGTAAGAATTATGGCCGCATCTATATCGGAATTTAAATTAAACAAATTATTCATATTTCGATTATTATTAATTAGATATTTTTTTATAATAATTTTTCATAATTTTCGCTTCTCTGGTTTGATATCCCGCCGATTCGGAAACTATGTACGGAGTTAATTTATAGTCGGATATTAGTTTCATAAGCGGTTCGAAATCCGGACCGAATTTATTGTCTTCGAACGTAAGATGGCGAAGTTCTCCTGACTGAGTATATTCAATTTTACTGAAATGAATATGCATATTTTTAACCTTGATTTCATCAAGACTGTCAAATAACTTATCTACTATTTTTTTATAATCGTCATAACCTTTTATCGCTCCCGTATCTCTTGCGTTTAAATGGCCGAAATCTATACACGGATAAAAATTTTTATAAATTTTGCATATCTCTATTATTTCGTCAAGAGTACCTAATTGAGCTTTTTTACCCATCGTTTCGGGACAGAGAATAAAATCTTTATAAATACCCATTGAAAGATATTCGGAAAGTAAATCCATTCTTTTTAATAATAACTTAAAAGCATCTTCACGGTTGTTTTTGAGAGGCGAGCCGGGGTGAAATACACATCTTTTACCCTCTAATAACGAAAGAGCATTAAGCGATTTTTCGATATAACCGAACGAGTTTTCAGCTTTTGCTTCCTCTGTCGAAGCAAAATTTATATAATAAGGTGCATGTACGGAAATTTCGATTTTGTAAATTTTAAATATTTCTCCTAACTGCTTTGCCGTCTCATCTTTCAGATTAACGCCCCTTCCGAAAGAATATTCAAAACAATCGAGACCGTTGTCTTTAATCCATTTAGGAATATCTCTTGTGCCGTTATAACCGCTTTCGGCAAAATCAAAACATGTTCCTGACGGACCGAATTTAATCATTTAAAATCTTCACCGCCTTTTCAATATCTTTCGAAAGCTGATTTATAAGCCCGCTTTTATCGTCAAATTTTATTATGTCACGAAGTTTTTCAATAAAAGAAACTTTAATTTCTTTTCCGTATAAATCCCCTTTAAAATTTAAAAGATGACTTTCAATATTATAATGAAAATCAGAAAAAGTGGGATGAGTACCTACATTCGTTATCGCATTATATATACCCTCTCCGCAATCGATTTTAGTGGCGTAAACTCCTTCTTTAAGAGGCAGTTTGTCTTTATCCAAATCGATATTCGCAGTAGGATATTTGATAATATTTCCGTCACCCCTTCCTCGGATTACTTTTCCGGTTATAAAATAAGGAAAACCCAGTATATTTTCAATGCCTTTAATGTTACCTTCTTCAATATATCTTCTTACTTTTTGCGAACTGATTTTTTCTCCGTCGGAAAACACCAAAGGCTCGATAAACAATTTCTTTTTACTTGCCAGCATATGCAACGATAAAGTTTCGATATTACCCGACTTGCCTTTTCCGTATGTATAATCTTCGCCGGCTACGAAAGCTTGTATATTGAAATTCTTTAAAAATGTTTCAATAAAAGTACAAGCATCGATATCAAAAAAATCTTTGGTTGCCGGGGCTTTAATAATCAAATCTATTCCGTAATTTCTATAAATCGATATTCTTTCGGGAAAAGTAAATACTTCTTTTTTATTTTCGTATTTTCCGATACTTTTTTCAAATGTAAAAACAGAAGGTATGCTTTCTGTTTTTTCGGCAATTTCCAAAGTCTTTTTAAAAATTGCAGCATGCCCTTTATGAAAGGTTTCAAAATAACCCAGTGCGACAACTATTTTTTTATCGTATTTTTCGTTAAAATCAATTATCATTTTAATCTTGTAATTATCTTAATTTTACCGTCATTTTCGGTTTCGGCAATACCTATAACGGTTCCGTTTTCGCTTTTCATTAAAAATTGACCTTTTTCTTTTTTATCAAGAGTTACGGTTTGTCCGCAATCTATTTTGTATTCTGTTTCGGTATCAACCGTTATTTTTTTTAAATCGCTCAATGCCGTTTCTAAATCAATAAGATTATTTTTGATTTTTGCTTCCTTTAATTCTTCTAAACTAATTGCGTCCTTAATGTTAAAAATACCGCTTTCCGTTCTAATCAAAAGAGACATAAAAGCAACCGTATTGAGTTTTTTTGCAATATCGAGCACAAGGCTTCTTATATAAGTTCCGCCGCTGCAAGTTACGCAAAAAGCATATGTATCTGAAGAAACGGTCCCCTGATAAGATATATCGTATATTGTTACCTTTCTTTTCGGAAGTTCTGTTTCAATTCCCTGTCTTGCAAGTTTGTAGGCTCTTTTGCCGTTGACTGAAACGGCTGAAAACATCGGGGGTCTTTGAACTATTACTCCGTGAAATAGCGATAAGGTTTTCTTGAACTGTTCGACATCGGGTATAATGGAATTGGTACTTATTATTTTACCCGAAGAGTCAATAGTATCTGTTGCTATACCGAAGGTAATATTAACGAAATAGGTTTTCTTCTTATTGATAAAATAATTAAACAGCCTTGTACTTCTTCCTATTGCAATAGGTAAAACCCCTCCCGCTAAAGGGTCGAGAGTTCCTAAATGACCTATTTTATCGGCACATTTCTGCCCTGTTTCGGCAGTTATAAATTTTTTAACTTCGTTTACGATATCGAAAGAAGTATATCCCGCTGGTTTGATTAAATTTAAAAAACCGTTCATAACAATTCAACCGAAGAAGCCCTAACAAGCTTGTCTATAACGTCCTCCATAAAACCGGATATTCTGCATCCTGCAGCTCTTATATGTCCGCCACCTCCGAAAGAAACAGCTATTTTCGAAGCATCGTAAGGCGCTTTTGTTCTGATACTTACTCTGTAAGAATTATTTTCAACCTGAACTACAGATATTGCAATCATTATTTTATCGATATTAAGTACATTATTTATTATCCCCGAAGTATTTTCAGACTGAGTTTTACATTCTTCGAAATCTTGTTTCGTAAAATAAATAAGGCCTATTTTACCGTCTTCATAAAATCGGGTTCGTGATAAAACTTTATTTTTTAAATTAAAAATTTCCTGTGTTGTTTTTACAAAATATTCATAAGCGATTTTATAATTATCTATACCGTATTCAAAAAGTTTTGATGCGGATAAAAAGGTGTCGCCGGTAACGGAATCATAAGAAAATATTCCGTTATCCGTTATCATACCCATATACAGAAGTTCCGCAATTTCTTTATCGATAAATTTTTTGTTGTAATTTTCCATAAAATTAAGGATAATTTCACTATTGGAACTTACCTTACAATCTCTTACGGTTATATCTGTAAATTTTTCGAATACGGCATGGTGGTCAAAAGCTATTGATTTTTTTGCTTTTTCGAATTCCGAAACATATTTGCCGAGTCTCATTAAATCGCTGCAATCGACGGTTATTGCCAAATCGTAGTAAGAATCAGATTTACTGTTATATAAATCGATATTATTTAAATTTTCGAATCTGAAACCTGCTTTACCTTCGCAAAACAAATAAAGTTCTTTACCTTCTTTTTTCAAAAAAAGATATAAAGAGAGTCCGGAACCGTAGGTATCGCCGTCAGGATTGATATGAGAAAATATTGCTATTTTTTTACTTTTTTTAATTTCATTAATAGCATTATTAATCATTTGGAATTTTCCTTTTTGTGCATATCGTCAATTAATTTTGAAATATGAGCTGCATATTCGATTGAATTGTCGCTAATGAATATAAGTTCCGGTATTGTTCTGATATCCATTTTTTTGGAAAGAGACGAACGAATAAAACCACCCGCTTGCACGATTGAATCGAAAATGGTTTTTTCGTCGTTTCCTACCACACTTATGTAGACTTTTGCCTGTTTTAAATCGGCTGTCGTATCCACTTTAATGACGCTGATAAGACCGCTTTTAATTTTAGGATTATTAATCTCTTCTGCAATAATCGAAGCGATTAATTTTTGCATTTCGGAATTAATGCGCTCTATTCTGTTCATTTAACTTCCTCTTGTTCGATTGAATAAACTTCGATAATATCTTTTTCTTTTATATCGCTGAAATTTTCAAGTCCTATTCCGCATTCGTAACCGGAAGCGACTTCTTTTGCGTCATCTTTAAATCTGCGTAAAGAAGCAATCGTCGTATCGCAAATTATAATATTGTCTCTGAGAAGTCTTGCTTTTGCTCCTCTTACGATTTTTCCGTCCGTAACATAGGAACCTGCGATAATACCCGCATTAGGAATTTTAAATGTATTTCTGACTTCGGCATGACCGATAATATTTTCAACGAATTTAGGCTCGAATAATCCTTTTAGCGCAAGTTTAATATCGTTAATAATGTCGTAAATAATTCTATATGACTTAATGTCTACTTTTACCCTTTCAGCCAAAGTTCTTGCATTGTTGTCGGGTCTGACATTAAATGCGATTACGATTGAATGTGTAGTATCTGCAAGCATAATATCGGATTCTGTTACAGCTCCGACCGCACTGTGCACTATGCTTATTTTAACGCCTTCGGACGACATTTCGTCAGACATTTTAATTAAAGATTCTTTAATAGCCTCAACAGAACCTTGAACATCGCCTTTAATTATAACATTAAGATGTTTTAATTCATTGTCTGCCATATTTTTAAACATATCTTCGAGGCTCTTATTGGAAGTTGTGGAATTCATTTCCGATTTTTCTTTATACAACCTTTCTTCAAGAACCTGCTTTATAAGTTTTTCGTCGTTCATTGCAAAAAGAATATCGCCTGCATTTGGAACATCGTTAAAACCTAAAATCGAAACCGGAACGGAAGGACCTGCAGATTTTACATTTTTACCTTTATCGTCAATCATTGCTCTTACCCTTCCAATAGATGTTCCGGCAATTATATAATTTGAAATTTTCAAAGTACCGTTCTGAACAAGTACGGTAGCAACAGGACCTTTACCTTTATCGAGTTTTGCCTCGATTATAACGCCTTGAGCAAATCGTTTCGGATTTGCTTTAAGTTCTTTTATTTCTGCAACCAATAAAATGCTTTCAAGCAATTTGTCTACGCCTTGACCGCTTTTGGACGAAAGAGGAACAACTATTGCGTCTCCGCCCCATTCTTCCGGTAATATGTCGTGACTTGTAAGCTGCTGTTTAATTTTTTCCACATCGCAATTCGGTTTATCGATTTTTGTTATAGCAATGATTATAGAAACATTCGCACCTTTTGCGTGATTTATTGCTTCAATTGTCTGAGGCATTACGCCGTCGTCACCTGCAACGACAATAACGGCGATATCGGTAGCCTGAGCACCTCTCTGTCTCATAGCGGTAAATGCTTCGTGTCCGGGCGTATCTAAGAAGGTAATCGGTTTTCCGTTATGGGTAACCGTATATGCTCCTATATGCTGAGTGATTCCGCCTGCCTCCGAACTTACGACGTTGGATTTTCTGATATAGTCAAGAAGAGAAGTTTTGCCGTGGTCTACATGGCCCATTATAGTAACAACAGGAGGTCTTTCTACCAAGACTTCGTCTTTTTCGTTATTTACAAGAAGCAAATCGTTTATTTTATCTTCCGAACTTTTTTCCATTTTGAGTTCGAGTTTAACACCGAGTTCGTCGGCAACAAGCTGTGCGACATCGAAATCGATACTTTCGTTTATCGTTTTATTAAAGCCGAGAATAAACAGTTTTTTAATTATTTCAACGGCTGTTTTTCCTATCTTTTCACTTAAATGTTTGATTGTGAATTTATCGCTTGTTACAACTGCACTTTCTATTACTGTTACCGGTGTCTCGCTTGCGGACTTTTTCTGTTTCTTTAATTTATAAGTTCTTACATAATCTTCGTCTTCGAGATTAATAGGAGTATCAACATTAACGAAACCTTTTTTTATTAAAGTTTTTTTGCTTGCAATTTTTTTATCGCCGTTAAGTTTTTCGTTAAGTTTTCTTTTAGCAATTTCCTTATCTGCCATTCTGTTTCCGCTTTGAGAAACGGGAACGGGTTCTAATTTTTGTATAAAGCTTTTATTTGCAGAAGCAAACTGACCTCTGTTCTGATTTTGCGAATAATCACGGGGTCTGTTTTCATCCGTTTTGTTGTTATTAAATCTTGTATTGCGGGTGTTCGGAGTATATTGCGGTCTTTGCCAGGTATTATTGGCAATTTTTTTGTTTTGAGAAGACGTTCCGATATTGTTCTGAGCCTTGTATTCATCGACATTTCTCGAAACTATGAAACTTGCTTTTTCTTTTTTCTTCTCTTCCGGCGCAGCTGCTTGTTTTGCGTCGGCTCCTTTAACTTTTTCTGTCTTATCTTCTTTTACTTCTATTGATTTTTCTGTTTCGGAAAGGTCTGAAACAGACTTTTCCTGAACTGTTTTTACTTGTTTTTTATCGGAAATTTTATCCTGATTTTTTTTGTCGTCTTCTACTTCGCTTCCCTTTGCAATTTGTACCGAAAGCAAATCTCTGAACTTTGCTTCGAGTTCAACGAGCCTTGCTTTGGACTTTTTGACATTTTCGATATAAGAATTCAATTTGACGTTTTCAAACGAAGAAAGAGCTTTAATATTTTCAAGCTGTTCCGATTTACTACCCGTATTATTCAATTACAATACCTCCGCAAATATATTGTTTATATTTTCTTCGACGGCTTTTGAAAGTTGACCGTCCGTTAAAGCGATAAGTTTACAATTATCTTTTTTTATTAAGTCTTTAAAATATTCGTCTTTTATTCTGTATAATTTAAAATCGTATTTCGATTTTAAATTAATTACCTTATCGACCGAATTCTGACTTAAATTATCGGAAAACAAAACTATTTTAGCTTTATAAGGTTTAACTTCAAGTGCGTCATAGCCTAAAAGCATCTTTCCCGATTTGATTGAAAAACCTATATACGCCTCGATATTACCCATTGCTTTCTATTTCCTTTCTGATTTTATCGTATATTTCATTTTCCAACTGACATTTAAAAGTTTTGTTTAGCAATTTGCTTTTGATACATTTTTCCATACAGTTCTTATTCTTACAAATATATGCGCCCCTGCCTTGTTCCTTACCGCTACTGTCCGTTTTTACGGTTCCGTCTTTGCATTTGACAATTCTCAAAAGCTCTCTTTTGTCTTTCATTTGTCTGCATGCAATACACATTCTTTCTGTAATTTTAATTTCGGACGACATATCTCACCTTAACAACCGAATAGAAATTTTATTATATTCTCCGAATCAGTTTTCGTCGACGCTTTGACTTGCGACTTCTACACCGCCGTCTTCTGTTTCAAATACTGTCAAAGAAGAATAAGGCTTTACATCGATTTTCCAACCGGTAAGTTTTGCCGCAAGACGGACATTCTGTCCGTTTCTGCCTATCGCAAGAGAAAGTTTATTGTCTTCTACGATTGCTTTTGCGGTTTTGTCTTCTTCGTTAATTTGCACCATTTGAACTTTTGCAGGACTCAACGAACGGGCAATATATTCGACCGGGTCAGCACACCATTCGACTATATCTATTTTCTCGCCGTTCAACTCGGCTACTATAGCGTTAATTCTGGTTCCCTTCTGACCTATGCAAGCGCCTACCGCATCGACATTGGGGTCATCGCTGTAAACCGAAAGTTTTGTTCTGTATCCCGCTTCTCTTGCGATACTTTTAATTACTACAAGACCTGCTTTAATTTCAGGAACTTCAAGTTCAAAGAGCCTTTTGACAAAACCGGCAGCCGCTCTCGAAACAATAACCTGAGCGCCGTGTGTTCCTTCTTTTACTCTTTTTACATAAACTTTAAAAGTATCGTTTACATTGTATTTCTCTCCGAAAATCTGGTCGGAAGGCATAAGTATAGCTTCCATTTGACTTCCAATCATTTCCATAAATACATTGTTGCCTTCGACTCTTCTTACAACGGCGTTAAGTATCTCGCCTTCTCTTTCGCTCATTTCATTCATAATAATTTCTTTTTGAGCGTCGTTGATTCTCTGTATAATAACTTGTTTTGCAGTCTGAGCGGCAATACGGGAAAAATCTTTCGGGGTTACGTCTTCGGTAACTAAATCGCCTACTTTATATTCAGGATTTATTTCCTGCGCTTCTTCCAAGGAAATTTCCTTATCGTAATCATCCACTTCTTCCACTACCGTTCTGTAAGCGACAACTTTGATAGTAGCGGTTTCTTCGTTAAGCGAAACAGTGACCTGCCTGCTTTCTCCGTATTCCCTTTTAAAAGCAGAAGCCAATCCTGCTTCCAAAGATTCAATCAGAAGTTCTTTTTTGATTTTCTTTTCTTTCTCTAATAAATCAAGAGCTGCAAAAAAGTCTTTGTTAACCATTGTTTCCTCCTAAAAATCGATAGCCGGTTTCATAAGGGCTATATCTTTTCTGTTTAAAATCAAATTATTTCCTTCATTATCGGATATTGTTACGGTATCTTTATCGTAATTTAGAATTGTACCTTGAAATTTCTTTTTTTTGTTAATCGGAACATAAAGAGAAATTTCCACCTTCAAGTTAAGATTTCTTCTTAAATCGTCATCGGTTTTAATAGGTCTGTCCAAACCCATCGAAGAGACATTTAAGATATAAGGCTCACCGTTAGTCGGGTCTAATTCGTCAAGAATATCGCTTATTTTTTTATGAAAATTTTCACAGTCATTTAAATCTATACCGTCTTTTTTGTATAATACAAAGGTAAGATTCATTTGCGAATATTTTTTTGCATATTCGATATCGACTATTTCATAACCTAATTCGGCTGCAAGTTTGTCGGCAGCTTCTTTTACCGAGTCTGCAATTTTAGACATAAGTACCTCATTCAAAATTTAAGGGAGCGGTTTGCCGCTCCCTTAAAGAAATCACAATATGATATTATCATAAAAAAATAATTTATGCAACTGTTTTAATTATATTTAAAATAAAATAAATTATACTTTATTTTTAAAGTTATCGGGAAGATAATTTCTTTTCATATTAATAAAAACTTTTGCGGTACAGATTGCGTCATCCAAGGCACGATGGGCGTTTTTTTGCTCGATACCGTAAAAAGAACATATGCTTTGAAGAGAAAATCTGCTTAAATAAACAGATAAAATCTTATCTTTTTTTGCTTCTGTTAAAGTATCTATTATTTCATTATCGAAATGATAATTCTGTTTTTTTGCCTCTTCGTAAATAAAACTCATATCAAAAGAAGCATTATGGGCAATAATCGAAGCGCCTCTTGTAAATTTATAGAAATCCGGAAGCACTTTTTTAATATCGGGCGAATCTTTTACATCGTCATCTTTTATATTGTTTACTTTTGTTGCCGTTTCGGGAATATGCATTTTAGGATTTACAAAAGTTTCGAAAGTTTCGGTAAGTTTACCGTTTTTAATTTTAACGGCCCCGATTTCAATTATTTTATCGGGTTCGGAATTTTCTTCGTGGGGATTTCCCGCAGGATATAATCCGGTAGTTTCGAGGTCGAATACAACATAAACATTATTTTTAACATCTTCGGGAATATCTGTTTTTTCTTCTTCAACAAAGAGATTTTGTTGCGAATATTCGACATATTCTTTGGGAAAAACATATTGATAGTTCTTTTTTTCCGTCGCAAATTTTTTAAGTTGTTTTAATGAATTTTCGTCTATTACGCAAAGCTCTATATTCGAAATCATATAAGCAGGTTTATTGGTGAACTTATCCATAACGATATTTCCGAAACATTTAACCTCAGAATTTTCTTTAATCATTTTATCGAAAGCGTTTTCCGAATTTTCGGTTTTAGGGAAATATTTTACGTTTATGCTTGCAGAATAATCGTCTAAAACAAATGTAAAAAAGCAACCTTGTTTTTCTTTATATTCTCTTTTTGTCAGCAATTTAACTTTACCGCAGAAAACAATACCCTGCTTTACTCCTTCGACGGAAGAAATTCTTACGGGAGAAGAAATTATTTTTTTACCTATTACCGGCTGACTTTCGGTAATTATTATTTCGTTGTCTTCCGACAAATCGGGAATATAACTGGTTAACTCGTCTGCAATCGAAGTTAAATCGTTTAATTTTTTTTCTATTAATTGAATTCTGAAAGCGTCTGAAAAATAATCGCAAAGATATTTGGCAAGTTCTTTATCGGTATTTTTACTTTTAACGTAAGAATAGAACCCGCCGTCCAAATAAATAGTAATCGTTTTTGACCCGTTTTCGTTTTCGGTGACTTCAACATCTTCGTTTTTAATTGATTTAAAAGCGAACAAATAATTTGTTTGAAAAAAATCAAATATTGATTTTTTTATATCGTAAACACTTTCTCCTATTTTAAAAAATCTTAGGTTTACCTTGTATCCGTTAAGAATTTTCTTAGAAGCGTTTTCTAATAATTTTTGGTTTTCTTCTTCAACTAATTCGTCGTAATGTTTTATCGGCACAAAAAAATCGATATCGACTATTTTTTTAACTTTGTCTATGATTACATCTTTTATTTTAAGGTAGCCGAATTTATCTTTTGTTTCTTCGTTTAATTTTATCAAAAATGCGTCCATTTTTTCACCTAATTAGAGAATAAAATATTTAATCGGTTATTTCAACTAAATTTAACAACTCTTTTAAAATATCTTCGTTTGAACAAGTTTTAATTTTATTTCCTTTATAGAAAATTATAGATTGTTTTTTTCCGCCCGCAACACCGAAATCCGCATCGCCAGCTTCACCTATTCCGTTGACGCAGCAACCCATAACTGCTATTTTGAGTTTTTTATTTATTCCTTTACACATATCGTAAATTTTTTCGGAAATACCTTTTACGTCTATTTCCGTTCTCCCGCAAGTGGGACATGAAATTATTTCAATACATTTTTCTCTTAACTGCAAACATCTAAGTATTTCTACCGCCGTTTCAACTTCGTTCACCGGGTCGCCTGTCAAAGATATTCTCACCGTGTCGCCTATTCCTTCCGAAAGCAAAGCGCCTACTCCAACCGAAGATTTGATAATTCCTTTCGATAGAATACCCGTTTCGGTTATTCCAATATGTAAAGGATAATCGCATTTTTTTGAAAGCAATCTATAAGCTTCAATAGTTTTTAAAACATCGGAAGATTTTACGGAAAGACAAATTTTACTGAAACCTAATTCTTCAAAAATACCTGCGTTTCTTATAGCGCTTATAACAAGCGCTTCGGCGGTATTGCCGTAAATTTTTCCAATATCTTTTTCAAGTGAACCGCCGTTAATTCCTATACGCACAGGAATATCTTTGTCTTTTAATACTTCGACTAATTTTTTAAGGTTTTCTTTATTTGAAATATTGCCGGGGTTTATCCTGATTTTACTTATACCGTTTTCGGCACATTTAACAGCAAGTCGGTAATCATAATGAATATCCGCAATCAGCGGCACAGGTGAATTTTGAACCAGATATTTTACCGCACCGGCGGCTGCCATGGTAGGCACGGCAATACGAACAAGGTCTGCGCCCGCTTCGCTTAACCTGCATATTTGTTTTAAAGTATTCTCTTTATCTTCCGTTTTAGTATTAGTCATACTTTGAACGGTTACGGGATTTGAACCGCCGATATAAATGTTTCCGACTTTAATTTCCTTTGTCATAAAAAATAATTAATTAAATCCAATACAATTGTAAGTGAAAAAAGTAAAGCCAATCCTACGAAATGTATTGTACCCTCCAATTTTCTGCTTATAGGCTTTTTTCTTATCCATTCTATTATAACAAATATAATACGGGATCCGTCAAGCGCAGGAATAGGTAAAATATTCATAACAGCCAAAGTAGAAGACATTACGCATATTGCATACATCCACGCATCGAAACCTTGTCTCGAAATCTGAGAAATTGCGCCTATTGCAGTAAGCGTTCCTCCGAGATTGTTTTTTATGCCCAATGCACCTGTAATAATACCCCCGAGAACGCTGAATAATTTTCCTACCACAAGAAAGGAAAATTCAAAACCTCTCGCTATCGATTGAAAAAAAGGAAATTTGTATCTTTCATAATTATAGTAATAATTTCCGTCATCGTGCTTTACGAGATGGGAAATTCCGTAACCGTATTTTTCGGTAATCACTCCGTTTTCTTCGGTTATGAAATTTCCTTTTTGGACTTGTAAAGTAACTTTTTCTCCGTTACGCAAAACAACGACTTCGTTTGTTTGCAAATTCTGATTAAAGTAAGAAGACAAATCTGCATTAATGTTAAGATAAACCTTTCTTCCGTCGATTTCCAATATTACATCGTCAATTTGAAAATGTTGTTCTGCACCTGTAAGCTGATAAACCGTGGAAATTTTCGGCATATAATCTCCGAAACATGAAAAAAATATACTTACTAAAATTATTGCGGAAAAAAAATTAAACAGCACCCCTGCCGCAAGCACTATTATTCTTTTCCAAGGTTTTTGATTATTGAAGGCTTTGGGATTATTATTTTCTTCGTCTTCGCCGAGAAATGAACAAAATCCGCCTAAAGGAATAGGCCGCAAAGAAAATTGTTCTCCGTTTTTGAATTTATGTTTAAAAATCGCAGGTCCGAAACCTATCGCAAATTCTTTGATTTCAAAACCTAACAGTTTGCCTGCCGTATAATGACCTAATTCGTGAATCAGCACCATAATCATTAAAGCAAACAAAGCCAAAATAATATATCCAATCCATTCGAGAACGCCTGTAAATGTTACGGTTAAAATCATTTTTACCTCGTTATTACAGATAAATTATATTCTCAAAGGGTTGAGTCAATACCATTAAATAAGAGATAAAGCAAATTTTCTGACTTCTTTATCTAAACTCAAAACCTCTTCTGTATTATTTAAATCAATATCTGAAAAATCTTTAAACGAACGTGAAATTATTTCGGGAATATTTGTAAATTTTATTTTCTGATTTAAAAAGGCTTCCACTGCGATTTCGTTAGCCGCATTTATTGCCGTTAGAGCTGATTTGCCTTTTCTTAAACCTTCTCTGCAAATTTCGATACATGGAAAATTATCGGTATCAACCGGTAAAAAGGTAAGTTTTTGTATTTTATCGAATTCGAGATTTTCCGTATAGCCTTTGAGTCTTTCGGGATAAGACAAAGCATAAAGTATGGGTACCGACATATCGGGTTTTGCAAGCGCTGCAACGGTATTTCCGTCCACGAAATTTACCATTGAATGTATTATACTCTCTCTGTGAACGGTAACCTTTATTTTGCTTTCGGGAACATCGAACAGAAAAGAAGCTTCCGCAATTTCAAATCCTTTATTCATTAATGTGGCGGAATCTATAGTGATTTTTTTGCCCATATTCCAAGTCGGGTGTTTAAGTGCGTCCGATGCTGTTACCGATTCGAGTTGACTTTTGCCGTATCCGTAAAACGGTCCGCCGCTTGCCGTAAGAACAATAGAAGAAACTTCGTTTTTGTTTCCTGCCCTTAAAGACTGCCATACTGCCGAATGTTCGCTATCGATAGGAAAAATTTCGGAATTATTATCTTTTAAAAGTTTTTTTATAATACTTCCTGCCGTAACTAAAACTTCTTTATTTGCCAGTGCAATTTTTTTACCCGATTTAATTGCGCAAACCGTCGGTGAAAGTCCTGATATTCCGACTTGCGCCATTACGGCAGTATCGTAGCCATCTAAGGCTGCAATTATTTCAAGGCAATCATCGCCTTCTATCAGTTTTATACCTTTAGGAATGATTTTTTTAAATTCTTTGTTTGCGTTCTCGTCTGCAAGCGCAACATATTCAGGTTTATATTTTTTGCAAAGTTCAAATAAGAGTTTATAGTTTTTATTTGCGGTAAGAGCAAAAACCGAAAAACGTTCCGGATATAATTCGATTGCTTTTAAAGTCTGTACGCCGATAGAACCGGTGGCTCCGAAAATCGCAAGTTTTTTCATATGGCTCCGATAATGAGAAATGTCAAGTAAATTAAAGGAATAACAAACATTATACTGTCAAGTCGGTCAACCAAACCGCCGTGCCCCGGGAAAATAGTACCGAAATCCTTAATTCCCGTTTGTCTTTTCACCCAACTTGCCGCAAGGTCGCCAAGCTGCGCTAAAACCGAACCTAAAAGACCAAGCGTCAAATAAACAGCGACAGAAGCTCCAATATTCCAATCTATCAACGCATTAATCATAGTGTTGTTAAAATTATCAAAAAGCCTGAAATAATCGAAAAGTAAAAATACTACTGTCGCTCCGAGCATTCCACCGAAAAGACCGCCTATCGCCCCCGATATTGTTTTATTAGGACTTATCGAAGGACAAAGCTTCTTCCCTTTAAAAGTAATTCCTGTAAAGAGTGCGAACATATCGGAAAATGTTGCAATAAACAGTATAAGCATTATACCCAGCAAACTACCCGTTCCTGCGTTTATGAAAAAGAATATACTTGTAAGTACGCAAGGATAAACTAGAATAAAATAAGTTACGAATAAATCGTTAAGGGAAATATTATGGTCGAAAATAAATGCAAAAAGAGCAACGAGAGCCGAAGCTAAAATTACTATAACAAGTCCGCTTTCTTTTAAAAAGAAAACAGCGGGATATATTCCGATTATGTAGACTAAAATACACGAAAGAATGGGTCTGTATCCCGAAGTTTTAAATGCTCTGAAAATTTCATAAGCGGCAAGAGCGATTACCGCAAGAATAACAGCGTCGATTATATATAGGCTGATAGGCCTTAGCCACAACAGCAAGGCAAATAATATAGCCGCCAATATAATACCGACTGAAACTCTTTTAAGCATTTAAACCTCCAAATCTTCTGCTTCTTAAATAGTATTCGTCAAGAACACGGTCGAATAAATCTTTATTGAATTCCGGCCAATATTCTTCAATAAAAATGAGTTCCGAATAAGCACATTGCCAAAGCAGAAAATTACTCAATCTTTTTTCCCCTGCCGTTCTCAAAATAATATCCGGGTCAGGCAGATAACTAATATAAAGATTATCTTTGATATCTTTTTCTGTTATTTCTCTTTTATTGCTATCAATTAATTTATTGACTGCACGGACGATTTCATCACGGCCGCCGTAATTTATTCCGATATTGACGATTAGCTTGTCAAAAGACTTTGTGCGTTCGGTAATTGAATTTAAAGAAGAAACTAAATCGTCAGGCAATTTCGACAAGTCTCCCATTATATTAATTCTATACTCTTTCCCTTTGAATTCTTTATCGAATTTATTAACAAATTCTTCTATAAGAGAAAAAAGAGAATTAATTTCTTCTTTAGGTCTTTTCCAATTTTCTGTAGAAAAGGCATAGAAAGTTATATATTTTATACCGTATTCTTCGGCAGTATAAACGGCTTTTTTAATTGCGTCCACACCTTTTTTATGACCGGCTTTTCTGGGAAGCATTCTTTCCTTTGCCCATCTTCCGTTCCCGTCCATAATAATTGCGATATGATTTGGCGGCTGTTTCCCTTTATACATCCGAATTACCTTTTCCGTTAACTTTTAATCTGAATTTACCGCAGAGCAATTCCAAAGAATTATTTTTATTCGCCGTTCTTAAAACTATATCGCTGTCATAATTACTGTCGGAATATGTGCCCGTAAATTTAACAGTATAATCTATATTGTTCTCTTTAAGAAATTTTTCTGCGTTTACTAAAGTTTTGCCAATCAATAAATCCATTAAACGCTCATTATCTCCGTCTCTTTATCTTTATACATTTTATCGACGGTTTCGATAAATTTATTAACGGATTTATCCACATCTTTTTCAAAACCGGCAAGTTCGTCTTCTGTTATGTTATTGTCTTTTTTTAATTTTTTAAGTCCGTCGTTAGCATCACGCCTTATGTTTCTTATGGCAACTTTACTGTTTTCGGAAATAGCTTTGATTTCTTTGGCTATTGCCTTTCTTCTCTCTTCGTTAAGGTCCGGAAAAACAAGACGTATAACTTTACCGTCGTTAACGGGATTAATTCCGAGATTTGCGGCAATCAAAGCTTTTTCTACATCTTTTAAAGCCCCATTATCCCATACGGAAATTACAAGTACTTTACCGTCCTGAACGGTAACGTTTCCTATTTGCTGCAAAGGAGTAGGAGTTCCGTAATAATCGACTGTAACTTTGTCGAGAATATGCGGATTGGCTCTTCCCGCTCTTATACCGATAAACTCGCTTTTAAGATTATCAACGGCTTTTTGAAGTTTTTCGTTAAGCTCCGTAAAAATTTTATTTACTTCGATATTATCATATCCCATAATTTCACCTCAAAAAATATTAAATTTATAGTGCAAATAATTTATTTATTTTATAATTGTTCCTATTTTCTGACCGGTAATGGCTTTTAACATACTGTCTTCTTCGTTAAGCGCAAAAGCAATAACGGGAATTTTATTTTCCATACAAAGAGAAATAGCAGTAGTATCCATGGCATTGAGTCCTTTTTGTATCACATCGAGATAGGAAATTTCATCAAACTTTTTAGCCGCAGGATTTAACTTAGGGTCACTGTCATAAATTCCGTCAACATTTTTAGCAAGAAGAAGAGCGTCGGCTCCGATTTCGGCAGCTCTTAAAGCGGCTCCTGTATCTGTTGAAAAATATGGATTACCGGTACCGCAAGCAAAAATTACTATTCTTCCTTTTTCGAAATGGCGCAAAGCTTTTCTTAAAATATACGGCTCAGCAACTCTTGTTATAGTTAAAGCCGTCTGAACTCTTGTGGGCATTCCTTCTCTTTCGAGAGCGTCCTGAAGGGCAAGAGAATTTATTACCGTTGCAAGCATACCCATATGGTCGGCGGTGCTTCTGTCCATTTTATCTGCCTGTCTTCCTCTCCAAAAATTACCTCCGCCGATAATTATTCCGATATCTGCATTGAGTTTTTTCACATTTTTAATTTGTTGAACGACTTTGGCAAGAACAGTTTCATCAATTCCGAATTTCGAAGCTCCGCTTAAAGCTTCTCCGCTGATTTTAAAAACTACCCTTTTATATTTTAACTGCATACTGACCTCTCTTTGATTTTTGCCAAAAAAATGGGAACAAAACTGTTCCCTTTTTCGGTTATTTTTTAAGTTTGTTAACTTGTTCCATAACTTCGTCAGCAAAGTTATCTGTTCTTTTTTCGAGACCTTCTCCGACTTCGTATCTCGCAAATCTTCTTATTGTGATTTTCTCTCCGATTTTGGATATGGTTTCGTTGAGAAGCTGCGTAATGCTTTTATCCGGGTCTTTTACATAAGATTGTTCGAGAAGACAAACTTCTTTGTAATACTTGTTAATTCTGCCTTCGACCATTTTATCGATAATATTCTGAGGCTTGGACGATTCATTCATAGCCTGAGCCTTTAAAATTTCTTTTTCCTTCTCTATTTCAGCTGCTGGAACCTCTTCTTTAGCGACATAATAAGGTTTAGCTGCCGCAATCTGCATTGCTATATTATGAACAAATTCTTTAAAATCGTCCGAACGAGCAACAAAGTCAGTTTCGCAGTTAACTTCGACAAGAACGCCGATTTGTCCGCCCATATGGACATAAGACTCTATTATACCTTGTGAAGCGATTCTGCCTGCTCTTTTTGCAGCTGCAGCCATACCTTTTTCTCTGAGTATTTCAACAGCTTTATCGATATTGCCGTCAGCCTCTGTTAAAGCTTTTTTACAATCCATCATACCGACTCCGGTCATTTCACGGAGTTTTTTAACATCTTCTGCTGTAAACATTCTTATTACTCCTTTATATCTTCTTTAACTTCGTCAGAATTGTTTGCTTCCATAATCTGATTATTGAGAGCTTCATCCATAGTTACGTTTTCTTCTTCGGAAGCGGCTTCTCTGTTAATCTGAACTCCTTCTTTAACTTCGATAACAGCGTCTGCAATAACCGAAGAAATAAGTTTAATGGCTCTTATAGCGTCATCGTTTCCCGGAATTACATAATCCACGAGATCGGGGTCGCAATTTGTATCGACAATACCGACAACGGGAATATGAAGATTTCTTGCTTCCTTGATAGCGCCTTCTTCGTTTTTAACATCGACAACGAACAAAGCGCCCGGTAATGTACGCATATTTTTTATTCCGCCGAGATTTTTTTCGAGTTTATCTCTTTCCGCTTTGAGTTTCATAACTTCTTTTTTAGGAAGAAGTTCGAACTCGCCGATAATTTCCATTTGATTGATTTTATTCAATTTGTCTATTCTCGACCTGATTGTCTTGAAATTAGTAAGGGTTCCGCCAAGCCATCTTTGATTCATATAGAACATTCCGCAACGCTCGGCTTCTTCTTTAATAGCGTCCTGAGCCTGTTTTTTTGTTCCGACGAAAAGAATGCTTTTTCCTTCTTTTACAACGTCGTGAATAAATTGATAAGCTTTTTCTACCATTTCGACAGAAAGCTGCAAATTGATTATGTGGACATCGTTACGAGCCGCATAAATGTACTTGCTCATTTTCGGGTTCCATCTTTTTGTCTGATGGCCGAAATGAACGCCTGCTTCCAATAATTGTTTCATTGTGATTACTGACATAAAAAAATACCTCCGGTTTTTCCTCCCCGAACATCAACGGCAGTCAAAAATGCACCGGCGCCTTCGTCCGAGTGTGAAATTATGATTATTTTAACATAGAGATTTAAAAGACGCAATCGTTTTAACAACAATATTAAGAATAAAACTACTTATTCGGTTATTTTATTTTTGCAGTTTGCTTTTTGCGGTCCTTTGCAATTTGATTTTTTGGAACATTTGTCCGATTTGTCTTTTTTATCGTTACAGTTTTTTTCGCAATCTTTTTTAGAACCGCATTTATGTTCGCAAGAATCAGCGCCGTCGTTATCGCCCGATTTTTTGCAATTACAATTCTTACCTTCACCATTGTCGTTCTTAGAGCAATCACATTCTTCGTGACAAGAACACGAATCGATATTTTCAACCTCTTTAAGATATTCGTTATAAACGCCTTGTAATTCTTCTTCGCTGTTAATCGGAACGATATTGTCCTGACCGTCTTCGCCTTCTTCGAGACGGAAAATCAGAACCTCGTCTTCGCCGATATCCTCTATTTCTTCGACAGGTTCAAGAAATATATACCAATTGTCCTTATAGTCTATAGTCGCTACATGGTAGAAGTCAACGTCTTCGTTTTTTTCGTTTTGAAGTGTTATGATTTCATCTTCTTCGTTTAAGGAATAATCTTTTTCGTCCATATTTTTTTCTCCTTTGCTTTGCGGTTACAATCTTCGATTGGTATTGAGATAGGTTTGCAAAATAATTGCGGAAGCTATTTTGTCGACAACTTCTTTACGTTTTTCCCTTCTTACATCGGAACTTATCAAAAGTTTTTGTGCCGAAACAGTGCTTAATCTTTCATCTTGCAAAACTACTTTTATTTTGCAGAAATCTTCTAACTTCTTTGCAAACTCCTCGGCTTTTTTTGCTCTGTCGCCTATGGTTCCGTCCATATTTACAGGATAACCTATAACTACGGTATCAACTTCCTTATCGGATATTATATCATTTATATGATTTAAGTCAACCTCATCGCTGACTCTTTTATATGTTTCAAAAGCAGAAGCAATAATTTGCATAGTATCGCTCAAAGCAATTCCTATACGCACATCACCTAAATCTATTCCCATTTTTCTCATAATTACCCTCTTTTAACCGCAGTATTTTAGATTTTAATAATTTTATTTAACAAATATGAAAACATTTGTTCCCTTTAAATTCATAAAAGCATTTATTAAATTGCTTTTGCTTTAAATAAATTTGATAAACTAAACTTAATATTAACAAAAAACCTTCCAAGTTTTATATTTTAAGCAGTTTTTTGTAGTAATTTGAACAAAGTTACTTATTCAGTGTTTTTTATAAAGATAGGAACATCGTTTTTCACCTTTCCGTTAAAAACGAAAAACAATATAGTGCTTAAAATTATAAAAGGCAGAAAAACTATTAAACTTTTTATTGCATAATGAATTTTAACAGCCGAAAGAAAACTGCAGCATATGACCGAAATAACCGGAACAGCAATCCCAACTAACATTTGTCTCCATAATTTAAGCCCGCTTTTTTTAAATTCTGAATAATTACTCCAATTAAGTCTCGGATTTTTAAAATCAAAATATAAGCCAAACCTGTTTATTCCCAACGCATATAATATTAAAACGACAGGAAACAAAATCGAATTAAGAATATTTTGCCTTCCTAAACACCATAAAGGAATCGATGCTAAAATTATCGTGATTATCGACAATCCGTCAGCCAAAATCAATTTGCTTTTAACGAATTCACCGTAAGATATCGGCAAAGTTTTTATAAGATAAAAATTTTTCCCTTCAATGGAAGCGGGAGTTATTGCAAGATAATTTCCGGTTGATAAAGTTAACGATAATATATAAACACACATTCCAAGAGTAAAAAAGTTAAAATCGAAATAATCTCCCGCCGTTTGATTTACCGAACCTGTTTGCTGAGTGAAAATCCAACAGAAAAAAGAAATCACAATTATGTTCATTATAGGCATACTAAAAATATTCATTGCAAATACAGGCTCTTTAAAAAGCGATTTAAGATTATATTTTGCGAGATAAAATACCGTATTTTTTGTAGTTTTAAATTCTTTTTCTCTTTTTGCCGTTTTCTTTTTCCCTTTTGCGCCTTCTATATTCATCGATAATGCCCTTCCGTACAATAACGAAGATATAGCAATTGAAATAAATACAAAACCGAACGAAAGCGCTAAATAAATTATTAATGATAAAAAGTATCCGCCTATCCCGCTTTCCAATAGCATAGAATTGCAAATTAAATTATTGGGATACATATAGTTATGAAACCAGTTTAAAACCTCTTTAAAACTTTCGTTTATGACAAAATCTCCCGACATCTCAAACGAAAAAGCAGAGTTTAAGCCGTACGATAAAAAGAAAACCGGAACAAAAAACATAATGGTAAACAAAGTGGAAATAACGGTGGAAACAAACGGTTTATTTTTTAAAGCGTTTATTATATAAATAAAAGGAAAAGCAATAACCGAAACAACAGCCAAAGGCAACACCGGAGTTAGAATTATTATAATAATTGCGTTAATATAAAATACTACGGGAATAAAAATCTGATTTAAAGCCGATACAATACCCACGGTTATTAAAAACGGTAACAAAACAGCAACGGAAATCAACAATTCATTGATATAAACCAATGTAAATTTCGCCATAAAGACAACAGACTTTTTTAAAGGTAGGCTCTGTAAAAATTCGGAATCTTTAGAAAAAAACAAATACGGCAACATATAAACCATTCCGAAGAATAATATTATCAATTGTACTGCGCTAACAACAATATTTATTAATGAAGATAAAAGTCCGTTTAAAGCAAATGTGGGTACAAGTATTATACTGATAGAAATAATATAAAAAAGAAGAATACATGCAAGAACAATTGCACCTATTGCACCCAATACTTTTTTATTTATCTGTTTTTTTGAATCTGTCTCTACGGGATAAAGAGGTTTGGATTCGGTTTTTTTACCAAATCTTATTCCGTACTGGTTTTTTAATAAAATTTTTATTAACGAAAGATAACTTTTAAATGTCATTGACTCTCTCCCGTTAAAGATAGGAAAAGCTCTTCAAGAGATAAATCCTTTCGTTTCTCTTTCAATTCGTTTATATTACAAACCGTAACAAGTTTGCCTTTGTTTATTATTGCCACTCTGTCGCATATTTTTTCCACAACTTCAAGCACATGCGAAGAGAAGAAAACAGAATTTCCTTCGGCGCAATGTTGTTTCATAAGCTCCTTTAAATCAAAAGCGGACTGTGGGTCAAGTCCCGTTAAAGGCTCGTCCAAGACCCATAATTTAGGATTATGAATAAGCGCTCCTATGATACTTATCTTTTGTCTCATTCCGTGAGAGTAAGATTTTATATAATCGTTTATCGCATCGTTCAATCTGAACATGGAAACATACTTGTCAAAACGGTTCTTTCTGTCAGCTTCGGAAACTTTGTAAATTCCTGCCATAAAATTAATATATTCAGCCCCTGTCAATCTTTCATAAAAAACATGAGTATCCGGAACATAACCTATATTCATTTTTACTTCAATGGGATTTTTCAATAAAGAAATACCGTCCAGTTTAATGTCTCCTTCCGAAAACGGAAGAATTCCCGTCAAACATTTTATCGTTGTTGATTTGCCGGCTCCGTTAGGCCCTAAAAAACCGAATATTTCGCCGTTTTCGATTTCCAAAGACAATCCGTCTACAGCTTTAACGTCGGACTTAGAGTACTTTTTCGTTAAATTTTCTATAACAAGCATATCAAACCTTTATTTATTGTTTATTTTTTTGTGATTTTTTCTTTATTATATTTTTTTCAAAACCGTTTTTCAAAGGAATATAAATTTCTCTTTCTTTAACATCGTCAGGTAAATACTGCTGTTCGACATACCCACCGAAATCGTGCGGATATTTATATCCGCTTATTTTTTCGCTTTTATAATTCTGATCGCAAAGATATAACGGAACACTTTCGTTTTTGCATTCGTCAACAGCCTTGTCTGCATTTGCAATAGCAACTACGGTGGAATTGGATTTAGGAGCCTCGCATACATAAATTATTGCCGTAGTCAAAGGTATTTCTCCTTCGGGAAGACCTAATTTTTCCAAAGCCGTATAAGCGCTGACAGCCATAACCAAAGCATTAGGTTCTGCCATTCCGACATCTTCTGCAGAATGCGCAATTAATCTTCTTGCAATTATCAAAGGTTCGATTCCGGCTTTAATCATTCTTCTCGACCAATAAACAGCCGCATCCGAATCGCTTCCCCTTAAACTTTTACAGAAAGCGCTTAACATATCATAATACAAACTTTCATCTATTGCGTAGTTTTTAGACTGCATACTTTCTGCAATTATATCGGAATTAATATTGATTGAACCGTCCTTCGAAAGAGGTGCAGTTAACACTGCATTTTCAAGACCGTTTAAAGCCTTTCTCACATCTCCGTCGGACATCCATACCAATTTATTAACGGCATCGCCATCTATTTTTATATTATAATCTTTAAAACCTTTTTCAGAATTTAAGGCATTAATTATTGCCTTTTCAATGTCTTCACGATTCAGTTTTTTGAATTCAAATATTCTGCACCTTGAAAGTATGGCCTTGGTCATGGAAACATAAGGATTTTCGGTAGTCGACCCTATAAAAATAATATCGCCTTTCTCTATTGCACCGAGCACACAATCCGACTGAGCCTTACTCCATCTGTGGCACTCGTCTAAAAAAAGATAAGTCTTTTTACCGAACAGCTTTCTTTGCTCCAATGCGTTTTCAATAACTTTTTTGGCGTCCCCGACTCCGCTGGAAACCGCATTGAGTTTTACAAAATCTCCTTTTGTATTTGAAGCGATTATATTAGCAAGAGTAGTTTTCCCTACACCCGGAGGGCCGTAAAAAATACAACTACCCAATTTATCCTCTTCGATAGCCTTTCTGAGCAAGTTATTTTTACCCAAAAGGTGTTCCTGCCCGATAAACTCGTCGAGCGTTGTCGGTCGCATTTTTTCTGCAAGAGGAACATTTTTACCTGCGTTTTCGCTTAAATCAAATAAATCCATACTTATATTTTGATTATATCATATAAAAAAACACATTGCAATTATGCAATGTGTTTTTATCTAAAAACGGTACTCTACATTAAAAATTTTATTTTTATCTATAAGCGGAATTTTTCCGTGAGGAGCTTCGACTCTGTCAATCAGCGTTTTAGCGTTTCCGCACCTTATGATTTTGATTTTATAAAGGGCATTTTTGTATCTGTATTCCACAGTGCAGTTTCCTATACTTTCCGGAAGTTTGGGTTCTATAATAAGATAGTTCTGCTCTATTCTGATTCCGATAATATCTTCCAATATCGTTTTATAAAGCCAAGCTGCACTTCCGGTATACCAACTCCACCCCATTCTTCCGTAATTATCTTTATTTGTATAAACATCGGCGGCAATAACATACGGTTCCCCTTTATATTTTTCATAATTTTCAACATTATCGCATTTATTGAAAGGTAAAATCAAATTCAATATATTATAAGCTTTTTCACTGAATCCGGCTTTTGCAAGAGCTTTTATAAACCAAACGGCAGCATGCGTATACTGTCCTCCGTTTTCTCTTACTCCCTCAGGGTATGAGGAAATATATCCGTAAAATTTATTACTTTTAAACGGCGGTTCCAAGAGTTTAACTATACCGCTGTCGTAATCTACAAGTTTTTCGGCAGTATTCAAAGCGATATCTCTTTTTTCGTTATCGGTAATATCGCTAAAAGCCGAAAAACTCTGAGTTAAAATATCCGTTTTACATACAACAGAAGTTTCCTGACCTAAGATTTCCCCTTCATCGGTAATACAGCGGATAAATCTGTCACCCGTAAAACTTTTATTGACAGCATTTTTTAATCTCGTAGCACATTCGATATAAAATGGTTTTTTATCGTACGGAATATAAGGCAAAACTTCATTTATTACTTCATAACAAAACATGGAAAGCCATACGCTTTCTCCCTTTCCGCTTTTGCCCACATTATCCAAACCGTCGTTCCAATCACCTGTACCTATAAGCAATAATCCGTTTTCGCCAAATTTTAGAGCACTGTCCAAAGCTTTCAGAATATGCTCGGTTAATGTAAACCTTTCAGTGCTCGTTTGCGGAATTTCCAATCTCGAATACTCGTTTGAACTTAACGGAAGAGATTTTAAGTATTCTATTTTATTATCGAAAATAGAATAATCTCCCGTATGTTTAACATAATCGATTGCTACATATGGCAAAAACAACTTATCGTCAGAAATTCTTGTTCTTACTCCGAATTTTTCCGGGTGCCACCAATGCATAACATCTCCTTCTTCATATTGATGAGATGCACAAAGAAGTATATGTTTTTTCACCACTTCGGTATCACTGTATATTATTGCCAAGCAGTCCTGAAGCTGGTCTCTAAATCCGAACGCTCCGCCTGCCTGGTAGTAACCGCATCGCCCGTTAAATCTGCTGCTTATTATCTGATACATTAACCAATCGTTAAAAATTATATCCAATCCTTTATTTTTTGTATCTATTTTAAATTTGTTTAGGTTATTGAAATAATTTAATGTAATATTTTTTTCCTTTTCAATATCTTCCCGAGTTATACTGTTTATCAAATTGTATTCTTCCGATACGAGAAAATAAAATTTCTTTTTATTTCCCTTTCCCATAGTTACATTATAACGTGCGGCAAAAGCAGGTTTTGAATAGGCTTTATTTTCATCAAAATAAGCGACCTCGCTTCCGTGATACCTGCTTTTAATATTAAATATATTCGTTATAAGTTCGCCGTCAAACACTCGTCCGAAAGCCTTGTTTCCGTTTAAAATATTTTCCGCTTGTAATATGTCGCCTATTCCGGTCAGATATACAAAATCGTTTTTTCGCCAATTTAAAACAGTATCGAAAGAAAAAATTAAATCGATATTTCTTTTTTCAAAACTGCTGTTAGTTACCGTTACTTCATAAACAGCAACTTTTCCGTCGCAAATATGGTATTTAGACATACGGGAATATATTCCGTTAATATTATTGTAAAAACTGGTTATTCCCCTCATATGAAGAGTCTTTCCTTTATTGTAGCCTTTATTGATTCGCCATGCTCTGTTCTTTTCGGTTATAACGATTTGTTCTGAAGGATAATCTTTAACAGGGTCGTTATTCCAACTACTGAATTTGTTTTCCCGAGAATTTTCAAAATAAGTGTAGCCACCGCCGTTTTCCGTAACAACGCTGCCTCCGTGCTTCATGCAAAAAACATTTGAAAAAGGCAATAACGGAATACTGTCGATTTCATATCCGCCTTCCACAAAACCGCCATTTGCAGAAGGATATTCTACTCTGCCCCTTATCTCTCTTTCCTCAATTGTTCCGCTGAAATCTTTTTTGCCTCCTCGAATATTCGGATACAAATATTCTCCGTCTTTATGAATTTCCAAAAACGCACATTTAATAATCGCATTGACCTCTTCAGACATTAATTCTTTAGTATTAATAAGAGTTATCCCTTCGGGATTGCAATCCGTCTCATCTATAATCGAGACTAAATTTTTATATATATCCTTATAATAACCTTCTTCCTCGCTGTATGTTATAACTAAATGAAAATTTTTAATACATTTCTTTATTATTTCACAAGCTCCGAGCAGTTCTTTAAAAAAACAGTCGTCCAATCTCGATGAATAGTTAAATAAAACATATTTACTTATATCGAACCCGAGAACGGCTTTTAACATTTTTCGTTTTTCTTTATAAAAAACAAGTTGCTCTTTTTCGTGTTGCAAATAAAGCATTCCCGTTAAAATATATTGTTTGATTCTTCCCGCCCTCAAAGATTTTATAAATTTCCCGGATTGAGTAATTGAATTAATTTTAATTGCTTCTTCGGCATAAGCGTCGAAATTTTCCGAAGCGGCTTCGGTTATATCGGAATATAATTTTTCCTTGTCGTTATTCCCCGAAATAATAACAGAAAATTCCGATTTACAGCCCGGCCCTACGGTTAAATTG
Source organism: uncultured Eubacteriales bacterium (assembly GCA_949296455.1). Lineage (GTDB taxonomy): Bacteria > Bacillota > Clostridia > Christensenellales > CALVMC01 > CALVMC01. The sequence goes on from CASFOZ010000003.1 coordinate 64,386, forward strand.
CCTTTAAAAGCAAAACAAGGTTCGAGAACATCTCCAAAACTTGCGTTTTTCCTTTCTTCTTTAAATAAAAATTCAGGAGATTTTTCATCTCGCAATCTTCCTAAAAAATTAAATCTGTTTGTTTCGAATTCAATATTTTCTAAATTTTTGACAGTCAAAGACGCAAATTCGGAATTAGACCCGTCTAAACTTCTTTTTTCCGCAATAACGGTTTCTCCGCCATTAAATTTTTCTGTTTTTATAAACATTTTCTTAAAAACCTTATGGGAATATTGCTCATCGTCGGAAGACAGAATAAGTTCACTATAAAAAAATATTTCATACTTTTTAGCCTTATCGCCGTCATTTCCTATTCGTATTTTTCTTACTTCTCCTTTAAAGCAAGGCGGAACACTTACACTCATTGAAATATTTTCGGGAATATTTTCAAACAAAACCTCTTCGTCGGAAAATCTGCATCCGAAATCATTTGGATTTTCTCTTATAGGCGCAAATGTAGGCGTTATGATTTTACCGTTTTCCAAATCTTTTAAATAAATAAAACTGCCGAAATTCTGAAATTCATCGTTTTCGTAAACATTTAACATTATATCGTCGAAACACGAATACCCGCATCCGCTGTCGTCTAAAACAACCGAATACAATCCGTTCGAAAGTATGTTCGCTCTCGGAAAAGATTTTATTCCTTTGTATACAGCGGAATATCTTTCGACTTCGTCCTCGTATACAAAATCAGACTTGTCGTTTTTTCCGAATCTGGTTACGGGCTGCCTTTCGGTCAATATTAACTTTGACGAACTCATAGCATAGTCTTCGTTAAAATATTTCTTTATGCAGTCGTTTTTAAGAAAATTTGCTATGGCGCACAATATCATTCCTTGATGGTGAGCCATATAAGTTTCTATCTTATTTTTGCCTTTGCTGAAATCTATCGATTCGTAAAATCCATACTTGCCGTACATTCCGCATTCTTTAAGTTTTCTCATATTGTCGATTACTTTATCGGAATTGTATTTTAACGCAAGTATACTGCTGTAAGGTGAAATAACGCATTTGTCGAATTCCGAACGCAACGAAAGAACCCTTAAACCGAAAGCACGATATTGATAATTCATATTCAAATCGAATTTATAATAACACGATTCGCCTATCCCGAATATTCCGTTACATTTTTTCCTATACTGCAGTTTCAGTACATTATTTACGGTATTGTAAAGCATTGATTTTTTAGGAGTATCCAAAAACAATTCAGGCATAAAGTATTCGAACGCAGTTCCGCTCCACGAAATGAGAGTGTTACCAAGGCATGAAACACATTGTCTTGAAAGATGAGTCCAATTATCTGTGTTTTGCGAAATTGCCGTAAATATATACGATAATAATCTGGATTCCGACGCAAGTAAATCATACATTCCGCTATACAATCCGCTGTCTTCGTTAAAACCTATTCTGAACAATTTTGTATTAGCGTCATACATAGCATTTATATCCGTTTCATTTATTATTTTATTTACTATTTCATAATACTCAAGCTGTCCTTTCTTTTTCAAAAAACCTTTTAATGTTATCAGAGCAGCAATAAAATTCGCACTATCAACGCTTGACACAAATCTCGGTTTCAGTACTTCAAAAGTTTCCGTATTGTACCAATTGAATAAATGTCCCTTCCATTTATCCAATTTTAATACCGTATCGATTGTCCTTTTAATCCTTTCAGTAGCAACCGCTTCGGAAATTATTCCGAGTTCGCAAGCCGAAATTTCACTGAGCAAAGAAAATCCTATATTGGTCGGAGAAGCGGCTTTTCTTTTTCCCTTCATTGGTTTAATCTGGTAGTTATCGCATACCAAATTATTTCCGTCATACATTTCAAAAAAATATCTGTAAGTTTTTTGAGCAGTTTCCAAAAGCAATTCTTTATCGCTTTCGTTGACGGTAAAATTATCGTAATCTTTTTTACCCGCAAAATAAACTAAAACCGAAACAACCGTAAAAACAAAAGAATATAAAGTTGCCCATAAACTCATTGAAAATATGCTTATTACGGCATTTATCAAAACCGACGGCAATATCATAAAAAAGTGTTTGGCAAATTTATTTTTTCCTTGAAAAAAGCTGTAAGTTTTCCACTGCAATAAATTTTTTTTAGTAATTAACATTCTTGTTAATGTTACAAAAAAAGTAGCAATTCCTCTAAGCGCAAAAAACGGAAGCATAAATAATTTATAGAAATATTCAAAAATTATATCCGTCAAATCTTTCAAAACATATCTGGCTCTTACATTTTTTATGCTTATAATTTTATCGATAATCATAATCAAAAAAGGAATTGAAAGTGAAACAAAAGCAGAAACGGCAACAACCCAATCCGCCATATAAAGACTTATACAAAACATAAGCCATACTGCCGATAAAGAAAGAACATTCATTGCATTTGAAAATATGATATATTTATAAAAACCCGAAATTGTATTTTTTATTTTGTCTCCGTTCTTGTTTTTTACTTTATTAAATACATACGGAAGAAGTTGAACATCTCCTCTTTCCCATCTTTTTTGTCTAGACATATCGGAAACAAAGGTATCGGGTGCGTCTTCATAAACCTTATCACGAAGAAGCCCCGTATTCATTATCGCTCCTTCTATTATATCGTGACTTAATATGCGTCCGTCAGGAAGCACTCCTTCCAATTTATCATACATACTTTTGAGTCTTATAATACATTTCCCGCAATAAATGCTTTTTCTGAAACGCCCGTAATAATAGTCGCTGTAATTATTGTAATTTTCAAATCCGGTTTCGTTTTTGAATTTTCTCGAATAAGGAGTATTTTCCGACGATAAATCGTATCTTCCGTTAAAAACCAATAAGTCGTAATCCTTATTCAAAGGATGAGAAATAGTATTGACCGCAGACATTACGCTTCCCGGAAGAAGTTGATTGTCGGCATCGAGTAAAATAAGATAAGAAGGATTAGACATATTATTTTTAACGAAAATAAAATTATCGTTGTTGCCGTTTATCAAAAGGTCGGCAAGATTCATAATCGCCCCTCTTTTGCGTTCATATCCGCAATAGCAATTCTCACCTTTAATTCTTTTTCTTATAAAGAAGGAAAAATCGTCAGATAAAGTAAGATTTTTAAATTTTTCAAGAATTACAGTATCGTCATCGGCAATTTCTTTATCGGACGGTTTTAAGTCGCACAGCAAAGCGTAATTTATATTTTTACCGCAATTTACTGAATGTAATTTTTTTAAATGCTCCAAAGCCTTGTTAAACGAACTTATATCCGAAATCAATTCGGATACGACTACCATTGTTTTAGCGTCGTCAGGAACGCAAGTATAATCCATTTTAGGAATAGGCATTTTTTGTTTTTTAGGCGAAAATCTAATTACAATACATTCAGCCGGTTTTAAAAATGCAATAAAGGCAAGTAAACCACAAATAACAGAAACTGCTATATTTTGAGCAAAAAGTCCTGTTATTACGGCACAAATAGCGGCAAATATTATATTTAAAGCTATAAAACAGAATACTTTAAATTTATCGGGCGCTTTCAAAGGAAGACACTTATCGTCTTTTATATATGCTTTGGTTTGTTTTGTAAATATAAATAATAGTTTTGAAATATCCTCTCCTGTCTTAAGAGAAAATTCAGATAGCTTTTTACTTAAATAAAGTTCGTTTACTCCCGTTCTTAAAGATAAATCGGATATTTTTTCAAGATATGCGTTTTTTGTCAGACTGTCGGCTTGTTTATAAGAAATCAAATCTTCGAGTTTTTGGTCTATCGAGGAAAACTTTTCTATACCGTAATTAAATATATTTTCCGTAGCGCTTATAGAATTAATTACGGATTTAACGGTAACGCAATATTCAACGAGTTTTGCCGTAAATTCATATTCCAAATTATCAATATTTACGGAAGATAGGGATTCGGCTTTTTCTTTAAAACTTTTATCGTGTTTTAACAAGTAATAAAGATAACTTTGACTTGTTAATTTGCTTTTAATTATTTTACCGCTGTCGGCATCTTCTTTGTTTTTTAAAAAAACAGAAGACCTTGCCGAAATTTCAGCCGCCTTGATAATTAAAGCAATTATTATTGCTTTTTTAAGCATACACAGTTCTTTATATGTTAAAACAGTAATGCTGTTATAAGCATCGATAAGTTCTTTTACTTTCTCATATTCTAAATTATAATTAAGTCCTTCTACTATAAGCCGTGCAAATGCTAAAATTCTAGGCTGATTTTTAATATGAGGAAGATTTTTAAATTCGTTTATACCGCTTTTACAAATATATTTTTTTAAAAGATAATTGTTTTCATAAAGCCACTTTTCGAAATCGTAAACTTCTGATTTTAATCTTATTTTTTTTGATATGGCTCTGTACCCTTTTGTTATATCTTTCCGTATACTGCTTATATCGATACCGTATCCCGCCTTTTCAAAAGATTTGCTTTTAAGAGCGAGAGATTTTACGGCGCTAATCAAATTTCCTTTCTCGGCTATTTGTAAAGGAAAACTGTTTTTTCTGGTTTTAAGTTCAATAAACAGTATAAATGTCAGTAACAACACTAAAAATATCAATATACCGTATAACATATTTCCTCCGATATTATTAAAAGTCTTTCCAAAAAGTTTCCATATATACAGAGAAGAAAAATAATACCGATGGTTTTATTGAATTTTATCAATCGGATATTGACAAAAATCAGAATATGTGTTAAGATTTTTTTCCAAGTTAACCGGACGGTCGCATAGAAATATGAGGAAAGTCCGAGCACCGCAGGGCAAGACGCAGGCTAACTACCTGTAAAGGCGACTTTAAGGAAAGTGCAACAGAAATAAACCGCAATTTTTGCAAGGGTGGAAAGGCGGAGTAAGAGCCCACCGGTTCTTTGGCGACAAAGAACGCTATGTAAACCCCGTCTGGTGCAAGATAGGAGATAAAAACGATTGCCCGTCGTCTCCGCTGTATCGCTTGAGCGCACTGGCAACTTTGCGCCTAGACAGATGACCGTCAAATACAGAACTCGGCTTACAGATTAACTTGAAGAAAAGGAAACGGTATCCGTTTCCTTTTCTTTTTAATGAATAATTGACTGATTGATTTAATTAATTTTATTAGAAAATATATTCAAAAGTTTTATAAATATAAATCTTGTTTCTTTATGTAATCTCTTATTTTATTAATTGCCTTTTTTTCTATGCGTGAAATATATGAACGTGATATTCCGTAGTTTGAAGCTACTTCTCTTTGCGTAAGTTCTTCTCCCCCGTTAAGACCGTATCTGAGACAAATTATCTCATATTCTCTTTTATCCAAAACTTTTTTCAAAGCATTTATGAGATTGTCTTTTATAATGTTGGTTTCCACTTCGTTTATTACAGAATCCTGTTCAAAACTCAATAAATCAATTAAACTTATTTCGTTTCCTTCCTTATCCACTCCTACCGATTCGTGTAATGAAACATTTGCCTTAGTCTTTTTATTTGCTCTTAACGTCATAAGAATTTCGTTTTCAATACACCTTGCCGCATAAGTGGCAAGCTGAGTACCCTTTCCCATCTTATAAGTATTGATAGCTTTTATAAGACCTATAGAACCTACTGAAATCAGTTCGTCCTGGTCGGGATAATTAGCATATTTTTTTGCGACATGCACAACAAGTCTCATATTGTGATTGATAAGAATTTCCTTTGCTTTTTCATCGCCCTGTTCGAGAAGTTCAAGATACTCCCTTTCCTTTTCTGCCGACAACGGTCTCGGAAAAGAATCTTTGTTTTCGACATAAGACGAAAAAAGCATTATATTGTTTATAAAATTAATAAAACTTTCCAGCAACATAAAAGCACCTCGAAAAAGACTTTAACATTATATGAGGCGCCTTAAATTTTATTGCATGTACACTTTAAAATAAATTTTATTTAATTTCAAAGGTTTTTTTATTAAGATAATTAAGTTTACTTTCGACAGGAAATTCAAAAGAAAGTTTTACGGCGGTTAATTGTTGTTTTTTAAATTTTTCTCTTCGATTTATTTCTTCGATTCCGTATTTTCCGTCACCTAAAATAAAGTGTCCTATATAGGCAAAATATGCTCTTATCTGATGAGTCTTACCGGTATGCAAAATTATTTCAATTAATGTATTGTTACCTTTGCTTTCGATTATTTTATATTCGGTAATTATTTTAACACTACCTTTTACTGGTTTATCGAAAATCTTAACTTTGGAAAGTTCGGGATTTTTTAAAAGATACGCAGTAGCCGTTACGTTATCTTCTTTTAATTTTCCGTAAACCAAAGCCCTATACACCTTTCTTACTCTGTTTTCTTTGAATGCTTTAATTATTTCATCTCTTGCTTCTTTATTTTTGGAAAATATTAAAAGACCGTCAGTATTACGGTCTAATCTGTGACACGGCTCGATATTTAAATCGTTTTTGAAAAGTTTCAATTTTTCCGTAAACTCTTCTTCCGTAAGTATCCCCTTAGGTTTATAAGCAATTATAATATTTGAATCTTCAAAAATTATGCGGGGTTTAAAACTTAAAGTATAAAAACAAATAATTTCGTCTTTATCGTTTGTCAGCACATCGCTTGCTATACGATTTCCGTTAATCATTATCTGTTTTTCCCTTATCAATTTCATTGCTTTTGAATATGAAATTTCGGGAAATTTTTCTGTTAAAACTTTTGCAATTTTTTTAGGAAAACCGGAGTAAATAAATTTAATCATTATTTACCTTGTTTTTTAAAACATCGTTTATTTCGTTTAAAAGCGTTGTTATATCTTTGAACTGTCTATGGACGGAGGCAAATCTGACATATGCAACATCGTCGAGTTCTTTAAGACGGTTCATTACCATTTCTCCGATTTGTTTACTCTGTATTTCCTGTTCGAGCGTATTGTAAACCTGTTTTTCAATATCGGAAACAAGAGCGTCGATACTTTCAATAGAAACAGGTCTTTTTTCACAAGCTTTCATAACTCCTGATTTAATCTTTTTAATATCAAAAGCTTGTCTGTCTCCGTTTTTTTTCACAACCATCACGGGTGTATGTTCTACTGTTTCGTAAGTGGTAAATCTTTTTCCGCATTTTATACATTCCCTTCTTCTTCGAATAGACATACCGTCTTCACTAAGGCGTGAATCTATTACTTTGCTATCAAGACAACCGCAATATAAACATTTCATAAGTACCTCTTTTAAAGTATTATATTATAAAAAAGATACTTTGTAAACCTTTCTTTTCCTTTGATTCAGTTTTCTTTTGAAGGAGTGTTGCACGATAATTCGACAAGAATTATGTCGTCGCCTATTTTACTTATATTACGCCAAGGAATAAAGATACTATCGCTTCCTATAATATTTCTGAAAAACTTTTTTTCTCCGGGAACGACTATTCCGCTTACCGTTCCGTCGCAGGAAAATGAAATATCGAGTACATGTCCGAGCCGTCTTCCGTCAACGGTATTGACACATTCCTTTTCTCTGAGTTCGCAAAATGTTAAATCCATTACCATATATTTACCTACTTTTTTTATTCAATATATGAAAAATATTTCTCTTGTGTTACAAAAAAAGCGTCTTACGACGCTTAAAATGTTTTTTTGACTTTTTCCAAAGCATTTTTTTCAAGTCTAGAAACCTGAGCCTGTGATATCCCTATTTGTTCCGATATTTCAATTTGTGTTTTACCTAAAAAATATCTTAAATAGATTACCGCCTTTTCACGATACGGCAAGTCTTCGAGTGCGTCCCTTAATGCTACTTTTTCAGTCCATTTATCATCGTTGTTATTGTCATCGTTGATTTGTTCCATTAAAAGTATGGCATCCTCTCCGTCGTTATAAACAGGTTCATATAAAGAAACCGGGTCGCTTATTGCGTCTAAAGCGCAACACACTTCGAATTCGGAATAACTTATATCTTCCGCTATTCTTCTTATAGAAGGATTTGTTTGCGTTTCTTTGGAAATTCTTTCTTTTGCCTGCAAAGCTTTATATGCAATATCTCTCAGCGACCTGCTTACCTTTAAAGAAGAGCCTTCTCGCATGAATCTTCTTATTTCGCCAATTATCATAGGTACCGCATAAGTTGAAAAGCGAAGGTTAAGAGCTGTATCGAAATTATTTATCGCCTTTATCAATCCTACACAACCGACCTGAAATAAATCATCACTTGAAAACTTGTTGTTTGAAAATCGCTGAATTATAGAAAGGACTAATCTTATATTGCTTAAAATCAACAACTCTCTTGCATTTTCGTCACCGTTTTGTGCTTTAACAAGGTATTCGTTACATTGTTTGTTTGTAAGTTTAGGTAACTTTCGGGTATCTAAACCGCAAATATTTACTTTACGCATATAGCCTCCAAATATGTAGTAAAATGCAAATATCTGCGGATAATACTATTTTTCGCCATAAAAGGAAAAATATACCAAAATTATTTAAATTTGATAACTTAGGTATATTTTTTAAATTTAAACAACTTAATAATGATTGAAAATCTTATTTGATTATTATAAAATTTAATACAATTAAACCATTTTTGCAATTTCTTTTTTGAGATTAGTTAGTATCTTTTTTTCCAGCCTCGAAATATAAGACTGCGATATATTCAGCATATCGGCAATTTCTTTCTGTGTTTTTTCTTCCTGTCCTAAAAGTCCGAATCTCATTTTTATTATTTCTCTTTCTCTTTCCGACAATTTATCGAATGACTTCCAAAGTATTTCCTTTTCTACATTGTTTTCAATATCTTTATAAACACTGTCTGCTTCGCTGCCTAAAATATCGCTTAACAATAAAACATTTCCTTCCCAATCTACATTTAAAGGTTCATCAAATGAAACTTCACTTTTAAGTTTGGAAGTTTTTCTCAAAAACATAAGTATTTCGTTTTCGATACATCTGCTTGCATAGGTTGCTAATTTTATATTCTTATTGTTATCGAAAGAATTAACGGCTTTAATAAGTCCTATTGTCCCAACCGAAATTAAATCTTCTATATCGGCTTTGGAATTTTCAAATCGTTTTGCTATATATACAACTAATCTTAAATTGTGTTCGATTAATTTCGTTCTTGCGTTCTCATCTCCCGACGAAGCGAGTTCTATGGCTTCTTTTTCTTCTTCGGGACTAAGCGGAGACGGAAGAGCTTCGCCTCCGCAGATATAATTTACTAAATTTTCTTTTTTTCTTCCTAAATTGAAAAACGATAAAATGCTTTTCCAGATTTTTTTTATAAACGAAAACATATTTCCCTCCTTAAATTTCCTTTCTCAACACATTTCTGAATGTAATAAAATTTTGAAATTTTTAAATTTATTTTTAGATATTCCGGCGGTTACATTACTGTATTTTTCTTCGAAATTATCTCTTAAAATTCTAATTTCGTTTATTTCCAATGATTTCATAGTTTGTTGTCCGCCCACGGTTTTCACTGAAAGGGTACCGACTTTTAATACATTTTCTTTTAAAATTTCTTTTCCGAAGTTTTTATCCAAAACCACTGCCGGAAGTCCGAATTTATCATACAGTTTATTTCCGCTATCGTAAAATCCGTCGCATTTATACTCTTTCTTTCCGACCTTGATAATAACTTTCGAATTGGAATTTATTTTAATGTTTTTAATATAATTCAATATTTTCTTAACTGTAAAAATTACGAACATTCCCGCTAAAGCCCCTAATGCGGGAACAATACTGTTTTGATTTAAAAAATTAAATCCGTCTTTAATTCCGTAATTTAATCCGCAACAAGCGATAACCAATCCGCCTGCAAGAAAGGTATATGAAACAAATACAATCAATGAAAACAAATATTGTTTGAAATTTTTATATTTCGCATATACTGCGCACATTAAAAAAGCAAGACCTACTTTTATCAGAAATAAATATCCGCCGTCTCCTAAATAAGGCATAGCTACTGCAAAGGCTGTTCCGATAAGACACGAAAGAATAATCCTTAATTTATTTAACTCGACTTTTAAGGTTAAAATAACGGCATAAATCAAAAAATAATTGACAAGCAGATTATTTAAAATAACTGCTTCTATATATACAGTCATAAAAATATTTTATTATCTAAATTGAAATTTTACTTTCCTTTTATGTCTTAAAATATAAATTTTTAAAATAAAAAACGCACTTTTTAAAGTGCGTTTTATATATTTGAAATTGACTTTAATTATTTATCTTTATTTCTTTGCAGAGCTCTTATAAAAGGAGGAAGTTTGTCAAAATTAAGTCTTCCGTTTTCCACTGCTCTCTGTTTGGGCGGAGAATAGGATTCTTCTTCGTCTTCGATATATGAAACCGAAGCCGGCTCTCTTCTGACTTCATTTTCAGGTTTAACTTCCGGAATTTCCTGCTGAATAGTTCCCGAAACAGCGTTTCCGAATCTTGTAGCAATAACTGTTACCGAAACTTTGTCCCCGAAATGGCTGTCAATTCCGGCTCCGAAAATAATATTTGCGTTATCGTCGAGAACTTCTTTTATTTGATCGCAAATTTCGGCAGCTTCATTCATGGTAAAGTCTACGCCGCCCTGACAAGAAATAATTGCGGCTTTTGCACCTTCGATTGAAGTTTCCAATAAAGGACTTGCAACGGCTTTTCTTACCGCTTTTATTGCTCTGTCCTCGCCTTCCGCTAAGCCGAATCCGATATGGGCAAGACCTGCGTTAGAAATAATTGTTTTTACATCGGCAAAGTCGAGATTGACCATAGAAGGTATAGAAATTAAATCGGATATACCTTGAATACTCTGTCTTAAAACATCGTCGGCAACCTGGAAGGCTTCAACCAAGGTAACCGATTTAGGAAGAATGGAACGAAGTTTGTCGTTAGGAATAACAAGAAGTGTATCGACATACTCTGCAAGTTTTCTTATTCCCATTTCCGCATTGGCAGCTCTTGTGGAACCTTCGAAAGAGAAAGGCTTTGTAACTATCGCAATAGTTAAAATACCCATTTTTCTTGCGATACTTGCGACAACGGGTGCAGCACCCGTTCCGGTACCACCGCCCATGCCGGCGGTTATAAACAATAAATCGGTATCTTTAAGATATTCGGTAATTTCGTCTTTACTTTCTTCTGCAGCTTGCTGACCGATAAGCGGATCTGCTCCTGCGCCGAGTCCTCTTGTAATGGCTTGTCCTATCTGAATTTTTTTGTTGGCCTGCGACAAGTAAAGAGCTTGTTTATCGGTATTAATCGAACAAAACTCCGCAGTAGTAATATTTGCGGTAATCATTCTGTTGACAGCGTTGTTACCGCCTCCGCCTATACCTATGACTTTAATTTTTGTAACATTAAAATTAGGCGTCTTTAAATCCTCCATTGTTTTTCCTCCTAAATGAATTTGAGTAATTTAGTAATAATATTTTCTTTTTCAATCGACCTACCAGATATATCGAGCATTCCCATAGTTGTCGATAGTGAAGGCTTATTATACATAGGAATATTTGAAGCAATTATTTCGACAGGTCTTCTCACTACTTTTGAAAGTTCGTCTTTTGCTCCTCTAATGTTGCTTATTCCCCCGCCTGTAAGATTCATAACTATATAACGGGGACATTCGTATTTGAAAGCAGCCATAGCCTCGTTAATGCAGACGCCGAGACTGCCTATTACCTCTGCAACGATTTCGTTTACTTCCTCGACGAGAAAATCATATCTTTCACCCTGATATTCGACAGAATAAACTTCGTTATCCGAAGGTTGAAGACTTAGATTGCAAAGAGATTTAAGTTTTGCGGCAATATCGAAATCTATTTCAAATCTTTCCATAAGTTCGGCGATAATATTTCCACCGCCGAAAGAGAAAGAAATCATATCCATAAGTCCGTCGCCTCTTATAAGCATAACGCTGGTGCTTATGTAACCGATATCTGCAAGAAGAGCGAATTTATCTCTTCTAATAGGTTGAAATAGGTGCATAGCCTCAGCCCAACAAGACGAAGAAAACTCTCTCTTTTTAATACCGAGTTCATCTAATATGATATTTATAGTATTAAGGAACATATCGTCGCAAAGTGCGTAAGAAATTAAACCTTTTATTTCATTGCAAACCATTCCTACCGGATTAATGAGTCTTTCCGAGCCGTTTAAAATGAAATAAATCTGAGAACAATTTATCGGGGTATAGCCCGGGTAATCGTCAAACTTGTTACCTAAGCTATATAAATATTCAACATCTTTTTCGCTTATTTTATGAGCTTTGAGAAAGGTATTTTTAACTTCTCTGCAAACAATCTGAGTAAACTCGCCGGGTACGCCTACGAAAAACTTTTTAATCTGAACTCCTGCCTGATTCTGAGCTATACTCATAGCGGTAATGATAGAGGATTTCAAATTTTCAGGTTCGAAAAACTCTCCATTGGAATATCCCGCATAAGGACACTGCCCTAAACCTTTTACATAGTAAATATCGCTGTCGTTTTTTTCACCGATTAAAACCGTGATGCTTTTCGACCCGATATCCAGAACCGCAATATCAGCCATTAAAACTCCTTTCTTTTATAGTTATTTAATTATAATATAAAAGAAAACACTTGTCAAACGACAAATTATAATATTTTAATATAGAATTTTCGTAGATATACAAAATATTAAATCGATATAAAAAATATTATTGAGCAAAATTTCTTTAAGCAAAATTTATTATTGAGCAATATCTCTGTTTATTTGATGTACCCAGCCTTTATCGGAACCTTGCCAGATAAGATATCCGAATTTCTTCTGACTGTCGTTAAGATTATTTTGAAATACTGAATAACAACTTGCGAATTGATTGTAAATCGAAGTTTCGTCCTGAATATTCTGAAACAAGAAGGTTATACCCTGTCTTGTTTTCAAATCGATATATCCGTCACTGTTAAAGGTAATGCTTTCAAAAAAGCCTGCAAAACCTTTTTCTATAAAATTAAATTTTTCTGCCGAGGAAATTATATAACCTAAAACTCCGCCTGTGCTGTCGGGAAGTTTATACGAAATCAGTTCGCTGGCTTTTTTCGTAGTGTCATTGATTATAAAATTTTTAAGAAGAACGATATCGTCGGTTTTTGTTAAATCGGTAAAAGTGTTCAATACTTTAAGTTCTTTATCCAAAGCAAGATAAACTCCGTTATATTCGAGTGCGAATACTTCTACTCTTTTTGAAATTTTAATTTCCACCGTATTGGGAAAATATCTGCTGACAGAATCGACTTTTATTAAAGGAAAAGCCGCTTCGATATTTTCGATAACTTTACTTTCGCTTAAAGAGAATATACTCAGTCCTAACTTGATATTTGAACTTTCTATAATTTCGCTTTCAGAATAAACGAGCTCCGAACTTGTATTGACTACATTTATTTTGGAAACGACAAAAACAGCACAGAACAAAACAAGTATTAATACCAAAACGGCTAAAACAGAAAATATAATTATTAATCTTTTGTTCATTTTCGTTTTATCTCGATTAAACTTTTATTATCTCCGCTCCGAGTTTCGCAAGATTGTCTTCGAAATTTTCATATCCTCTTTCGATATGGTAAATATCGTTTACGGTAGTAAGTCCCTGTGCGCTTAAAGCAGCAATTACAAGAGCCGCTCCTCCCCGCAAATCTTTTGCATAAACATCGGCACCGCTCAACCTGTCTACCCCGTTAACAACTGCCATTCTGCCTTCTACAACTATATCGGCACCCATTTTAATAAGCTCGGGTACATGGTTGAATCTAGTTTCGAAAATGTTTTCGACTATTTTCGTCGTACCTTTGCATACGCAAGACAATGCCATAAGCTGTGCTTGCAAATCCGTAGGAAAACCGGGATAATACATTGTTTCGACTTTCCCGAGAGAATTCAGTCTCCCGTCAGAGCTTATTATTATTTTATCATTTAATGAAGTTATTTTGCAACTGTTTTTATTGAGTTTGGAAGTAAGAGAAAATATATGTTCGGGATTAACATTATCGATTTCTATCTCACCGCCGCAAACCGCACCCGCTATAAGATAGGTTCCTGCCGATATGCGGTCGGAAATAGGAACATGTTCACCGCCGTGTAATTTCTTTACTCCTTCGATTTCTATTATACTGCTTCCGGCACCTTTTATTTTAGCGCCCATTTTGTTAAGAAGATTTTGAAGGTCAACTATTTCAGGTTCTTTTGCGGGATTTCTTACGGTAGTTTTACCTTCCGCCATAACGGCAGCCATCATTATATTTTCGGTAGCCCCTACGCTGGGAATATCGAGTTGAATATCGGCGCCTTTTATTTTATCGACGCTGCAATATATGTAACCGTATTTTTCTTCGATTTTTATATTTAGTTCCTGTAATGCTTTAAGGTGAATATCTATAGGTCTTAATCCTATATCGCAGCCGCCCGGATAAGCAATTTTCGCTTTTCTGCATCTTGTCAGAAGAGAACCCATAAGAAACAGCGAGGAGCGAAGTTCCTTTGCAAGGTCAATGGGAATTTCGTTACAGAACATATCGCTGCTGTCTAAAATTATGGTATCTTTTTGGTGAGTTACTTTACAGCCTAAATTTACTATTATTTTGCACATATTCCGAACATCTGAGATTTCGGGACAATTATGTATTATTACGGGCTCATCCGTCAATAAGCAAGTAGCAAGAAGCGGAAGTACGGAATTTTTCGCTCCGTTTATGTTTACCTTTCCGTATAATTTTTTTCCGCCGTTTATTATATATTTACTCATAACCGTACTCCTCAAAGAAAGTGAATACTACATACTATGGCGAAAAATTTATTTGTGTGATTGAGCGCAAACTGCCTGTAAAATGCCCACTGACGCCATAAAACAGATTAAAGACGAACCGCCCGAACTTATGAACGGCAAAGGCACGCCGGTAGGCGGTATCATTCCGCTTACGACGCAAAGATTAATTACAGTCTGAACTGCGATAACCGCCGTTACTCCCGTTGCGAGATAGCATGAAAATCTTGTTTTTGCATTGATTGCTATTTTTATTCCTCTGTAAATAATAATTACAAAAGCGATAATTACCAATAAAGCTCCGAAGAGACCTAATTCTTCGCAAATTATGGAAAAAATAAAATCCGATTCGGAAAAAGGAAGGAATAGATATTTCTGACGGGAATTAAAAAGACCTAACCCGAAAAATCCACCCGAACCGATTGCGTAATATGATTGAATAAGCTGATACCCTTCTTGAAGAGGCGAAGCCCAAGGGTCCATAAAAGCAAGCAGTCTTTTAAGTCTGTAAGGCTCGGCAATAATAAGCACGGGAATAAGCGCCAAAACAGGCAGCACCAAAAGAGCGATTTTTTTAAAGTTTATTCCCGCAACAAGAAGCATTATGAATGTCACCGCAAGCACGCACAAGGTAATGCTCATATTCGGTTCCAGCATTATGAGAAGACAAGTAACTGCGCTTGCGCCTATTACTGCAAGGATATTTTTCCACTTGTTTCCGTCTTTATCGGAAAGAAAGGAAGCAATAAAAAAAACTAAAAGAAATTTTGCAAATTCGGAAGGCTGAACGGTAAACAGTCCCAAATTAATCCAACGCTTTGCGCCGTAATTTTCAACACCTATTACAGGAATGAATACCAATGAAAGCAATATGTAGGAAACGATAAGATAAATCCATTTATATTTTTTAATTTTATCGGTATTGCATCTTCCGACGAAAAACATAATAATAAAACCTGCGACAAAGGCAGCCGCTTGTTTCGAAACATAATAAAATTCACCGAGTCCGTCCCTTATCGCCGAATAACTGCTTGCACTGTAAAGAATAACGAGTCCGAAAAGACATAATAAAGTTACCGTATAGAATAAAGTTTTGTCGGCTATATAACTTTTTTTTAAATCAAACGGTTTTTTACTAAATTGCAAAATGCCGTACCCCTTTCCTTATAATCGGTATATCTGTCGAAACTCGAAGTGGAAGGCGAAAAAAGTATATTCGATATATTTTCCGTCTCTCCTGCCTCAATCACGCATTCTTCAAGGTCGGAAAAGCACTTCATATTTTTAAATCCTGCCCTGAGTCCGTCTTTTTTGATAAGATATTTGTTATCACCGACAAGATAAATGTACTTTATATTATTGGGTAAATTTTTGAAGAAATCTAAATACCCTATTCCCTTATCATAACCGCCCATAATAAGTAATGTGGGTCCTTCCATCATACGGCAAGCGGCAAGAGTTGCTCCGATATTCGTCCCTTTCGAATCGTTATAATAATTAACGCCTTTAATTTTTGCTATGTTTTCGATACGGTGTCTTGGCGGAGTAAATTCTTTCAGACATTCTTTGATTGTGAAATTATCGAAATTAAGTATTTTTGCAGCGCAAATAACGGATAAAGCGTTTTCGATATTGTGTCTGCCTTTAACCCTTATATCTTCTATTGCGCAAACGTATTCTTCCATTGCTTTGAGATTTCTTTTGAAAAATATTTTCCCGTCTTTTACGTAAGCGCCTTTTACCTTTGAACTTATTGAAAAATAATAAACGGAAGCGTTGCAAATTTTTGAAATTTTTCTGCATTCGGAATCATTGTAATTGAATATACCGTATTCCTTTTTTGTCATATTCTGAAAAAGTCTGGCTTTGCAATTTACATAATTTTCAAATGTGTGATGCCTTTCTATATGGTCACAGGATATATTTAAAAGAATTCCTATCATAGGTTTGAAATTATAACAGCTTTCAAGCTGAAAACTCGAAACTTCTATGACAGGAACTTTCGTTTCGGAACCGTTCAACGCCACTTCCGTAAAAGGCAATCCTATATTTCCGCATGCTACGGCGTCTACAGAAGCCGATTTAAGCAATTTTTCTGCAAGAAGAGTAGTTGTAGTCTTACCGTTGGTTCCCGTGACCGCTATTATATTTTTATCGAGGATACGATATCCTAATTCTATTTCGGAGATAACCGGTATCAATTTTTTCCTTGCTTCGATTATAATCGGAGTATCTAAAGAAACACCCGGACTTACAACAATATGGTCGATATCGGCAATTGCATCTTTTACCGTCAATTCGCTGCGATTTATAACTCCCGTTATTTTCTCATCGGGAAGTTTATCGTCATATATGTAAGTATTGATTCCGTATTTATTTAAAAGTTTAACGGACGATTTGCCGCTGAGACCTAGTCCAACGACAAGTACATTATGGAAATTTTCAAGCATAATATCCTCACAGTAAAAAAGCCGAAATTGTTACAAGAGCCGCTATTAAGGTTATTATGGTATAAAAAGAAACTATTTTGCTTTCGGCAATTCCTTTACTCTGCAAATGATGGTGAAAAGGCGCCATTAAAAAAACTCTTTTACCTTTACTTACCTTAAAATAAACTACTTGTATAATTACTGATATGCAGGATACTACATACATTATTCCTAATATTAAAATTATAAGCGGATTTTTTGTAAATACCGCCAAAGTTGAACAAACTCCGCCTAACGCAAGCGAGCCTGTATCTCCCATAAAAACCAAAGCGGGACAAGAATTGAACCACAAAAACGCAAGAAGCCCTCCGAAAACAGCACCTGAAAAATACAGTAACGAATTATATTCTTTTGCAAAAAGAGTCATACCGTTCTGCTCGGCTTCTGCAACCGTGAAAAATATAATCACAATAAATGTTCCTATATAAACAAGACTTACCGAACTAGCAAGCCCGTCAAGTCCGTCCGTTAAATTTACTGCATTCGTAAGTGCGATAAATATAAGAAAAGTAAAAGGTATATACCACCAACCTAAATCGAAAGTAATATCTGTAAAAGGAATATTTATAGAACTTCCTATATATCTGTTATAGTAACAAAACAGAGTTACGATAATACCTATGCCTGCTTGTCCTATAACCTTCTGATATGCTTTAAGTCCTAAATTCTGTCTGAACTTAACTTTAAGAAAATCATCGAGGAATCCCAATAAACCGTAAGCGAACATAGTAAGCGCCGCAATCAATGAAAGTCTGTCGGAATAACCGAAAATCAAAGTAACAATAAAAGCGGGAATAATAAAAATTATTCCGCCCATAGTAGGAGTTCCGCTTTTACTTTTATGAAGTTCAACATACTGCAAAAGCGGCTGATTGGCTTTAAGACGAGCCATAAGTCTAATGACAAAAGGAGCAATAATCATTGCCAAGGCAAAAGACATAATAACGCATATGAAAAATTTTATATAATCAATCAATTCTGCCCCTCTGTCAAATTCTGTTTTCTATTAAATTACGTACGGTTTCCAAATCGCTGTAAGGAATTTTTTCACCTGAAATTTCAATATATTCTTCTGCGCCTTTTCCGGCAATAACTATAACATCGCCTGAGGAAGCTTCTTCGTATGCTTCTAAAATAGCGCTTGTTCTGTCGGTAACGGTTTTATATTTCTTATCGATTATTCCACTTTTTATCTGATTTATAATCTCCTCAGCATTTTCGTTTCTTGGATTATCGGAAGTTAAAATTATTTTATCGGCAAACTCTTCGGCTATTTTACCCATTATAGGACGCTTGGTTTTATCTCTGTCTCCGCCGCAACCGAAAACCGCAATAAGATTATTTTCGGTAATTCTTCTTGCTGCGCCGAGCAGATTTTTGAGTCCGTCGGGAGTATGAGCATAGTCCACTATAAATTTTATTCCGTTATATGTAAAGACATTGAATCTACCGTTTACAAAGGGAAATTTTTCTATACTGTTAATTATGTTTTCAAGTTTCAGTCCCATGGCTCTTGCAGTGGTAATCACCGCCAAAATGTTATAAATATTAAATTCCCCGTAAAGTTTGCTTTTAACATCATAAAGTTCATCCATTGCGTTTACAAGAAATTCGCTTCCGTCTTCGGTATATTTTATATCCATAGCAAAACAATCGGAAGGTGAAAATATCCCGTAAGTCAGATAAGGTAATTTGCATAAAGAAACAATTTCCCTTCCCGTTTCGTCGTCATTGTTAATTACGCAAAATTTAACAGAATCGGGATTGAAAAAAGAACACTTTACCTTTTTATATTTTTCCATTGTTTTGAAAAAGTCCAAATGGTCCTGAGTCAGATTGGTAAAAATCCCGTAATCGCATTTAATTCCGTAAAGTTTATTAAAGAAAATAGCATGTGCCGAAAGTTCGGTAATTACAACTTGCGCCCCTTCTTTTTTCATTTCATAAAGAAGTTCGTTAAACTCCATAGGGTCAGGTGTTGTAAGCTGTGCGCTTTTAAACTTTCCGCATATTTCGTTACCAATCGTACCTATAAGTCCCGTCTTCATTCCGTTATCTTTAAGCACGAAATTCAGTAAATGAGAAACAGTGGTTTTGCCGTTTGTTCCTACAACAGCGGTAATTTTAAGATTTTTAGCGGGATTTCCGAAAAAGTTTTCGGCGACAAGAGCATAGGCTTTTCTGATATTTTTAACTTTTATAAAAGGAATATTTTCTTCCGAAATATTTTGAGCCATAACCGCTGCGGCTCCATTGTTTAAAGCAGTTTTAATATTGTTAACCGCCTGCGTTCCATTTTTCAGACATACGAATAAATCGTCTTTTTTTATTTCGTTGCAGTTATGTTTTATTCCTTTTATTTTTAATTTTTCGTCAACGGTATTTTTTTCGCAATTTACATTAAATAAAAGTTCCTTTAAAGTTTTCATATTTACCTCCGATTTCATTAATTCTTTTGTAAATATTTCCTTTCAAAGGAACTTTTCTTTCGTTAAGTATTTTATTTTAAATTAAACCCGATAATAATCGAAATTATTTAACCGCTCGCTTTTATCAAAACAACGCTGTTTACGCTTATTTCGCTCTGAGGCGCCGGAAATTGATAAGAAATAGTTCCGATATCCCCGTCAAGCTCATATTGCAAACCTAACTCTTTTAATTTTAAAATAGCCTGCGTAATACTCAATCCTCTTAAATCAGGCATAACGATTTTTTTACCTAAATTTGCAAGGTCTTCATCGGTATATACTGCTTCTATATTTTTATAAGCAAAAATATTTTTAAATATTTCCCCGACGTATGGCGCAGCCACTATACTGCCGTAATAGGCACCGTTGCTAGGTTCGTCAACAATCATAAGTGCTATATATTGAGGATTATCGGCAGGTGCAAATCCTATAAAAGACGATATGTATTTTCCCTGTGCGATAACTCCGTTTTCGTATTTTTGCGCTGTACCCGTTTTCCCGCCTATCCTATAACCTTCTACATATGCGTTTTTACCGCCACCGTTTTTTACAACCCCTTCTAATATGGTCCGCATTGTTTCGCTGGTTTTTGCGCTTACGGTAGAATTCCTTATAGCAGGCGAATTTTTATACGCTACTTTCGAATTGCTTGTAATTTCGCTCATTATGTAAGGCGTCATTAAATTTCCGCCGTTTATAACCGAAGCTGCCGCCGTAATAAGTTCGATAGGAGTAACCGCAATAGCCTGACCGAAACCTATTCTTGCAAGGTCTACGGTTTTTACCGCACTTTCGTCTATAACTATACCGCTCGCTTCGCCTATTGCGTCTATGCCGGTTTTTGAACCTATTCCGAATTTTTTAAGATATTCGTAAAAAGTTCTTGTTCCGACAGTCTGTGCAATATCCATAAAAAGGCAGTTGCAGCTGTTTTCTACACCCTCGCTGAAAGTCTGACTTCCGTGCCCGATTGTTCTCCAACATTTTATTCTTTGTCCGTCCACAATACGGTAACCGGGACAGTACACACTGTGATTAAGATTAAATTTACCGCTGTCAAGTCCTATCGCAGAAGTCAGAATTTTAAAAGTCGAACCCGGTTCGTATGCGTCGGAAATAATTGTGTTTCTCGACCCTTCGAAAAGTAATTCAAGATTATCTCTCGGTAAATTATTCAAATCGAAACTCGGAGCGCTTGCAAGTGCAAGTATTTCTCCGGTATTAGGATTCATAATAATACATTTTGCGCTTTTCGCATTGTGCGCTTCGAGTGCTGTTTTAACGGCATTTTCGGCAAAACTCTGAATATAATAATCGATTGTAAGAGTTGCGTTCATTCCGTCAATGGCAGGTAAATATGTAGTGGTACTCCCGTCCAACTCCTTTCCTACAAGGTCTGTCTCGGTTAACGCCTTTCCGTTAACGCCTTTAAGATAATCGTTATAATATTGTTCTATACCCGACTGTCCTACCCCGTCGCTGCTGGTAAAACCTAACACCTGTGTCAAAAAATCACCGTAAACGTAATAACGGTTAATATTCTGCGAGAAATATATACCTGCTAAATTTTTATCCGCAATTTCCTGCATTACGCTTTTTTCTATCTTTTTTGCTATTGTTACTTCCGATACACCGGTTTTATTTACCTTTTCCCATATTTTATCGTAATCTGTATTTAATGCGGTAGCAAACAAATTGGCGACGGCCGAACGGTCTTCTATGGCGTTAGGTCTTATATAAACATCGTAAAGAGTGGAACTGTCTGCAAGAACCACTCCGTTTCTGTCGGTTATTAAGCCTCTTTTTGCAGTCAGCGGGAGGTCACGCATCCATTGTTCCGCAGCTTTTACCTGCAAAGCTTCGGCTTGAAAAATTTGCAGATAAATAAGTCTTCCAAAAACCGCCGCAAATAAAAAAGTTATTAATATTACTATTATTAATAACCTTTTTCTTATGTTAAATTGGGAGAAATTATGCAATTTTAAGTTTTACCCTCCTACAACGCTTTCAATAAACTTGCAAAAACCGTCGAACCAGTCTAAGTTACTTTCAGCGCTGCTTTGTTCCTGGGTAGGTTGAACGCTTTCAACCGTTTGGCTCTCGCCGTTAACGGTCGCCACCATCATATCTTCCAGATTTGTAGGAATTGCCGGAAGACTTTCAATAACCTGTGCGTCGACATACTGATTTTGAGGTACAACAGTAGTTCCCGCAAAAGAAGTTGAAATAATAACCGTTAACAATATAGCCACCACAAGAATGTAAATCAGCAGCATAGCAAACTTTTGAACATTGCTGATATTTTTATCGTTTACCGAAGAAACGGATTTCTTTTGTAAACGAAAGTCCTGCAAAGATTTACTGTTTGTACTAGTATATGTGCGTTCTTGCGGTATATTCCTTTGAAGCCTGTCATATAAATCGCTTTCATAATCGGTCATTCTTTTTTCCGAACCGACCGAACTTTCATAGCCGTAAGTGGAATCTGTATCGTATTTATCGGAAATATCGTTTTCGTTATCGTAATACGCATCGAAATTATTGAGCGAATTAAGATTGGCATATCCGCCATATCTTTCCTGCTCGGTATTGATTTTTCTTCTCGTCATTACCATAAATTTATTCCCCCTTGATTATTTGAGCTATTCTTAATTTTGCGCTTTGCGCTCTTTTATTTTCCGTACATTCCCTTACGGAAGGAAGCAAAGGTTTTTTTGTTATTATTTCTATTTCCTTTCTTTTATTACAAACGCACACCGGTGCGTTTTTATCACATATACAATTACATTCAAGATATTTAAAAGCATTTTTAACGGCTCTGTCTTCCAAAGAATGAAAACTTATAATACACAGTCTTGCTTTGTTTTTCATTTGTCTTGCTATACCGATAATAAAATCTTCAAGACCTTTAAGTTCGCCGTTTACTTCTATTCTTACGGCTTGGAATACCTTTTTACAAGGATTACCAGCTTTTCTCTTTACCGATTCCGGTAAACATTTATCTATTATCGCTGCAAGTTCAGCCGTAGTATCTATGCTTTTAATTTTTCTATATTCAATAATTTTAGAAGCTATTTTTTTTGCAAAACTTTCTTCCCCGTATTCATAAAAGATTTTAACGAGTTCCTCTTTTGAATATTCGTTTATAACTTCTTTTGCCGAAAGACTTTGTCTTCTATCCATTCTCATATCCAAAGGAGCGTCTTTGATATATGAAAAACCTCTTTCAGCATTATCAATCTGATAAGACGAAATTCCCAAATCGATAAGTACGCCGTCCGGTTCTATACCGTTATCCTTTAAATAAGTTAAAGAATTTTTGAAATCGTCTCTTATAAAAGTTATTTTATCCGAATATTTTTCAAGGTGCTTTTTGCAATAATCTATTGCATCTCCGTCTTTATCGTAACCTATCAATCTTCCTTTTTCGTCAAGTTTTTTAAGGATTTCACTGCTGTGTCCTCCACCGCCTAAAGTTAAATCGAGATAGGTTCCGTCAGGTTTTATATTAAGACCGTCGATACATTCTTTCAGCAGAACCGGTTTGTGTGAAAACTCCATTAATCTTCAACCTTATCAAGACCGTATAATTTTTCAAACTCTTCTGCACTGTATAAAACGATTTTATTAAACAAACCTACGAAAACGATGTCTTTTTTTATTTTGGCATAGTTTCTGAGATTTTCGTTGAGTACGAATCTTCCTTGTGCGTCTTCAATAATTTCTTGCACGTTTACCATAAATCTAACGGCTTTTTTCATTGATTCGGCATCTTTTTCAGATTGATTTTTAATATCTTCGAGATAAGTTTCGGCTTCCGAATTAGAATAAATTCTGAGTTCACCGAACTTTCCCGGCATAATATAAGGTTTTTCGCCAAGCTCCTGTCTGAGTTTAGCGGGAAGTCTTATTCTGAACTTATCGTCCATTTGCAATCTGTAATGACTTGCAAGCATAAGTAACCTCCTTGTTTAACCTTATGTAGAAATTTTAGCATAAAATTTAACCATTTTCAACCACTATTAACCATTTTTGCGTTCATTTTAAACTTTTTTTGGGATTTTAATAACTTTTTTATTAAAATTATCTTTAATTTTTCCGAACTTAAAACAAATGTTTCAAAAAAACAAAAAATACGCCTTAATTGCGTATTATTTTTCGTGTTTATTTTATAAAATCTTTTAAAATATAATATTAATATAGTTTTATCAGCTTATTTCCCGTTAAATCGCATGAGGTCAGAATATACTTTGTTCCGAACTTATCGACGACCGATTGTGCCCTGCATTGCTTTCCGTGTAGATGACCGTAAACTACTTTTTCCACTCCGTATTGCCTTATGGTCATTACAAGTTCGGATGCGTTATAATTCACATCAAAAGGCGGGTAATGAATAAGTACTACGACGGTATCATCGGCTTCTTTTATTTTAACGGCTTCATCGAGTGCAAGTTTAAGTCTTCCGACTTCCCTTTTATATATTTTTATGTCGTCAGAAGAACTTTGTTTCGTAGGAATAGTCCATCCTCTTGTTCCGCAGAAAACGAAATTATTTATTTTTACCGCATTGTTTTGAAGAGGTATTATGCTATCTCCGCAGATATTTTTTACTTTATTAAGACTTGCCCACCAATAATCGTGGTTTCCCTTTATAATTATTTTTTTCCCGTTTAATTTTTCTATTTCATTCAAATCGGTTTTGGCTTCTTCGATATTCATAGCCCACGAAATATCGCCCGCAATAAGGACAACATCGTCATTTTTAACTTTGCTTTGCCAATCTTCTTTTATACGGTCGAAATGGCCTTCCCAATCGCCGCCGAAAACATCCATGGGTTTATCTGTGGAAAATGATAGGTGTAAATCACTTATTGCGAAAACATTCATAATTTGATTATACCACGACTTAAATTATTTAAAAAGCGAAAAGAGGGCTTTTGCCCTCCTTTCTTAAAATTTATACCTAATATTGCCCTTACCTGCAAGTCATATCCGAAGGGAACAGCGGTAAATCGAAGAAGCTGTCGCAAACTTCTTCTTTAAATTCCTGACAAGGCGGAATAAAACAGTATCCGTAACTCGGAACAAGAAGTTCAACATCCATAACCACTTTCATAATTACCGTAGTGCAGCTTGTTATGCTGAAAGCATTACTGCCGGAATACACGCCTTCGGGACTGACTAAGTTAACAACTGCCTCGATTTCGTAAGGCATTACCGACGGCTGAGCAATATGTAATACTACATCCTTATTAACGGTTATAGTTCCGTTACCTTTACCCTCCGTTCCGTTAGCGTCTACAAAAACTACTTCTACGGGAATGATTACATCGCATCTGATTCTTGCACAACCGGAACGGTCAGTAAGTTTATCTATTGTCATATTGGTAATCAAACCGTTTGACGAAGTGCTTTTTGCGCTTACAAACGTATAAGGTTCAACTAACCCTTGCGGTGTAATATTAGTTAAAGTAACTGTCTGACCGGTTAAAGTTTCTTGTTTTACACAGGCGTCGAAAACCTTTTTAGTTTGTATACACACTTTCTCGCATAAACCATTCAGAGGATTGCCGGTAATTAATCCGGGCATTCTATCAGGTCTCAAATTGTTTGAAAATGCCATATTTTCACCTCCTTGAAAACTATACTAATGTATATTATGTCACCGAACACTTAAATGTGATAATATGACGGTTGTTATATGCAAATCGAAAGCGTAAATCAAAAACGTGAATATTAAATTCATAACGAATAATTATAATAACTATTTTGTAATTTTATATAAAGACGAAAAAAAATTAAAATAAAAATATTTAAATTTGGAATAATAAAAATATTTATTTGAATTTATCGGTTTTAAATGTTTAATTAATTAAAATTTGTTCGATTCTGTCTAAAAGAAGATTTACCCCTTCTTTTTTCAAAGCAGATGTAACTATAATATTATCTGAACCTATTCGTAAAGCAGACGCAATATTCTGAACGGATTTTTTTATTGCTTCCTTTTTAAGTTTATCGGCTTTTGTCACAACGCAAGTAAAAGGAATATTATAGTGTGAAAGAAAATTTATCATTTTAAAGTCGTTTTCGGAAGGTTCCCTTCTTATATCCAAAAGAAGAAATACGTTTTTAAGGTTTTTATTATTTATAAGATAAGCTTCTATCAAAGTACGCCATTTGGCAATTTCGCCTGCCGGAGCTTTTGCAAAACCGTATCCCGGAAGGTCGACAAGTAAAAATTCTCCGTTTATATCGAAATAATTGACAAGCCTCGTCCTGCCCGGCGTCTGTGAAGTTTTTGCAAGATTTCTGTTATTTGTTATAAGATTTATAAGAGAACTTTTACCTACGTTACTTTTCCCGACAATTGCAATTTCCGACTTATTAAAGTCGGAAATTTTAGAAGGGTCGGCAACCGATATCAAAAATTGTGCTTTTTTTATTATCATATTCTGTTAAGTGAATTTCTGAACACTGTATTAATATTATCGGCATAAATAATATGCAACTGGCTCAATACCGATTTCGGAATTTTATCCATATCTTTTTGATTTTCTTCGGGAAGAATTACCGTATCGATACCTGCTCTGTATGCTGCAAGTAATTTTTCTTTAAGACCGCCTATCGGAAGAACCTTTCCTCTCAAGGTAATTTCTCCCGTCATTGCAACATTGCTTTTTATAGTTCTTCCGGTAAAGGCCGATAAAACGGCTGTTGCAATAGTAATACCTGCAGAAGGACCGTCTTTAGGCACTGCACCTTCGGGAACATGAATATGTATATCGGTTTTTTCGAAATCTTTTTCGTCTATTCCGTAATCTTTAGAATTTGCTTTAATAAGAGAAATAGCCGTTCTTGCCGATTCTTTCATTACATCTCCCAAATGGCCGGTAAGAATAATATCGCCTTTTCCGTTCATAAGAGTTACTTCTATCGAAAGTGTATCTCCGCCGAAACTCGTCCAAGCAAGACCTGTTGCGCTTCCTACTTCGTCTTTACCGCTGACCTTGTTATAATCGTATAAGCGAACTCCTAATAGTTTGCCTAATTCCGTTTCGTCGATAGTAATACTTTTAAGTCTCGGATTTTCTATAACCTTTCTTGCAATTTTTCTGCAAAGGCTTTTAACCTGTCTTTCAAGACCTCTGACTCCCGATTCTCTAGTATAATAGTTAATCATATCGTTTATTGCTTCATCGGTAAGGTTAATATCGTAATCTCCTAAACCGTGTTCTTCTTTTTGTTTCGGGAAAATAAAATGTTTCAATATTTCGGCTTTTTCTTCATAAGTATAACCCGTCATTTCTATAACTTCCATTCTGTCAAGAAGCGGAGGACTTACGGTTTGAAGAGTATTTGCCGTTGCAATAAACAAAACTTTTGAAAGGTCAAAAGGAAGTTCCAGATAATTATCTCTGAAAGTTTTATTCTGTTCCGGGTCCAAAACCTCTAAAAGCGCACTCGAAGGGTCACCTTTGATATCGCTGTTGATTTTATCGATTTCATCGAGCAGTATTACGGGGTTAACGCTCCCTGCGTTTTTTATGGCAGTGATAATTCTACCCGGCATCGAACCGATATAAGTTCTTCTGTGCCCCCTTATTTCAGCCTCGTCCTTAACTGCGCCTAGACTTATTCTCGTATACTTACGACCTAAAGCACGGGCAATGGATTTTGCTATACTTGTTTTACCGATTCCGGGAGGGCCTGAAAGGCATAATATAGAACCTTTATTGGATTTTGCAAGCGCCCTTACCGAAAGATATTCCAAAATTCTTTCCTTTACCTTATCGATACCGTAATGGTCTTCGTTAAGAATATTTTTTGCCTTCTTGATATCGAAAGTATCTTCGGTTTCTATTCCCCAAGGAAGTTCGAAAACCAAATCGATATAATTTCTTAAAATACTTGCCTCAGCCGAAGCAGATTGCATTTTCTGTAACGACTTTATGTGTTTTAATATCTTTGCTTTATTTTCGTCGGTTGTTTTAAGAGAATTTGCTTTTTCTATAAGTTCTTCTTCATCTTCATCGACATCGCCGAGTTCTTCTCTAATAACTTTAAGCTGTTCTCTCAAATAAAAGTCCTTTTGATTTTTATTGACACGCTCATTTATTTTTTTGATTATGGTGCTGTCTATTTTAGCGATTTCAATTTCATTGACAAGAGCTGCGGCAACCATTTCAAGACGGATAAGCATATCTTCTTCGTCTAAAAATACCTGACGAGGAAAATTGTATAAGATTTCCGCTATTTTATTGGCTTTGGCATTCGGACTTACCGTAGCCATAACGTTTTTATATTTATCTCTGCTTATTTTATCGGTTATTCCGGAAAGGTCGGTAAATAACTTTGAAATTTTTCTGTCAAGAGCTTCGAGTTCTATCTCGTTATCGCAAAAATATTCAAAAGGCAAAACCTTAGCCTTGTAAAAATCTCCCGAAGGATAACACTCGATAAGTCTTGCAGCATAAACCCCTTCAAGCAAAACCCTTGCTACGTTTCCAGGAAGTTGTAATATGCTTTTAATCCTGCATACGGTACCGACATTTTCTATATTTGAAAATTCAAGTACTTCTTCTCCGTCGTTAATCTGCCCTGAAATAAATACATAGTCTTCGAGTCCGTGGGCATGAATAAGCGCCGCTACCGATTTTTTCCCTGAAATATCGAGATGGGCAACGGTATCCGGAAGTACTACAAAGTTTTTAATAGTAATTAAATCAAGTTCTTCTGTTTTAATCATAAACTAATTATAACGCAAACGAAAAATTTTTGCAATAGTAAGCTGAGTTTCTTTTAACAAAATTTACCTGTCGAACTTTATTTATTTAAACATAAACTTTTAAAAATGAAAAAGCCTTTTTTAGGCTTCTTCATTTTAAATATTATATCTTATATTTTTACTCTTACTTCTTTTCCTTTTTAAAACACATAAACCAATCCAAACAATAAGTATCTGCGCTTTTATTTTCCATTCTTTCCTTTGCCGTACCGCAACTGCTCGCAGTAGGAATTATAACATCGTCTCCGGGACGCCAATCGGCAGGAGTAGCGACATTATCTTTATCGGCTTTTTGAAGTGCAAGAATAATTCTTTTGATTTCATCGAAATTTCTTCCCGTAGAAAGCGGATAATATAATATTGTTCTGATTACCCCTTTCGGGTCGATTACAAAAACAGCTCTTACCGCTTGTGTGTTTGATTGATTAGGTTGTATCATTCCGTATTTTTTTGCAACTTCCATACGGATATCTTCAATCAGAGGAAAGGTAACATTTATGTTCTTTTTATCTTTCCATTCAAGTTTCTGAATTTTTCTGAGCCATGCAATATGTGCATATAGCGAATCAACGGATAAGCCTACCAATTGAACATTTAAAGCCTTGAATTCGTCTATCATAGAACCGAAAGTCATAAACTCTGTCGTGCAAACCGGTGTAAAGTCCGCAGGATGCGAAAATAAAATTACCCATTTACCTTGAAAGTCGGAAGGAAATTTAATGTTTCCTTGCGTTGTTACTGCTTCGAATTCGGGTGCCTTATCCCCGATAAGCGGCATACGATTTAATTCTTCCATAATTACCTCCATATTTAAGAATAATAATCATTCTTAAATATATGATATATTATCGGAATTTTTTGTCAATAATTTTACTATAAATTTTAAATTTTATTTTTAATTATAAAAAAAAGGCTTTCGCCTTTTTTATTATAACAGGTTTTTTATTTCATTTTGAAAATGGGAAAGCACTATACCCGGTTCTTCCAAATCGTTAAGCCAACGCTTTAACCATTCAAGCGAAAGGTACCCTTTATATTTTAAATCGGAAAGAGCTTTAATGGCTTCCTTTAAAGGAACATCCCCTTTTCCGAGCAAAGTGTAAACAAGTTTTTCGTTTTTGTAAATGCTGTCTTTTATGTGAACGTATTTTACATATTCTCCGATATTGTCAAGAGTAAAACTAACAGTTTCGTTGTTAAAACGGAAAGGATGATGAACATCCCATAATATACCTTTATTTTTGCTTTTACAATTTTCCATAAAACTTTTGGCAACGAAACTGTCGCATAAAGCTCCGTTTGTTTCAATAAGCGGAGTAACTTTTTTCTTTTTTCCGTATTCACAAAGTGTATTGTAAACTTCGAGCGCTTTTGCGATATCGCAATCTTCTTTATCGATACTCTGAGTACAGAGAACTCTTACATAAGGAACCCCTAACTTTGAAGCGGTATCTATATACTCTTTGACTTCTTTTTCGGCATTTTCAGAATTACCTGGTTTAGCAAGTTCGGCAGCCGACGATAAAATGGATATTTCTATACCTGCATTTTTTAGTTTAGTTAAGGTATCGTTTAAATGTTCTTTATCGAATTCTTTTATTTTAGGAGCGTAAATTTCATTGCCTACTCCTCTGATTTCTATACCGTTATATCCTAAATCCTTTGCTGCCGAAAAAATTTCATTAAAAGACCATTTAGGACAAGCTAAAGTAGAAAAAGCAATTTTCATAATAATTCCTCCTTAAATTAAGCTGTTTCGATATTTGCGGCTTTTTGAAGATTAAACTTTTCTATTGCCGCTTCACGCATTTTATATTTTTGTATTTTTCCTGCCGCATTCGTCGGAAAACTTGTAACGAATTCAACATATTTAGGCACTTTATGTCTTGCCATATGACTGAGTACGAACTGTTTGACTTCTTCTTCGGTCATACTTTCGCCCTTTTTCAAAATTATTGCAGCCATAACTTCTTCCCCGTACTGTTCGGATGGAACTCCAATAACCTGAACATCGGAAATTTTAGGATGAGTGTATAAAAATTCTTCGATTTCCTTAGGATAAATATTTTCTCCGCCTCTTATAATCATATCTTTTATACGGCCTACGACTTTATAGTAACCGTGTTCGTCCACAGTACACAAATCGCCGGTATGAAGCCAACCGTCTTTATCGATAGCAAGAGCAGTCGCCTCAGGCATTTTATAATATCCTTTCATTATATTATACCCTCTCGCACAAAATTCACCGGGCATATTCGGAGCAAGCGTTTCGCCCGTTTCGGTGTCAACTATTTTACCTTCTATTCCGGGAAGCATTTTTCCTACGGTCTGAACCCTTCTTTCTATACTGTCGTCGGTTGAAGTTTGAGTACAAACAGGAGAAGCTTCCGTTTGTCCGTAAGCAATAGTTATTTCACTCATACCCATTTCGTCAATGGTCTGCTGCATTACTTTAACAGGACAAGGAGAACCTGCCATAATACCGGTACGCAGATTAAGTTTATATTTTTTGAAATCAGGATGTTCGAGCATAGCTATAAACATTGTAGGAACTCCGTGAAGAGCCGTACATTTTTCGTCCTGAACTGCACCTAAAACATCAAGCGGTCTGAAATAATCGACAAGGACAATAGAAGTTGCGTGAGTCACTGCCGCCATAGTCGCAAGGACAAGGCCGAAGCAATGGAAAAGCGGAACGCATATACAAAGTTTGTCTTTATCCGTAAATTTCATACAGTCGCCTATACTCTTACCGTTATTGAGAATATTATAATGTGTAAGCATTACGCCTTTTGGAAAGCCTGTCGTTCCGGAAGTATACTGAATATTAACTATATCGTCCTTATCGAGCGATAAGGTAATATTATTCAGTTCTTCGTCGGAAATATTCTTTCCGAAATACTTGATGTTTTCGAAAGGAAGCATTCCATTCGGTCTTAAATCCGTACCTGCAATTACAATTCTTTTCAAGAAAGGCAATTTTTCATTTTCAATATATCCGTCTTTTGCGTCATCTATTTGAGGACAAAGTTCTCGTACTATTTCAACATAATTACTATCCTTGAATTTATCGAGCATAACGAGCATTTTTGTATCGGATTGTCTTAAAAGATATTCAAGTTCAAAAACTTTATAATTGGTATTAACCGTAACAAGAACGGCTCCGATTTTTGCCGAAGCAAAAAGTATAATAAGCCATTCCGGAATATTGGTTGCCCAAATTGCGATATGGTCGCCTTTTTTGACACCGAGACCGAGCAGACCTTTAGCAACTTCGTTGCATTCGTCGTTAAACTCTTTCCAGGTACGACAGTAATTTCTTGTGTAGTGCTTAACTGCCGTATCGTCTCTATGCGACACAGCCAAATCGTTAAGAACCTTGCCTAATGTATCGTTTATAAAATTCATTGGTCCGCTCTCTCCTTTTTATATTTTTTTGATAATAGCACAAATTTCGAAAATCTGCAATTGAAAATAATATAATAATATAACAATAATTTATAAATTTAATAATTATTTAATTAAAAAATTATTTAAATAAAAAATTTAAATCAAATTCAATCTGACTTTATAAACTTTACTGATTTTATAAATTTTTAAAAAGATGGAAAGCAATCAGCAAATTTAATAATTTCAATATGATATTTTAGATTTATTTTTAGTCTTTAATCATAACATCAATTAACAAATAAAAAAAGTCCTTTCGGACTTTTTTTAAGCTATATCGGCATTTTTTTGTTTTCGCTCTATGAAAGGCTCCGAATTATTTTCGATACAGTCCTTAGTTATAACAACTTTAACGATATCTTTATCGCTAGGGATATCGAACATAACTTTAATCATTGTCTTTTCGAGAATGGATTTAAGGCCTCTTGCACCGGTATTAAGGCTCTGAGCCTTTTTAGCAACGGCGACAAGGGCTTCTCTGTCTATTTCGAGTTTGACTCCGTCCATTTCAAGTAATTTCTGATACTGTTTAACGATTGCGTTTTTAGGTTCGGTCATTATTTTAATCAGCGCTTCTTCATTAAGATTATTAAGCCCCACCACTACAGGAACTCTGCCTACGAATTCCGGTATAAGACCGTATTTGATTAAATCTTCCGGTTCGATATCGGAGTTAATATCTCCGTAATTCATTTTTTCCTTTTTGTCTTTTATTTCGGCTCCGAAACCGAATGTAGAAGCATTTTTTCTTTTATCGATAATTTTTTCAAGTCCGACAAACGCACCGCCGCAAATAAATAAAATGTTCGTGGTATCGATAGGAATAACTTCCTGTTGAGGATGCCTTCTTCCTCCGTTGGGAGGAACCGAAGAAACCGTCCCTTCTATAATTTTAAGAAGAGCCTGCTGAACTCCTTCGCCGGATACATCTCTCGTTATAGACATGTTTTCGTTTTTTCTTGCAATCTTATCGATTTCATCGATATAAACTATACCGACTTGCGCTCTTTCAATATCGTAATTGGCATTTTGAATAAGTTTAAGAAGAATATTTTCAACATCGTCGCCTACATATCCCGCTTCGGTTAAAGTAGTTGCGTCGGCAATAGCAAAAGGCACATTTAATATAGTAGCAAGCGCTTTTGCAAGCAAAGTTTTTCCGCAACCCGTAGGTCCGAGCAGAAGCACGTTGCTTTTTTCGACTACGACATCTTTATTGCTGTCCTGAACTTTGTCCAAAGTATTATTTATGCGTTTATAATGGTTATACACCTGAACTGCAAGAACTTTTTTAGCCTCTTCCTGGTCAATAATGTATTCGTCGAGTTTTTCTTTTATTTCCTTAGGAGATAAAAGATTTACCGTGGTTTTATTTTTCTTAGAAAAAGCCGAATCTTTTTCGATAAGTTTATTACAAGTCTCTATACACTGGTCACATAAAAATATACCGTTTGGACCTGCAATCATTTTGTCGACTTCGCTTTCGCTTTTTTGACAAAACGAACAAACTATTTTTTTGTCCTTGTCTTTGTTATTTTCCATAAAACAGATAACTACCTTTAATGATTTTTTATTATTCCGTCTATCAACCCGTATTTTAAAGCTTCTTCGGCAGTCATGCAATTATCTCTGTCGGTATCGGCTATAATTTTTTCCAACGGCTGATTAGTATTTTGAGCGAGTATTTTATTTAATTTATCCTTTGTTCTCAAAATATATTTTGCATAAATTTCTATATCGGAAGCCTGACCTTCTTTGCCGCCGAGAGGCTGGTGAATTAAAATTTCACTGTTAGGAAGAGAAAATCTTTTTCCTTTGGCACCCGAGCTTAAAAGAAAGGCACCCATAGAAGCGGCCATACCCACGCAAATAGTAGACACATCGCTTTTGATATAATTCATGGTATCATATATTGCAAGACCTGCGGTAACGCTTCCGCCCGGGCTGTTAATATAAAAATGAATATCTTTTTCCGGGTCTTTACCTTCAAGATACAGAAGTTCCGCAACTACTATATCGGCAGTCTGGTCGTCAACCTGACCTGTCAGAAATATTATTCTGTCTTCAAGAAGTCTCGAATATAAATCGTAACTTCTTTCGCCTTTTCCGGTTTGTTCAATAATATACGGTATTAAATTCATTTTCGTACTCCCTGATATAATATGCTTGTCCATATTACTTTATGATATTTTTAGTTTTAACGAATTTGAGAAGTTTTTCACCGACAATCTTATTTTTAAGATAATCTATCTGACTGTCTTTAAATGTTTTTCTGAACTCCTCATAATCTTTATTATTGCTTTCGGCAATCTTTTTGATTTCTTTTTCGATATCTTTTTCGGTTGCCGTAATTTTTTCTTTCTTAATAATACTTTCCATAACCAGCTTATTTAAAACTTGTTTTTTTGCAGGTTTTTCATAACTTTTTTCAAGGTCTTCTTTTGTGGTATTTGTATATTTGAAATACTCTCCTAAACTCGTTCCCTGGTACATGAGTCTGTACTCGAATTCCTGCATCATGTTTTCAATCTGCTGTTTAATCATAATATCGGGTATTTTCACTTTGGAAAGAGATGCTATTTTATCGATAATATTGTTTTCGAGTTCGATATCGGCTTGTTCTTCTTTGAATTTAAGTATTTTATTTTTTATGCTTTTTTTATACTCTGCCAAAGTATCGAATTCCGAAACATCTTTTGCAAATTCGTCGTTAAGTTCAGGTAATATTTTTTCTCTGATTTCGTTAAGTTTAATTGCAAAAACCGTTTTTTTGCCTGCAAGCTGTTCTGCATGATATTCCTTCGGAAATTCAAGTTCGATATCTTTTTCTTCGCCTATTTTCATACCTGCAACCTGTTCTTCGAATCCGGGAATAAAATTACCCGACCCTAATTCCAAATCCTGATTTTCTGCGGTACCGCCTTCGAATTTAACTCCGTCAACGCTTCCTGAGTAATTAATATTTACAGTATCGCCTTTTTTACAAGCTCTGTCGGTAACTTCCTGCCATCTTCCTGCAGCATTACGTGCTTTATTTATCTCCTCGTCTACTTCCGAATTTTCTACTTTAACCTTTTGCTTTTCGAATTCCAAATCGGTATATTGTCCGAGTTCGACTTCGGGCTTTACAACAACGGTTGCTTCGAACTTAACTCCTTTATCGGTTATTTCCTTAACCTCGACATCCGGGTGGTCAACGGGAACAACGCTGTCTTTTTCTTTTTCCAAAGCTTCTTCGTAATAATCGCTCATAACAAAATCCAAAGCGTCTTCGTAAAACACTTCTTTTCCGTACATGTTTTCAATCATTTTTTTCGGAGCTTTTCCCGGACGGAATCCTTCTATTTTAAATTTATTTTTTGTTTTTAAATAAGCTTTATCAATAGCTAATTGCCAATCTTCTTCGCTGACCTCGAAGGTGAACTTAACTCTTTTGTCTTTTAATACTTCCTTTTTGTAACTCATTATAACCTCCATATACAGTCCGCAAAGAATTACCCGGCGGAACAGACATCTATTGTATAACCGTTTATAATTTCGGTTAATAGTTATGATATCATATTTAAACAATATAATCAAACGAATTTACAAGACAAAAAACAAAGAAAAAAATAAAAAGGTCTTGAAAGACCTTTTTAAACAAATCGAAAAAAATCAAAATTATGAAAAATATTTTACTCCGCTTTCGAAAATTTTCATATCGTAATTTCCATCAACATTTTTATAAAGATTTTCATCGTATCTTTCACTATGTCCCATTTTTCCTAATATTCTGCCGTCTGCATTAGTAATACCTTCTATTGCCATCATCGACGCATTCGGATTAAACGGAGAAACCATAGTTGCATTATTTGTAAAATCAACATATTGCGTTGCAATCTGACCGCAATCGATAAGTTTTTTGAGAATCTGTTCGTTTGCCACAAATCTGCCTTCCCCGTGACTTACGGGAACATTGAAAACTTCTCCTGCTTTTATTTGTTTGAACCACGGAGATAATGTGCTTGCCACTCTTATTCTTGTTATTGTGCTTACGTGCCTTGAAATATTATTGAAGGTTAAAGTCGCCGAATCTTCTTTTAAACTTTCTATTTTTCCGAAAGGAAGCAATCCGAGTTTAACTAAAGCCTGAAAACCGTTACAAATACCGAGCGCTAAACCGTCCCTTACGAAAAGCAATTCTTCCAATTCTTTTTTGATTCCGAAATTGCGAAAAGCGGTTGCGATAAATTTACCGCTTCCGTCAGGTTCGTCACCGCCGGAAAATCCGCCGGGGAAAGCGACTATCTGATAGTTTTTCAGCATTTTAGCTATTTCGGAAGCAGAGGCTTCCACCTCTTTTGAGGTTCTGTTTTTTATTACGAATATATCGCAAACGGCTCCTGCTCTCTCAAAAGCCTTCTTTGTATCGTATTCGCAATTTGTCCCGGGGAAAACCGGAATAAACACTCTCGGTTTTGCAATTTTCTTACCGTTATAACTTATCGAAGGAACTTCATAAGTTACGGTATGAGCGTCGCCTGAAAAATTACCTTTGGAAGGATATACGTTTTCGAGAGTGCTCTCGAAAGCCTTTATCGCTTCACCGACCGATAAAGTAAATTCATTACATGAAATTTCTTTCGAGTTATTTATTTTACCGATTTTTTCAGAATACTTTAAAGTTTTATCAGGTTTTCCTGCAATGTAAATATCGCCGAACGAAGCCTTGAATAAATCATCGTTCATGTTATCGAAATAAAAACCTTTTTCGTTTCCCATACAGCTTTTTACGATTGCCGAAACAAGACCGCCTTCTTCGATAACCCCTGCCGCTTTTATTTTTCCTTTATTTATATCTTCGGTAATCGAATCATATAAATTTTCCAATTCGTCAAAAACAGGAATATTAAACTCGTCTTTCGGAAGTCTTATTAAATAAACTTCCTCATCGTCGCTGAATGTATTTGAAATCAATTTATCTGCGTTTGCGATACCTACCGCAAAACTTATCAAAGTAGGCGGAACATCTATATTTTCGAAAGTACCGCTCATAGAATCCTTTCCGCCTATTGCGGCAATTTTCATATTAAATTGAGCGTACATTGCGCCAAGGAGCGCCGAAAGAGGTTCTCCCCATCTTTTCGGGTCTTTTCCGAGCTTTTTGAAAAACTCTTGAAGAGTAAGATAAACTGTACTGAATTTGACTCCCGATGAAATAAGTTTTGAAACAGAAGCTACGATAGAATATATGGCTCCCGTAAACGGTGAGTTTTCATTCAGATAGGGATAGCAAGCATATGACGAAACGGTTGCAGTATTTGTTTTTCCGAACACAGGAAGTTTAGCCGCCATAACCTGACACGGGGTAAGCTGTCTTTTCCCACCGAACGGCATAAACACGCTACCTGCGCCGATTGTCGAATCAAAGGTTTCGCCTAAACCTTTTGTAGAACAAACATTCAATCTTGAAAGTTCTTTAAGCAAGGCGTTTTTATAATCTTTTTTTGCGATATCCGATTTAACATTACAGTTGATTTGATTATAATATACGGAAGTATCGTCGTTTATTACTGCGTCGGTAATTTGTTTAACTCCGTTTGTATCAAGGAATTCTCTTTTAATGTTAACAATACACTCACCGTCAAGGAACATTCTCATTCTGCCCAAGTCGGTAACCGTCGCAACGGGCGTCGCATTTAAATTTTCCTGAGCGGCGAGCGAAATAAATTTATCCACATCTTTTTCTTTTACTACTACCGCCATTCTCTCCTGCGATTCGCTTATTGCAATTTCCGTACCGTCAAGACCTTCGTATTTTTTAGGAACCTTATCGAGATTGATATCCAATCCGTCGCTTAATTCTCCTATGGCAACGGAAACACCGCCGGCACCGAAATCGTTGCATTTAATAATTAAATTTGCAGCATTTTTGTTTCTGAAAAGTCTTTGCAATTTTCTTTCGGTTAAAGGATTTCCCTTCTGAACTTCCGCTCCGCATTCGGAAACCGATTTTGTCGTATGAGCCTTACTGCTTCCCGTTGCTCCTCCGCAACCGTCTCTTCCGGTATCGCCGCCCAATAAAATAACGATATCACCGCTTTCCGGTTTTTTTCGCACTATATTTTCTTTGGGAGCTGCGGCAATAACATATCCCGTTTCGAGTCTTTTCGCCTTGAAATTAGGATGATACATTTCGGCAACGGTACCGGTAGCAAGACCTATCTGATTTCCGTACGACGAGAAGCCTGCTGCGGATTTATTACAAATAACTCTTTGAGGAAGTTTGCCTTTTAAAGTATCTTGAATTTTTTCTCTCGGGTCAGCAGCGCCCGTAACTCTCATTGCCTGATACACATATGTTCTTCCGCTGAGCGGGTCTCTTATAGCTCCGCCAAGACAAGTAGCGGCTCCTCCGACAGGTTCTATTTCAGTAGGATGATTATGAGTCTCGTTTTTAAACATAACTATCCATTCTTTCTTTTGACCGTCCACATCGGCATTGACACGGATACTGCAAGCGTTAATCTCGTCGCTTTCATCGAGATTTTTAAGAAGACCTTCTTTTTTAAGGGCTTTTACGGCAATAGTCGCTATATCCATAAGGCATCTGTGTTTGTTTTTTCCTTTGTTTATGTCGGCAAACAATTCTGTATAACAATCCAAAGCCTTCTGAATATGCGGATTGGAACTTTTAACCGTGATATTTTTAAGTTCGGTAGAAAAAGTGGTATGTCTGCAATGGTCTGACCAATACGTATCAATAACTTTGAGTTCCGTAACCGTAGGAGCACGCTTTTCGCTTAGGAAATAGTCACGGACGAAAATTAAGTCGTCTACACTCATAGCAAAGCCCATATTTTTATGATACTCTGCAATTTCGTTATCGTTAAGCTTAATAAAGGCTTTTAAAACTTCGACCTTTTTGCCTTTCACTCTGTCTTTTTTTAAACTGTCCGGTTTATTGAAAGTACCCTCTCTGCTTTCTACAGGATTTATAAGATATTTTTTTATTGAATAAATTTCTTCTTTGGAACAACCTTTAACTGCGTAAATTTTAGCGCACTCTATCAAAGGAGAATTTTTCATTGTAAGAAGCTGAACACATTGCGAAGCCGAATCGGCTCTTTGGTCGTACTGCCCGGGAAGATACTCGACTACAAATTTATCGTACCCTTCAAGAGCGGGAAGTTCTTCAAGAAAAACTTCGTCGACAGGTGGCTCGCTGAAAATGGTTTTTAAAGCTTCGGTAAAATCCGGTTCCTCTAAATTTTCCACATCGTAGCGAATAAATTCTTTAATTTCACAATCAATATTTAAAAGTTGTTTTAAATCTGCTTTTAATTTTTCTTCTGAAACATTGAAACCGTCTTTTTTCTTTACATAAATTCTTCTGACCATATTATTCTCCGTTATAATTCCGTTTTGTCCTGAATCGATTAGAGTTTAATTCCTATATCCTTTCTGAAATGCATATTTTCAAAATAAATTTTTTCTATATTTTTATAAGCTTTTTTTCTGGCTTCTTCTATACTGCTTCCCAAAGCCGTAACACCTATAACCCTTCCGCCGTTTGTAAAAAGTTTTCCGTTCTCGTCTTTTTTTGTACCGGCGTGAAAAAGCAATATATCTTTATCGATATCTCCGATTTTTATTTCGAGTCCTTTTTTATAATTTTTAGGATACCCGCCTGATGCCAGAATAACGCATACGGCGCTTTCTTTTTTCCATCTGATATCGGCCTTATCAAGTTTGCCGTCGATAACGCTTAGCACGATATCGGTAAAATCCGAATCGAGTCGGGGCAAAATTACCTGTGTTTCCGGGTCGCCGAATCTGGCGTTATATTCTAAAACTTTAATACCGTCGTCTGTAATCATAAGACCGAAATAAAGAACTCCTTTAAAAGTTCTGCCTTCTTTATTCATTGCGTCAACGGTTTTGAGCATTATGTTTTTATAAACATAATCTTCCATTTGTTTTGTATAACATTGACTCGGGCTGAAAGTTCCCATTCCGCCCGTATTCAAACCTTCATCGTTATCGTAAGCCCTTTTATGGTCCTGAGAAGAGACCATGGGAATTATGGTCTTTCCGTCGCAAAAGGAAAGTACGGTTACCTCTTTGCCTTTCAAAAATTCTTCTATAATAACCTTTTTACCTGCTTCCTTAAATGTTTCGTTCACCATCATATCGTAAAGAGCCTGTTTTGCCTCTTCGATATTTTCTGCAATAATTACGCCTTTTCCGAGGGCAAGACCGTCGGCTTTTATAACTATCGGATATTTTTGTTTTTCAACATACGAAATGGCTTTTTTATAATCTGTAAATTCTTCATAGGAAGCGGTAGGAATACCGTATTTTTTCATAAGTTTTTTAGCAAAACTTTTGCTTCCTTCTATAATGGCCGCATTCTTTTTTGGACCGAAAACTTTATAGCCTTTATCTTCGAGAAAATCGACAAGACCGCCCGCAAGAGGGTCGTCCGGTGCTACGAAAACCAAATCGATATTTTTATGAGCTTCTAAAAATTTAAAAATACTTTCAAAGTCCATTACGGAAATATTTTCGCATTCGGCAATTTCTTCTATACCGGCATTTCCGGGAATAGCATAAATTTTATTTACCTTAGGACTTTTTTTGAAAGCCCAAACTATTGCGTGTTCTCTGCCGCCACCGCCTATAACAAGTACATCCATAGTATTCTCCAAAATCAGTGTTTAAAATGACGCATACCGCAAAATACCATTGCAATACCGTATTTGTTGCAAGCTTCTATACTTTCGTTATCTCTTATGCTTCCGCCGGGCTGAATTATAGTCTTAATTCCGGCTTTTGCCGCAAGTTCAACACAGTCTGGAAACGGAAAAAAGGCATCGGAAGCGAGTACTGCTCCTTTAGTGGGTTTGATTGAATGTTCAATAGCCTGAGCGCAAGCCCATACTCTGTTTGTCTGTCCTGCGCCTATTCCCAAAGTCGTTTTGTCTTTTGCTACGACAATGGCATTGCTTTTAGTATGTTTTACCACTTTGTA
Organism: uncultured Eubacteriales bacterium; assembly: GCA_949296455.1. GTDB lineage: Bacteria > Bacillota > Clostridia > Christensenellales > CALVMC01 > CALVMC01. The sequence goes on from CASFOZ010000003.1 coordinate 105,341, forward strand.
AGCGAATTTTAAATCTTCTATTTCGCCTTCAGAAGGTTTTGCTGTAGTTACATATTGAAGTTCTTCCATAAGACGGTCATCGTAATTCTGAACAAGCAGTCCCCCTACGACCTTTTTTATATCGTAACTTTCGTCTTTAATGGGAGAATTGATAGTGGGTAATTCCAAAAGTCTTATATTGGCTTTTTTCGTTAATATCTCAATAGCTTTTTTCGAAAACGAAGGCGCTATAACTATTTCTATAAATATTTTTGAAATCTGTTCCGCCGTTTTTTCGTCAATTTCCTTATTTGCCGCAATAATACCTCCGTAAACCGAAACCGGGTCACTCTCATAAGCTGCTTTGAATGCATCGGATAAAGTATCGGCAACGGCAACTCCGCAAGGATTAGCGTGTTTAACGGCAACGATTGCTGGCTTTTTATCGAATTCACGAAGTAAGTCTAAAGCTCCGTTAGCGTCATTTATATTGTTGTAGGAAAGTTCTTTTCCGTGAAGCTGTTTTGCCATGGTAAGCGCACCCGGATAAGGAAGTATCTCTTTATAGAACGCAGCGTTCTGATGCGGATTTTCTCCGTATCTTAAATCCTGACATTTTTCATAAGCAAAAGCGATTTGCTCGGGGAATTTTATTCCTGCTTTTTCTCTTAAATATGCTGAAATCATACTGTCGTAAACAGCCGTATGCTGAAAGACTTTATACATTAAATAAAATTTCTTTTCAAGACTTACTTCCCCGTTTTTCAGTTCGCTTAATGTAGAGTCATAATCTTTCGGGTCAACAAGCACAACGACATCCTGATAATTTTTTGCTGCGCTTCTCAGCATTGTAGGTCCGCCTATATCAATATTTTCGATAGCGTCTTTCAAGGTGCAGTTGTTTTTCATAATTGTTTCCTTAAAAGGATAAAGATTGACTACAACTATATCGATAGTGTTAATATTGAGTTTTTCAAGTTGACTCATATGTTCTTTATTGGAGCGGACGGCAAGAAGACCTGCGTGCACATTCGGATGAAGGGTTTTAACTCTTCCGTCAAGACATTCGGGAAAACCTGTAATTTCGCTTATTCCTATAACATCGATTTTAGCGTCTTTCAAAACTTTGAGCGTTCCTCCGGTAGAAATGATTTCATAACCTAAAAGTGCTATTTCTCTTGCAAATTCCACTATTCCTGTTTTATCGGAAACACTTATTAATGCTCTTTTTTTCATATTATCCTCCGTTATTCCTCACATAATTTTTTTACTGCTTCCGGCAGAAGTCTATGTTCTAATTCGAGTACTCTCTCCTGTAAAATTTCCGGCGTATCGGTATCGTAAACCGGAACTGTTTTTTGCATAATTATTTCACCCGTATCGGCATTTTCGTCTACATAATGAACGGTAGCGCCGCTGACGGTATCTCCGCTTTCTATAACCGATTTATGAACTCTTATTCCGTAATAACCTTTTCCGCAATGTTTGGGAATAAGCGAGGGATGTATATTTATGATTTTTCTTTCGAAAGTTTTAACTAATTTTTCGGTTAAAATATTAAGGTAACCTGCAAGCACAATTAAATCAATATCATATTCCTTCAAAACCTTCAATATTTCATCGTCCATCGCATCAAGCGAAGGATAATTCTCTTTCGGAAAAACTTTATACGGAATATTTTCTTTTATAGCTCTTTCGATTGCGTAAATCCCGTTTTTACTTGCTATTACCAAAACAACCTTACCGTTTATTTCGCCTCTTTTTATGCTGTCGATAACCGATTGCATATCGGTTCCCCCGCCTGAAACGAATATGGCTATTCTTTTCATAAAATCACGCCTTCGCCTTTTACGGTTTTTCCTATGATATAAGCCTTTTCGCCTATATCGTTAAGGAATTTACAAACATCTTTTGCGTCTTTTTTAGAAACGGCAGCCACCATACCTATACCCATATTGAATGTATTGTAAATTTTCTCATTATCGATAGAGGCTTTTTTCTGCATATATTTGAACACAGCCGGCACTTCGTAAGAATCGATATCGATTTTTGCCGCTATTCCTTTAGGTAAAATTCGCGGTATATTTTCAATAAAACCTCCGCCAGTAATATGAGCAAGACCTTTAATATCGAATTTATCGATAAGACTAAGAATACTTTTTACATAAATTTTGGTAGGTTCGAGCAAAATATCTGCGGGAGCAGCATTGAGTTCGGGAATAAATTTTAAAAGTTCCTTTTTATCTTCTCCGAAAAGCTTTCTTACAAGAGAATACCCGTTACTGTGTATTCCGCTCGAAGCAAGTCCCACAAGCACATCGTCTTCAGAAATTTTTTTTCCGTTGATTACCTTATTTCTTTTTGCTATACCTACGCTGAACCCTGCCATATCGTAATCGTCCTGACCGTAAAAACCCGGCATTTCGGCTGTTTCTCCGCCAATGAGTGCGCAACCTGCTTGTACACATCCTTCCGAAACGCCTTTTACTATGAGGGCAATTTTTTCGGGTATTAACTTGCCTGTTGCAATATAATCTAAAAACAAAAGAGGCTTAGCTCCCTGACACACGATATCGTTTACGCACATAGCCACACAGTCTATACCTACCGTATCGTGCTTATCCAAAATAAAAGCATATTTCAGTTTAGTACCGACTCCGTCGGTTCCCGCAACAAGAACGTCGGAGTCCGGTTTATCGCCAAGAGCGTAAAAACCCCCGAAACTGCCGATATCGCCTATAACGTTTTTGTCATAGGTTTTTTTAACGTATTCTTTCATAAGACTTACGGCTTTATAACCTGCTTCAACATCGACTCCTGCCGATTTATAATCAATACCCATATCGTCTCCCTTTTCCAAAATTATGTAAATCCTTTAATTTTTACTTAATTCGTTTTGAAACGCTTTATCGTCCGCAACGATTTTTTCATTCATTTTAATCTTATAATCCTTGAGTTTTTCGGCAAGTTTTTTGTCTCCCAAAGCGAGTATCTGAACGGCAAGTAATGCTGCGTTCTCGGCTCCGTTTATGGCAACCGTCGCAACCGGAATTCCTGAAGGCATCTGAACGGTTGAAAGCAAACTGTCCAACCCGTCCATAGTAGAAGATTTTACCGGAATACCTATAACCGGCAATATCGTGTTGGACGCAAGAACACCTGCAAGATGAGCGGCTTTTCCTGCCGCTGCAATAATTACGCCGAATCCGTTTTTTATCGCATTTTTTGCAAAGTCGTGAGCAATATCCGGCGTGCGATGCGCAGACATAATTCTGCATTCCGTTTCTATACCGAATTTTATCAGCGTATCACGGGCAGGCTTTACTGCATCGTAATCGCTTTTACTTCCCATAATTATCGCAACTTTATACATATTCTTTTACCTCTCTAAAGTGACTGAGCTATTTTTTCGATAAACTGTAAAGAATTCAATCCTTTTACCTGAGCGTTTCCGCTATATAAAGAAATTAAATCTTTTGTCATATAACCGCTTTCGATTGTGGAAATTGTGGCTTTTTCGAGTTTATCCGCAAAATCGGAAAGTGCTTTGATTTTATCCAATTCCCCTCTCTTTCTGAGCGCACCCGTCCAAGCAAAAATCGTAGCAACCGGATTTGTTGAAGTTTCTTCGCCTTTCAAATGCTTATAATAATGTCTTGTAACGGTTCCGTGGGCTGCTTCGTATTCGAACTTTCCGTCAGGTGAAACCAAAACAGAGGTCATCATAGCAAGAGACCCGAAGGCTGTCGCTACCATATCGCTCATAACGTCACCGTCGTAATTCTTGCAAGCCCAAATCATACCGCCAGAACTTCTCATAACTCTTGCGACAATATCATCGATAAGCGAATAGAAATATTCGATACCTGCTTTTTTGAATTTATCGGAATATTCTTTAATAAAAATTTCATTGAAAATATCTTTGAATGTATGATCGTAAATTTTGCTTATAGTGTCTTTTGCGCCGAACCATAAATCTGTTTTTTTATCGAGTGCATAATTCATACAGCTTCTTGCAAAACTTGCAATACTTTTTTCGGTATTGAACATACCCATAACTACGCCGGGACCTTTCTCGAAATCGAAAACGGGAATACTGTTTTCGCCGTTGATTGTAAGTTCCGCCTTGTCCCCTTTTTTTGCGCTGTATTCCTTACAGCTGTAAATATCACCGTAAGCATGTCTTGCTATAATTATCGGTTTTTTCCAATTAGGAACGAGAGGTTTAATTCCTTCGCACAATACAGGACTTCTGAAAACCGTTCCGTCAAGAGCCGCCCTTAATGTTCCGTTAGGGCTTTTATACATTCTTTTAAGACTATATTCCGTTACACGGTCGGCATTTGGAGTTATAGTTGCGCATTTTACGCCGACTCCGTATTTTTTAATCGCCTCAGCCGCTTCCACTGTGACTTTGTCGTCTGTTTCGTCACGGTTTTTAAGTCCTAAATCATAGTATTCGGTTTTTAAATTGACGAAAGGTTTGATTAAATAATCTTTAATCCACTGCCATAAAATTCTTGTCATCTCATCGCCGTCTAATTCAACAAGCGGCATTTTCATTTCTATTTTTTCCATAGTAAGATTTTAACATAATGAAGATAAAAAATCAACAACACAACATAATGTAATTAATTATTTAATATAAAAAAAGCGGCGGCGCCGCTTTTATTTTTCTTTTATGAATTTAGGATTTATATTCAGTATGTTAGAATCATAACCGTGCAAAAGTTCTTCTTTTTCTTTATTTCTGTAAATGCAGTTATCTATAAGTAAATTAATTAAATCCTTAAAGGTTATACCCTGCGGTTCGAACAAATAATATGCAAGAGAACCGGGTATGGAATTTACTTCGTTAACGAATACGTTATCGTCTTTATCTACAATAAAGTCAATTCTTGCAATACCGCCGAGTTTCAGACCTTTATATATATCCATAGTATAGCGGCGTATAACTTTTGCAATTTCTACTGAAATTTTTGCAGGACATTCTCTTTTAGGACTGTTTTCATTTTTTGAACCTTGAATATATTTATCTTTGAATGTTAAAAACTCATTGACTTTTACCGGCTTTTCTATACAGCTTATAAATACATTCTCCCTACAAGCAAATGCGGCGCAGTTACATTCGGTTATGTTTTCCAGAGCCTTTTCCAAAATTACCGTTTCATCGTACATGAACGCCAGTTCCAGCCCCTTTTCCAATTCGCTCTTATCCCGTGAAAAGGTTATTCCTATACTCGAACCTAATTTTGCAGGTTTAACTATAATAGGATAATCGAGAGATTTTTCTATCTTTTTTATCACTGTATTTTTATTCTTTTCGTAAGCTTTTTTCTCCGCTTCTACAAAATCGATAACCGGCAAACCCATGTTAATAAAAAGTTTTTTTTGAAGTACTTTATCCATAGTAACGGCACTCGAAGCAACATCGCTTGATATATACGGCAATCTGTTTATTTCGAGATATCCTTGCAGACTTCCGTCCTCCCCGAGTCCGCCGTGTGCCGCTAAAAGGCAAACATCTATCTTCTTGTAGAAGGAAATTTTTTTGCCTTTCAAAGTATAAATTTTATTTCCTTTTATAATACATTCGCTAAAATTTTTAATATTGAAATCCGAATATATAGCGAGTGAATTTTGTTTAGGAATATAAAATTTATCTTCTTTAATATAAACGGGAATCGCAGTGTATTTTTTGTCTATGTTTTCCATTACCTGTGCGGCGGTTATCACGGACACATCGTGTTCGCAAGATAACCCTCCGTAAATTACAGCAATATTCATTTTTACCTCCGCTAAATTTCGTCATAATTATCGGGTAAATCATTTTCTATTAAAACCGTATCGCCGGCTTTAAGAATATTTTTAAACTCGCTTTTCACCTCTTCAAGTGAGTTTTTAATTATAATATTTTCAACATCGAATTTTTCTTCAATAAGAGCGTTATAAATAGGTTTTGTTCGGTTTTTACCTATTAAAACGACACAGGAACAAACTTTTGCCATTTTTTTGCCTATTTCGTAATTTGTATCGTAATGCTTAAAACCCTGCTCGACAATACCCGGAGTAACGATAATTTTTCTTCCTTCGAAAAGATTAAGACAATCCAATGCGGAATTGAATCCGTCGCTGTTAGAATTGAAACTGTCGTCGATAACGCATATATCGTTATCTGCGTCGATAAGTTCCATACGGTGCGGTACGGGCTTCAGAAATTTTATAGCATTTACTATGTTTTCGTTTTTTATTCCTATTTTATGCGCAGCAGCTGCAGACACGGCAATATTCAGAACATTATGTAATCCTATTAATTTTGTTCTGCAAAATAAACTTTCATCTTCAATATGTAAAATGAATTCGCTGCCCGTCTTTGTTACGGTAATCCGGTCTGCGTAAACATCGGCTTTATTTTTTATCGAAACTCCGACCTTGTTCCCTTCATAACACTTATAAATTTCATTTGCATAAGGACTGTCGATATTTATAATAAGCGTACCGTTTGACGGTAACATATCGGCTATTTTTTTCTTTTCGTTCACTATATTTTCCTGTGTTTCGAAGCTTTCCAAATGCTGACTGTTTATACCTGTAAGTATTCCGTATGTAGGTTTGACAAGGTTCATAAGTTCCTCTATATCGCCTTTGTGTCGTGCGCCCATTTCGGCTATAAAAAACTCGGTATCGCTTTTTAAATCGGAAACCGTCTTACATATACCCATAGGAGTATTGTAACTTTCGGGCGTTGAAAGTACGTTGCGTTCTTCTGAAATCATAGCGTTGAGTATGTTTTTAACACCGGTTTTTCCGTATGAACCCGTAATACCTATTTTTATTGCAGAACTTTCATTTAAAGTTTTTTCGCACTTTTCAATGTAACAGCTTTTGATATAATTTTCCAAAGGCTCACATAAATTTACCGCTATCAAAAAATACAACGGAACAAAAAAAGCGAGTATAGGCGCAAAGACAGAAATAAAATCCGCATCCGTACTAATCAGTGAAATTACGGAAAATACAACGAAATATATTAAAAGAATTTCCACGAACATTACAACAAAAAGTCTTTTGATTCTGTTAGTGATTTTAAAAGGTTTTTTACCGCTGTAACTTTTGGAAAAGAATGCAAGATACACACAGCATATTCCGAATATTACCCAATAAAAATAAACCGCATATACCCTGTCGGAAATTATACATAGAAAACTTGTAATCAAAGAAAGCACGGTAAGAAGCAAGAAGACGAAATTGAATTTTTCAAAATAAGTCTTATCCTTCACACTGAAATCAGGTTTGTATCCGTTAAGCTGTAAAGTGTAAACATATTGCTTTGAAGTTATTAAAACTAAAATCGAAAAAAACAAAGCAAGTAGAAAATTAAGCAACATAATTAACCCTCCGCAAATTTTTGAAGTATAATGGTAAAGTCGCTTAAACATTCTATGTAACAAAAGTGCGAACCGTGAAAAATAATTAATGCAGAATCCGGAATTTTTTCTTCCATAATTTTTGCCATATATAAAGGCGTGTCTTTGTCCTTATCGCCCCATATAAGAAGAACGGGAATATTTATTTCAGAAAGCAACGGCGTTAAATCTTCGTTGACGACATTAACGAAGGTTTTTTTCATTACATCGCTTAAAGCATTGTAATCCTGAGAACCGGTTTTAAGCGTTATATTGAATTTTTTGAAAAATTTATAAGCGCCTACTTTTATCTTGTAACTCAAACCTCTTTTCGGTAATACTCCTGCGCTGTCTGTAAGCAACATTCTTTTTATGTATGGAAAATTCTGAGAAGCGAGTTTTATTGCCACTCTGCCCCCGAAAGAATGTGCGCAAACAGTGAGATTTTTCATGTCGTAAAACTCAATAATTTCTTTTACCGCTTCTACATAATCATCGAGACAAAGAGGATTTTCGGGATGTTCCGAATCTCCGAATCCGTAAAAGTCCAATAAAGTTATTCTGTGATTTTGAATATTTCGGGCAACGCCCGTAAAACTGTCGATAGAGCCGCCCCAACCGTGCAAAAAAAGAATGTCGTCTCCCGAACCGAATTGTATATGATTTAAAATTAAAATTCACCTCAAAGCTCAGCCATCATTACGAGCGCAGTTTTTTTATCTTTATAGTAATTCTTTCGCTCCGAAATAACTTTGAAGCCGAAACTTCGGTATAAATTTATAGCGCAGATATTGTCTTCCCGTACTTCGAGAAATATTTTTTTTACATTTGATTTTTTAATCAAATCAAACCCTTCTTTCATCAAAAGTTTAGCGCAGCCTTGTCTTCTGAAATTTTCCCCGACCGCTATCGAAAGTATTTCCGCCTCGTCTTTTACAATACTTAAAACTATATAGCCTGTTATATCGGTATGATTAACGGATTTCAGAATTTTTATATGTGCAAGTTTATAAAGGTCTTTAAATCCTTTTATTCCGAACGAATCGGAAATAGAATCGTCGCATATTTTACTTATTTTGCCTAAATCTTTTTCTCTAATTTCTTTTACTGTAAAATTCACCTTTCAAGCTCCCTTTCCGCCTGAGACTTTTTATAATAAGACGGAACCGCATAATCAGTGAATTCCTTGCGGGATATTTTATATTCCGAAAGTTCTATTATATTCTCTTTTTTATAAAATTCTTTTTGTTTTAATATTATATCTTTATCGTAATTTATGTCTTTTTCAGTATATTCGCCGGCTTTAATTTTGTGCAAAGTTGATTTTTCAAATTCCGCACCGTAAAAGTTACCGTTAAGACAATCTATGAATACTTTGTAATCATATCCCTTAATACGGTCGAATGCCGAAAGCGAAAATGAATCAAGCTCTATTATCTTCTTTCCTGTCGCAAATGCGAATGCGTTTATCGTACATACGCCTAGCCTTATTCCCGTGAAAGAGCCGGGACCTGTATTTACCGCAAAATAATCGATATCGAAAAGTTTCAGAGAACTTTTATTCAATATCTCTTCAATGGCAGGAAGCAAAATAGCGTTGTGTTTTTTTAATTCATTTTCGAATGTTTTAAAATAAATTCCCTTTTGGCTCTTTAATCCTACAAGAAGCATTTCAAAGGCGCTGTCGACTGCAAGTATATTCATTATAAAGTCACTCCGTTTATTTCTATTTCTCTTCTATCGTGCGGAAGTATTTTAATTTTTACCGAAATAATTTTTCCTTTAAGATTTTTAAACTTATTCCACTCGATTATACAGACTGCGTTTTCGTAAAGGTATTGTCTGAGCCCCAACTCATAGACATCTTCTTCATTTACTATTCTGTATAAATCGAAATGATTCACTTTAAATTTCCCGAAATATTCTTTTAAATAAGTATAAGTAGGACTTGTAACGGTTTCCTTGATATTAAGACCTTTGCAAATCCCCTTAGCAAGCAATGTTTTGCCGGCTCCCAAATCCCCATCGAGAAGAATAATTTCGCCGCCTTTAAGTTTGGATGCGATTTTTTCTCCCAATTGCAATGTATCATTTTCATTTTCGCAGAAAAATTTCATGAATCAATTATAACCCTAAGTAAATAATTTAGCAATTAATTGTAACCCAAACGCTTTACAAAGCATATATTATGATGTAAAATTAGATTATTCTTTGGGGCGGAGTGAAAATCTCCACCGGCGGTATAGTCCGCAAGCCTGTATGGCAGAGAAGGGCGCAATTCCCTCACCGACAGTTAAAGTCTGGATGGTAAAAGAATAAAATTCATATCATTCTTTTATGCCCCTGTTTCAAGGGTTTTTTTATACCCTTAAAGGCGGTGTTTTATGAAAAAGAAATTCTCTCTGAGTACAAGAAAAATTGCTGGAATAGGTATGCTTGCGGCGCTTAGCATAATACTTGTCACATTCATACATTTTTCTATTTTTCCTGCAGTAAGCTTTCTCGAATATGACCCTGCGGACATACCGATATTTATAGGAACTTTTGTATACGGTCCTACCGTCGGAATAATTCTTACGATAGTTGTAAGCGTTTTGCAAGGTTTAACTGTCAGCGCAGGAAGCGGCTGGATAGGAATAGTTATGCATATTATTGCGACGGGAAGTTTCGTACTTACGGCAGGTTTTATTTATAAATATCATAAAACTCTTAAAGGTGCGATAATTTCTCTTGTATCGGGGTGTCTCGTATGGGTATCGGTAATGATGCTGTGCAACCTTGCTTTAACGCCTTTATTCTTTCCGGATTACGATTCGGGATTTAAAACCGTACTTGAACTGTTAATTCCCTTCATTCTTCCTTTTAACCTTATAAAAGCGGGCGTAAACAGTGTTATAACATTTATACTTTATAAGAGTATGCATAAATTTTTGAAGAAGTATTTTGATGAACCTGAAAAAAGCAATAAGTCCACGCAATCGGAACAAAATTTTTCTTGCGAGACAAGTGAAAATTCCAAAACCGAAACTCAGAATAATTTGAAAATCAACGAACAAAACGATTTCGAAAAAGAGACAGTTACTAATGATGTCGATAACGAAAAGACTCCGGAAATTTTAACGGCTTCCGCAACGGAAAAAAATGAAAATGCCTTTTCGCTTACCGACACAAAAAGCCGTAACGATGTTAAAAATAATTCTGACAAAAACAAAAATTTAAAAACAGAAAAAAACAGTCTTTAAAACCTGTAAACGATAAAATAAAATTGTCTGATTTATTAAAGTATTATTTAATTAAATTAATCGTTAATAATTTAAATTAAATTGAAAAAACGAGTTAAAATGAATTCTGAGCCAAAAAATACTTTAAAACGCAAAAATCGTATAATTGTCTTTATAAAAAATACCGCTGAATTATTCAGCGGTATTTAACTTTTTTAAATAGCTGTTAAGTTCATCCAATCTTTCAGCCGATAATGCTTTATATCCTTTCAACGGATTATCGATTTTAAGTTTTTCGTATTTTGAAAACCCCATTGTGTGAAAAGGCAAAAGCTCGTATTTTTCCACGCACGAATATTTTTGAGTTATGCGAAATATTTTTTCCACAAACTCTTCCCTATCGTTTATACCCGGAATAATTACCGTCCTTATCCAAGTACGAACCTTATGTTTATTTGCCTTTTCAAGAAAATCAAGTACCGAATCCAAAGTACAGCCTGCAAATTTCAAATAACTTTCATTATCAGCTTGCTTTATATCGAGAAGCAAATGGTCGGTAAAATTCAATATATTGTCGGTATGTTCATCAATTATACTTCCCGAAGTATCGAGTGCAGTATTAATTTCTTTCTCTTTGAGCAATCCGAAAAATTCCTCTACAAACGCACCTTGCAAAAGAGGTTCTCCTCCCGAAAGAGTCACTCCGCCTTTTTCCGAAAAATACGGACGGTATCTTTCTATTTTTTTTACAAGTTCCTGACTGTCAATAATAATGGCGTCTCCGTTCCATGTATCGGGATTATGACAGCATAAGCATCGTAAATTGCAACCTTTAAGAAAGACTGCAAATCTTATTCCTTCTCCGTCAAGAGTAGCGAAACTTTCATATGAGTGGACTCTTGCATTCATAATTTTTCGTGGAACGTTCTGTTTATAACTTCCTGTTGCTGATTTCTGTTAAGCTTATTGAAGTTTACGGCATATCCGCTGACTCTTATTGTAAGATTAGGATATTTACCGGGATTTTCCATTGCGTCAATAAGTTTTTCTCTGTTGAGAACATTTACATTAAGATGGTGAGCATTTTGTTTAAAGTAACCTGTAAGAACATTTACGAGATTTGACTTTTTATCATCAAGCGTTTCGCCCAAAATATTCGGAGTCAAAGTAAAAGTATTAGATATACCGTCAAGACAAGTGCAGTATTCGAGTTTTGCAACGGAGTTAAGGCTTGCCAAAGCACCCGTAATATCTCTGCCGTGCATAGGATTTGCGCCCGGTGCAAAAGGTTCTCCTTTTTTTCTCATATCAGGGGTATTGCCCGTCTTTTTACCGTAAACTACATTCGAGGTAATAGTCAATATAGACAGAGTATGCTTTGCGTTTCTGTAAGTTTTATTGGATTTTAAATTAGCATAAAAATCTTCCGTTATCCATTTTGCTATCGAATCTACCCTGTCGTCATCGTTACCGTATTTAGGGAAATCTCCTTCCACTTCAAAATCGGTAATAAGTCCTCTTTCGTCTTTTATTGCTCTGACTTTTGCATATTTGATAGCGCTCAAACTGTCTGTAAGAACCGAAAGACCGCAAATACCGAATGCCATAAGTCTTTCGACGTTTGTGTCGTGTAAACTCATCATAAGTCTTTCATACGCATATTTATCGTGCATAAAATGAATTATATTCAAAGTATTTACATATAGTTTTGCAATTTGTTTACTTTGTTTTTTATAAGCTTCTATAACTTTATCGTAATCTAAAATTCCTTCGTCGAATACGGGTGATTTTTTTGTTATCTGCAAATTGTAAATTTCGTCACGGCCTCCGTTCAAAGCAAGTAAAAGAACCTTCGCAAGATTGCAGCGTGCGCCGAAGTATTGCATTTGTTTTCCTGTCTTCATTGCAGAAACGCAGCATGCAATCGAATAGTCGTCACCGTATATAGGACGCATAACATCGTCGTTTTCATATTGAATTGAATCCGTTTCGATAGATACTTTTGCACAGAACTTTTTAAAATTTTCCGGAAGTTTATCGCTCCACAAAATCGTAATGTTAGGTTCGGAACACGTACCTAAATTATATTCGGTATTTAGCATTCTGAAATTGGTTTTTGTTACCATATGCTTAAAATCGGAAGTCAATCCGCCTTCTGCCGTAGTTACCCAAGTAGGGTCGCCTGCGAAAAGCTCATTGTACTCTTCTGTACGAAGATGTCGTACAAGTCTGAGCTTTAAAACAAAGTCGTCGATAATTTCCTGCGCACGGCTTTCGTCAATGGTCCCTTCTTTAAGGTCACGGGTGAAATAAATATCCAAAAACGTTGAAATTCTCCCAATTGAATTTGCAGCGCCGTTTTGTTCCTTTACTGCGCCGAGATAACCGAAATAAAGCCATTGAACGGCTTCCAATGCATTTGAAGCCGGTCTTGAAATATCGAAACCGTACTCTTTTGCCATAACTTTAAGTCTTTCCATGAATTCGAGTTGCTTGTATAACTCTTCGGAAAGCCTTATGTTTTCATCGTTCATTGTTTTGGTTGCAAGATTTTCTTTATCTTTCTTTTTGCATTCAATGAGAAAATCCATTCCATAAAGAGGAATTCTTCTGTAATCGCCTATAATTCTACCTCTTCCGTAAGCGTCGGGCAGTCCTGTAATTACGCCTGCATGACGAGCTGCTCGCATTTGCTGGCTGTAAACTCTGAAAACTCCGTCGTTATGAGTAGTTCTGTAAGTAAATTCGTCTTTAATTTTATCCGAAAGTTTATAACCGTACTGTTCGCAAGCCTTTTCGCTTAATCTTATTCCCCCGAAAGGGTTAACGGCTCTTTTTAAAGGTTTATCAGTTTGAAGTCCGAAGATAACTTCGTTTTCTTTATCTATATAGCCGGGTTTAAAAGAAAGCAAGGATGAAACATGTTCTGTATCTACATCTAAAACTCCGCCTTTTTCGGTTTCGAGTTTAAAAAGCTCCTGAACCTTGTCGGAAATTTTTTTCGTTCTTTGAGTAGGTCCTTGAAGAAAACTTTCGTCACCGTCATAAGGGGTGTAATTTTTACGGATAAAATCCGCTACATCGATATTTGTTTCCCAATTACCGCCGTTAAAATTTCTCCATTCTTTAATCATACAAACCTCCTTAAAAACACAAAACCATCTAAGCTAAATTTAGCCCAGACGGTCGGCATATACCGCTTCCTGCTCCCCCATAGTAACCTATGTATCCGTCAGTTGCAGAAAGACGCTCAGATTTTTGAATGTTTTATAGTTTTATTATAACCGTCTTTAATACATTTGTAAAGCGATTTTTAATATTTATTCCTATTTTTAATTTTTGCTACTATATATTATTTATCAAAAAACAGATAATATTAATTTTCGTCCGATTCAAAATGAGAGATATGTTCGGGTGAATTGATTAATACATCGTTTATATAAAGTCTGAACTGACAACCTAAAAATCTTGCCGCTTTTTCACTCATAATCATTCTTTTGAGATAAATCTGAAAGTAATCCATAACGGAAGAACTTTCATTCATATAAAATTTTGAAGAAATAATCTTATTTCCTTTATCCACAAATACAGAATTTTTAAGAATAGCGTAATTTACTCTGTCGTGAATATCGTTAGCATCGAAATCGTTTCTTCCTACCCTTGTTCTGTGAGCGTCGCTTTTATCGGCGATAACGACAGCTGCCCCCACAGGATTTACTATTGCGCCTATTTCTTCTTCGTGGTTTCCTATAGCTGCAATAATAACTCCGATATCTTCAAGCGGCATACCCATTTTTACAAATATAGGATAAAGCAATATTGCTCCCGTTATTCCGTGATTGTTTCGGTTTACGGAATTTCCGACATCGTGAACGTATCCTGCGATTTTAGCAAGTTCTTGAAGCCGTTCATCATACCCTATTTCTTTTAATATACGATATGCGGTATTCGAAACATAACTTGCGTGTCTCAGTCCGTGTTCTGTATAACTCATAGCCGTAAGACAGTCACACGATGCTTTCAGTAACATACTAATTTCTTCGTTATTTTTTATATCTTCAAGCGTAATCATATTTTCACCTGCAATTATTATACCATAAATTTATCCGATAAATTCAAACTGTTTATATACTTTTTAAAAATTCCTTCGTTGACTTCGAAATCGGGGCAATTTTTTATAGCTTGTTCATAACTATATTCGGAAGAAAGCGCAAGAGCAATGTAAGAAAGGGTTTTATCGGAATACAATTTGATTTTAGCGTTATTCATGGCTTTTTCGATTATGCTTACGGCATTTAGAAGTTTTTCTATGGATACAATCTGATTCTGATAATAGAAAAACTGCAAAGCGACTATGAAAATTCTGTTCATTTGAGATTTTTCGGGAAGCGGTGAAATATGGGCAATATTAACCTTCCCCAACATATCGTTAAGACAAAGAGAATATTCACCTACATTTCCCGTTTTGTAATGATAAACCAATTGAAAAATAATATAGTATTTTATTTGGTCGGGAACGGACGGCGAAGCTATTATGTATTTAAAATAATCTTCTATTACATAATTTTGTTTTTCGAAAAGCAAATTAACTGCGTTTATGGTATCCTTTTTGTTCGGACAAAGTTTTAATGCAAAATAAAAAATCTTTCTGATTTGTTCGCTGTTATTAAATTCATCGACAAATTTATCTTCGTTTGATTTTAATAGGTCGAACAATGAAATAAATTGTTCTTCGAGATTTTTAGGATAATTTAAAGTTATATCGGTTATAAGCGGTTGACTGTCTGATTTCAAAAAATATTCTGCGTAAAACTCACTAGGATAAATATCCCTGTATAGTTTATACATATTCATCATTATTTCTTTTGCTTTTTGCTTTTCGCCGCAAAAAGAATATGTAAAAGCAAGAAATTTATTGCTTTCAAAATCGAAATTATCCCCTCTTTCCCATTCGTCTTTAGCAAAATTCAAAGCCTCGGAAAAGTTACCTGCTTGTAAATTTAAAATTATTCTTCTTTTAGAGTGAACATATCTTTTAAGCTCTTTATAAGAATTGATTTTTTCGAGAACTTTTATTAACTCTTCTCTATTATCTTCTGCTACCAAAAGTTCGGCTTTAGCAAAATAAAATTCCGGTGTATCATTAAAATTTTTTTCCATAAATCGAAGACTTGTGTTTGCAGTATGTAAATCCCCCGATTTAATCAATGTGAAAATATACAATTCGCATGCAAAAGAATTCTTACGGGATAACTTTTCAAAATCTTCTAAAACATAATTTAAATTCACATAATCTTTTCTATCAATGCAAGCGCATGATTCCAAAAGCAAATCGGCGGCTTCCTCTTCTCTTTCCTGACTTAACAGAACTATATCGTCATTTCCGACATTGATAAAATTTTCGAAGAGTCTTTCCATATTTTCGCCGTACTCATCGCTTAAAATGCCACCGTCTGTTTCTATTTCGTCTGCTTCGAGCGAAAGTTTTCCGAACATCAATTTAGATATGGGAGTATTCGACCCGCTGAGATTCAGTATATAATGAAAAGTACATTCCTGAACACTGTAATTATCTGCAATAAGTCTTGAAAGAATTTCGTTTGATTCTCTGAAACAACCCTCGCCCGTCAATATGTCTGCAATTCTTTTCAGATAGCGCATCGATATGATTTTATTAGGACAATTTTTAGAGGCAAGATACAAATTATCGAGACAACCGGCAATATCGTTTCTGTCAAAACAATCATCGGCGTTTTCTTCGTATATTTTATATGATTTTCTGAAATCAATTATCATTTTTGAATAATCCCGTAACTTTTTCTCTGTCGTAAATATAATTTTTTTCGCAGAATTCGCATTTGACTTCTATTCTGCCTTCTTTATCTAAAATATCGAAAGCTTCGTCTTTTCCGAGACTTAAAATAACTTCATCGATTTTTTTGTCGCTGCAATCGCACTCATATTTGAACTTACGGCTTTCCAATTTTTTATAATCGAAATGACCGAAGTATTTTTCAAAAATTTCTTCATAAGAATATTCTTCAATCATTGCTGAAAAATCTTTGAAATTAGTAAGAATATCTTCAATAACCGTTATTATCTCATCGGGACAATCCGGCATAGGTTCGGCAATCATAGCAAGACTTTTGACTTTGTCTTCTCTTATTATTTCTCCGCTCACAATAGCGCAAGGACGGTTTTCGGAAGCGGTAAAATAATATGCAAAGTCGCTGTAAATCTGTCCTGTTAAAATTTTACATTTACTGGAATAAGGCATTTTACCGCCCGTATCTTTAATAATCTGTAAAAAACCGTTTTTACCTAAAACCTTTGCGGTATCATACCCGTTACCCTTATAATACGAAATATGCGAAGTTTGTGTAAGATAACCTTTCGCTTTCAATGAACCGTTACAAGCCGTTACGATTTTCTGTCCGCAATCGTCGAAAGTCATAATAACCGAAAGTTTATCGCTTTTATTTTTAAAGCCGGATGCAGTAAAAACAGTAAGAGTTAAGGTTCTTATTAACTCGGCTGCCGACATTTCCGAAAGCTTATGAACTTTAATAACATCTTCGGCAAGAGTATCGGCAATTACGAATGTAATTAAAACACGGTCGTTTAAAATCAAATATTTTTCTATACTGTTCATTTGTTATCGTTACTCTGATTGTTGGTTATTTCTATTTTCATCGAATCGTCGTTTTCAACAGAATTGTTCGAAGGTTGTTGAGTAGGTTTCTTCTTTTTCTTATATGGCGGTCTGTAATTCTGATTTTTGTTTTTATTAATAGAATTGTTTTTATTAGGCTGAATATTAACGTTTTCTTTATCGGAATCTTTTACAGATAAATCCTTATCCGCAACAGCCTTTTCCGTACCGCCATTGCCCTTTTTGCTATTATTATATTTTGCAGATAAATTATTTTTGTTTTTGTTTTTATTTTCATCTTTGACGGCAAATGTTTTTTTGTTTGGATTTAATTTCTGTTCGTAAAGCGGCGTAATTATCCCGTCATATTTTGCCTGAGCTAAAGCGGTATACATCAAAGCATAAAACGAAAAACCTACAAAGCCCATAAAAATTATAATTATGAAACTCATAAAGGAAATAAAAGATAAAAACAAAAGAGCCGTGGCAATCACAACAATTAAATCCGCAAGAGGAGTAGTAACAGAAAGTATAGAAGCGTTTTTGATTAAGTCTTTAAAGGAAAATTTGTAATGCACCACAAGCGGACAAAGGTTGACAAAAAATACAAAAACGGCAAGCGCCAAAAGCGCACAAATTACTATGACAAGATAACTCCACCAAGCTGCGGTTTTCAATACTATAAATTCAAGTTGCATAATTATAAGATATGCAAACAAAGCGACAAATCCGCCAAGCAGAGTGAATATGATTATAAATTTCCACCAGTGAAGTTTTATTCCTCTGAAAAAATGTTTTAAAGTCTTAACATTTGCTTCCCACATAAAATTTCTTGCGCAAAAGAAAAGTCCGCTTGCTCCGAGCCCTGCAAATGTAAAACAAGGAATGGTAAGGAGAAAGGCAAATTCGAAAACTTCCAAAACCATATATTCCGCATTAGTAGTATCTGTGTTAAGTCCCGGATACCCTAAACCGATATTTCCCATAAGATTAAGGTCTGCGTTAATCGCATTTACAAGACCGGGAACAAGCCAGAAAAAGATAACGAAAAAAGGTATTAAAAAAACAAGAAAAATAAGATTTATCAATACCAAATCGATAAAGCGGGTTTTAAATATCCGAAAGAATTCGGAAATCATTCCCCCTTTTCTTTCAACAGCGTTTACTCTTAAATCTTTTTCGGGTGTTATTTTCGAATACAACACTTCCCTAATTGACATATAAAACTCCTTTAAATAACTCCGCCCGAATTAATTCTGACATAAGTATCGTCCAATGATTTGATTGTTTCCGTTCCTGCAGAGTACATAAAAGCCACTCCTGCAAGTTGATTGATTTCTTCTATGCTGCAAGATGCAGACGCCGCTATTGCTCCCTCAACGGCAGTAGAAGAAGCGTCAACCGGCGGGTCAAAAAGTATCGAACACATATACCAATCTCTTATAACCGGATGGGCTTTCATAGAGTTGCTTCCGTAGCCCGGATAGTTAATAAGCAAAGTCTGAACTACACAAGAAGACAAAACTCTGTTTACGATAAGAGAACCGTCTACAAAACTATTATCCGCACGGTAAAATTCCATAGTCATACCACGGCGTTTAAGTTCGTTGAAACATTCTACAAAAGTATCTGCGGAATTACTGTTTATCGAATTTTTCCCAGACCAGGAAATTATGAAATCCGTAGGCGAAAGTCCGGGAGTCCCGCCGAGATAAGAATCTATATAGGTAAGTCGTTTAGGTATCTGACTGTATTTAATTTGTTTTTCGGATACAAGTTCGGTAAGAAGGAACATACTCGAAGTTACCAAAACTCCGCCCATAGAATGACCTGCAAATCTAATTTCTTCCTTTCCGAAATCAGAAGGAAGAAGATTAACTGCACGAATATATTCGGCAACGAAAAGTTCGGAAATAGAAAAATCCAATGAATATTCACTTTGACCGCCCGAAGAAGTCTTGTAGGTGCCTCCCTTTGCCCAAACCTTAGTTTCAATCTGCATAATACCGTCATCGGCGAATTTTTCCCAACTGAAAACTGCGACATTATATCCTTGGTCAAGCCAAATTCTTAAAGTGTTCACCTTTTCCGTATCATAACCGAAATCAGACCCTTTTGCAATATCGAGCGGAACTTCATACGAGTCACGTTCGGAACTTTCTCCTACCTTTACTCCGTGTGCGTTAATTATGGTAGGCTTGGAAGTATCTACCAAAGCGGCTCCCTCTGCGGTATCAGCCTTGACATAAACTATTTTTTTATTTACATCGTCCCATTTGGTCCAAAAAAGACCCTGTGTTTCAAGTTCGGGATTATTTTCATAATCGAGATACACTTCGCTTGCATAATCCTTATATTTATTTGCAATTAGATTTTCGTTAATCTGTTCGTTTGAAAAAACAGGATACTCGTTATTATTGCACGCAGCGACCGAAATACAAATTATAGTACTGACAAGCATAAGTACAATAAACAAAATAAAGTTTTTCTTTTTCATTTTCCCACTTTCCCCACTTAGCATTAAACTAAGAATATAAATAATTATTTATTATTTTACACAATTTCAAATAAAATGTAAAACAGAATTTTATAAATAGGTAAATATTGTTAAATTTATTGACAGGTATTGCATACTATGATAATATGAAAATGCTGATAGAGGAGCGGTAGGCATCAGTAGCTTATGCGGAAAGCCTTGCAAGAAAGGCGCATAACGCAAAAGGGCCGATACCGCCGAAATAAAACGCTTCTTGACGGCGTTTTGTTGGTTGAAACGGCTAATACCTTTCAACTGTCATCTTTAATAGATGGAGGACTATGAGCTAATTTAGATGTAATCGAAATTAGTGCATTTCCTTATCGGTAATGCACTTTTTATATATTTGGAGGATTAAAATGAAGCAGTACGACATCGCCGTAGTAGGCGCAACGGGAATGGTTGGCAACAAATTTTTGGAAGTTTTGGAAGAGAGAAAACTTCCCGTAAAAAATTACTATTTATTTGCATCTAAAAAAAGCGCAGGAAAAGTAATAAATTTTATGGGAAAACCCCATACCGTACTCGAATTAAATAAAGAGAATATATTAAGTCATAAAGCGGATTTTGCATTATTTTCGGCAGGAGGCGGAACTTCAAAAGAATTTGCCCCTATATTTGCCGAATACGGTTGTATTGTCATAGACAATTCGAGTCAATGGAGAATGGATAAAAATGTTCCTTTGGTAGTTCCCGAAGTTAATCCGGAAGATATTAAAAACAATAAAGGCATAATAGCAAATCCTAACTGTTCAACTATACAGGCAATGCTACCCTTAAAAGCGCTTGACGATAAATATAAAATCAAAAGAATAGTTTACAGCACCTATCAAGCAGTATCGGGAGCAGGAGTTGCAGGATATAACGACCTTAAAAACGGTATTGAGAATATACCTCCGCAGAAATTCCCCTATCCTATATTTAATAACATACTTCCTCATATCGATGTATTTCTGGATAACGGATACACGAAAGAAGAAGAAAAAATGATAAACGAAACAAGAAAGATATTGCACAATGACAATTTGAGAATAACTGCAACTACGGTCAGAGTTCCCGTATTCGATTGTCACAGCGAATCTATAAATCTCGAATTTGAAAAAGATTGCACTTTGGAAGGAATTAAAGAAGCTCTTTCGAAAATGAAAAATCTTATTATTGTAGACGAGCCGGGACAAAATAAATATCCTATGCCGGTAAACTGCAAGAACAGAGACGAAGTTTTCGTAGGAAGAATACGACTCGATAAAAGCGTTAAATCGGGCTGCAATCTATGGGTAGTTGCCGACAATATCAGAAAAGGAGCCGCAACAAACGCAGTACAGATTGTAGAAGAACTTATTAAAAACAAGGAGTAAACGATATGAATAAAAAACCTTTGTTTCAAGGTAGCGCAGTGGCTTTAATCACTCCGTTTACGGAAACGGGAATTGATTTCAAAGCCCTTGAAAATTTATTGGAATTTCAGATAAAAAACAAAACCGACGCTATCGTAGTTTGCGGAACGACGGGCGAACCTGCGACAATGACGGCAGAAGAGAAAAAAGAAGTAATTAAATTCTGCATAGAAAAAATAAACAAGCGTGTGACCGTTATTGTAGGAACGGGAACAAACAACACGAAAACGGCTATTGAAAATTCTGTTTTTGCGGAAAAAGCAGGAGCCGACGGACTACTTGCCGTCACGCCCTACTATAATAAGTGCACGCAAAAAGGATTGGAAGAATATTATCTTTCCATAGCTGACAGCGTTAATATACCCGTCATCGCATATAATGTTCCCGGAAGAACGGGCGTTAATATACTTCCTAAAACTATGGAAAAAATTTCAGAGCACCGCAATATAAACGGAATAAAGGAAGCTTCGGCTAATATTGACCAGATAACCGATACGGCAACCCGTATCAAAGATAAATGCTATTTATATTCCGGGGACGACGCAGTAGTTCTCCCTATTATGGCTCTTGGCGGTAAAGGAGTTATAAGCGTTGCGGCGAATGTAATCCCTGAAAAGATGAACCGCCTTACTCATTTTGCTTTACAAAACAACTACGAAAAAGCCAAAGAAATGCAGCTTGAACTTTATCCCTTTATCAAAGCTCTTTTTGTAGAAGTTAATCCTATACCCGCTAAATATGTTTTATCGAAAATGGGTCTTTGTAAAAATATTTTAAGAGAACCTTTAACCACTTTAGAAAAAACAAACGAAAGTCTTTTGGACGGTTTTATAAAAGAATTTATAAAATAATTTAGGTGCATATGTTGAAAATTATAATAAACGGAATTAACGGAAAAATAGGTAGAGTTCTTTACTCTATAACTGAAAAGTGCGACGATATAACCGTTGTTGCGGGAATCGATAAATTTATCGCAAACGATTTAAATATCACTCAATATAAATCTTTAAGCGACTGCAAGGAAGAAGCCGATGTAATAATCGATTTTTCAAGACCCGATGCCACGGGAGAGCTTTTAAATTTCGCTCTTGAAAAAAGGATTCCTCTTGTAATCGCAACAACCGGTCAAAGCCCGGAACAGCAATCGGCAATACTTCTCGCTTCAAAAGATATTCCTATTTTTCAGGCAAGCAATATGTCGCTCGGTATTAACCTTTTAATTGAATTATCTAAAAATGCCGGCAGATTTTTAGGTACAAGCTATGATATTGAAATAATAGAACAGCATCACAATCAAAAGGTAGATGCTCCAAGCGGTACCGCCCTTACAATAGCAAACGCAATCAACAACGAAGTATATGCGGGTAAAAAATACTTTAAAAACGGAAGAGAAAATAAAAACGAAAAAAGAAAGCCTGAAGAAATAGGTATTCACGCAATAAGAGGCGGTAATATTGTCGGGAAACACAGTGTAATGTTTATCGGAAACGATGAAATAATAGATATTTCACACGAAGCGCAAAGCAGACAAGTTTTTGCATACGGCGCTTTAAAGGCAGCTCGTTTCATTTGCGATAAAGCGCCGGGATATTACGGAATGAAAGATATTATAGGAAAAGAATATTCTGTAACAACGGTTTTTGCAGAGCCCTCCACTGCCTTCATTTCCCTAAAAAACGAAAGTTCGGAATTCATTTCAGAAGTCTTAGACGAACTTGATAAAGGAAACGTCAATATTGATATGATAGCAAAAACTCTAAACGAAAACAATAACAGCGATATAACATTCACTCTTCCCGAAAAAGACTATGAAACCTCCTGTAAAATGCTTAAAAACAAAGGATTCAATTTTGCTTCAAAAAAAGGTCTTTCTAAAATAACTGTTGAAGGACTCGGTATGGAACACTCTTCCGGTATAGCAAAAAAAGTTTTAAATATATTTAAAAATTTAAAAATAGAAATTTATGCTATAACAACTTCGAAAAATAAAATTACCTGTCTGTCCGACGAACGGCACGAAGAAAAAGTTTTGAAAGCATTAAAAGAAGCTTTTAATATTTAACTTTTCACCTAAGCGATGAAGAAACATAAAAATATTTTAATAACGATAATTTCGGCGATTCTTGCTGTTGTAACCTTTTTCGTTTATCTTAAAGAAGACGAATTAGTTTATATATACATAGGAGTCGCCTTTGTTTTCGGTTCTATTTATTTTGCGTACAGATATATTTTACAGTTAAAAGAAGAAGCAAAGAAGAAATTAAAAAACAATCCCGAAATAAAAATAAAAAAAATCAAAGACAAAGAAACAGAATCAAAAAGCGAAAAACTATCCAATCGATTTGAAAAAATAGCCATTCGCTACCCTGACGGAAAAGTGCGCTACGAAGTTGCCGCAAAAACCAAAGCGCCGCAAGGATATTGTTTTTATTCCGACGACAGCCAAACCTATCATACTCATGCCGATTGCTATGTTAACTGGAAGCCCGAATACAGAAAAAGTCTGCTTATGTGGAACTGTATCAAAACAGAATCCGCAATAAAATACGGATACAAAAAATGCAAATTTTGTGAAAAGGCGGACAGTTACGAAAAAGAATTATCGGAAAACCAAATTAAATGCAATATAATAAATGAACCTTCAAATATTAATAGCAAAGAACCCTTATCCGATAATAACGAGAAAACCGAATACGGTGATATTACTTCGGAAAATTAATTTTTAAAATATTTATCGTTATAACCTGACCTGAACTTAGGAATATTCCCGTTTAAATTAACTATTCTGTCGTGGCTTATATTGAATTTCTTTATTATTTCCCAAGCCATACTGCAATTTCCTATATTTGAGACCTTATGCGCATCAGAATTAAGTATAAATTTTACATCGGTTTTAAGCATATCCTCAATATCCTTATCAGTAGTGACAAGATGCCTTGAAGAAAGTTCTATAAATGTTCCGTAATCGGCGCAAGCCTTTGCTACCTCTCCGCAATTAACTTTAAGAGAATAATTAATGTGAGCAAGAACATCTATAGTGTTATTTTTTACGGCTTCAATAAGAGCATGGGTATGTCTTTTAAGTACGCTTTTCGTAGGCGGAAAAATTCCGCAAAAATAAGAATTCATATAAATATTTTTTAAATCGGAAAGCTTGTCCGGTCGTACCGGTTTATGAAATCCGCATAAGATAATATTAAATTCTTTCTGTCTTTCCTTCGGAATATCGATAACGCCTTCCGAGCCTATAAGGTTTGATTCAACACCGAAAAGAATATCGATATCGGGAAATTCCTTTCTGCAATTTTCTATATCGTTTAACTGATTAATTATCTTTTTTTCAGTAAGTCCGAACATAATATGTTTTAAACTATGGTCGGAAATCGCTATTTGTTTAAATCCGAGTTCTTTTGCTTTAATAACATTATCTCTTACAGAACCTTTCCCGTGACTGTAAGTTGTATGAGTATGGTAATCTCCGAACAGCTGATATTCACTCAATGTATTTTACCTCTTTTTCAAAAAATAAGCCGTAGTCCTTAAACAATTTTTCTTGCAGAAAAGCTGTAAGCGATAAATAATCGCTTGTTGTGGCACCGCCGGTATTAACAATAAAATTAGCATGAACCGAGGAAACCGAAGCCTTTCCTATAGAATAACCTTTAAGACCTGATTTGTCAATGTAATAGCCGGCACTTTTATCATTAATTTTTTTGAATACGCTTCCCAGCGAAGGCATTTTCGGCTGAGTAGAATATCTACGGTTTATAAGTTCAAAGAGTCTTTTTTTTATTTCGGAAATACTGTCTTCTTTAAGAATAATTACAGCGCTTAAAACGGTATACTTGTTTTTTTCTACAAGACTGTGTCTGTACTGCATATTTAAATCATTGGGGGTAACTTTAAAAATTTTCCCGTTGTAATCGAGCACCGTGACGCTTTGAATAATATCCTTCATTTCGGACCCGAAAGCCCCTGCATTCATACAAACCGCACCGCCTAAAGTACCGGGAATATTTGAAGCGAATTCAAATCCGGTCAAACCGAATTTAAGAGCGGTATCAGAAATTTTTCTGAGCGACGCACCTGCTTGCGCTAAGATTTTATCTCCGTAAACTTCAACCGAATCCATCTTTTTCGTATTGATTAAAATACCGTCATAACCACGGTCAGAAATCAAAGTATTGCTTAAATTCCCCGTTATTTTGCATTCTCCCGTCATTTTTAAAGAAAAATCGTTTATTATGGCTAATTGCTCTTCTGTTTTAGGATACGCAATATAAGATATTATACCGCCGCTTTTGAAGCCGGTTATTTTTTTGGCGTCTTTTCCTTTTTCGATAAAAATTCCGTCTTTTTCCAATGTTTTGATTTTGTCTTTAAAAGACATAAAAAAAGCCTCTCATATAAGTTTTTCTGTCAATATATGAAAAGCTTTTTATAAATGTTAATAAATTTATTTTTTTATAAAGAACTGATTATAAATTGCTTCGATAGCCTTTTCGTAATCGGCGTCGGCAACGGCAACGATTATGTTAAGCTCGCTGCTTCCCTGGTCAATCATTTTAACGTTTATATCGGCATCGGACAAAGCCTTGAAAAGTTTTGCTGCGGTACCCGGCTTATAAGCCATTCCGTGTCCGACTGTTGCAATTAAAGCAATACCGTTTGTAAGTTCTATATGGTCGGGATTTACCGTATGGGTTATCTTTTGAATTACGGCATCGCTCTTTCCTATAAGTTCGCTTTCTGCGACAATGACGCAAAGTGTGTCTATTCCGGACGGCATATGCTCGAAAGAAATTTCATATTCTTCGAGTATCGTAAGTACCTTTCTTGCAAAACCCAATTCGCTGTTCATCATTGATTTTTCTATGGAAATCAACGCAAAATTCTTTTTTCCCGCAATACCAGTAATAAGGCTTCCGTTATCTTTTTCGCTAATTTCGGGAAGTATCATCGTTCCTGAATTTTCCGGTTCGAAAGTATTTCGTATATTAATCGGAATCCCCGCCGATTTAAGCGGAAATATCGATTCGGGATGCAAAACGTTTGCTCCCATATAGGAAAGTTCTCTGAGTTCTTTATATGATAATTTTTCTATTCTTTTGGGATTTTTTACGATGCGTGGGTCGGTACACATAAATCCGTTTACATCGGTCCAGTTCTCGTATACGGAAGCATTTACTGCTTTTGCGATAATTGCCCCGGTTACATCTGAACCTCCCCTTGAAAAAGTCTTAACCGTTCCCGTAATGTCTGCTCCGTAGAATCCCGGAACAACCGCATTATCGAGATTACATAATACGGCAGCGGTTTTTGCATTTGTTTTTTCTTCGTCAAGCTGTCCTTTTTCATTGAAAAAAACTATATCTTTAGCGTCTATAAAATTATAGCCTAAATATTCGCTTAAAATTCTTGCAGAAAGATATTCGCCTCTTGATGCGGCATATTCCATAGTTCTGTTCAAATAAATTCCTTTTTCGACTTCATTAAGAACTGAGTCGATATCGAAATTCATTTTTAAATCGGATACGATTTTCTTAAACCTTAACTTGATTTTTTCAAAGTATTCGGAAATATCTCCGCTAATCTGCAATTCGTGTGCACAAGAGTAAAGCAAATCGGTAACTTTAATATCATCGCCGCTTCTTTTGCCGGGAGCGGAAACAACGACAAATCTTCTTTCTTTATCGCTTTTAATTATATTACAAACTTTTTTAATGGATTCAGCATCGGCCATAGATGTCCCGCCGAACTTAACAACTTTAATATCCATTGATTCCTCCGTTTATCCGAACGATTACACAATAACACGGCTTTCGAGATAATATCTTTTATCTTCGGCCTCACCCATTGAAAAAGATTTTCTGGGCAAAATTCCGTATTTTAAAATATAATCGAACAATTCGTCTTTCGGTAATGTCGGCATATAAATTCCTATGCCGCCCGATTTTAATGCAACTTCTTTAAGATACTCGTCTCCGTGAATATAATCGACTTTGGCATTTTGGTGTTTTTCGAGATAAGTATCGATATACTCCTGAATAACTTTTATAGCTTCCGAAGGACTTTCCGGTACTTTAAATCTCATACGAACGCCGTGATACAAAACTTCCCCTTTTGCACTGCCCTCAAACTTCATAAGTCCTTCCATAAAATCTTCTCCTGCCCCTGTAACGACTCTGTGTATGGGACTGAATTTTAATGCGTCACAATGAAGATTAACAAGTTCCACGAGAGCAAAACGAGCAGGATGATTTGCTTTTTCATCTTCTGAAAGCTCTTTTTTAATATTTTCCCAACATGCTTTTGCCGTTGCAAGAGAATGATTTCCGTCACCTACGGCAAAAAGAAATTTTTTATCGCTTTTATACTTTTCGTAAAGAACATTGCTGTCAAGTAAAGAATAAATTTTATCTATTATTTCATTTGTTTTCTTTACACGGTATCCTTTAATATTGCCGCCGTCTTTCATTAGATTGAAATCGTATAACTTTTTAAGTTTTTTTCTGTTTTCGAAAAGCGGTTCAATAACCGAACATGTTCTGTCGTCCATAAGAAGCATAATGTGCGGAAGTTCCAAAGGAGCGTTTTTTCTTATATTCACTCTTACCGGAATTCTCTCTTTCACGGTTGCTTCGGTAGCTTTAATCAAAGCGTCGTTATCCGGTTCGAACTCATAATCTTCTAAATCTATACCTATAATAAGACCTGCTCTCACACCGTCTTTCGTTGTGCGTTCGGTAAGTATAAAAGATTTATCGATTGTTCTGAAAACCTTCTTTTTAAGATAGTATTCCATTGTGGAATTAATACTTTCTATGCGCTCTTGTTCGTTCTGCCCTATATAAATTTCAGGATACACTATATGATATGTACTTACGGCATTTTTCGTTATTTCTTCAACGCTCTGCCAATAATCGGGCTGAGAAGTAAACTGGTCGCACGCAATAACCGACCATAATGAAAGG
Source organism: uncultured Eubacteriales bacterium (assembly GCA_949296455.1). Taxonomy (GTDB): domain Bacteria; phylum Bacillota; class Clostridia; order Christensenellales; family CALVMC01; genus CALVMC01. Next base: position 133,506 of record CASFOZ010000003.1, read on the forward strand.
TCGTACTTTTTTTTAGGCAATAAAATGTCGACGGCTTTGATGCAATTCATTTAATTGCTCCTTATATTAAATTTTTAAATTTGGAATCTTTACTGTCCGACGAAAGTCCGTATGCAACTTCTATTGCTTCTGTAAGTTTTTCAGGAGTTACATACCTTTTGATTTCACCGTTATGAACGGTACTTATAATACCTGTTTCTTCACTGACTATAATAGCAAGAACATCGCTTTCTTCGGTAATACCTATTGCAGCTCTATGACGTGTTCCTAATTCTTTTGAAATCGAATTAGCCTGTGAAAGAGGCAAGAAGCAACCTGCTGCAAGGACGGTATCGCCTTTAATTATAACTGCTCCGTCATGGAGAGGCGTTTTTGTGATAAATATACTTTCAAGCAGCTGAGAAGAAACTACGGCATTAAGAACTGTCCCGGTTTCGATAATGTGCTCAGGAACGGTTTTAGGGACTATAAGTATTAAAGCGCCGATATTGTTTTTTGCCATAATCTGGCAAGCTTTGACTATTTCGGTTGCCGAATTTTTAAGTTCGTCTTCGGTACTTGAGAAAATACTTAAATGATTGTCTTTATTTATCCACTTTCCTATTCTGTTAAACAGTGCTTTTAGATCTTGCTGGTAAGCAACGCAACATGCAACAATCAAGAAAATATTAAATATGCTCAAAATTTTATTCGTATAAAAGAATATACCGAATAATCTGAATAAAACATCAAAAGTAATTGTAAGTAAAATATAAACAAGAAGGAAAATTGCCACCAATAAATTATTTTTACTTATAAAAAATTTGAACATAAAGAACACGAGAACAGCTAATACAAGAATATCGATTGCAAGTGACCAATAATTACCGGCGCCTATAAAGTCATTCATATTTTTCCTCCTTTTATATTTTATAACATATTCAAAAAAAAGAAAAGCAAATTTAAACCTTATTTAAATTCATCGAAAGGATTATCGTCATTTTTGTTATTACTGTTTAAATTTTGGTTTTTCTCAAAATCGTCAAATACTTTGAAATTATTTCCGTCCGAAAAAATTTCGTCGAGATTTACCTCTTTAAACTCATTTTCTTCTTTCGGCAAAGCGTCCTGTTCTTTTTTAAGTTTGCGATAAATCAAGAAGAAAACAACAACGGCCAAGATAAGAACAATAGCATACATTCCGTAAATAAAATAATTATTGAAAAGCAAACCGTAATCGTAATAATCTTGAGTTGACTTAATCATTTCGTTTTCAAAATACTCGCCTGTGATTCCGTAAATGACAACATTCACAGCCGTATTGAGGTCTGAATTTAATTTTTCCAAGCCTATATTTTCTATAAGATATCCGAGATTATCGCTGGGAGTATGCATGATTTCCGCTTTGTTTTCGACTTCACAGCTTAATCCGTACATCGATTCGAGATTTGCGCTGAAAATGCTTATGCTGTTTATTCCTTCTTTAACGAATACGGCATTATCGCTCATAATACCGTAATGATAATATGACAAATCGGCAAGCTCATTTTCAAGAGTAATAATATTTTTCTTACCGTCAAGTATATTTATATTAAATTTCTGAAGGTCAATAATTTTCCTGAAATAATCCAAATGATACCTTTCAACCTCGTCTGCGTAAATATAGGTATAATCTCCTCCTGCCACCGAATCGAGATTAACGGAAAGAAGAATACCGCTTTTTTCTTGCTCTGATAAACTTTTGAGGTATTCGTTACTGCCGTAAAGACCTAATTCTTCTGCCGCATAGAAAACAAACTCGATATCGAAATCGAAAGATATGTTTTTTATTTTATCCGCAATTGCAAGAAGAGCCGCAACGCCTGTTCCGTTATCGTAAGCACCTTCACTTTTCTCCTCATAACCTTCATAAGTGTAATTATCGTAATGCGCTCCGATAATAACTTTGTATCCGTTGTTTTCCGTTCCTTTTTTTATTCCGATGACATTATAATCGGTAATAACCGTTCCTTCATCGCTTATATATTTTACTTCTTGTTTATACGAATCTCCTTTCTTTTCAAGACCTAAATCAATAAAACGAGACGAAAGATAATCGGAAGCCGCTTTGCAACCTTCGCTTCCCGCTTCTCTTTCAGGACAGTTTTCTAAAAAGTTAACAAGATAATTATACGCCGTTAAATCTTCAGCAAGCGCAATATTGTTTTTGACAGAAAACAAAACAAAAGCACTGCAAGACAGAAAAGTTATAACGAGGGCAAAAGAAATAAATTTTATAAATACTTTATTCATACTGTCCTCCTTAAAATACGAAAATTACAACAAGTATAAGCGGTAACTGAAAAGTCGCCATAACCGTTGCACGGTTTGAAGGTTTGCAGAACTTTTTAAGATAAAAAAGAACCAGTAACCCTAACACTATCGTTTTTATTACAAGTTTAATTACTATATAAAAACTGTTTAGTAACGGAATATATAAAGGAAGAAAATTAAAACTTCCTATAACGATATTTAAAATTATAAAAAATACTCTTGCCCAGAATTTATAATCGTAAACATTGATAGGATATTCCGGAAATTTCGCCATAAATGCGCCGCTTCCGCCGGCAGGTCTGTTTTCTTTAAAAATCCGCCCCGCATATACCCTTCTTAAATAGTTGTATGATAATCTGAGAAAAAATTCGAAAAGCAATAAAGCTATTCCTGCAGTAATTATAAGAGCGAACCAAAACACGGTAGCTGCATAACTTTCCGTAATAGCAAAACCCATATACGGCATAAGTGCAAATGTCAAAGTCAAACCGTAATAGCAAGAATACATGTAAGTTAAAAAAAGCAGAACCATCAAAACGATATTATAGGTTTTGTTTTGAGTATAATTATCTGTTGAAAAAAATTTATTCATATCTCACCTCTTTACTTGTTAATCTTTAATCAATTAACCGAAAGTGACAAAATCTATTGCAGTTTCAAGAGCGTTTATATCGCTCATTTCCCCTTTTTTAAATCTGTACTCGCAATTCTGTAAATAATCCACTATTTTTTTTAGCTTAAGTTGAGACATTTTTTTCCCTTCTTTCATTGCCATCTCAACGGCATAAACTTTAACATTCAATTTAGAAGCTATATCGCTTAAAGACATATCGGAAATCACAGAATGCAACATTCGTCTGAATTGAGCCGTTATTAGTCCCAAAAGAGCTGAAGGAGATTTCCCGTCCGATAAAAGCCTACTTTTAACATCGTTAATCTTCTGAGTATCTTTTGAGAGCAAAGCCTTCGATAATTCAAATACTTCGTAATCGGTTTCGGAATTAACCACTTCGTCTATATAAAGCGGATTAATTTTTTTGTCGTCAAAAAAATAAGCCTTTAATTTTATTATTTCGTTATTTATCTTTCCTATGTATGAACCGCATTTTTTTACTATAAGATTTATCGTATCGCTGTCACAAATATAGCCGTCCGACTCAAAAGAATTTTTAACGAAAGTATATGCGCTTCTCTCATCGGCTCTAGAACAATCTATTTCAACGGTTTCAAAAGGCAGATTTTTAAAAACTTCGCTTTTAAAACACGAAAATATAAGTATAGTCTTTTCGGAACAATTGGAATAGATTTTGTTAAATTTATCGCTGTTTATTTTATCGGTGCGAATGAGAACGGCTCTGAGCTCGTCAAAAATAGGATAAACGGCGACTGCTTCTATAACTTCCGACAAATCGAAATCCTCTTCAAAAATTCTGAAATTAAGTTCTTTATTCGAAATAACCGAAACAATTTCTTTTACCGCAAGTTTTTTGACATAAAAATCGTCGCCGTATAATATAAACGGACCTTTTCTGTTATTATTGAGTACGGCAGACAATTCCCAGGCTCTTATCATTTATCAAAACGATACATCGTTATCGTATAAAGGATATTTCTTGCAAAGAGCGGAGACCTTTTCCGAGACACTGCCTATTGCATTTTCCCCTTGGTAAATAATCTCAGAAATACAATCTGCAATAACTTTCATATCTTCTTCTTTCATTCCTCTTGCAGTTACGCTCGGAGTTCCTATTCTTATACCCGAAGTAACAAAAGGTTTTTGAGTATCGAAAGGTATAGCGTTTTTATTTACTGTAATATGGGCTTTATCCAAAAGACCTTCTATTTCTTTTCCCGTAAGATTCTTAGCGGTAAGGTCGATAAGCATTAAATGATTATCCGTTCCGCCTGAAACTATATCTATACCGTTTTTCAAAAGAGCCTTTGAAAGAACTTCGGCATTTTTAACTATCTGCTTTTGATAAGACTTAAATTCTTTTGACTGAGCCTCTTTAAAAGCAACAGCTTTTGCTGCGATAATATGCATAAGAGGTCCTCCCTGAGTGCCGGGGAAAACCGCTTTATCGACGGCAGCCGCATATTCCTGTTTGCACAGAATAAGACCGCCCCTCGGACCTCTCAATGTTTTATGAGTAGTAGAAGTAACTATATCGGCATAAGGAACTGGATTCTGATGAAGTCCAGCCGCAACGAGTCCTGCGATATGAGCCATATCGACCATAAGTTTAGCGCCTACCATATCGGCAATTTCCTTAAATTTTTTAAAATCAAGTTTTCTCGGATATGCGCTTGCTCCGCAAACTATAAGAGCAGGCTTACATTCCTTGGCAATTTTTTCCACTTCTTCGTAATCTATGGTAGAATTTTTTTCCTTACTTACGCCATACGGAACAATATTAAAATATTTACCCGAAACATTTACAGGGCTTCCGTGCGTTAAATGTCCGCCGTGTGCAAGGTTCATACCCATAATGGTGTCGCCCGGTTTTAAAAGAGCAAAATAAGCGGCGAAGTTTGCGTTTGCTCCGCTGTGAGGCTGAACGTTGGCATGCTCTGCGCCGAAAAGTTCCTTTGCCCTTTCAATGGCTAGTTTTTCAACTATATCGACATATTCGCAACCGCCGTAATATCTTTTTTCGGGATATCCCTCGGCATACTTGTTTGTTAAAAAAGAACCGGCTGCCGCCATAACGGCAGGGCTTACAAAGTTTTCGCTTGCAATAAGTTCGATATTGTTCTGCTGTCTTTTAAGTTCTAAAACCATTGCGTCGTAAAGTGCTTCGTCAGTTTTTTTAATTATGCTTAAATCTACCATAAATTTATCCTCTTTATAAATATTATAAATTTTTTGTAATCAAATTTTCTAAGACATTTTTTTGTCTTAATCCTACTACTTTCTCTACTATTTTTCCGTTTTTGAACATACACACGGTAGGGATACTCATAATATCGTAATCCTGAGCGATATTTTCATATTCATCGATATTAAGTTTACATATATTAACTCTTCCCTCATAATCTTTGGCAAGCTGCTCTATAATCGGCGCCATAAGTTTACAAGGTCCGCACCATTCAGCCCAAAAATCAACAACGGTAAGATTCGAGCCGTTTACGGTTTCGGAAAAATTTTCATTCGTGAGTTCCGTTGCTTTTGCCATATAATCCTCCTTAAAAAACTTTTTCTATTTGTTTAATTCTGAATCTTCGTTATTTAAATCAATAGTTTCAGTATTGTTATTCTGAATAGATTCATCGGAAATCTCAATATTTTCTCTGCCGTTTTTGATATCATTGTTATCAGTGTCCGATACGGAAAGAATTGAAATCATTTCCGGTTTAAATCCTTTTTTCTTCGATATTACGAACTTATCGAGAAGATAAGCGATAACAAATCCTAAAACGAGCATTGAAACGGCTGCAATTATCTGAGCGATTTCTCCCAAAGACATAAATGCAAGAATTCCCACTGCAACGAGTATCAACGGAATAACATAAACTATAAACGATGCCGTAAGTACAAATCTGTCTCCCATTTCCACATTTACTCTGTCTCCTGCTTTTGCATTGAGTTTATTATCTATAGTAACGCTTACGGTCATGCTTCCTTTTCTGACAACGCACATACCGCATTTATCGCAAGCGGATTTACGAGGAAATTCCACTACCGCTCTGTTCTTTTTATCGACTTTTTTTACCGTACCTGTTTCAACCATTTTTCTGCCTGACAAAATATTTTTATTAATTTTCTATTAATTTGTTTATAATATACCCGCATATCGTGCTACCCATAATAGCAGGAATATACGAAATACTTCCTATAATTCTTTCTTTTTTATCGGCAACGCCGCAAGCATAAACCACATCGAGAGAGTTAATATTAATTTCACGCAGCTTATGTCTGATTTTTTTTGCCAATCCGTCGCCGCTTGTTTTATATATATCGGTAACTTCGAACTTGCACAAGTTATATCGGTTACCTGCACCCATTGCGGAAATGATAGGATAATTGTTGTCCTTTGCGTATTTTATCAAATCTACTTTGTTTTCAACATTATCTATACAATCTGCAATAAAGTCTATTTTCCCTTTTAGATAAGTACCTATATTTTCTTTGGTAATAAATTTAGGTATTATACTTAGTTTTGCATTACTTATATTTTCTATCCTTTTTTTAAATTCCTCGGCTTTGTTTTTTCCTATATTAGATTTCGTTGCAATAATTTGCCTGTTAAGATTACTCTCTTCTATATTATCTCCGTCGGCTAAAATCAAATTACCTGTTCCGCATCTTGCAAGTTCTTCCGCAACAAAACCTCCTACTCCGCCAAGTCCGACAACCGCAACGGTGGCATTGGAAAGAATATCGAATTTTTCCTGTCCGATAAGTTCAACCGTTCTTCTGTTCATCGTTCTGTATAGAAAGTCTGAGCTCTTTTAATTGCTTGTCCTCAACCGGAGAAGGGGCATCACTCATAAGACAACTTGCGTTCTGAACTTTCGGAAATGCAATAACGTCTTTTATGTTGTCTACTCCCGTAAACAACATAACAAGTCTGTCGAGTCCGAAAGCAAGACCTCCGTGCGGAGGAACACCGTATTTGAATGCGTCTACAAAAAATCCGAATCTGTCTTTTATATCTTGTTCCGAAAGACCTATCAAGTCGAACATTTTTTTCTGCATATTTCTGTCATGAATTCTTATACTTCCGCCACCTGCTTCCTGTCCGTTTATAACAAGGTCATAAGCGTTTGCTCTGATTTTTTCCGGCGCTTTGTCAATGTATTTCAAATCTTCCTGTTTAGGACTTGTAAAAGGATGATGCATTGCGACATATCTTTGTTCTTCTTCGTTATACTCGAGAAGAGGGAAATCTTTTATCCATAGAATATCAAAAATACTTTCGTCAATCAAAGAATATTTTTTTGCTATAAAACATCTTAAAAGTCCTAATGTTTCCAACAAGAATTTATCCTTGCTTTCTGCAGCGATAAAAATAATATCTCCCTTTTCCGCATTCATGATTTTGCAAATCGAATCGGTAATTTCATCGTTTAAAAATTTGGAAATCGAAGAAGAAACACCTTCGTTTTTCAACGATATATAATAAAGTCCCTTTGCACCGCACGATTTAGCGTAATCGCATATTTCATCTATATTTTTGCGTGTGAGAGTGTTTGAAAGGCCTTTTGCGTTTATGGCACGAACTTTACCGCCGTTTTTTATAACCTCGTCAAAGTTAACGAAAGAGCATTTTTTCACTTCTTTCGTTATATCTTTTATTTTCATATCGAATCGTGTATCCGGTTTGTCGCTGCCGTAATTTTCCATCGCTTCTTGATAACTCATTCTTCTGAAAGGCTTATCGAAATTAATTTTAAGACATTCTTTAAAAAGTTCTTTTATAAGCCCTTCGGCAATTTCCATAACGTCTTCTTCGTTATTGACAAAACTCATTTCAAGGTCAATCTGAGAAAATTCAGGTTGTCTGTTCGCTCTTAAATCTTCATCTCTGAAACACCGTGCAATCTGATAATATCTGTCAAAGCCTGCAATCATTAAAAGCTGTTTGAATAGCTGCGGAGACTGCGGCAAAGCATAAAATTCACCGGGATGAACTCTGCTCGGGACAAGGTAATCCCTTGCGCCTTCGGGAGTGGATTTTCCGAGAAAAGGAGTCTCGATTTCCATAAACCCGTTTTGTGAAAGATAATTTCTCGCAACTTTTGAGATACTGTCACGCATAGCGAAAATCTTTTGAAGATAAGGTCTTCTGAGGTCAAGATAACGGTATTTCAAACGAAGGGCTTCGTTTGCGTTGACGTCATCGGAAATAAAGAACGGAGTAACATCGGCTTCGGAAAGAATTGTAAGTTTTTCCGCATTGATTTCTATTTCGCCCGTAGGAAGATTTTTATTGATATTTTTTTCGCCTCTGAGTGACACGGTTCCCGTCACGGAGATTACAAATTCGTTCTTCAATTTGATACACTGTTCGAAAAGTTTTTCGTCCGAAGTTTTATCGAACCTTATCTGAACGATACCCGTTCTGTCTCTTAAATCCACAAAAAAGATTGTGCCTAAATTTCTGTATTTGGCAACAAAACCGTTAGCAGTAACTTTTTTACCTATATCGTCAGTTCTGAACTGACCGCACATTTTTGTTCTTTTTTCCATAGTGTTTTCCATATTATTCCGCAAAAAACTTAATTATATCTGAAATTTTTATTTCTTTGACATCGGAAGATTTCATATTTTTAATTTTACACAACCCGGTTTTAATTTCGTCGTCGCCTAAAACCACACAGTACTGAGCTTTTATTTTATCTGCATATTTCATTTGAGACTTTAAACTTCTTCCCATGATATCGGTTTCGGCGATTATTCCTGAGCTTCGTAATTCATAAACGGTTTTCAACGCAAATTCTTTTGCTTTTTCCGTCGCAACAGAAATAAAAACGGCAGGAAATATTTCGTTAAAAATATCCGGATTACTGTTCTCGATAAGTAAAAGCAGTCTTTCAATACCCATTCCGAAACCTACCGCCGGAACATCTTCACCGCCTAACTGTTTGGTAAGTCCGTTATATCTTCCTCCTCCGCAAACTGTGGACTTGGCGCCGAGTTTATCGCTGACAAATTCGAATACCGTTCTGTAATAGTAGTCGAGTCCTCTTACAATCATCGGATTTTCCACAAAATCAATATCGAGATTTTTTAATATCAATTTTAATTTTTCGTGATGCTCTCTGCAATCGTTACAAAGATAATCTAAAATTTTAGGTGCGTTTTTTGCGATTTCAGAACATGTTTCTTCTTTACAATCCAAAAGGCGCAAAGGATTTTTTTCAAGTCTTTCCTTACAGGTTTTACATATTTTATCCTTATGTTTATCGTAATATTTTTTTAAAGCGTTATTGTACTCTTTTCTGCAAACCGGACAACCTATACTGTTTATTTCGAGAACGGGATTCAATTTGAAACGGTCAAAAAGAGTTTTGGCAAGAGAAATAATATCTGCGTCCGCTTCGGGCGTTTTTGCCCCGTAAAGTTCTGCGCCGAACTGATGATGTTCTCTTAGCCTTCCGGCCTGAGGTCTTTCATACCTGAAAACAGGAGTTATGTAGAACATTTTGACAGGAAGAATTCCTGCGTAAAGGTTGTTTTCTATAAAACTTCTTGCAACGCCTGCCGTTCCTTCCGGTTTTAAAGTAATACTTCTTCCGCCTTTGTCTTCGAATGTATACATTTCCTTATTGACGACATCGGTAGTCTCACCTACTCCTCTTAAAAAAAGTTCCGTATGTTCGAAAACGGGAGTTCTTATTTCTTTATAACAAAAAGCGTCGGCAACGCTTTTTGCTTGGTTTTCGATAAATCTCCATTTATAAGATTGAGAAGGCAATACGTCCTTAGTGCCTTTTGGTATGGTAATCATTAAAGTATATACTTCCTTAAATTCAAAGAATTTACCTCTTTGTCGAGGGTTTCCAAAACATATTTTTTATCTATAACGACATCTGTCATAACATCGAGTCCGCCGGCATTAAAAGAAATATCTTCAAGTAACAATTCCATTACCGTATGAAGTCTTCTTGCGCCGATATTTTCTTTATTTTCATTTTCGCTTGCCGCAATTTTGGCAATTTCTTCTATTGCGTCGTCTTTGAAAATGAGTCTTATATTATCTACTGCAAGAAGCTGAGCATATTGACTCGTTATAGAATTATCGGGTTTTGTAAGAATGTTTATAAAATCTTTTTCCGAAAGACTTTCGAGAGTTACGCATATAGGAAATCTTCCTTGCAATTCAGGAATCAAATCGGAAATATTGGAAATGTGAAATGCTCCCGCTGCAATAAACAGAATAAAATCCGTTCTTATTGCCCCGTATTTTGTTGTAACGCTGCAACCTTCGACTATGGGCAATATATCTCTCTGAACTCCTTCACGGGAAACATCGGGTCCGCCCTGATTTCCTTTGGCAGCAATTTTATCGATTTCGTCGATAAATATAATTCCTTCCTGTTCTGCTCTTCTTATTGCCTCAACATTTACGCTGTCGTTATCTATAAGTTTTTCCGATTCCTGGTCGAACAGAATTTTCTTTGCGTCGGAAACTTTGATTTTTCTTTTTTTCTTATTTTTAGGAATCATACCTCCGAAAATATCGCCGATATTGAGTTCTATACCGCTACCGGGCATAACGTTCATTGTTTTATGTGTTTCGGCAAGTTCGAGTTCCACGATAAAATCGTCTAGTTTACCGGCTCTGTAATCTTCTATAACAGCTCCTAAATGCGCCTCATCGCTCATTCCGTCTTTTTTGGGAATTTGCATTGCAAGGGGTTTGACAAGTAACATTTCAACAGTTTTTAAAGCTTTGTCTTTTACTTCTTTTATTTTTTCTTCTTTAACGAGACGAACCGAAACTTCCGCAAGGTCTCTTATCATAGATTCGACATCACGTCCTACATAACCTACCTCGGTAAATTTAGTCGCTTCAACTTTAACGAAAGGTGCTTTAACGAGTTTAGCAAGCCTTCTTGCTATTTCGGTCTTACCTACGCCGGTAGGTCCTTTCATTATAATATTTTTTGGAGTAATTTCTTCTCTTTGTTCTTCGGTAAGTTTGCTTCTTCTGTATCTGTTTCTGAGAGCGACCGCAACGGCTCTTTTAGCACTGTTCTGACCGATAATGTATCTGTCGAGTTCTGCAACGATTTTTTTAGGGGTTAAATTCATCAGAGCACCTCCACCGTAATATTGTCGTTAGTGTAAACGCAAATTTCGCTTGCAATCTTTAAAGCTTTAACGGCGATATCTTCTGCCGATAAATCTGTATTCTGCGCAAGAGCACGTGCTGCCGCCATAGCATAGTTTCCGCCGCTTCCGATTGCGCAAATACCTTCTTCCGGGTCAATTACATCGCCCGAACCTGAAACGATAAACATTTCTTCGCTGTTACAAACAATCATCATTGCATCGAGTTTTCTAGGAACCTTATCGTTTCTCCAAAGTTCTGCAAGTTCAACGCAGCTTCTCATAAGATTGCCCGAATATTTTTGAAGCATTTTTTCAAATTTTTCGCACAATGTAAAAGCATCGCTAACGCTGCCTGCAAAGCCGATTATTACTTTGTTATCGTATAATTTTTTTATTTTTTTTGCGTTTGATTTAAAAATAACGCTTTCGCTTAAAGTGACCTGACCGTCACCCGCTATTGCGGTCTTACCGTTCTTTTTAACTGCGCAAATCGTAGTTGAATGAAATTCTGACATAATCTCTCCTGTTATTAAATATTTAAATATTTTTAACTGTATCGTTAAATTTAATTATATCATTAACGGCTCGTTTTGAAAACTCTTTTTTCCTAAGTTGTTTATCTTTTATAACGGTATCGAGAGGTTTTAAAAGACCGAAATTAGCATTCATTGGCTGAAAATTGTCGACATTGGAAGTTATATATCTTAAAAGACTTCCGATTATAGTGTTTTCGGATGGGATACTTGATTCTTTACCCTTTAATTTCAGTGCGGTATTTATACCGGCAATAAGTCCTGAGGCAGCGCTTTCGACATATCCTTCTACACCTGTAATCTGTCCTGCAAAAAATATTTTTTCGTATTTTTTCATACTCAAATCTGAATTTAAAATTTTAGGTGAATTTAAAAAAGTATTCCTATGCATAACTCCGTATCTCAAAAATTCCGCATTTTTCAACGCCGGTATTAAAGAGAATACTCTTTTTTGTTCCGGGAATGTAAGATGTGTCTGAAATCCTACAATATTGTACATTGTACCTTCTTTATTTTCCCTTCTGAGTTGAACTACTGCATAATACTTTTTCCCTTCGTTATAAAGTCCTACGGGTTTAAGAGGTCCGAACCTTAATGTATTTTCTCCTCGCAAAGCCATAACTTCAACAGGCATACAGCCTTCGAATACCATGTTTTTTTCAAAGCCTTTGACTTCTGCACATTTTGCGTGTATGAGTTCATTAAAAAACAAATCATATTCTTCTTTATTCATAGGAAGATTCAGATAATCGAATTTATCTCCTTTCCCGTACCTGCTTGCAAAAAAAGCCTTGTCGTAATCAATACTTTCGGCTGACACTATGGGACTTGCAGCATCGTAAAAATGAAGATAATCGCATCCTATCAATTCCTTTATACTTGCAGCCAAACTGTCGCTTGTCAAAGGTCCGCTCGCTATAATCGTATATTCGCCTGTGTCTATATCGGTTACTTCATCTGTAACAAGTTTAAAATCCGGCAAAGATAAAAGTTCTTTAGTAACATTTTCAGAAAAAAGCGCTCTGTCAACCGATAGAGCGCTCCCTGACGGAACAGAACACTTTTTTGCACATTTTATTATAAGACTGTCTAAAACCGACATTTCTTCTTTTAAAAGTCCCGATGCCGTTTCAAGTCCTGTGCTTTTAAGGCTGTTTGAACAAACTAATTCGCAAAGATTACCTGTGGAATGACAAGGAGTAAATTTCTTCGGACGCATTTCGTAAAGTATTGTTTTTATACCTCTTTTAGCAAGTTGATAGCTTGCTTCGCATCCTGCAAGCCCTCCGCCTATTACTTTAACCGTCATTTTTTATACCGACTTCCACTGGATGTGTTTCAGAATAATTGCACTGTTTGTTTATACAAGTATAAACTACCGCTTCTTTGGTTTTTTTCATATACATTGTACTGTTGCATTTAGGGCAGAAAATCGGAGCAGGAATTTCCCACGAAATGAAATCGCAATCGGGATACCCTGTACAACTGTAAAATATCTTTCCTTTTTTACTTCTTCTTTTAACGATACTTTTTCCGCATTTAGGACACTTGGAAACTTCTTCAGCCAAACTTTTAATATTTCTGCATTTCGGAAAATTCGGACAAGCGAGAAATTTACCGTATCTTCCTGATTTGACAACCATATTAGCGCCGCACTTTTCGCATTTTACATCCGAAACTTCATATTCGGGCTTAAATTTCTCACCGTCGTTTGACGCTATTATAAGTTTTTCTTTAAGCGGCGGATAAAAATCGGAAATAACTTTTTTCCATTCTATCTGTCCTTCTTCAATCTTATCTAAAATGGATTCCATATTTGCGGTAAACTTATAATCCATAATATCTTCGAAATATTTATTCATAGTATCGACTACGACGATTCCGAGCGCAGTAGGTTTAAAACATTTATTTTCCTTTTCCACATACTGTCTTTTATTAAGAACGGAAATAATAGAAGCGTAAGTACTCGGTCTTCCGATGCCGTTTTCTTCCATGGCTTTTACAAGACTTGCGTCGGTGTATCTTGCCGGCGGCTTGGTAAATTTCTGTTCGTACTTATACTCTATCAAAGACAAATTCTCACCTTCGACTAGATTAGGCAATAAACTTACCTCTTCATCTTCTTCGTCTTTACTTTGAATTTGAGCTTGGGAATAAACGGCAGTATAACCGTCGAATTTAAGAGATTTACCTTTAAGAGAAAACCCGTACTGAATTCCCGATTTACAATCTGCGGCGACACGAACAGTCAAAGTATCGTATAGCGCTTCCGTCATCTGACTTGCCAAAAATCTTTCGTAAATAAGTTTATATAATCTATAATGATTTCTTGAAAGTTTCTTTTGCATTTCTTCGGGAGTTCTGTCGAGAGAAATAGGTCTTATAGCCTCGTGTGCGTCCTGAGCGCCGGCTTTGGAGTGATATTCGTTATATTTTTCAGGAACATATCTTTCTCCGTAATTTGAAATTATATACTGTTTAGCTTCCGCTTTTGCGTCGTCTGAAACACGGACGCTGTCTGTTCTAATATAGGTAACCAAAGCGACATGCCCTTCGCCCGGTATTTCTATTCCTTCGTAAAGCTGTTGAGCAAGTTGCATAATCTGAGGGGAAGAAAGATTCAGTTTATGCGAAGCGTCTTGCTGCATAGTACTTGTAGTAAAAGGCGGTTGCGGCTTGGAAACCGATTCGGCACGCTTAACGCTGTCAACAAAGAATTTAGCGTCATCTATATTTGCCAACAGCTCGTCAAGTTCCTGTTTGCTTCTGATTTTAATTTTCTTTTTATTTATATCGCTTAAAATACATTTGAGTTTTGTTTTATTCTGAGAAAGAAGAAAGGCAAAGAAGTTCCAATATTCTTCTGGTTTAAAAGCTTCTATTTCCCTTTCTCTTTCGACAATCATTTTTAAAGCAACGGACTGAACCCTTCCTGCCGAAAGTCCGCTTTTGATTTTTTTGGAAATTATCGGGGAAATTTTATAACCTACCAGTCTATCCAACACCCTTCTTGCCTGTTGCGAATTTATAAGATTGAAATTAAGCTTTCTGGGCTCGCCTGAAAGAGCTTTACTTACCGCTTTTTTAGATATTTCGTTAAACTCGACTCTTATATTATCCTTATCGATTCCTAACACATTTTTAAGATGCCATGAAATAGCCTCTCCTTCACGGTCAGGGTCGGTAGCGAGAAAAACTTCATCTGAATTTTGCAAAGCTTTTTTTAACTTTTCGATAGTATCTTTTTTGTCGGGATTAATTTCATATTCAGGTTCGAAATTATGTTCGATATCTACCCCTAATCTTTTAGTCGGCAAATCGCAAACATGTCCGCCGGACGCCATAACCTTATATCCTGAACCTAAATACTTTTCGATTGTTTTTGCCTTTGAAGGCGATTCCACTATAACTAATTTCATATTTACTCCGTTATAAACCGTAATAATTGCCACGCAATTTCTTTATTATACCACAAACTTCCAGTTTTGTTAGCATTGAATTTAAAGTATTTATAGGAAGTTTAGTTTCTTTTAAAAGTTCTTCTATGTGTTTTTCACCGCTTTCTAAAGATTTTATAATAAATTCTTCGAGTTCGTCAAACTCTATATTTTCTTTTTCTTCTTCGCTAACGAAATTAAAGCCCATGGCTTCAAAAACGTCTTTGGGTTCGGTAACCGTTATACCCATATCGTCTTTAATCATAGCGTTTACGCCGTCGCAATTTTTTGAAAATATGCTGCCCGGAACGAGAAAAAGTTTTTTATCCTGAATTATAGCATGCTGAGCCGTTATCAATGCTCCGCTTTTGATTCCTGCTTCCGCTATAAGAACGGCATTGCTGAGACCTGAAATTATTCTGTTTCTCTCAGGAAAATAATACGGCTTAGGATTTCTTTCCGGAGGATATTCCGTAAGTATCAAACCGCCTGTCTTAATAATTCTTCTTGCAAGGTCGGTATTTTCTTTCGGATACATTCTTTTAAGTCCGCCGCCTAAAACGGCGATAGCGCAACCCCCTACTTCGAGAGTTTTCTCATGTGCGGTTTTATCTATACCGTAAGCAAGTCCGCTGACAACGGCGATTTTAACTTTTGCAAAACTGCCTGCAAAGAACTCTGCCACTCTCTGACCGTAATTCGTCATACTTCTTGTTCCTACAATAGCAATGGCGATATTTTCTAGCGCTTTAATGTTTCCTAAATAATATAAAGCGAGAGGAGGTTTTTCTATATCTCTTAAAAGCGTAGGATAATTATCGGAACATTCCGTAATATAATCTATACCGTCGCTGCATTGCTTTTCGCATTCGTCGAGAGCGTCGCTACTGTAATTTTCTTCGAGTTTATTATATCCTTCTTCTTTGCATACTGCAATTATTTTTTCCTTGTGAGATTTAAGGTTTTTGAAAAACTTATACGGATTATCGTCAAAAGTCAATATTTCTCTTTTTCTTGACAGAGAAATACCTTCGATACCGTTAAGCCACAACAAAACTTTTTCATCGGCGGAGTGTTTTATCATAACCAATATTTCCTGTCAAGCGAGCGATACTGGATGGCTTCGAAAATATTTTCTTCCGATATATTTTCCGAACCCTCCATATCGGCAATCGTTCTTGCCACTTTCAGAATTCTTGTACTTCCTCTTGCGCTGAGCCCTAATTTCTCGAAAGCTCTTTTAAGTAACTGTTCAGAGTTGCGGTCGATTTTACAATACTTTTCGATTAAAGAAGCAGGCATTTCGGCATTTGTGAAAACACCTTTAAAATCTTTAAATCTTTCAAGTTGAATTTGTCTTGTTTTTTCCACCCTTTCTTTGACCTGAGCCGAACCTTCCTGTTTTTCGATAGTTCTGAGTTGTTCATAGGAAATACCGTCCACTTCGATATGTATATCAATTCTGTCGAGCAAAGGTCCTGAAAGTCTCGAAACATATTTTTTTATTGCTTGCGGAGTACAGCTGCATTTACCGTCACCGCTTCCGAAATGACCGCACGGACAAGGATTCATGCTTGAAACAAGCATAAAATAAGACGGATATTCAAGGCTTTGACTTGCTCTTGTAACGGTAATAGAACCGTCTTCCAACGGCTGACGAAGGGTTTCAAGAAGTCTTCTCGGATACTCGGGCATTTCGTCAAGAAAAAGAACTCCCCTATGCGCAAGGCTTACTTCGCCCGGTCTGCTTTTGGCACCGCCACCGCAAAGAGCCGGTATTGTGGTAGTGTGATGCGGAGTTCGGAAAGGACGGGAAGTCAGTATACCGATTTCAGGGTCGAGACAACCTGCTATGCTGTGAATTTTCGTAACTTCGATAGCTTCTTCGAAAGTCATATTAGGCATAATAGTGGGAATACATTTTGCAAGCATGGTTTTACCTGCTCCGGGAGGTCCTATCATAAGAACGTTATGGCCGCCGCTTACTGCGATTTCGAGAGCGCGTTTTGCCGCACTCTGTCCTTTTACATCTGCAAAATCTATTTTAAATTTGTTTTTGTTTAAAATGCTTTCAAAAGAAGTTTTTTCGATAGGTTGTAACTCTAAATTATTTTTAAGAAATTCAACGGCTTCTCTTAATGTATTTACTGCAAATACTTCCGCCTTTTCAATAAAACTTGCTTCTTTAGCGTTACCTGCCGGAATAATAAATTTATAAAAACCTTTTTCGAGCGCAGCGATTATTAAAGGCATAACTCCGTTAATACGTCTGACTCCGCCGTCAAAAGAAAGTTCGCCTAAAATTATATAATCCTTATAAGTTCTGAGTTCTTCGAATTCTTCGTTTGCGGCAAGCACGCCTATTGCAGTAGCCAAATCGAAAACAGTCGATTCTTTTTTGGTATCCGCAGGAGCAAGATTTACGGTTATTTTTTTTAAAGGATAACTGTATCCGCCGTTTTTTATAGCGGCACGGACTCTTTCTTTCGCTTCTTTTACAGCAGTACCCGCAAGTCCTACTGTCTCATAAGAAGGTATCCCGTTATTGATATCTATTTCAATATCAACGGGATACCCGCCTACTCCTTCTATTGAAAAACTTTTTAATTTTGCAAGCATATTTTCCTTTGTAATACTTTGAACTTATTATTTTTTAATAATTTTAATCGGTATTTTTTTGTTCGGATACTTCGGATTTATCTTCCTTCTTCTCTTCTGAATTTAAATCTTCCGAAATCGATTGGTTTTTGCTATTATTTTCAGCGTCTTTATTTTCACTAATTCCGTCATCAATTTTATTTTCAGTATTAGCGGGTGCTGTTTGATTATTAATTTCTTCATTTTGTTTATTTTCAGAATTCAAATCAGAAATATTAGGATTTGTTTCCGTATTTTTTGTATCGTTATCGATATTTATATTCGGAACGGTTATTTGTTCGTTATGCAAATCTTTTATGTTATCTTTTTCTTCTTGAAATGAAACATTTGCACTGTCTTGCTGCTCGCTATCTATATCGACAGTCGGTTGTTCGCTATTTTCCGTTGAAGTTTCACTTGCAGCTTTATTATCGCTGTTTTCGGAAATATTTTCAACTCCACCGTCGGACACCGATTTATCCTTAACTGTTTTATTTATTTTCTTACTGCCGTTTTTGGATTCGATTGCAGTTTCGGCTTTTTTCGGTTTATCGGCGGATAAAATGTTTCTGTTTTTTCTTTCTATTTTTCTGCTTGTTTCTTTCTTTAAAGCGTCTTCTTTTGCTTTAACGAGTTTTTCGTTTTTAATTTTAAACAAATCGGTAAAACCGATTGCGAAGCTGTAACAGTACTGAATAAAACTTTCGCTCTGAGGTTGAATTTTAGTATACTTTTTGTCTGTTGCCGCTTCGTAAACCACGAAAACCATATAAGCCGTAAGCAGCACTGTAAACACACTGAAAGTGATAATGACGGCATTTATTCTCGGAAAACTTACAAGGTCGGTATTAACATTGTTACTCATATATCCCGATATATTAAGAAGTTCCGCAATATTAAGATAATTAAGAGCCGCATATCCTGCAAATACACCGAACATTTTTTTGTTTCCTGTAATAACAATATAAATGTATAAAGGAAGGAGCCCGAGTAAAACAAATTCGGGAGTCATTCGTACTCCGAAAACAGCAGTGAAAATATACATAAAAGCGGTCAGTAAAAGTAAGTTGAGTCTGTTCTTCGATTTAAGGAAAACAAAGGCAATAAGCAACAATATAACGCAAACGATAATATAGGTTAGAACATTTGCAAATACGCTAAACTCGACATTGTTTTGTGCAAACATTGCGTACACATTGAAAGCGTCATTGACAAAGACTTTATTAAGGTTTATGAGATTCTCGTAAATTGTATAGATATAGAAATATTTTTTCTCATCGACGATAGCCTGATAAGAATAAGGCAATACGGCAAGATAGAATACAATTAAAGAAATAACAAGATATATCGGAATAAGTATCCTCTGGTTCTTGTTCTTTACCATAACATAGACAAGATAGAACAAAACTACGGGAATAACAAGAATGAACCTTGCGTCGAAAAGCATACCCAATAAGGAGGAAGTTACCACTCCCAAATATTTTTTATCGAGAATACAAATCAATGTCAAGGCAATAAAGAAAGCCGTAATACTTTCCATTGTACCCCAAACAGTGGAAGTAAAAATAAATGTAGGCAGAAAAGCATAAATCGAAGCAAAAACACATGCCGTAAATTTATTACGATATCTCGAAGCAATTACAAATATCAAAGCAACCGTCGCCAAATCAAAAATTATAGCAGGAAGCTTTATAAGCATTGTAAATCCGATAGAACCGTATTCGATACCCGAAGCCTGAGCGATACCGCCCAAAGCCCATAAGACATACATATACAAAGGCGACACAATGGTTCCCGTTTCCAGATACTCTCCGCTGTAATAATAATTGAAAGGACTACCCGACGCACTGCCGCTTGCTACCTGAACTAAAAGATTGATACCTTCGGAATTACCCACATACAAAAGCGAAGTAACAAGTCTTATGATAAATGCTGCAATAAGCAAATAACATACAAGCATTGAATCGGAAAGAAGGATTTTCTTAACAGTTGAAACATTCATTGCATTTACGATAATTTCATTTTTAAATTTCATCGTATATTTAACTAATATATAGCAAATTGCAAGAATGGCAAGTACAACTAAAAAAATAAGAGCAACATTGAGATTGCTGGAATTTGTGCTGTTGCCGAGCATGGAAGAATCTCTTATACTGACTATCGAAGTCAATTCCTCCGAAGTCATCGCACTTTCATCTGCTTCTGTAATCGAAATATTGTCAAAGTAAGCGGTAACTCCCCTTGATTCGAGTCCTTCCTCGCCTATACCTACGACCAAAGTCAAGGATTTTAATTCATTGCTTTTAAAATAAATGGTGTACTTTTGCCATGAAGTGGCGGAAGTTGAATGAATGGAAAGAAAATTACTGTCTTCCTTAAAGCCTATACGGGCACCGATATATTTGGTTTTATCGCTGGATGCGGAACTGCTTACATTCATCCACCCTTCGAGTTTGTATAATTGTCCCGTTTTAACGGTAATATTCTGATAAACATAAGCGTATGCGTCATGGCTTTGCACTTGTACTTTTAACTGCTGCTTTCCAAGTTCAGGCTTGTATTGGTCGCTTCCTACAAGATTTTCTTCGGATGTGAGAGTAAAGGTAATACTCGCCTCACTATCAGGACTTTGAGCGATTTCCCAACCGGTAGGCTTGTTTGTCGATGCGTCGGCGCTTTCAAAATCTCCGTTTAAAATATCTATTTGAGTATTAGGATTGCATCCGAATAAGAAAACAAGACAAAAAATCGCTATTAAAACTACTAAGGTGAATTTTTTCATACATTCCCCCGATTATTATTATAAATATATAATAAATTTTTTTACACTTTTTGACAAGTATTTTAGACAAAAGAATACTAATTTAAAAACATATTCGCAAAAAAATTTAAAATAATCTGTATAAAAAATAAAAAAACCGTTTTTTAAAAAACGGTTTTAATTATATCATTCGCTTTTTTCTGCGCTTTCCGCTTTGTCTTCTACAGGTTTTTCAACTTCTTTTTTAGTTGCTTTTTTAACTTCCTCTTTTACCTGACTTTCGGACTGAGAATTGTCTTTTTTTCTGACGACTTCTTTAAGTCTTGCAGCTTTACCTATTCTGTCACGCATATAGTAAAGTTTTGCTCTTCTAACCTTACCCGAACGAATTACTTCGATATGGTCTATTTTTGGAGAATGAAGGGGGAAAGTTCTTTCAACCCCGACGCCGAAAGACATTCTTCTTACGGTAAAAGTTTCGCCTATTCCGCCGTTTTTACGGGCAATAACAAGACCTTCATAAGCTTGAAGTCTTTCTCTAACCTTTTCTTTGTTTCCTTCAACCGTTTTTTCGATAACTTTAACGAAAACTTTAACGGTATCGCCTACTCTGAAATCAGGGATATCGTTTCTCATCCCTTCCTTTTCGATTACATCAATAATATTACTCATCTGACTTTACCTCCGTTTACAATCGTTCGTACCCAAAGGCATTGGAACGACGAGTCACCATAGAATAATAGCATAAAGAAAAGTTTTTGTAAACTGTTTTTAATATCTATTTTATATCGCAAATAAATTTTTTAATTCTTGCAATTGCCCTTTCAAGGCTTTTCATAGAGTAAGCATAACTTATTCTTACAAAGTCGTTTCCCGAATTTCCGAAAGCAGAACCCGGAACAACCGCAACGCTCTGACTTTCAAGAAGTCTGGTCGCAAACTCTTCGCCGTTCATTCCGAGTGATTTAACGCAAGGAAAAACATAAAACGCTCCCTTCGGTTCGAAACATGAAAGCCCCATATCGTTAAGCTCACTGACTAAAAATCTTCTTCTGATATCGTATTGGTTGCGCATATTTTCGATAGATTTAAAATCTTCGGAAATTGCGCTTTTTAAAGCAGCGCAAGAAGCAAACTGAGAAACCGACGGAGCGCACATTATTATATACTGGTGAATTTTAAGCATAGGGCTCATAAATTCTCTCGGCGCAAACAAAAATCCTACCCTCCACCCGGTCATGGCAAATGCTTTTGACATACCGCTTATCACAATAGTACGCTCACGCATACCTTTAACTGCGGCTATTGAAAAATGACGAAACCCGTATGTAAGCTCTGCATAAATTTCGTCGGAAATAACAAGAATATCGTTCTTTATAAGTATTTCGGAAATTTCTTCGAGTTTTTCTCTTTCCATAACTGCGCCCGTGGGATTGTTAGGAAAAGGCATAATAATGATTTTGGTTTTATCGGTTATTACCTTTTGAAGATTTTCGGGAGTTATTTTAAAATTATCTTTTTCAAAACATTGTAAGCTTACCGGAACGCCTCCGCAAAGAGTAATGCTCGGCGCATACGAAACATAAGAAGGGTCAGGCACTATAACTTCGTCCCCGTCGTTAATAAAAGCTCTTAAAGCAAGAAAAATCGCTTCGCTTGCGCCTGCCGTGACTATTATTTCGTCTTTCGGATCATAAGTGAGATTGAATCTTCCCTTAAAATACCGGCAGGCAAGTTCCCTGAGCTCCATAAGACCGCTGTTGGAAGTATACTGTGTATATCCTGCATTTATACTTTTGATTGCTGCGTCTCTTGCCGCCCAAGGCGTAGGAAAATCCGGCTCTCCGACTCCCAAAGAAATAGCGTCGTCGTAATCTTTTACGATATCGAAAAATTTTCTTATTCCGGACGGCGGAATGTTTTTTGCCGTCTTGCTTATATACTTTTCGTAATCTGTCATGCCTGAACGGGTATCCTTTTTATGTCTTCCTCTTCGTCGAGAATAACGCCCTCGGATTTGTATTTTTTAAGAATAAAATGCGTTGCCGTGCTAATAACATTTTCCATAACCGAAAGCCTTTCCGAAACGAACATTGCAACTTCTCTTAAATTCTTTCCTTCTACCGTTACTGCGATATCATAACCGCCGCTCATAAGGTAAACATCGGTAACTTCGTCAAATTTGTATATTTCCTTTGCGATTGCATCGAAGCCGTGCGACTGCTGGGGAGTGACTTTTACTTCTATTAAAGCAATGACTCCCTCTTCACCCGTTTTATCGGCGTTAACAATTGCAGAGTATTTGACTATAATACCCTTTTCTTCCATTTCCGCAATACGAACGCTTATCTCTTTTTCTTCGACTCCTAAAAGTTCGGCAATTTTTTTATGAGTAAATCTTGCGTCCTCTTTTAAAACCGAAAGTATTTTTTTTGAAAGTTTATCCATATTTCTCCTTTATTACAACAACGCATTATAAGGTTACTTCAACCGTGGTTTCAACATTGTTTCTGAGCACTGTAAATGTTATTGTATCACCTTCGTCTAAAAAATACAAGCACTCTGCTGCAATATAGTATCTGTCTATATCGATATTGTAAGTCTGACCGTTCTTTTGATAAGAAAAACTCAATAAAATATCTCCTGCCATTAATTCATCCTTAAACGGATTTCCCACCTCATCTTTAACCTGAGACACTTCTATTTCCTCTTCGACACTTACTCTTTTTGTAATTTCATCATAAGTTGCATAAGAGTCGGATATTTGTAAAGTTAAATAGTTATCTATGTTATTAATCGAAATTTCATAAATATCAACGCCGTTATAATTATCGATAATCTCCTGTGCAAACCCGACAGCTATTTCAAGAGGTATAGCATATACAATGCCATTGACTACTATAATATTACCTGCTCCGTCAGAATAAGTAAGTTCTCCTTTATTATTTATCCCTATTAATTTACCGTCGTTGTTAAACAGTCCGCCTCCGCTATTGCCTTGATTAATAGCACAGTTATGACGAATGGAACGCTGTAAAATTTTCCTTCTTTCTTCAACCGGTAGATCTGTGTCTTCAATTCTATATCCGGCTTTGTATTTACTTTCAAGTGAGATAATGCCGTGCGTTACCGAAAAACCTTCTCCCAAAGGATTACCTATTGCAAAACAACCGTCTCCCACATAAGTATCGAAAACTGAAATTTCAGCAGGTTCTGCAATACTATCTCTGTAATAATTTGAATTTTCTATTTTCAATACTGCTATGTCTTGGGTAGGTTCATAGCCTATACATATAGCCCAAATACCCACATTCGAAGAATAAACATCAGTACCTATGTCTAAGTAATTTACAGGATAACTTTGTCCATATAAAAAAACCATGAATTTATCAAATAATTTATCTTCTATCATGTTATAAACAACATGAAAATTTGTTATTATGTAAGCCGTACCGCTATCTTTATCATCTGAAATAATAACTCCCGAACCTGCTCCGCCAACTAGACTATTTGTCGTAGATATACTGGCAATTAAAACACTTGACTTTAAGGCTTTATGCACGGATTCTGTTCTATTGTCTTCTTCGTACGACGCTCCGATATCCCCCTTTTCGCCTTTAAGACTTTCAAGCCACTGTTCTTCGGTTCCGACAAAACCGTTTGCTACGGCTACTTGATACGCCGAAAGTCCATCAGCACCTTGCGCCCCGGTTTCACCTTTTTCACCCTGTGCTCCGGTGTCTCCTTTTTCGCCTTTAAGACTTTCAAGCCACTGATTTACAGTCCCTTCGAAGCCGTTTTCTACCGCTACTTCATACGCTGAAAGTCCATCAGCACCTTGCGCCCCGGTTTTAAGACTTTCAAGCCACTGTTCTTCGGTTCCGACAAAACCGTTTTCTACCGCTACTTCATACGCTGAAAGCCCATCAGCACCCTGCGCCCCGGTTTCACCTTTTTCACCCTGTGCTCCGGTGTCTCCTTTTTCGCCTTTAAGACTTTCAAGCCACTGTTCTTCGGTTCCGACAAAACCGTTTTCTAATGCTAATTGATATGCCGAAAGTCCATCAGCACCCTGCGCCCCGGTTTCACCTTTTTCGCCCTGTGCTCCGGTGTCTCCTTTTTCGCCTTTAAGACTTTCAAGCCATTCTTGTTCAGTCCCTTCAAAAACACCGATTTCTTTTGCTATCTGATAAGCAGACATTCCCTTAAGGCTTTCAAGCCACTCTTTTTCGGTTCCGACAAAACCGTTTGCTACGGCTGCTTGATAGGCTGAAAGTCCATTATTTCCTTTTGCGCCTGAATCGCCTTTTTCGCCTTTAAGACTTTCAAGCCACTGATTTACAGTCCCTTCGAAGCCGTTTTCTACCGCTATTTCATACGCTGAAAGCCCATCATCTCCTTTTGCCCCTGTATCGCCTTTTATCCCTTTTATTTCGTCAATCCACTCTTGTTCCGAGCCCTGATATCCGTTTTTGACTTCTATCTCATAAGCGGATAATCCGTCAGAACCGTCTTGACCGCTGATTCCCGGGTCTCCTTTGTCGCCTTTAAGACTTTCAAGCCATTCTTGTTCAGTACCCTCGAATCCGTATTCGACAGCAATATCGTAAGCCGATTTGTAACTTGAAGAAAACATATCGCAAGCACTTAATGAAAATATTAACAAAACACAAAAAATTATAGAAAGAATAATATAAGTTGATTTTTTCATAATATCCCCCTGAAATTTTTCCAAAATATAAATTAATTTTAACAAATCGAAAATTATTATGCAACAATATTTTACAAAAGAACAATATTTCACATCTGTTTTTAAAGTTAAAATAAAAAAAGATAGATATCCGACATTGTTTTCGAAAATCCATCTTTTTAATAAATCATTTTATAGAGTAATTTTACCTGTTTAAATTAATAATAAAACATACCGTTAAACTGTTGAATCATTAAAATAATATGAAACCGTAGAAGCAGTTGATTTCAGATTTATACTCAATATTTTTTCTTCATTGTTTCTTAAAACCTTAATGGTAATTGTATCTCCTATATCAAAATAATAAAGATAATTTTTAACGGTAAATTGTCTGTCTACCGTTATTTCCTGACCCTCGTAAGTTAAACTTAAAAGTATGTCACCTACTTGTAAAATACCGTTAGAAGAACCGGTAGCGGAAACTTCTACTATTTCGATAGTTTGTTTTATGCCCACTTTTTGAGTAGTTTCATCTAGGTAAGAGACAGAATCCGTAACTTGAATTGTTACACCTAAGACAGGAAACTCCGGCGTATAATACTGTCCGCTTTGGTTGTATCCGTCTATAATTTTTTGCGCAACTCCTGCTGCAACTTTAATAGGTATCGCATAACCGATATTTTCTACTTCCGTTGAAATAATTTTAGCATTTACTATTCCGATAAGTTCGCCGTTATAGTTAAACAGTCCGCCTCCGCTGTTGCCTTCGTTTACGGCGCAGTCTATACGCATAACACGCATATTAATGGTAGAAGTTTTATCGGCTGAATTAACATCGATATATTCTGAATCCACCGAAATAATACCCGTGGTCGCAGAAAAACCGTCTCCTTCGGGATTGCCGATTGCTATAACATCGTCGCCCGGATATACTTCATCGGAACTTGCAATAGTCGCAGGCTGAGCGATACTGTTTTTGTAATAATCTGAATTTTCTATTTTAAGAACGGCAATATCGTTTTCCATACTTCCGCCTAAACATATTGCGCTAATTCCGTCCGAAGGATATAGCTGTCCGTAAAGATAAACATAAAAATAATCAAAAAGTTTCCTTGCGTTGCTGTTGTAAACCACATGGTAGTTAGTGATGATATAAGCGGTTCCGTTTTCCTTATCGTCCTGATAAATAACGCCTGATCCTGCCCCTGTGGTTCCGATGAGGTCAGCCGAAGTAGACGCCAGCACTATAACTCCCGAAAGCATAGCTTTATTTACCGAATAAGTCAAAGAACTTTCGCCGGGGTCACCTTTATCGCCTTTTTCACCGGTTTCGCCTTTTAAACTTTGAAGCCATTCGCTTATACTGCCTTCAAAGCCGTTTTCGACTGCGATACCGTAGGCTGAATTGATATTTTCAAAAAATTCATCTATCGTCCCTTCGAAGCCGTTTTCCAAAGCAACTTCGTATGCCGACAAACCGTCCTCGCCGCTCTCTCCTTTAAGGCTGTCGAGCCACTCGTTAACCGTTCCTTGAAACCCGTTCTCGACGGCAATTTCATAAGCGGATTTGCCTTGCAAGTTACAAGCACTCAGAGTTACCGCAAATATAACGCACAGCATAACGGATATAATTAAGTATACTGATTTTTTCATATATCTTTTGCCTCCGTTAAAGAATATAATATGTAAAACTTAAATTTTTCTTAAAATTCATATTAATTATAATAAATTTAAAAATTAAAATCAAATTTTATTTTTTCATTGTAATATTAATTTGTGCAAAGTAAAACAAATAAATGTCACAATTAAGAAAATCGAAAATATAATTAAACATTTTATCGACAGAAAAAAACCGTAAGCGCAGCTTACGGTTTTGATTTGGTCGGAGCAGCGAGGCTTGAACTCGCGACCTCTTGCCCCCCAGACAAGCGCGCTACCACTGCGCCATGCCCCGACACATTGAAACGGAATAATTATAACATTAAGAATATTCAAAGTCAATTAAGATTGTTCTTTATTTTAATTTTTTATTTTCGTTAATTTCATTCGATAAGTTAATACTTTCGGAAATATTTTTTCCGTAACCTGATAATTTAACCGTGTTTTCTTTATCGGATAAATTTGTATTTTTCAAATTTAAATTCAAAACAGATAAATCCGCAACTTTTTTATCTTTATCCGATACAGTCAAATCCGACAAAATTTTAAATTCCTTTTTGGAAATGAATTTATAACCGCATCTTTGTATGAATTTTTTTAACGGACTGAAAAGGAAAGCAAATACAAATATATTGCATACAATATGAACGGAATAAAACAGAATACCTCTTACATAAATTATTGCAAAACGGGCAAAAAAGTTATCGTAGAAGCCGGTAAACAGTCCCGTATCCACAAGACTTGTCAAAACCCCGAAAAAAACAGTCATTATAACTGCCGTTATTTTATAGTATAAATCACGCATTTTAAAGAATTTTAAAGCAGAAAAAACTATAACCAGAAGCGGCCAATAAATAAAATAACTTATTACCCAAAGTCCCATACCGTAAATAAGCGTTTCGTTCAAAACGAAAATAAGCACCGCACATAAACTTACGCTTAAACCGAAAACCGAAGTAAAAACAGCAATCAAAACCGTTACGCCTTCGACATTCGGAATAAACGAAAGGGCAAATTTTACAACGGTCAGAGTTGCGGATATTAAAGCCGTTAAGGCAATTTTTTTTGTAACTTCGTATTTATTCAAATTTTTCAAGATTGAAATACAGAACTGTACCGTCGTTTACGGTCAGCATATCAATACCTACTCCGCTTGTAGTAACTTCCACACCGTCATAAGTAATTGTTTTTGCATAAACGGAAACATCTTTGTCCTTCTGCTCGTTTGTGTAAATAATTATATAATAACCGTCGCCTTCGGAAATATCCCCGACTTTCGTAAGATAATTTCCGTATGCGGAAACAGTATAACGCAAGTCAATAATGCCGTCATTTTTTAAGTCAAGTAAGATATCGAAAACGGTAAAAGTTTCCTTGTCCATATCTTTAAGGTCATAAACAATTTCTTCTACCTGTTCGCTGTTAATAACAATACGGACTTTTCCCGTATGCAATTGATTTGAGCAAGCGATAAGACTTAAAGTCATAACCGCCGAAAAAAGTAAGGTAAAAAGCAACAATAAAAATTTTTTCATAAGTATTCCTTTAAATTATATTTACATAAAGATATATTACTTAAAAATATCTTTAAGTTTTTTTACGGTATCGTTTGCGTCGGAGCAGTAAATTCCGCCTATTTTTTCGGCATATTCTTTTGTGAGAACTGCGCCTCCGACTAAAATGGGAATATCGAATTTTTCTTTAACGAGTTTTATGGTTTTTTCCATATTGTTTACGGTTGTGGTCATAAGTGCGGATAACCCGAGAACGCAAGGATAATTATCTTCAACGGCTTTAAGCACGACATCGTAATCGACATCTCTTCCTAAATCGATTACCGTAAAGCCGTAATTTGCCGTTACCGATTTAACGATATTCTTTCCTATATCGTGGATATCGCCCTTTACGGTTGCCAGAACAAAGCGTTTGTTTTTATCGGACGAAGTTCCGCTTTTTTCTTCGACTGCCGAAAAAGCCGACTTGGCAGCTTCCGCCGAAGCGATAAGCTGCGGAAGGAAAAATCTTCCTTTTTCGTAATTTGCTCCCACCTCGTCGAGAGCGGGAATTATAAATTTTTCCACTATCTGAACGGAAGAAAATTCTTTAGCAAGAAGTCCTGCTTCCTTTTCCGCCAAATCTTCGGTTTTTTCTTCACTCTTGCTTGCGGGGGCTTCGTCAGTTAATTTCTTAACTTTCGCTTTCTTCGCAGGCTTCAAAGTTTCTTCGCCTTTATCTTTTTTGGCGGTTTCTTGTTTGTCTTCGGCTTTTGGCTCGTCCGTCTTTTCTTCTGTTTCCGTTTTTGCGGGTTCGTCTGCTTTTTCTTCCACTGTCTCAACTTTTTCAACCGCTTCGGGAAGGGCTACCGCCTGCTCTGTCGTCGGTTGTTCTTCGACAAAGGAAATCACATTTTCGTTGTTTTCCGTCTTTTCCGCTTGCGTTTCTGGCTCAACAAATGAAATATCTGCGCTTTCGCCTTGCTGTTCGTTTTGAGATGTTTCGCTGTTTTCTTTTGCTGGTTCGGTAGTGCCAAACAAGTCAAAGTCGGCCTGTTCGTTAGCCGTTTCGGGCTGTTCGGTACTTGTTCCTTCTAGGATGGTTTGTTCGGCTGTCGGTGTCATTTGAGCATCGTCCCCACCGAACGCGCCTGCGTTGTCATCAGTTGTAGTTGTGTCGTCAGTAGGCATCGTTGTGTTGCTTTCTATAAAGCCTGTATCGCCGTAACCTTGATTATCAGTATTATAATCGCCGTAATTATCAACTGGCTGTTCACCGTATCCAGTGTATTGAGTGTCAGCGGGTTGACCTGCGTCATAACTAATTGGCTGTCCGTTCTCGTCATACTGAATCGGGTTGCCATTTTCGTCATAATAAACGTTGTCATATTGCGCTGTGTTGTCGGTATTTTCAGGTTGCGCGCCGTAATCAACTGGCTGACCGTTTTCGTCGTATTGGTAATTTTGATAATCGTAGTTATAATTTTCGGGTGGAATATTGTTGTCGTAATTGTAGTCTTGCGGTTGTTGCGAATATTCGCCATTTGCATCAGTTTGGGCATAGTCATACGGTTGTTGATTGTCCATACTTGCGTTAGCATCGTACTGCTGCTCGGGTGCTTGAGCATCATAACCTTGTGGCTCGCCTGCAGTTTCAGCATATTGCGGTTGCTCGGGCGCTTGGGTATCATTGTAATCAACTTGTACCGCATTAATCGTACCTTCAGGCACATTGTCTTGCGCTTTTATATACTCTTGCCCAAAGTCTTTTTTACTCTTACCCTTACCCTTTTGCTTGCTAATTTGCTGACGCACGTTGTCAAGTTCGAGATTGCGGGCTTCAATAATCGAGTCTTTCTTCTCTATGTC
>CASFOZ010000004.1 GCA_949296455.1 uncultured Eubacteriales bacterium
AAAAAAATATTAAAAAAGTATTGACAAGGAGGGAAGTGGTGTGATAATATAAGTAGGCTGTCGAAAAAGGCAGCGTGTAACTTGAAAAGTGAAGGAAAGGAAAAGCGAGAGTCCTTGTCGAAAGACAAGAGAAGTAAAAACGGATATGTACTTATGAGTATATAGTCAGAATTGAACTAAAGAGTTTGATCCTGGCTCAGGATGAACGCTGGCGGCATGCCTAACACATGCAAGTCGAACGGGAATAGCGATATTCTAGTGGCGAACGGGTGAGTAATGTATGAGCAACCTGCCTTATGCAACGGGATACCATTCAGAAATGGGTGTTAATACGGTATAAGACCACGGCACCGAGTGGTGCAGGGGTAAAAGATTTATCGGCATAAGATGGGCTCATATCCCATTAGCTAGTTGGAGGGGTAACGGCCCACCAAGGCGACGATGGGTAGCCGAATTGAGAGATTGATCGGCCACACTGGGACTGAGACACGGCCCAGACTCCTACGGGAGGCAGCAGTGGGGAATATTGGGCAATGGAGGCAACTCTTACCCAGCAATGCCGCGTGAGTGAAGAAGGTCTTCGGATTGTAAAACTCTTTGAATAGGGAAGAAAGAAATGACAGTACCTAAAGAACAAGCCCCGGCTAACTACGTGCCAGCAGCCGCGGTAATACGTAGGGGGCGAGCGTTATCCGGAATTACTGGGCGTAAAGGGTGCGTAGGCGGTTAATCAAGTTAGAAGTGAAATACCTGGGCTTAACTCAGGAGCTGCTTCTAAAACTGGTAGACTTGAGTGCAGTAGAGGAAAGTGGAATTCCTAGTGTAGCGGTGGAATGCGTAGATATTAGGAGGAACATCGGTGGCGAAGGCGACTTTCTGGGCTGTAACTGACGCTGAGGCACGAAAGTGTGGGGAGCAAACAGGATTAGATACCCTGGTAGTCCACACTGTAAACGATGGATACTAGGCGCAGGAGGTATCGACTCCTTCTGTACCGAAGCAAACGCGATAAGTAACCCGCCTGGGGAGTACGGCCGCAAGGTTGAAACTCAAAGGAATTGACGGGGACCCGCACAAGCAGCGGAGCATGTGGTTTAATTCGAAGCAACGCGAAGTCCGGTTTACCGGACGTACAGACAGGTGGTGCATGGTTGTCGTCAGCTCGTGTCGTGAGATGTTGGGTTAAGTCCCGCAACGAGCGCAACCCTCATATCCAGTTGCCAATATTAAGTTAGGAACTCTGGATAGACTGCCGCAGAAAATGCGGAGGAAGGTGGGGATGACGTCAAATCATCATGCCCCTTACGTCTTGGGCTACACACGTGCTACAATGGCTGTTACAAAGAGCAGCGAGCAGGTAACTGTAAGCGAATCTCAAAAAAGCAGTCTCAGTTCGGACTGTGGGCTGCAACCCGCCCACACGAAGTCGGAGTTGCTAGTAATCCCGAATCAGAATGTCGGGGTGAATGCGTTCCCGGGTCTTGTACACACCGCCCGTCACGCCATGGGAGTCGGGAGTACCCAAAGTCGGCAAGGCTAACCGTATTAGGAAGCAACCGCCTAAGGTAAGACCGATGACTGGGGTGAAGTCGTAACAAGGTAGCCGTATCGGAAGGTGCGGCTGGATCACCTCCTTTTAAGGAGCAGGTAACACCTGCTTTAGTCGAGGCAGAGGAAACTCTGTCAGTGCTTAAGCACTTAAAAGAAAAATATCTCCTTTTCTTTTCCTTTCAACTTTTTACTTACAACAAACGGCAGACTGCCGTTTTTTTGTTTTATTAAGGAAGATTATTTATAAAAATAAAGATTGTTTTAAAAAGCTCTATATTATTGATAAGGAAGATTAATTTAAAACAGTTCATTTAGCAAAAAGAAAATTAATTATAACTCTATTTAGGAATAAGGAAGATTAATTATAAGACTTTTTAGGAATAAGGAAGATAATTATAAGTCTTTTTAGCAAAAAGAAAATTAATTATAAATCTTTTTAGCAATAAGGAAAATTAATTATAAAACAATTTATTTAAGAATAATAAAGATTAATTATAAAAACTTTTAAATTTAATATTAATAAGAAAGATTGTTTTTAAAAAGTTAATTTTAATACTAATAATAAGTTTGTTTTTTATTTTGTTTTGGAAATTTTGTAAGGATTTTTTTTATATATAAGACTCGTTACGGTATTAAAATTAAAAAGTCCTGTTTTTATTTTTGCGTTGTTTTCGTTTGCGTGAAGATATATTTCCCCTTTGGACAGTTTTTTTCTGAGTTTGAAAAAGGTGGTTTTTTCTTTTACCGCTTCTATCTTTTTTTTATTTATTATATAAATCTTTTTACTGAGTCCGCCTTTTGAAAATATAAATGAATTTTCGGTTACCGTATATCGGTTTGTCGTTAAAGTTATAAATCTGTACATAATAAAAAGCAGCAAAGCGGTCGCAAGTGCGCCAATCGTTATTTTGAAACCTATGATTTCGGGTATAAGAAAAAGAGTTATCATAAGCGCAGAAAAAATTATCACGGGAAAAGTCATATAATAAAAAACTGCTTTTTTAGGCGGGAAATATGTCGGCGGCACAAATTTGTATTCGTCGAGAAGATTTTCCGTTATTTCTTTTACTCTGCTTTTTTTGCAGGCGGGGAATAGATAGTTATGCGCATTAAAAAAGCCCACTACATACATTTCGATACTTCTCAGTCCCAATATGCGCATAAATACATTCTGATAAATTACTACCGCAGAAATTTTATCGGATTTAAGATAATAATCGTATTTAGAAATAAATCCGTAACTTGCTTTCAAATAATCTTCTTTTTTAATAACAGTATACCCGTAATACTTGTTAAAAAATATCAGTATGTTGATAAATGCGCCTATCGAAAAGGCAAGTGTACTCGTTATTACGGAAATCGAGAGTACATTTGTATTATATGTCGCCGTAAAAACAAACAGCAGTCCCGCCCAAAGCAAGGGAAACCATATAACAAATAGGTTAAGAAATGTAGCAGGTCTTAAAAGGGCGCAAAGTAACAGGGAAAGGTTATTGACCTTTTCTTTTTTTCCGTCAAAGCCGGCGGATTCTTGAAAATTCATTTCATTTTCCGATACCGTTATTTTGATTCCTTTTGCGTAGGACGATATGTTTCCGCTTTTGAAAATTATAGTTTTGCTTTTCGTGAGTCTGTTTAACGGACTTCTTATTATGCAGAATGCAGTTATTTTATCTATGGAAATATTGAGTATTTTTTTTCTGAAAAAAAACCTTTTATAAATTATCTGTTCTTCGTCGGCTTTATATCGGGAAACGAAGCCTTGAAATAATCTCGAAATTAAAATGATAATTGCAGCCGTATTTAAAAGTACGGTAAAACCCGTTCCTACGATTTTTTTAATTTCGTCAATAAGAGTAAAGGTCTTAGGAATAAATCCCAAAACAGAAAGAAATACGGGAAGAGAAAAAGCTTTAAGATATACAGAGTAGTGTTGTTTTTTCATATGTACATATATCGATTAAATATAGTTTCAGCGGATATTCTTTTTGTAAACGCTTTTTTCGTAAAAATCGCCTTTTTTAACAGCCTTTAAAATTTCCTTAACCTGACTTTCGCAAAGAGCGGGAAGTTTATGCTTGCTTGCCGAAGTATAGATAATTACATTATAAAGTCTGAAAAATCTGAGATATAAAGGAGATACCGTTTCTATGTGTTCGATATTGTCGATTAATATAACTTCTCTTTTCAGATAATATATGCCGCCTATTAAAAGTATTCTGTCTTTCATAATACTGTAAAAGAATTTTTTGTATTTCAGCGGCGGAACAATCAAGGACGAAATAAAAACTATTGCAAGCAGTACCGAAAATACGGAAATAAATAAAATTCGTATGCTGCCCGCAAGTTTTGTTATCGAAAAAACATATATAAAAAAATACAGAACCGAACAGATTAACAAAAAAAGCAAGGAAAGTAAATACCAAGCTTTTACGCTGTCGGAACAAAGTTTATTCATTTTTTTCATAAATAAATTATCGTTAAATTTAATAATTTTTATGCAGAAAAAACGAACAATTATCTATTGTTGACTTTATTGATAAGAGAATAAATTTATTCAGTTAAATAAATTAATAATAATTAAACGAGTTTATAAATTAGATTATTCTATTTCCAATTCTTCGAAATTAAAAAACTCGCTGTCAAAAAATTCTCCCATTGACATACCTAATGCTTTTATAATGAGTGCTACATTTTTAAAATTAGGTGTTTGATATTTGCAATTAAGTATATCAGTCATTGTACTATGATATAAACCTGTTTCTTGTGCAAGTTTATACTGAGTCATTTTCTTCTCTTTTAATACTTCTCTTACTCTAAGAGAAAATGCTTTATTTAATTTCATAAAATTCTCCATATACAGTTTTCGTTATATAGAGTTTATCCTATATTTCTTTTAAATTATTTAGGTTCTGACTTGTACACGAATTTTTTTTATTTTTAATTTTATAAATTTTTATTAACAGAATTTTATTATTCTATTTCTAATTCTTTATTCGACAAAAATATAGGGTCGTTTAAAAATTCTATTATAGTCATATTAAATCCACGGGCGATCATCATTACAGTGTTTAACTCAATGCCTTTATTATTTCCTTTAATAATGTTGCTCATTGTCCCGTGAAGAATACCGGAATTTAATTCAAGTCTATACTGACTCATATTTTTTTCATCAAGTAAATCTTTCACTCTTTTTGATACAGCTTGGCAAGTAGTCATTGCAGTGCCCTCCTATCAGTATGGTAATAGTTTATCAGAATAAGCCGTTAAATATACAAATATAAAACTACTCTTTTAAAAATGCGAATTTAAATTTGCGTTTTTATATTATTTATTTTACAATATTTAGGGAAAACCCGAAATTTTAAAAAGGGGAATTTATATGGAAAATAATGTAACTAATACTTGTTGTTTTATAGGTCACCGCAAAATTAAAGTCGATAATGTTTTTTGTGTTAAATTAAAAAATTTAATCGTTGAACTTATTCATAAGGGTGTAACTAGATTTCTTTTCGGTAGTAAAAGCGAATTTGACAGTTTGTGTCTTAAAATTGTTTCCGATTTAAAAGAAAAATATCCTTTTATAACAAGAGTCGCATATACTTGCAGAAGTGAAGGGTGCGTACTTGAAAGCAAAAAAGAATTAACCAAAGAATTATATTCAAAATTTCTTAAAGGCTATGTTAATGCAAATGAAATTCTTTGTGTTGATGAGGAATTCGAGCATAAAACAAAATACACAGCAGACAGGGCGAGTTATGTTGAAAGAAATTTTGCTATGATAAACGATAGTGATTTTTGTATTTTTTATTATGATAAAAATTATTCGCTTGAAGGAAAGGTGGGTTACGGGAAATCCACAAACAGCGGAACGAGAATTGCTTATAACTATGCTTTATCTAAAAAAAATAAAATAATTTTAAATACTTTTAATTTATTATAAAATCATAATCTAATTTACCGAATAAATTTAATTTGCTTTTGTTGTTTTTAATTTAACTATGGGGTATAATTATCGAAAACCAAGTTTAAAATTTTGAAGGAGTAAATTATGATTATAGATAATAGAATGGAAAAACTTGCCGACAATATCGTAGGTTATTCCTGTAATGTTCAAAATGGCGAAAATGTTCTTATCGAAGCAAACGGTATAGACAGCGCTATGGTTTCGATACTTATCAGAAAAATTTACGAAAAAGGCGGTAAGCCTTTCGTAAGACTTTCCGACAGCAGAATCAAAAGAGAACTTCTCTTTAACTTAAAAAAAGACCAAGCCGAACTTATGGCGAAAATCGACTCCGAACTTATGAAAAATATGCAGTGTTATATAGGTTTCAGAGGGGGCGACAACAACTATGAACTCAGCGATTTGCCGTCCGATAAAATGCAACTTTATTCTACCGTTTATTCGCACCCCGTTCACCACAATTTAAGGGTGAAGAAAACTAAATGGGTAATTTTAAGATATCCTACGCAGGGTATGAGTCAGCTTTGCAATATGTCGACGGAAGCTTTCGAAGATTTCTATTTCGATGTCTGCAATCTCGATTACCGAAAAATGGCAAAGGCTATGGATCCGCTTGTAGAACTTATGAATAAAACCGATAAGGTAAGAATAGTATCGAAAGGTACCGATTTAACCTTTTCGATTAAAGGAATCCCCGCAATCAAATGTTCGGGCGAAAAAAATATTCCCGACGGCGAAGTTTATACGGCGCCTGTAAAAGACAGCGTAAACGGCGTTATCAGATATAATGTTCCGTCCATTGAAAACGGTATGAAATTCGAAAATGTCAATCTCGTTTTCGAAAACGGAAAAATCGTAAAAGCTTCCGCTAACCTGCAAGCTCAGATTGAAAAGATTTTCGATACTGACGAAGGGGCAAGATATGTAGGGGAATTTTCTTTCGGACTCAATCCCTATATCGTAAATCCCGTAGGGGATATTCTGTTCGACGAAAAAATCAGCGGTTCCATTCATTTTACGCCCGGCTGCTGCTATGACGATGCGGACAATAAAAATCAGTCTGCAATACATTGGGATTTAGTTCTCGTTCAGACGGAAAAGTACGGCGGCGGAGAAATTTATTTCGACGATAAACTTATTCGCAAAAACGGAATATTCGTTCTCGACGAACTTAAATGCCTTAATCCGGAAAATCTTAAATAATCAAACGGCAAAATTAAAATATTTTTGTCTCGTTTTACTTGCTATAATTTTGCAAAAAAGGTAAAATTAATATTAATAAATTACGATAATTTTTTATGGAGGAATTATATAATGGCAAACGTAGTTAAAGTAGGTATTAACGGTTTCGGAAGAATAGGCCGTTTGGTTTTCAGAGCCGCTCTCGGAAACAAAAATCTTAAAGTAGTCGGTATCAATGACCCGTTCATTGACCTTAATTATATGGAATATATGTTAAGATACGACACTATCCACGGTAAATTCGACGGCGATATTAAAATCAAAGGCGATAAACTCGTAGTTAACGGCAACGAAATCAAAGTTTTTGCAGAAACCGACCCTTCTAATATAGATTGGAAAAGCTGCGGCGCAGAATATATCGCAGAAGCTACCGGCGTTTTCACCACAACCGAAAAGGCTTCCGCTCACTTCAAAGGCGGCGCTAAAAAGGTAGTTATTACCGCTCCGTCGTCAGACGCTCCCATGTTCGTTATGGGCGTTAACCAGAATAAATACGATTCTTCAATGAATGTTATTTCAAACGCAAGCTGCACGACCAACTGTCTTGCTCCTCTTGCAAAGGTTATAAACGACAAGTTCGGTATCGTTGAAGGTCTTATGACAACCGTTCACGCAACCACTGCTACTCAGAAAACCGTTGACGGTCCTTCCAAAAAGGATTGGAGAGGCGGCAGAGCTGCTGCAGGTAACATTATCCCTTCTTCGACCGGTGCTGCCAAGGCTGTCGGAAAGGTTATTCCCGAACTTAACGGAAAACTTACAGGTATGTCTTTCAGAGTTCCCACTCTCGATGTTTCGGTAGTTGACTTGACTTGCAGACTCGAAAAAGCTGCAACTTACGATGAAATCAAAGCTGCCGTAAAAGCCGCTTCCGAAAAAGAACTCAAAGGTATCTTGGGTTATACCGAAGACGCAGTTGTTTCAAGTGACTTCATTACCGACGCAAGAACTTCTATCTTCGACGCTTCCGCAGGTATTGCTCTTAACAGCAACTTCGTTAAGCTCATAAGCTGGTACGATAACGAATGGGGTTACAGCAATAAGGTTTGCGACCTTATCTCTCATATCGCAGCTGTAGACGCTAAAAAGTAATTTTTAGGTAAATAATAAAACCGCCCGAAACGGGCGGTTTTTTATTTTAACTTTATATTAATTAGATTTTTAAATTAAACTTAATTATATTAATTAGATTTTTAAATTAAACTTATATAATTAATGTTTTTCAATTTAAAATCGTTTAATTTAAAATTTATTGTTCCGATTTTTTATCTTTGGACTCTTCTTCCGTTTTAACTTCTACGGTTTCTTTTTTTTCTTCTTCCTTTATTTCGGGTTCTTTCTTTTCTTCTTTTATATTAAGTTCAACCGATTGGCTTTCGGTTTTGTCTTCTTTTATTTCTTCTACAATTTTTGCGTCAACGGCTTCTGTCGTATCGGGTGTGGGTTGGGGGCTGTTCTCTTCTTCCTTACTTTGTTTTTTGCCGGAAAAAATTCCCCATACTATCGTAAGTATTATTACAATTACTGCGATTACTACAAGTGTTATTGATTTTGCGTCCATTGAAAAGGCGTTTAGTAAATTAAGCATATTTTCCCTCCGTCCTTATATTATACTATTATAAATCTTTTTTTACAACTTGCTAATGCAAAGTTTAAGTTAAATAAATCATTTTTTTTAATTATATGTGTAGAATATTATATGTGAGAATATTAATTCAATTAGCACAATTAAATTCGGTACACGATAATAACTTTTAGAACTCGAAATTTTTGCAAGATTAATTATTAATGTGCGTAAGTTATTTCGGTACATAAATATTAATATGTGCAAACGGGTGCGGTACATAAATATTAATTTGCGTAAATTATTTGGGTAACATAAATTTTACGAAACATTAGCAGTACGATTAACAAATTAATTACTAAAATAATTATATTTGTATTCACAATTTACTAATGCGATAAATATTAATTAAACGGTTAACTTAAATTATCAAAACTTTAAAATTTTTGCCGTTTACTATTGTGACAGTCCGTATATTCGCATATTAAGTTTTTTAGACATATATATGCAGTCGGTGCCGATTAATTTACTTGTGTATTAAAATATAAAAGTGTATAATTATTAACGGTTTATGGTTACAACTTTGATTTACAGCCTTGTTGCTGGCGTTATAGGAACACTTACGGGCGGAATAATTTCCATATTCTTCGGTAGGCGAAACGATAAATTCGTAAGTTATCTGCTTGCTTTTGCTGGCGGATTTATGCTTGCTATCGTTTGTTTCGATTTAATACCTTCAAGCGTAGAAGCAGGGGGAATGACTGCTGCCGTTTCGGGGATAATTTTCGGAATAGTTCTTGTTATGCTCTTTGAATTTATCGCAGAGCTTTGTTCGTCCAAACTCAAAAAAAATCAGAATATAAATAAATACAATGTGCAGTCGCTGTCTATGAAAAACAAATGTCCCGATTCTTCGGGATACGGTAAGGATATGTCGGGCAAAATTCTTTCCGAAAATCAGTCGGGCTGCGAAAAGGCAAGTAAATCGGCAATGTTTAAAATGGGAGTCGTTATGACTTTTGCTATCGCCGTTCATAACTTTCCCGAAGGTCTTGCGATAGGGGCGGTAACGGCTGTCGATAACGGACTTTTAATAAGCATATTGATTTGCGTTCATAATATACCCGAAGGTATGGCTATGTCCACGCCTATGGTATCTTCGGGTGTTAAAAATTATAAAATAATTATCTATGCTGCGCTTACGGGACTGCCTACAGTTATCGGCGCTCTTATAGGATATCTTGCAGGCGGCGCTTCTCAAACACTTGTTTCGCTTTGTCTTTCGGCGGCTGCCGGATTTATGCTTTATATAGTATTCTGCGAAATGCTGCCGAGCGCTATTTCTATGCAGGAAAACAACAAGGTTCTTCCTCTCGTTTTTATAATCAGCCTTATTTTAGGTATTCTGTTTATAGGTTTGTTTTAAAGGTGTAAAATGAAAACCGAAGTTTTAAAAGGAAGAAAGGCCATTGACAAAGGTGCAAAATTGATTAACTGCGGTGAAATTGTTGCTTTCCCAACGGAAACGGTTTACGGATTAGGCGCAAACGCTTTCAATGAAGAAGCCGTTAAAAAAATCTTTCAGGCAAAGGGAAGACCTTCGGACAATCCTTTAATCGTTCATATTGCGGATAAAAAAGATATATACAAAGTTGCAAAAAATGTCAGCGCTGTGGCTCAGAAATTAATTAAAGCCTTTATGCCGGGACCTATCACCGTAGTGCTTCCCAAAAAAAAGGAAATCGGTAATACCGTAACGGCGGGACTCGACACGGTAGGTGTCAGGTGCCCCGAAAACAAAGTCGCAAGGGCTTTTATAAAAAAATGCGGCGTTCCTATCGCTGCGCCTTCCGCAAACGCTTCGACAAGAATAAGCCCCACTAAAGCCGAATATGTTCTCGAAGATATGGACGGCAAAATCCCCCTTATTATTGACGGCGGTATGTCGAAAGTGGGAATAGAATCCACCGTCGTTTCCGTTACAGACGATGTCCCGATAATTTTAAGACCGGGATATGTAACTTCAAAAATGATTGCAAAGGTTACGGGGATATGTAAAAATTTTTCAGGCGAAATTGTTAAATCGGCGCCGTCTCCCGGTATGAAATATAAACATTACGCTCCCGTCAAAGAAACTGTCAGCGCAGTGAAAGATAAACTCGAAGAAACTTATCTTCTAAATATCAATAAAAATCCCGTGCTGCTCGTCTGTAATAAAACAGCCGATATCATTAAAAAAAATAATCCTAAATTCAATATAATAAAACTCGGAAACAGCGGAATAAAAATCGCAAGCAGAATTTTTTCGGAAATGAGAAAGGCGGAAAAAATTTACGACTTTATAATTATAGAATATTTCGGCGAAGAAGGTATTTTTAAGTCTATCTCAAACAGAACGGTTAAATCTTCCGGAGGCAAAATTATCAGATAATTTATCCTTTTATCAGTATATTGATTTTTGTTTTAAATATTTATTATTTATTATTTATACTTTTTACATATTATTTGCTTAAATCAGTTGCGCTCCCTTTTAAATTGATATAAAATATTATCATTGATAAAATAGGGTACTGTTTTTTATCAAAAGAGGTTCTATGCGTATAGTTTTAGGTTGCGACCACGGCGGATATCCTGCAAAGGAAAGCGTAATTTCCTTTCTTGAAAATAATAATATCAAAGTTACAGATTGCGGCACGGACGGTCTTTCTTCCGTCGATTATCCGGATTTTGCAAAAAAAGTCTGTAAGGAAATTTTATCCGGCAAAGCAGACTTGGGTATCCTTATTTGCGGAACGGGTATAGGTATGTCGATTGCCGCAAATAAATTTAAAGGTATAAGAGCCGCCGTCGTCTACGATGAGTTTACCGCAAAAGCCTGCAAGGAACACAACAACGCCAATGTTCTTTGTTTAGGAAGCAGAGTACTCGATAACGATAAAATTGTTAAACTTATCGGCATTTGGCTCGATTCCGTCTACGAGGGCGGACGCCACGATAAAAGACTCGAAAAAATTACCGAAATAGAAAACAGGGAGTTATAATATGGTTGAAGAAGTAATCCGTGATATTCTCGACGCTGAAAAAAAAGCAAAAGATATTCTGGAAAAAGCAGATTTAAAGGCAAAAGAAATTATAAGAAAAGCCGAAGCCGATTCCGATAAAATTTCCGATGACGCCGCTTTGTCTTTAAAAAAAGAACTCAAAGAGGCCGATATCAAATCCGAAGATATTGCAGAAAAACTTTATCAACAGATTATCTCTTCCGGAAAAGACGATAACGAAAATATAAGAAAAAAAGCCGAACCCAAAAAAGGGAATGCGTCAGACTCAATTGTAGAGAGGTTTATTTCAAAGTATGATTGCTGATATGAAAAAACTCGTTCTTGTCGGTTATAACGACGAGAAAGGGGATATGCTGAAACTTATTTCAAGACTCAAAATCGTCGAAGTATGCAAAACTTCCGAACTCGACGATACGGCAGTCGTTTCCGTTCAGCATAAAATAGACGATATCGTGTCACGTTTGGCAAGAATAAACTTTGCGTTCGGTTTTATAGATCAAAAAAGAAACGATGTCAAAACTCTTATAAAAGCAAAGGCTTGCGATAAAAAGGCTTTGCCCAAAAGACCGATTGCTCTCATTACACCGTCTAAAACGGTTATGGGCTTCGACGAGT
The DNA here is from genome assembly GCA_949296455.1 of uncultured Eubacteriales bacterium. Lineage (GTDB taxonomy): Bacteria > Bacillota > Clostridia > Christensenellales > CALVMC01 > CALVMC01. Next base: position 12,002 of record CASFOZ010000004.1, read on the forward strand.
TCGATAAGGCTTGCGAAAGATATCCCGAACTCGATAAAATCATTAAAGAACTCGAAAGCTTTAACGATGAAATTTTAGAATGTAAAAATTCCATTACCCGCCTTAAAAATCAGAACGAACAGCTTTCCGTATACAGCGGACTGGATATCCCTTTCGATAAATTCAAAAGCACCGATACTACAACCGTTAAACTCGGTCTCGTTCCGGTTGTGAATATGACTCAGCTCGAAGAGGTATTTAATATTTATCCTCTTACCTATTTGGTCAAATTCCACCAGTCTTTAAAAAATTATGCGGTTGCGGTTATTTACCATAACGACTGCAAGGCGGAAACCGAAAATAAACTTTCAGAACTCGAATTTTCCGAATCTTTATTCGATTACGATAAAACCGCTTCTCAGATTATCAAGGAAAACGACGACAAAATCGCAGAACTAAAAAAGCGTATCGACGATATCGCGCTAAGCGTTGTTAAATACGACGAATATCTTCCGCTTTTGAAATTACTCTCCGACTACTATAACTTGGAACTCAAAAAAGCCGAAGCCGATTCGGGTATAAGAGAAACTTCAAAGGCTTATGTTCTCGAAGGGTGGATTCCCGCAGCATTTACCGAATTTTTCGACTCCAAACTCGAAAAATCAAATCTTTTATACGATGTTTCTTACAGAGACCCGAAAGAAGACGAAATTCCGCCTACCTGGTGCGTCAACAACGGTCTCGTTTCAAAATACGAAACTGTTACCAATATGTATACCGCTCCTAAATATAAGGAAGTAGACCCCAATCCTTTCGTTACCGTTTTCTTCTTTATAATCTTCGGTATGATGATGTCGGACGCAGGCTACGGTCTTATTATGGCGCTCGCTTCCGCTATCGTTTTAAAACTTTCCAAACCCAAAGACGGGGACGGGAAACTTATCTTCATTATTTTAATGGGCGGTATTTCCACAATAGCTTGGGGTATAGTTTTCGGCGGCTATTTCGGACTCACTTTCTATCCTTTATGGTTTGCTCCTTTGGACGAGCCGGTCAGTATGCTTATTCTCTCTCTTGCTTTGGGTATTATCCATATTATTACAGGTATGGGAATAAACGCTTATGTAGCTTTCAGAAACAAGGATTATATAGAAGCGGTTTTCGGAATCCTTTCCTGGTATGTACTCTTTTTGGGAATAGGCCTTTTTGCACTCACTCTGCTTTTTAACAACTTCGCACTTAAAATTTCTTCCTATGTATTCCTTGCATTAGGTGCGGTTATGGTATTTTTAGGCGGCGCTCTCGGAAAAGGAAAGTCGTTCTTGAAAAGAATTATGGGCGGACTCAAAAAGTATTACGATATAATTGGCTATTTCAGCGATATTTTAAGTTACTGCCGTATATTCGGTTTAGGACTTGCAACGGGCGCCATCGCAATGGTCGTAAATACCATAGCGGAAATAATTATCGGAATGTTTCCGCAAAATCTCGCTTTTATAGGGGTGATTATAAGTATTCCGATACTTGTTCTTTTCCACCTTTTCAATATAGCTATAAACGTTCTCGGCGCTTATATCCATAATTGCAGATTGCAATATATAGAATTTTTCAGCAGATTCTACACCGGCGGCGGAAGATTGTTCTATCCCCTCGGAACGAGAACAAAATATATAAGCTTCGCTCCCGAAGATACGGAAGAAAGAAAAAATATCAAAGTGAAAAATCGGAAAGACAAAAACAATTCTCTTTCCGAACAGAATATTTCAGCAGTCAGTTAATTTGGAGGTAATTTTATGACTACAGGTGTATTTTTAGCTTTACTCGGCGCAGCTCTTGCAGCAGGTTTTTCTTGCGCAGGCTCGGCTATCGGCGTCGGTATCGCAGGTCAGGCAGGCGCAGGCGTTGTCGCTGAGGATCCGGACAAGTTCTCAAAAGTCCTTATCTTACAGCTTCTCCCCGGTACTCAGGGTATTTACGGCCTTGTCGTCGCTTTTATGGCGTTCGTTAAAATTCAGTTGTTCGGCGACGTTCTCGCCCTTTCGGACGCAGCAGGCTGGGTTGTTTTCGCAGGTTGCATGCCTATGGCAATCTCAGGTCTTATAAGCGCTATCTTCCAGGGCAAAGCGGCAGCAGCAGGTATCGCTATGACGGCAAAACGCCCCGAAGCAAGCGGTAAAGGTATTATCTTTGCGGCAATGGTTGAAACTTACGCACTCCTTGCTCTCGTTATTTCCATTCTCGCAATATTTATTCCCGACTTAACGGCTATCGCTTAATTTATTTATTGCAGATTTATAAGGTAAAACATTATGCCAAAAAAAGAAATAATAGACAGAATTATTGGCGACGCCAATAATAAAGCCGATAAGATTGTAGAAGAAGCCAATAAAATCGCTTCCCAAAAGGTCAGCGAAGCAAGGGTTTCTGCCGATAAGTCTTTGAATGAAGCCCTTTCAACTCTTCCCGATAAGGAAAAACAGGCTATTGAAAGAAGAAGACAGGTCGGCCTTCTCGAAGTCAAAAAAGACGCTCTCGCCGTCAAAAAATCAGTTCTCGACGAGACCTTTGCTTTGGCTTTGAAAAAACTTAACGACCTTAAAAAAACAGAATATCTTAAAATAATTTCCGCCATGATTGCAAAATTCGCAGAAGACGGCGACGAAGTTATTATCTGCGATAAGGATAAGGATATTATTACTTCAAAGGTCGTTGAAGATATGGCTAAAAAAGCAAAAATTAAAATTTCTCTTTCCAAAAAGAAAGGAAAATTTTCAGGCGGTATAATTCTGTCAAATAAAAATTTCGATAAAAATCTTACTTTCGAATCCGAACTTTCCGTTCTCAGAGCAGAACTCGAACCGGAAATCGCTTCGATGCTTTTTGCGGAGGTTTAATGCAGAGCAGTCTTCTTTATGCGGCAGGCAGAATAAAGTCGCAGGAAAACAACTTAATAACCGAAGACAGACTTGTCAGAATGCTTGACAGCCGCTCCTTTGAAGAAGCAGTGAAAATTTTGCAGGAATGTAATTACGGAGACGGTTTCGTCCTTAACTCTTACGGCGATTACGAAGCCTTGCTCAGCGCCGAAAAAGACAGCGTTACTAAACTTATCCGTGAAATAGCAACCGAAAGCAGCGGCGTAGACGTCTTTCTCGTTAAAAACGACTACCATAACGCAAAAGCTATCCTTAAAGGTATTCAGACGGGACAGGAAAATTTAAACGATATCGCTTATATGCTTCTTCCTAACGGACTTATTACGGCAGAAACTATTTCGGATGCCGTTTCGTCAAAAAACTTCGTTTCTCTTTATAAGGATATGGCAGACGCCCTTAAATTCCTTACAAGCGAAAGCTTGAATCACGAACTTTCGCCCAGAGTTATCGATACCGTTTTAGACAAGGCTATGTTTTCCGATATCTTAAACAGAGTTAAAAAATGCCGCTGTAAACAAATGAAGGAATATGTCCTCGCTTTACTCGATTTAACAAATATTTCAACGCTTTTGAGATGTAAAATGAACGGTATCAATATTTCCGTTCTTAAAGAAAGCTTTATCGAGGGCGGAACTTATTCGGTTGACGAGTTCGTAAAACTTTACGAATCTTCCTTCGAGGCCGTTTCGGAAAAACTTCGTTACAGCCCATACGGTTCAGTAGTCCTTACCGGAACGGAAGGCGCTGCGAAAAAAAATCTTTCCCGTTTCGAAGCAGAAACGGATAATTACCTTCTTAGTATATTCAAAAAAGAGAAAAACAACATTTTCTCTCCCGCAGTTATAGCAGGGTTTTACCTTGCCAAACTGACGGAAATCAAGGCAGCTCGTATCATTATAGTTTGCCTTAAAAACAATGTTGACAAAGATATCATAAAACAGAGGTTGCGTGAGTTATATGTCTGAAAAGAAAATTGCAGTCATCGGCGATAAAGACGTCGTCCTTGCTTTCAAAGCGGTAGGCGTAGACGTCTATCCTTCCTCAGGCAGGGAAGAGTCTAAGGAAACTTTAATTAAACTTGCCCGTAACTATCTTGTTATTTTGATTACCGAAGATATCGCTTCTCAAATCGGCGATATCATTGACAGATATAAAACCAAACCTTATCCCTTAGTGCTGCCTATTCCTTCGGCAAAAGGCGCTTCGGGCTTCGGTGAGGAAAACATAAGGCGTAATATCGAAAAAGCTGTGGGCAGTGATATACTGTTCGGTGCGGAGGAGAAATAAATGCAGGAAAAAGGCAGAATTATCAAAATTTCCGGTCCGTTAATCGTTGCGGAAAATATGGCGGATTGTAAAATTTACGATGTCGTTAAAGTCGGCGATAAAAAACTTATCGGCGAAGTTATAGAACTCAGAGGCGATAAAGCTTCAATTCAGGTCTACGAAGAGACAAGCGGTCTCGGTACGGGCGAGGAAGTGGAAACTACCGGTATGCCCCTTTCGGTCGAACTTGCTCCCGGCCTTATCGAAGGTATTTTCGACGGAATACAAAGACCTCTCGAAAAACTTCGTGAACTTACCGGTGACCGTATCGCAAGAGGTGTCCAGATTGCCTCTCTCGACCACGAAAAACTATGGAAATTTACTCCCTGCGTCAAAGTCGGCGATAAAGTCTCATCGGGCGACGTTATCGGCTCCGTTAAGGAAAACGTGCTTATAGAACATAAAATAATGGTTCCTTTCGGAATAAGCGGAACAGTCGAAAAAATAAACGAAGGCGAGTTCAATATTGACCAGACCGTTTGCGTTATTAAAACGGCAAAGGGCAAAACCGAACTTTCAATGCTTCAAAAATGGCCTGTAAGAAAGGGAAGACCTTATAAAGAAAAACTTCCTCCGTCAAGTCCTCTTGTTACCGGTCAGAGAGTTATCGATACTCTCTTTCCGATTGCCCGTGGCGGCGTCGCAAGCGTTCCGGGACCTTTCGGTAGCGGTAAAACCGTAGTTCAGCACCAGCTTGCAAAATGGGCCGATGCGGATATTATAGTTTACGTAGGCTGCGGAGAAAGAGGCAACGAAATGACCGACGTTCTTAACGAATTTCCAGAACTTATCGACCCGAAAAGCGGCGAGCCTCTTATGAAAAGAACCGTTCTTATCGCAAATACTTCCGATATGCCGGTTGCCGCTCGTGAAGCTTCTATTTATACGGGTATTACGATTGCCGAATATTTCAGAGATATGGGTTACTCAGTTGCCATAATGGCAGATTCCACTTCAAGATGGGCGGAAGCACTCAGAGAAATGAGCGGACGTCTAGAAGAAATGCCCGGCGAAGAAGGTTATCCCGCTTACCTCAGTTCTCGTCTTGCAGAGTTTTACGAAAGAGCGGGAATCGTAAAAGTTCTCGGCTCCTCCGATACGGTAGGAAGCGTTACCGCAATAGGCGCAGTTTCACCGCCCGGAGGCGATATATCGGAACCTGTCTCTCAGGCTACACTCAGAATTGTTAAAGTGTTCTGGGGACTTTCTTCCTCTCTTGCTTATAAAAGACATTTCCCCGCTATCGATTGGCTTACGAGTTATTCTCTTTACGCAGACAGACTTAACGGCTGGTTTGCAGAAGAAGTTTCTTCCGATTGGCCGAAGCTCAGAGCCGATGTAATGAAAATTTTACAGGAAGAAGCCGAACTCGACGAAATCGTAAGACTTGTCGGTATGGACGCACTTTCTCCGAAAGACAGACTTACTATGGAAACGGCTAAATCGGTAAGGGAAGACTATCTGCATCAGAATGCTTTCCACGAAGTCGATACTTACGCTTCTTTGGAAAAGCAATACAGAATGATGAAACTTATCGTCGACAGTTACAAGCAATCGCTTGCCGCTCTTGAAAAGAACGTCGACCTTGAAGACCTTCTCGAACTTCCCGTCAAGGAAAAAATCGGAAGAGCAAAATATATTCCCGAAAAGGAAATCAAAACATTCGACGAACTCGACGCAGAATACAAAAAGGAAATTTCCGACCTCGTCAATAAAGGAGTACTGTAATGTTAAAAGAATATAAATCGATAAAAGAAATCGTCGGACCTCTTATGCTTGTAGAAGGGGTAAGCGGTGTAAAATACGATGAACTTGTGGAAATATCGCAGGATAACGGCGAACTCCGTCACGGAAGGGTTCTCGAAATAAACAGAGACAAAGCTTTGGTTCAGCTTTTCGAAGGAAGTCAGGGTATACAAATCAGCGCATCGAAAGCAAGATTTTTAGGAAAATCCATAGAACTCGGCGTTTCCGAAGATATGCTCGGAAGAGTCTTCGACGGTATGGGTAATCCAAAAGACGGCGGTGCGGAAATTATTCCCGAAAAGCGTCTCGATATAAACGGACAGGCTATGAATCCGGCGGCAAGAGATTATCCGGACGAATTCATTCAGACCGGTATCTCCGCAATAGACGGACTCAATACCCTTGTCAGAGGACAGAAACTTCCCGTGTTCAGCGCATCCGGTCTTCCTCACGCCGAACTTGCAGCTCAGATTGCAAGACAGGCAAAGGTTTTAAAAAGCAGTGAAAAATTTGCCGTTGTCTTTGCCGCTATCGGTATAACTTTCGAAGAGGCTGAATTCTTTATTTCCGACTTTAAAAAGACGGGCGCTATCGAAAGAGCCGTTCTTTTTATGAACCTTGCTAACGACCCTGCCATCGAGCGTATTTCAACGCCCCGTATGGCTTTGACGGCTGCGGAATATCTGGCTTTCGAAAAAGATATGCACGTTCTCGTTATTATGACGGATATTACAAACTATGCAGAGGCTCTGCGTGAAGTCAGCGCCGCAAGAAAGGAAGTTCCGGGAAGAAGAGGTTATCCCGGTTACCTTTACACCGACCTTGCTACAATGTATGAAAGAGCGGGAAGAATAAGAGGTAAAAAAGGTTCGATTACTCAGATACCTATTCTTACCATGCCGGAAGAAGATAAAACCCATCCTATTCCCGACCTTACGGGATACATTACCGAAGGACAGATTATTCTTTCGAGAGAACTTTACAAAAAAGGCTGTACTCCGCCTATCGACGTTTTACCATCTCTTTCCCGTCTTAAAGACAAAGGTATAGGCGAGGGAAAAACAAGAGAAGACCATGCAGATACTATGAACCAGCTTTTTGCCGCTTACGCAAGAGGTAAGGAAGCCAAGGAACTTTCGGCAATTTTAGGTGAAACGGCTTTGACTCCCGTCGACAGACTCTTTGCAAAGTTTGCGGAAAAATTCGAAGAGAGTTATATCTCTCAGGGAAATACCACAAACAGAAGTATAGAAGAAACACTCGATTTAGGGTGGAAACTTCTTACCATTCTTCCTAAGAGCGAACTTAAAAGAATTAAAGATAAGTATATAGAAAAATATTACGACAAATTTAAGGAATAAGGTATTTTTATGGCAGTATTGAGAGTTAATCCTACCCGTATGGAACTCAAACGGCTTAAAAACCGTTTGAAAACTGCGGTAAGAGGTCATAAACTTTTAAAAGATAAGTCGGACGAAATGATTCGGCGTTTCCTTATTTTCGTAAAACAGAATAAAAAACTCAGAAGAGAAGTGGAAAACGAACTTTCGGACGCTCTCAAAAACTTTATGCTCGCAAAAGCGGGTATGGACGACGCTGCCGTTCAGGAAGCGGTTGCAATGCCGTCGGTAGGAGTGGAACTGATAACCGCAACGCAGAATATTATGAGCCTAAATGTTCCGGAACTGACAGTAAAGGCTGTCGAAGGCGATACCTTTCCGTACGGCTTTGCAGGAACTAACGGCGAACTTGACAGCGCAATATCCAATCTTTCGGGACTTTTGGTTAAAATAGTCAAACTTGCCGAAGTGGAAAAAATCTGTAATATGCTTGCGGACGAAATAGAAAAGAACAGAAGAAGGGTAAACGCTCTCGAAAACGTTATGATACCCGAAACCCAGGAAACAATAAAGTACATTTCAATGAAACTCGACGAAAACGAAAGAGCAAATATCGTAAGGCTTATGAAGGTCAAGTCAATGCTCGAAAACAGAGATTAATTGCTGATTTCGTCTAAAAATTTTATTTAAAATCAAATCGGATTTATCCGATTTTTTTATTTAAGTAAATTTGTTTAACTTATAAAAAAAACCGCCTTTGACAAGCGGTTTTAGTTTTATTTTTATTGCTTTATACTCTTTTGTTTATTACCGTTCCTACTCTCGGTTCGATAAGAATTGACCAGTAGTCTTCGCTTCCGCCTATTATCGATACATAAAAGTAATAGGGGTTAGCTTCGTCGTCGCTGTCGTTTATGAATTTAATGTAGACTTCACGGGGAAAGACTTCTGCATTGTCAAATTCCGCAAGCTCGTTTTTGAATTCCTTTGCAACAATGGATATTATCTGCTCGGTACTTATAAAGTCTTTTAACATATCGGTAAGAACTATCGTTTCGCTTTTATCGTCATAACTTACGGTAACCTGTTGAAGAGTGCCGAGTTCGGCTGCATTTTCAACCTGTGCGGAATATGATATTCCGAACATGTCTTTTGTCATAGTTCCTTGTGCTTCTCCTTTTTCGCCCGTCAGTTTATAACTGTATTCTTTATCGAATAAGTCCATATACTTCGGAACTATGCGAAGGGTACTGTAATTTATAAGATTTCCTACCTTTCCGTCCGCTCCCATAAGCTCTTCTTTAACACCTTCTGTGTATTTGATATCAAAGTTGTCGCTCATTCCTTCGTAAACTTCATACTCTGCAAATGTTATATTATCGCTGAGTTTCTTTTCATAATCAACATTAGTGCAGGCACAAAGCACTGTTACCATTACTGCGCATACTGCTATTATTATCGCTATCTTTTTCATAATTACCTCACTTACAATTAATCTATTCCGCTCCCTTGCAATTTAGAATTTAACTTATATTAATTGACAATATTTCCTAAATTTTTTATAATTAATAAAATATACGCTTATAGGTATTTTTTATTTTACATTTGCTTTCAACAGAGGATAATCTTTCTCTGTTTAATTAATAATATTATGTAAGGAGATTCGAAAATGGCTAAAATCTGTAAGGAAGGCTTGACTTTTGACGATGTGCTTCTGATTCCTCAAAAATCCGACGTTATTCCTTCCGAAGTTGATTTATCTACTAAACTTTCAAAAAACATTACTCTTAAAATTCCTTTGATAAGCGCTGCTATGGATACCGTTACCGAACACGAAATGGCTATCGCTATCGCAAGAGAAGGGGGATTGGGAATTCTTCATAAAAACCTTTCGATTGCAGAACAGGCAAGTCAGGTCGATAAAGTCAAAAGGTCGGAACACGGCGTTATTACAGACCCGTTTTTCCTTTCTCCCGAACATATGGTTACCGACGCTCTTGCACTTATGAAAAAATATAAGATAAGCGGCGTACCGATAACCGACAGTAACGGAAAACTCGTAGGTATTTTAACTAACAGAGATTTAAGATTCGAAACAAATTTCGCTCAGCCGATTAAAAACGTTATGACAAAGGAAAATCTCATTACGGCAAAAGTCGGTATTACTTTAAATGAAGCTCAAAAGATTTTAGGTAAGCACCGTATCGAGAAACTTCCTATCGTTGACGATAACGGAGTGCTTAAAGGTCTTATAACCATTAAAGATATAGAAAAAGCCATTCAGTATCCTAACTCCGCAAAAGACAAAAACGGAAGACTTCTTGCAGGAGCCGCTGTCGGAATATCAGCCGACGCAATGGAAAGAGTCGAAGAACTTGTTAAAGCAAAACTCGACGTTATTTCTCTCGATTCTGCGCACGGTCATAACTCAAAAGTTATAGAAATGACTAAAAAGATTAAAAGCAAATTTCCGAGTGTATGTCTTATTTCAGGCAATGTTGCAACGGCGGAAGCCACCCGTGACCTTATAGACGCAGGTGCCGATGTCGTAAAAGTAGGTATGGGACCGGGTTCCATTTGTACCACAAGAATTATAGCAGGTATGGGCGTTCCGCAGATTACGGCTATTTTAGACTGCGCAGAGCAAGCCGATAAAATGGGTAAAAGGGTTATCGCAGACGGCGGCGTTAAATTTTCGGGCGATATCGTAAAAGCCGTTGGCGCAGGAGCTTCGGCAGTTATGATAGGCGGACTCTTTGCAGGAACAAAAGAAAGCCCCGGCGAACTTGAAATATTCCAGGGAAGAAGTTTCAAGGTTTACAGAGGTATGGGCTCTTTGGGCGCTATGGCATTAGGCAGTAAAGACAGATATTTCCAGGAAGGCGCAAAGAAACTCGTTCCAGAAGGAGTCGAAGGAAGGGTTCCTTACAGCGGAACTCTTGCTGACGTCGTATTCCAGCTTATGGGCGGTTTAAGGTCTGGTATGGGATACTGCGGAATGAAAGATATCGAATCTTTAAGAACAAAAGCACAGTTTATAAAGATTACAAACGCTTCTCTTATCGAAAGTCACCCCCACGATATTTCGATAACAAAAGAGTCGCCTAATTACAGTACAAAGGTCAATTAGGAGGCAAAATGGATAGTCGTGAAAAAGTTTTGGTTCTCGATTTCGGCGGTCAATATAATCAGTTGATTGCAAGAAGGGTAAGAGAACTTAATGTATATTGCGAATTGTTACCGTGTGATGTTTCCATAGAAAGAATTAAAGGTCTTAATCCTAAGGGAATAATATTTACAGGCGGTCCTAGCAGCGTTTACGAAGAAAACGCACCCGTTCCCGATGAAAGAATTTTTACCCTTAACGTTCCCGTTCTCGGTATTTGTTACGGCTCGCAGCTTATTGCAAAATTAATGGGCGGGTCTGTTAAAAGAGCTCCTAAAAGGGAATACGGAAAAAGCGATATAGAATATTCTGACGGTATGCTTTTTAAAGGTATGACGGGAAAGAGCGTTTGCTGGATGAGCCATACCGACTATATAGATAATCTTCCGAAAGATTTTAAAATAACCGCAAAAACCGATACTTGTCCCGTTGCGGCATATGAAAATGTTTCAAAAGGTTTGTACGGAGTTCAATTTCACCCGGAAGTTGCGCACACAAAGAAAGGAACTAAAATATTAAAGAATTTCCTTTATAATGTATGCAAGGTCAAAGGGGATTGGACTATGAGCAATTTCGCCAAAGAGTCCGTTGAAAAAATAAAAGAAAAAGTAGGCGATAAAAGGGTTCTGCTTGCTTTAAGCGGCGGAGTAGACAGCGCTGTGGCTGCCGCTTTAATGCACGAGGCTGTCGGTAAAAATCTCGTATGTATTTTTGTCGACCACGGACTTCTCAGAAAGAACGAAGCGCAGGAAGTCGTAAGGGTTTTTAAAGACGAAAGAAAAATGAATCTTATCGCAGTTGACGCAAGCGAGAGATTTCTTTCAAAACTCAGGGGAGTTAGCGACCCCGAAAGGAAAAGAAAGATTATCGGCGAAGAATTTATAAAGGTATTCGAGGACGAATCGAGAAAAATAGGAAAGGTAGATTATCTCGTTCAAGGAACGATTTATCCAGATGTTATAGAAAGCGGAAAAGGTCACTCTGCGACTATAAAAAGTCACCATAATGTAGGCGGACTTCCCGATGTCGTTGACTTTAAAGAAATTATAGAACCTTTGAGAGATTTATTCAAGGACGAAGTAAGAAAGGTAGGGTTCGAACTCGGTCTTCCCAAAGAAATAGTTATGCGTCAGCCTTTCCCGGGCCCCGGTCTTGCCATAAGAATTATAGGTGAAGTTACCGAAGAAAAAATTAAAATACTTCAAGACGCAGATTTCATTTACAGAGAAGAAATTGCCAAAGCCTCTTACGACGATAAAATATGGCAGTACTTTGCAGTACTGACTTCGAGCAGAACGGTCGGCGTTATGGGGGACGAAAGAACATATCATTATACCCTCGCTTTAAGAGCCGTTACAAGCGTTGACGGTATGACGGCCGATTGGGCAAGAATTCCTTTCGAAGTGTTGGAAAAAATCAGTAACCGAATAGTAAACGAAGTAAAAGGCATAAACAGAGTGGTTTACGATATAACAAGTAAACCGCCTGCCACAATCGAATGGGAATAATAAGGTATTGGCTAAGTATAAGTTATATTAAATTTATTCAATTCATAATATTATTTTAATTATTGTTATTATTAAAGGTGAAAAATGGAAAATAAATTCGACACTCAGCTTTTAATAGAGGGAAAGAAACTCGACGAAAACGCAATAAAAAAATATATTTCCGAAAACATTAAAGGGGACTGTATGTTGGTTGTAGGAGACGACAGACTCATTAAAATACATTTTCATACCGATACTCCTTGGAAGGTTATAGAGTACTGTTCTTCTCTCGGCGAAATATACGATATCGTTATCGAAAATATGGAAAGACAGGAAAAGGGCTTAAAAGGTTAATTTCAACGATATAATAATACAGTAAATAAAATTAAAAATTTTAACGATATAATATTAAAGCAAATAAAATTTAAAAATTTTCACTATTAATAATAAAGTAAATAAAGTTTAAAATCGATTTAAGTTTACGGTAATGATTGGTCGATTTTATTTAATAACTTAACTTTTTAATTATAGATTACCGAATTTTAAAAAAATAAACGATTGAAAACAAAAGACTTTTAATACGGAAATGTATAATAATTGAATTAAAAATATAAAAAAAGAACCGCTGTTGCGGTTCTTTTTAATAGTATTTTTTATTTTACTTTGTCATTGCCTGTTCAACCGCAACGGCTATGGCAACGGAAGCTCCTACCATAGGATTGTTTCCCATACCGATAAGTCCCATCATTTCAACATGGGCGGGAACGGACGAACTTCCTGCAAACTGTGCGTCGGAGTGCATTCTTCCCATCGTGTCGGTAAGTCCGTAAGATGCGGGACCTGCAGCCATATTGTCAGGGTGCAGGGTACGACCTGTTCCGCCGCCGGATGCTACCGAAAAGTATTTCTTTCCGTTTTCGATACACCATTTCTTATATGTGCCTGCAACAGGATGCTGGAATCTTGTCGGGTTTGTCGAATTTCCTGTAATGGATACATCGACTTCTTCCTTTCTCATTATCGATACCCCTTCCATAACATCGTCGGCTCCGTAACATTTAACCTTTGCTCTGTCGCCTTCGCTGAAAGATTTTTCGGAAACGATATTGAGTTTTCCGCTGTTATAATCGTATTTCGTTTCTACAAAAGTGAATCCGTTTATTCTGCTTATGATATAAGCTGCGTCCTTTCCGAGTCCGTTCAGTATAACTCTTAACGGATTTTTACGAACCTTGTTTGCGGTTTTTGCAATTCCGATTGCACCTTCTGCCGCTGCAAAAGATTCGTGACCTGCAAGAAAGGCAAAGCATTTGGTTTCTTCTTTAAGAAGCATAGAAGCAAGATTTCCGTGTCCTAATCCTACCTGTCTTTGGTCTGCTACCGAACCGGGTATACAGAAAGATTGAAGTCCTATTCCGATAGCTTCCGCTGCGTCGCTTGCTTTTTTGCAACCTTTCTTTATCGCTATCGCACAGCCTACCGTATATGCCCATACAGCGTTTTCAAACGCTATCGGCTGTATTCCTTTTACTAATTCTTCAACATTTATTCCTTTTTCGAGACAAATGCTTCTTGCGTCTTCAAGTGATTTTATTCCGTATTCTTTAAGATATTTGTTTATTTTGGCTATTCTTCTGTCATAACCTTCGAAGGTAATACTCATATTCGTTCCTCCTTATTCGTGACGGGGGTTAATATACTTAACCGCATTGTCAAATCTGCCGTAAGTGCCTTTGCATTTGTTCATTGCTTCGTCCGCACTCATATTGTTCTTTGTTATCATTTCCATCATTTTTCCGAGATTAACGAATTCGTATCCGATTACTTCACCGTCTTTGTCAAGGGCTAATCTCGTTACATAACCTTCCGCCATTTCAAGATATCTTACGCCTTTGAGTTCGGTCCCGTACATCGTTCCGACTTGCGACCTCAATCCTTTTCCCAAGTCTTCGAGTCCTGCGCCTATCGGCAATCCGTCTTCGGAAAAAGCCGATTGAGTTCTGCCGTATACTATCTGTAAAAACAGTTCACGCATTGCCGTGTTTATTGCGTCGCATACAAGGTCGGTGTTCAGAGCTTCGAGTATGGTCTTTCCGGGAAGTATCTCGGCAGCCATAGCCGCACTGTGAGTCATTCCGCTGCAACCTAATGTTTCGACAAGAGCTTCTCTTATTATCCCTTCCTTTACGTTAAGGGTAAGTTTGCAAGCACCTTGCTGCGGTGCGCACCAGCCTACGCCGTGCGTAAGCCCGCTGATATCTTTGATTTCTTTCGAATGTATCCATTTTCCTTCTTCGGGAATGGGGGCGCATTCGTGTTTGGCACCTTTTTTAACGCAAATCATTTTTTCAACTTCGTGTGAGTATTGCATTAATCTTCCTCCTAATACTGAATTCACTCGTTTAAGTATATCACAACTTGTTTTTTTTGAAAATTATTTAATGGCTTTTTTTATTTGTTTTCATAATTTTTTTAGGGGGAAATTGTAGGTTGTTGTGCTCCGATAAGGTTTCTTAAATTAATCATAAGCGGCGTGCTTTCAAGGATTGCTTTGCCGATTGACATGTTAGTTTTAACGGTGCTATAATAATCAATATCCTATTCAGAGGTAAAGAAATGATTTATAATTACAGCGACAGAGTAAAAAACTTAAAGGGGAACGCAATAAGGGAAATTTTCGCCCTTTTAAAAGACCCCGAACTTATTTCTTTTGCAGGGGGCTTTCCCACGCTGCAAACCCTTCCAAACAAGGAAATTAAGGAAATTACCGATTATCTTATGAATTCCGAAGAAGCTTTGCATATTCTGCAATACGGTTCAACGGAAGGATATACACCGCTTAGAAATACCGTCGCTTCTTTCGTTAAAAGATACGGAATAGAAAATGTAACGGAAGATAACGTCCTTATAGTTTCGGGCGGTCAGCAGACTATCGACCTTACAAATAAATGCTTTGTAAATAAAGGGGATACCGTGCTTTGCGAAGCACCTACTTACCTTGCTTTTTTACATATTCTTAAAACTTACGAGGGAAACGCCGTCGGCGTAAAATCAGAAGAAGACGGTATCAGTATTTCCGACCTCGAAGAGAAAATTGTAAAGTGTCAGCCTAAACTTTTATATCTGGTTCCGACATTTTCCAATCCGACGGGAAAAACCCTTTCGGAAAAGAAGAGAAAGGCAATCGCCGAACTTACCGCAAAATACAACGTTATGGTTCTCGAAGACGACCCTTATTCCGAACTTCGTTTCAGCGGGGAAAGAGTCAAAAGTCTTAAAAGCTTCGATAAAGCGGGAAATGTTATATTTACCGCAAGTTTTTCAAAGACAATCGCACCGGGACTCAGATGCGGTTACTGCATAGCCGATAAGGAAGTTATACGAAAGCTTACCATAGGAAAACAGGCAACAGATGTTCATACTTCCTCTTTAAGTCAGGCAATAATCAACGAATATCTTAAAAAAGGACTGTTCGAGCCTCATGTAGAATCTATCAAAAAGGTTTATAAAGAAAAAAAGGACGCAATGGCGGAAGCTATCAAAAAATATATGCCATGCGATAAAATTAAATTCACAGACCCCGAGGGCGGCTTGTTTATCTGGGGGGAAATTTCGGAAAATATAGATACCGACGAAATATTCAAAGACGTTTGTTTGAAAACAAAGGTTGCATATGTCGCAGGTTCAACATTCTTTCCGGGAGAAAATGTTAAAAATACTTTCAGGCTTAATTATTCAAACGCAACCTTTCAGCAGATTGACGAGGGGATAAAAAAACTCGGCGACTACTTTAAAAATTTACTCGGAGCAAAATAATGAAAAATGTAATGGATACCCTCAAAGAAAGAGGCTTTATTAAACAGGTAGTTTACGAAAAGGAACTTTACGAACTTTTAGGAAAGGAAAGCGTTACATTCTATATCGGATTTGACCCGACGGCAGACAGCCTTCATGTCGGTCATTTTCTTGCTCTTATGGCAATGAGTTATATGCAGAAGCACGGCCATAAACCGATTATACTTATCGGCGGCGGTACGGCTAAAATAGGCGACCCTTCGGGAAGAACCGATATGCGTAAAATGATGGACGATGAAACAATTAAGCATAATTGCGAATGTTTCAAAAAACAAATGTCCCGTTTTCTGAGTTTCGAAGGAAAGAACGCTGCGGTTATGGTAAATAACGCCGATTGGCTTTCAAAACTCAATTATATAGATTTTTTAAGGGATATCGGCGCTTCTTTTTCGGTAAATAAAATGCTTACTGCGGAGTGTTTCAAGTCCCGTATGGAAAAAGGTCTTTCCTTTCTCGAATTCAACTATATGCTTATGCAAAGCTACGACTTTCTTGTTCTATACGAAAAATACGGTTGCAAATTGGAGTGCGGCGGTGACGACCAGTGGTCAAATATTCTTGCGGGCGCCGACCTTATAAGAAGAAAGAAAAGGGAAGACGCTTTTGCAATGACCTTTCAGCTTCTCACCACTTCGGAAGGGAAGAAAATGGGCAAAACTCAAAAAGGTGCGGTATGGCTCGACGCCGAAAAAACAAGTCCCTACGAGTTTTTTCAGTATTGGAGAAATGTCGACGACGGCGATGTCGAAAAGTGCCTTAAACTTCTTACCTTTCTCGATATAAAAGAAATAGAAGAACTTTGCAGATTCAAAGACGAAAGAATAAATAAAGCCAAGGAAAGACTTGCTTACGAAGTTACAAAAATCGTGCACGGGAGCGAGGCTGCCGATAAGGCCCTTGAAGAAGTGAAAGCAGCTTTTTCCGACGATGTTGAAAATATGCCGTCTTTTAAAATTTCGGGAACAAGTTTAAAAATTGTGGATATTCTCGTGGAAACTAAACTTGCTCCTTCAAAATCGGAAGCAAGAAGGCTTATTCAAGGGGGCGGAATAAAACTGAACGACGATAAAATTACCGATATGGATTATGAAATTCCCAAAAAAGACGGTCTTGTTTTACATAAAGGGAAAAAGTCCCACATTAAAATCGAATTTTAATGAAAACAGTTTTAAAAGAAGGCAAGGGTATTTATACCGAAAAGAAATCGGAATTTATCGCTTTTGTAAAAAGAGCAGACAGTTTTGAAGAAATCAAAACCTTTATCGAAAAACTGAAAAAAGAATATAAAGACGCTCGTCATATTTGCTACGCATGCAAAACACCGGACGGTATAAGACA
Organism: uncultured Eubacteriales bacterium; assembly: GCA_949296455.1. Taxonomy (GTDB): domain Bacteria; phylum Bacillota; class Clostridia; order Christensenellales; family CALVMC01; genus CALVMC01. Next base: position 29,175 of record CASFOZ010000004.1, read on the forward strand.
GTATGACGACAAGGAACCGCAAAAAACGGCGGGCGCTCCGATAATGAAAATTATCGAGACAAAAGAACTTGAAAATGTAGTTATCGCCGTAGTAAGATATTTCGGCGGTATCAAACTCGGAGCGGCAAATCTTTCTGCGGCTTATGCAAAGGCTGCGGCAATTGCCGTCGAAAATGCCGAACTTTGCAATCTAACTCTTTGCAAAGTTCTGGAAATCGTCCTTTCCCTTAAAGACGGCGCCGCCTTTAAAAAGGCTGTTTTGAAAGGGAACGGTAAAATTTTAAAGGAAGTATACAACTCTTCGGCAATCTTTACAGTTGCTGAAAAAGACGGAGATTCGACTATAAGCGATATGCTGAAAAATTTCAATGTTGCAGTCACCGATTGCGGAAGAGAATGGATAAATTTTTAATAGGAGTATCATTATGAAAATAGTAAATGTAAAAGAGAAAAAAATTAAACCCGATTTCAATAACCTCGGTTTCGGCAAATATTTTACCGATTATATGCTCGTTATGGATTACGATAACGGAGCATGGTCGGAGCCTTGTATTTGCCCTAATAAAGAATTTTCATTGGACCCTTCGACGACTTGCCTTCATTACGGACAGGGTATATTCGAAGGGTTAAAGGCTTATAAAGACGAGAACGGTACGATAACTATGTTCAGACCCACAGATAACATAAAAAGAATGAATAACAGCGCAAAAAGACTCTGTATGCCCGAACTCGACGAAAAAACCGTTTACGAAGCTCTTAAAGAACTTGTTCTTCTCGAAAAAGACTGGATTCCGGTAGGAGGAGGACGCTCTCTTTATATCCGTCCTACAATGATTGGAACAGAACCGGTTTTGGGAGTTCATGCAAGCCATAAATACAAATTCTTCGTTATCCTTTCGCCTGTCGGCAGTTATTACGCTCACGGTCTTGCTCCGACAAAAATTTATGTCGAAAACGAATATGTAAGAGCTCCTATCGGCGGTACCGGCGAAGCTAAATGTATGGGTAACTACGCAGCTAGTCTTCTTGCAGGCGAAATGGCTATTAAAAAAGGTTACGACCAGGTTTTATGGCTCGACGCCAAAAAAAGAAAAAATATAGAAGAAGTAGGAAGTATGAATATGTTTTTCGTATTCGGTAAAACAGTTGTGACACCCGCTCTTTGCGGAAGTATTCTTCCGGGTATCACAAGAGACAGCATTATAAAAATGCTCAGAGCTGACGGATACGAAGTTCAGGAAAGAACGGTTACCATAGACGAAGTCATAAAAGCCGCTAAAAAAGGAAAACTTACCGAAGCTTTCGGTTCGGGAACCGCTGCTGTCGTAAGTCCTGTCGGTGTTTTATCATATAAAGGCGAGGATATCGTTATCAACGATAATATTATGGGACCGATAACAAAATACGCTTATGATAAACTTACCGCTATTCAGAACGGCAAAGCTAAAGACGACTTCGGGTGGGTTGTAAAATTAAATTAAAATTCTTTCTTTAAATTAAAATAAAAGACCGCAAATGCGGTCTTTTTTATACGCTTATAATCTGAAAATCGTCAGGGTCGATTATTTTAACTATCTTTTCGTTGTTCAATAACGAGGATTTCATAATTTCTCTCGTAAAACCGGGACTTCCGTTACAAATTATTACAAGGATATCGGCGTTATCGATTATATAGTTTTTTTTATTATTGTCTGTACGCATATTGCTGCCGTTTAAATTTTTGATTTTATCGCATTTTCTGAGAATGTTTTCCACTCTGTTTTTATCTTCGGTAAAATTTTTGTCGGCAAGAATTTCCAAGGTAAAACTGTTGTTTTTTTTAAGTTCCAACATTATCTCCGAACACATTATTTCGATTCCGGGTCTTATTCCGCATATAAAATAATCGTATCCGTTAAAAAGCAGTTTTTCGATTATATGCTTTATATACCTTTTCAATTTAGCGCATTCGGGAGCATTTTCGTCGCAACCCCAAGAAAGATTTTCCGGTTCGTGCCCCACAAACGCACATTTGTATTCCATATCGTTCTCCTATGTCAGAATAAGAACATTTTAATTGACAAAAATATAAGTGTCAAGCAAATTTTTAGTGTGTCCTAATAATTACACATATTCAATTTAGATTACTGTAATATTTAGTCAAAGCGGTTTAAAACTTTTTATAACCGTCGGACAGGTGAACAAAGTGAAAGTTAACGAAGCATTTGAATTAAGATTGAACGAATATCTCAAAAAGAAAAATTTGTCTTTGTATATGTTCTGCAAAACAAGCGGAATATGCAGGTCGACTATTATAAATATATGCAAAGGTAATACCAAAAGCCCGACTTTGGGAACTTTATACGACATTTGCGACGCTCTCGAAATTTCAATTATAGAATTTCTCGATTGCGATTTATTCGTTCGTGAAAATATTTTCTGATAAAAAAAAGACCGCTTTTGCGGTCTTATGTTTTTTTACGATTACCTTTTTTCTATTTCCTTGAACAGAAATTCTTTAAGTCTGTCTGCCGATATTCTAATCTGCGACATCGTGTCTCGTTCTCTTACGGTAACGGTATTGTCTTCAATAGTATCGAAGTCAACGGTAATACAGTAGGGGGTTCCTATTTCGTCCTGACGGCGGTATCTTTTTCCTATACTTGCACTTTCGTCATACGCTATATTCATATATTTCGATAATTCTCTGTAAATTTTAACCGCTTGTTCGGACAGCTTCTTTTGTAAGGGTAGTACTGCGGCTTTAAAGGGGGCAAGTCTTGCGTCGAGTCTTAATACCACTCTTGTTTCGCCGTCTACTTCTTCTTCGTCATAAGCGTTGCTCAGGAAAGCGAGAGTCATTCTGTCTGCACCGAGTGAAGGTTCGATTACATAGGGAATATACTTTTCGTTTGTTTCGGGGTCGGTATATTCCATATTTTCTCCGCTTACTCTTGCGTGTGCTTTAAGGTCGTAATCCGTTCTGTCGGCAATTCCCCAAAGTTCGCCCCAGCCGAAGGGGAATAAAAATTCAAAATCCGTCGTTGCGTTGGAGTAGTGCGATAGTTCTTCTTTTTCGTGGTCTCTTAGTTTTAAATTGCTTTCCTTTATTCCGAGATTCAAAAGCCAGTTTTTGCAAAATTCCTTCCAGTAGGAAAACCATTCGATATCGGTTCCCGGTTTACAGAAAAATTCGAGTTCCATTTGCTCGAACTCTCTTGTTCTGAATGTAAAATTACCCGGCGTTATTTCGTTTCTGAAACTTTTTCCTATCTGTCCTATTCCGAAAGGTACTTTGAGTCTGCTCGTTCTCTGAACATTTTTAAAATTAACGAAAATGCCTTGTGCGGTTTCCGGTCTTAAATAAACTATGTTTGCGCTGTCTTCGGTTACACCCTGAAAGGTTTTAAACATAAGATTAAACTGTCTTATAGGAGTAAAATCATTTCCGCCGCAGTTAGGACATTTTATATCTTTTTCCTTTATAAAATCTTCCATTTTTTTGAGAGACCAGCCTGCGGGCGATATTTTAAGATTATGTTTTTCGATATAGCTTTCTATTAAATTGTCGGCTCTGTGTCTTGTTTTGCAGGACTTGCAGTCCATAAGGGGGTCGGAAAATCCGCCGATATGACCGCTTGCTTCCCAAACTTTCGGATTCATTAAAATAGCGCAGTCCACGCCTACATTGTAAGGCGAGCTTTGTACGAAAGCTGCCCACCATTCTTTTTTTACATTGTTTTTAAGTTCTATTCCCAAAGGGCCGTAGTCCCAGGTATTTGCAAGTCCGCCGTAAATTTCGCTTCCTGCATAAATAAAACCTCTGTTTTTACAAAGGTTTACCAGTTTTTCCATTGTAACTTTTGAATTTGACGCCATATTATACACCTTTTAACATATATTTTTATATACTTAATCTAGTTCTTTTTTGCTTTAATACATATTCTGTACTTTTAAAGAATATATTCTATGTTAAAAGTTTTTAACTTCTTTGTCAAGCACGGGTAACACTTTAATCTTTTTTTGCGTATTGTGAAATATAAGGCAAAAAAATTGCTGAAATCTAAGGAGGTAAAACTTATGAATAATTGCTTTGGCGGTTGCGATTGCTTATGGCTTATAATACTTTTATGCTGCTGCGGATGCGGCGGAAATAATGACGGCTGTAACAAATCTAATTGTTTATGCGACATTCTTCCGTTACTCATTATCCTTTGCTGTTGCTGCGGCAAAGACGACTGCGGTTACGGCTTTAACGGCTGCAAGTAAGATTAAGCTACATAACACTAAAGATTTTTAATATACTGCATTTTGCGCCCGTTGAATAACGGGAAGAAAAACCCCGAATAAAGGGGAGGGAAAGTCCGGTTTTAATCCGGACTTTTTTTTGTAGCTATATGTATCTATGTAAGAAAAAGCGAGTTTATGACTTAAAAATTGTTTTTTAAAATTTCGGTCAACTATTTTAAAAATATTTTGCCGTTTATCGTTCTTTTCGGATAATTCTGTTTTCTATTTGAAATCAAACGATTAATGTGCGATAAGGTTTTAAATTCGCTATTGACAAAAATATTTATTCACTGTAAACTTTAATTATGAAAGTTGCACTTGTTACGGGCGGCGGAAAAGGAATAGGCGCAGCGATATGCAGGCGTCTTTCCGAAGATTATGCCGTTATAATTAATTACAATAAAAGCGAAAAGCAGGCAAAGGCCCTCGAAAAAGAGCTTCGTGAAAAAGGAAAAACCGCAGAAGCCGTTTTTGCCGATATCACCGATTTAAAAGATATCAAAAAAATGATTGATTATATAATCAGCCGATATCACAGAATTGACGCTCTCGTTAATAATTCCGGTGTTTCAAGTTACAGTCTCGTTCAGTTCGTTACCGAAAACGAATACGATTATGTTATGGACTGCAACCTTAAAGGCGCATTCTTTACGACCAAGGAAACAGTCGAGCATATGATTGACCGCAAGTGCGGTTCAATCGTCTTTATATCTTCCATGTGGGGTGAGTGCGGGGCAAGTATGGAAAGCGTTTATTCTGCTAGCAAAGGCGGTCTTATAGCCCTTACAAAGTCACTTGCAAAAGAACTTGCACCATCGGGTATACGGGTAAACTGCGTCACGCCCGGAGTTATCGATACCGATATGTTCGATTTCGATTCGGAAATAAGAAGGAAACTTATCGAGGAAACACCCCTTGAAAGAATAGGTAAAGATACCGATGTAGCAAACGCTGTTGGATTCTTACTTTCCGATAAGGCTTCCTTTATTACAGGACAGATTATAGGAGTGAACGGCGGATATCACATCTGAAATAAATTATAATTTAACATAAAGCCGGGATTAATCCGGCTTTTTTATTTTGTTTAAGTTTGCATATTAATATTTTCCAAAATACTTAAATTTATTTTTGCGCTGTTTTAAAGTTCTCATTGATAAATCGGTTAAATATACTTATATAACGGGTCTATTTTTCGGAGAGTGTATGAAAACTATTAAATGGCTTTGGGCTTTGGTTCTAGGCATGTTTGCGGTAATTTGCTTTGCGTTTTTATCTTCGGTATTTGTTCGCATAGACGATTTTTATATCAATCTCAATAAACCGCCTTTTATACCCGACGCAACCGTCGTAGCACTTTTGTGGGGTCTTGTTTATCTTTTTATAGCTTATACCATTGCCGCTATGTTTGTGGGACGGGCAAAAGGAAAAGATTACTTGTATATATTTTTTTTCGAATTGCTTAATATAGCTTTTACCGTGATTTTTTTCTTTTTTCACAACCTTGCCTTGTCTTTCGTAATTGCCGTTATACAGTTTTCGCTAACGGCTTATTTCGAGTGCAGACTTATAAAAACAAACAGACAGGCGGCGGCTTCTTTTTTCTTGGTTCTTTTATGGATTGCCTTTCTCACGGTAAACAGTTATATTCTAATTATGATGAACTGAAATTTTAAAAATTTATTATTTATTTTTATCGATTGCCTTATTTCGGTTCTAAAACAGAGTATCGAGTAACAATATTCGCTTTTTATGTCTAAATGTAATTATTAATTTCAAACCGTATGTTTTTAAACCCTTTTACCGCTTTTCAACAGAGCTTTGATTTTTGCATATACTGTACCCTATACCTTTGCGCTTTATATTTAAATGCTTGATAAATAAATTATTTTTTGATATAATCTATAAAATAATTGCACGAATATAACGATACCTTTACGGATTGTATAGTGCAGAAAATAATGTTTTCGATAAATATCGTTAGTTGTAACGAATTTAAGCGAGGTGTATTATGAAAAAATCATTGTTTATTGCCGTAAACGCAGTACTTATCGCTCTTGCGATAGTATTTATGGCAATTCCTATCTCAATAGGACCTGTAAGTCTTGCGGTACTTATGCTTATTCCGGTAATTATTGCAAGTCAGACATTGGGATTCAAATCGGCGCTTCTGAACTCAGCCGCTTTGGGACTTATGAGTTGTTTGTTCAGTCTGCTTTTTCCGGTTTCTCCGCTTGCGGTACTGTTCAGAAATCCTTTGGTTTCGGTTCTTCCGAGGCTTTTTATAGGTCCTGTGATTTATTGGGTTTATGAAGGTCTAAAAAAACTTTTCAGAAATAAAAAAGGGGGAGAGTATTTCGCTTCCGTTATAAGTACGATTTCGGGAGTCATAACAAATACCTTTCTCGTCGTGTTTATGCTCTGGGCTCTTTACTTTGATAAGGAAGTAGGGGGTACGGTTATTTCGACGGAGTTTCTTACGGGACTTCTTGCGTTGAACTTTGTTATTGAAATCATTGTCTGTGCGATTATCGCTCCGCCTATTGTGGCTGCGGTCAAAAAAATGCTCGGCAAATCTATGTTTAAAAAATCGGTAAAGGGAAACAGTGCCTCTGAAAATACAGAAAGCGCCGTCAAAATCAAAACCGACTTATCGGTCAAAGACGAATGCGAAAATAATGCTTGCGTCGATAAAGATACGGTAAAGGCACCTTTATGTCATAATCGTTTTACCGACGAAAGTAAAGATAAAAAGGTTATGACGGATACCAAAGAAATTATAGATTTTTCTTCCGATAAAGAAAAAAAGACCGTCAATAGAACCGTTCAGAATATCTGACAGCATAAAACCGAATAGAGAATAAAAATTTTAAAATACTTAAAATTAAACGGGACAAGCTATGTTATTGGTAATCGATATAGGAAATACGAATTTAAAAATAGGACTGTATTCTAAAAGCAAACTTCTGGGAAGCTGGCGACTTTCCGTCGCTACCCAAAAAACGGCAGACGAATACGGAATGGTGGTTATAGAACTTCTTAACGGTATAAATGTCACCGTAAACGATATAAAGGGGGTTATTATATCCTCAGTCGTTCCTACTCTCAATTACACAATAGAACATATGTGTAAATATTATTTCAAATTTCAGCCTAAAATCGTAGGGCCCGGAATGAAAACAGGGCTTAATATAAAATACCTCAATCCGAAAGATGTCGGAAGCGACAGAATCGTAAATTGCGTTGCTGCAAGAAATATATATAAAGGTAATTTAATCGTGGTTGATTTCGGTTCGGCAACAACATTTTCCGTCGTCAACGAAAAAGGGGACTTTTTAGGCGGCGTTATTGCACCCGGTATAAAATGTTCTGCCGACGCTCTTGTAAACACTGCTTCAAAACTTCCGAGAGTAGAACTCGACCGACCGGAAAAAATAATAGGAAGAACTACGGAAACAAATATTCAGTCAGGTATAATCTACGGTTTTACCGGTCTTGTCGAATATATTATCAGAAAAATTAAAGAGGAAGCAGGATTCGACGATTGCAAGGTTATCGCAACTGGCGGGCTCAGCGCCCTTATAGAAAATAAAAATAATGAAATCATAGATATTTACGATAAAACTCTTACCCTTAAAGGATTGAAAATTCTTTATGACATGAACACACAGGAGGATTTATGAAAAAAGTCGGAGTTGCACTTTTAGGTCTCGGAACCGTCGGCGGCGGAACTTACAGAATATTAGTCAACAATAAGTCCCGTATAGAAGAAGAATACGGAATTTCCCTTGAAATAATTAAAATTATGGAAAGGGATAAAAAGAAAGCCGAAAAATTAGGCGTTCCGTTATCGGTTCTGACTACCGATATCAACGATATAATTTCAAATCCCGAAATCAATGTCGTAGCAGAATTCTTCGGTGGAATAGAGCCTGCAAAAACATTTTTGATTCAGTCACTCGAAGCCGGGAAAAGTATCGTTACCGCAAATAAAGAACTATTTTCGAAAAATTGGTCGGAACTCGAAAAAGCCGCTGTTAAAGGTAACGCAGGACTCTATTTCGAAGCAACATGCGCAGGAGGTGTTCCCGTTATAAGGACGCTTAACGACGCAATGCAGGCAAACACCATTACCGCAATAAAAGGTATTATAAACGGCACAACAAACTATATTCTCACCAAAATGAGCGATGAAGGAGCCGATTACGGCGACGTTTTAAAAACCGCCCAGAAATTAGGCTACGCCGAAGCAAATCCCGAAGCCGATGTTGAAGGATATGACGCAAGTTATAAACTTTCTATTCTATCGACCTTGGCTTATAAAACCGCCGTTCCCGTCAATGCCGTTTACAGAGAAGGTATTACGAAAATAACAAACGCCGATATAGAGTTCGGAAAAGAGTTCGGACTCACTATCAAACTTCTCGGTATCAGTAAAAAAACAGATAAGGGTATAGAAGCCCGTGTTCATCCGGTATTCATTCCTGAAACACATCCTTTATCTTCTGTCAAAGGTTCGTTTAACGCCGTCTATATTTCAGGCGATGCTGTGGACGATATAATGCTTTACGGAAGAGGTGCAGGCGATTTGCCGACAGGTAGCGCTATCGTCAGCGATATCGTTTATGCAGGACTCAGCGAAAAACATAAAAGATTTCCTCAGGTTCTGAGAAAAGATAAATGTAATTTTATTTCCGACTTTGAAAGCGAATATTATATAAGGCTTCTCGTGAACGATAAACCGGGCGTTCTCGCTTCTCTTTCGGGTATACTCGGAAAGTACGATATCAGCATTACCACAATGGTGCAGAAGGAAGGAGAAAATGTCGTTCCTCTTTGTTTCGTAACCCATAAAACCTGCGAAAAAGCCATTCAGAATGCAGTTTCGGAAATCAAAAAACTCCCCGATGTTATAGAAGTTTCCAATATTATCAGGGTAGAAAGATAATTAATTAAAGGGAAAATGCTTATTTTTGCTATTTTTGACAAAAATTTCCATTTTCCCTTTTTTATTATCAAAGTATTGACAAATTTATATTTAAATAATAATATATATATACATATGTATTGCGCATGGATTTTTCCTTGCTTGTGAGGTAATTTATGACTTCTTTAAAAAAAATAAATAAGATTAATTCAATAATATCGTTTTTATTGATTTTAGTCGTCATATTTTCTGTGTTCGGTTTAGTCACGGCAACTTCCGATCTCTCTTCATCCGTCGCACAGGCGGAGGTTTGGTACGGAGAATCTCTTCCGTTCGAATGGACTTCCGAATCCGACGGAACCGTCAGCGATCCTTATCGTATAAGCTCTCCCGCAAATCTTGCGTATCTTGCCGAAATGGTCAATTCCGGCACAACTTATGCCAATAAATATTTCGTGCTGACAGAAGATCTCGATCTTAATAATTATCCGTGGACGCCAATAGGCAATGAGACATATGCTTTTCAAGGTAATTTTGACGGAGACTCTCATATAATAAAAAATCTTAATGTCAACGACGATTCATTTGTTTATTCCGCTCTTTTCGGAAATATCGGAAAGGGTGCAACCGTTGAAAATTTTATTTTAGGACCCGGTTCCGTAGTATCTGAAAATACTTTGTCCTATACCGCTTCTTTTGCCGCCAATGTAAGCGAGGCAACGGTAAGATACATTAAAAACGAAGGCGTTTCGGTAAACGGGAAAACAGGACTTGCAACAGGCGGGGTTATAGGTAATGTTGTTTCTTCTCAAATTACAGGTATTTATAACTATGCTTCCGTAGAGTCAATAGTAAGTACTACGGGAGGAGTTTTCGGTATTGTCGATTCTTCTACCTTGCGTTATATCATAAACTACGGTTCGCTTCTTGGAGTGTCGAGACTCGGAGGAGTTGCAGGGTACATAGTTTCAAGCGATATAGAAGCTCTTTCAAATGAAGGCAATATCAGTACTATGGGCAGTTCCGATATGTATGCAAATATCGGCGGGATTATCGGTATGGCTTCGGATATTTCATCCCTTAATTTATCCGGCAATACAGGTGATATAATCGGCGGAAAAAATGTAGGCGGTCTTATCGGGTCGTTGGAAAATACAACTACTTCACTCGAACTCAGATATTCCTATAATATAGGCACAGTCAGTAGTTCAATCGAAAACGCAGGCGGTCTTATAGGATATATAAATGCAGACTCTATCGAAGCTTATAAATGTTATAATTTAGGAAATGTCGTTTCTCCATCAAGTGGCGAATATGACGCTTTAATCTGTAATCTGGCGACAGTTACAAATCAGACTTTTACTAATTGTTATTATCTCAACTCTTTAATTACCGCTGCCTTAAATGTTTCTCCAATCGAATCTTGGAGAAAAGTCGAAATGCAAAATTATTTTAATAACGATGATGAAATTTATTTCGTTAGGTCAAATTCTGTTAACAATAATAACACAAGGTTAATTTGGGAATTGTGCGGAGGCGGTGAAGGCACCGAAAGCAATCCGTATTATGTAATAGACGAACTCTTTTTTGCAGAAGAAGGGAACAGATTCGTTGATTTCAGCTCTTCTGCATTCGGAGAAATAAAAAATTTCGAATTTTGCTACATTCAGATATTCGATATCGATTTCAAACAAGCCGACGGTTCTTATTATAATATAACAAAGCCTTTGACGTATAAAACTTTTAACGGTAATGGAAGAAAAATATCTAATTATAATATTTCGGCGAGATCTTATATGTTTTATTTATTTAATGACAACGATAAAAATTCTATTTTAGAAAACCTGTATATAGTTTCCGGAAAAGTAATTGTCTCTTCCGACGATTATAATAAACAAGGCTTGTTGGCAAACTTTAATAATGGAATAATTCGAAACTGTTATGTGAACGTTGATATTGATTTTATAAGTTTTGAAGGTTCAAAGACATTTGGTTTTGCAGGTTATGCAGGCACAAACTATGGAATTATAGAAAATTGTGTTTTTGCAGGGACGGTTGATTTAGGAAACCTTATTTCAGGTGTATTTGGCGGAATTTCAACAAATAATTGTGCAGTAATCAGAAATTGTGTTTCATACGCAAATTTTATAAATTTTAATAATAACAGCCCCCAAAAAAACATTGGTATAGCGGGAATATCTTCAGCTAATAATATAGATTATATGGATAGTTTGACTGATAACAGCAGTTACATTGTCGATTACTTTGAAATTTCAAATTGCTTGTTTTTAGGAAGTATTGATTATAATGATGATCTGCAATATTACCAAAATGTAGGTATTTATCCGATAGGCAGATATTATGTTAATAGTAAATCAAGCTATGAAAACTATTTAAACAATCCTAACAGCAAATGTGAAAACAACTATTATCTTACAGATAATTTGAGCGAAGACGCTCTATCAAATATTGAACAATTATTAAAAGAAAATAAAGAATCAGAATTAAGTGGTAAAATATTTATTTATGACGAACCGTTAGCTCTCGATTCAATGGATATGGTAACCAAACAGGAGGAGTCAAAACCTCAGGCTTTAAAAGATTTAGACGACAGCGCATGGGAATTCAAAAAAAACGATGGTACAAGTTATTATTTCCCCTCTTTAAAAAATGTTGATTATGATATAGCGCCTATTACTTTATACAGAGCAGAATTCAATGACGTATCGGGTGTTAATCCTAAAATCATCCAGTATGTAAAGAAAGGAGAAAAGTTTGTTAGGCCCGACGAAGAGACAGAAAAAGCAGGTTTTGAAATTTACGACTGGTACTATGAAAAAGGTTTATATACACTTTTCGATTTTGGCAACGTTGCTTTCGAAGACGTAGTGCTTTACGGCGAATGGCAATTGATTGCGCCGACTGTTACCCTTATTTCAAATGCCGAAAACAATACAGTTGAAAGCGGTCAGAAATTGATTTTAACCGCAATGACAAATCATGTACTGAACGGCACTTACGAATACACTTGGTATAAAAAAGACGGCAATAAAGAAATAGATTTAAATAATCCTTATCAGTCTTTAACAATTTCCTCTCCTTTGGATACCGGAGAATATTACTGTACCGTTACATTCTTTTATAACAGATACAATTCCAAAACTACTACAGAAACTATTTCGGCAACAATCACAAGACTTATTCCTGATGTAGACGCTCCCGTAATCAACAAAGATTATAATACAGGAAATGTTCTTGACGATGTTACCCTTCCGGACGGCTGGACATGGGAAAACAGCGATACCGCATTAAGTAAAGGAGAAAATTATTATAATGCAATATATACTCCTTCCGATCTTGTAAATTATCAGCCTGTAGTAAAACAAGTTAAAATCAACGCCTTATCCAAAACCCTTCTTATCGTTCTTTGGACTCTGTTGCCGATTTTAATCTGCATTCTGATATTGTTATTATTATATCTTATATGGTTATTCTGGCTCAGAACTTATACTGTAAGCTTTGAAACATTCGGGGGAGAAAAGATAGACAGTTTGCGTTTCAGATACGGCGAATCTATAATTGTACCTACTCCTACAAAATACAATAACGAATTTTTAGGTTGGATGTCCGATTTCAGTTTAAGCACGCCTTTCGGCGGGGGAGGTATGCCGAGACGCAATATTACTTTGTTTGCTAAGTGGCGTACAGTTCCCAAGGCTCTTTATGTATCGAGAAAGGCGGAAGCTTTACCGTCGGGACATTCGAGACTTCTTGCTTTGGCTCCGCCCGATACGGAAACGACTATAACAAAAGACCCTGACGGAAATATCATAAGAAAGGTAAAATTCGTAAATAATCAAAAATCTGATGGGAAGGTAAATGAAAAAGAAAATATAAATATGAATATAAATATTAAAAATTCCGATGAAAAAGCAGTTCAAAAGGAAATATTACCTAAACAGCAGAATAATGTAAGTCATAATCATGTGGTTTTCGGTTATAATGAAGCCGCTGCCGCAATAGATAAAGACAGAAAACAAAACAACGAACAAAAAAAGTAATTCAATAAAAAGACCGCACAAAGGTGCGGTCTTTTTATTTATTTTAATTTTAGAACTATTATTTTATAACTTTATTTTTCGTCTTTCTTTCTTATATCGACTCTTTTTATTTTTCCGCTTATTGTTTTGGGAAGCTCTTTGACGAATTCTACAATTCTCGGGTACTTGTAAGGTGCGGTTGCCTTTTTTACATGATTTTGCAGTTCTTTGACGAGTTCTTCGCTTGGCGAATATCCTTTTGCAAGTACTATTGTAGCTTTTACTATCTGACCTCTTATTGCGTCGGGAACGGCGGTGATTGCGCATTCCAAAACTGCGGGATGTTCGTGAAGTGCGCTTTCCACTTCGAAAGGTCCTATACGGTATCCGCTTGATTTTATTATATCGTCTTTTCTTCCTACGAACCAGTAATAGTTTTCGGCGTCTCTGTATGCTAAATCGCCCGTATGATAAATTCCGGTCTTAAAGGTATTGTATGTTCTTTCAGGGTCGTTATAGTAGGCGTAAAATAATCCCAACTGATTTTCTTTAAGTCTTACCACTATTTCGCCTACAACGCCCGGAGATACGGGATTTTCGTTATCGTCGCATATAAAAAGGTCATATATAGGACTCGGTTTTCCCATAGAACCCTGATGTATTTCGACAAAGGAATATGTTCCTAAAAGTACCGTCGATTCAGACTGTCCGAAACCCTCGTAAATATCCAGTCCGGTAAATTTCTTGAACTCTTTTGAAACTTCCGCATTAAGCGGTTCTCCTGCGGTCGAGCAGTGCTTTATGGATTTAAAGCTGTAATTTGACAAATCTTCTTTAATCAAAAATCTGTATATGGTAGGGGGTGCGCAGAAGGTGGTAATGTTGTATTTTTCGATAAGAGGAAGAACGTCGGTAGGGGTAAATCTGCCGAAATAATCGTATGCGAAAATTGCGCTTCCGGCTATCCACTGACCGTAAATTTTTCCCCAGCTGCATTTTGCCCAGCCTGTTTCCGCCATAGTAAAATGCAGACCGTCGTCTTCCACGCATTGCCAGAATTTAGCGTTTACTATAAATCCGATAGGGTAGGTATATTTATGCGCTACCATTTTAGGATAACCCGTTGTGCCTGATGTGAAATATACGAGCATAGGGTCGTCGTTCTTGCTTTTTCCCTTAGGGATATAATTGGAACTTGCTTTTTCAAGTTCTTCGTGGAAGTTTATGTAACCTTCTCTTTGAGTCGTAGTGAAATACTTTTCAACCGTTTTGCATATGCTTTTTGCTTCATTCACGTGTTTTATAATATCGTCTTCGTTGCTGCAAAACAGCATTTTTACCTTTGCGTTATCTGTTCTGTAAGCAATATCTTTTGCAGTGAGCAAAAATGTTGCAGGAATAATAACGGCACCGTATTTGTGAGCCGCTACCGCAATAATCCAATATTCGTACCGTCTGTTCAGCATAGTCATAATAAAGTCGCCTCTTTTAAGGCCGTATTTTTTGAATATGTTGCAGGTTTTGTCGGTAAGTTCTTTCAGCATTCCGAAGGTTATTATTTTCTCTTCGCCTTTATCGTTGCACCACACGACTGCTTTTTTATCGGGAGCGCATCTTGCATATTCGTCTACGACATCGTATCCGAAGTTAAAATTATCGGGAATTTTAATTTTGAAATTTTTAGAAAAATCCTCGTAGTTATCAAAATTTTCTCTGTCAATAAATTTATTAAGTAAATTCATATGAGTCCTCGCTTTAAAAAATATTATAACATTTTAATATAATAAAATAAAGTAAATGGATATAATTATGTTGTTTTTTCGGCTATGCTCTGTTATAATGTAAAAAGGTGAAAATATGTTTAATAAAACTGAAATATTATTTTTAAAATCATTTGCTCAAAAAGATTCGGAGGATAAATTTTCCGTTTATTCTTCCGAGGAAATCAACGGTCTTTTAGAAACGGAGTTGAATTTTGAAGAGTTAAAAGATATGCTCAAAGATTTACAGGCAAAAGGAGTTCTCGTTCTTAAATATGCCGTAAACGATGAATTTTGTTTCAGTTTTTCAAGACAGGCTTTTATCGAACTCGAGCATATAGAAGACAGCGAAAAGGAAAACGGTATAATGAATAAAAGAGCAAGTGCTGTCATTTTAAGAAAAAACGGCAAGCCTTTAACGAAAAATATAAAGTGGATATTTTACGGAGCGGGAGCATTGGTTATACTTGTAGTCGGATTTTTATCCGGACTTTTAGGCGGATATGTAGCTTCGCTTATATAATGTTTTAAGTCTTTAAAGGTGGTTTATGATACTTAATAAAAAAGAAAAGGCGGTAATGAAAGTTATATATAATAAGGCAAGCGAAAACGATTGGGTTTGTCTTATAACTCCGCACGAAATTTTAACTTCCATACCGTATAAGATAGAGTTTAAAAAAGACGATTTGGCGCCGACTTTAAGATCACTTGCCTTAAACGATTATTTTGAAGTCGTCGAAAGCAATAAAAAGGGCGAACTCGTTTATTGCGTTTCGATGCACAGCAAAGGACAAGCGTTTATGAGAGATTTGCAGAACGAACGCAAATCTATTTACACAAAAATAATACTTGCCGTTTGCGGTGCTTTTATTACATTTATAGTAACACAGATTTTACAGTGGATTTTTTGATATGGAAGAGGAATTTAAAATACATTCCGAATTCAAACCCTCGGGCGACCAGCCCGAAGCGATAAGAAAGCTTACCGAAGGAATTAACGACGGACTCAGAGAGCAGGTGCTTTTGGGAGTTACCGGCAGCGGTAAGACTTTTACTATTGCAAACGTCATACAGAACATTCAAAGACCTGCGCTTGTTATAGCTCACAATAAAACATTGGCGGCTCAACTCTGCAATGAATTCAGAGAATTTTTCCCTGAAAACAGAGTGGAGTTTTTCGTTTCCTATTACGATTATTATCAACCGGAAGCCTATATCCCGAGAACCGATACTTATATCGAAAAAGAACTTGAAATAAACGATGAAATCGATAAACTCAGAAACAGCGCCACATCTTCTCTTTGCGAGTCCGATAAGGTAATTGTAGTCGCTTCCGTTTCATGTATATACGGATTGGGACTTCCTATAGAATATTTCAGACTTGCAATATCTTTGCGCAAAGGCGATACAAAGGACCGTGACGAACTTATAAGGCATCTTGTCGAGATTCAGTACAAAAGAGCCGATTTGGATTTTGTGCGTGCTACATTCAGAGTTCGTGGCGATATGGTGGATATCATTCCTGCAAGTATGTCGGAATCGGCGATAAGGATAGTTTTTTTCGGAGACGAAGTAGAACATATTTATGAAATCGATATACTTACCGGAAAGGTAAAAAAGGAACTTTCGCATACTAATATCTTTCCTGCTTCACATTATGTCGTATCCAAACAGTTAAGGGAAAGTGCGCTTGAAAAAATCGCTTCGGATATGGAAAAAAGAGCTGCATTTTTCGAAAGTAAAAATAAGTTTATCGAAGCCCAAAGAATAAGAGAGAGAGTAAGTTACGATATCGAAATGATACGGGAAATGGGATATTGTAACGGTATAGAAAATTACAGCTGTTATTTCGACGGAAGAAAAGACGGTCAGGCGCCGTATACTCTTATGGACTTTTTCCCGTCGGACTTTGTTACATTCATAGACGAAAGCCATATGACACTTCCGCAGCTCAGAGCCATGTATAACGGAGACCGTTCCAGAAAGGACAACCTTATAGAATACGGGTTCAGATTGCCGACAGCCTATAACAACAGACCTTTAAGATTCGAGGAGTTCGACGAAAGGGTAAAACAAATGGTTTGTATTTCCGCAACTCCCGCAAAGTATGAACTTAGCAACGCAGGACAGATAGTCGAACAGATTATAAGACCTACCGGGCTTCTCGACCCGGAAATCTTCATAAAACCGGTAGAAGGTCAGATAGACAGTCTTATCGGGGAAATAAACCAGGCTGTAAACGCAAAAGGAAGGGTTTTGATAACGACTCTTACTAAAAAAATGGCGGAAAGTCTTACTCTTTATTTAAAAGAAAACCATATAAAAGCCGAATACATGCATTCCGATATAGATACGCTTGAAAGGGTTACCATAATCAATAAACTAAGGGAAGGGGAATTCGACGTGCTTGTCGGGATAAATCTTTTAAGAGAAGGTCTTGACCTTCCCGAAGTCAGATTAGTTTGCATTTTAGACGCCGACAAGGAAGGCTTTTTGCGCTCCGAAAGTTCTCTTATCCAGACAATAGGAAGGGCTGCAAGAAACAGCGAAAGCAAGGTTATAATGTATGCAGACACGGTAACCGACAGTATGAAAAAGGCAATAGACGAAACCAACAGGCGACGCAAAGCACAAAAAGAATATAACGAAAAAAACGGTATAATTCCCAAGACTATTATTAAAAAAGTTACAAATACTCTTAATATATCGGAAGAAGTGGATTTAAAAACCGAAAAAGCAGATAAAAAAGATATTTATAAAGAGATAGAAAGACTTACTGCATTAATGAAATTAAGTTCTGCTTCACTCGATTTCGAAAGCGCTATCAAACTCAGAGACGAAATAGCATATCTTAAAAAATTAGTTAAAGGTATAAAATGAATAAAGAAATAGTTGTTAAAGGGGCAAGACAGAATAATTTAAAGAATTTATCGGTTACGATACCGAGAGATAAATTCGTGGTATTTACGGGTGTTTCAGGCTCGGGAAAATCTTCGCTGGCGTTCGATACCATATTTGCGGAAGGACAGCGCAGATATGTTGAAAGTCTGTCGTCTTACGCAAGACAGTTTTTAGGGCAGATGGACAAGCCCGATGTGGATTCCATAGACGGACTTTCGCCCGCAATTTCAATAGACCAGAAAACAACTTCTCATAATCCCCGTTCCACCGTGGGAACGGTAACGGAAATTTACGATTATTTAAGACTTCTTTATGCAAGAGTCGGAACTCCTCATTGTCCAAACTGCGGCAGAGAAATCTCTTCTCAGACGGTAGACGGTATATGCGATAAAATAACTTCATTGAAAGAAGGGACCAAAGTTACCATAATAGCCCCCGTGGTAAGAAGCAGAAAAGGCGAATACTTAAAAACCTTTGACAGCCTCAGAAAAAGCGGTTATATAAGAGTCAGAGTCGACGGAACAGATTATATGCTCGACGAAGACGAAATTAATCTCGATAAAAATCTGAAACACGATATTTTCGTTATAATAGACCGAATAACCGTAAAAGACGGAATACAGAAAAGACTTACCGACAGTATAGAGTCTGCCTTAAAACTTGCAGGGGATATAGTTATGATTGAAAACGACGGCGGAAGTTTTCTTTTTTCAACGAAATATTCTTGTCCAGACTGCGGAATAAGTTTTGAAGAAATGACGCCCCGATTTTTCAGTTTCAACAGTCCTTACGGCGCTTGTCCCGTATGTCACGGTTTAGGGTTTAATACCGAAATAGATCCCGATTTATTTATCAAAGACAAAAACAAATCGATAAACCAAGGAGCGTTGGAAGTCAGCGGCTGGAATATGGATAACGGTAAAATTTCCATGATGAACTTCCGGGCCCTTGCAAAACATTACGGTTTTTCCCTCGATACACCTTATAAGGATTTGAGCGACAGAATAAAAAACATACTTCTTTACGGAAGCGACGAAAGCATAATCAAAGAATATACTTTCGGCGATTATACAAAAAGGTTCGAGTCGAAATTCGAAGGAGTAATAACCAACCTTCAAAGAAGATACAACGAAACGCAGTCCGATTATGTAAAACACGAAATAGAAAAGTATATGGTAAGTAAAGTTTGTCCGGTATGTAAAGGTGACAGACTTAAAAAGGAAGCGCTGTCAGTGACCGTAGGCTCACTAAATATAGCAGAGCTTTGTTCTAAACCGGTCGACGAAATTTACGAGTTTTTCGAACAGCTTAATTTTAACGATTCAAGACAAATTATAGCTTCTCAGATAATTAAGGAAATAAAAGCAAGACTTAAATTTTTAATAAATGTAGGACTTGATTATCTTACCCTTTCCAGAACTTCCGCAACTCTTTCGGGCGGCGAGGCGCAGCGCATAAGGCTTGCCACGCAAATAGGAAGCGGACTTACGGGAGTACTTTATATTCTCGATGAGCCGAGTATAGGACTCCACCAAAGAGATAACGAAAAGCTTTTGGACGCACTCAGAAAACTTCGTGATTTAGGAAATACTCTTATCGTAGTCGAGCATGACGAGGACACTATAAGACAGGCAGATTTTGTTGTCGATATCGGAGTAGGAGCAGGCGAAAACGGAGGGAATCTAATAGCAAGCGGAACACCCGAAGATATCATGAAATGCGAAAAATCGGTTACAGGAGCTTATTTAAGCGGCAAAAAGAGCATTCCCGTTCCTAAAGAACGTAAAAAAGGAAACGGAAGTTTTCTTAAAATAAGCGGTGCGAAAAAGAATAATTTAAAGAATATAGATGTCGAAATTCCGTTAGGCGTAATGTGCGTAGTAACGGGAGTTTCGGGAAGCGGAAAGAGTTCTCTAATAAACGGAGTTCTGCGTCCGAATCTGTTTGCACGCCTAAATAACGCAGCCGTTCACGACGATGAAGGGAGTGTGTCGGGTTACGAAAATTTGGATAAAGTCATAACGATAGACCAAAGTCCAATAGGAAGAACTCCCCGTTCAAATCCTGCTACTTATACAGGCGTCTTTACTCCCATAAGGGAATTATTTGCTTCAACAAACGACGCAAAAGAAAGAGGGTACAAGGCAGGAAGATTCAGTTTCAATATTCCCGGCGGACGGTGTGAAAACTGCAGCGGCGACGGAATAATAAAAATAGAAATGCACTTTCTTTCCGATGTATATATTCCTTGTGAAGTGTGCAAAGGAAAAAGATACAACAGAGAGACTTTACAGGTATTTTATAAAGGAAAGAATATTTCCGATATACTCGATATGACTGTAAGCGAAGCTTGTGAATTTTTTAAAAACATTCCGCAGATTTATAATAAAATAAAGACCTTGAACGACGTAGGACTTTCTTATATAAAACTCGGTCAGCCAGCAACTACGCTTTCGGGCGGTGAAGCGCAAAGGGTAAAACTTGCAACCGAACTGTCTAAAAGACAGACAGGGAAAACCCTTTATATACTTGACGAGCCTACAACGGGACTTCATAGCGACGATGTAAAAAAACTTATAAATATGCTTAAACTTCTCGTCGACAGCGGAAACAGCGTTGTTGTTATCGAACATAATCTCGATGTAATAAAAGTCGCCGATTATATTATAGATTTAGGTCCGGAAGGCGGTAAGAAAGGCGGCGAAGTTATAGCAAAAGGAACGCCAGAAGAAGTAGCGGAAAATCCCGACAGTTTTACAGGACGGTTTTTAAAGAAAATTTTAAATGTCTGATTTACCGAAATTTTTTATTAACAGCAAAAAAGCGCAGTATTGCGCTTTTTTGCTTTCTATATTTAACACGGGCAGCGTAAAGATGGAAAATGAAATTTAATACGCTTCCGGTGCAGACTATATAACATGTTCCCAATGAATACAAAGTATATGATTAAGATTAGATATTTGTCCTTTCAGAATTTCTATTCTTGTAAGTGCTTGCGGTATTTCGTCGTTTTCTATATTTCCTAAAACTTCGTAAACCGAATAGGTTATATCCATGAAAAAGTTATGAGGGGACAAAGCTTCGAGAGACTGTTTTTTTTCAATCCACCAATCTTCAAGTTTTTCCGCTTCTTCCAACGCATTGTTCGAGGTAGTTAAAGCAATTTTTAAAGATTCCGTTCTTTCTATAAAATTATCCAGTGTTTTTGAAACATAAATTTGTTCGAATGTTCCCGCTCCGATAATTACCGCAAGTATTGCAAGTGCCGTTATTACCTTTTTCATCAGCAAGCCTCCGAAAATTTATCGTAAATTGCAGGTGCATTGTAAGGTTGAAGATAAATAATCGTTTTTTCGTTTACGGTAAGAAGTAATGTGTTTTTTACCGTAAGAGAGTGTTTGTTCAGAAGTTCGTCTATCTGTACCTGAGCTATTCCTGAAAGTTCTAAGTTTTCCTGCATAAGTTTTCCTTCGCATATCAATGTGTAGGGTATTTCGCTTTCGGTTACAAAATCTTTTATGTCGCCGACCGTTGCCGCCTTATTTGCGGCTTTGGGCATTATGCTTATTTTTCCGTTTGTTTCTAGTATGGCATACTGTATTTCGGCAGGAGAAAAGTATCCCTGAGAACGAATGGAAGCAAGTAAATCGTTAATATCGAAATCCAGTTTATCGAGAACTTTATTATCTATTCCTTGCGGATTTATAACTATTACGGGCTTTCCGTTTAAAACCCTTCTGAATTTTACGCTAGCCTTTGCGATTTTCGTTATAAACAAATGAAGTATAAATAATGTAAATATCGGAATTATTCCGTGACTTAAAGGAATGGAAGTGTCCGACATCGGAATACAGGCAACTTCGGCAATAACCAAAGTTATTACGAATTCGAAAGGTTGGAGCTCGCCAATTTGCCTTTTACCCATAAGCCTTATGACTATTATTAAAAGTACATAAATTATTATCGAACGAATAAATACCGTAAGCATACTTATAGTATGTTGAACTTTCGAAAAAATACACGAATTTTGTTTATTTTTCTTTACAAATAATGATTATTAAGCTATGATATATTTGCATAACAGAGTAGGTTGTTTGCGTTAAGGGTTACGGGATGGGATGTCGCCTGTAATTGAAGGCTGTAATGGGCTGCGTGAATAATCGCGTTCGCTGTGATTGAATTTTTTCAATTTTGGCGGATACTCTCTTGCGGGAGGTATCTTTTTTTATGAGTAAAACTTATAAGCTGTGTCTTGCGGCAGTTCTCACGGCAATCGGCGTGAGTTTAAATGTTCTTTCCTTTTCAAGCGGTACATTTTTAGGCAGAGTCAGTTTTGTTTATTGTTTCTGTTATATATCGGGAATTTATTTAGGACCGGTAGGAGGTTTTCTTGTTGCGGTACTTGCGGATATTTTGCAGTGCCTTATATTTCCGCAACCGGGTCCTTATGTTGTATTTCTTACAATTTCGAACGGCCTTATAGCAGGTTTTTGCGGATTGACATATAAGTATTTCAAAAATATGCGTCCCGAATTCAGCATATTTATAGGCGCAGTTTTAGGATATATTTTTTGCAGCGGAATAATAAGCGCATTCGGGGAAGCTCTTATGCTTTTCGATATTTATCCTTATACTCTTGCAAAAACAATAGGAGCGGGATTAGGATTCGATGTTGCTTCTGCATCGCTCGGACAAAAGTTTATTATGATGGCTTTTTCAAAGTATGCTACTCAATGGGCATGGATACTTTTAAATTATCTGATTACGATAATAGTTTACAGAAGCACTTATGCGATAATGAAAAAAGTCAAGAAGAATTAAGAGATTTAAATTTATATTTTTACATATTAAATCAACCAAATAGTATAATTTTTAAAGCCTTATATAGTTTAATTAATATCATCAATTAAAAAATATATGGCATTTTATCTTTTGAATTTAATCATTTTAAAATCAATAAGTTTAAAAAGATATACAAGCGCCGCATAAAATAATCCGACAATAACCGTTGAGATAAACATTGCTGCGATTTTACCCGCATAAGCCGTGCAGATATTTACTAATCCTTTTCCCAATAAAAAACAAATCAAAGAAAAGAAACAAACGCAAATCAGCGGTTTGATTATTTTAGCAAAGGATACCCCTGCCGATTTTCTGAGAACCACAAGGTTAAGAACGGCAATAATCGTATGGCATAAAAGAAGCGAAATGGAAAGAGCGTATATTCCCATAAATCTCGGGAGAATCAGTATTCCTAAAAGAAGTGCGAAGCAGCCGATAACATACACGATAAAAGATTTCGTTTCCAATCCTATCGAATTCAGAACGGTAGAGGATATTCCCGAAATTGCCATAGGTACCATAATGACGCAGGTAGCTTCTACAAATCGACCGGCGAACAAATCGTTGTAAAGGAACCAGCCGTAAAGGCTACCTATCGGGGCGTAAAGAGAGAGAAAAAGACCTGCCGTGACAACGGCAAACGAAATGGACGAAACGGAATATCTTGTCAAAAGCGCAGTATCCTTTTTGGATTGCATAGAAGCGATTTCGGGCACGAGAATTACCGAAAGGGGAGAAATGATACTCGAAGGAATAAGAAGCAAAGGCATGGCCATACCGCACGCCTGACCGTAAATTGCCGTTGCTTCCTGAGTAGTAAGTCCGAAGGAGATAAGTTGTAATGGTAAAAGAAGGGCTATTACCGAATTTGACATTGAGCCGAAAATCCGCATACTCGTAATAGGCACGGAAGTTTTGAAAGCCTTTTTAAATCCCGTAGGTTTTGCAAATCTTCCGCTTTTTTTGAAATATAAAACTATCAGTATGGAAACGCAAACGAAGTCCGATACCGTAAAGGCAATGGCAAGACCTGTTTCGCCCGAAAGACCGGAAATGAGTCCGCATGTTAAAAGAACTGTAAAAAAGATTCTCAGTATTTCTTCCACAAATTCCATTATACTGAAAACCGAAAAATTTTTTCTGCCCCAGAACCAACCTCTTATAATCGAATAAACGGTAGAAGAAAGCAAAGCGGGCAGCATAATCAAAAAAAGGGTAACGGCCCTTTTGTCCGAAAACAGAAAACCCAGATAATTTTTGAACAGAAGAAAAACTACAAGGGTAATTACCGAAATAGAAAGTCCTATTATAAGACTTGTGGTAACTACGCTTGCTTCCTCTTTATTCATAGTACCGCCCTTTTCTATTTCGGCGGTTTTTCTTGAAACATATAAGGGAATACCCGTTGCCGAAAGACAAAGCAGCATCATAAATACCGAAATACATATTTGAAAAAGTCCTATCGCTTCGGGCCCGAGAGTTCTCGAAAGATAAATTTTAAAAATAAAGGAAAGAAGTCTTGTTATGACCGAAAAGACCGTCACGGTAAAAAAAGCCTTGTAAATTTTCTTTGCCATTATCAGTTCCTTTAAAAGGGTATATAATATTGTATTTAAAAATATTCGGTTTATTCGAAAAGACTTTGTTAATAATTACGCAAATAAATAAAGGCAGTTATTACTCGAATATTAAGGAAAACATTTATTTATTATAATAGAAATTTTATTGTATCGATATAAAAATATTTAAAGCAGAGAAAATAAGTTAAATATTAAAATGTTAATATAAATAGTTAAATTTGAAATATTAATTTCAATACTGACATATATTAAATATATAATTATTATTCAATATTATTATTTCAGACTGAATTTATTGCGGGGAAATATGGATTACATTATATATCGTGTCAAAAAAGGAGACAGTATAGAAAGCATATCGAGAAAATTCGTAATGGAAACAAACGAGTTCAAGGCGATAAACAATCTCGATTTGCCGGGAGAAAAACTCTTTGAAGGTATGTATGTTGCGGTTGAAAAACCGAGTTGCAAAAAATACATAACTCAGCCTCTCGAAACTTTGGATATGATATCTCAAAAACTTAACATACCAAAAGAACGGCTTAAAGAATTAAATCCCAAAAAAGGCGACTTTCTTTTTGCAGGGGAGATACTGAGAATAGAATAAAGAATTTCGTTTAACTCTAAAATTACCCGATAAAAAAACTTTATGCAAAGGAATTGAATTTTTAAAATCCTTATATAAATACGATAAATCAATAACAAAAACAGTATAAAAAAAGTCGGAAGATTTTCCGACTTTTTTAGTTATAATTTTTAATTTTAAAATTTTATTCTTTATCTTTGAATTCGTCTAAATGTTTGTCGTTTTTATCGTCTTCTTCTGCTATATCGTAATTGGCTTTTTCTTTTTTCTTTTTCATTCTCGGCTTGATTTGTTTAATATAAAGTTTGCGTCCGTAATATACGAGCACAACGAGAATTATTATACCGCCGACAACGGCAGAAGAAATTATAAGCCAGAAATAATCGTTTGTCGGAGTGGTGTTGTCTTCGGGTTCTGTTTCCGTTTCGACGGAGAGGTCATCGGTAAATACAAGTCTCATTTTGTAATTCGTATCGAATTTTTCTGTAACCGAAGTTTCTTCGCCTTCTTCGTTTTCTACCGTTTCGGCAGGTACGACATAATCGAAGTAGCTCAATTCGCCTACTTTGACATCGGTAACTTCTCTTAATGTAACATTATCGAAGAAAGCCCTTCCTTGAACATAATTTTCTTCACCCGTATCGCCGATACCGAGAGCGATATATATGGAAGAAAGGGATTTATTTGCAGAAGTCTGAACCATAAAGGTATATTTTTTCCATTGACCTTCTGTGTTGATATTTTCGAAAGTGTAGGTTTTTTTGTTAATGAGAAGTCTTATGAATGCGCCTTTTTCACTTTCGATATTCTGAGTCATTACCCATACGCTGATTTCATACTGTTTTGTGCCGGACGAGAATGTAGTTGAACTAGAAGTCGTGTATTTATAAGTTGTAGGATTGAGTCCGTCTATAACGAGAACATAGTTTCCGGTATCGAGTGTTTCCGTCGTTGTTCTGTCGCCGTCTGTTATTTCGTGGCTGAAAGTTCCGAAAATCTGAGAGAGTTCTTCGGAAGTGAGCCAGTTTTCCGTAAAGCTGTGTTCTTTTGAAAGAACGCCGCTTTTAAGGTCCGAACTTGAAGAAGAAGCGTTGGAATCGACAAGTGCGCCTGTCCAGCCTGACGGGGATACGGTGGAAGTCGTTTCCGAGTAATCGCTTGTAGTGTCGAAACCGTCAACGACATAAGATTCTTTTTTAACGGTATCGGAAGTTACTGCGCTATTGAATTTCTCGCTGTCGATTGTGACATATTGCACGCTGTCGAAAATGAGTCTGTCGTCTGCAGAGTAAGTATTTGAAGTGCTGCTGTAATCGCCGAGATAAACCGAAACGGTAAGGCTTGCGCTCGTCATACCGACTTCGACATATAAATCGTACTGCTTGAATTCTATACTGTCGGCTGCAAGCGAGGCGTCGGGCTGTGTTACTTTAAATACCGTTTCTTTCGAGTCGGTGCTGTTTTTTATTACTATGCTTGCGGTACCTTTATAGAGTTTAAGCCAAACGGTAACTTTATAGTAAGAGTTCGAGGAAAGGGAAATTTTGTTTCCCGAATTCAGAGAGTAACCGTAAGCGCTTGTTCCTTCGGTTATGGCGGAGTTTGCGCCTATATACATAAAGTTAGGAGCGCCTGCTTCAAAAGGATAACCGTTATAAATATTTGTTCCGAGATTATATTTGTTAACAAGAACGGTATTGTTTTTGTTTATTATACCTGCGTCGAAATTTTCGTTTTCATCGGTTTCCGACCAGTTTGTAGGATTACCTAAAATATATTCGGGATTGAGTTTATCGATATCGTCTTCTTCGTATTTTACGGGATAGCCGTTTATATCGAATTCGGTATCTGTTTTATCAATACTGTCGAAGCCGCCGTTGCTGACTACGGGAGAGGTTTCGGAAAGGGATTTTTTGATAACGGTTGAAGAAGTGGAAGCATTGGAATATTCCGAATAGGAAATTTCCTGCATATTTACATTTGCTATAAATGCGTAACCTTTTGCAAATTTAGCGGAATTATATTTGGAACCGCTTCCGAAGAGAATTTCTATTCCTATATTCACCGTATCGGCAGCGACATCGTCGGAATTCGTTAAAATAGAACCTTCGATATAAAACACGAGTTCGGTGTAACCGTTATAAGCTTCGTTGATATCGTTGTCAGCGGAATTGAAATCGGATATATTGGTAACCGTTGTTTGTTTTCCGTCCTCCTCTTTTATAATGTTAACGGAAATACCTGTTCCGGAAAGAGCATTTTCGGTTTTTACCCAAAGTGCAATTCTGTAAGTTCTGTTCGGAACAATGGCAAAAGGATAAATGTTGCCGCTTTCGGAATAATTGAGTTTTGTGATTGTAGGCTCGCTGTGGCGGATAACACAGATATAACTCGAAGCGTCTGTCGGGGAGAGAGGATTGGATATATCCGAATATTTATTTGCGTCCCAGGCAGTCGTTGTAACGAATTCGTAAGTTGCTATATTGTCTCTTATAACAGTTTCGTCGTTTTCGTCAACATAAGAGCCGGCGACGAAATAATCGCCGTTTGTTCCGTTCGTGAAATCTGTTTTGACAAGATTTTCAGTATCGTCGGTTAAATCTACCGTGCATGAAAGAGAAGTTGTAGGACGGGTATTGAATTCTTCTTCGTTGATTTCTTCCAAGGTGATATAATCGAAGAAAACATATCCTCTTGAAAGTTTGCCCGTTTCGAGATTTCCGCCGTCACCAAGCCAGAATTCGATATAGAAGTCACGGTTTCTTACCTGATTCGATTGAATATAGAAAGTAGCCACGCTCCATTCGCCGT
Organism: uncultured Eubacteriales bacterium; assembly: GCA_949296455.1. Taxonomy (GTDB): domain Bacteria; phylum Bacillota; class Clostridia; order Christensenellales; family CALVMC01; genus CALVMC01. Next base: position 56,888 of record CASFOZ010000004.1, read on the forward strand.
TAGTTACGATATCGGAAATCTGATATTTGTTGCTCTTATCGTCCGAGCCTTCGGTAAGTTTAATGTAAGCTCCTGCTCCTTCGCATATATAGGAAGCGACTCTTACCGAAAGTTTATAATAATTGTTTTCCCCGAACGAGAAACGCATTTGTCTTGTCGAACGGTAACCTACGGTTGTCATTGTAGTGGCGTTTGTAGACGCAATAAGAAGCATTCTCGAACTTTGCGCTGCGTCCATAGGTTCGATTGCGGGAATTGTTATCGTATTCGAGGAAGAACCGTCAATGCTTATGGTTTTATTGAATACCGATGCGTCCGAAAGGGAAGTGTCTACGATACCTCTTGTCACATAGGACGAGCCGGTGGAAACATCTTCGCCGCTGATAGCGGTATAAGAAGAAGACAGGCTGTAAGGCTGAGTAGAAGAACTGTTTATATAATCGAAATCTCTGTCAGGGAGAGTAAGGGTGTATTTTTGGGTATAATCGTTTTCTGTTGCCGAGTTATAAGTTGCCGCATCTATTTCGTTAAGGAAAATATCGTCGAAGAAAGCATATCCTTTTGCAAGTTTGCCGTCTGAAAGTCCGCCTTCTCCAAGACCTATCGAAAGATTTATAGAATAATCGCTTATAACCGAACTTTCAATATAGAAAGAATACTGTACCCATTGAGATTGGGTATTTATGTTTTTGACTTCGCCGTAAGCGGAATTCGTTACATATACCGATGCGCCGAAACCTTCCACATTTACGGTTTTAATCCACATTGTCAAAAGGTAATATTTGCCTTTGGTGAGAGTTATCGAGGAAAGGGTATAGCGGTATGCGTTATCTACTTTATTGTAAATCATAAGCATTCTGTCGCCTTCGGCTCCCTCGTGGGTACCGGGATTATCGAGATTGCCCCAGCGCCTTTTGTTCGAATTATATTCGTTTTCGTCGACGGAAATTACGCCGTTTATAATCGAATCTTCATCGGTAGGCGTTGCAGAACTTCCTCCGGTCTGACCGGGACTTGCCGTCCAGGATTCGGGAGTTAAGGGATATGTCGTTCCCGACGCTCTTTCGAAATTACCGTTTTTAACGTTTGCGGTATCTTCGCCCGAAACATCGACTTCGCTTTCTTTGATAGTCGGAGTACAAGCTGCGATACCGAAAACCATTGCTATACAAATTATCATAACGATAAAAACTGTGAAATATTTTTTTGCCTTAGTTGCTTTCATTCTTATTTTCCTTTTTTATTTAGAATTGCTTTTATTCTAACAAACAATATAGATTTTAGCAAGAAAAATAAATATTTTTTATTAAATAATTATATACACGTCTCTATCTTTTAAACATAGGCTTTTGAAAGCCCATACAAAGATTTTAAAATATTTTCTCGAAAGTTTTTTTCTTGCGCATATTCGGATAAGAAAAAGCGGATTGATTTTATGCAGCATATATTCAATTTTCTTATATACAGTGAATTATCTGTTAAGTTGCTTTTAAGATTTATATGTCCGTAAATTAAAAATATTTCCCGAAACTTTCAATCGGTTTTTCAGGGTAACGGATTAATGTATTAAAAACGGTAAGTCTGTAATTCAGTAAGAATATTTTTTAAATAACTAAACAAATTATTAATGTAACGATTTTATTTCAGAAACTAAGAGGATAAATTGAAAAAGGTTTACACTGATTATATCGGTAAAGAAAACTGCTGTTATTTTCCCGAACTTGTAAAGACGGACAGAATCAAAAATCTGAAAAAATTTTTTCAGCTTGTTTTTGCCGGGTTGTTTATAGGGGCGGTTAACGGTTTTTTCGGAGGCGGCGGAGGAATGCTCGTTGTTCCCGCTCTCACGGTTATTATCGGTTTGGAAGAGAAAAAAGCCCACGCAACCGCAATAGCCGTAATTCTTCCGTTATGTCTTGTTTCGGGTATTGTGTACTGTCTTAAAGGCGCTTTCGATTTTAAGGTGGGCGGACCTTCGTCGCTCGGAATTATAATAGGCGGAATTGCGGGGGCACTTCTTCTGAAAAATTTATCGAATAATTTTCTGAAACTGATTTTTTACGGAATAATGTTTGCCGCAGGAGTTAAAATGATTTTATGAGCGAAGGTTGGCTGTATTTTGCAATAGGACTTACGGGCGGAATTCTCGGCGGAATGGGTATGGGCGGCGGAACTTTATTTATACCGCTTATCACCATTTTTATGAATGTCGAACAGATAACCGCACAAGCGGTAAATCTTATCGCTTTTGTGCCTATGGCTCTTGTTACATTGATTATCCATATAAAAAATAAACTCGTGGATTTTAATTCGGTATGGTATCTTCTTCTTCCGTCCTTGATTACCACGATATTAACTTCCTTTTATGCAGTAGATTTGAAATCGGAAATTTTAAAAAAATCTTTCGGGGTTTTTCTTATTTTGATAGCCGTTGCAATGTTTGTATCGGAAGGCTTCGGATTTTTTAAAAACAAAAAAGAAAAGAAACAATTAAAAATTCCGAAGGATATAAAACAATGATTCCTATAAAATTTTCAAAATGCAATTTATAAATTTTTCAGAGTCGAATTTTAACTTGTTGATATTTTCAAATAGCTTACTTTGCAGGGGATAAAGTAATAGTAATTGTTTTGCTGCGATTATATTTTTGGGTGATTATAAAAAACGGATGCTGCCGATTTCGTCTCTTATAATTAAAAATTTGCTGTATCGGTAAATCGGAATTTCGAATTTGTTTTCTATTGCGATTATGTATTTAAAATTTTTTATTTAATTTTTTTAACAAAAATAATATATTTTCCGTTGGAATAATATAATTATATTACCGAAAATTGCTGAAAAATATTTTACAAGCAAATATTTTTTATGTTATCATTTAAACAATTAAGTTTTAAGGAGTATAATTTTGAAATTTACTTTTCCGCACGGAATACATGTTAAAGATAATAAGGATATTACAAAAAGTATTCCTTTAAGAAATTTAGACGCACCGGAAAAGGTTTATATCTGTCTGTCTCAGCATATAGGAAAACCGTCAGACTGCGTGGTAAAGCCGGGAGATAAGGTAAAATACGGAACCTTGATAGGAGCGGCAGCGGGAGCCTTTTCGGCAAATATTTACTCTTCCGTTTCGGGTGAAGTGGAAGCGATTGCGGACAGGGTGAACGCTCAGGGTATAATGTGTAAACATGTCGTTATAAAAAACGACTTTTCAAACGAAGAAGAACTTTTGCCCTCGCTCGATTTGGATAAAGTTACCGCAGACGATATAATAGAAAGAATCAAAACTGCCGGCATCGTCGGTATGGGCGGAGCGGGATTTCCTACTCATATAAAACTCAAACCCCAGGATAAAGTAGATACTCTTATAATAAACGGCGCAGAATGCGAACCTTATATAACTTGCGATTACAGACTTATGCTTGAAAAAAGCAAGGAAGTTATCGCAGGAGTAGTATGGCTTAAAAAGGCTCTCGGTGTTGAAAAGGTCTTTATAGGTATCGAAGACAATAAAATGAGCGCTGTAGAAGCATTGAAAAATATTGCGCCTTCCGATATAGAAGTAATTGCCGTTAAGGAAAAGTATCCGCAGGGCGCTGAAAGACAGCTCATTTATTCGATTACTAAAAGAAAGGTTCCCGCAGGCGCTCTTCCGGCAAAAGCAGGCGTTGTCGTTGAAAATATACATACAGCATACAGCGTCTATGAAGCTATGGAACTTAATAAACCCTTGTATTCCCGTGCGCTTACCGTTTCGGGAAGGGCTATCGATAAACCGGGGAACTTTTTCGTTCCTACGGGAGTCACTTATGATTTTCTTCTTTCAAGATGTTCGAGCGAAGGCGATATCAAAGTCGCAAAGGTTATAAGCGGCGGCCCCATGATGGGCTTTGCTCAGGCAAGTTTGGACGCAGCTATATGCAAAAACAGCAGCGCCGTTCTTTTTCTTACCAAAGAAGAAACCGATTTCAATAAACCTTCCGCATGTATAAACTGCGCAAGATGCGCCCGTGCTTGTCCTATGAGGCTTATGCCTATGTTTATCGACTCGTGCGTGATTGCCGGCGACTTGCAAGGTGCAAAAAAATACGGATTGAATAACTGTATCGAGTGCGGCAGCTGCGCTTATGTTTGTCCGGCTAAAAGAAGTATAGTCCAGAGCGTAAGACAGGGCAAAAGACTCGACAGAGCTTCGGGGGGCAAATAATATGGCATATACCGTTTCTCAATCGCCCCACTTTAAAAATTCCGCAACGACTCAGCGTATTATGCTCGATGTTATAATCGCACTTATTCCTGCGCTTATCGCATCGGTTCTCATTTTCGGGTTTTTCCCCCTTGTCGTTGCTATCGTTTCGATTGCTTCGGCGGTTTTTTCAGAGTGGTTTTATAATTTCATTACCAAAAAACCTCAGACGACTTCCGACCTTTCGGCTGTCGTTACCGGGTTTTTACTCGCTTTGAACTTACCGCCCGTCGTTCCTTTGTATATTCCCGTAATAGGAAGTATCTTTGCTATTATGGTAGTAAAAATGCTTTTTGGCGGATTAGGTAAAAACTTTGCAAATCCCGCAATTACCGCCCGTATTTTCGTAATGCTTGCATGGACGGCGGCTATGACTACATGGATTAAGCCTATCGACCTTTCGGACGGGGCTAATCTCTTCTCTTATTTCGGAATGTCTAATTACGACGGATTGACTACGGCAACTCCGCTTGCCGTTATAAAATCGGAAGGCAGCGTAGCGTCGATTAATCTTCTCGATTTGTTCCTCGGAACTACCGGAGGTTCGGCAGGCGAAGTCAGCGCACTTGCTCTTCTTATCGGCGGTGTTTATCTTATAGTAAGAAGGGTAATCGATTATAAAATTCCTCTTATCTATATTCTTACAGTAGGTTTTCTTACCTCTCTTATCGAACTCGATATTGCATATTTCCTTCCGAGTATATTAAGCGGCGGACTTATGCTCGGTGCAATATTTATGGCGACAGATTACTCTACGAGTCCGAACGGATTTTGGGGAGTTATAGTCTACGCTTTGGGACTCGGTATTCTTACCGTTCTTATCAGAAAATTCTCGAATATGCCCGAAGGCGTTTCCTTTGCAATTCTTATTATGAATATCGTTACGCCTTTAATCGATAAATACATTTACCCCCGTCCTTTCGGTGCGGTGCGTAAAAAACTCAGTTTCAAAAAAAACAAGGAGGTTAAAGCGGAATAATGAAGGAAATATTGAAAATCACCGCCATACTCTCCTTAATAGCTTTGATTGCAGGCGGACTTTTAGGACTTGTATATGCTTTCTGTAAAGTAGACGACAGCGAAATTCTCGCAAAAAAAATGAGCGTTGCCTACGAGTCGGAAATTTCCACCGATTTGTCCGCAGACTTTGAAAGGGTAGGCGATTCTTTTAAAAACGGTACCGTTAAAGGAGTTTACAGACCGTTAGACGGCAACAATGTTCAGATTTATTATGCCGCAGGTTACGGAGCTTATAAAGGAACAATCGAACTGCTTGTTGTTATCAAAGACGACGTTATAGATAAAATACTTACTTTCTCGTCGAGCGAAACGCCCGGACTCGGTTCAAAAGCCACCGAAGACACCTTCTATGCTAATTTCATCGGAGTGAACGCAGCTACTACCGATACCTTCGCAGTCGTCAAAGAGGGCGGAACGGTTCAGCAGATTGCAAGCGCTACTTATTCTTCGAGAGCCGTTACTAGGGCGGTTAACTGCGCTATAGAATTTTATCAGCTTTACGGCAAGGCTATTTCCGAAATGGAACTTGTTGTCGAAGGGGAGGCAGAGTAATGAAAAAATCGCAGATTATCAAAAACGGTTTAATTTACGAAAACCCCGTGTTCAGACTCGTTCTCGGAACATGTCCCACTCTTGCTACAACAACCGGCGCTCTTACGGGACTTAGTATGGGACTTGCCGCAACATTCGTTCTCATATGTTCCAATGTGCTTATTTCCCTTTTGAGAAAGGTTATTCCCGACAGAGTTAGAATTCCCGCTTATATCGTAATCATAGCGACTTTCGTTACTCTTGTCGAAATGATTATGAAAAAATATATGTACGATTTGTACGAAAGTTTAGGCTTGTTCCTTCCGCTTATAGTCGTTAACTGTATTATACTTGCAAGGGCAGAAGCCTTTGCTTCAAAAAATCCCGTTCTCGACAGTACTATCGACGGAGTGGCTATGGGACTCGGTTTTACTTTATCGCTTACCATTATGGGTGCGATAAGAGAAATTTTGGGCGTCGGCGAGTTCTTCGGACTCAGTATTCCGTTCATAGCCAATCCTATGACGGTATTCATACTTCCCGCAGGCGGCTTTCTGACTTTCGGAATACTTATTGCTTCTATGAACGCTATTATGAAATATATCGACAAATCCAAAAAACAGCGTGCCGACAACGCTCAGCTCAAAGAATCTATTCAGGCTCTTTGCGACGCAGAAAACACTCAGGCAGGGCAGAAGGATACTTTGCCTCCTGCCGAAGATAAAATTTCGGATATAAAGGAGGAGAAATAAATGGAAACGGCTTATTTCGCTATTTTCATAGGCGGTATTTTCGTTAACAACTTCGTTCTTTCTCAGTCCTTGGGTATCTGTCCTTTCCTCGGAGTTTCGAGAAAAACCGAAACAGCTCTCGGTATGGGACTTGCCGTAATATTCGTTATGGCTCTCTCGTCTCTGTTTACTTACATAGTCTATACTTGGATTCTTACACCTTTGAATATCCAGTATATTCAGACCATAGCATTTATTCTTATTATCGCTTCTTTCGTTCAGCTTGTCGAAATGGTTCTGAAAAAGTTCAGTCCTTCTCTTTACGGTGCGTTAGGCGTTTATCTGCCGTTAATTACCACAAACTGTGCGGTTTTAGGCGTTACCCTTCTCAATGTTCAGGAATCGTATAATATTCTCGAAGCCTTCCTTAACGGTTTATTCAGCGGAGTCGGATTTACTCTTGCAATACTTCTTCTTGCAGGTATAAGAGAAAGGCTCGTTAAATCCGATATACCGGAATCGTTTAAAGGATTTCCGATAACTTTGATTGCGGCGGCAGTTTTAAGTATGGCTTTTACCGCTTTCTCGGGTATGTTGGGAGGTTGAAAAAATGAGCGGAATGGATATTTTTATTACAATTATAACTCCCTTGGGAATACTTTGTGCAATCGCTCTCGTTTTCGGGGTAATATTAAGTTATGCGGGTAAAAAACTCGAAGTCAAAGTCGATGAAAAGGAGGAAAACGTTCTTTCCCTTCTTGCAAACGCAAACTGCGGCGCTTGCGGATATCCGGGTTGTTCCGGCTTTGCAAAGGCTCTTTGCGAAGGAAAAGCCGAACTTAATATGTGTTCGGCAACCCCAGGTGAAAACAAAAAGAAAATTGCGGATATTTTAGGTATCGACGCAGGCGATACGGAAGAAAAACGAATCGTAGTCGCTTGCGGCGGCGGTCTTATATGCAAAGACAAATTCGAATACATCGGATACGAAGATTGCGCTATGGCTTTGCAGACGGCAGGAGGGAACAAGGCTTGTTCAAACGGCTGTATGGGCTTCGGTAACTGCGCAAAGGTTTGTCCTTCTCAGGCTATCGAAATCAAGGACAATAAAGCCGAAATAAATTCAAACTGCACCAAATGTCAAAGCTGCGTTAAAACATGTCCGGTTCATATCATAAAAGCCATACCAGAAAAAGCAAAGGTTTATATAAAATGCTCTTCCCATAAAAAAGGCAAGGAAGTTATGGATGTTTGTAAATCAGGTTGTATTGCATGCGGTATGTGCGTAAGGACCTGTCCTTCCGGAGCTATTGTTATGGAAGACAATCTTCCCGTTATAAATTACGATAAATGTACGGGGTGCGGCGCTTGTGCGGAAAAATGTCCTACCAAGTGTATAGCTAAATTAGATTAATTGTTAAGCCGAATCAATTTTAAAAATTTTGTATGGTTAATAATTAAAATCAACAGACATAATATGTAAATTATATAAATTTTCAAACCGCTTAAAATGCGGTTTTTTTTATTGGTTTTAATTGCAAAAAAATAAAAAATTTATAGAAAAAAAATTAAAAAAGGGTCTATACAAAGACTTTTTTATGTGTTATAATATTAACATAATTTATTTTTTTTCTTAATAACGGTGATAAAATGGAGAAAATTGCTGTAATCGATTTAGGGTCGAACTCTGTAAGAATGGTTCTTGCCAATGTCTTGGAGGGCGGCTATTTTGTTGTTTTCGATGAGCTTAAAGAAACTGTCAGACTTTCTGACGACCTTGAAAAAGACGGCTACTTAAAGCCGGTAAGAATTACTCAGGCGATAAAAACCCTTAAAATGTTCCGTCAGCTTTGCGACGCTAACAATATCGAAAAGATATATGCTTATGCAACGGCTGCCGTGCGCAGGGCAAAAAATCAGAAAAGCTTTCTCGACGAGGTCGCTGTAACCTCAGGTATAAAACTTAAAGTTTTAAGTGCGGAAGAAGAAACAAACCTTGTTTATCTCGGTGTCGTTAATTCTCTCGATATTTCAAAAGGCCTTATTATGGAAATGGGCGGGGGTAGCACTCACTTGATTTATTATTGCAGAAAACATCTTCAATATAGCGAAACCCTTCCTTTCGGAACAATTTCTTTTATTGAAAAATTTGCCGATTTCAAACCCGAAGAACGGGCAGAGAAAATTTACGAGTTTATGACGGAAAAACTCAAGGAAATTCCTTGGCTTTCCGAAATAGACCCCGACGCAAAATTTATAGGAGTAGGCGGCGTTTTCAGAAATCTCGGAAAAATCAGCAGAATGTATAAAAAATATCCTTTCAATATGGCGCATAACTATGTCGTTTCTACTTCCGATTTCAACTCGATTTACGACAGCATAAAAGGTCTCGAACTCGACAAAACCATGAAAATAAAGGGACTGTCTTCGGACAGAGCGGATATTTTCCCGAGCGCACTCGCTTCAATGAAAGCCGTTATCGATTTTATGAATTTCGAAAATGTTACCATTTGCGGCGCAGGTCTCAGAGAAGGGGTTATGTTCAAACACGCTTTGCCTTCCGTTCAGGATAAACCTATTTCCGATGTTTTAGGGCACAGTCTTCTTACGACGGTTAAGTATTTCGACGAAAACCTTAAACATGCCGAACAGGTTTATAATCTGTCGATTCAATTATTTAAACAACTCAAAGTTCTTCATAAATTGCCCCGTCAGTATGTCAAGGTTTTAAGAACGGCTTCCATGCTTCACGATACCGGTAACAGAATAAAGTTCTACGACCACCAGAAACATTCCTTCTATGTTATTTGCAACAGCAACCTTTACGGTATTTCGCATAAGGATATTTTGCTTGCAGCTTTCGTCGCTTCTCTTCACAGAAAATCCGAACTTCTTAAAACTGAATTTGCAAAATACAGGGAAATGTTTACCGACGAAGATGTGGACGCTATGATTAAACTCGGTATAATTTTAAGAATTGCCGAAAGTTTCGACAGAAGTATGAGCGGCGCTATTACAGCAATTACATGCGACGTTTTAGGCGGCAGCGTAATTATGAAAACCGAATCGGAAACAGATTGCACACTTGAAATAAAAGACGCACTTTCCTGTTCGAGCGAGTTTAAAAAAGCTTTCAATAAAAATCTCGAAATACTTTAATGTAATATTGATTCGTTATAAATCAATTTTATTTCAATAGGTATAGTAAATTTCGATTTTTAATAGATATGATTAATTTAATTTTAAAACGGCGCAGAAAAGACGCCGTTTTTCTTATTTTAAATCCTTTACATTATTTTTTTTCCGTGCTATAATCATAATGCTTTTCACTTGTCAGTGAATTAGTCCTTGCATTGTAAAATGCCATTAGTCCATAAGGAGGTGAAAATTAGTGAATAAGTACGAAATACTTTATATCGTCAATAACGAACTCAGTGACGAAGCAAAAGCGGATGTATGCACTAAATTCAGCGATTTGGTTGAAAGCCTAAAAGGAAAAGTTATCAATGTCGACAAATGGGGTACAAGAAAGTTTTCTTATCCCATAGACTACAAAACCGAAGGCTACTATGTCATTATGAATTTTGAAGCAGAGCCTTCCGTTCCCGCTGAAATCGAAAGACAAATGAGAAATGCCGATACCATTATTCGTTATATGATATTGCGCAAGTAATCGGAGAGAAAATGAATAAAGTTTTTTTAATTGGTAATTTAACAAGAGACCCTGAACTCAAAAATACCGCAAACAGTATTCCGGTTTGCAATTTTACTCTTGCGATAGGGCGTAGATTCAATCAGAACGAAACAGATTATATTCCTATTATCGTATGGAGAACGCAAGCTGAAAACTGCGCCAAGTACCTCAAAAAAGGCAGTAAGTGCGCAGTAAGCGGAGCTATTCAGACAAGGAGTTATGACGCTCAGGACGGCACAAAAAGATATGTTACCGAAGTTGTCGCTGACGAAGTTCAGTTCCTTGCCACCCGTTCGGGCGGCTCTGATAACGCCGACGAAAGTTACGGAAAATCCAATGCCGTAGATACTTTGACGGCAGTCGAAGACGAGAGTCTTCCTTTCTAAAATTAAGGAGAAATAAATATGGAAGAAAATAAACAGGCTAAGCGTCAGGTAAGACGGGTGCCTAAGAAAAAAGTATGCAATTTCTGTGTCGATAAAGTTACCGAAATCGATTACAAAGATACTGCTAAACTTAAAAAGTATATTACCGAAAAGGGTAAAATCATACCGAGAAGAGCAAACGGCTGCTGCGCTAAACATCAGAGAATGTTATCGGAAGCAGTAAAAAGAGCAAGAGTAATGGCTTTATTGCCTTACAAAGCAGATTAATTAAAAGCTCCTTACGGAGCTTTTTTGATAGCGACCGAGGTGAAAGTATGAGTTTTATAGGCAAAGTTTTTATTATGGACGATTACTTTAACGATAAGGCAAGAAACGATGTCGACTTTGAAAACGTCGAGGTAATCGAAGATATTCTTTACGATAAAACGGACGACGAAGAAATGAAAGCCGATTTATATCTGAATTCAGAGGCGGAAAAACCTTGTCCCGTTGTCATTTACGTGCACGGCGGCGGTTGGATTGTCGGAGATAAGAAATTCAGAAGGGGATTTGCCAAAACTATAGCAAGCCATAAAATAGCCGTTTTTAATATCAACTATGCGCTTTCGCCTCGTCATAAGTATCCTGCTTGCATAAAAAATGTATTTAAAGCAATTGATTGGGTTTACAAAAACTCGGAAAAATATAATCTCGATATAAACAATATATTTTTATCGGGAGAGTCGGCAGGAGCCCATATTGCGGCGGTGTGCGGAGCGACTTTAAAAGCGGAAGAGTTCAAAAAGAAAATAGGTGTCGATAAATGCTATTCTAAAATCAAGGGACTTCTTTTATATTGCGGTGCATATAATGTCGATACTATGGTTAAAAGACCATTTGCTGCGGGAACTTTCAGAGATATGAGCGGACTCGATTTAAGCGAAATTAAGTCTTTCGAATATTATAAAGAACTTTCGCCCGTTAACTATATCGATAAAAATTTTCCGCCGACCTTTCTTGTTTCAAGCAAACACGATATTTTCTGTTACGGGCAGGATAAGGAAATAATTGAAAAATTCAATCAGTTTAGAATCCCTTATCATTGGTTTTATGCAAAAACAATGTTCAATTCCGTTCACTGCTTCCAACTTTCGCTGAAAACAAACAATTCCAGACGGTGCATAGAAAAATCGGTTAAGTTTATAAAAGCAATAGTTTCGGGCGGTAAAAAAATATAATCAAGATAAGAAAATTTCGTTAAAAACGCACCTTAAAGGTGCGTTTTAATTATATAGTATTCGATTGGTTTTAGTTAACGGCGGTTTTATAAGATAAAAATTTTATTCATTTTAACCGCAGACAGAACAGCTGAACAGTTAAAGTTTTAACTTTTGTTTTTTGAAATACTCTCTATGAGTTTATCGACGGCTTTGTCGAGCATATTGAAATTTACGGCAGTGAAATAATATTTTTCAAGTTCGTCATGTATGTCGTTAGCTTCGCCTAACAGTTTTTTTGTCACGCTTAAAGCCTTTTTAAACATTGCGGTATCGCTTTTGTAAAGCTCTGAATATTCTTTGAATTTATTTTTATCGAGATATTTGTCAAACGATATCCGTTCGCTCGCATTTTCATTATCGTCGCAGGATATGAATCTTCCGTTACAATATATATATTTTACTTTTTCGGGTTCAAGATAATCGAAAAATATATCAGCCTTTACCCCTTTATTTTCAAGAATTTCGGCAAGTTTTGTTATGACTATTTTAGACGCAACATCAAACTTCGATAACAGTGCGGTATAATTTTCAAAAAACTGCGGATTGTATTCAATTAAATTATCGGATATCTGCGGGGACGGCGAGGATAAAAACATTTTTTTTATCTTACCCCGTCCTGAATATTCGAAATATTTTTTATATAAATTTTCGGCTTCTTTTTCGAGTTCCTTTTCGTTAAGACATTCTTTTATATAATCGGTAATGTTCGAAAGATATATTGACGTGCTTTTTAAATATTTATCGAATCTGTTTTTTGTTTTTTTATGACGCTCGTTGATTTCGTCCAATTTATCGGAATAGGGTAGCAGCTTTGTATTGTCGATAAATTCGAAAATATTGAAGATAGTATCGTTGGCTCTCGAAGCTTCAACGACATGCGGAGATGTTCCGTCAAGCAGTATTATTTTCTTTTCTTCTATTTTAATTCCGTCAAGACTTTTCGGACAGGAAAAACATTTGTAACATTTTACGCTGCAATCGTCTTTGAATTTTTCGGCGATTTTTTTCATTAAAGAACTTTTTCCGCTTCCTGCCGTCCCTTTTATTATTATCAGTTTGTCTTCCTTTCCGTCGGGGATATCCTCGAAATAACTTATAAAACCTTTCGGAGTCAATGCGCCTGCAAAATAATAATTTAACATTTTTTCACCTCGTAATTTTATATATCTAAAATATGTCGTACTTTTTTTAAATGTGCTTGTTTAATTTAACCTGTAATAAATCTTTATCCTTTAATTTTGTTGTTAAACATTTAAGTTTGTGTTAAAATATTAAAGGAGTATATTATGTCCGAAAAATTTAACAAAAACGACGCTAAAAAGCCGTCAGATTTTAAAAAAAGAAGATTTAACAGAAATAAGCATAAGCCTCCTATCGGTGAAGGTTATACTCCTTCCGGTTCAAAAGAGGCTCTCGATACTCCTGTCGAAAACTTAGGACTCAGACCTCAGACTCTCGAAATACTTTTAAAAGGCGGAATTAAACGCTGTTTCGATATTGCCGTAAGAACCGAAAGGGATATGTTCAAAATACAAAATCTCGGCAGGAAGCATTGTAACGAAATAGAGGGGAAAATTAAAAGTCTCGGGCTATGTCTTAGACCTGACGAAAGAAACAATAAACCGTTAAAAGATTTTAATAAAGTAGCGCAGGAACAGAAAAATCCCCAACAAAACAAGTCTCACGAACAACCTAAAAATCACGAAAAGGACTCGGGGGGACTTCGTAACGGAGGATTGGGCCAACGGGTAAAGCCTAAATTTATTCCCGACGAACCGCCTAAAAAAGAACCGGAAACTTTCATTAAATTTTCCAAAAACAAAAAATGGGGCTTTATGGACAGAAAGGGAATAGAGATTACTTCTCCCGAATACGATGAGGTTTTTCCCTTCAAAGAAGGTTTTGCCTGTGTGGAAAAGGACGGGCTTTTCGGATATATCGATACGGACGGAAAACCTGTTACCGAGTTTATTTACGATTGCGCTTTAAGCTTTAACGAAGGTTATGCCTGCGTTACCAAAAACGATAAAAGCGGTCTTATAAACACGGAAGGAGAAATTATTCTTCCTTTGGAATACGAAGCTGTAACCCCTGTCGAAGAAGGGCGGGCGAAGGTAAAAAAAGACGGTAAATGGTTTAATATTTTCAAAGACGAAAAAGGAAAATTTATCGCTAAATAATTTTATGCCTGTCAGAATATTTCTTTCAGGTCTGCGGAGGAAAAATGTTGGAATTAGCTTTCGATTTAGGAACTTCATTTATAGGCGTTTATGAAAAAGAAAAAGGTATACTTTTGAGAGAACCGAATGTTGCGGTCGTTGCAAAAGTGAAAAATAAAGTTACTCTTAAAGCAATGGGCGAGAGCGCAAGACAGTTCATTGCAAAAGGTCCCGTCAAGGATCAGATTGTTTATCCTATGAAAGAAGGCGTTATAGCTTATCCCGAGGTTCTTACCCTTATCGTCAAGGAACTTCTTACAAGAGTTGTTTCCAAACATATCGTATGGCCTAAAATCAAAGCCGTAGTCACTGTCAGTTGCGGGCTGAGTCCTTTGGAAAGACGCAATGTCGAAATGGTTTTCATTAAAGCCGGCGTAAGCCAGGTGACGATAATAGAAGCCCCCGTCGCAGTCAACGCTTTGCTTCCCGGAAAGTACAATGTAATAGTTATTATCGGCGGCGGAATCACCGATATAGCAGCTACCGGTCCCGAAGGGATTCTTACAGGTTGCAGCGTTAATATTGCAGGGAATATTTTTAATTCTCAGATTGTGGATTATTTCGCAAAAAAATTCAAACTCGTTATAGGTCAGTTTACGGCAGATAAGGTAAAAAGGGCGGTAGGAAGCCTTTTGCCTAACGATATTTCAATGGTTACCGTAACCGGAAAAGATATGATAAGCGGCGAACCTAAAAATGTCGAAGTTTCCGCTATGGATATCCGTATAGTTTTGGAAAACTGTATCGACGACGTTATCGAAGCCGTTAATTCCGTACTTTGCTCTATGCCCGGCGAAATCGCTATGGATATTTATAATCAAGGTATATTTTTGTGCGGAGGCTCTACGAATATAGTAGGTCTTGCCGAATATATGTCTTCAAAACTGCTCGTTAAAGTCAACCAAATGCCCGACGCTTCAAACGCACAGCTCAACGGCGCCGGTAAATTCCTTACAGAAAAAGGTCTTATAGAAAGATATCTTGCAACAGCAGGCTCTATTTAATTAATTATAATTACAAACTTCTATTTTACTTAATATAAACAGTTCCAGAATTGCAATATTGTATTGTAATTCTTTTTTATTATTTTCCATGCTGAAATCAGCCGATATTCACGGCAAAATTTTCCACTTGAACCTTTTAAATTATTGTTTTTATATCGAAAAATGAAAAAAAACGGTATTTAAATACAAAAACTATGGCAATTTATAAAAAAATATTATATAATTAATATGTATAAGTCATTAAATGTAGTCGAAAACTTTCGCATTTAATTAAAAGAGGGACTTTTATGAAAAAAGGAAAATTAATAGTTGTATTTTTATTAGCCTTAATGTTTGTTTGTACATTATGCTTAACGGCTTGTAACAATACCGATACTTTTTATACAGTAGTATTCGATTCCAACGGAGGAAGTTTCGTTGAATCTCAGAATGTTCGTGAAAACAGGTCTGCCGTCGAACCTGCAAGCCCTGTAAAAGAAGGGTACACTTTTGTAGGTTGGTATACCGACAGAAATTTCACTTCACGTTACGATTTCAGAAATATAGTGACCGAAAACCTTTATCTTTATGCCAAGTGGGAAAACATGGTTTATGTTAACGTAAATTTCCCGGTTACTACTATCGAAGAAAAAGGTTATGTCTTTAAGGATTCCTCAGGCGGTCTTAATCTTCCGAGCAGGGTTCCAAGAGGCTCTACCGTCAATTTTTTAGTCGAAATTTCTTCCACTTGTATGGGTTCTTTAGATGTAAGAATTAACGGCACCTTACTTAATCCTTCCAGTACTTCCAATCCTAATGTGTTTTCCTTTTCCTTTGTGGCAGACAGAGAGTTTTCTGTTTCAGCAGGTATTTATTACGATGTCGAGTTTACAAGTACATATGCCGACGGAAAGGTGAATACCGTTACAAGAAAACTCGAACAGGACCAGACTGTTGCTTCCTATGTGGAAACAAGACAAGGAGAATATTTCAGCGGTTGGTTCTATAACGATAACGGAGAGAACTTACTTGCAGGCGACCTTACCGTAGGCTATATGGTTGACGGCAGAATTTTAAAATTAACCGGAAATTATTCATATAAAAATTACACTATCGAATTCGTTATGAACGGCGGAACCTATAACGGCACTTCTTTGGAAAAACAGAATATTACTTACGGCGACAATTTGTCTTTGTACGAAAATATTTCTAAAGATAATTGTATTTTTATGGGTTGGTATACCGAAAACAACGGCGGCGGTCAGAAAATAGAAAGCGGTACTTTTAACAGAGATTATCCTAATAATTCGACCATTAAACTTTATGCTTATTTTATCAAAAATTATTATTATGTTCAATATCAATCTGCACCGAATGAATTTTCTTATACTTCTAACCCGAGTAGCGTAAGGTATAATACAGAAGGCAATACGCTTTTTAATGTAAGTATATCTTTAAAACAAGCAGGTGTAAAGGTTAAACTTTACTATAAAATAGGAAATCAAAGCACAGAATACAGAGAACAAGTGGTAGTTCCCGAAGAACAGCAGTATGGGCAAAATGTAACTTTCCAAATTACATTGCCGTCATTACCGCCTGAAAACGACAGCATTAATATCTATTACGATATCTACTATCAAGTTAATTTCGAACTTGACGGCGGAACTAACGGCACTTTGAGTTACGATAATGTTTTCGTAAAACAGAATACCGTGCTTATGAGTGCAGGTTCCGAAGCCAATTTCAGTTCTTCCGATACCCGTGCGATTTCAACTCTCGTTTCTACTCTCTATAAAGACGAATATACCTTTATTTGTTGGTATCTCGACGCAGGTAAGGAAAATCAACTTACGCCTAACTATGCTATTATAAATCCGATTACTTTATATGCAAGTTTCAGTTATAACTATCATATTATTTCCTATCCTTCTTCCGATACTGAATCGGATTATTATGATTCTAATTTAGGCTCAAATAAATATTATTATTATGCCGTTACTCCAACGGAAAAGATTTCTGTAAACAGCAGTTCTTTCCAACTGAAATTGAGTTTTACGAACAATACTGCTAAGGTAATCGTTCAAATGTTTGAAGAGGGCGCTTTAGATGCAGTTTATTCCGAAAGCTTTTTGGTTTACGGAAGCAACTTCTCGAACACCTTTAATATAGATATATCCGAATATAATAACCAAGCGACCAATTTCAATATTAAAGTTACCGTTTACTATAAAGTTTATATAGGAAACAGTCAGGGAATTCAGTTAAGTTCTTCCAATAATCCTCAATCCGTTTCTGATGACGGAAACAGAATCATTTATTATAACGGCACCTATTATCTCTACTTGAAAGACGGTGAAAATTTAAATCAACCTACAATCGAAGCGCTTAACGGAGTCATAAAACAATATCATAATTTCGTAGAATATACTTCCGACACTCAAGGCGAGAGCGCAATCGATTTAGGAATTTTCAGCTGTAACGAAAGCACTACGATTTATCCTCAATTCGAAGAAAAAATCTACAATGTAGTTTTACCGAACAGCGCCTCAACAGGTTACGGAGAACAGGAATTTTATACCGTCAGCGGAAATAGCACAGTCAGAGCGGATGCAGGTCAATATACATTTACTATCAATTTAAAAGACAAAAAATGTTATTATTTCGAAGTAAGTGTAAACGGAACAAAACTTGACGATTTTTATTCGGATAGCGCCGTCGAGAACCAAGTTCTTAATGTTATTTATCCTATAACCGATAATTTAGCCGATACTTTGACTTTCACAATAACGGTTTATCTGAAAACGGAATTTAATCTTGACGGAGGCTACTTAAAAACAGAACCCGGTGAAGGAGACCAAAGCGGACTTCAGAAAATTTCCGATTCTTTATACTATCTAATAACGGGTATAGGTGGAAGCATTAATGAAGCGGCGCAAAATATCCTGCTTCTCACAAATATTGAAAGAAAATTAAACGACGACACCATAATAAGTGCTATGGGTTGGTATGATGGGGAAAGTTTAGTTGCACTTCCGAGTTTAACAATCGGACAGAATAAGGTTCTGAAAGCTAAGTACAATACAACTTTCTATGAGGTTAATCTTCCCAAAGCGTCGACCGAATCCGACAAAACACCCATAGGTTTCGGAGAAAACGAATTTTATACCGTTCAGGGAACAGATTCCGTTTGGTCAGGGAACAGTACCTATACTTTCGATTTAATTTTGGGGGCAAAAGAATGTTACGCTTTTGAAGTAAGCGTTAACGGTACTAAATTAACAAACGACTATCTGTATTCTTCCGCACAAAACGGGAAAATTGAAATAACTTTTAATTTGGAAAGCGGTGTAGAGGAGTACAATGTAACGGTTAATATAAAATTAAAAGTAAATATTATCCTAAACGGCGGAGCTTTTAAAGTTACACCTACAAGTGAAAGCGGTCTTATAGAAGATTCAGACTCAAATGTATTTTATGCAATTATCGGTTTAAATCAAGGATTTAACGAAAGTGCAAAATCCGCTCTCGGGTTGGATAATATAATATACGAAGACAGAGTATGTTTAGGTTTGTATTACGATTCTAACTTCTCACAACCGTTTAATATCAGCGATACGTTTACTGAAAATTGCAATTTATACGCAAAGTTCGATGGAGTGCCTAAAACGATAAATCTTCCGACTTCCTCGTCAGCCGGATACGGAACGGAAAACTTTTATACCGTAGATGGCGAGAGTTCGGTTCAGGCAAGTGAAAGTAGTTATACTTTCGATATAATTGTAGGGACAAAAGAATGTTACGCTTTTGAAGTAAGCGTTAACGGTACTAAATTAACAAACGACTATCTTTATTCTTCCGCACAAAACGGGAAAATTGCAATAACTTTCAGCCTTTCGGAAGGTGTAAATGTTTACAATGTAGTAATAAATGTAAAATTAAAAATAACATTTAATTTGAACGGTGCGTCGTTCAATACGCAGCCCGATGAAGAAAGCGGTCTAATCAGCAGTGGTGCAGCAGTCTATTATACTATTTTAAATTTGGAAAGTCCGTTAACCAGCT
Source organism: uncultured Eubacteriales bacterium (assembly GCA_949296455.1). Lineage (GTDB taxonomy): Bacteria > Bacillota > Clostridia > Christensenellales > CALVMC01 > CALVMC01. The sequence goes on from CASFOZ010000004.1 coordinate 76,019, forward strand.
CGGCTCAAAATGCACTTGCTTTAACTAATTTAAGCAGCGGAAACAATATCGCCGTAGGTTGGTATGAAAATCAAGATTTCACGAATTCCATATCTTTAACCGATACTTCCTTTAATGAAAATAAAACGCTTTATTTAAAAATCGAAGTAAAATTCACAATTACTTTTGACGACGGCGTTGATAGCGTAACGAAAGACGATGAAGTATTTCAAGAAATTGTTTTTTACATAGAACCTAATGGGGCTGTTTCTAATACTTATATCAATACTTATTTACAAGGTTCCGGATACAATATTAACTATAAAGATTACTATAAATTCAAGTCATGGAATTTGGGTGATACAGAACTGCCTTCGAACGGAATGACTGCCTCTCAGGTAGGCTCGTATGAGATAACTTTAATCACGCAAAGAAGTAGTTTTTCCTATCAGTTAACAAACAGTTCAACCGACTTGATTACTGTAAATACCGTTGTTGTAGACAGTGATGGAACAGAACTGGGTTTTCCTTATGCTTACGGAACTTTATTAAAAATAGGAGCAGTGTCTAATAATTCAGCATATATCGTTAAAGCATATATGGAAAAAGCAGATAATACTTTATTCGAATTAACAAGAAGAGATGAAGCAGGCTTTAATTACGGAATATACTTTAAAGAAACTTCCGAAACAGGTGATTTTAGTAATTGTGCTTACATAGCAGGCTTTGGAACAAGAGATAATGACGGTAATTATGTAATAAAAATAAAAATTGAAGCGATTGAAAACACACAGCAGCCTGCCGAAAAGACATTTACCGTAAATTACGGAACGGGTATAAGCAACATAACAAAAGGCACAGAGAGTTATGCAAGCGGTAATTTATCGATAGCGGTTGCGTTAAATACGACAATAACGGAAAGTTATTTAAACACATATTTGTCTGATAACGGATATACCGTAAATTATGCAGAAGGCTATGAGTACGACGGTTGGAAGGTAGGAAATACCGTTCTTACAGAGTCAGGAATAACCATAACGGAATCGACTTCGACCGCTCTTACCCTTTTAGCTAAGACAATAACGGTAACACCCGAATATCACACAATAGTCTTACCGCAGAGTACTGAAGATTACAGAGTATTATCTACCGAAACAAGCGCAGCGGTGGGAGGACCGAGTTATATTTTTAAAATAAAAGTATTAAAGAGTGATATTGCAAAAATCGAAATATATGCGAACTCTACTCTTAAAGGAAGTCAAATTAGTCCTAATACAAACATTGAGTATGATTACCCGATAGAACTTGCTCAGACTCAGACAACATACACAATAACCGTAAAGGTATACTATAATTTAAAGTTAAATACAAACGGAGCGACAATGAGTAGCCAAAATGCAACGGCATTGGGGCTTAGTACCGACTCTTACGGCTATTATATAACTTTGGAAAAAGGTTCTAATATAGATACTCTTAAAACCGCATTGAGTACTAACACATATAACGGTGATCCTTTATTTACGAAAGAAAACTGCACATTCGGCGGTTGGTACACGGACGCTGAATTTAATAACCCGGTTGATTATGGTAATTTAAGTATCGATTCAACAACAAGTCTTTACCTTAAAATGGTCGAAAACACACAGCAGCCTGCCGAAAAGACATTTACCGTAAATTACGGAACGGGTATAAGCAACATAACAAAAAACACAGAGAGTTATGAAAGCGGTAATATATCGATAACGGTTGCGTTAAATACGACAATAACGGAAAGTTATTTAAACACTTATTTGTCTGATAACGGATATACCGTAAATTATGCAGAAGGCTATGTGTACGACGGTTGGAAGGTAGGAAATACCGTTCTTACAGAGTCAGGAATAACCGTAACGGAATCGACTTCGACCGCTCTTACCCTTTTAGCTAAGGTAACGGAAACACCCGCATATTACACAATAGTCTTACCGCAGGGAACGAATAGTAATGGCGTAAATTACGATGTAAATTGCGGAGATGAATACGAAGTATTATCTACCGAAACAAGCGCAGCGGTGGGAGAAACGAGTTACACTTTTAAAATAGAAGTATTAAAGAGTAATATTGCAAAAATTGAAATTCATGTAAACGGTTGTTTTGAAATAAGTCAAACTAATCCTGCTATAGACGCTGAGTATGAATTCCCGATAGGACTTGCTCAGACTCAGACAACATACACAATAACCGTAAAGGTATATTATTATTTGTGGCTTTATGTAAATGGAGCGACATTAAGTAGTGGGATAGATTTAGGTATTTATCAATATCAACCTAATGATTTTTATATTATTAGTGAAAAAGGTTTTATGGTAGATGAAACTCTTAAACCCGCATTATATACAAACACATATAACGGTAATCCGTTATTTACGAAAGCTAACTGCACATTCGGCGGTTGGTACACGGACGCTGAATTTAATTACCCGGTTAATTTTGGTAATTTAATTATCGATTCAACAACAAGTCTTTACCTTAAAATGGTCGAAAACACACAACCTACCGAAAAGACATTTACCGTAAATTACGGAGCGGGTATAAGCAACATAACAAAAGACACAGAGAGTTATGAAAGCGGTAATATATCGATAACGGTTGCGTTAAATACGACAATAACGGAAAGTTATTTAAACAGTTATTTGTCTGATAACGGATATACCGTAAGTTATGCAGAAGGCTATGAGTACAACGGTTGGAAGGTAGGAGATACCGTTCTTACAGAGTCAGGAATAACCGTAACGGAATCGACTTCGACCGCTCTTACCCTTTTAGCTGATGAAATAGTCGTACCCGCATATCACACAATAGTCTTACCGCAGAGCACTGAAGATTACAGTGTATTATCTACCGAAACAAGCGCAGCGGTGGGAGAAACGAGTTACACTTTTAAAATAGAAGTATTAAAGAGTGATATTGCAAAAATCGAAATTCATGTAAACGGTTATTTTGAAAGAAGTCAAACTGATCCTGTTCCAAACAGAAATTATACTTTTGCGATAGAACTTGCTCAGACTCAGACAACATACACGATAACCGTAAAGGTATATTATTATTTGTGGCTTCAAATAAATGGAGCGACAACCGGTTATGCTGAAAATTTAGGTTTGGAGAATTATTCTCAAGGTGCTTTGTATTACTTAATAATGGAAAAAGATTCTAATATAGATGAAACTCTTGAAACTGCATTGAGTACTAACTTATATAACGGTAATCCGTTATTTACGAAAGCTAACTGTACATTCGGCGGTTGGTACACGGACGCTGAATTTAATAATCCGGTTAATTTCGATAATTTAATTATCGATTCAACAACAAGCCTTTACCTTAAAATGGTTATAGAATTTACAATAATAGCAGGTGTAGGGGTGACAATTACAAAGGACGGCTATCAATATGAGAGTTTTACAATAAATATTTCGTCGGGCACTGTTATAACGGCAGAATATTTAAAAACCTATTTAGAAGAAAACGGTTATATTTTAGATTATACCGGTTATAGCGGTATAAGTTGGATGTTAGGAGAAAGACCGCTGCACGAAAAAGGAGAAATTGCGTCAGAAGCAACTTCAACAATTTTGACTGTAAATGCCGTAAAGTAATACTTGGTAATATAGTTAAATTTAGAGAAAGTTTAACGGAAAACAAAATTTACAGTTTTTCCTAAGCTATGTAAAAGGATTTAAAAAACTCGCAAATTGCGGGTTTTTTAATATATTTAAATTAAAATAAGTAAATTTCAATTACATTTTAAACGATAAAAATTAAATTTAGTGAAATTACAGTTTTTAATTAAGATTTTATTTTAATAATGTAAATTAAATTCGATATTTTAAATTAAACCGCAACCGTTTACATTTTGTGAGCTGAAATAATTTATTATAAATATCTACAATTTAACCTACATTTATTTATATTTTTGCAAATTTATATAAAACTCGTTCTTTACAAAGACTTTATAAAACCTTATACTTTTTTTACAGCCTTACTTAAATTAAAAGCACAGGCAGGGCTATTACTTTTGCGGAAAAATTAAAAATTAATTAATTAATATAAATCGGAACAATTTGTTCTTTTTGGGGTAATTATGTGCAGAAAAATTGTCGTAACTTCCGGAAAAGGCGGAGTCGGAAAAACTACCGTAACAACTAAACTCGGTATCAATCTTTCCAAAATGGGAAGAAAAGTAGTACTTATCGACGGCGATGTGGGGCTTAACAATCTCGATGTCGTAATGGGTGTTGAAAACAAAGTAGTTTATGATATGTGCGATGTGTTAAGCGGTAAGTGCAGGATAAAGCAGGCGCTTATTCCAGACCTTTACGAAAAGAGTCTTTTCGTACTTCCTTCGGCTCACGCTTACGAAAGCGACGATATATCGCCGCAAGGGTTCAGAGCCCTTGTCGACGCTTTATCGGAAGATTTCGATTATATAATCATTGACTGTCCTGCGGGAATAGAAGGCGGATTTCACCGTGCGGTATCTTCCGCTACCGAAGCCCTTGTTGTGACTACCCCTCATATATCTTCCGTGCGTGATGCGGATAAAGTTCTGTCTTTGCTTTCCACTTACAATATGATAGATATAGGACTTGTAGTAAACAGACTCAGGGGTGACTTGGTAATTTCGGGCGAGATGATGAGCGAAGGGGATATTTCAAGACTTTTAAGATGTAAGCCTATGGGAGTTATTCCCGAAGACGATTTGCTTTTACAATCACAGGCGGACAGAGCGGGCAGAAATTCAGGCTGTTCTGCGATAGCTTTCAACCTTCTTGCAGACAACATAGAAAACGGAAATAAGAGAATTTACGATTGCACGGCAAGGTTCAGAGGTTTCTTTTCAAAAATAAAATTAATGATGAGAAATAAAGTTTAAGTATTTATCACTCTTATCGAACTTACAATTTATTATATTCAGGTTCATTAATTCAAAGTATATCTGTTAAAAAAAACTATCAAAATTTATTAAATTAATCGGTTAAATATTTTTAAAGGAGAAGGTTATGAGAAAAGCGGAAGAGACGGCTTTGCGTTTAAAAAAGGTTCTTTTACAGGATAAACTCAATGTCAATGTGGAATTTATGCAGGTTTTGGAGTCAGACCTTTATAACCTTCTTGAAAATTATCTTGCTTTAAAACAAGGCAGTTTGAGAATCAAAATGGATCTTACCGACAGCGGAGATTATCGCATTAAAATTACGGCGGATTGCGACAGAGTTAAAAATATAGGCATAGTTAAAAAAGTTTAAATATTTCGGTTATATTTCTCGATTTCTTCGAATATATTTTAATGAATTTGCGAGGTGTGTTATGAAATTTGAAGATTTAAGAGAAACCGAAACGGTTGTTTACGAAAATAATAATATAATTTATAAACAGAAAAAGAGAAAAAACAGAGATAAAATCGGTTCAAAACACGGCTTTTTCGGACTTCTTGCAATCGACCTTGCCGTTTGTCTTGTTATATCGCTTGCATGTCTTGCGTTTAATTTTATTAAAGTCAACGCAAACACACAGGTTTCGGAAAGCGGTAGTACGATTGAAGATTATGTCAGTTCTACTATGAATGCTTAAAATAAGATTTCATTATCTGTTTATTTTACTTGTTATTGCGCTTTTGCTTTTGGGCAGGGCGCAAATTTTAATTTGTTCCGTAACCGCAGTTATACTTCACGAAGCCGGTCACGCTCTCGCTGCAAAAAACAGGGGATATGTTATGGAAAAAATTCTTCTGATGCCGTACGGCGCCGTTCTTTGCGGGGGAGAAAACTTTACGAGAAAAGACAATATTATTATAGCCTTATCGGGACCTTTGGTAAATCTTGCCCTTATTCTTATTTGCGTTTCCTTATGGTGGCTCTTTCCCGAAAGTTATAACTATACTTTAACATTTGTGGAAGTCAATACCGCTATTCTTCTTTTTAATCTTCTTCCCGCTTTTCCGCTTGACGGGGCGAGAGTGCTTACAGGGATATTTAAAAACAGATTGAAAGCCCTTAAAATATTAAGAATGTCGGGACTTTTAATTTCATTTATACTGCTTGCGGCTTTTGTCGTCACGGCTTTTTACGAAATAAATTATACACTCGGAATTTCAGCCGTATTTCTTGCCTTCGGCGCTCTTTCGGGAACAAAAAAGGAGGCTTATGTGCATATAAGTAAAAATCTTCCGTTTACAAAAAATTACAACCAGCCTCTCGAAGTCAAGGAATATTCAGTTCAGGCTAAAATTCAGCTTTTTAAAACCGTCCGTCTTATAAAACCGGATACCTTGTGCGTCTTTAAAATTTATGACGGCAAAAAACTTATCGCAACGGTAAAGGAAAACGAACTCGAAAGCCTTATTACAGGCTTCGATTTAAAGGACAATTTTCTGACCGTTCTTAAAAAAGCAAAAAGAATATAACTTTTAAAATATCTGATAATTAAAGAAAAAAATTAAAAATTATTTTTATTATCTTTATTGATATTCAATAGCTATTTATTATAATTTAAATAAATTCAATATTATTCGTAATTTTTTTGTCCGCTGTCAAATATCTGTTTTTATTTTATGAAATAAAATATCATATTTAATGCAGTTTTATTTTAATGTAAAACTTATTTTAATAAGTTTTCAATCTTCCAGTCCTGCAAGGTAGTCAATACTTACGCCGAAATACTTTGACAGCGCAATAAGTTTAGACAGGGTAGGCTCGCACTTATCGAGTTCCCACAGACTGATTATGGATTTTCCAACATCGATTTCTATTGCAAGCTGAATTTGCCCGATTCCTTTTTCCTGACGCAAATTTCTGAGTCTTTCACCAAATCCTTTCATAATTATAAATTTTCCCACAATTTTGGGAAAAATACTTTACTTCCCAGTATAATGGGAGTATAATAAAATTATCAAAGTTTAAAGGAGTATATTAATGTATTGTAAAAATTGCGGAAAGGAAATATCCGACGGTTCGGTTGTCTGTATACATTGCGGAGCAAAAGCCGATAACGAAATACCTTTCAATATTCTTTCGATTGTAGGGTTTGCTCTGTCTTTCTTTTTGGCTGTACCGGGGCTTATATGTTCCATAATAGGATACTTACAGATTAAAAAAAGCGTTTACAGGGGAAAATCGTTAGCCGTTGCAGGTATTGTGATAAGTTCCGTTTCCATTGTAATTACTTTTATTGCAATAATTTACGCTATTTCTTTGGCGGCTACCATTGCGACTACATATCCTTCTTATCCTAATTACTATTACTGATTATCTTTAAATCAATTTTCTAATTTAAAAAATAAAAAGGAGTTTTATATATGTTTTGTTATAATTGCGGGAAAGAGATTGGCGAACATACGATAATTTGTAATAATTGCGGGGCAAAAATTAAAAAATCCTATAATTTACTTTCGTTAGTTGGCTTTATTTGTTCCTTTTTTTTAGTAATCCCGGGGCTTGTATGCTCGATTATCGGCTTTTTGGAAATTCAAAAAAGCAACGAAAAAGGTAAGGGCTTAGCCTTAGCAGGTATTATAATAAGTTCTTTTTTAATCAGTGTTTTAATAGTGCTTTTAATAATTTATTTAGTAAATCTTAGCAATACTCCGGGTTATCCTACTTATCCTAATTACTATTATTAAAATTAATCCGAACAAAAAAATATACGAAAAAACATTAAAAAATTATTTTTTTTAAAGACAATTAATCTCATTGAAAAGGTGAAATAAGTTATTTCGGTAATAGGAAAATTTTAGTAATCGGTTAAAAGTAATTTGATATTTATTAAAAAAGCAGATTAATATTTTCGTTTAAACTGTTGGGGACGGAATAACCGTTTAGCCAAATCGGCATAATTTTGCCGATTTTATTTAATTAATTTTCTTTTATTTAATTTTATTTATTTAAATTATACAGAAAAACTTTTAAATATATTTAATATTTATTTTCCGATGTGCTATAATAAACCTGTTAAAAGGAGATAAAGAAGGGTTTTACCGTCTTTAAAAAATTTTCTATGAATAAAATGTATATCGATGTCGAGCCTTCCCGCACTCAGGTTGTTATAACAAGAGACGGAGAGTTCAGCGAATATTATATAGAGCCTGCAACTGCCGATAAACTCGTAGGTAATATTTATAAAGGAAAGGTCGTAAATATCCTTCAAGGAATGAAAGCGGCTTTTGTGAACATGGGGCTTGAAAGGAACGGTTTTTTGGATGTAGGAAACATACTTCTCGATAAAACCGTACTTTCCGACGAAGAAGCGGGAAAGTTAAACAGATTCGATATCAAAGAAGACGACGAAGTTATGTGTCAGATAGTAAAAGAGCCTTTCGGGACAAAAGGTCCTCGCATAACTTTAAATATTTCTATTCCGGGAAGATTTATTGTTTTTTCGCCCGTTCTCGACTATGTGGGCATTTCAAGAAAAATAGAAGACGAAGAGATAAAAAGCAGACTTACAAAACTTGTGGAAGATAACAAAAAGGGCAGTTTCGGGTACATTATTAGAACTGCTGCGGCTTGCGCATGTGAAGATGAAATTGTGGCCGAAATGAGACTTCTTGAAAAGGAATGGGAAAAGATAAAGGAAAATTTCGTAAGCAGCGAGCCTTGCAAAATTATTTATAACGACGGCGATTTGGTAAAGCGTACTTTAAGAGATATGCTTACTCTCGATATCAACGAGATAATAACAAACGACGAAAAACTTTACGATATTTTATCTTCCGACGCTCTTTATAAAAGATATAAAACAGAACTTTATTCGGGGGAAGAAGATTTGATTTATTTTTACGGTTTTACACCGAAAATAGAAAATCTTTTGAAAAGAAAGGTGCAGCTTAAAAACGGCGCAAATATCGTAATAGAAAAAACCGAAGCTTTAACCGTTATCGATGTGAATACCGGCAAATTCGTAGGTTCCGACGATTTCCAAAAAACGATTATGGATACCAATCTTATAGCAGCCGAAGAAATTGCACGGCAAATAAAACTCAGAAACATAGGCGGAATAATAATTGTCGATTTTATCGATATGGAAAACGAAGAAAACAAAAGCGAACTTTTAAAAACCCTCGAAAAGGCTTTCAAAAACGATAAACAGAAAGCCGCCGTTGTCGGAATTACCGGTCTCGGACTTGTTGAAATAACGAGAAAAAAGTCAAGGGGCAGCATAAATTCTCAGCTTTTGCAAAACTGTCCTTACTGTCACGGCGACGGTTATGTTCAGTCAGGGGAGTTTGTTATAATGAAATTAAGACAGGCGATAGAAAAACTCGTCGCAGAAGCCGACCCGCCCGCACTTGTCGTAAGAGTTCACCCGACAGTGTTTTCAAAAATTTTTGCTCAAAGGTATCTTGAAAAAGACAGCGCAGGGCCTTGGAAGAAAATCAGAATTTACATTATACCCGACGAATCGTTGCATATAGAAGACTTTTTCGTTCAGGTGGAAAGAAATATTGTTTTGGACCTTCCCAACAGCGCAAAAATGCTTTATTGATTTAAGGTTGATATTTTAATTTATCTTAGAAAATGTTTTATTTATCTGAGATAAATATTTATACGAATATTTAACTCATTAGATATTAATGCAATATTCTTTAACGGAATTTAGCTTAAATAATTTTCTGTAAAATAAATAAATTTCATTTTTCTTTTTTATATATATACCTTTTATCCGTTGACAAAAGTATTTAAAATTGTTAAACTACTTATTAGCCGCTTGAAAAGGGCCACTAAGTGCGTAAGCCGCCCGGGCAGCGAGACTGGTGAAGAGGAGGTATTTTTATGTACGCTATTATTACAGCAGGCGGAAAACAGTACAAGGTCGAAAAAGACCTTAAACTCAATGTCGAAAAGTTAGACGCTAATGTCGGCGATAAAGTCAAATTCGATTTGCTCTTTATTAGCGACGAAGGCAAGGTTACTAACGGTAACCCTATCAAAAACGCTTATGCGGAAGCCGAAGTTTTAGCTCAGGGCAAAGATAAGAAAATTATTGTTTTCAAGTATAAAGCAAAAAAGAACGAAAGAAAGCGTCAAGGGCACAGACAGCCTTTTACTACCGTTAAAATTCTGTCAATAGTTCAGGGCTGATGACTACGGTAGAAGTTTACAAAAAAAACAACAGCATTTATAAAGTCGTATGCAACGGGCATACGGATTACGGAATAGCAGGCGAGGATATAGTTTGCGCCGCTCTCTCATCGGTAGTTCAGACGGCACTTTTAGGACTGCTTCAAATTGCGGTAATAAACGTCGAATACAAAGCCGATGACAAAGAAGGTTATTTTGAAATGGTTTTACCGGATAATTTATCTTCTTCAAAAAGGCACGATGCGGACATTATTTTAAATACTATGCTTTGCGGAGTAAAAGATTTACACGAAGGTTATTCCGATTTTGTGGAATTGGAGGTTCATTAAAATGTTTATTAATATACAGTTATTCGCCCATAAAAAAGGCGGCGGCAGCTCCAAAAACGGCAGAGACAGTGCGGCTCAAAGATTAGGAGTCAAAAGAGCCGACGGTCAGGGAATTCTTGCAGGCGGTATTATCGTAAGACAAAGGGGTACGAAAATTCATCCCGGAGTCAATGTAGGTAAAGGCAAGGACGATACCTTATTTGCTCTTAAAGACGGCGTCGTTAAGTTTGAAAGAAAGGGCAGGGACAAAAAACAAGTAAGCGTGTATTGATTGAAAGCCGAACACAATGTTCGGCTTTTTAATATCGTAAAGATTAAAAATTTAATTTGATGTCTTTACGCTCGGTAAGGTTAAATTTGCGCAATTCGATTTGCGTTGTCTAGTCGGTTAGATTAAATATACAATTCAATTTGCGTTGTCTTTACGGTCGGTTTTTTATTTAAACGGAGGATAAAATTTTTGGAAAGGTTAATAATCAGTTCAAAGGATTTTTGTATTAAAGAAACTCTCGATTGCGGGCAGCTTTTCAGATACAAAGAAAAGGACGGCGTGTACAGCGTTATTTCCAAGGATAAGAGAGCCTTTATTTCTCAGAGCGAGCAAGATATTATTCTTGAAACGGACGATATGGCTTATTTTGAAAATTATTTCGATTTGAATACCGATTACGGCAAAATCAAAGAGAGACTTAAAGACAAGCCTTTAATGAAAGAAGCCGTATCCTTTGCAGGCGGAATAAGGATACTTAAACAGGATTTATTCGAAACGGTTATAAGTTTTATCATTTCCGCCAATAATCACATACCGAGGATAAAAGGTATTATTGAAAGACTCTGCGAGGCTCTCGGCGAGGAAAAGGACGGGTTTTACGCATTTCCGAAGCCAAGCAGAATGGCGGAAAAAAATGCCGATTTTTATTATAAACTCGGTGCAGGTTACAGAGCCGATTACCTTGCCGATACCGCCCGTAAAATAGATTCGGGCTTCGATATAAACGCAGTTTTTAATATGGATTTGGAAGAAGCCTCTAAGCACCTTCAGAAACTCAAAGGCGTAGGCGAAAAGGTTGCGGATTGCATACTTCTTTTCGGGGCAGGAAAAACTCAGGCCTTTCCCGTCGATACATGGATTAAAAAGGTGTATTCCGATATTTTTAAAGACGCAGTCACAAATAAACAAATGAGACAAGAATTAATGAGTCTTTACGGTAGCGACAGCGGTTATGCTCAGCAATATTTATATTATTATAAAAGGGAGAATAAATGAAAAAAACAGCAATTTTTCTCGACCTCGATTTAATCGATTTCGAAGGCTTTAAAAAACTGTACGAAAGGCTTTCTTCGTTTTGCGATATTCAGTCGATGACTTTATATAATTTTAAAAAAAGCAGGGATTTTCAGTTTAAAAACTGTATTCAGAAGTATTGCGTTAAGGTAAACGACAGTACTTCGCTGAAAAACGAGAAAAACGCAAAAATCGCTCTCGATATAGCTTGCGCCGTCCTTAAAGGAAATTACGAGGCTTTCTATTTTGCTTGCGGAGAAAAACTTTCTCAAAGACTTACTTCCTTTTTGAAAGAAGAAGGAAAATTCGTAATTACTTCTTACGATATATTCGGGGCGGATATCGTTTATAAAGATTTATTGAAAAGTCAAAATAACAAAACTTCGGATAAATCGAACGATATTTTAAAAAATCTGTTTTCCGATGAAAATATGTCCGCCGAAGATAAATTTCAACCTAAATTAAAAAAATTGAAATCAGATTATATCAATCAGCTTCCCGAAGATAATTTCCAAAGCCTTATCGAAAGATTTTTGTCGGTATGACGCCTTTTAATTACTTTACAAATTTTTTGCGATAGGTTATATTAATATATAACCTATTTTTTATATATAGAGATTTTACAACAAGAGGTGACGATTGTGGGTAGTATTAAAATCAATAAATCTCTGTGCAAGGGTTGCGGTCTTTGTGTGGGCGCTTGCCCTAAAAAAATATTAAGACTGTCCGAAACAGAGATGAATGCAAAAGGTTATTTCGTAACCGAAATATTCGAACCGGAAAAATGTATCGGCTGTGCGTCTTGTGCGGTTATTTGTCCCGATTGCGTTATAGAGGTGGAAAGATGAGCGAAAAAGTTTTAATGAAAGGTAATGAAGCAATAGCCGAAGCGGCTGTAAGAGGTGGGTGCAGATTCTTTGCAGGTTATCCTATTACTCCTCAAAACGAAGTTCCCGAATATCTTTCCAAGAGACTTCCGGAAGTGGGCGGAACCTTTATTCAGGCAGAAAGCGAAGTCAGCGCCATTAATATGATTTACGGTGCGGCAAGCGTTGGTGCCCGTGCTCTCACAAGTTCAAGTTCGCCGGGTATAAGTCTTAAACAGGAAGGTATTTCATATATTGCGGGCGCAGAACTTCCTTGCGTCATAATAAATATGGTAAGAAGCGGCCCCGGACTTGGCGGTATTCAACCTGCTCAGGGCGATTATTTCCAGGCTGTTAAAGGCGGCGGCCACGGCGATTATAAACTTATCGTTCTTGCTCCGTCTACCGTACAGGAAGCAGTGGATATGGTATACGGCGCTTTCGATTTGTCCGAAAAGTACAGAGTCCCCGTTCTCATTTTGGGTGACGGTATGATAGGACAGATTATGGAAGCCGTTTCTCTTCCCGAAATGAGAGATATTTCTAAAATCAAAAAACCGAGTTGGGCTCTCGACGGTAAAGGCAGCGGAAAAAAACGCAAAATTATTAACTCTCTTTATATCGAACCCGATGTGCTTGAAAAAATGAATATCAAACTCGCAGGTATCTATCGTCAGATTGAAGAGAACGAAACCAAGGTGGAAGAATATCTTACAGACGACGCTACCGTAATAATTACCGCTTACGGTACAGTCGGAAGAATCGCAAAAAGCGCTGTAAATATTTTAAGAAGCAAAGGTATAAAAGCAGGGCTTATAAGACCTGTTACCCTTTTCCCGTTCCCGTATTTTGCTTATGAAAAAGCGGCTTCTTCGAATAATGTTAAAAAATTCGTTACCGTAGAACTTTCTATGGGACAGATGATTGAAGATGTAAAACTCGGCGTAAACGGTAAAAAACCCGTGGAGTTTTACGGAAGAAGCGGCGGTAACGTTATGTCCGCAGAAGACATAGTCGATTTTATCGTTTCAAAGGAGGCATAATCTTATGGCAAAAGTTTTTCAGAAATCTTCGTTTCTTACCGATGCAGTACTCCATTATTGCCCGGGCTGCGGTCACGGTATCGTACACAGACTCGTTGCGGAAGCTTTGGACGATATTCAAGCGCAAGGCCATGTTATAGGTATCGCTCCCGTAGGTTGTGCGGTTTTTGCTTATAATTATTTTAACTGCGATATGATAGAAGCGGCTCACGGCAGAGCGCCTTCCGTCGCAACGGCAGTAAAAAGAGTTAATCCCGATAATATAGTTTTTGCATATCAGGGCGACGGTGACCTTGCAAGTATCGGTCTTTGCGAAACCGTTCATGCAGCAACCCGTGGCGAAAACGTTACTATTATTTTTATCAATAACGCAATTTACGGTATGACAGGCGGTCAGATGGCTCCGACTACTCTTATAGGACAGAAAACAACCACTTCTCCGCTCGGTAGAAATCCTGCTGTAAACGGCAACCCGATAAGAATTTGCGAACTCCTTTCAACTTTGGACGGACCTTCCTATATAGAAAGAGTAGCCGTTTACGATACTCCGCATATACTGTCTGCTAAAAAGGCAATTAGAAAGGCTTTCGAAAATCAGGTTAACAAAAAAGGTTTTTCTCTTATCGAAGTTTTATGTAACTGTCCCACTAACTGGGGTATGACTCCTCAGCAGTCAATGGATTACATTAAAAACGATATGACGAAAATTTTCCCGCTCGGAGTATTCAAGGAGGTTTAATATGCAGAATATAATAATAGCAGGCTTTGGCGGCCAAGGCGTTTTGAGTTTAGGACAGTTTATAGCTTATTCTGCTATGTATGAAGGGAAGAATGTTACATGGCTTCCTTCGTACGGTCCCGAAATGAGAGGGGGAACGGCAAATTGCAGCGTGGTCGTTTCGGACGAACCTGTTGCCTCGCCGATTATCGCTTTTCCCGATACTCTTATCGCTATGAATAAGCCGAGTCTCGATAAGTTCGTTGATAAGGTCAAACCCGGCGGACTTATTATCGTAAACAGTTCTATAATAAAAGAAAAGGTAAAAAGAACCGATGTCAAAGTTTGTTATATCAACGCAAACGAACTGTCTTTGCAGGCAGGGAACACTAAAACCGCAAATATCGTTGTTTTAGGTGCGTTTATGAAACAAACAGGACTTTTTGCAAAAGAAGATGTTATTAAATCCATCGAAAAAATATTCGCTAAAAAACCGAAAGTCATTCCTATGAATATAAAGGCTTTCGAGATAGGATACGAAGCATAAAATATAAGCAGCTAAAGATAATTTACTTTCAGGTTTTTTTCAGGGGAAATGTGGGAAATTAAATATAGTTTTATTTTCCGTATCGGAATAAAACGAAGAGAGATTAATTATGGATAGAAACTGCGCAATTTTATTGAATTTTTCGTCTTTACCGTCCGACTTTGCCATAGGCGATTTCAACGACAAGGCAATAGACGAAATTATAAGCGGTCTTAAAAAAATGGGTATAAAAAGGTGGCAGACTTTGCCTGTAACAATTACAGGCAAAGGCAATTCGCCTTATAGCGGTGTGAGTTCCTTTGCGGGAAATCCCCTTTACATTGACCCTTATAAACTTGCAAGAGACGGTTATATAACCTATGACGAAATTAAAAAATTTACCTTTTCGGACGACGGTTATCTTGTAAATTACGATGAAGCCGAAAGGGAAAAATCTCAAATTCTCAGAATATGCTACGATAACAAAAAAGCCGAATTAAAGCAGAAGCTTGCTAATTTCGTAAGAGGAAAAAGCTGGCTTAACAATTACGCTCTTTTTATGACTGCTAAAAAGGTATTCGACGGTAAAGCGTGGTATGAATGGGATAAAGGATTAAGAGACAGAAAGCAGTACGCTTTAAGAAAATTTAAAAAAGAAAATTCAGACCTTTTCTATTATTTCGTTTTCGAACAGTTTATTTTTGCAAAACAGTACAGAGAGATTAAAAAGAAAATCAATTCGGAAGGTATTAAAATTATAGGGGATATGCCTTTCTATGTCGATTACGACAGCGTCGATGTCTGGTATTTCAGTAAAGACTTTATGCTCGACAAGGACAAAAAACCCAAACTCGTTTCGGCAGTTCCCCCGGATGCTTTCTGTAAAGACGGTCAGCTTTGGAATAACCCGGTATATGATTTTGCAGCAATGGAAAAAAATAATTTCCGCTATTTCAGACAGCGTATCACTCTTGCTTTGAGAAGGTACGACGCACTTCGTTTAGACCATTTCAGAGGCTTTTCAAGTTTCTATGCCGTTAAGTACGGCGCAAAATCCGCAAAAGGCGGAAAATGGTATAACGGACCGGGAATGAAATTTATAAATATTCTCAAAGATAAATTCAAAAGAGCGGAATTTATTGCAGAAGACCTCGGAACAATAGATAAAAAGGCTCTTAAACTTTGTCAAGACAGCGGATTTGCTCAAACCCGTGTATTAGGATTTGCTTTCGACAGTGCAAACAACGAACACCTTCCTCATAACTACACTCAGAACTGCGTGGCATACACTGCAACGCACGACAATATGACTACTTTGGGCTTTTTACAGAATGCGCCCGAAGATAAAAAACTGTATGTTTACAATTATTGCAGAATTACCGATAAGAACGATACCGAAACGGTTAAACAAATGATAACCTATTTAATTGCCTCGAACGCCCGTACGGTAGTTTTCCCCGTTCAGGATATTCTCGTTTACGGCAACGATACCCGTATGAATGTTCCGGGAAAACCTCAGGGTAATTGGGTGTACCGCCTTACTTTCGACGCTTGGAAATCAATCGATTACAGCGCTATCGCTTGGCAGAATTATGTCTACTCACGCTGATGTTTGTTTATATTACGGATAGAAATACCGATAACGAAAAAATATTCGATATTCATAAAAGGCTTACCGAATCCGATAAAGACCTTGTGCTTACAAAAGACGGCTTCGGCAGGCCTTTGTTGAATGAAGGGTATATCTCCATTTCGCACAGCGGAGACTATAAGGTCGTGGCGATTTCTTCTAAAAAGGTGGGTATCGATATCGAAAAACACAGAGATATAAATTTTAAAAGAATTGTTTCAAGATTTTTTAAAAATACCGAAATTTCTTCTTTGAATGAATTTTTCGAACTTTGGGTAAAAAACGAGGCTTACCTCAAATTTACGGGTGAGGGACTTACAAAAACGGGCACAAACAATAATTACAATAAATCCAGGCTTTATACTTTTATAGAAGGGTACAGTATGGCAATTTACAGCGACGATAAAAAGTGCGCTTTTTGTTTTATTTAATAAATATTTGACATAATATATTTATAATGATATAATTTTCTTAATTACAAAGGGGGATATTTATGGTCTTCGAATATATCAGAGATTTACTCTCTACACAGTTTAAAACAGATAAGGATAAAATTACTCTCGATACCGATATCATTGAGGAACTCGGTGCCGATTCTCTCGATTTAGTCGATTTGATTATGAATATCGAGGAAAAATATAATATCACGGTTGAAGACGACGCTGCGTTAGGACTTAAAAAGGTTAAAGACGTAGTAGATTATATAGAACAAAGACAAAAGTAATTTATTTATGATTATTTAAAAGCCGTTACCTTAGGTAACGGCTTTTTTGTTTAATTTTCAATAGATTTTAAAAAAATTATGTTTCGATTTATCATAAACCTAACTTATTTACTCCGTCTATATAGGCAAGGATAGAAGCTTCGAGTATATCTGTCGATACTCCTCTTCCGTTCACCGTGTTTTCGCCGTCCGAAAGTTTTACCAAAGCTTCCCCGAGTGCGTCTTCGCCTTCCGTTACCGCATTAAGACTGTAACTTAATAGTTTAAGATTTTTACCTATTATTTTGTTTATTGCCGTAAACGATGCGTCTACGCCGCCTAATCCCGAAGCGTATTCGTTAATAAAATCGTTGTTTTTCAAAAGTATTACATTTGCGTACGCTCCTTGAGAGTGCGACTGAATTACGAAGGATTTAAGGGAATACTTGTTCATTTTCAAATCGGCTGTATTATTATGAATTATAGCTTCGATGTCTTTTCCCGAAACAAATTTCTTCTTGTCGGCAAGGGCTTTGAATTTTTCAAAATAATTGTTTATCTCTTCCGGCGTTACGGTGTATCCCATTTCTTCAAGTTGACTTTGAAATGCGTGTTTACCGCTGTGCTTTCCGAGAATTATTTCGCTCCTTTTCATTCCTATATCTTCGGGTGAGAAAATTTCATAGGTAATAGGGGCGGATAGTACTCCGTGCTGATGTATTCCCGATTCGTGTTTGAAAGCGTTTGCTCCCACAATAGGTTTGTTTAACGGAAGTCTGCTACCTGTAATATTACTTACAAGCTTACAGGTTTTATATATAAGTTTTGTGTCTGTGTTTGTTTCGGCTTTAACTATATCCGCACGGATTTTTAATGCCATAATAATTTCTTCGAGCGCTGCGTTTCCGCTTCTTTCGCCGATACCGTTTATCGTTCCTTCTATGTGTTCCGCACCGGCTTCTATCGCCGATATGCTGTTTGCCGTCGCCATACCAAGGTCGTTGTGACAGTGTATACCGAGTTTTACCTTTTCTCTGTTATTCATTACGTTAAGATAGGTTATAAGAGATTTTACCTCTTCGGGCGTTGCGTAACCCACGGTATCCGCAATATTTACAGTCGTTGCGCCCGCCTTTATGGCAGTTTCAAGAGCCTTTTTCAAAAACTTTCTGTCGGAACGAAATGCGTCTTCCGCCGAAAACTGTACATTCGCGCATTTTCCGCAAGCATATTTGACGCTTTTTTCTATTCTGTCCAGAACATCGCTTTCGCTCATTTTCAGTTTGTATTTCATATGAATTTCGCTCGTCGCAAGGAAAATGTGTATTCTCGACGAAACGGCGTCTTTAAGAGCTTTTGCGGCAGCGTCGATATCGCTTTCGGAAGCCCTTGCAAGACTTGCAATCTCACTGTTCCTAACAGTTTCGCATATCCTTTTTATTGCATTCAAATCGCCTTCGGAACTTGCGGCAAATCCGCCTTCGATTATATCTATTCCGAGTTTTTCGAGAGCCGTTGCTATCTCTGTTTTTTCTTCTGTTTGCATCGAGTATCCCGGCGCTTGTTCGCCGTCTCTAAGCGTAGTGTCAAATAATATTATTTTCTTCATAAGTCACCTTTTATTAAGTATAAAATATTTTAATAAAGTAGTCAATTGAGTTAGGTAAATCTTAGTTGCTTTATTATTTAACTCGTATTTATTTCAGATTTAATTGTTTTTTGCCGTCTCTTTGCAATTGTAAAATTGCGATTTTTTATATTCATATTTTAACCTTTTTTCAGCCTATTTTTCATTAAAATTAATTATCGGTTAAAATTATAATTTATCTTTTACGGTGAATACTTGTTATAAAATTAATAGTGTGTTATAATTATCATTATCAAATTTTTAAGGAATTGTTATGGACAGATTGACTCTTGCAGATTTAAGAAAAAATGTAAATAATTTCAGCGATAAAAAAGTTACGGTCAGCGGTTGGGTAAGGACGGTAAGAGATTCTAAGGTTTTCGGTTTTATAGAACTTAACGACGGTACGGCTTTCAAATCCACTCAGATATTCTTCGATAATAAATTGAAAAATTTCGACGATATAGTAAAACTCAACAGCGGAGCAGGTATATCCGTTGTCGGTAAACTCGTTCTTACTCCCGAGAATAAACAGCCTTATGAAATAAGGGCGGAAAAAATTACGGTAGAGGCAGAGTCCGACCCCGATTATCCCTTGCAAAAGAAAAGACATAGTTTAGAATATCTCAGGGAAATCGCTCATTTGAGACCGAGAACCAATACTTTTTCTGCGGTATTCAAAGTCCGTTCAGTTGCGGCTCAGGCAATCCATTCCTTCTTTGCAGGAAGAAATTTCGTATATGTCCACACTCCTATTATTACCGCTAGCGACTGCGAGGGAGCAGGGGAAATGTTTCAGATAACAACTTTGGATTTGAAAAATATTCCATTGAACGATAATAAAGAAGTTGATTATTCGGAAGACTTTTTCGGCAAAAAAACAAGCCTTACCGTTTCAGGTCAGTTGGAGGCGGAATGTTTTGCTCTTGCCTTTTCAAATGTCTATACTTTCGGACCTACTTTCAGGTCTGAAAAAAGCTTTACGCCAAGGCACGCTGCCGAGTTCTGGATGATAGAGCCGGAAATAGCTTTTGCCGATTTAAAAGACGATATGAACCTTGCAAGCGATATGCTTAAATATGTGATTAAAGAAGTTATGGATAAATGCGGGGAAGAAATCGAATTTTTCGACTCTTTCGTCGATAAAGGACTCAAACAGAGGCTTACCGACTTGCTGTCGTCCGATTTTGTTCATATAACTTACAGTAAAGCCGTTGAAATATTAAAAAAACACAACGATAACTTTGCTTACAAAGTAGATTGGGGCAGCGATTTGCAGACCGAACACGAAAGGTATTTAACCGAACAGATTTACAAATGCCCCGTCTTCGTTACCGATTATCCTAAGGAAATCAAAGCCTTTTATATGCGTATGAACGACGATGATAAAACAGTTGCCGCTATGGACTTATTGGTTCCCGGGGTAGGTGAACTTATTGGCGGAAGTCAGAGAGAAGAAAGGTACGACAAACTCGTTAAAAGAATGAAGGAACTAAATCTCGACGAAAAAGATTACTATTGGTATTTAGACCTCAGAAAATACGGTGGTGTAAAGCACGCAGGCTTCGGCTTAGGGTTTGAAAGACTTATTATGTATTTAACGGGTATTTCGAATATAAGAGACGTATTGCCTTTTGCAAGAACTTGTAAAAGCGCAGATTTTTAAGATTAAAAAACTTGACAACGGTAAACTAATATATTAATATCTTTATTGCCGCTTTTAAGTTTTAAATTCAATGGATTCGATAATTCCGATATAATTAATTTCAGGCTGAAACAGTTAAAACTTAAACGGCAATATAAATCAGATATGTTTAAATATTTTCCTTTAAAAAAGGAAATTTGCTACTGTGGCTCAGTCGGTAGAGCAGCTGATTCGTAATCAGCAGGTCGCCGGTTCAAGTCCGGCCAGTAGCTCCAAAAAAAGCAAGATAATTCTTGCTTTTTTGATTTTACTCTTTAAAAAATTTGTATTAAAAAGTTTGTAAAAAATAATATGCGAAATTAATAAAATTCTGATAAAAACTGATATTTGTATTTCAATAAAATATAAAATAATCAGGTATTTATACCGATTACAGCCGAAAAAATACCGATTAAGTTTAATATATTGTAAATACTTTTTTTGTAATCTATAATTATTTTAAGGAGGAAAAATCGAGATGAAATTTGAACTGATAATTGATAAAAGCAAAGAAGAATCTCTTACATTATTATCAAAAAAAGAATCAGCATTTACATCAAAAATTGAAAATTTAGTAATGCAATATAATGGAATAGATTTATTGCAAGTATATTATGAAAATGAAATTGTTAATTTACCGATAGAAGATATCGAATGTTTTTCGGTTATAGACGGGAAGCTTTATGCAATAGATAATGAAAACAAACGGTTTTTTGTTAATAAAAGACTTTATGAAATTAAAGAAGAATTACCGAAAAATTTTATAACAATTAACAAATCGTCGATTGCAAATAAAAATGCACTTTCTAAATTTACTTTATCTTTCAGCGGGGCGGTGGATGCGATATTTAAAAGCGGTTATAAAGAATATGTATCAAGGAGATGTTTTGCGGAAATAAAAAGGAGGATTAAAAATGAACGATTATGTTAAAATATTTTTTAAAAGAGGTGCGCTTTTTTCGGTTTTAGGGCCTATAATTTATGCCATTATTATACTGATATTAGGTTCAATAGGAACTTTAAATTATGAAATATGGCAAAAAATTGTTTTAGGAATTTTTACAAGCGTAATACTTGCTTTTATTGCAGCAGGAACAAGCGTTGTCTATGAAATTGAAAAATTGCCTATGTTATGGGCGACAGTTATTCATTCGGGAGTTTTATATCTGGATTATATTGCAATTTATCTTTTGAATGGGTGGTTGGCCTCGAATTGGATTACTGTACTCATTTTTACAGCAGCGTATGTGGCAGGATATTTATTAGTTTGGCTGATAATTTATTTTTCAATAAAAGCTAAAATAAAAAGCGCAAATAAGAATTTACAATCCTGATATGAAAATTTTGTTTAATTGAATAGAATTATAAGGTTGTAATAAATATATTTCGGTAAAAATGCCATGTTAAAAGCATATAAAAAATCGGTCAAAACTGTCCGATTTTTTATATGCTAATATTCAAAATATTAAAATTGTCAATTTTTTAATAATCTGAATCAAATTTTATTTTGCAATTTATACTTAAATAATATTCATATTAATATGAGAATAAGGATTAAATAATTGACTTTTAGCCATAAAAATAGTATATTAAAAAAAACTAACGGAGAAATATTATGGAAGCGAAAAAAACTGCTATTTTAGTTGTTGACATGTTAAACGATTTTGTAACCGGCGCATTGAAATGTGACAGAGGACTTGCCATTGTTCCCAATGTCGCAAGACTGCTTGACGGAGCAAGAAAAAAAGGCGTAGCCGTCATTTTCTGTAACGATGCGCATATTAAAGGTATTGACCATGAATTGAAACTTTGGGGCGACCATGCTATTGCAGGGACGAAGGGAGCGGAAGTTATTCCCGAACTTAAACTTTGCGATAAAGACTATGTCGTACCGAAGAGAAGATACAGTGGATTTTTCAGAACCGACCTTGAATTATTACTTAAAGAATTAGGTATCGAAAATGTAGTAATGACGGGACTTCATACCCATATGTGCGTAAGACACACTTCTGCCGACGCATACTGCTTAGGATATAATGTAATAGTGGCCTCAGACGCAACGGACAGTTTTACCGAACAAGATTATAATATAGGAATAGATTACCTTAAATCGGTTTACGGCGCTCAAGTGTATACGGTAGACGAATTACTTGCAAAAATAAAGTAACTATAAAATAAGATATAAAATTTTATTATAATTTATCATAATAATGAAAGTGATTTTTAATAAAATTTAATTAAATAATCAATTTGTTATTCTTTTGCCGTACCCATTAAAAAAGCTATTGAAACGAGAAATAAATCTCTTACCTGTGACAGTGTAGTGGGTGAGAAATTAATGCTTTCGTCGAAACGTACGGAAATAATAAGTGAAATAGAAAAAAGACCTATTAATGCTATTATTGTAGATTGAAAAGCGTGTCGTGTTTGCTTTTCTTTATCTTTAAGCGTTAAAGGTTTTTTTTCTATAAAATTTTTACTTATAAAATAGCCAGAAAGGGTTGCTATGGCTGTTCTTGTAACTATGTCGAGACCTGTTTTCATATCGTTTTCGGGTAAAGGGAAAACCATACATAAAACGAGATTAACAAGCAGTATTATAAAAAATACCGCAAGCCATATATCGTTCAATCCGATTATATTTTTAACGGCGTTCCAAAAATTTTTCATTTTATTATAGTTTATGAAAAAATGAATTAAAGGGTGTAGAATAAAAAAATTGTTATATTAAAAAAAGTGTAAAATAAACATAACTCATTTTAAGTAAGTTTTTTAATCGTACCTCTTGCTTAATAAAATAAAAACCGCATTGACACAGAAATAATTTTTAAGTTAAAATATATTTATATTTATAACGATTAAATCGAGTACAAAGGAGAAAGATACGTTATGTATCATCAGGTGATTGATTTAGACGGAAGAATACTGAACTTTGAAAATCTTATGCAACTTTCTAAAATAGCAGAAAAGATAGACGAGAAAAAACACGATTTCGATGTTGCTTTCAGCGACGGATACCGTGAAAGCGGTGTGGGAGTCGAAGAAGTGAAATCGTATTATAACAGCGGCAGAGAGATAATATCCTTTTCGTCGAGCGAAAAATTTTCCTTAATACATATAGATTTTAACCGATACAAAAACACAATAAATTTAAGACACGACGATAAGGATAAATTCAATTCGTTTTTAAAAGAAATAGAAGATTGGAAAAATACTACAAAAAAACAACTCGGCATTTATAAAATTCATAAAAATTCATATCTTGAAAGTATTGTTTATTTTCTGATTTTTTTATGGTCCTTTGTTCTTGTTCCTATTATAATTTATTTAATAAGTCAAAACAATAATTTAAGCGTTTACATTCTTACCGCCTGTATTACGGCTCTAATATCTGCGAAATTTTATACTCTGCTTTTAAAATCCTGTCCTGTTATAGAATTTCAGTTCGGCAGAAATAAAGCATCTTCTGAAAGGAAAAAAACCCTTTATATAATAAATACATTTTTTATTCCGATAGTATTAAGTATTGCGGTAGCGTTAATTACAAAATATTTGTTTATAGCTTGATTGAAAATTTGGAGAAAACACAAAAGTTAGAGAAAGTTATTAATTTATTACAATATAAAAAAGCGGACGTTTGTCCGCTTTTATTAATGGATTTTAAATGATTTATCGGGTTAATTTAAACTTTATTGAGCGGATAAATCGTGTTTTACACGGTCTCTTTCTTCCGCTCTTTTTGCGTTATTCCATCTGTCTGTAGTGCCAACAAGATATCCGGTAATTCTTCTGATTCTTTCGAAGGGGATAGACTCTGTTTTATATTCGAGTTCAACAAAGTCGCCGTCCACTTTGATATTAAGGTAAACAAGTTCTTTACCTACATTTTTGCTTTTTACATAATCAACATAAGCGTTGATTTCATTTTGCTCTAATGTTCCGTTTGTTACATTGACATCTACCATAGTTCTACCTCCGATTTAATTTAAAATTACAGTATTCTGATTTTCATTATACCTTCTTGACTGTAAAATTCCTTTTCGATATCTTTCGGGATTTTACTGTCTACGTCTATAATCATATAGGCAAGTTCGCCTCTGCTGGTGCATAGGATATTTGCTATATTTATTTTGTGATTGGAAAGTATCGTTGTTGCTTTTGCGATAATTCCCGGTACGTTTTTATGAACGACCGTCATTCTCTGAACTCCTGCTCTCGGGGAAACGGTTGTCGGGAAGTTGACGCTGTTGACTATATTTCCGTTTTCCAAAAAGTCTTTTAATTGTTTTGCCGCCATAACGGCGCAGTTGTCTTCGGCTTCGGGAGTGGAAGCGCCGAGGTGAGGAATAGTAATAACGTTTTTAACTCCGACAAGTTCTTCGCAAGGGAAGTCTGTTACATACTTTGCAATTTTACCCGATTTGAGTCCTTCTATAACGGCGTCGTTGTCGACGAGTTCGCCTCTTGCGCAGTTAATTATGGTAACTCCGTTTTTCATTTTGGAAACAGCCTCTTTGTTGATAGTGCCTTTTGTATCTTTGTTGTAGGGAACATGAATAGTAATGTAATCGCTTTCGGTTAATATTTTTTGCAAAGATTTAGCGTTCTGAACTTCGGAAGAAAGTTTCCAAGCGACGTCTACGCTCAGGAAAGGGTCAAATCCCAAGACATTCATATCGAGTGCGACAGCCGAATTTGCAATCAAAGAGCCTATTGCTCCGAGTCCTATTATACCCAAGGTTTTGCCTTTGATTTCAGGTCCTATAAAAGCCTTTTTCCCGCTTTCGACCTGCTTTGGAATATCGGGAGTACCTTTTAAAGTATTTACCCATTCAACAGCAGAGACAATGTTTCTCGAAGACAGGATAAGAGAGCAGAGAACGAGTTCTTTAACTGCGTTAGCGTTTGCCCCCGGGGTATTGAATACAACAATGGCCTTTTCCGAATAGTCGGGGATAGGTATATTATTTACCCCTGCGCCGCATCTTGCAACAGCAAGAAGTTTGTCTTTAACGGCATATTCGTGCATTGAAAAACTTCTTAAAAGTATACCTTCGGGATTTTCGGCGTCTTTTGTGACTTTATAATTAGAATCGAAAACCTTATCGATTTTATTGCTTATTTCATTCAGTTTGAGTATATTAAACATTATCTGCTCCTTAATAGTTATTTGTTATATATTCTCTTTTTCGAATTTTTTCATAAATTCAATAAGAGCTTTTATGCCTTCAATAGGCATAGCGTTGTAAATGCTTGCACGCATTCCGCCAACGAGTCTGTGTCCTTTAATTGAAACGAGACCTGCAGCGGCTGCTTCTTTTATGAATTTAGCGTCGAGATTTTCGTCTCCCGTGACGAACGGAACATTCATTATCGAGCGGTCTTCCTTTGCAACATTATTTTTATAAAGTTTGGAATTATCGATAAAGTCGTAAAGCATTTTTGCCTTTTCGATATTAATCTTTTCCATAGCGTCGACGCCGCCGAGATTTTTAAGCCATTTAAATACAAGCATTGAAACATAAATACTGAAAGTAGTAGGGGTGTTATAAAGGCTGTTTGCATTTGCTTGCGTGGAATATTTTAAAAAGTTCGGGCAAGCTTCCGTTGCACCGCTGTCTACAAGGTCTTTTTTAACTATAACTACGGTAAGTCCCGATGCGGAGATATTTTTCTGCGCACCGGCGTAAATTAGACCGAAATCGTTTACATTATACCTTTTACCCAATATGTTAGAACTCATATCGCATACGATAGGAGCCTTGCTTTTCGGAAGTTCGTTATACTGTGTTCCGAAAATAGTGTTGTTCGAAGTGATATGAAGATAATCAATATCTTCTCTTACTTTTACGTTTTTAGGAATATATGTGTAAGTTTTATCCTCAGAACTTGCCGCACATACTATATCGCCGTATTTTTTTGCAACCTTGAAAGCGTTGTTTGCGAAGTTACCCGTAACAATATAATCGGCTTTACCTTTTTTAAGAAGGTTAAGGGGAACCGCTTCAAACTGTAAGGTTGCACCGCCTTGCAGATACAGTACATAGTAGTCGTCGGAAATACCCATAAGTTCTCTCAAAAGGGAAATCGATGTGTTATGAATTTCCTCGTAGGGTTTACTGCGGTGACTCATTTCGCATACGCTCATACCGGTACCGTTATAATCAGTAAAATCTTTTTTTACCTGCTCCAAAACTTCGAGCGGAAGCATTGAAGGACCTGCGGAAAAATTATAAACTCTCATAGAAATCTCCTTTTTTTAAACAAGTTAAAATAAAATTAAGTCGTTTATTTAGAATATAAACATAATACAACTTTTTTTAAATTTTCGCAAGGAAATACTACGGTAAATTAAACGGTATATAAAGTATTTATACATATTTTTATTTTTTTTGCTCATTCTATTTGCGAGGTGAGAAATATGAAAGGTGTTATAATGGCAGGAGGAATAGGAAGCAGATTAAGACCTCTGACTAACGATATTCCAAAGCCTATGGTTCCGATAATTGACAGACCGGTTTTGTATTATATCGTAAATTTATTGAAAAGTGCCGGCATTAAAGATATTGCGATGACATTGAATTATAAACCGCAGAAGATAATAAATTATTTCAGAGACGGAAGCGATTTCGGAGTAAATATTAATTATTTTATCGAAGACCTTCCTTTGGGAACAGCGGGAAGCATTAAAAACGCAGAAGAATTTATTGACGGAACCTTTGTCGTTATAAGCGGAGACGCTTTTACGAATATAGATTTAAAAAGTGCTATAGCGTATCACAAAAAGAAGGGCGGACTTCTGACGGTTATTTCAAAAAGGGTAGACGACCCGTTCGGTTTCGGGGTAATTAAAACCGATAGCCAAGGGCTTATTACCGAATTTAAAGAAAAACCCGAAAATGCAGAAAGCAATCTTATCAATACGGGAATTTATATATGCGACAAAAAGGTTCTCGATTATATACCGCAGGGATTTTACGATTTCGGCAAGCAGCTTCTTCCGTCTCTTATAGGGGGGATATATTCATTCGAAACCGATAGCTTCTGGTCGGATATAGGAACATTATCGTCTTACTATAAAACCAACGGAATGGTTGCCGAAAATCCCGAAAAATTTTCAGTCGAGATTTAATGATAAAAAGGCTCTTTAAAGAGTCTTTTTTTATAGCATAAGCAAAGATTTAATTTTTAAATTTGCCGTTAAATTTTTATTATTTTCAAAATACCGTTTCCGATGCCGTTTTATGACAATAATTTATAATACATTGACTTGATTTAAAATAATTAATATTATATAATAATTATTACGGAAATGCTTTTATTGTATTATTTCCGCTTTAATGTGAAGTTCAGCGTTTTAGACGCTTTTATAAATATTTTTTTCGGAGGTTATGTTGAACAAGTCATTAAGATTATATTTTTTAGGGGGCGTCGGCGAGATAGGGAAGAATATGACGGCTATCGAATACGGCGACCATATTATTATTGTGGATTGCGGAAGTTCTTTTCCGCCAGAAGATATGCCGGGAGTGGATTTGCTTATTCCCGATATAAGTTATATTATCGAAAACAAACATAAAATAAAAGGAATAGTTTTAACGCACGGTCACGAGGACCATATAGGAAGTATGCCTTTTCTTTTGAAAGAGTTAGGCAGTACGGTTCCCGTTTACGGGTCGAAACTTACTCTTGCTTTTTTAGAACACAAGACTGAAGAATACAAAATCAAAAAGGTCAAAAGCGTTTGCGTAAACGACGGCGATACGGTCAATATCGGCTGCTTCAATGTCGAATTCATAAAGGTATCCCATTCCATTTCAGGGGCTTTTGCGCTTTCGATAAACACCCCTTCGGGAATAATTTTTCATACGGGCGATTATAAAATCGATTATACTCCGATTGACGGAAAGATGACAAATCTTGCAAGAATTGCTGAAATCGGTAAAAAAGGAGTTCTGTTAATGCTCAGCGAAAGTACCAATGTTGAAAGAGAAGGGTACACTATGAGCGAAACTACGGTGGGAAAATCTTTCGATAAATTATTTTCCCAAAATATAGGGAAGAGAATAATAATAGCGACTTTTTCTTCCAATATCCACAGATTGCAGCAAATACTCGATTTGGCGGACAAATACGGACGTAAAATTGCATTTAACGGAAGAAGTATGTTGAATTCTCTCGAAATGGCTACTAAAATAGGCGAATTGCATTATAAAGCCGAAGATATAGTGGATATAGATAAAGTTTCGAAACTTCCGCCCGAGCGTGTCGTCATAATAAGTACGGGTGCGCAAGGCGAACCTATGAGCGCTCTTGCAAGAATGGCGTCCGGAGAAACCAACAGTAAAATTACCGTAGGACCTATGGATACCGTAATAGTGTCGGCTTCCCCGATTCCCGGAAACGAAAGACTCATTTACAATGTAATAAACAACTTATATAAAAAAGGAGCAAGCGTAGTTTACGGAGCGCTTGAAGAAGTCCATGTTTCGGGACACGCTTGCAAAGAAGAAATCAAACTTATGCTTTCTCTTGTAAAGCCTCGTTTTCTTATCCCCGTCCACGGCGAATACCGCCACTTGAAACAGCAGGCGGAACTTGCCGAAAGTTTAGGTATAAGACAGGCGAATATACTTATTCCGTGCATAGGCGCATGTGTAAATGTTAAAAAGAACGGAATAGCAATAGAAAAAATTGTGGAAGCAGGGAATATGTTCGTTGACGGGTATGTTATAGGCGACGCTGACAGTTCTGTTATTAAAGACAGATTGAATTTAGGCGAAAACGGATTTCTGATTACGATAATTAAGGTATCTTCGAAAGACAACAGAATGATAGGCGAACCAGATATAATAACAAGAGGAATTCACGCTCTCGAAAAGAGTACCGAACAGTTAAAAGATATCGTTATCGAAACATTTTTGAGTTCAGATTATACGGGAGAAGAAAACAATCAGCAATTAAAAGCCGATATACGAAAAGACGTAAGAAAATGGCTTTTAAACAATACCCTTCAAAGACCTATGATTTTGCCTATAATAATAAATGTATAGTAATGAACAGAAAGCAGTACTTTCTCAAATGGAAGTATATGCAGAAGAAAATTTTATACCTATAATGAAGAAGGAAAGTCTTTCCGTTCTGATTAAAAAGGTAAAAGAAACCAATCCTAAAGAGGTTCTCGAAATAGGAACAGCAATAGGGTACAGTACTGCGCATATTCTGATTAACAGCGAAGCAAAGGTGTATACAATAGAGATAGACGAAGAGAGAACAAAAGAAGCTAAAAAAAACCTTGAAAAATTAGGACTTATCGAAAGAACGGTTTTTTTCAGCGGCGATGTAAAAAACATTCTTCCTTTGGCGGAAGGAAGTTACGATTTCATACTTCTCGACGGGCCTAAAAGCTGTTATCCTTTGCTTTTGGAAAACTCGCTTAGATTGCTTAAAGACGGCGGAATACTGTTTTGCGACGATGTAAAACATTCGGAAGTGAAGGAAGGCAAGATAGGTGCAAAACACAGAAGCATATCGAGAAATATAAACCGTTTTATCGATATTTTAAAATCAGACAAAAGACTGAAAACTGAGTTTTACGGCGGCGGCGACGGCTGTGCGGTTGCGGTAAAACTTTCGGGAGATATAAATGATTGAACTTCTCTGTCCTGCGGGAAATTTTTTAAAACTTAAAACAGCTTTCCATTTCGGAGCCGACGCAGTTTATTTTGCCGGGGAAAATTTCGGACTCAGGGCAAGGGCGGATAATTTCACTTTTGACGAAATCAGACAGGGCTGCGATTTTGCTCACGGTATCGGAAAAAAATGTTATGTTACGGTGAATATTTTTGCGCATAACGCAGATTTCGAAAAACTTAAAGACTATTTAAACATTCTTGAAAAAAGCAATGTGGACGCAGTTATCGTTTCCGATATGGGAATATTCGATTATATAAAGAAAAATTCCCGTTTGAAAATACATATAAGTACACAGGCGAACGTGACAAATAAATATGCGGCAAAGGCTTATGCCGAACTCGGTGCAGAACGCATAATCCTTGCCCGTGAAGTAAGGCTTAAAGATTTAAGACAGATAAGGGATTTTTTAGACGACAAAATTATGCTCGAAGTATTTATACACGGTGCAATGTGTATTTCTTACAGCGGAAGATGCCTTTTAAGCAATTTTTTAACGGGAAGAAGTTCTAATAAAGGCGACTGCGCTCAGCCTTGCAGATGGGAATTTATTCCTTCCGGTTACTGTGAAAAAGACGCTTTGACTCTCGAAGAAGACAGCAGGGGAAGTTATGTTCTGAACGGAAGAGACCTTAATATGTTTATGTATCTCGACAAACTTAAAGATGCAGGCGCAGAGTCTTTTAAAATCGAAGGCAGAATGAAATCGGAATATTATCTTGCCACATGTACGAACGCTTACAGAAAAGCCGTTGACCTTATGGAAAACGGAAAAGATTTTAAAGACGATAATTTGTATTCGGAGCTGTTTAAAACTTCGAACAGAGGTTTTACGACGGGACTCTTTTTCGATAAACAGATTTTAACCGAAAATCCGTATGAAAACGGCAAAGAATGCAAGTTCGCAGCGTCCGTTCTGAAACGAGAAGGAAACAGAATATTGATAGAGCAAAGAAACAGATTTAAGGAAGGAGACGAATTAGAGATAATTTCGCCTAATGTCGAATGCAATACCAAATTCAAAGTAAAAAATATGACCGATATAAACGGAAACAAAATAGAAGATGCCAAAAACGTACAGCAACATTTATATATAGATTGTCCGTACGAACTCGAAACTTTGGATATTCTGAGAACGGGAGGGGTTAAAACCAATGGCTAAAAAAACTATTGTTATACTTTATGAAAACGATAGATATGCTGAGTGCGCTCTGACCATGTATAAGCGTCTTCTGGAAAACGAAGATAACGAAGTTCTCATTTTCAACGAAAAAATTTACAGCCCTATGATGACCTTGCAGTTGAAAAACAGAATTAAAAATTCTTTAATAAGAAATTTTAATTATATTGCTCGCAGTTATATGGCTTACCGTGATAAGAATTTTAAAAAAAGACTTAAAAATAACGAAAAGAAAAAAGAAAAACTTATCGAAAAATACAGCGATAAAACCGTAAAAAGCGATTCGGGGAACAGAATAAGAAATATTATTTTGCGTCATGCGCCCGATATCATAATCTGTTTTTCAAAGGCTACAAGAAACCTTGCTTTAAAAGAAAAATACCGCTTAAAAGACGATAAAATAAGCATAGTTACCGTTATTGCGGAATTTACGCTTAAAGCAGAGCTTGTGGATTTTGCAAACGATATATATTTTGTGGAAAACGAAGAAGTGAAAAATTCTCTTATCGAGTTAGGCTTCTCATCCGATAAAATTTTCGTTGTTCCGGTTTGTGTCAGTCCCGAGTGCGAAAAAGGTATAAAGGACGAGGAAGAAGAACAAATTAAATTCGAAAACGGACACAAAACCGTCTATCTAAACTGCGGCGCTTACGGTAATCCTTTAATGAAAAAGATTTTTAATGCAATCGTAGAGTACACAAACTCATTTAATCTTATTGCGGAAACTTCGGAAAATCTTTCTCTTGAAATATTTTTTAAAACCGTAGCCAAGAATAAAGGTGCGGAAAGCGTTGTTATTTGCAGTAAAATGAGCGAATTCGATATGCTTAATATTTCAGATATCGTTGTTTGTCCCCCGGAAACCTCTATTATGATAAAAGCCATGATGGCAAAAAAACCGATTATTCTTACTGCGCCTTACGGCAATTTACAAAAGAAAAATCTCGCTTATGCCGTTCAAAAAGGTTTTGCGCTCGACGGCAGTAAAATAAGCGAACTTATCGATTTGATTTTAGACACCCTCAAAAACGATAACGAAAAACTTATGCAGGGTGCGACGGCTTATATCGAACAAAATACAGGCCGTTATTATACCGACGATATTATAGAAAATAACCGTGTATTTCTTGAACAAAAAGCCCGTTCCATAAAAGAAATAGAGGAAGCAAAAATTCTCGAGGAAAAAGAAAAAGAAGAAAAAATGGATAAAATGGAAAAGGAAATAAACGAAAAAATCGATAAAATTATTACAGCGAATAAAAAGAACAAGAAAAAAGGAAAATGATAAATTATGGTTAAACATGTTGTAATGTACAAGCTTAATGAAAGCAGTGAAAAAGCAAAGGAAGAACTCGTTAATGTTTTTCTTTCAATGAAAGGAAAGATTCCCTATCTGAAAAGCATAACTTCGGGCGCCGATTTTCTGAATAGCGATAGAAGCTTCGATGTAGTATTGATTTGTGAATTTGAAAATGCCGAAGATATGGAAAAATACAAAAAGCACGAAGTACATTTGCCCGTTGTCGATTATGTCAAAAAGACGGTTCAAAAGTCTCATTCGGTAGATTTTATATTTTAAGGAGAAAATTATGGTAAATCCCAAAGCTAAAATTATTTTGAAAGACGGAAGAGAAATGAATTTCGAATTATGTCTCGATGTTGCACCTATAACCGTAAAAAACTTTGTAAAACTTGCAAAAGAAGGTTTTTATAACAATCTTATATTTCACCGTGTAATTGAAGGTTTTATGATACAGGGCGGCGGTTTCGATAAGGATATGAAAGAAAGAAAATGTCTTTCCACAATCAAAGGGGAGTTTAAATCCAACGGAGTTACTAATAATTTAAAACATACAACCGGCGTAATTTCCATGGCAAGGACAATGATTAAAGACAGTGCGGGAAGTCAGTTTTTTATATGCGTCGACAATGCTCAACATTTGGACGGCGAATATGCGGCTTTCGGAAAAGCGCTTGACGAAGAAACAAAAAAGACAGCCATAGATATATCCAAGGTTGAAACCGAACCGCATTTTCCGCACGAAGATGTTCCGGTCGAACCCGTTATAATAGATAGAATAAAAATTATTTGATTTTATTAAGATAAATATTAAATATATAATTAAAAAAGACCTTTAAAGGTCTTTTTTACGAATAAATAGAGTTTTTTAATTAAAATGCTTATCAATAAACAGTACAAAGTATAAATAAATCGTTTTGACCGTTATTCTGCCTGAATTCCGCATACGAGGAATTACTTGTAATTATAAATGTTGCGTAATTTTCTTTCAGACTGAAATATCCTGCTTGACTGTGTCCGTAACTTGTCAGAATTTTTGTATTAAGAAGAAGTGAGCCGTAAAGGGTAAGCATTGCCGTTTTAATTTGTCCCGCTCCGTCTTTTATACTGCTCAGAAAATAGGTTTTATTATCTATAAATACCGCTTTTCGAATATCCGTTATATTCGAAAAATCAATATTATTTCGGCTTTCTTCACTTCCGTCGGGCGCATAATATCCTATGTAGGGATTATCGCAATTTACGAATACATAAAAAAATCCGTTATCTTTTATAAATAATTCCGTATTGGAAGCGTCGGTAAATTTTACGGTGAATTCGGTATCCTTATTTATTTTAATGAGATTTATATTATTGTTTTCTCTTTCGAAAATATAATATCCGTTATTTTTATATTCAGCGTAAATTATCTCGTTTTTTGTTATCTGTTTGTCTGTAACGGTATTTAAATTTGAGTCAAGCTCAATCATATACGAACCGTCGTTTAAGCCCAAGAAAAATGCAAGTTTGTTTCCTTTTGAAAATACAAAGGACTTTATATCCGTTACGCCCTTTTGAAATATCAGTCCTTTACTTAAATCGACTGCGTTTACCGATTTATCGGTCTGATAAAAAAGATAAAGAGAGTTGTCGCAGTTTACGAGAAATGCGTTTTCGTAATCGGCCTTGACGGTATAGACGGGCTGAATGTTTTCAGTATCGGATTTATAGACGACAAGGGTTCCGTTCTCTTCTGTCAGAATATTAATTTCATTATTGAATTTACAGCTTGAAAGATACCTTCCGTTACTTAAAAAAAGCGGGGCATATTCTATAAGGCCGTCTTTGTAGACTCTGGTCAGATTTATACCGGAGCTTTTTACATCGTAATCGTTGCTGTCGCTTTCAAATATCAAATCGTAATAATTTTCGTTTTCATATACTTCTATTAAATTTTCGTTTCCGCTGCCGCCTATGTTCTGAATGAATTTATAACCGCCTGAAAGTATTTGCGGCTGTTTCGGAAATGTTGTAAGCGGGGGAGTATATACGGGCGTATCTGTTTTTTCAATGTTGTTTTCGGTTGAATTACCGTTCTGATGCAAATTTTCGGCGTCAACAATAAGAGATTTATATAAAAATGCGCAAGTAAGTATTATGGCTGCCGAAAGAAAAACAATGCTCCATTTAAGGAGCTTTTTTATTTTGGTTTTTTCCATAATTTTCCACCTCGCCGAATATTATAAACGAGCGGAAATCGGTTGTAAACGGGGATAACAAAACTTCCGATATTGTTACAAAATTATTCAATTTCGGAAATTATACACCGTACAATTTTTTCGGGAATTTTTTTGTCGTAATCGTATCTATTCAATTCTGTTTTTTGCAGTTTTTTTAAACTGCTCAAAAGATTTTTACTATTCAGTAAATCCTGTTTTAAAGTTAAAGCGTATCCTTTATTAGTGTAATATTCAGCATTGAGTTCCTGGTCTCCTCTCGAATTTCCTTTCGGCAGGGGAATAAAAAGTACCTTTTTACCGCATGCAAGAAGTTCGAGTGCGGCTGAGGCTCCTGCACGGGATATTACCATATCGGCAGCGCTTATATAATTTTCTATATCGTCGGCAAATTGTATCTGATAATAGCCTTTTATATCGGTTTCAATCATTTTATTGTTTCCTGTAATATTGATTATATTGTATTCTTTTACGAGTTCTTTTGCGCATTCGGAAATACATTCGTTGATTTTTTTTGCTCCGCTGCTTCCGCCGAACACCAAAAGCACTGGTTTATCGTCGAGATTGAATTTTTCTTTTATCGCATTACCGTTTCCGCAGAATATGGATTCTCTTATCGGAGTTCCTATAAATATTCCTTTTTTCCCGGCTTGCGTATCTTGAAAAGATGTAATTAGCTTGTTTACATATCGCATACTGACTTTATTGGCAAGACCTAAACTCATGTCGCATTCGTGGGCTATTACAGGAATTTTCCTTCGGCTTGCGGCTATTACGGTAGGAAGAGCAACATATCCGCCTTTTGAAAATACGGCGACCGGTTTTGTTTCGTCTATTATTTTACCCGCTTGTTCTATTGCCGTATGCAGTTTGAAGGGAATTTTCAGGTTTTCAAAAATCTTTTTTCTTGAAAATTTTACGGGCGATATGCTTTTAAATGGCAAAAAATATCTTTCGCAAATATTTTTTTCCATACCGTTTTCGCTTCCTATAAACAATATTTTATCGAAATGTTCTTTTAATTGAGGAATAAGGGCAATTATGGGCATTACATGTCCTGCAGTGCCGCCCCCGCATACAATAATCGTTCTCATATTCAATCCTTTTGACTTTAACGAAATTTATGATACTTTTAAATATCTGTTTCTATATTTAACTGTTTATGTTAATTTACTATATTAAAAAAACAAAATTTTAAAATATATTTAAAGCATAAATATCCGTTTTTATATTATAAATATGCTGAATATGTATATTTTTATACTTTTTTAATAAATATATTGTATTTAATTGAAATTTAATTGAAAAATTTTTGTGTTTGTTTTAAAATATTATTAATAATCACGGAGGGAGTTATGAGCAGTTTTTATTTGACAGCAAAAGACGGTAAAGAAATTTATATAAATAAATGGGATAATGTTAAAAGTCCCAAAGGCGTAGTTCAGATTATTCACGGTATGGTTGAATATGGCGGAAGATACGACGATTTCGCAAAATTTTTAAATACAAACGGTTATTTGGTATTTGCAAGCGACCACAGAGGACACGGCAAAACCGACGAAAACAATTTAGGTTGCGTCGGAAAAGATAATTTCGATTTAACTTTATCGGATTGTATCGAACTTTCAAAACAAATAAAAAAAGATTATCCTAATCTTCCGTTAATGGTTTTAGGGCACAGTTACGGTTCTTTCCTTCTTCAAAGATATTTGCAGGAAACCGATGATTTAGCTGCTTGCGCAATTTTAGTCGGTTCTGCTTATCAGAAAGGCTCTGTACTTAACAGTATGGGAAGATTTGTAACGAGTGTGCTTTGTTTGTTTGCCGAAAAGAAACCGAGTAAATTTATGGCTAATATGGCATTCGGGCCTTACGATAAACCTTTTAAAAGAGAAAATTTAAAAAATGCATGGCTTACAAAGGATAAAGGTGTTGTCGAAAAGTATAACAATGATAAATTCTGTTCTTTTTATGTTTCGGCAGGTTTTATGAATTCTATGCTTAAATCTTTTAAAGCTATGCATAAGACGCAAAATCTTGCAAAAATCAAAAAAGATATGCCTATTCTGATTGCAAGCGGGGACAAGGACCCCGTCGGCAGTTTTTCAAAAACTGTTAAAAAATTATACGACAGTTATCTCGATACCGGTCTTACCGATGTAACTTTAAAGCTCTATAAAGACGACAGACATGAAATATTGAACGAACTAAATAAAAAAGAAGTTTATGCTGATTTTCTTAAGTTTTTTGACAGTCATATAAACGGATAAATTACAATTTTAATTATTGATTTAATATTTAAATATTAATAAATAAAATAAAACACTGTATTAACAGTGTTTTTTATATTAAAACATACTTTCATAAAAAATATTTAATAAAATTACATTCGATAATTTAACCAAACTGCGGTTATAATTAAACCGTAAAAAAAAGAACGGCAGAGCCGTTCTTTTTCGATAACGATTTAACTAATCTTTAAACTCGATTTTATCCATTATAATATTCTGTTTATCGTTTTCTTTATTGTTGTTCAATGATTTTTCGGCATTTTCGATATTTCTCTTTACAGCTTCGATATCGCCTTGGAAATCGTCATCGATATAATATTCGGTCGTTTCAACCGTTACGTATTTTGTCGTTTCGACAGTCTGCGAGCCTGCTGCATACTTTTTGTTTGAAGAAACCGAAAGACCAGTTGTAGAAGGTTGATTCTTTTTAATAAGCATAGGATTGTTTACTTGTTGGTCTTCGATTTTCGTAGATACCTTTTCAATCGAAGCGTCCATAGGAATATAATTATCTTTTCCCGCTCTTTCGGTAACCGGTCTTAAATAGCCTTTTCCTTTTTTATCCCTTATTAAAATTTTATTGGCAGGTGAGGTTGAAACAGGTATAAGGGTATTTTCATTCTTCTTATCAGGCGCAGCATTTTGCGAAGATTTTACAGCAGATTTATTAACCGAAGCTTTTTCTTTATTTGCAGCAGGTTTGGTTGCTACGGGTTTCTTTTTAGCCGTCGGATTTTCGGCGGGTTTTTGGGCCGTTGCGGTTTCTAAAGGCTTAGCAGTTTTTAAATCGACTTTTTCGGAAGTCTTTTTCGGTTTGGCTTTTATAACCTTAGGTTCGTTAACCGGTTTTTCAGAAACGGTTTTCTTTTCGCTTGCAACCGGAGCAACTTTATTTACCTCAGGCTTAATTTCTTTTTTCTCGGTTTTATTTTGAGCAGGTTGCTTTGTTGCTTTGGTTGCAGCGGGTTTTTCAGCAGTTTTTGCTGCTTTTGTCTTTTCGGCAGGCAAATCTGCTTTTGCAGGTTTGTTTTTTGCTGCAGAGGATGTTTTTTCAGATTTCTTTACAGCATCTTCAACAACTGATTTCTGCGCCTTTTCAGGTTTTGAAATTAGCTCTTTTGATTCCGTTTTCTTTACTTTGGGTGCAGGGGACTTTTCGTTGTCAACGGTGTCGATCTGCTTTTTAACCGGTTCGGCTTTTGTCGCAGTTGGCTTGGACTCGACTTTCGGTTTTGCCTTTTTAAGAATCGGTTCTTTTTTGACTTCTGCTTTTTTAGTCTCGTCCGATTTCTTTTCAACCGAACCTATATCGGAATTTTTAGCGTCGGATAAAATTTTATCGGATTTTTCTTTTGCAGGCATCGGCTTTACATCGCTTTTTACAGGTTTTTTAGTCTTGTTAATGTTTTCATTAAAGTTTTCGGGCTTTTCTGCTTTGGCAATTTCGGGAACCGATTTTTTAGCGATTACAGGCTTTTCATTGACTGTTTGAGACGACAAAACATTTTCCTTCTGAGAAGGCTTTTGTATGGGTTTTGTTGTTTCGTTATTTAACTGACTTGTTTCCGCTTTTTTGGGTTTAGCTTTTACAAGTTTGGGTTTACGATTTTCCGTTTTGTTATTCAAAGAATCGTTTACCGATTGATTTGCTGCATTAATTGTATCTGATTGAGTGTTTTCTGATTTCAAATCGGTAAGTTTTTTTGCAAAGTCTAAATCTCCGCTTGCTTTATTAACAGCGTTAGTATCGGACTTTTTATTATCGAAATAAACTTTATTTTCATTTGCATTTAAATTTATAGGTGACTTAATAGGCGAAACAAAGCTGACAATTTTTTTATCGTCTGTCTTATTGTTTTCAACTGTTTTTACAGGTGAATTAAAGTTTTCAGATAAAGTTCTGTCGCTGTTTTTAGAACTTTCGGCAGGTGAGTGCGGAACCTTATCCGTATTATTTGAAGTTCCTATACTGCGTGCAGCAAAGAAGTGTGCGGGACGAAGACTTTCGGCAGTAACTTTTTCAGGTTCTTGTTCTGGTTTGATTCCTGCAATTTCAGCATCGCTGATTCTAACGGCTTTGGTCTTTTTGGATTTTTTATCCTGTTTTGTTACATCTGAAAATTCATTCAAAACTTCCGCATTGCTGAATTTTTTCTTTTTAAAGCGTTTAAATATCGACTCTTTACGCTTAACTATCGTTGCGTCGATAGCGGCAGCTATCTCTTTTTCGGGCATTACGGGTTGTTGTAATTCGTTATTTGTATTCTCAGAAGTTGTCTGAGGAAGAAGTTTAATAGGACCTGTGCCGCCTTGATAGTCTTTGACGACATATAAACTGTCGTAAGGATAATACCATTTAGCATAGAGAACCATATTGTTTCTCGGCATTACATCAAAATCACATAACTGATAGAAGTTTCCGTCAGTGTACCAGCCGCCGAACGCCATACCTTTTTTTGTGGGAACTGGAAGGTCGAACTTTGTGTTCCCTCTTATTTTAAATGGCTTTATTTCTTCTCCTCCGCATGTGACAAAATACAATGTATACTTTCTGAACCATAAGAGCCACAAAAGATATAAAAGGGCTAGTATCAGTAAAATCAAAAGTATTGGAATAAGTATAGAAAGAAGTATCAGCGCTCCTATATCGTTTACATTGAAACTTATCTGTCTTGTTACAGTTTCATAATTGCTGTCAAGGGGAGTGTATGTCGCATAATAATAATTTTCGCCGGCAGGAAGTTTCATATTAAGGTCGTCGTTCCACGTCCATCCGCTCGGAAGTTCTACATCTCCTAAAACATTATTGGTATTGTAATCACCGTTAATCAAAGGAGTATCTACATTAGGTATAAGTTTATTGACATACACGGTAAGTTCGTTAGATTTAGCGACAACCGTTTGTTTTCCATCGGTAAATGTTACTAAACAAAAATAAGTTGCCGCCTCATTGAGAGCGTTTACAGTAAATGTGCTTAAAGTGTTATCGCTGAAAATTACACCGTCGGTTCTGCGCCATAAATAACTTACAACTCTTCCATTTACGGCGTCCGATTTAACGTCGAGAGTCATTATAAGATTTTCTTTTACATAGGTCGTGTTATCATCTTTGTTGGAAGTCAGAGTTACTTCAGGTGCGATTAAGTTCCATTTAGCATAAAGGGTAATATCGCTATCTACGGGCGTATTGAAGAAATATCTGTAAGTTAATTCTTCGTCAAAATGCCAGCCTGCAAAATCATAACCCGAATAAACGGGAGTCGCAGGTTCTCTGAGAGCCGTTCCCGCAAGAAAATATCTTGAAAAATTATCTTCTTCGTTTCCTGTTGAAGAGACATAATCTGCTTTGTTTAACGTTACCGAATGTTCGGCTATATTTTTGAATACTTGAAGCTGAGGATAATAAAAAGTTTTTGTGCTTTCATCTCCTTCTTTGAAATACCATATGCTTTCGTCAAAATCGACAAATCCAATAGGTTTGGTATTTTCGGGCAAAGTCACCATTTCGTCTACATAAAGAGATGTTGCGGCATTCAAACTCGGATATTTCTGAAAATCTGTTATATACCCGTTATAATAGCAATTTATTATATCAGAGTCTGAATAAACGGATATAGGATCCAATGTAATTTGATTTTTATTGGTACCTTCTGCAAAACTGATTTTTCCTGCAAAGTAACAATTTTCCAAAACAGCGTCTTTATAATTATTAACGGTTATACCCGCAATTAAAGGGAAATAATCTGTATTACGAGATTCAACTTTAATGTTTTCAATATTTCCGGTATTGTAACAATTTTTGATTGTACCGTAATTGGAATTTGAAATAAAACCGAAAAACGGAACATGGTCAAAATATTCGCAAGTTATATTACCTGTGTTTACGCATTGTTCAATAATACCGTAATTTGTTACGCATATAATGGAAGATTTGAACATTAACGATCCGCTTGCAGTTTGTTTTTTTGTGAATACTATATTAAGATTGGTCATTATATTTCTAATGGTGCCGTAATTGTTAGCCACAATTAATGATACTGAATTATCCTCCATAGAAGTTCTATTTCCGAAAGCTATATTGATAGTTCCTTTTGCAAATATTATATTTTCTACAATGCTGCCTTCACTCAGAGAATCAAAGATAGGGTTTCCTAAATTTGATAGTGTATCAAACATGTTGAAATCGCCGTCAAAGTGACCCGAAAAATTGAAAAGCACATTAATATAGCCAACGTTTAAAAATTTACCGAAATTAAGGTAATTATTAATAACTTTATAAGATGCAGTATTAAAATCCTGAGCGATGGAAGTCTGCGTGCAGACATATTTTAAAATATACATCTGACTGTTGGTTTTTATAAGGTAAGGATTGTTTTCCGTGCCGTTACCGCCTGCAAAAAATTCCCATGAAAGCATAGGATATCCGTATTCGCCGGTTTCTTCATTATTGTTGCCGAGTATTATATTTCTCATGAACACAATTTTGCTTTCGGGATTGTTTTTATCTGCGTTCAGAAGTGTTTCCGCATTCATTGAAGGCAGAACGCTTACATCTATATGGTTTGTGTTTTCTGAATAATCGGTAGAGTATAAAGTGGATTCGTTTAAATCGTTACTGATGATATTTATTCCGAATTTTGAGGAATAGGACGAATTGATATTGTAAGTCGGTTTTGTTGCTATACAATTGTCGTAATTATTGATTACATAGGAATTGCCTAAAATCAAATTAATGTTACCGCTGCCTGAATTTGCGCTTAAATCTCCATAAAGACCGCTTGCGTTATTTGAATAGGAAAGTATGCAAATACTGTAATTGTAACGCAGTTTAATATCGTAATTTTCGGCGCCGTTTTCAAAAACAACGGAACCGAAAATACCGCCTGCATTTAAGGCATTCGAAGAAGAGTCCCCACCGATAACAATATTTTCGGAAGAGGGGATGGGAACGCTTTCACTTTCCGGTCTGTTTATAAGATTATTGTAGTCGGAAGAAAGTTTATTGTTTAAGGAAATTTTTCCAGCTATTCCTCCTGCGTTGCCTTTTGAAATAATATTTGCGCTGTTTCTGCAATATGTAATTTCAGTATCGGTTGCATATCCTACTATACCGCCGCTGTTGCTTGATATTGAATTAATATTTGTTTTATTAGTGCAGTTAATAATTATGCTGTTTTCAGCAAGACCTATAATGCCGCCGATATTGTTTATATTAAATGAATCGAGATTTACGGTTGCGCTTGTTTCTATGCCGTTTATTTCGCAATTAACGGCTTTTCCTGCAAGTATACCGAAATTTTCAACAGTGTCGATTGCATTGGCGATATTTCCGACTTTTATATCTATATACCTGAATATTGTGCCGGTTGCTTGCTTAGCTACTACTGCCGTATTTATATCGGGGGTTAAGTCTGAGCATTCGATATAAAGTTTTTCAATAACTGCGTTTTCGACAAAACCGAAAAGACTCGAACCGTTACTTAAATCAAGCCCTGTTAATTTGTAATTATAACAGTTTAAATTACCTTTGAAAGGATTTGTTTCAGTGCCGATAGGCGTCCAATTTGTCACGGAGGCTAAGGATATATTGTTATTCATTATAAAGTATTCGCCTTCATAACTGTTTCCGTTATTGACTAATGTGGCAAGTTCTGTAAGATCGGATGCGGTTTTTAATATATAAGGGTCGTCCTCAGTACCTGCTTCGCCTGTTGTTCTATAACTCATATTGGTTACTTTATTATCTGCATAAGCAGAAGTAAAATCAGTATTGGTATATAACCATACTATTGATGTGAGTGCTAAAATTAATGCAAGAAAAATACTTACAAGTTTTTTTATTCTTTCCATATTCTCTCCTTAGTATATATAAATATATATTATACTCAGACTTTCATTATACAACTTAATAGGATTTTGTCAAGATAAATGTAGAAAAAAGGCAATCTATGGCTTTAAATACTATTAAAATTTCTTAAAAAAATGAATAAAAACCGGTTATTTTGGTAAATTTTTACTACTCGAATCTTTTTTTGTCGTTTTATGTTTAAAATAATAAACCGTTATTTATATAATAACCCATATTGACATATTAATAATAATAAGTTAAAATAAATTATAATAAGCTGCAAATAAGAGGTATATATGCAAAATAAGATTACGGAAAGTGACAAACTTCTCGATGAAGAAGGTAAATTAAAACATTGCGGATACGCTACTTCTCTTATTTTGGAATATTCGAGAAAAGATATTAAGTCATTGTTACTTAAAATTAAAGAATGGGATTATTATCTTGTGTCCAACGATAAGTATGCAGTTGCTTTAACTATTGCAGACAACGGCTATATGGGGCTTTCGGGAGTTTCGGTTATCGATTTGGAAAAAGGAGAGGAGATAACTAAAAACTATATGTCTTTTATGCCGAAAGGCAAAACCAATCTTCCTGCCTCTTCCGAAAACGGCGACGTTATCCTATCAACTAAAAAATTCGTTATGGAATTCAAAAACGATAACGGCAGAAGAAAACTTTACTTTAATTGCGAAAGATTTTTCAAGAATAAAAGTCTTACCGTTAATATAGACGTTTACGAGCCCGAAGGTGACAGCATCGTTATGGCTACGCCTTTTTTCGAGGACGAGAATGCTTTTTATTACAATCAGAAAATAGTGGGAATGAAAGCATTCGGAGAAGTTATATTCGGCGAAGATAATATTATTTTCGACGACAGCGATACATTTGCCCTTCTCGATTGGGGGAGAGGAGTATGGCCTTATAAAAATTTATGGTATTGGAGCTCCGCTTCCTGTTGGCATGAAGGGAAAGTACTTTCTTTTAATCTCGGCTATGGTTTCGGCGACACGAGAGCGGCTACCGAAAACGCCGTGTTTTTAGACGGAAAAATTCATAAACTCGATAAAGTTTACTTTGAAATACAAAAGGACAAAGAGGGAAAATTCCAATATCTGAAACCGTGGAAAATTACCTCTAACGATAAAAGGATAGAACTTGTTTTCAATCCTGTTTTAGACAGAAAAAATTATTCTTCCGCATTGATTATTTCAAGCGATCAGCATCAGGTATTCGGAAAATTTTCAGGCAAAATAGTTCTCGACGACGGAAAGGTAATAGAAGTCAAAGATATGAATGGGTTTGCAGAAAGGGTTTTCA
Organism: uncultured Eubacteriales bacterium; assembly: GCA_949296455.1. GTDB lineage: Bacteria > Bacillota > Clostridia > Christensenellales > CALVMC01 > CALVMC01. Next base: position 120,369 of record CASFOZ010000004.1, read on the forward strand.
ATAAATGGTAGTATCGAAGTTGAATTTTATTCGCATTAATTTATATAATTTTATTGACAAAAAAAATCAAATAATATACAATAGTCACTGCTATGCGGCCATGGCGAAACTGGCAGACGCGTACGTTTGAGGGGCGTATGAGCAATCATATGGGTTCAAGTCCCATTGGCCGCACCAAACCGAGGATAAGGGCGCATCTTGCGCCCTTTCTTCATGTCTCGGACTTCGGTCATTTACGTTTTAGTAAACTCCCTCGTCCTTGCATTTGAAAGTGCACAATCTGCAACCCTTCTGCTCGGTTTGGAGGGTAGCATTTTTATCCATTAAACCCACTAAGTCGCCGCAAGGCGTAACATGCAACAGGTCGGAAAGTCCGACCTGTTTGCTTTAATGCCTGCGGCTCCTTTTTCCCAAAAATTTCGCCACGCAAGCTTGCTGCAATTTTCGGGAGCCCTGTGCAATAAAATATTTTTTACAGTAAGACATACTTTTAAGAGATAACAATATATTTAAAGCAAGGCGTAATATGCAACAGGTCGGAAAATCCGACCTGTTTGCTTTAACGCCTGCGGCTCCTTTTTCCCAAAAATTTCGCAAATCGCATTTTTTTTAATAAGTATTTTTATATGAATTTAATTTAAAATTCTGTTTAAATATTTTTAAGTTATTTAAAAATATATTTTAAAATTAAATTTATAATATCCATAACAGATAAAGATAACCGATAATAAAATTCATATTTTTTGATAAAAATATGTTTAATTTGACAAACTATTTAATGAGGGGTAAAATCATTATAGGTTTTAACCTAATACAATAAAAGGAGAATAATAATGAAAGAATTTAAAAAATATCTTGCCGAAGCAATCGGAACAATGGTACTTGTTATCTTTGGTTGCGGTGTTGCCGTTATGACAGGTTGTTCGGATAACGGCGGTATAGTTGCTACTGCCTTGGCGTTCGGGCTTGTTATAGTTGCAATGGCGTATTCGATAGGTAACATTTCAGGCTGTCACATAAACCCTGCTGTATCGTTTGCAATGTATATTGACAGGAGAATAAGCGGTAAAGAACTTATTTTTTATGTAATAAGTCAGTGTGTCGGCGCAATAGTCGGCGCTGCAATACTCGCTTTATTTGCAGGCAGTTTCGTAAATTTAGGGGGTAATGCCGTTCAACCTGTTCTTACGGAAGCTTACGGTTACGGCCCTGCGCTTGCTGCCGGTCTTGCAGTTGAAGTAGTATTGACTTTTACATTTGTTCTTGCTATTTTAGGAGTTGTTTCGAGAACGGAAAACAAGAGCGTTACCGGTGTAGTTATCGGTCTTGCTTTAACCCTCGTTCACTTGCTCGGAATCCGTCTTACGGGAACATCGGTAAATCCCGCTCGTTCGTTAGGACCTGCGCTTTTACAGATGGCAAGCGGAGATTTTACAGCAATTTCTCAGATTTGGATATTCATAGTAGGACCTTTACTCGGTGCGGCTCTTGCGGCATTGGTTTATCGTTATCTTGAAAGTAAAAAATGTCCGATTCAAAAAGCGGTTGAAGTAAAAGAAGAAAAAGAAGAAAACAAAGACTAATTAAAACCCGACGCAAGTCGGGTTTTTACTAATTTTATTTCATGAAAAAATTTGAATTTCAAAATTTTTAATTATTCTAAAAATAAATTTTATTAAAACAAATGAAAGTTAATTTAATTTTATCAAATTAACGGAGCTTAAAAATTTATCGATTGCTTTTTTCCCTTCTTCGTTATTTTTAAATACTGCCGACTGTTCGAGCATTGTTTGACATTTTATATTTATGTAATCGGTAATTATTTCTTTTGCTTTGCTTTCCGTCATATTGATACCGTAATCGTTAATTAACTGAGCAAGCATAGAAGAGTATTCGGAATATACGGAGTTTGTTTCTTTTAAATCGGTTTTGGATTTTCCTGTAAGAAAATCTATTAAAAGAACGCTGTCGCAGATAAGGCGAGACGGGAGTATGAAGTATCCCATTATTTCGATAATACCTATACCTTCCTTTTTAATTTCCTTACAGCTTTCATCGGGGCAGAATATACCTTTGGGGCACTGTTCGGAAGTTCTGTTATTTCTCGGAATAATCAGAAATACCGTTTTTCCGTTTTCGTTATAACATACCGTGTTTACCGAACTGTGCTGATTTTTTTCGGTTTTGCATATGAGATTTATGCTTTCGTCGTTGTAGTTTATGAAAGCATTTACAATGTCTTCGATAGCGGAAAGAAGCTGAATTTTGTCGTCAGAAGTTATTTTAAATACGGGAAGGTACCATTCAAGAAGTGAAAGGTTTATATTTTCATATTTTTTGCTGTAAAATCTTTCTTTTTCTTCGGCATTGAAAATAGGAAGATTTTTCAATCCCCCTTGCATGTGTTCGTGGCATAAAAGACTTCCGCCTATATTTTCGAGTTCTGTATTTGAAGCGATAAAATAGTCTTCGAACACAGTGGAGAAATCTATCATTGCTTCGAACTTTTTAATATCGTTTTTCATAGGGGTATGTTGAGAGTAGGATACGATAATATGCTTTTTAAAATAGGGGAAGGGCGAAAATTGTATATTCCAAAACCTGCCGCCGAGTTCTATCGGTAAAAGTCTCAAATTACTTTTAGCGCCGTTATAAGCGCCTTCGTTTTCAGAACAAAGCGGGCATAAGGGAAAAGGCTTTTCGGAGGACGGCATTTTATCTTTATAAGTTTTTTCGTTAAATACGGATTCTTTTTTCATTGAATTTACTGATATGTATAATGGAGAAAATTTGCCTTTAAAGCAGTGCGTTGCGGTTTTTGCAATTCTATCCTGATTTATGTAATTTCCATTAACTGCTATTTTATAAAGATAATCCATTGCGCATTCGGAACCTTTGTCGGTAAAAATTTCATCGAAGGTATTAATTATTTCGTAAGGCTGCGGAATAAGATAGCCTATAAGTTCGGCTTTCAGATTCTCTTTTTCGTCAGGCGGGCATATTCCCGAATTTACGGCGTAGTTTGCGAGTTTATTCAAAATGGAATTAACGCTTTCAATATTCGTTGCATTTTGAACGGAACAGGAAAATTTCAGACGGTTGAAAATAAGGTTTCTTGCATAGTTTAAATTTTCTTGTTTAAAACCGAGATTATTTAGCGCATATTGAAGCAAGCTTTCGATTGCTTGTGCTGTTTCTATTTGAGAAGGTGATTGTGTTAACGGCATATCGGACTCCGGTTTAGTTAATCGAGTATATCATATTCGATAAAATTATTTTTAGGCAAAATAAATTATATAATCGGTTAAAAAATTTTGCAACGAAAATAAAAAAACAAGCGATTATAAAATTTAAAAGTGCTGATATTAAACGGTTAAATTTTTTCTTATTAGGAAAATAACTTGTCAAAAAGAAATCGATACTATATACTTAATTTTATATAAGGTGGAATATGTTAAATAACGCACTTAATCCGGTAGCTTTTTCTATCGGCGGATTGGAAGTCAAATGGTATGCAATTATTTTAGTGACCGGAATGATTGCCGGATTGATTTACATTATTTTAGACGGTAAAAGATATAAACTTTCCAGCGATTTTGCCATAGAATGTTGGTTATGGTGTATAGTGCTTGCTATAATATTTGCAAGATTCTTTTATGTAATAGCTCATCCGAGCATATATTTCCCGATAGAATCGTGGGACGATTTTTTAAATTTATTCAAGATATGGAACGGCGGTATAACCATACTCGGCGGAATACTTGGCGGAATTCTCGGAGCATATATCGCAAGCGTTCGATACAGAAGGAATTTTTTAATGGTATGTGACTATTGTGCGCCGGCGGTTTTAATCGGACAGATTATCGGAAGGTGGGGCAACTATGTAAATCAGGAAGCATACGGTGTAGTTGTTACCAATCCCGATTTACAATGGTTTCCTTTTTCGGTTTATATCGACCAGACGCAACAGTGGCACTGTGCGACTTTTTTCTATGAAATAGTACTTAACGCCATAGGTTTTGTTGTACTGTATCTATTAAGCAGGAAGGTAAAACATAACGGAATTATTGCAGGCGGATATATTTTTTGGTATTGCGTCGTAAGGGCAATCCTCGAAACTTTCAGATTAGACGCCGTAGTTACGGACAGCGGACTCAGAGTAACGCAGCTTATTTGCATAATTTTTGCTATTATATCTTTTGTAATCATAATGCTTATACATTTCAAGGTATTCGATAAAATCGACAAAAAAGGCTGGCTTTTAAAAGCGCCTGCCGTTGCTGCGGGGGATATTCCTCTCGAAGAGAGAAAGAAAGGGAAAAAGAAAAAACTTTCCGAAGCCGTAGAAGGCGAAGACAATTATACCGTTGAAAATAATTCTGACAGATTCAACGAGATAGTAAACGGAATACTCGAAGAAAAAAAGAAATTAAAAGAAGAGAATGCTTTAAAAGAAGAAAGCAAAAAAACCGAAGAGACGGTAGAATCGGGAAAAGACGATTTATCTGAAAAAAGCGATTTTGCAGGCGATAATAAAGAAAAATCGGTTACCGACAATAACGGCGGGAATGGAAAAAATCCCGCAGACGGTCTTTCAGTTAAAGACGCTACTTCAACCGATATTGAAAATCAATCGGATTTAATTTCCGATAAAGATACTGTTTCCGCAAAAAACAAAACGACTTCGAAAAAGAATGCCGTGTCTTCTGTAAAAAGTTCTTTAAATAGCGGTAAAGAAAGCAAGGCAAACGGCGGTTCGTCAAAGGCGGGCAGTATCGGTTCTTTTAAAACGGATACTCAAAAGAAAAGCAAAACTGCGGATAAAACTTCTTCCAATATCGAAGAAACGGATAAAGATTTAAAAGTAAAGGAAAGTACGGTAAAAAAGACTTCCGTTTCCTCTGATAGCGTAAATAAAAAAACCGTAAAAAACAGTAGTTCTGCTTCAAAAAGTTCTTCAAAAAGCGGAAAGGCAAGTTCTGCTGCAAAAAGTTCTTCAAAAAGCGGAACGGCAAACGCTGCTGCAAAAAGCAAACCTAAAAGCGGAACAACGGCAAAAAAGGATTAATACTAAAATATTTTAGACAATACTTTTAAAACGAATAAAAGTATTAAAATAATCGGCTTTGAATTGAAAACGTCATTATCAAATTGCCGATTTATAAAACAGTCGGAAGAAACATATCGGTATTAAGAAAAACCTTTTAAAGGTTTTTCGCTTTATCGGAAACGGCGGAAAAAAATTATGAAAAATCATAAATTTGTATTTTTTGTCACGGTTGGAATAATATCGTTTATATTTTCCCTTATAGGGCTTTTGTCCGCACTCGGAATTGCCGATATTTATTTTATTTCGAGTTGGTATCTTGCGGTTATACTCTATCTTTGCGCAATTTCGGTATGTTTTGCCGTATGCTATAATTCGCCGGTATTTTATGCTTTTGCATTAATTACAGCCGGTCTTTTTCTGTATATAAGCATTACGCAAAGATTAAATTACGGATACGAAAGGCTTTTCGGTATAGTCATTATCTGTATAGGATTAGGATTTTTATTGAATGCGTATTTAAACAGAAATACTTACTTTTGGCTCAGAAGCGGTATATTTTTTACGGTAAGCGGTATTATTTTACTTGCTGCGGGTATTACAAAGTTGTGGGCAATAACAATTTCGGCGGGAGCGATAGTCCTTTCGGTGCTTATTGTTATCGACGCACTCATAAGATTTTTCATTAAAAAACCCGACGAAGATTATTATGTCGTTCCGAGTGAAAATAAAAACGAAGATAACGGAAAAGAAGAAAATAAACAATAAAATACGGAATTTATAATTAACTATTTAAAGGAAACTGAACAGTATGCGAAACTTAACGCTATTAACGGATTTTTACGAACTTACAATGATGTACGGTTATTTCAAAAGCGGCAAAATGGACGATATAGCCGTTTTCGATGTTTTTTTCAGACAAACCGGTTCAATAAGTTATTCTATATTCTGCGGACTCGAACAGGTTGTAGATTATATTCAAAACATTAAATTTGAAAAAGACGATATAGAGTTTTTAAGAAAACAGGGAGTATTTGACGAAGACTTTTTACATTGCCTTGAAAATTTTAAATTTACAGGCGATATATTTGCCGTTCGTGAAGGAACAGTCGTATTTCCGCAAGAACCGCTTCTTATAGTAAGAGCGCCGATTTTTCAGGCTCAGCTTTTGGAAACTGCCATTTTAAATCTTATAAATCACCAGACCTTAATAGCGACAAAAGCTTCAAAGGTATGTTATGAGGCAGGGAACGCAAGCGTTCTCGAATTCGGTTTGCGTAGAGCGCAAGGCCCCGACGCAGGAATATACGGGGCAAGAGCCGCAATCGTCGGAGGTTGTGTTTCGACATCGAATGTTCTTGCAGGAAAAAACTTCGATGTTCCCGTAGGCGGAACGCACGCCCACAGTTGGGTTATGAGTTTTGACAGCGAACTTAAAGCCTTCGAAACTTACTCAGAACTTTATCCCGATAACTGCCTTTTGCTTGTCGATACCTACGATACTTTAAAGTCAGGAGTGCCCAACGCCATAAAGGTTTTCAAAAAACTCAGAGAAAAAGGGCATAATCCCGTCGGCATAAGAATAGATTCGGGCGACCTTGCCTATCTTACGGTAAAGGCAAGAAAAATGCTCGACGAAGCAGGTTTTAAAGACGCTAAAATTTTTGCTTCCGGCGATATTGATGAGCGCATTATAGATACTTTAAAGGACCAGAAAGCTTGTATAGATTCTTGGGGGATAGGAACAAAGCTTATAACTTCTTTCGATAACCCCAGCCTCGGCGGTGTTTATAAACTTGCTGGTATTTATGAAAAAGGAAAACTTATCCCCAAACTTAAAAAATCCGATACCGCCGCAAAAATAACAAATCCCGGTCTTAAAAAGATTTACAGAATTTACGATAAAGATACCGATATGGCAATAGCCGATTTAATTACCTTGTTCGACGAAAAAATAGACGAAACTAAAACTCTTACCATATTCCACCCGGAAGAGACTTGGAAACAGATTACTATCGACAATTTTTATGTCAAAGAACTTATGGTACAGGTCTTTAAAAAAGGCAAACTCGTATATAATTTACCGACTTTAAAAGAAATAGTAAATTATTCAAAAGCCGATAAGGAAACATTTTGGGACGAATATAAAAGAAGGGTGAATCCGCAAATTTACAAGGTTGATTTATCTAAAAAACTTTTCAATCTTAAAAGTTCCTTGCTTAAAAAATAAACATAAAAACTACGAATTTCAAATTTCTGACTTTTAAGGCGCAATATGCGTATTTAAGCGCAATATGCGTATTTAAGGCGCATATGCGTCTTTTTGTTTTCGCATAATTTAATAAAAGTGTTTTTGATTAAATTTTTTCATTTTTAAACAGTTTAAATTTAACCGCTATTGATATCGATTTTTTCAGTATTCGATAAATGTATAATTAATTTAATCTTTTTTATTTTGAAAATTAATTTTATTTTGAAAGTAATTTAGTTATAAATTAGTTATAAAAAACAAGTTAATCAAATAAATGATTTTTCGCTAAAATTATACCGTAAAATACATAATTTATTAATTTATGCGCCTTTATATTTTGTAAAATGAAATTCGGAGGGGAATATGGAATTTGCTTTGGAAAAAAAAGGATATTGCAAAAAACAAGTGGACGGTTATTTGAAATCTTATAAAGAAGACTTTGAAAAGACTCTTAAAGAGCAAAAGGAAAGAATAGATTTTCTGAAATCCGAAAACGAAAAACTTTCCAAAATAATTGCCGTTTATAAAGAAAAAGAAGACTGCGTCAGCGAAGCTCTGTTGTCTGCAATCAATAAAGCAAAGGAAGTTGAAAATGCCGTAAGAATAAGATTTGCCGTAGAAGGGGAGCGTGTCAAACTCTTTCAGGCAAAGTGGACAAAGTATGCGGAAAAACTTAAAAATAAAGCTCTTCCTCAGCAGGAATCCGATTCTTTGAACGAATATCTCGAAAGCGTAAAAGCACAGCTTTCGGAAATACTTTCTGAAAATCTTAATATTTCCTACGAAAAAAATACTTCCGAACTTCAAAGTCAGTTTATGGAAGAAAGCGCAAGAATAAGTAATATAGAAAAAGAAGGAAAAGAATCCCGTACTTCGCAGTCCTATGACGGGCTTTTGAACCGCCTTAAAAGCGCAGTGGAAAAAGGCAACGACAACACCGAAAAAAATGTACTTGCCGCAAGAAGTTGCAGCATAGAAAATACCGATAAAAAACAGTCCTTAATCGATATTTGCAGAGAACTCAGACTTATAAGTTAATTTGAAATTTATTATTTCTATTGGAAAAATAAAGAAACAGTTATAAATTTTCCGTAATTATTTTCATATTTCCTGTTTTATAGCGTTAATTTTTTTAATAATATGTTGTATTTTTGTCTTTTAACTGTTATAATTATTAAGTCGTACTAGGCGGGGAGCCAGCGGTGCCCTATACCTGCAATCCGCTACAGCAGGGCTGAATGCTTGTTTCGGCTTAATATATGGAAGGCCGGCTTCGGTAAGGAATGTTGATAACAAGGTCTTGTGCAATAGACTGCTATGAACCATGTCAGGGCTTGACGGCAGCAGCATTAAGTAGATTTGTTTATGTGCCACAAGGAAGCTTTGGAGGAGTAACCTGCCGTAAGCATCGCTTCGGTATATTCTGTCAACGCAAGATGTACGATACCGTTAGGGAGAGCTTTTGCTCTCCCTTTTATTTAATTTATATATCGGTTATTTAATATCGGTATTTAATATCGGTTATTTAATATCGGTTAGTTAATATCGGTTAGTTAATATCGGTTAGTTAATATCGGTTGGTTAATATTGCTTATTTAATATCGCTTAGTTAATTATTTTTGTTTTTTTAAAATGCAAAAAAAATTATAAATAAACGCAGAAAGAATTTTAAAATTATAGTCAAAGTATTTGAAAAGCAGTTTGCTTTATCGTAAAATAAAAATATGGAACTTGTTGTTAAGGATTTATATAAAAAATATTTCGGGTACGATTACTGTCTGAAAGGAATAAATTTGAAAATTTCCGAAAATTCTACTCTTTGCATTTACGGAATAGAGGGAAGCGGAAAGAGTACTCTTATTAAAGTAATTTCGGGACTCGAAGAATATCAGAAAGGCGAAATTATTTTTAAGGGCAAGAAACTCGAAACATATTCGTTTAAAGAGCGCAATTTTTCGGTTTATACGGGAAACATTCTTAATCCTGAAAAAACCGTTTTTAAAAGCCTTGTTAAAATTCTTATAAGCAGGGGAATAAATAAAAAAGAAGCCGAAAGCAGCATTAGTCAAACTGCAAAAAATATAGGAACGGAAAATATTATGAATTTCAAATTTTCCGATTTGACTTTTGCTCAGAAGTTTTTTGCCGAGTTTACACGCCTTGCCATGAGAAAAGCCGATTTGTATCTTATCGACGACCCGTTTGAAAATGTTCCGTCTTCGGAAAGGGAAGAAATTTACAATTTTCTTAAAAGCAATCTAAATAAGCTCGGCGGAACGAAAATTATCGCTACCGCCGATAAAAGTACCGCAATAAATATCGGCGATTTAACCGCAGTGCTAACGGAAGGGATAATTTCCGAATACGGTAAAGCTTCCGATATATTTCTAAATCCTGAAACGCTTGCAGCCTGCAATATGTTTTTGCCGGAAATTAATACCGTAAAAATTAAGATTAAAAACGGCAGTTTTCCGCTATTCAATAAAATTTATAAATTTCCTGATGGCAATGCTTTTAAAGTCTACGAAGACAGAGAAGTTATAGCCGCATTTTATCCTACTTCGCTTTTTATTTCCGAAAACGGACTCGAATGCGAAATTTACGAAAGAAAATTACTTGGCGAATATACAGAATGTTTCTCTCATATTTACGGTCAGCATTTTTCGTTTATGTTAAAAACGCCCGTTTGCGGCGATAAGGTAAAATTAAGTTTAGATGGAAAACTCTTTTTATTCGATACAAACAGCAATCGTATAATACACTGTTTTAATTGAAAAAAGACCTTTAAGGTCTTTCGTCTGTTTTGTTTAACTCGTCGATTTGCTTTTGTAATTCTTCGATTTTTTGTTGCCTCTTTTCTTCTTCCTTGCTTTGCTTATCCGCTTTGCGTTTTTCTTGCATTTCTTTGAGTTTTGGAATAAACACATTTTCTCTTAAATATTGCAAGTCGGCTTTGTTAATGTATACCATAAGAAAAATTGAAAGTATTAAAAGTCCTAAACTGAAAATAAAGCCCATTATATACGGAGCAACGAACATTTCGATATATTCATTAGCAATTATGTTAGTATAATTTTCTGCCCCTGGTAAAAGACCATTATTATTCAACATATAGCTCCATAATGCAATCAAATTATATAGTTTTACTAAAATACAAATAAAAGAAATTAAAGACAAAATTATAATAATTGAAAGTATAATATTTAATTTTTTCTTCATAATACACCTCTTTTTCATTGTAAAAAATAATGAAAACAAAGTCAATATTAAATCAAAATTCTTTTTTAAGAAGAATAAATTTTTTTTAAAATAATTTATTTGCATAATGCAAAATGTTTTGACAATAATATTTCCATACCTATATAATCAATAAAAAGGAGGGAAATATTATGGCAAGAATGGGAGTTGTAGGTATTGTTATCGAAGGGGACAGAAGCCACGCAAACAAGGTTCAGAGTATCCTTCACGAGTACGGAGAAATTATCGTCGGCAGAATGGGAATACCCGATAAGCAAAGGGGAGTTAATGTTATCAGTCTTATTGTCGACGGCACAAATCAGCAGATAGAAAGTCTTAAAAATAAACTTTCCGAAATAAAAAGCGTTACCGTAAGCGTTGCTATGACGGCAGTCGAAGTTTAAATATCAAAAAAACAAATATCCAATCAACCGCTTTTAAAGGCGGTTTTTTTATTGAAAAAATTTTTAATTTTTTTTGAATAAAGTATTGACAACAGGACAAAATAGTGTATAATAGACTTGTAGGTCAAAGAAAGTCAAACTTTTTGAAAACGGTGAAAATATGTCGAATTTAAGTAACGATATCGAAAAATTTTTGCTAAGCGTTTTAGCCGATAACGGAAAGGTTCAGATTTCCCGCAATGACCTTGCGGGGTATTTTAAAGTCGCACCGTCTCAGATTAATTATGTACTTCAAACGAGATTTACTCTCGAAAGGGGATATGTAATAGAAAGCAAGAGAGGGGGCGGCGGTTATGTGAATCTAGTTAAGGTAAGTTTTGAAGGGGATTACTTTAAAAATCTTTTGCAAATGATTTCGGAAGGGGAACTTAACGAAAACAAGGCATTTCATATAATCGATAAAATGAATTCCGACGGAGTGCTTTCGGATTACGAAAGCGGGCTTTTGAAAAGCGTACTTTCCGACAAATCTTTGTCTTCTCCGTTTAAAAATCAGGATTTGATAAGAAAGAATTCTATGACTGAAATAATAAAATATTTAATGAGTGCGAAAAGTCGGCAAAACGACGACAACGCAGAAAAGAGGTGATAAATATGAGTACCAATATGACTGTAAATGTAAAAGCTACTATTGATTATGCCAAAAAGATAGCCGCAAAGACGGGGGGAGTTCTGGGTACGGAACATTTACTGCTCGGTATTGTTGCTATACAAAATTCCCTTGCTTCTACCTATCTCAGAAGATTAGGGGTAGATTATTCGGTAGTTGCGGAACAGTTTGAAGCGAGGGCTAATCCGTCCAATACCGTAAGTTTTTCGCCCCGTGCGAAAAAGGCTCTTGAAATTGCCGAAGAATACTGCAAACACGGCGGGCAGGATTATATAAGTTCCTTGCATTTACTTGCGGGAATTATAGCGCAGCCTGACAGTTTCGGAGTATCGATTTTAAGGCAGAACGGTGTCGATGTAGACAGTTTGCTTGCCTATGTAAAATCCATGATAGCCGTTTACGATAAAACGGACGATGACGACGACGATATCGACATAGCAAGTTTTATGTTCGGTAATATGGGAAATCTTTCGGGCTTCGGACTCGGTGACAGCCAGCCTTCGTTTTACGCTTTTAAAACGGGCGGAGGCAACGGGAACGGTTCCAAGTCGGGCGGTTCGTCGATTTCGGGACTTGAAAAACTCGGCGTAGATTTAACGGCGAAAGCAAGAGAAGGGAAACTCGACCCGGTTATCGGAAGAGATAAGGAAATTGAAAGAATAATTCAGGTTCTTTCGAGAAGAACAAAAAACAATCCTATTTTAATAGGCGAGCCGGGCGTAGGAAAAACCGCCGTTGTAGAAGGGCTTGCTCAGGCTATCGTTGACGGAAAGGTTTCGGAAATACTTAAAAACAAGGTTATTTTCTCTCTCGATATGGGCAGTCTGCTTTCGGGAACAAAGTACAGAGGGGAATTTGAGGAAAAACTTCAAAATGCAATAAGTACTATTAAGCAGAAAGGTAACATAATCTTGTTTATAGACGAAATACACACAATAGTAAAAGCAGGGGACGCAGACGGAGCGATTTCCGCAGCAAACATATTAAAACCTTTGCTTGCAAGGGGCGAACTTCAAACGATAGGCGCAACGACTATAAACGAATACAGACAGAATTTTGAAAAAGACCCTGCCTTAGAGCGTAGATTCCAGCCTATTATGGTTGAGCCGCCGTCGGTTGAGGACGCTATTAAAATACTTACCGGACTTAAACCTAAATACGAACAGTTCCATAAACTGCGTATTTCAGACGAAGCGGTTGAAGCTGCCGTTAAAATGTCGGACAGATATATAAGCGACAGATTTCTTCCCGATAAAGCAATCGACCTTATAGACGAGGCTGCAAGTAAAAAAAGAGCAAAGCAGTTTGTGCTTCCCGAAGATATCAAAAAAATGGAAAGCAGGTTAGAGGCTCTTAAAAACGAAAAAGCCGAATGTGTAAAATACGACGAGTTCGAAAGGGCCCGTGAGTGTAAAACCCGTATAGACGAACTTACCGAAAAACTTGCAAAAGCCAAAGGACAGTGGTCTGAAAAGAATACGGACGACAATACGACGGTTACGGCAGAAGATATTGCCGATATCGTATCTCAGACGACTTCCGTTCCGGTATCCAAACTTACCGAAACCGAAAGTCAGAAACTTATGAACCTTGAAAAAACCTTACACGAAAGGGTTATAGGTCAGGACGAAGCGGTATCGGCTGTCGCAAGAGCGATAAGAAGGGCTCGTTCGGGAATAGGCGACCCCAAAAGACCTATCGGTTCCTTTATCTTCTTAGGACCTACGGGTGTAGGTAAAACCGAACTTTGCAAAGCACTTGCAGAAGCCATGTTCGGAGACGAAAATCTTATGCTGAGATTCGATATGTCGGAGTATATGGAAAAGAACGATGTGACAAAGCTTATAGGTTCGCCGCCCGGATATGTAGGTTACGAGGAAGCGGGTCAGCTTACCGAAAAGGTAAGAAGAAAACCTTATTCGGTTATTCTGTTCGATGAAATAGAAAAAGCGCATATCGATGTTTTCAATGTTCTTTTACAGGTTCTCGATGACGGAAGGGTTACCGACTCGCACGGAAGAACGGTAAGTTTTAAAAATACTATTATAATTATGACTTCCAATATCGGCGCTTCTCAGATTTCCAAAATGAATCAGCTCGGTTTCGGCTCGGCTCAAGAAGAGGAAAACGAGTACGAGAAAATGAAGGAAAAACAGCTTGCCGAACTTAAAAGGGTAATGAAACCCGAGTTTTTAAACAGAATAGACGAAATAGTTATATTCAAAAAACTCGACAAGGATAATATAGCCCGTATCGCTACCATGCTTATAGTTCAGCTTGCAAAAAGGCTTTCGCAAAAAAACATTAATCTCGAAGTCACGAAAGGCGCTTGCGATTTTATAGCAAAGCAGGGTACCGACGCCGAGTACGGCGCAAGACCGCTTAAAAGAACTATTCAGAAACTTATCGAAGACAGACTTTCGGAAGAACTTCTGACAGGCAAAGTTAAAGAAGGACAAACGGTAGTAGTTTCCTTAAATTCCGATAAAAAAGGTCTTGAATTTAAGGTTAAATAATGTTATAATAAAATCGATACAAGAGCAATCATTGCAATATGTAAGGAGGAAGGAATTATGCAGATAGATTTTATTGCAAAGAATTACACAATCAGCGACAGACTTAAAGAGGTTATCGAAAAGAAAGTAAGTAAATTTGATAATTATTTCGACGCCGACGCTACGGCAAGAGTCGTTTGCAGGGAAGTGAATACCGATAAGTATACTATGGAACTTACTATCAATTTCGGCGGCGGTAAGGTGCTGAGAAGTGAGGTTACCTCCGATAATATGTTCTCGAATATCGATATCATTATGCCTAAAATCGAAAGACAGGTTCGCAGGTTCAAAACTATTATCGATAAGAAACACAAAGGTAAACCGGTGGAACTCGAATTTGACGAGAGTATCGATTACAAAATGCCTCAGGTCGTTAAAAACAAAAAGTTTAATTTGAAAGAAATTTCAGTTGACGAGGCGATAGAAGCTCTCGAAATGAGTGAACACTCTTTCTATATTTTCATTAACAGAGCAAATAATTTCGTTAATGTGATTTATAAGAGAAAAGACGGAAATATCGGTTTAATAGATTTGGTTTATTAAAATTTTATAAAAATTTATCAAAAAAGCGTCTTTTTAAGACGCTTTTTTTATTTTGCTTTTAAACTCTATTTTCCGTATTTATCCAGAACTTCGCCTATATAAACGGTATGAAAGTTTTTTACGGGGTAGTTTTGCATAAGTTCGGGAATCATATCTTTTTCATTGATTTCGACTTTTGCTATTATTTTACATTCGTAATACATATCGCAGCCGCCTACCGTATAAGTCGATACCTTTTTTGCAGGTATCTTTTCAAGACCTGCTTTTTCGAATTTGTCTTCGTCCTTTCCGCTTGCCGTTCCGCAGTAACCGAGTTCTTTTTTCAATCCGCTGTAAGGTACGCTTAATGTAAATTCGCCGTATTTGTCGAGAAGCTGTTTAGTGTACCTTGTAGAGCGTACCGGTATCATTACCACTTCTTTTTTCCATATATATCCTATTGCGCCCCAGCCTACGGTCATTGTATTTGGCTTTTCCTTTCCTGCGGTTAAAAATGCACCCGAGCCACAAAGCGAATTAAGAGTTTCAACTAATTTTTCAAACATTTTTGTTCTCCTTTTTATTTTACTATTTAAATTATACTCTTTTTTTTGTGAATTGTAACGGTTTTGATTAAAATTGCGAACGGAAAGCAGTTTCTTTTCTCAAATAAAACTCTGAACATTATTTATTAAATCTGACTAATCAACAAAATTTTAAGCCGTTAAAATTTATTTGTTTTGTAATTAAATTGACATTATTTAAATTATCTTCTAAAATAATACCCGACGGTTTTGTTGATAACCCGTCAATAAAAAAAACAGCAGGTATTATATGAAAACTAAAAAAATGACTGCGCTTGCATTGGTCGCAGCTCTTTATTTGCTTTTTTCCATTGCACCTTTTTCTTTCACTACTATTCAGTTCAGACTTTCGGAAGCGTTAACCATTCTTCCTATGTTCTATTTCGGAAATGTATATGCGATTACTTTAGGGTGTTTTCTTGCAAATTTGTTTTTTTCGCCCCTTGCGGTTTATGACGCTCTTATCGGAAGCGCAATTACATTCCTTGCCGCAATTTGTACTTATTTTATAAAAAATCCCTTCCTTGCCGCCGTTCCGCCGGTTATATTCAATGCGGTAGGACTTCCGTTAATGTGGTACTTTATAGGGGGGGATACCGCTTATTGGATTAACTTTCTATCCATTCTCATTTCTCAGGCGGTTGTTATTTACGCTGTCGGTATTCCGCTTTACTATGCCGCTAAAAAATACCGCTTTTTTGAAGGCTTCGATAAAAGAAAATTGGATTAAATCCAATTTTCTATTACAAATTTATCGAAATCTATGCTCTCTATAAAATCCTTTTCAAGAAGAGTCAAGGTATTGAATTTAACAAGATGTCTGTATTGTATTCCTATCAGCATAGGCGTCGGAATATCCAGTTTATAACATATTTCACGCAGCGCTTCTTTTACCGTATCCTGCGTCATTACAGTTTTGTCCTTGTAAACGGTGTCTTTTACTATCTTGTTGTCTTTCAGGATTTTTACCCACAATCTCATAAAATTTAATTTATAGGAAATAAATACTTTTGTCAATTAATTGACAAATATCCGCCGATTTATTAATATAAAAAAATAGAATATCAAGGGGACGAGTATGACGAAAACCGTGTCGGAAGCCGTTATCAAAAGACTTCCTCGCTATTACAGATATTTAAAGGATTTGGAAGCAAAAGGCGAGGTTAAGGTTTCTTCCGTCGACCTTGCTTCCCGTATGGGACTTACCGCCTCTCAGGTCAGACAGGATTTTTGCAACTTCGGCGAGTTCGGACAGCAAGGCTACGGTTACGATGTCAAAAAACTTAAAACGGAAATATCCAGGATTTTAGGTTTAGGCAAAAATTACAGCCTTATTATTTTCGGCGGCGGAAATATAGGTTCGGCTCTTGCAGGCTATAAAGGATTCCCCAATGAAGGTTTTACGGTCAAAGCGGTGTTCGATAAATTTCCGTCAAAATGCAAAATCGATACCGTTCCGGTCTATAATACCGACAAACTTTCTGAATTTTTAAAAAATGAAAAAGTCGATATTGCGGTTATAGCAACTCAAACTAAAGATGCGCCCGAAGTTGCAGAACTTATCATTTCTTCGGGAATTAAAAATATTTGGAATTTTGCGCCAATTGATTTGAATCTTAAAAAAGGCGTGATTGTAGAAAATATGTTTATGAGCGACAGCTTATTTGTCCTTTCTTATAAAATGTCGCATAAAAATACCGGAGGTCAAAATGGAAGAAAACAATAACAGCGTCTATCTTACCAAAGCGGGTTATAAAAAACTCGAAGAAAAACTCGAAGAACTCGTCGTTAAAAAAAGAAGCGAAGTCGCAGAAAAAATTAAAGTTGCAAGAGAGTTCGGAGATATTAGCGAAAACGCCGAATACGACGCAGCAAAAGAAGAACAGGCTATGCTCGAAGGCGAAATCAAAACCATTCAGGCTCAGCTTGCAAATGCGGTAATTATCGACGAGGACAGTATCGATACCAATACCGTTTCTTTGGGGTGCACCGTCAAACTTTACGATATAGAGTTCGACGAAGCCAACGAATATCAGCTTGTGGGCGCTACAGAAGCCAATATAAAAGAAGGTAAAATAAGCACAAGTTCGCCCGTGGGTGCGGCTATACTCGGCAAACGTAAAGGCACCACGGTAGAAGTTGAAACTCCCCAAGGCACAATTAAAGTTAAAATAATGAGTATTTCTTAATTTCGGGTGTTATTATGCAGGAAAACGAAAATTTGTCAGAGTTGCAGACAGAAGAAATCGATGTCAACGAAATTATTAAACAGAGAAGGGAAAAATTAACCGCTCTTTGTGACAGCGGGAACAGCCCTTATGATATTTGTAAGTTCGATAAAAACGCTCAATCAAAAAAAATAATCGATAATTTTCAAAAATACGAAAATAAAAAGGTAAAAATAGCAGGCCGTCTTATGTCCAAAAGAATTATGGGCAAAGCAAGTTTTTCTCATATTCTCGACGGGGACGGGCTTATTCAGATTTATCTCAAAAAAGATATTCTCAACGACAAATACGAAGAGTATAAAAAGTTCGATATCGGTGATATCGTAGGAGTCAAGGGTGAAGTATTTATGACGCATAAAGGCGAAATTTCAATCCGCGCTACCGATATAGTACTTTTATCAAAATCCCTTTTGCCTCTTCCCGAAAAATTTCACGGTCTTAAAGATACAGACCTCAGGTACAGACAGCGTTATGTCGATTTAATCGTAAATCCCGCAGTAAAAGAGGTTTTCGTAAAGCGTTCCAAAATAATTTCCGCAATAAGAAAATTCCTCGATTCCAAAGGATTTACCGAAGTCGAAACGCCCGTTCTCAATTCCATTGCGGGAGGCGCTGCGGCAAGACCGTTTATTACCCATCATAACGCACTCGATATCGATATGTATCTGCGTATCGCTTTGGAACTTCACCTTAAAAGACTTATTGTCGGCGGTTTCGAAAAAGTGTACGAAATAGGGAGGGTTTTCCGTAACGAAGGAATTTCCATAAGACATAATCCCGAGTTTACTTTACTCGAACTTTACGAGGCTTACAGCGATTATAGTAAGATAATGGACTTAACCGAAGAAATTATAAGAAGTGCCGCAAAAGCCGTCTGCCCCGATATGAAAACTGTTTATAACGGAACGGTTATCGAACTTGATAAGCCTTTTACAAGAATAACAATGAAAGAAGCGGTTAAAAAATATTCGGGTGTTGATTTCGATAAGGTAGCCGATTTGAACGAAGCAAGAAATCTTTGCAAAACTCACGCAGTAGAATTCGAAGAGAAACATTCGGTAGGGGAAATAATCAATCTTTTCTTTGAAAAGTTCGTTGAAGAAAATTTGATTCAGCCTACTTTCGTCACAGAGTATCCGGTTGAAATTTCACCCCTTGCAAAAAGAATGAAAGACAATAAAAATTTCACCGAAAGATTCGAACTCTTTATTGTGGGCAGAGAACACGCAAACGCATTTTCGGAACTTAACGACCCGATTGACCAGAGAGAAAGATTCGTCAGACAGGCAATATTGAAAAGTCAGGGCGACGAGGAAGCCTGCGATGTGGATGAAGATTTTCTTACTGCTCTCGAATACGGTATGCCTCCGACAGGCGGACTCGGTATAGGTATCGACAGACTTGTAATGCTTCTTACCGACAGCGCTTCGATAAGAGACGTACTGTTGTTCCCGACAATGAAGCCTAAGGGCGGAATTTAATTTAATCAATAAAATCAACAGTAAAAAACCGCATTAAAATGAATTTTAATGCGGTTTTTTTATTACTTTCCGTAATTTAACATACTTAATCGAATTATAATTTAAAACTTTAATTGCTTTTTAATCAAAACTGTTTTCATTTTACAAAAACAAAGCTCCGGTAAGAGCGGATATAAAATAACCTGCCGTTATAAAGGGAATTATGTAAATTTTATTAAACATTTTGCCGCCTTTTTTAGATTGAAAAATCAGAAACAGTATAACGAATATAAACGCAAGAAAAAGCGCATATACAAAATTTTGAAGTCCCAATATTACGGCAACCGTGATAAGGGCAAGCCCTTCTTCCTTTTTGCTTTTTATGCTGAACGCAAGTATTAAATAGAAAACAGTTGCAACAGCAGCTGCAATCAATTTTGAATAGTACATAATATCTCCGCCTATTTGCGGAATAAATGTCAGTAATGCCAATACAAAACAGGGGATAAGAAGTTTTCTCGGAATGCAATTATATTTTACCTGTATTACTGCAAGAGCAAGACAAATAGAGAGCGATAAATCGAGTATTATCGCAAACGGTGAAAATCCGTACACTAAATAACTGAAAAAATAAAATATTATGTTTATTAAAATAACATACTGATTTGTATAATTTATTTTTTGGTTACAACTTGCGCAACAGCCATTCAAGAAAATATAAGAAAATATGGAAATGTGTTCGTAAAACTTGTACTTTCTTCCGCAATACGGACAGTATAAGTCAGAAACGTTTCTGTAATTTTTTTTGGGTGCAAAAATTATTATCGGATTAAGAAGTCCTCCGGTAATGAAACCAATTATAAATACAGTTACCAAAAATATAAAATTCAGCATATCTACAAATAGTTATTTTAACAAATTTTTTTAATTAAATCAATAAAAAGCATTATTCTGTAATTTTAAGTAATTTTGACCGTAATCGTTCCGAAAATAAGTTTATATATGATTTTTTTGCTTAAAGTGTAAAAAATTGGCAAAAAAATAAAAAACTTTTGTTAAAATGTATTGTCTTTATAATCTTTTTGCTATATAATTAATATATATTTATTATATTGCTTTACGATTATCACTCCGGGGGGAGATATGAGATTGCAGAGAAGTGCGGTATATAATTTACTTAAAATTTTAACCGCTGCGATTTTAATTGCAGTTATATTTTCTTCTGTATTTTGTTTCGGTAACAATTCCGTTAATAATTCTTTTTTAGCAAATAATTCGTTTTCAGACTCGGTTGCGGAAAATGTATCTTCTTCAGGCACAATAGGAGCGAACATTTCGACTATCGATGAAAATATTCCCGAAAAAAAAATTACCGCAAATTCAGATTACAAAAATAATCCCGCATACGATTATCGTGAAAATTATACACAGATTAAAACCGCAGCACAACTTAAAGAATTTATAGAAGCTACGGCTCCCACGGCTCCTTCCGAAAACGCTTCTCAGGAAGAAAAAGATAAATATGCCGTCGATTTAGTTAAATATAACAACGCTTATCTTGCAAACGATATAACCGGTTTCTGGTGGTTTTATTACGAAGACAATAATGTATTTTTTGATACAAATCCTTCTTTGGCAGAAGGTCGCTCTCTTTACGGTAACGGTTATACCGTAGAACTTAACGGCGGGGAGATAGGAAGCGAATCGAGTCCTTTAAATTATGGATGGCCATATGTTACAGACGGGTTTTCGTTTTTTGTTTCTCAGAATGCGGGACTTATTTCAAATGTAAATTTTGTAGTTAAAAATAATATTTATGTTACTATTCGAAGTTTTGACGGTAACACTAATAATATTGCGAATTTCGGTACGGTAGTAGGTAAAAATTCAGGCAGTATTTTTAACTGTTCGCTGACAGTGGAAAGCAAAGTAAAATTTATTTCTTCGGTAAACCGTAATGTTGTAAACGCTGGCGGTTTTGTAGGCGACAGTTCGCAAGGGACGATATCCGGTCTCAGTGTAACTTATAAGGCGGGCAGCGGTTTGTATATCGATTCTACCGCATGCGCTTCCGGTGGCACAATTCGGATGGGCGGAGCGATAGGGTATGTAAATTCAACCGCTTCGAATATCAACAATATAAAGGTCTTTACAGATGATGCTAACGGCGCCGTGTATATGAGCGCTGACAGCAGCGAAAGCGTATCAGGCAAGTACATAGGCGGCGTTATAGGATATTGGGGTAATGATACTCTCAGATTAAACGGAATTATAAACGATACCCTTTTTACTTACAGATACAAAGGTGCGGCGCCTACAATCAGTTATACATTAAACTGTTCGTCAAGTATATCCATAAGCGATCAGAATGTTCAGAATATTTTTTACACAAGAGCTTCAAAATCCTTAATTTCATACATGCAAAATAATCCTTATGCAAAATGGGGATTAACCGTAAAAGATTCTGTTATTAAACTTTTATCCGATTATTACACCGTAAGCGGATTCGGAACCGGCAGCGGTAGCGGAGCGGATATAGTTTCATCAAAAACAGACGGCTTGAATATAACATTCAAAACTACCGCCGTCGGGGAAAGCGGAAGTTATACAAACGGAAACAAGGTTCTCGTTCTCGGAAGTTCCCAAAAAGTACTTGAAAGAATTTATACGGCAGACGGCTCTCTTTCCAATGCTACCGAAACCGTAAATAACGGAAATAATTTAAATTTATTTTTAACACTTTATCAGCAAGAGAGCGAAAGTCTTGCCGAAAAAAATATCGCCGTTAAAGATAAAATAGTCTATGTCACGGTTGACGAAAATGCAACTTATCTGAAAAATCCGTCATCAGGCTCAAATGGACACGGACTTACACTAAGTTTTCTTCAAAGAGGTAAAGCCGTAAGACAGAATGCGTCAAAAAGTTTTGCCTTTACGGGAAATTCCAACGCAAACAGTTTACTGTCCAATTATGATTTTTATAATGCAAACGGCAATCTATTAAGCGGTTTTGAAAAATGCGTCATGGCAGATAACGGCGACGGTAACTATATTCAGGAGAATCTTGCATATACCGGAACTTACAGCGCATATGTTGCGTCTTCGCAAAACGACTATACATTTAATGGCGTATCCGTGGATATAGACAAATCGGTTTTTGCTTATGTCGATTTTAATTCTACGGTTATTTTCGCTGACGATATAGAAAAAACCACAGTTACAGTATCGGCTCTTACTGCTTCCGATTTTACTTACAGTCAAGGAAGCACGGACAGTAACGGTTGGAGAAGAGGACTCGATAATATTAGTTTTAAATTAAGCAATACAAATGCGATAAATAGTTCAACTTTATACGGTATTTATTATTCTTATTTCAATTCGGATGAAATCAATTTCGTATCCTTTTCAGAACTTAACAGTGCAGGTTCGGTTACCATAAATTCAGGTACAATAGAAATATCCAAGCTCTTTTTCCCGGGTATTAACGGCAATAACGTGAATGTCGTTTTAGGGTTAGGCGCTAAAGCGGGTGACAGAATTTATCAAATTGCAGAGGTCGGGAGAGTTGAAATTTTAAAAATTGATTCTTCATCCGACGATGTGGGCGAAGTTTATTTAAGCGGTCAAACCGTAAACGGCGAAATGTACTCTTTAAAAACCGAAGATATCGTAAGTTTTGAAAAAATATCTTCGGATACCTTTAATATAAATTACGGTTCTTTGAACAGTTTATATTTCGGATATGCAAAATACTCGCAAGATAACGCACCGACAATTGACGACGGAGATTTTAAAAAGATAAATCTCAACTCCGCAAACAGCGTTACGCTTGCCGATTTAGGCTTTACCGAAAATACGCCGGAAGGAAAATATTATCTTGCATTTTATCTTCAGGACGAACTCGGAAACAAGGGTGAAACAAGTTATTTAACTGTTAATTTTCAGTTTGCTCTGCCTTATTTTTCCGTTTCTTCAATTTCGGCATCAAATAATTATTACGGAACATGGACAAATCAAAATGTAACTCTTAATATCGCAAACAAAACACTTTTCGGCGATAGCAATATTACAGTTCAGTATTATTACAGGGCTGCCGGTTCGGGCGAGCTGACATGGAATTTAATGCCCGAAAGCGGACTTATTATAAGCGATAGCGCAAATACTTCATATGAGTTCAGAGCCGTAAAAAGTTTAGGGAATATTAACGAGTATTATATCGAATATATTTGTCCCGATACATTTGAGGTAAAAATCGATAAAAGAGATTTATCTTCGGTATTTACGGGACTCAGCGCATATTCCGTAAAAGATGACGGCAGTAAAAGTTTATTGAATTTAACCCAAGCAATTATCGGAAATTATTCCCATTATACCACAGAATGGTTAAACGACAGTTTACAGATACTTATGAATCTTTCAAATGTATCTTCTTCCAATCTCAGTCCGATTTATTTTGAATATTCCGTGGGAACAGGCGAAAATTTAGTATGGCTAACTTACGACAGCGAACAAGGGGTCTTCATTGATTACGATTCAAATACTTCAGTGGTTTTAAGAGCCAGAAACGAAGCCGGAAGTCAAGAAGTTTTGTATTTTTATACTAAGGTTCTCAAATCCTTATCGGATTTTAAAACCGAACTTTACAGAGTTAATTCCTCTTCTTCGAAAATAAGCGAAGGAGATTTGATATTAAACGGCGAAAGCCTTAATATAAACATTTCGCTTTACAAAAGTGATTTTGCAATAAATGTACCGTTTGATGTAACGGTATCAGATAATTATAATTTTTCGAATATACTTTATCAAACAACTTCGTTAGTGCCGGGTTCTGACAAACTTCTTTCTTCCATAAGCGTAGGGCAGAGCGAAGAAAGTGATATAGTCTTATCAACTTCTTTCAACGGTTATTTATATATCAGGCTTTTTGCAGTGTCCGGCGAAAGAATAATTCCCGTAAGAGTAAAAATCGATTGCAGCGGTCAAGTTGCGCTATCGAATAATATTACTAAAATTTCCGACAATAACAATTTAACTGCCTTATCTAATAAATTCGGAGGCAAAGATGTTTATTATTCCGATAATAACGTACTTCTTGTACCTGAACTTTTAAATAACGGATTTAATTTTTATTTCATTAAATATTCCATAAACAAAGTAGAGACTTTATCCGAAAGCGTTACAAAGACATACAGCTATTATAACAGACCTATTAATTTAGGAGAGGGTTTGTATTATATTTCTTACACGGTAAATTATAAGTCGGGCAGTGACGATAGCGTCTTGTCCGGAAAAGATAAGGAATTTTATCTTATTGTCGACTATAATAACGGACCGGAAATTTTAATTACCGCAAACAACGAGAATGGTAAATACGAAATTATAGGCGATGAGGAAAACGCACAGTGGAGCAGTTCTTCCATTTACATTTCCATAATAAATTCAGGGCTTTTTTACGGCTCTTACACCTATTCCGTTTCATTTGAAAAAGACGGAGAGTCTGTTTCAAATTTAAACTTTTTAAATGAAAGTTTCAGCGGAAGTTCCATTTCCGTGACAAAAAACTCTTTGGAGGCTCTCAATTTTTCATTTAAAAAAGACGCTCAGTATAACGGAGTTTATAAATTAACGGTAAATATAAGGTCGGCTCTCACAGGAATAAGTACGGAATACTCTTATTTTGTCAAAACTGACTTTTCCGAACCTTCGGATATAAATTATGATTTGTATAAAACCGATAACGGAACAAGTTCCGATTATGCTGAAGGCGGTTGGTCGGATGAGTCGGTAAGAATTCAGATTTCTTTGAGTTCTTTAAATATAAGCGGAAATACGGTAAGTTACAGCACTGACGGCGGATTTAATTGGAATATGCTCACTAAATCGGGTAATTTCTATAATATCGATTTTACCGCAAGCGGTATATATAATGTTATTATACGAAATGAGGCAGGGAACGGAACTTATAACGATTCTCAGACTATTATTATTAAAATAGACAAAGAGTTACCTTCGTTTGTCTACCATGTTATTTATGATATTAATAATAATAATCATTATTTATATTTAAAAGATACTTCTTTAAGCGGGAGTACGGTCGGCGTGACTTTCGGAGAAACAGCATTAACATCTTCCGATTCCGATATTCCTTATTACGATTACCGCTATAATATTACAAATCTCTCGGAAAATGACAGTGTTACAGTTAGTCTTTCAAACAGTGCAGGAAAAACATACAGTCAAAGTATTTTGGCAGCGAAACTTAAAAAAATAATAAATATTTCAATAGAATATATAACTGCAAATAACGGAAATCAGATTATTTATACTCAGGATTTCAATACAGATAAATTAGTTATTAAATTTTATGTAAGCAATGCACTTAAAGATTTTGCGTCAAGCATTGAAAATGCTTTAAAAAGTGAGTTGGGTTATTCATACGACAAAAGCGGAAATGTCGGAGTTTACAATATAGGATTTTCTATAAGTGAAAGCGATATCAGAAATTTATTGAATAATTCTATAAGCGGGCTTAATGATTATCAGTTGATTTTAAGCGGTACTACTTTTGAAATTTTACCTTTAAAAATCGATGTTACTTTTAAAGAATCTGATAAAGACTATGACGGAGCAAATATATCTCTTTCCGAATATACAGAAATTGCGGTAAACAGCTCTCATTCATCGGCGGTACAAAATTTAACCGATATACAGTTAAGTCAGATTAAAGAAGGTCTTACATTTACCATAAAAAAGGGAAGTACTGTTTTCGATAAAATTTCGGACTCAGGTGAATACGATATATCGATTCTCGGTATTTTAAACGATAACTATGAGATTGTAAATAAATACTATAAAGATTCCGAAGGAGCAATTATATCGGGGGCAAATTCTTCGAAATTTACCGTAAATAAAGCGGGACTGAAAGTTATTATTAACGGAGAATTATCGAAAATTTACAGTGAAAGCGATCCTTTATTTACATATCTCATTTTAAATAACGATACTCAATCTATATCAAGCGAAATTTTAAATTCCAACGATATTCAAAACAGTTTTGCCGTCAGCATTATAAGAAGCAAAGGTGAAAATGCGGGTAAATACAATATTACCGTTAAAGTTACCTACATAGGCGGCGGAATTCAGAATTTTGTCGTAGATACCGTTTTGCTTAACGGAAGTGATATTCAGGCTGAAATTGAAAATAATAGTTTTGTTTTTGAAGAAGTTTTTGAAATATTTAAAAAGCAGGTTTTATTTGAGTTAAACGAAAATTATGTCAATTTAACCTACGGAGAGCCTTTCCCTTCGGTAACCGAACTGTTTACTGTCAATACCGCAAACGTGAACATTTCCGACCTTGCAAATATACTTACAGGTTATAGTTTAAAAAATAGTTATAATAATTATACCATTTCATTTAACGGCGGGACTAGTGCCGTCATTGCGGGTAGTTATCAGGTATTTTTAAATTCCGTTAGCACTTCCAATTATGATTTGGTACTTATAGGAAGCGATACTTTTACAGTTTCCAAAAGGCCTTTAACTATAAAATTCAACAAAGCCTTTTTCGAATACGGCGAATATACCTACGGTTCAATAATGAACTCAACCGATGAGTTTTACGATATTGTTTCGGGAAATATCGCTTTAATGGATTTTGAAAGGGCGAATTTTAAACTGGTTAATTTTTCATTCGGGGAAAATTATGTGTTAACCGATTTAATACCCGTTTCAGACAACAATACAATAACGGTGAGTTTTGACGGAAACTATTCGGTTACCGTCAGCAAAGATTCAGTAAACTATTTTTCGGGATACTTTACTTTTGAAGTAGTAAAGGCTAATATTTTGGTTACGGTTCCCGATATTTTGCAGGAATACAATTCAAGACTTACTCCGGCTACTTTTGTAAGTACTGCTAAATCTAATATTCAATTTACATTCACAAGTGACACTATAAAAAGCAATTTAATTAATTTAAATTTACAACAGTATTTAAATTTTGTTTTTTACAACCAAGGTATACCTGCTTCTTCGAGTAGTCTCGATTGCGGTTCCTATTATATTACGATGA
Source organism: uncultured Eubacteriales bacterium (assembly GCA_949296455.1). Classification (GTDB taxonomy): domain Bacteria; phylum Bacillota; class Clostridia; order Christensenellales; family CALVMC01; genus CALVMC01. Next base: position 147,401 of record CASFOZ010000004.1, read on the forward strand.
GTATAAACAACGATATCGAAGGAATCGGCTCATATAATTTCATACTTAACAATAACGGTAATATAAACGTCAATATTTACAGAAACGATTTTTACGATGATTTTGCATCGCTATTTAACGGTATCGATGTAGGTAAAATCTCCTTTTATTACGGTGACTTCAATTCAGAAGAGCAAATTGCCGAAAAATTATGGAATTTAGCAATGCCTTCTATAAATTTTTCGCAAAGCGGTTTCTATATAAATTTATCAAAGTCGCTTAACGATATTACATTATTCAACGACTTATATTTAGGTTCTGCAAATTATGTGGAACTTAGTTACACCGTTAATTTCACTTCCGATTCCAATTATTCTATATCGGGAAGAAACAGTTTTACTTTTACCGGCAGTCTCATAATACTTAAAAGTCAGAAAGAAGTTAATTTCAGTTCATTGAATTTCATGTACGGGGATGCGACAAACGAATCAGAACTCAAAGAACTTTTAAAACAATTTCTTTTGTCCGGTCAAGGATACACCGTAATTAATAACGACAGCAGTCAGATTTCAGGCTCTTACTTTATAGGTATAAGCGGCGGCCAGACAAGTTCGGACTCAAAACTTCCCGAACTTTTTATAGACGAATTGGTTTACAGTTTAACCGATTTCGATTTTAAAAAGGTGGGAGTGCAGCAATCTATAAAGATTTCTTTAAGTAAAAACGGTATATTTAACGGATATTATACTATACCCCAAAATTACAGCAATCTAAATGTTACAATAAATAAAAGAACTTTGACATTATCCTATCCTTATACCGTAAAGCAGTATGACGGGGCAAACACTATAACGGGAATAGATATAACTAAATTAGCACTTGTCGGAGTTATTGAAAACGATAATATTATTTTAGATACAACTGTTTTTCTAAATAGCTTTATTTTAAGCGGGGCGGCAGTAGGGTTTCAGAATTTAAATATTTATCTTAACAGCGGTACGCAGTCCGTTCTTAAAGGTGACGACAGAAATTTATATGATTTACAGATTTTAATTTATAAAGACGATCTTCTTTATGTAACCGTTTTAAACGCAGTCGAAATAGTTAAAAGAGATATAAGTATAACATTTAAAGATGTTTTAAGCAAAGAATATGACGGTAACAACTTAATTGTAATTCCTCAAAATAAAAAATTGTCCGATTATATTGAAATTGCAACTTCCGGAATAAGCAGCAGTTATATAAGTTTAAGTTTGAGCGGTAGCGATTTAACCGTTAAATTCGGAGACTATAATAATTCGGAATTATTCAATATTCAATTGAAAGTTTATTATGAAACAGTTAATGCCGGAATGGTAAAAATAATATGGGAATTGAATTCCAATTTCGAAAATGTCAACATATTAAACAGTTATACATTAAACGGACAGATAACGGCAAGGCAAATAGAAATTTCAAACTTATCGAAAACTTACGATTCACTTTACAGTAATACGATTTTCAGTAACGGGCAAATAGCAGAAGGTTTTAATTTCGATATTACAGGTTTTATCGATGATAATAATTTGACAAGCGAAGAAAAAAATCTTGTAATAACCGCTTATTTTGATAGTGCGAATGTAGGGGGAAGCAACGTAACTTTTAATTTCAGAGGAAGTTCTAATTATGTTCTCGATGTTCTCGGCAGTACAACCGGTCAGGCAACAATTAATAAAAGAATTGCAAGAGTCGATTTAACGAATGTAGAAAAAGAGTATGCGGGAAATAATTCCAAAACAGCTTTAATTTTAAATACAGATTATACGCTGACAGGTATTCTTTCCGTTCACAACTTTACCGTTATATTAAATTTGGATACTGCTTCGGTAGGCGAAAATAAAACTATTACCATTGAATTGAGCGCAGTAAGCAGCGTTTTGAATTGCTACGAACTCGAAGTTTATTTTAACGGAATAAAACAGACCGTTACCCAAAGCACAGAGTCAAATAAATATACCTTAGACATCGGTAAAACTTTAAAAAGAAAAATCAGCGTTTCAGGGGTATTCAATACCGAGTATGACGGGTTGAAAGATTTCAGTATCGATAAAAGTTTCCTTTACGGAATTTTAAGTGAAGATATAAATATTATCGATTCAATAAAAGTAAGTTACGGTTCGGTTTTAATTCCGTCAAGTTATTCAGGTGTAAACTTAACTTATACAATTAATTATATCTCAAATATTTCGCAAACGGAAAAAACTGCATTTACAAATAACTATGATACCGAAAATTTATCGGCAGACGGTTTTACTTTAAATGTTTCAAATAAAAAAATATACCTTACATATTTTGCGCCGTCTAATTTCACATACGGAACAAATATTGATTTTTCACAATATATTACCCTTACCGATTCGCAAGGTGCGCCTTTTGTAATAAACGGCGATACTTACAATAATTATTCGGGCATAGCAAAAGAAGATTTCGGATTGTCGTTTGCTTATGCTTCTTCGCAACTTCCGGATTACTTCTCTTCTTCCGTTATGAGTGACGCAGGAAATTATATTCTGAGAGTAGCAAGCAGCGGAAATAAGGTTTCCTATTTTACGCTTTATAACGGAAGCACAAGCGGTTCATATTTTAATTTCCGGTATTCGATATTAAAAACTTCTGTCTTAAACGATGTTTTTGATTTATTTGTACCTTCGTACGAAGGAACACTTCTTACGGAAAATAATGTTTTTGTATATCAGGAAGTACTTCAAAAATTATCCGTTCCTTGTTCCGTTACTTTTAACGGGGAAAGATATATTATCAATATTTCCGATATTTCGGTATTTAAAATAGTTAACGGAAATAGAATAAATGCTGATTTACAGTTTGCTCAAAATAATTATAATCAGTTTGTCGCAACCGTTCAAAATGCAGGTAATTATGTAATCGAAATAAGCGTCAATAGTTTTTCGGGTACGAATTATAATAAAACAAAAAAAGAATTTACATTCAGTGTAGCAAAAAAAGAAATTACATATTTAATTACTAACGATATCGGAGCCGTATCTTCCGAATATTCCGAAGACGGAATCGCTTTATACATTTCAGGCGACACCGATTATATAGAATCCTATAAATGGGAATATACAAATCTATCAAGCGGAAATTCAGGCTCTTCCGACCAGTCAAAGTTAACACTTCTCGATGTAGGCGAGTACCTTATAACTCTTTCGGTAACTCTTAAAAATGCAGATGATAACTATATTGTAAGAATACTTAACAATAATTATTCTTTTACCGTATCGACTAAAAAAATCGCTGTTTCGAATTTTGAAATTTCATTACTTAAAATGAATGATACCGTAACGGAAAGTCAAACCGCTATTCAAAGCAATATATTAAATTATTACAGCGATTACGATTACAGAAGCAGTGTAAGTTATACACTCAATTATGTTTTTAATGATATCATAAGCGATTTGGATTATAAATTCGTGTTCGTTGATAACTCCGGAAATGAAATTGATACAGTAAGAAATGCAGGTATTTACAATATCAAATTTGTGCCGATGGGTTCTTTTGCGGATAAATATGAAATTGTCGGCGGAAATATTGTTGCGGTATTCACAATAAATAAAATTAATCTGACTAATGAAATGCTTTTCGGTGAAGACTATGCAGACGGAAAAATTTCAAAGGTTTATAAAGCTTCGGTTTTCACTTTCAATGATTTGTCGGAAAAAGGTATAAGCGATGTTATAAATGAATTAAAGTCAAGCGGTGTATTTACAGAACTTACAAATAATAACGTATCGGAATTGTATAATGCAGGTTCCTACAGTATCCATTTAAAAATTACGAGTTCGTCGAATTACAATGACTTTAATTCCGATATCAATTTCGAAATTAATCCTTATACTCTATATTATAATATTTATGCAAGTAGTTTAAACTATACCGGTTTGGATTTATCGGGTAATATTACTTATTCTTTAAAAACCGGAGAAGGCTTCGAAAACAATATTCCGTATCCCAGTGACACTATATCTCCCGGAATAAAAATTTATAATCTTTTGGGAGAACAAACTTCTCTTATTAATCAGGGAGATTATAAAATTTCCATTGACTTGCGCTCTTCCAATTATAGGGCAGTGCTACTTTCGGGAAATATCGATGAGGACGGTTATTTCAGAATTTCCGTTGGAAAATCAGGTATTACTTTAAATTGGATTAAAAGAAATTTCGTTTTCGGACAACTTTTAAGTTCAACCAGCCTTATCAATACTTTTAATATTTCGGGGCTTATCGGCAGTGACAGCGTTTCGCTTATTATTTATATGCAAGATTCAAACGGTATAAATTATCCTTATAGCACCGACCTTAATGCCGGTACTTATACTATGATAATTTCTCTTGCCGAGGGAGTTTCATCGAACAGCAATTATACTCTTATGTATGGCGGAGTTCCCGTCGGTTCTGTAAGTTATAATGACGTCGTTATTGAAAAGCAGAATATCAATATAACGCCTTCAAGTTACAGCAAATCATTCGGAAGCAATGACCCGGATTTTGTTATTCACATAAGAAGAGGGAACTTTAACATTACCATTACTCTTGAAAGACAAGCCGGAGAGACAGTAGGAATTTATGATTTTATAGGTATTAAAAATATAGATAACGATAACTTTACCGCTTCCATTATAAACGGCGAAGGGAAATTCAGTATAAATAAATTAAAAGTTGAAATCGAGCCTAATGTCTATAACAAGATTTACGGAGAAAGCGAAGGGCAAATTATAGGTCAAAAACAATTATTATTGGATAACGGTTATAGTTATGATTTAAAATATATTTTGACAAGACAATCCGGAGAAAATGTAGGGGCATATTCATTCATTTCCGCCGAATTTTTCAACGAAAGCGACAAGTCGAATTTTGATTTAGTCGTTGTGAACGGCGCAGGTAAATTTATAATCAACCCCAGAACCGTTTCGTTAAACTATAACAATTTTACCGATGAAGAAAAAGCTTTATTTACAAAGCAGTACGGGTATAAAGACCCGAATATTGTCGTTAATTATTATTTGGATAACGGTGAAAAGGTTACCGTTAAATTAATAAGGAATGAAGGCGAAGATGTAAAGCAATATAATTTCGCTTCCTATCAAATTTTAACTTACAACAGCGCCAACATTATTTTAAATGATAATTATAAGAATTTTATATTCACTATTACGCCTCAGACTTTAAATCTGATTTATTCCGGAACAACTGATTTGAACAATTTGTATTATAACGGAACTAACTTTTGGGATTCATTAAAATCAGATTTTAAATTAAACGGGGATACAGGTTTAACTTTAACTGATTTAACCATTTATAAAGATGATAACGCAAATATTTCTACTTATGCTTTACAAGAAGTTACAACTGTTACCGATGCAGGAGTTTATTATGTTTCCGGTAAATTGAGCGGCGCTAATGCTTCAAATTATACTGTTAATCCTTTCCAAATTGTTGTTAAAAAGCAAATATTAACCATTGAGATTTCAAAAACAGAATACGATTACAAAAATTCTAAAATTGATGTTGAATATAATGTTTTAGATAACAGCGGAGCCGTTTACAACGGCAATCTGATAAGGTCTGCACAATACTTTATTGAAAACAGCGAAGTAGTTCCCGTAAGCGTCGGAACTTACACTGTTGTTATAAATGTATATAACGATAATTATGAAGGCAATATTACTTCTTCGATAAATATCGTAAAAGCTATTGCTTCTGTCAATATTGACAACCTTATTTTAAATTACAGAGAACCGATAACTCCTTACGTCGATTGCGATTACAATACTTATATTAAGTATTTTGTTAAGAACGGGAGCAATTATCAGGAAATAAAATATACCCCTGTCGATGCCGGAGTATATTATATGAAAGCCGTAATAGATGATTATAATTATAAAGGCGAAAGCGATTTTGCCGAACTTACCATTAATCAAATAAGTTGGGAAGGTCTGTTGCAATATGAAAGCGGCGTTTTCGACTATAACGGCGAAAAGCAGGGTAACTTAGTACAAGTAATCCCCGGTACAGGGCTTTTCAATGTTTATGTAAACTATTACATTGTCGACGCTGCAGGTAATAAAATAGCAAAAATAGACGGTAAAATCAAAGATGCCGGCACCTATACTATTTATGCCGAAATTCCCGAAACCAAGAATTTTTACAGTTATAACCTTACTTCACAGTTGACAATCAATAAAGTAAAAGCCGAAGTGCCTTCAGATATGCTAATCTTAACCACCACATCGGCAATAGCTTTAGAGTATATTGAAAATGCCGAATATAAAATCGGAGACGACGGCGAGTGGACTACCGAAAATATTTTCAATGACCTTAAAGCAAATAAAAAATATACTATTTATGTAAGAATTTTAGGCGACGATAATCATATAGAAAGCGATGTTATGGCTTTTGTTATAAAAACACAGAAAACTACTATCGATTATCTTTTGATTATTGCCATTGCAATAGGTGCAACTCTTTTAGTAATACTTATCCTTTTACTTATTGCTCTTGTCAGACGGGCTCAATATAAGAAAAAATCAAAAGAAAACAAAATCGAACAAAAAATTCATGTTACAGACGCAAAAAAATATAAAAAGGATAAAAAATCTCGTTCAGCTTTGGTAGTAAGTAAAAGTGAAGTTCCGGCAAATAAAGATATGCCTGTCGGAGTAAACAGACTTATTTCCCCACCCAAAGAAGAGAAAAACTTCATTGTTACCGTTGACAGAATGTATTACGGAGAAGGAGAAATTTCCGACCCCAATGAAGTTCACGGTAAAAACAAAAAACGCAAAGCAAAAATAGATAAGAAGAGAAAAACCGCATTAGTCAATGACGGCTCATTAAGTAATGCCATTGATGCAAAAATAGTTAAATCTAAAAAGATTAAAAAGACAAAGAAAAAAGATATTACTTCAATTCACACAGACATTGTGCCTGTTATTTCCAAATCTGTTAGTGTAACAGAAAAACCCAATGACAGATTTATAACTTCTGAAAATAAACCTGAAAAAATAAAAGAGAAAAAGGTTAAAGAGAAAAAGATAAAACCTGTCAAAATTAAGCCCGAAAAGATTAAAAAATCTAAAAAACAGAAAGATATCAAACCGCAGGTTATTCCAGAGAAGTCTTATCAAAACTTATCTCAAAATAACTTAGTCGTGCCTTCGGCAACTAAACAGTTAGGTACAGGGTCTAACGAAAAAGTAGCACATACACCTATTTCTTCACAGAGCGGAAACAATAAACCATTTGTGAAACCAGTTTACAGCGGAGAAGTTGTCAAACATACACCCATAAAAGTTAAGAGTCCGAACGAAGTATTATCGGAACTTGAAAAAGATGAAAATAATCTTTCAGATAAAGAAAATAAAAAGATTAAAGATAAAGCTGTTAAAGTTAAGAAAGAAAAACCGATAAAGGTTAAACCTGAAAAAATCAAGAAGGTAAAACCCGAAAAGGTTAAGAAAGGAAAACTTGCACAAGAGCCGCTTGCAACAGTAGACAATACTGCAGTAAAGAGCACGCAAAGAGAAGAGTACACAAGAAGAGAAGTGACCACTTCGTCACCTATCATGCCAAGGGGCAGTGTGGGAAGCGCAAACGGAATGCTGGTCAGAAGAAGCATGCCGGGTGAGTCGTGCCGGGCGAGTCGACTTCCAACGAACAGATAACGAGATTTAACGGAGAAAGTCAGTCTTCTGCGCAGGCAAGGCAGCCGCAAGCGCAGGTAAGAAGCGTACCGAGCGGAGCAGGCTTTGCTATACCTAATACCGCAGCGCTAAAAGAGCAAGCTTCTGCAGAGGCAACGGAAAGCAAAAAGGGCAAGAAAGAAAAAGTCAAGAAAGAAAAGGTTAAAAAGGAAAAACCGATAAAAGTTAAACCCGAAAAGGTTAAAAAAGAGAAACCCGAAAAAATCAAGAAGGTAAAACCCGAAAAGGTCAAGAAAGGAAAACTTGCACAAGAGCCGCTTGCAACAGTAGACAATACCGCAGTAAAGAGCACACAA
>CASFOZ010000005.1 GCA_949296455.1 uncultured Eubacteriales bacterium
CCACCTGTTCTCATACCGAACACAGAAGTTAAGCCCTTCAGCGCCGATGGTACTTAGTTGGAGACGGCTCGGGAGAGTAGGTCGTTGCCGGATTTTATTAGAGAGAACTGTTGTTCTCTCTTTTTTATTTTGTTAAAATTTTCGGACTGATTTCGGGATATTTGGAGTTTACGGTTTTAAAGCAATTCAAACAAGCGAAGAGTTTACAAAACTCAAATAAAAATGATTTACGGTAATTCAAAAAAGTTTTTAAAAAACAAGCGGACAGGTAACAGAAATTCAGAAAGCGAACGGCTTTCAAAATTCAAATAACCGAAGGGATTGCAAAAAATTAAAAAAGCAAAAGGTTTAAGAAACGCAAACAAGTGTTTTATAGAAAATAAAGGAACGGCTTATAAAAAACAGATAAGTATTTTCAAAAAAAGGCTAAAAACTCACGGAAATTCAAATACGGAAATTCAAATATCGGATGATTACAAAAAAATCAAACAGCGAACCGTTTAACTAATAAGTTATTTGATTTTTGATTTAAGCATAAAATAAAATCTTTTTTGTTCAGCGATTTAAAAAGGAAATATCGGCTAATTTTTCAAATTGATTTTTTTAATTTTTATTAAAATCCATAAAAATAATATTTATTCTTTCGACTTAAACTTATACTTAAAAAAATAAAAAAATACCGAAAAAGACATATTAAAACACAAAAATTCTGTCGTAAAAGGAATAATTTGGATAGAAAATAAATATCTGCTATTGACTTTAAATCTTTTTAAAGTTATAATAACCTTGTATTAAAATATTATATTTTTAGAAGTTAATGCTGCAAAGATAGTGATAAGGAGAGGTCTCTATGAAAAAAAGCAAATTATTAACAGGCTCTGTACTTTTTGTAATAATTTCTGCGATACTTGCGCTATTATTTACAAACAGTTACATTTCCGTTAAATCAACATCGAATTATATAAATTCAATCGGCGCAGAGGTTGCGGCAGGGGAAGTTTATATAAACAAAACAGGGGATACAGACAAAATATCCACAATACAAGGTAAGCAAAATTCTTATTCCTGGCTGGATATCTCTATTCCGGACGATGAGAGACCGGAAGGAAGAGGAAACAACGACTCTCATTATATCATTGAAAATTCAGCGCAGCTCAGATGGCTTTCTCACAGGATAGGATTCGGGGGAAGCGGTTCGAATAATAATATATATGTAGATTTAGCAGCGGATATCGATATGAGTACCGTTACAACGAAAGCAGTGGTCAATACGGCTGCTTTATCGCATAACGGTTATTATAATACAAACGGCGTGCACAGTCCACTGAATGCCGACTATTTGGCTTGTACCGATTTTATAGATGTTGAAGTCGGCGAACAAATCGACGCTTCGGTTTATAGTTATTATCAAAAATCAAGCAGCGCTTATTTTTATACGATTTTAACTTTTGACGAACAAAAAAATTTATTACAGAATAAGATTAAAGCTTTCAACCTAAAATATAACGGTAACGGGTCCACTCAGAGCACCTGGTTCACTGTACCCGAGGGAGTTGCCTATGTTAAATTACAAATAGGCAATACACAATCTATGCTTATCAATGAGACTGAGCTGACTTATACAATTTATAATCCCGACAGCACTCAAGAAAATACATACAACATGCATTCGTGGCTTCCGATAGGTAATGCTTCTAAGCCGTTTTCGGGATATTTCGACGGGAAAAATTATACAATTTCCAATTTAACAATCAGCACCGAAGTGCTTAATTCCGATATAAATAACTATGTAGGTTTCGGTTTATTCGGAACGGTTAAAGCCGGTGAGTTCAGAAATTTAAATATAATTAACAGCGCAATCGAAAGTTTAAATAAAACAACCGATGTTTATGTAGGCTTATTTGCGGGACAAAGTACGGCAGGAAGCGGATTTTACGATATAACCGTAGGCTCTCAAGGTGCGGCCGGTGAAGAGTTTTCTTATGTAATAGGCGATTTTACCTCTAATTCAAGGGTTGGCGGCGTTATAGGATACGGTAAGGGTTACTTTGCAGAAAGGCTTACAAATTATGCCCTTGTAAAGAGCGACTCTGTATTTACGGGGGGAGTCTCGGGAGAGTTCGAAGGTCTTACGCAATATGAAACGAATGATATAAAAGTTTTAAAAAATTACGGATTGGTAACGAAAGACAGCGGCAATCCGAACAATGGCGGCGTAATCGGTTATGCGTATCGTGTTAAAATATCTGACTGCATAAATTACGGTTCGGTAGTAGGATATACCTCGGGCGGAGTTATAGGAAGAATTTCAGACGGAACGGTATCGAGATGTGTTAACTACGGGGACTATGTCGAAGGAGCTATAGGAATAGGCGGCGTTTTAGGCAGAATACATACCGGTCAATCGGTAACGGTAAGCGAATGTTTGAATTACGGACTTATAAGGACTGCGTCTTCGGTCACCGAGCTTTCTTCAAGCACAACTTTAGGTATAGGCGGTATAGTGGGAATAATAGACCAGGAAAGCAGTGCGACAAGGTATAAAACCGTATCCAATTGCAAGAACTACGGCGAAGTCAAAGACGAGTACAAGACAAATACCATAAGAATGGGCGGCGTTGTAGGTCAGGCCTCTTCGGCTGATGTAAAAGAGTGTGAAAACAACGGATATATACATTCGTCAAACGCAGCCGAGGTCGGAGGAGTTTTAGGATATGCCGCAAGAACAGGAATAACAAGATGTTTTAATAACGGCGAAGTTTCCGGTGATACCTTTGTCGGCGGAATATTCGGAAATTTCGGCGGTTCGAGTTTCGACACAACCATAAGCGACTGTTATAACGAAGGAGATATAACGGCAACCGGGGCAAGCGGCAGCGGCGAAGGATACGCCAGCGCAGTAGCAGGCGGAATAGCCGGCAGGTACGATGCTTCGGGCAGGACAAACTCGACCTTTTTAAGATGCGTCAATATAGGTTCTGTCAGCGGTAACAATGCAGGCGGAATAGTAGGAAGTGCTTGGCAGTTAAATGCTAAAATGATAGATAATTATACATTAATGCAAGACTGTTACAACAAAGGCGCAGTAAACGGTGCTAATTATGCAGGCGGTATATTCGGAACGATAATTTCGTCAAGTTATCATAAAGCGGGAACAATACTGATTAAAAATGTTTACAATTCCGGCACGGTTACATTGAATTACGGGACGAATAAAGGAACGCTTGCAGGAAATGTATCTCTTCAAGCGGCTGACGAGCCCTTGCTCGAAGTCAGCAATTTTTATGCTTATTCAGAAGATGGAACAACACAGAATAATGTAGGAGCGTCAAGCAGCGCAATTACCGTCACGAATTCCAATGTTAACATATCGGGTACGGTGGACGAGTCGGATTTTGCAGGTTTCGATTTCGGAGCGGACGAAACATGGGGATTGGTATCCACATATAATAACGGACTTCCTTATTTAAGAGCAATCGACGAAATTAATCTTACATTCAACTACAACAGAAGCGGCATTGCAAGCGAGAGCATAGTAATACTGTATGGCGACGGCAATTACACGGTAAACAGCGAAGATTACAACGAAAAGGCAAATTACAGATATCTTGTAGATTATTGGACTTTAAGCAGCGACGGTAGCGGTACGCAATACGGAGTGGAAAGCAAACTTCCGATAGAAAGGCTCAGGGATATAGAAATATTTGCAAATTATGTTGCCGCACCTTACAGAATAAAGATAGAAGGAATAACTCAAACAATCAGCGGCGCTCTTAAAGAAACAAGCACCGATACCGAAGTTCCGACAAAAGAATCAAGCGAAACTTCAAAAACATATCAGGGAACATACACGATAGACAACGCTTCCTCTTACATTCTTGTGGCGTCAGGCGACAGTACGGTAAGCGGCACTGATTACAACTTTGCAGGCTGGAATGTTTTAACTTCCGACGGAACATATTCGCCCGTCGCATACGGAAACGGAAATACGACAATATCGCTCAGCGAAGTTTTCAACAATATGATAGAAGGCTGGGATACCGACGGAGTTATAACTTTGGTTCCGAAAACCGGCAGCATTATCTACCTCGATTTTATGGTCGAAGGAGAAGAGCACGGTGCAATTCAAGTCAACGGAAGCACTATGGAGTTCGGAGGCAGAGAGTCGGCTTATGCAGGAATAAACTATATTATCAATTCTACCTTACAAAACTACTATGAAGTAGAAAAATATACTATAAGTTATCCTGAGGTTACAGGACAAGACGCAAAAGTCGAAGAGAAGACAACAAGGTCTTTCGAACTCAATTTAATTTCGGCTTACGAAGGTTCGGCAATTACAATTACGGTTAAATACAGACCTATGGATATAAGCTTTAACCTTTATGCGGTTGATTCCAATTTGGCTTCCATAGGGAACGCAAGCGATTATGCAAGTTTGATTTCGGGAACCGTTGCAATAAACGGAATGTTTTCCGACGATATAAACATTTATGAATCGGAAAGATATAGATTTTCAGAAATGATAATAGTAAACAGAAGGACTTCCGAAAATCTCGTTTACAGCGCAGACGAACTTAATATGAGCACGGTTGAAGATAATCCACAGTATGTGTTCGATAACGGTCTCATTACTTTCGACGAAACCAATCTTTATAATTACGCTTATAATAACGAAATCGTAATATATCTTGTCTACGAACAATACTATCTTATTAATTTTTCCGTTAATTCGGGCGGTTATGCTTTCTTATATGTAGATAACGGCTCAGGTTATACCGAAGTTTCGCTTATCGGTATCAATATCGCAGAAGAAAATGAACCGGTAAATATTTTATACGAAGATTCCGTATATGTTAAAGGAAATTCGAGTATAAAAATCGAGGCATTTTCTTATGACGCTTACGAGTTTTCAAACTACGATGTAATTCAGGGACCTTTGTATACAGTTATCGGTTCTCAGATGAATCTCGTAGCAAGTGAAGATGTCGAAATAGATGTTGTATTTGCCTTTGAAACTTATACTTTAAGGTATCTCGCAAAGACCGATACCGGTTCCAACATAAGTTCGATAGACGGCGGCTTCTATGTAAACGGCGAGCCCGGCAATGTGGTCAAACTCGGCGACATAGTTACTTTCGTGCTTCCCGAAGCTACAAAATATAAATTTACAGGTCTTAAAATAACTTTAAGAAACGGCGCCGAAACGGATATAGATTATAATACCTTAAAATCTTTCGAAGTGACCAACGAGTTTATCAATTCATACTTCGACAGCAAATCGGTTTCCACCGTAACCGCTACTTTTATAAGACAAAGACTTTTCAGTATCAGTACCGATTCAAAGGACGGCTCTTATGAAAGTATCAGCTGTTATGTCGTAAACGGCAGTGTGGAAACGCCTTTCGAAGCGGTTTTAGGCGTTACTTATAATTTCGACGCAAATACCGTTATTAAAATTGTCGCAACGCCTGCAAAATATTACGAGTTTGTCGGATTCAAAGGTCAGATTGCTTCAAGCGAACTTACCGAAAACGACAATATCGTAAATATTAAATTAAATGCAGACCGTGTTATCCTTGCTTCTTTCAAAGCTACCGAATTCAATATCGAAGTTGTGGACGGTTCGGGCAAGGTTGACGGAGACTTTTCCGCAAATTCCAAAACTGCGGTAATAGGCGATAAAATCATTCTTACCTTCTCGCCTAAAACAGGCTACGCAATCGGAGATTGGACGGTTAACGGTATAGATGTAATGTCTTCCGATTTGCAGGAGAACATAGTATTTTCAGGAAATACCGTAACTATAACTCTCGATAAAAACTGGCTCGACACCTTTACCGACAATACAATAACGAGCGTCGTTAAAACTACGCTGTCGCCTCTTATCTTAGGTATCGTTATAGGAGGAAGTTTAGGAGTAGTTATCCTCGTTGCCGTTCTTATTGTGCTGATGATACTTTCTCAGAAACAGAATAAGAAAATTAAAGAAGAACTTCTCGAAGAAAACAAAGAAAAAATGAAGTTCGTCAGCGAAAGCAATATAGTAAGCAGATTAAGAGCGGGCGAAAATGTTACGCAAATCAGTGACGAAGATATAAAAGCTTTCAAAAAGGCTAAAAAGGCTGCAAAAAAAGCCGCTAAAAAAGATGAATAATAAGGGGACGGTAATATGAATAAGAATTATAGTTTAAATAAGAGTTTAAGTAAAATATTATTTATTGCATTAGTTTTATTCCTTGCGGTTGCCCTTGCAGTTTGCACGGCTGTATCCGGCACGGGAAGTTTGATTGTTTCGGAAAATAAGGTAACTACAAATTCCGAAAATACTTCCACCATATACGGCGCAGATATAACGGAATACGACGGAACCGTCAGCGCAGCGGTGCAGGAAGATTTCGACGACGCTAATCTTGCAGGCCGTTGGCAGGGCACGATAGACACTGCCTACGACCCTTCTTCCGAGACGGTGAACGCAGGACAAGACGGCAGCTTTGCAAAACCGTACTATATCGAAACTGCCGAACAATTAATTAATGTTATAAACAACGCTTCTTCAAAAAGCGGCTCAGAATATACGGACGCTGCTTATAATAATGCGGACACCTACTTCATAATTAAAAATGATATCGATTTAGGCTCTAAAATGTATGCCGTTTCCGACCAGTCAAGAGCGCTATTCAATATCACCGGTTACGATTACACGGCGCTTTCTGGCTATGAAGACTTTGCGACAAGCACAGGCTTTACCGACGGAGGAAACAATTATTCCGATACCGAAAATCCTTTTAAGGCAATTAAAAAATATCTTGACGACAAAAATATCGGAGAATCTGTTTCCGATATTCAGCAAACCGGCAACGATTTTGCAACGATATATAACTTATATATCGAACCGGAAAGCTCTTCAAACACAATAGAAGTCGGTCTCTTTAATTTATTCAACGCAAGTGCGTTAGGTATAAATATTTATAACGCTTATGCAAACAACAGTCTTGCTTTCGATAATTTCGGCTTTTTTGCAGGCGCAAGCACAACCGATGCGTATTTTGCCAAAATAAATATAAAAGGCGCTACCTTTGTTTATGGCGACTCTTATTCTTCAAGGTCAATAGGCGGTATTTTGGGAAGAGCGCAAGACGGTCATTCGGTAACTTTCGACTCGGTAGGGTTCGAAGGCGGAATAATTGCCGCAGGTATAAGACATATCGGCGGTATGGTAGGTTATGTATATACAGGTACAAATCTCACTTTTACGGGAACCAATGAAACTTACGGTAAAATAAGCGCACAGCGGGAGAGCGGCGGTTTTGTAGGATATGTCGAGTCGAGCAATCTTGTTTTCGAATCGAATAACACCAACAATATCGATATCGACACAACCAACAATGCAGTCGGCGGCTTTGTCGGATTGCAATCTGAAGGTTCTTTGTCATTCACCGGCAGCAGTAAAAATCTCGGAACGGTAAGAGGGTATAGTTATGTAGGCGGCTTTGTAGGTTCTTTGGCTGCAAGAAATGTTACCATAACAGGCGGCGTTAACGGCTATAACGGCGGCGCTGCGGACGATACTCTTGTAGAAAAATATAACGATCCTAATTCCGCAATAGAGGCAAGCAATATATATGTAGGCGGTTTTATCGGCCGTTTAAGAAGAGCGGAAGCGGTTTTAAGTATTACTAACTCTCATAACTATATGGTTTTAAAGAATGTTGCAGGAGTTGCGCCAAGTACGGCTTACGGCGGTATAGTCGGCGAGTTCGAGGGGGCTTCCGCAACAATTGAAAATTGCATAAACCATGCAGATATCAATAATTTTTATAAGACAGCAGACGGGGCTCAAAGCAATGCCGTGGGCGGAATTGTCGGTAGTTTAAGAGCGGATTTTGTAATACAAAGCTGCAAAAACTACGGGGATATCAAATCTCATATGAGAGTGGGCGGTATTGCAGGTCTTGCAAACTATAACAATACTTCCGTGAAAATTTACGACAGTATAAATTACGGAACTATTTACGCAACAGGATATGACGCAGCGGGAATATTTGCTTCGGCTTATGCAAATATTTATCCTATAAGAATAGAAAGATGCGAAAACTACGCTTCAATTTATGTTTCGCCCACAATGAATTTGGCGGGAACCGCAAAACAGGACGGCAGTGTATACAGCGACGAAGAAGCTTTTGAGGTGACGACGGACGACAAAAATACGAAATACAAAGATACTCCTACCGTTGCGGGCGGAATACTCGGCTACTATAAGCATTTGACAAACGAAGTAGACGGAGTTTATGTTATAGACTGCGTCAACGGAACATCCGAAACACAAAACAAAATTAAAGTTTACGGAAGGAATGTAGGCGGTATTGTCGGAGGTAACGGAAGAAATGCCGCAAATATAAACTTTACTATAAATCTCATAAATAATACTAACTATATGGATGTCCACTCAGGAGGCTTTGTCGGCGGTCTTTACGGATATATTACAGGCTATACAAACCTTACTATCGGTAACCCGAGTTTCGATGAAGGGTATCAAAAAATATACGGAAACTTCGGCACGGTTTACTCTTATGTCGGCGGCGACGCAAATATAAGCGCAGATACGGGTAGTTTGATAGGTAAAATAGGCGGATACCTTAAACTTGTCGGTAAAAACGATTATATAAACGATACCGTTGTTAACAGCGAAAATGTCTGCGTAGGCGGAATTATAGGTTATATGACTTTAACATATTCCGAGTCGGTTGATTTATGCGCAAACTGGGGCAACGAAGAAACCATTAATGGTGGCAGAACCCATGTAGGTGGAATTTTAGGAGGGTACACAGGTGGCAGTGTAAAAATAACCGGTCAAATGTATAATACGGGCGAGGTTATCTGTCAATATGGAACCTCTTATATAGGCGGACTTATTGGAAGAGCTTTAGGTGCATTAACTATAAGCGCCAAAGTTTATAATGAAGGGAATGTTTACAGTCAGCTTAAAACCACGGACGCATCTTACGGTACAGTATCAGGCAGTATAGGCGGACTTATCGGCTCTATGGAAAACAATATTGAATTCACAGAAGGCGCCGCAGGCTCTTATAACAGCGGTATAATTTACGCCAACTTTAGAAACATAGGCGGTATTATAGGTAGTTTGAATGGAACGGGATACTTCAGCGAAATTTATTCTTACGAAAATCCTTTAATAAAAGACGGTAGGGTATTAGACCTTATAATTTATGACGCACAAGGCAATAGCGAAAACATTTCTGTAAAAGAAACAATTTATGGGGAAGCTTGCGTATCCGGCTTTATAGGGTACGGCGGGAAAAACGCTAAAACTTTAATTTTTGGAAATTGCGACAATTACGCTACCTGCTATTCAACGGCTAACGATGTAGGCGGATTTATAGGTCAAAGTACTTCTACAACTTCATTAACTATGAATAACTGCTTCAACTATGCAGACCTTACATCCGGTACAGGATTTATAGGCGGACTTGCAGGCTCTCATATTTCCGGACTTGATATTACAAATTGCGGAAATTACGGCGATATAACCGCTATATCGGGCTCCAAAGCGGGCGGTTTGTTTGCCTGGATCGGTGGCAACAATACTGTAGACGATGTTATTACGAACTGTTTTAACGAGGGGAATGTAGACTGCGCACAGGACGCAGGCGGTATAGTAGGACAAATAATAAATGTTAACGATGTCAAAATAATAAACTGTTACAATAAAGGAAATGTTTTCTATAGCAGAGATGTTTCATCGGGAACCACTACTCAGACTATCGGCGGTCTTGTAGGATATGTAACAAATGTTTACGGCGCGCTGACGGTGGATAACTGTTATGTTGAATGCGAGCAGGTGGGTAATAGTAACTCTATGTTTGTAGGTGGTCTTATCGGGAATATATACTACACAATAAGCGATTCAAGCCTTGTAATTACAAATTGCCATACCGATATAAAAAACATTTATACATCAAGAGATGTAGGCGCAGCCGTAGGTTCTCTCAAAGCCAAATCAAATTCACAGGTAACGAACTTTACCATAACCGATTGCTATTTTATGGGAGAGACGATTACGGGTTCGGTGCTTGTAGGCGGTATCTTGGGAAATGTGGCAAATATTAAAAATCTGACGCTTAAAAGAATCGCTTTACTTGTAGACCGTATTGTACTTACCAGCAACAGCTATTCAATAGGACTTATCGCACAGGCAATAGGCGGTTTTTCCGGGAAAATCGATATATCCGATATTTATATAACTAGCGATGCGGTTACAACTTCCGGAGCGGTGTCGTTCATTGTAAGGGATTTAAGATTCAGTTACAACAGCGCAGACCTTACCTTCCTTTTAAAGAACTATTATTACAGCGGCGATATCCGCGGTTCATACAATAACGGCAGCGGCGAAGTAAATTTCAACGCTTCGGCGACAAACCTGTTCTCTAGAATAGACAACAGCGTTGCAAGTTCGAGTTATATGAAAACATTTTCCGTTCACAATGTTCTCATAAAACAAATTCCTTCGACAACTACTTTCAATATGGTCGGCGGCGTATTTGAAAATTCCGGAACGGGACTTCCTAATTTCAGCCCCGAAATCACTAATTCGATGGAATTTTCCTTCGGTGACGAATACGACAATAGATTCGTTACGGCTGCACAGTTGCAGGATATAGATACATTCGAAAATTGGGGTATAACAGAAGATGTCAGAAGCGGAAACGCTAATACTTCTCTCACCCCTTGGGGTATAGACCCTTCGGTAAACGAAGGAAAACCCTTCCTTATGGATATACTCAGAAAAGATATAGTAATTTACTATAACAACATAGGCGACGACCTCGATATATTCGATAACACCGTTATAAGAGGTAGTGACGAAATCGCAACGGAAACCGTTGTCACTGTCATTACTTATATAACCGATACTATTACTTATAATCAGTTAACAGAAGGCGCTCAGGATTACAGCGACTACGAATACTTAAAGAAAATCAACAGAGTAGGCTACGAGGTAACGGATTTTTATAAGGCAAGAGAAGAAGACGGTAGTTTTTTAGAAGAAAACAAATATACCGAATTCGTTAAAACCGATTCCGGCAAAATTTACACTGTTTTCGACGATATGGTATTATATGTCGATTATGCGCTTGTTAACTATACAATTGCTCTCGATAACGGCGAAGAAATCAAGGTTATGGGAGCTGTAAACAACAGTTTCAATTTAAAATCGACCGGTATCTATATTGAAAATATCAACACTGCCGAATCGGTTGCACCTTTTGTATACTTTGCTTTAAAAGTTCCCTCAAGCGCACCCGCCGCTTTTGACGCAATCGGCGAAGATAAAATGGTTCTTATTTCGGGAGAGACTGGAACTACCAATGCAATTTATAACTTAAGTTTCGAAAACTTTATAAATCAGCAGATTTTATACAGTTATGCAAACGGAACTACTCTTACATTCAAAGCAATGTTCGTTCCCGTTTACAAAGTCTCATTTGCTCTTTCCGACGGAACATTCCCGTCCTATCTTACCATTACCAATTCGAGCGGCGTCGCAGTCTCGTTCGGTTCGGTTATAAGTATTCAGGAAGGACAATCGGAAACTTTTACTATCTCTATCGCTAAACATTATAAGTTCGGCAATCTTTATGAGATTGACGCTGAAGGTGAAAAACATACTGTTATAGCAGGGAATTCCGATAACGGTTATTTGTACAACAATACTCTGCACACTATAACTATCTTAAACTGCACGGAAGGAGAGACATATAATTTTGAAATAAGTATTGGTGCTACCGAATATACCATTAACTACGAAATCTTAAATTCTTTCGGCGACTCTATCAATCCTTCGCAGGACGATGTAAGTCTTGCATATCCTTATCAAAGTGCTTACATAGGTAACACCGTGGCAGGTCAAAATATTTATATCAATCAGGATAGCGTTTATACTTTCGTCAAATACAGATATGCTTACATATTAAACGATTCTATCGTTTATGAAGATATAGATACTGAAAATAATACGGCTTTAGGCGCTATTGTTTGTTCCTCGGATTTTCTGAGTAAATACGCAAACGGCAATATCATTACAATTCAGATTATTCTCGAATCTAATGTAAGCGTT
Source organism: uncultured Eubacteriales bacterium (assembly GCA_949296455.1). GTDB lineage: Bacteria > Bacillota > Clostridia > Christensenellales > CALVMC01 > CALVMC01. The sequence continues at coordinate 12,140 of CASFOZ010000005.1, forward strand.
AATATCCAAATTTCCAATTTCACAGATTGGGACGACGATTACGGCTATGTATTGATTAATGTCTATAATGCAGATAATGTCTTGCAGAGCGAATTTACTTTGAATCAATCTTATAGTTCGTTTAACGAAACTTTCGATATAGGTTATATTATCGAAGTTATTCCTTATGCAAATACCTATTTCGAAATTACTAAATTAATGCTTAACGGTTCCGATGCTTCTTTGTCTAGCGGCAAGATTACCTTGGTTTTGGAACAGAACCAAACCTTGAATATCGAAATGGATTATGTTAAATTCTACGTCTCATATTCCGTTGTCGACGAGAATAATAACGAAATCGACGGCGCAAACGAAAATATGTCCGCTGGGTTGGTAAACGGTAATGATTATATTACTAAAACCGGCGATATCGTTAGAGGCTCCATGAGCGAAATTTCCGGCTTCGCCTTTAATTCTTGGGGAGTTTTAGTAGGGGATATTTACATTCCTTTCTCGTCCGATTCTTTCGCAACCGACGGAACCCTCATGAACGGAACCCTCGATATCAATATCTTAGATAACTATTCCAACGGAAATAACGAAATCGTCGTCGTTTGTAAACTCTTTACTCTCTTTAATATTAACTTCGCTATTTCCGATACCGGCGATAATTTAGGTCAGTTCAAGGTCGAAGTATTTAACGATACTTTTAATCGTTTCGATGTTGTCAATGTCGCCGAACTCGAAGTCCTGCCGTTCAATTCAAATATCAGAATTACCGCTATCGACGGCGATTACTATGATTTCATTCAGTTTACAGGCGTTTACAGCGAAGAGGTCGACGCTCAGAATCCTTTGGTCGCACAGTTCCTTCTCACCGAATCAAGAACGATACTTCTTCAATTCCGGGCTAAAAATATCGAAACTTCTTTAACCGAAGACCTTTCAAATGCTTCAGGTCAGCTCATTGTTTCAAGCTCTTCAGGAAGTACCGATACATGGAAAGCAGGCGATACCATTTCTTTCACCTTCGACGGCTCTTTCGGTCAGGAAATAGAGTCCTTCTCGTTAAACGGCATTGACGCAAAGGAATTAGCTTCAACTTACGATAATATCACTTACGCTAACGGAGTTCTTACCGTTACCTTGACTATCGACTTTTTGGAAAACTTTAACCTTAAAGATTTCCAAATTTCAGTCTCTTCCGAAATCGGTACTGTTTATCTCGTTATGCTTCTCAGCATTATTATCGTTCCTATCGTGCTTACCGTGCTTATTTTGATTTTCGTTATAATCAATATCAAGAGAAGAAAGAAAGCTATGGAAATCGTTGCTCAGAGAAAAGCTTCTATGTCGAGATTCGAAGCGTCCAGTATGGTAAGCGAACTTAAAAAAGGAACCTATCAGCAGGTGGACAGAAATGTTTCCAAAGAGGAAATAGAAAGACAGCTTAAAGCAAGAAAAGACAATAAATAATTGCTTTTAATTAAAAAATTGTATTTAGTATATAGCCCGGTAGACTTACCGGGCTTTTACTTTAATATGGTATATTTAATTTACCGTTTATTTTTTATCGGCTTATTTAAATTAGTCTGTCTGAATTGTCATTTTTTTACTTATTACAATATTAATTTAACTTTAAAAAATATATAATATCGTTACAAAACGATTTTTTTGCTTACAAAATCTTTTTCTTTATCTTGTAATTTTTGGAATATTTTGTTTATTAGGTATCTATTGACTTTATTTATAATAGATATTATAATATACTTACTGATAGTATTGCTAAAATACTGTTATACAATTCTATATAAGGAGTTGTTATTATGAGTTTAAAAAACAAACTGATATCATTATTTGTAATAACATTTATAATTATTAGTTTATTATGCATTTTGTTTTCAGGTAACAGTATTTCTTTAAACACATACCTTTCAAACGGCTCGGCGGCTAATACAGAGAGTACTGTCGATTATACAAACAAAATGCCTACTAATAATAAGATTTCACAAATTCAGAGTTTGGCTAATCCTCTTAATTATGTCAGTATTTCCATACCCGACGATGAAAAACCTGAGGGAAGAGGAACTTATCGCGAACCGTATATAATTATGGACGCAGGCGATTTAAGATGGCTTACTAACAGGGTAGGTTACGGCGAGTCGGGTTCAAACACTAATATATATGTCGAACTCGGCGAAAATATAGATATGAGTAAACTTACCACAAAAGCCAGGGCACTTACAACTTCTTTGACTCACAGCGGTTATTATAAAAGCGGTTCAAGCTATGTTGCAAGAACGGCAAACTATATTGTTTGTACAGATTTTTTAGATGTAAAGGAAGGCGAACAGATAGATTCCCAGTTTTATGCTCAGTATCAGACTTCTACTTCCGATTATTTCTATACCATATTTCCTTTCGATTCCTCTGAAAAAATGATAGAGAGCGGAATTAAAGAATTTACTATAAAATACAACACTAATGTCAGTACATGGTATACCGTTCCTGCGGGAGTTAAATATATTAAAATACAGGTGTGGAATACCGCTTCGGCAAATATAAACTCAAATAGATTGGTTTATACCAGCTATAAAAGCACAAATGCGGCAATCACTTACAACACATATTCCTGGATGCCGATAGGTAACGATATAAAGCCTTTCAGCGGTAATTTTGACGGGAAAAACCATACTATTTCGAATCTTACCATAAGCACCAACCTTTTGGCAGGCGCGGCAAGCGATTATACTATGCTGGGACTTTTCGGAAGAGTCAGCGGCGGCGAATATAAAAATGTCAATATCGTAAACAGCTGTATAGAAGGAACCTATACCGCAGGCGAAGTTCATTTAGGACTTTTTATGGGCGGCGGTACAGGCAGGGTTTCTCTCGATAACATTACGGTAGGGGCAAATGTTCCTTTGGAAGAAGAGGGATCGATTATTTCCGGTACATTCCCGCAAAACGCAAGGGTCGGCGGAGTTATAGGAAGTGCGGTAACTACAGCTCTTACCAATTTAAAGAATTATGCCTGGGTTCAAGGAAACTCTTCCTACATGGGCGGCATTGCAGGTTATGTAAGCGGACTTACAAATTTCGAATACAATAACTCTTCAAATTTATATAATTACGGAAGGGTAAAAAAGAACGACGGTTCTTCCGCCGATGCGGGAGGCATATTCGGAACTGCCGAATATACTAATTTAGAAGATTCCGCAAATTACGGTACAGTTACCGGCGCAGTCGCAGGCGGTATTATAGGAAAACATAAAGGCGGAACTATTTCTAGTTGCGTCAATAACGCCGTCTATGTCGAAGGAAAAGCAGGAGTAGGCGGTATCGTCGGGAATATTCTCAAAGGAGTAACGGCTTCGGTGAGCGACTGCACAAACAACGGCAGGGTTGTCACTACTCAGGAAAGTGCGGATAACGATAGCGATGTCTGCATAGGCGGTATTGTCGGAAGAATAGACGAGGATACCGTAGTAACAAGAAAAAAATATATTTCAGGCTGCGTAAATAACGGTCAGGTTTATGACCAATACAGAACGGCCGATACCGGCAACAACAACGCCAATGTTATAAGAATGGGCGGAATTGTAGGCGCTTCTTTCTACGCTTATATTATAGAGTGCGAAAATAACGGTGAAGTCCGTACGCCTTCTTACGAAGTAGGAGGGGTTTTAGGTTATGCTTCGGTAACCGATATCAGCAAATGCTACAATAACGGTAGGGTTCAAGGCGCAAGCAGAGTCGGCGGAATATTCGGAAATTTCGGAGGAAGAAATACGAATGTTACCGTTTCCGATTGCTTTAATCAGGGCGAAATAAGAGCAACTAAAACCAACGGCGGCTATGACGGCGCTGTCGCAGGCGGAATAGCAGGCAGGTACGACGCCTCTTTAAAAACAAACAGTACTTTTATAAGATGTATAAACATAGGTACCGTCACAGGTAACAATGCAGGCGGTATCGCTGGCTGGGCAAAAGACCTTAACTCAAATAATTTAAACAATTATTTATTAATGGATAGCTGTTATAATGCAGGAGAGGTAAACGGCAAGAATTATGCAGGCGGTATATTCGGCGTAATTACTTCTTCTACCGCTCACAAGACAGGCGTTATGAAAGTAATGAATGTTTATAACTCGGGACAGGTTAATTTAACGGGTAGCGGTCAGAAAGGTTCTTTTGCGGCTTTGATTTATAATAACGCTAATGCTAAGCCGGAATTAAATGTTTCTAACTTTTATGCCTATTACAGTTCGGGCACGCCTTATTCTATTGTAAATCAAAACGGAAACGGAAGTTCATATCAGTTCAATCTTACCGGAATAAACGAAAGCACGAGCAATTTGGTAGGCTCGGTAAATCAATCGGATTTTGCAGGCTTCGATTTCGGGGCAGATGAAACCTGGGGAATCGTTCCCGGTTACAATAACGGTCTTCCTTACATAAGAGCTATTGATGAAATAGAATTGACTTTCGATTATAATACTGTCGGAATAGAAAACGAAACTATTATTGTTCTTTACGGAACAGGCAGCTATACATTAAGCAATACAGTATATAATGAAGACGCAAAATACGGCTATAAAGTAAGTAACTGGACTTTAAGTCAGGACGGAAGCGGTACAAGTTACGCCAACGGTGATTCCATTCCCGTTCAAAGACTCAGAGATATGGTAATATACGCAAACTATGTAGGTGCGCCTTATACTATAAAAATAGCCGGCATAACAAGTACGATAGACGGTGCGTTGACAAATGTCAGCGGCGGAGCGGAAGTTGCAATAAAGGAAGACAACGGAGATTCTAAAATTTATGACGGAACATTTACGATAGAAAGTTCTTCGAACTATAACATAGTGGCGTCAGGTAACAGCACTGTAAGCGGCTCTACATTTAACTTTGCAGGTTGGAATGTTTTAACTTCTGACGGAAGTTATGCGCCGGTAATTTATGGAGATACGGGAACGACATTATCGCTATATGAAGTTTTCAGCAGAATGACCGAAGGTTGGGATTCAAACGGAGTTATAACCCTTGTTCCGAAAACAGGTAACATAATTACTTTATCGTTTGAAGTAGATGGGGTTTCCCGTGGCGTGGTTCAGGTCAACGGCGTGTCAATGAATTTCGGCGGAAATTCCGCTGCGTATGCAGGAACGGATTATACGGTAAGTTCAACCCTTGCAAGTTACTATGAGGTTGAAGAATATACGGTAAATTATCCTGCAGTATCAGGTATCAGCGCAAAAGAGGAAAAATACACTGCTCAGTCATTTGCGCTGTCGTTGGATTCAAGATACGAAGGAGCCGTTATAACCATAACCGTTAAATACAGGGCAATGGACTTAACATTTACGATATATGCAATCGATACCAATCAGAACAGCATAGGCAACCCTTCGGAATTTGCAAGTTTAACAAGCGGAACTTTCAATGTAAACGGAAGATTATCGGAAAATATAGAAATTTCCGAAACGCAAAGATACAGATTTTCCGAACTCAGAATTCTAAACAGGAGAACAAGCGAAAATTATACATTAACAAGCAACGATTTAAGTCAGGGCGACGGATATGTTTTAAGAAACGATGCTATTTCATTGGACGAAGGCTTTTTATACAATTACAGCTATAACAACGAAGTCGTAATATATCTTGTTTATGAGGAATATTACCTTATAAACGTAACTTCCTCAGAGGGCGGATACCTTACCATATTCATTGACGAAGGTAACGGCTATATAGAAAGCGCTTACGCAGGTCTTGAAGAAAATACCGGAGGCGAAGGAGAAGAAGACAAAAAACCCGTAATAATAAGCACGGTATCCTTGTATCTTAAAAACGGCGTAAAAATCAGAATAGACGCTACCGCAAGCGACGCTTACAAGTTCGATACTTATTCAGTAGACGGCCCTCTTTATACAATAATCGGTACGCAGCTCAATTTTGTAGCCAGCGAAGACACCGTTGTGCTCGGTCAATTCGGTTTTGTTACCTATACAATTAAATACATTCCGAAAACCGACGGCGGTTCTACAATAGGCGTGATTGACGGCGGAATTTTCGTAAACGGCGAAAAAACCAATATCGCAAAACTCGGCGATATCGTGACATTAGAACTTCCGCCGGTAAGTAAATATAAACTTTTAAATATTAAATTAACCTTAAACAACGGAAGCGAAATCGAAGTCGGCTACGATGAAATAAAATCTTTTACTCTTACCAAAGATGCCGTAGTTAAATATTTCAATGAAAAAAATATCGCAACCATTACCGCAACTTACAGCAGACAGAGAACCTTTACCGTTAATATCGACGATATTTCGTCAGGTTCCGTTGCTTGCTATATCGTCGAAGGAGACAGCGAAACTTCGTTCGATGCGGTTATCGGTGAAACTTATATCTTTAACGCCAATACCGTTATTAAAATTGTCGCAACCCCTGCTAAATATTACGATTTTAATGAGTTTAAAGGACAGATTACAGCAAGCGAAATAACGGCGGACGATAATATCGTAAATGTAAAATTAAGTTCCGACAGAATAATACTCGTGTCTTTTACGCCTAAGGAATATTTCCTTGAAATAATAGACGCTTCCGGCGAAAATGTTAACGGTGAATTTTCCGCAAAATCAAGAAACATAAAAATAGGAGATACCGTTGTTCTGACGTTTTCGCCAAATAACGGCTACGCTATTCGCACATGGACTATTAACGGCATAGATGTTCTTGCAGAAGATGTGCAGGATAATATCGTATTCTCCGGTAATACCGTCAGTATTACAATAGACAAAGATTGGCTTGACACATTTACCGACAATAAAATGACAAGTATTGTAACAACTCAGATATCGCCTCTTGTTATGGGTATCGTTATAGGGGGCGGCGCAGGTATACTTTTGCTTGTGGCTATTTTAGTAATATTAATGGTTCTTTCGCAGAAGCAGAATAAAAAGATTAAAGAAGAACTTCTCGAAGAAAATAAAGAAAAAATGAAATTTATCGGCGAAAGTAATATCGTCGGCAGACTGAAAACAGGTGAAAATGTTACTCAGATAAAAGGCAGCGATATTAAAGCTGCTAAAAAAGCTAAAAAAGAAGCGAAGAAAAACGCTAAAAACAGGTAACAGGAGGCAGGATAATTATGAAAGGAAATTATTTTGCACATAGAAAAATATTTAAATTATCAGTAATATTATTGGTGCTTTCAATTTTAATTGCACTTTTTACAGGTGTACTGTTTGCAAATAAAGATAATTATTTTATAACAAATAATTCTTATTCGGAAATAGATACAGAAAATACCGGAACGATTTACGGTGGAAGCATTACCGAGTATAACGGAACCGTAAGTTCTGCAATTTCCAATGCTTACACTGCAGCTAAAAATGCCGGTAATTGGCAGGGTTCAATAAATACATCATACAATCCTGCAAGCGAAAGCATAAACTCGGGAAGAGCAGGAACTTTTACTCAGCCTTACTATATCGATACGGCAGATCAGCTCGTAAAAGCCATTAACAACGCTTCTACAAAAAGCGGTTCCGATTATACTTACGCAAGTTATAATAATGCAAATACATACTTTGTTATAAGAAAAGATATTGATCTTGCTTCAAAATTATATATTGTATCCAATCAGTCAAAAGTTAATTTCAATATATCAGGTTATGACTATACTGCAATAAGCGGATATGCAAATTTTGCTACATCGACAGGTGTGCAAAGAGACGGAAAAACATATTCTAATACAACCGATCCGCTCAGAGCAGTTAACGAATACTTAAAAGATAATAATATATTTGATAATGTATCTTCGATAAATGCGACAGGTAATACATTTAAGACTATAAGTAATTTATATTTGGGGTTTGCTTCTAATAACGGTTTGTTCAACGAATTGGAAGGGAGCGTTTTAGCATTGAATTTTTATAATGTATATTATAATGGAACAGGAAGCAATCTCAACTTTTTAGGAGCGTTAGCAGCAAAGAAATACGGGTATTCGGTAGCAAGCGTTAATGTAAGGGGGCTTACTTTTAACATAAGCGGAGGTACTTCATCTGGAAATAGCGGATATGGCGGAATTTTAGGGTTTGCAACAAATGGCGGACTTATAGATAATTCTGGTTTCGAAGGAGGATTAATTGCAACAAGTCTAAGAAATGTAGCAGGTATTGTAGGCTTAACAGATACTAATTTTGACGGTTCTTTTGTCGACAATACAGTTTATGGAAATATTTTATCCGGTAGAGGTAATACCGGAGGTTTAGTAGGATATCTACAAGGGAATTGCGAATTTAGCGGGACTAATATCAATAATGCAGATATCGAATCGAATTCGGGCTCTTTAGGCGGTATAATTGGAATTTTTTCGGGAAGTTCTACAAGTTTACAAATAAGCGGAAACACTAAAAATTTAGGAAATATTCGAGGAACCAGTTCGGTAGGCGGAATAATAGGAACGGTAAGAGGATATGTAATTATGTCTGATGCCGTAAACGGTTATAACGGCGGTGCCTCAGACAATAATTCAGTAGGAAATTATTGCGATCCTAATGCAAGCATTCAAGCTTCCGGAAGCGGCGTTGGTGGACTTTTTGGATATGTGTATAGCCAAATTGAAATTAGTAATTGCCATAATTTTATGGAAATCATGTCAGGGCCCAAATACGATGTAGGAGGATTAATGGGTATAATTCAAAGCGGTAGCGTTATAGATTCCTGTGTTAACCACGCAGATATATCAATGTTCGACATTTCAAATCTGGGCGGAATAGTAGGAGTACTCTACGGAGACTCTGAAATTAAAAATAGTGTAAATTACGGAAATATTTCAGCTAAATCAAACGCAGGCGGAATAGCCGGCATATCTTATGCTACTATAGAAAATCAAGTATTTAGTGGGTGTAAAAACTATGGAACAATTGCATGTATATCAGGAAGAGCGGCAGGAATCTTTGCTGCGGTTCATTCTACTGTTAATAATTTAATTATAGAAAACTGTTCTAATTTCGGCTCGGTTTATAACGCTTCTACTATGAACAAGGTAGGAACTGCGAAACCGGGCGGCGGCACCTACTCTTACGAAGAGGCTTTTAAAGAAAGTTCTTACTCTGCAGCAGCTGCATATGTGGCAGGCATTTTAGGTTATTACGATAATTTTAATGTAACGGGAGGGGTTACTGTACAAAACTGTACTAACGGAACCTCAGGGACAAACAGTGTGATCAAATCGTCTTATCGCTATATAGGCGGTATTGTCGGAGGTAGCGGTCTTGCGGAGGACGGAACAGGTACTTTATACGATAATTTCTTTATAACCTTAAAAAATAACACAAATTATATGGATATCTCGGGTTGCGGGTATGCAGGCGGACTCTACGGTCATATGAGAGGAAAAATTAAACTTACCATAGGGAACCCCGATATAGATACCAAAACTTACGGAAATTTCGGAACAATAACTTCTTTTCATTCAACAAGTGCCGATATAGGTTCTATTGCAGGTTGTATAAGGGGAACTCTCGACCTTGTAGGAGACAATGCTTATAAAAATGAAGAAACAATCGAGACAAGCGAAGCGGCTACAACCGCAGGTGGTATAATAGGATTTATAGAAGGCACGGGCAGCAATACAATAGAGCTCAGCGCCAACTGGGCAAACGAAGCCGATATCGTAACCGGCAGAAGTTATGTCGGAGGAATAATCGGCGGAACCAGCAGAGCAAACTTTGTAATTTCCGGCGCAATGTACAATACAGGAGATATCATTTGTAAAGCGGGAACAACTTATATAGGCGGTTTGTTTGGCAGCATGGCTTTGTCTCTTAGCATAAAAGCTTATATTTATAACGAAGGTAATGTTTACAGTCAGCTCAAAACCACTGACAGTACGGTCAGCAGTGCTTCGGGAAGCATAGGCGGAATTGTCGGAAATGTAGGCGGTAAACTTGAATTTACACAAAGCGCCGCAGGCTCTTACAACAGCGGTATAGTTTACGCCAATTTCAGAAAGGTCGGCGGTATTGCAGGTAATGTGGGCGGTACGGTATCGATGACCGGAGTTATCAGTGACGAAAATGAAAAAATAAAAGATAAACAATATCCCACAATAAACATTTACAAACCGGGAAGCGATGATGCAGAAGTAGTTACAGTTCTTTCAACGGTTTTTGCAGAAGCCTATGCCGGAGGATTTATAGGATATATGACAGGGACGACCGCAAGCTTTACGAACTGTATCAATTACGCTTCCGTTTACTGTACGGCAAACGATGTCGCAGGCTTTATCGGACAGGGTAATTCTATTACAAGTTTAAGCATGGTTAACTGCAAAAATTACGGCGATATCGCAACCCAGGCTTCGTGGGCGGGCGGTTTTACCGGTGGCGCACCTCTTGGAGTATATGTAGAAAACTGTGCAAATTACGGTAATATTTCAACTCGTATGAGTCAAAGTGCGGCAGGTTTCTTCTCGGGAATAGGTTTTAACGATAAAACAGCTTATTCGGTAACTATTAAAAACTCCTTTAACGCAGGTAACATAGCGGGCGCTCTTACAACGGGCGGACTCATAGGTTATATAAGAAACGCTGAAACCGTCGAAATTACTGACTCATACAGTACGGGCAATGTTTCTGTTGAAAGTGTCGGGACGGGTATTCAGGCTAGATCGATGGGCGGACTTATTGGTCATGCCGAAAGATTCAATTCCTTAACGCTCAGCAATTGTTATGTGGATTGCGAGAAAGTAGGCGACATAAGCTCTTTACGAATCGGAGGATTAGTCGGGTATATTTATTACGCAAAGGCGGGTACTGTAAATATCAATAACTGTTATGTGGATATCGATACCATTGTTTCATCGAGAGATGTAAGCGGAAGTATCGGGGGTATTTCATCTAACGCAAATATTGACAGCAGATTTATTATGAAAGACTGTTATTTTGCGGGCGAATCAATTACCGGTCAGACCATTGCAGGCGGAATTTTAGGTTTTACCGATGGGCTGAGAGAGATAACCGTTCAAAGAGTTGCTTGTCTTTACTTTGGAATCGAAATTACGACAGCAGGAAAGGCTGTTTCAGCTCTTGCTCAGAGTCTTTATGATGTTTCAGGCACCGTTCTTTTCGAAGATATTTATGTAACCAGCAAATTGATTGCGGCAAACGGGACAGGAGATGTTTCATTGTTTGTAGAATATTTAGAATTTGACAATGCTTACCGAGATTTAAGCGTAACAATTAAAAATTATTATTTCAGCGGAAATCCCCAAGATTTCGACTATTTTCAAGGAAGTGAAGATTCAAGCGCAAAAAATAATTATTATAAAGGGAATGTATCGGCAAAACACGCAAATTATTTCGGCGCAATTGACAATAACAGTAACGGAACGAGTTACAAAAAAACACTCAGTATTCACGATACCTATATAACAAAACTTTCGCAGACCATATCTTTCGACGAAATAGGCGGTTCTTCTAATTTTTCCTCAACTTCGGCAGCTGACTTCAACCCGTCTTCAACAAATAACTGCGATTATGAGTTCGGTACGGGAACCGATAATCTGTTTGTAAATTACAGCGATTTACAAAATATCGATAATTTTAACGGATGGGGAGTTACTCAAGATGTAAGAAGCGGCAGTGCAAACACTTCTTCCACGCCGTGGGGAATCGACGCTGCCGTAAACGACGGTAAGCCCTTCCTTATCGTTGCAACGATGAAAGAGATCAATATATACTACAATAACATCGGCGACGATCTCGATATATTCGATAACTCGATTATAAGAAATGTCGATGAAAGGAATAACGAGACCGTAGTTAGTATTATAAGTTATTTTTCCGATACTTTATCTTACAATGATATTAAAAACGGCAAACAGGACGACAGCGGTTATAGTTATATCAATGAAATAAAAAGAGTCGGTTATAATGTCAGCGAATTATATAAAGCAAGACAAGAAAACGGTTCCTATTTAGCAAGCGATAAATATACGGAAATGCCCGTTTCATCGCCGGATAAAGTAATGACATTGAGAAACGGAGCCGATATATATATTTCATATTCTGCGATAGAATATACTATAATTATTCCTAACGGCGGTGCGGTTAATGTTGCAGGCGCTGCAAATAATAAATTTACCATAGATAATTTAAGCGGAATTAGTATAACGAATAATAATGAAGGACAGTCTTCCTCGTTTGTATATTTTGCGTTACAGAATATAGACGGCGAATACGATTCCGTTGGCGAGAGCAGTATGGTTCTTATTGAGGGTTCTCAGGGGACGACAAGTGCGGTATATAAATTGAATTTCGAAGCTTTTATCAACCAACAGCTCATACACAACTATGCAAAATCTTCCGGTGGTAATATGTCTCTTACCTTTAAGGCTATGTTTATCGAAGTATACGAGGTAACTTTCAATTTATCGGCTGATACCTTCCCGTCCTATGTTACCGTAATTAATTCAAGCGGAGTATCGGTAGATTTCGGAAATACGATAAGTATCGAAGCGGGAAAACAGGAAACATACACTATTATATTAACAAAGCATTACGAGCTAGAAAAAGGACCCGTAGATGAATCAACCGGTTCTCCGATAGAAGGAAATACCGCAAATTATAATTACGATAAAACAAAAATGGTTCTTACTATAACCAATACCAATGCAAACGAAAAATATAATTTTACTATCTATGTTCAGGCAATAGAATATACGGTAGAATACAAATTATATAACACTTCGGGCGAGATATTAATGCCGGAGCCGGGCGATATAACATTGGCGACGGAAAGTGCGGTTGTTACGGTAGGAAACGTAATCAGTGCGCAGAATATTTCCATAAATCCGGACAGCGTCTATAAGTTCGTTACATACAGATACCGTTATACCGAAAACGGCAATGTTAAAACCGAAGATATAGATACGCAGGGCTCGACTGTTTTAGGAACTATTGTTTGTACTGCCGATTATCTCGATAAATATGTAACCGACGGCAAAATTGTATTTGAGATAATATTCGAGTCAGACGCAACTTTAATTTTAACTATCGGCAATATTGCAGATTGGGACAATGATTACGGTTCGGTAATAATAAATATTTATGATGAAAATTATGTAATGCAGTCAACCGAAACTGTATCAAGGCTTATCAGCGAGTTCGAACAATCCTTCGACGTCGGATTTATTATAGAGATAATTCCGTGGGTTAATAATCATTTCGAAATAACTGCCTTTACATTGAACGGCGAAAATACCGAGCTTATTAACGAGAAATTAACCTTGCAGTTAGACTCAAACAAAACCGTCAATATAGAAATGGATTATATCAAGTACGGTATAAGATATTCTATAGTCGATGAAAATCATACCGAAATCGACGGCGTTATGGATAATGTTACAATAGAGCTTGAAACAGGACTCGATTATATCACGGCAAGAGGAGACAATGTCACGGGTCAGATTAGTGAGATTGCAGGTTACGGATTCAATTCTTGGGGAATTTACTATATGGGTGAATTTATCCCATTCAGCGCAAGCGACTATTCGACGGACGGTTCTCTTAACAGTGCCGAAATAACTCTTTATATATTAGATAATTATATCGACGACAACGGCGAACTGGTAATAGCTAGCAGATTATATACTTTGTTCGATATCGATGTTGTGCTTGCCGATATCGGAGACGATTTAGGCGAATTCGAAATCAGAATTTATAACGATATTTTAGACGAATACGGCGACCCTGTGAATATCGAAGATATCGAAAGTATGCCTTATCTTACTTTGATTAAAGTTACTGCTCTTCCCGGAGAATATTACGATTTCAGACAGTTTATCGGAATATCCGAAGATGAAATCAATCAGGAAGATTCTAATATCGCAGAATTCTATCTTACCGAATCGAGAACGGTTATGCTGTATTTCGAAGCAAGACCTATAGCAATTTCAGTTATTGAAGATTTAACCAGTGCTTCCGGTGAATTGGTTGTTTCAAATTCAAGCGGCAACACCGACAGCTGGAAAGCAGGTGACACTTTGTCATTTACTTTCAACGGCGCTTTCGGTCAGGAAATCAAAAGCTTCAGCTTCAACGGAATGGACGCAAAAGAATTGTCAACTACTTATGAAAATATAAACTATGCTAACGGAATCCTTACGGTTACAATGACTGCCGAATTCCTTGAAACATTGGAAAATAATGATTTCAATATATCCGTTACTTCTCAAATCGGAACGATTTATCTTATAATGTTGTTAAGCATTATAATTATTCCGATAGTACTAACTATTTTGATTTTGATTTTCGTGATAATCAACATCAAGAGAAGAAAGAAAGCTATGGAAATTGTCGCTCAAAGAAAAGCTTCAAAATCAAGATTCGAAGCTTCCAATATGGTAAGCGAACTCAGACAAGGTACTTATAAACAGGCAGACAGAAGCGTTTCCAAAGAAGAAATCGAGCGTCAGCTTAAAGCAAGAAAAGATAATAAGTAATTATAGCGATTCAATAGAAAAACTCCGAAAAATTCGGAGTTTTTTTATTGCAAATTTTTATTAATATAATTAAATTAATAATTTTTTTGCTTATATCTATTGAAAAGATATATATTTTGTGCTAAAATAATATCATTAATATTAGGAATTTTATTTTTATTCCTGTTTTATTAAGTTAGTTTAAGGAGCACGCTATGGGGTTTTCGAAAAACCAGTTTTGTAAACATGTTGAATGGGAAGACAAGTCGTCAGACAGTATCGGTTTAAGATTTATCTCTAACGGCGATAAGGAAATCTCTAAAAATTCAAAAGTTATCGTTGAGGACAATCAACTCGCTTTATTTTATTTGGAAGGTCAAATCACCGATGTTTTTTGGCCGGGTACTTATAAACTTTCCGATTCCGATAAGGTCGCTGTGACTTCGGAAATGTTAGGGTGGAGGCATCCTTTCGATACCCCCTATGAAGGCGATGTGTATTTTTTCAATACCGATAGTTTTTCAAAACAAAAATGGGTAACTCATTCTGCCGTAACCGTAAACGATAATGAAAGCGGTGGAGTTAAAATAAAATGTTTCGGAACTTTTTCTTATAATGTTATAAACCCCGGCAATCTTATTGCCAAAGCTTTCGGAGCAAAACCTCTTCTTAAAACCTCCGATTTGGAAGCTTCTTTAAACGATATAATTACCAAAAATATTCCCGCTATTTTTTCGGAAAGTAAAATTTCCGTAAAAGCGGCAATTTCCGATTCAAGCGCTCTTTCCGAGACTGCTCTAAATGTCTTACAGAACGATTTTTCGGAATTAGGTTTAGAAGTAAGAGCTTTTGCTTTTGATAATATTACAAACGAGGATGAAAAGCCTACTTTAGCGGCTTACGAGGAAACGCCCGTCGAAATCAAAACCACAAAAACGGAAAATTTCCAAAATACTAACCAGCAGATACAATACCCGAATCAACAAATGCCGCAATCAAATCAGCAGATACATTATCCGAATCAGCAGCCGCATTCTAACCAACAAATACAATATCCTAACCAACAGGCTCAGGCTTCAAGATCGGAATCGGTTCAGTCACAACAGCAAAGACCGTCTAATCCGTCATCTTACAATAATTATCAAAATTCTTATCTTACACGCTCCCCGATGGGCGGAGCCAGCGGTGGCGGACTTGCTATAAACGACGCTTTTCTTAGAGCTAAAGGTGTTCAGCAGACAAATAAATTAGAAGAAAGAAAGGAATGTCCGAAGTGTCATACTATGGTAAAAATTTCTTCAAGGTTTTGTCCTAACTGCGGCAGCGAAGTTAATGCGAAAAAAACTTGCAGTAATTGCGGAGCAGAAATAAACAGCAATGCCAAGTTTTGTCCTGAATGCGGAAAAACCGTTACCGATATTTTAGAATCAAAGAAAAATTGTCCCAACTGCGGTGCGGAACTCAAACCGGGAGCAAAATTCTGTCCTGAGTGCGGTACTTCTGTTTTGAATAATACTGTTTCTGCAAATATGCCTGCAAATCAGAATTCTGCCATAAACCAGAATGATTCCTTTGACGCAAATCAGAGTGTACATGAAATTAGAGAGACGGTTGAAAATCCAAACGCTTCACAATTACGGAAAGATGAAAGCGAGGTTAATAATACTGTTTCAAGTGAAAGACCTTTCGAAAACAATAATATTACTTCTTCCATGGACTCTTCTTCCGAAGAAAAAAAATCCGATATCTTAGAAAGCGAAAATGTTCAAGGTCAAAGTATCAAGAATTTGGAAAGCGAAAATGAAAACGATTTATCCGCAAACAGTGCTTCCGAAGAGTCGTTACAGACTGAAAGCAATAGTTTGAATGACGGTGAAAATCACGCTCAATTCGTTGAGAACGGTTCTGTTTCGGAAGTTTTAAGTTCCGATAATAAAAAAGAAACGGCAGATTTAATCGACGAAACGAATAATGAAAATAGTGAAAATTTTAATCAGCAAAATATAGATAAGGAAGATAATAATGTTGTCGCCGAATCCGATTCGGAAGAAAAGGTAAATATAAATTTGTCTTCCGAAAATGAAGAAGTATCGCAAAACCCTATAAATAATGTTTCGGAAAATACTTCTGAATCTTCCGATTCCGATTTAAAAAATGCGGACACAAACGAAATTGAAGAAAAAAGTTCAGACAATTCTTTAAATCAAGACAGTATTAATGAAAGTAACGAAGAACGGTTTTTAAATCAGAACGAACAGATTGCTGAAAATCAAGATATTGAAGATAACTCTATTTCGGACAGCAGATACGAAAATCAATCCGTTGACGAGACTAATAATTTAAATGCTAACCTTGAAAACTTATCTCAGCAAAAAAACAGTTTTCAGAACGATATCGAAATGATGAAAAAAATAATCGTGGAAAGTGATAATGTTTCAAGAGAAAACACGGTTAAAAGTTCGGCTTTTGAAAACGATATCAAAAATATTTATCAAGGCGAGCAACCTAAAATGCCGTCGTCCGAAAATTCCGTTCCGTTTACAAACGGCGGTATGAATCAAAATCCGAATAACGATATCCAGTCAAGATTACAGCAGAATATCAATTCTTCGCAAAATAATTTCGCAGGTCAAAATGCGGAAAATTCCGAAGATGATAAAAAAAAATGATTGAAGACGGAGATGCCGTTGATTCTGATGAGTTTTTAAAAGTAAATAAAGACGATAACTATTATAATGACTCCTTTTCCGATAACGGTTCGGATAGGGAGTCTTTTTATGCAAATCAGCAAAGTACAAGTAATTTTGAAGATGAAAGTTTTTTGGGGCAATCCGATTTAGGAAATCGGCAATTTTCCGATAACGAATTCAATTCTCATTTTGAAAATCAAGCGGATAATTCAAACGGTAATGTTGATTTACATAATAATTTTAACGGTAAAGATGATTTAAATAATAATTTATATGATAACGATGTTTTAAACACTTATAACGATAATGATTTATACGATAAAAATTTAAATTCTTATAACGATAACGATTCAATAAAAAACGATGTAAATTTATATAACCAAAATGATTTATTCGACGATTCTGAAAATAGCGTAGATACTTTGCCGAATAATACAAACGAACAATACTATTTTGAGAATGATTTGAACGATAACGAAATCGTTGGGGAATCGGAAAACCCGTTAAATCTTCATAACGGAAATTTTCAAAATTCTGAAAGCGACTTCGAAAATCCCGTAAAAGAATTGAAAAATTCTGAAAACGATGTTTATAATTTCAAAAATCCAACAGAAAATCAATACGATTTTAAAAATGCCAACGGAAACGAAATGGCTGTTGATAACAAAATCGACAACGGTGAGAATATTGCAGATACAAACCCACTCTTTGGAAAAAGAGCCGAAAATTCACAAAACAACAGTGAAGAAGGAAATTTCAATTCGGATGTAGAAAGCCGATTTGTCCAAAATACTGCAAATACAATGGACGAAAATACAACGGCTGAGAATTTTCTGAACGATACACGGACTGCTTTTCAAAACAAATTAGATAATGCCCTTTTTAAGGATTTCGATGATTTTGAGAAAAGTCAAAATACCGATGATTTTGGCGACGATAATTTCAGCGGTGCAGAGATTGCTTTGAAAAATCGAAAAGAAACAGAAGAAGAATTTTCGAATGACACGGTAATAGAAAGGGAAACAACCGAAAAAGAATTTGAATCGAACAAAACCGTTTTCAATCCATATTTTAATGATGAAGATATAGAAGAAAAAGAAAATATCGAAAAAGCTTCTTTATCGGAAAATCATTTAAAAGAAGAAAATGAAAAAGAAATAGATTCAGAAATTAGTGAGTCGGAAAAGAAAGCTAAAGTAGAGATAGGCGAGTCGGAAAAGAAAATAAGAGTAGGAAATGATGAGTCGCAAGCAGATACAGAAGAAGAAAGCGATGAATCGATAGATGATAGGTCGTCTGATAAAGAAACAAACGACATAAAACCGACAGACGAGAAAAATCAAAATTCAGAAAACACCGAAGATTTTAACGACGGCAAAGAGGAAATAAAAAACCGTTCTATAAATATAAATTTAACCAATCAATTTTTAAATAATTTAAGCATGGCTCAATCAAATGAGAAAATCAAACAAGAGCAGCCTATGCCGGTAGATACCGATATAGAAAAGAAAGGGAATAAGAATATTTTAGGGAAGTATTCGGATTTTTTAGACAGCTTAAAAACTCAGGCGGGAGTAAATGATAAGAAAGAAGATAACTTAGATATTGAATCCGACGATAGCGAAAATGACGCAGATAATACGGAAAATATACAGGCTGAAAAAGAAGACCTTTCAGAAAGCGATGAATTGAATTTTCCCGAGTCAAAAGTTTACGATAATTCAAATGCCGAAAACGAAAATATATTCAAAAATTCCGTTGACGAAAAAGAAGAGTCTGAACCTAAACAGGAGCAGCAGACTTTCGACCCCGGCGCATACCTTAAAAATGTAATAAATCAAAATCAAAATTCCGAAAATGACGCACCTAAAGAAAAAGTTAAAAGAACGATATTTGACGAAGAAGATGATGAAGATATAAAGTCGTATAATAAAGAAGATATCAGAAAGTTATTGTTCGACGACGAAGAAGAGGACGAACAAGAAGAGATACAAAAAGAAAATTATGTTCAAGCTAGCGAGCAAGACAAAAAGGAAGGGCAAGATAAAAGGGAAGAGCAGGTCAAACAGGAAAGTCAGCCTTTCGACGCAAGTTCTTATATTAAGAATTTAATATCTTCAAACCAAAAAGAAGTCAAGGAAGAAGAGTCGGAAAAGCAGTCGCCGAAAGCATTTGGAGAAGCTGCCGAAAACGAAAACATATTCAAAAATTCCGTTGACGAAAAAGAAGAGTCTGAGCCTAAACAGGAGCAGCAGACTTTCGACCCCGGCGCATACCTTAAAAACATAATAAACCAAAATCAGAATAAAGAAAATAAAGATTTAAACAATGAAATAAAAAAAGATAATTTGTTTGCCGATTTATCGAAAAACAATATTTCCGATAATTCAGAGTCCGATGCCGAAGACGCAAGTGATGGCGAAATGATTTCGAAAATAATGTTCCGAAAAATGGGTATAGAAGATATCGAAGACGATGAAGAGGATGAGAGCGAAAATGTTTCGGATAGAAAAATCGATTCTTCGGTTGCAGAAAGTCAGAAATTTTTATCGGATAACGAAGCCGTCAAAGATTCAGACAGAGAAACAAGGCCTAAGGTAAAAACAATTTTCGACGACGATGATGAAGAAGAGCCCGATAAAACTCCCCGTGGGGATTCTTTTGCCGAACAGTTGCTGCGAAAAATGCAGGCTATGAAAGAGGAAAGGGAGAAAGGCAAAAGAAATTTCGATACAAACGAAGCAAGATATAATCCTTTGTCCGAATACGGAAGCGGACGCAATTATTCAAGCAGGACGAACGAAAAAGCAAATAACGACGACAGAACTAATTTTGAAAGCAAACAGGAAATAAAAGAAACCGTTCAAGAAGAGCCGGTAAAGCAAAGTATTTCTCAAGAGATAAAATCGGATTCGTTTAAAGAAAGCGAAACACGCAAAGACGACATTTCTCTAAATACCGATATTTCAAGCAAAACCGGTGCGGATAATTTAAATACAAAATCCGAAAACAATAACGGATATGCAAAAGCTCAGCCGACCGGATATTCCCATTCTTTTGTCGATAATATTCTTACATACGGATACGGATGGGACGATGTGTATTCGTTCAATCAGGAAATTTCGGACGAAGAAGGACTTCTCAACGCATTCGGAGTGTCGAACAAAAGTTATGAAAATGCAGGTTTAAATCAGCCGTTGAGTTACGATAACGACGACCCGTTAAAAAACATAAAAAAGCCTTAAAATTAATTTTAAGATAAAATTTTCAGGTCAATAAAACCCAAAAAACAGTAAAAAATTTTTAAAAAATTTCTTTGTAAAATGTTTGACAAGGAAATTTTTTTATTATAGAATATAAAAGCTGCACAAAAAAGGATGATGCGGAAGGTTACCTACGGGATAGTTTTCGCGGACTAGTTTAAATAATTAAACGACCGGAAAGGGGAAACCCTTTTTTAAAAAGCGGGCAGCGACACACACGAACGAGTGAACGGCAAGTCCTTTATATATAAGACAAGCTCTCACAAGTCAACCGCTATCCGGGTATAAACAGGAGGATTGAACACCTATGGCAGGTCAAAAAATCAGAATCAAGCTTAAAGCTTACGACCACAACTTAATCGACAGTTCCGCTGAAAGAATAGTGGAAACCGTTAAAAGAACCGGTATCAAAGTTTCCGGTCCTATTCCTCTTCCGACCGAAAAGGAAGTTGTAACAATTCTCAGAGCTCCTCATAAATACAAGGACAGCAGAGAACAGTTCGAACTCAGAACTCATAAAAGATTAATCGATATTTATAATCCTACTTCTAAGACAGTCGATTCTTTAATGAAACTCGATTTGCCCGCAGGCGTGGATATAAAAATAAAACTGTAATAAAAAAGCGGAGGATGAACTTTATTTATGAATAAAGCAATCATTGGAAAAAAGCTCGGTATGAGCCAAATCTTCAAAGAAGACGGCATTATGATTCCGGTTACCGTTATAGAAGCCGGTCCTTGCCCAATCGTTCAGAAGAAGACCGTCGATAAAGACGGATACGATGCCGTTCAGGTTGCCTTCGGCACCGTTAAGGAAAAGAATGTAACAAAACCGATTAAAGGTCAGTATGAAAAGGCTAAGGTTACGCCTTGCAGATTTTTAAGAGAACTCAAACTCGACGATTGCTCTGCCTACGAAGTCGGACAGGAAATCAAATGTTCGGTTTTCAGTGCAGGCGATAAAGTGGATATTACCGGAACATCTAAAGGTAGAGGTTTTTCGGGAACCATTCAGAGATGGAACACCCACAGAGGCCCTATGGCTCACGGTTCGGGTTATCACAGGGGAGTAGGTTCGCTTTCTGCAAACTCCGACCCTTCGAGAGTATTCAAAAATAAAAAGATGCCCGGTCAGTACGGTAACGAACAGGTAACTGTTCAGAACCTCGAAATCGTCAAAATCGACGAAGGAAGAAATCTCCTTCTCGTAAAAGGCGCAGTGCCCGGAGCCAAAGGCGGCTTGCTTATCGTTAAGCAGTCCGTGAAGGCGTAAGGAGGCTTAAAATGAGTATGAAAGTTAAAGTATATGATAAAAACGCCAATGTTGTAGGTTCGATGCAGCTTAAAAGCGAAGTGTTCGAACGTGAATATAACGAATCTCTCATTCATCAGGTTGTCGTAGCTCAGCTCGCTAACAAAAGACAGGGAACAAAATCCACTTTAACGAGAAGCGAAGTAAGAGGCGGCGGCGCAAAGCCCTGGCGTCAAAAAGGTACGGGAAGAGCCCGTCAAGGTTCTATCCGTTCCCCGCAATGGATAAAGGGCGGCGTGGTTTTCGCTCCCAAGCCGAGAGATTTTTCTCAGAAAATCAATAAGAAAATGAAAAAGGCGGCTTTGGTCAGCGCTCTTTCCAAAAAACTTGCAGACGGAGATATTCTTGTTATCGACTCTTTTGCAATAGAAGAAGCTAAAACTAAAAATATAGCCGCAATATTAAAGGCTTTCGGTTTCGACAAAAAGACCCTTTTCGTTCTCGAAAACGACGACGAAAATGTTTTAAGAGCTTCCAAAAATATCGAAGAACTTACCACTCTCAATGTCGATTCCATAAATGTGTATGACCTCGTGCGCAACGCAAAATGCGTTATCTCAAAAGAGGCTATCAAAAAAATTCAGGAGGTCTACGCTTAATGAATTCTTACGATATAATTATTAAACCCGTTCTTTCGGAAAAAAGTTATTCGGGTATCGCCGAAAAGAGATATACTTTCAAAGTTATTCCGTCGGCAACGAAAACGCAGATAAAGACCGCCGTCGAAGAAATATTCGGCGTTAAAGTGGCTAAGGTCAATACAATAAACTGCGAGGGTAAACTTAAAAGACAAGGTAAATACGAGGGCAGACGCCCGAATTTCAAAAAAGCTGTCGTTCAGCTTACTAAGGAGAGCAAGGCAATCGAGTTCTTCGAGAGTCTGGCATAAAGGAGGATTAAAAAATGGCTGTTAAAAGATATAAACCTACTTCTCCTGCCCGTCGTTTCTACACGACTTCGACTTATTCGGAAATTACTACCGACAAGCCTTGTAAAAGCCTTCTCGTTTCCAAGTCCAAATCGGGCGGCAGAAACGCCAAAGGCAGAATTACCGTAAGGCATATAGGCGGCGGAAACAGACAGAAGTACAGAATTATAGATTTCAAAAGAAATAAGGATAACATACCCGCAAAGGTTGTTTCCATAGAATACGACCCGAACCGTACCGCAAACATTGCTTTATTAAACTATGCCGACGGCGAAAAGAGATATATTCTCGCTCCCGTAGGTCTTAATAAAGGCGATATCATAACAAGCGGTGAAAATGCGGATATTAAAGTAGGAAATTGTCTTCCGCTTGCAAATATCCCCGTAGGTACCATGGTTCACAATATAGAACTTAACCCGGGAAGGGGCGGTCAGATTGCAAGGTCTGCCGGTATCGAAGCTCAGCTTATGGCAAAAGAAGGTAAGTACGCTATCATAAGAATGCCGAGCGGCGAAATGCGTTACATACTCATTAATTGCAGAGCCACGATAGGACAGGTCGGAAATATCGAAAACGAAATTATCTCTCTCGGCAAAGCCGGAAGAAAACGCCATATGGGTATAAGACCTTCCGTAAGAGGTGTCGTTATGAACCCGTGCGACCACCCGCACGGCGGCGGAGAAGGCAAGTCTCCTGTCGGTATGGCAGGCCCTGTTTCTCCCTGGGGTAAACCTACTTTGGGTTACAAGACCAGAAAGAAAAAGAATAACACTGATAAGTATATTATCAAGCGTGTCAATTAATTGGAGGATATAAATGAGCAGGTCTGTTAAAAAAGGTCCTTTCGTGCAAGAAAGCCTTATGAAAAAAATAAACGAAATGAACGAGAAGAACGAAAAGAAGGTTATTAAAACCTGGTCACGTTCGTCTACGATATTTCCCGAAATGGTCGGCCATACAATAGCCGTTCACGACGGAAGAAAACATGTGCCCGTTTATATCACCGAAGATTTGGTAGGATATAAACTCGGGGAGTTCGCTCCCACAAGAACCTTTAAAGGTCACGCCGGTGAAAAAACCACGGGCAAGAAGTAATAGGAGGATAAAATGGCTACAAGAATCAGAGAAAAAGCCGCTCAGCGTAAAGCCAATGCGGACAAAAGACCAAAAGCTGTCGCTAAATATGTCAGAATTTCTCCTTATAAAGTGAGAATAGTCCTCGATATCATAAGAGGCGCTAAGTATACCGACGCCGTCGCTATACTCAAGAATACTCCCAAAGCTGCTTCCGAACCCGTGCTTAAATTGGTTAACTCGGCTGCGGCTAATGCGGAGAACAATATGAACCTCAGCAAAAGCGATTTATTTATAGCCGAAGCTTTCTGCGACCAGGGTCCGATACTCAAACGTATCAATCCCGTTTCTCACGGCAGAGCGCACAGAATAAATAAAAGAACAAGTCATATTACCGTTATACTCGATACGGTAAACGCCTAAGGAGGACAGAATGGGACAGAAAGTTAATCCGCACGGTTTAAGAGTAGGCATAATTAAAGATTGGGATACTCAATGGTATGCTTCGAAAAAGGATTTTTCGGCAAATCTTATAGAAGATTACAATATCAGAAAATTCCTTAAAAAGAAATATTATCAGTCGGGTATTTCCAAAATCACCATTGACAGAGCCGCTAACAAACTCAATGTTAATATTTATACGGCTCGTCCGGGTGTGGTTATAGGAAAAGCCGGCGCAGGCGTTGAAATAATCAAAAAAGAAGTCGGCGCAATGTGCAAAGATAAAAACGTTAACATTAATATTCACGAGGTTAAAAGACCGGATATCGACGCTCAGCTTGTAGCGGAAAATATCGCTTCACAGCTTGAAAAGAGGGCTTCTTTCAGAAGGTCCATGAAACAGGCAATGTCCAAAGCCATGAAAGGCGGGGCTAAAGGTATTAAAACCATGGTGTCCGGAAGACTCGACGGCGCTGAAATCGCAAGGTCCGAACACTATCACGAAGGGTCTATTCCTCTTCAAACTTTAAGAGCCGATATCGATTACGGATTTGCAGAAGCTCTTACCACTTTCGGTATTATCGGCGTCAAAGTTTGGATTTATAAAGGTGAAATTTTCACTAAGGCTGAAAAGAAAGTCGAAGGAGGTAATGCAAATGTTAATGCCTAAAAGAGTTAAAAGAAGACGTGTTCACCGTGGCAGAATGAAAGGCCGTGCGACAAAAGGCAACATTATTGCTTACGGCGAAATAGGCTTAGTCGCAACAGAACCCGGTTGGCTTACCTCTAATCAGATAGAAGCTGCCCGTATCGCTATGACCAGATACACTAAAAGAGGCGGTAAAGTATGGATAGACATATTCCCGCATAAACCGGTTACCAAAAAACCTGCCGAAACCCGTATGGGTAGCGGTAAAGGCGCTCCCGAATATTGGGTTGCGGTTGTCAAACCGGGAAGGGTGCTCTTCGAAATGGCAGGAGTCTCCGAGGAAATCGCAAGAGAAGCTTTAAGACTTGCTTCCCATAAACTCGGAATAGGAACAAAAATTATGCTCAGAGACGAGCAGAACAAACTCGATGCGGACACCGTAGGAGGTAACGTCTGATGAAAACCAAAGAAATATTCGAAATGAACAACGAAGAATTAGCGGTAAAATTGGGCGCATTGAAACAGGAACTTTTCAATCTCCGCTTCAAACACGCAACCGGTCAGCTTACTAACGGAAATCAGCTTTCACAGTGTAAAAAGGATATAGCGAGAGTTAAAACCGTTATTCGTCAAAGAGAGTTGAATATTGCCAAAGAGCCGTCCAAAAAAACGGCCAGAAAGGCTAAGTAGGAGGCAGGAAAATGGCAGAAAACAATGTGCAGAGAAATCTGAGAAAAACGAGAGTCGGCCTTGTGGTCAGCGATAAAATGGATAAAACCATTGTAGTTGCTATAGCCGAAAAGGTAAGACATCCGTTATATAAAAAGACAATCAACAGAACCAAAAAGCTTAAAGCTCACGACGAGCAGAATGCTTGCGGTATCGGCGATAAGGTTTTAATAGCCGAAACAAGACCTTTAAGCAAAGACAAATGCTGGCGCCTTGTAGAAATTATCGAAAAGGCTAAATAGGAGGAAGGATTATGATACAACCACAAACAAGACTCAATGTAGCCGATAATACCGGCGCCAAAGAACTTATGTGTATCAGAGTGCTTGGCGGTTCTTTCAGAAGAAGCGGCAACATAGGCGATGTTATCGTAGCTTCCGTTAAATCCGCTTCTCCCGGCGGCGTAGTAAAAAAAGGCGATGTCGTAAAGGCTGTTATCGTCAGAACTAGTAAGGGGATAGGAAGACCCGACGGTTCTCATATCAGATTCGACGACAATGCCGCAGTTATTATAGATAACCAGAAAATGCCGAGAGGAACCCGTATCTTCGGGCCTATCGCAAGGGAACTCAGAGAGAAAGATTATATGAAAATTATCTCTCTTGCGCCCGAAGTGCTTTAATGGAGGAGTAAAATGAATTATAGTATTAAAAAAGGCGACGCCGTTAAAGTTATAAGCGGTAAGGATAAAGGTAAATCGGGACAAGTTATTGCCGTTCTTAAAGACCAGCACCGTGTTGTCGTAGAAGGCGTCAATATCGTTTCAAAACACACAAAGCCCAGAAACGCTCAGCAGAAAGGCGGAATCGTCAAAAGAGAAGGTTCTATCGACATTTCCAATGTAATGCTTGTTTGCGCAAGCTGCGGCAAACCTACGAGAGTAGGTCATAAAATCGAAAATAACGACGGAAAAGAAAATAAAGTCAGGGTATGCGTAAAATGCGGTTCGGTTATTGCCGAAAACAAAGCAAAAGCAGCCGTTAAAAAGGCTAAAAAGGCAGTAAAGAAAACCGACGGTAAAGAAGCAGAAGCTTCCGAACCCGTAAAAAAGAACGCTCCCAAAAAGAAAACTTCGGTAGCAGAAAATACAACCGAAGTCAAAACCGAAGTTAAAACCACAGTAAAAAAGAGGACGGCGGCCGACGCCGATAAAACCTCAGACGGAGGTAATGAATAGTGGCTGAAAATAAAGTTCAGGTTGCTAAGGAAACTGCAACCGAAAAAGAAAAAGCTAAAAAGACAACCGAAAGCAAGCCTTCTGCGGAAAAGAAAACTGCCGCAAAAACGGCAACCGAAAAGAGTGCTTCCGCAAAAACGGTAAACGAGAAAAGCGAAACCGTTAAAAAGACCGCTGCTTCTAAAACAATTGCTTCCAAAACGGCAGCTGAAAAGAAAACTTCTGCAAGCAAAACGGAAACCGTAAAGAAACCTGCTGCAAGCAAATCTGCCGATGCGGACAAAACCGCAAAAGCAACTGCCGCAAGCAAAACAACCGCAAAAACAGCGGCTAATAAAAGCGCTGCTTCTGCAAAATCTGTTTCCGGAACCGCTTCGACAGGAGCAGAGAAAAAAGCTCCCGAAAAAACCGAGAGCAAAACTTCTGCCGCTCCCAAAAAAGCCGTAGCCGAAAAAAAGGCTCCCGCAAAACAGATCGAAGCAGAACAAAGCAGATTAAAGCTTCATTATAAAAATACCGTTGTTCCCGCTCTTATCAAAAAATTCGGATATAAAAACATAAATCAGGTTCCGAAGCTTGAAAAGATTGTCCTTAATATGGGACTCGGAGATGTCAAAGACAATTCAAAAAGCGTTCAGATGGCTATCGACGAATTAAAAATGATTGCAGGGCAGAAACCCATTCCGACAAAAGCCAAAAAGAGCGTTGCAAACTTCAAACTCAGACAGGGCGCAGTTATCGGTGCGAAAGTAACTCTGAGAGGCGGAAGAATGTACGATTTCCTCGATAAATTTATTTCAATAGCTTTACCGAGAGTAAGAGACTTCAGAGGTCTTTCGGATAAGTCTTTCGACGGCAGAGGAAATTACGCTACCGGTATCAAGGAACAGCTTATTTTCCCCGAAATATCTTATGACCAGATTGAAAAAATAAGAGGTTTCGATATCTGCTTCGTAACTACCGCTAAAAACGACGAAGAAGCAAAAGAGTTTCTTAAACTTTTAGGTCTTCCCTTCGTCAAAAAGGAGGCTTAATTTATGGCTAAAAAAGCAATGATAATGAAACAGCAAAGAGCTCCCAAATATTCTACAAGAGCATATACAAGATGCAAAATTTGCGGAAGACCTCATTCCGTGCTCAGAAAATACGGCATTTGCAGAATATGTTTCAGAGAATTATGTTACAAAGGGCAGATACCCGGCGTAAGGAAGTCAAGCTGGTAAGGAGGATATAAATATTATGGCAGTAACCGACCAAATTGCAGATATGCTTACCCGCATCAGAAATGCGCTGACTGCAAAACACGAAACAGTTGAAGTACCCGCCTCTAAAACAAAAAAGGCAATTGCCGATATCCTTGTCAGCGAGGGCTACATAGAAAGCGCAGAACTCGTGGAAGACGGCGTTCAGGGTAAAATAGTTATTAAACTTAAATACAGCAGCAAAGGCGAAAAAGTTGTGAACGGACTCAAAAGAATAAGTAAACCGGGTCTCAGAGTTTACGCAAATTGCGATAAACTTCCTACCGTTCTTAACGGACTCGGTATAGCGATAATTTCCACTTCAAAGGGAATTATGACAAATAAGCAGGCCAAAGCCGAAAATGTCGGCGGTGAAGTTCTCGCTTATATCTGGTAAGGAGGGTATTATGTCAAGAATAGGTAGATTAGCAATAAAAATACCCGCAGGTACCACAGTTACCGTTCAGGACAGTATCGTCACTGTTAAAGGACCTTTGGGTGAACTTAAACAAAATTATAAAGCTCCTATCTCGGTTAATGTAGAAGGAGACGAAATTCACGTTACGAGGGGAGAAGAAACAAAAGAAGCAAAATCTCTCCACGGTCTCTACCGTGCGTTAATTCAAAATATGGTTAACGGCGTTACAAAAGGTTACGAAAAAGGACTCGTTGTAAACGGCGTAGGTTACAAAGTCGCTATGAGCGGTAAAAAACTCGTTTTGAACCTCGGATTTTCCCATCCTATCGAAATGGAAACTCCCGCAGGTATTACCATTACTTGCCCGAGCGCAACCGAAATTACCGTTAAAGGTATTGATAAAGAAGCGGTAGGTCAATGTGCCGCAAATATCAAAGCCCTTAAAAAGCCCGAACCTTATCACGGTTACGGTATTCGTTACAACGACGAAGTTATCGAAAGAAAAGAAGGCAAGACGGCCGGTAAATAAAGGAGTTAATTATGTTTAATAAAGTTGATAAAAATCTTGTCAGAAAGGACAGACATAAAAGAATCAGAAGCAAAATTAACGGTACCGCCGAAATGCCGAGACTTTGCGTTTACAGAAGCAACGCTCATATCTATGCTCAGCTCATCGACGATAATGCCGGTAAAACTTTGATTTCCGCTTCCACTACCGAAAAGGCTCTTTCGGAAAAGGTTTCCGGTAAAACCAAAAGCGAAGCCGCTTTCATGGTCGGAGAACTTATCGGTAAAAAAGCAGTTAAAAAAGGTATTAAACAAGTTGTTTTCGACAGAGGCGGCTACATTTACACCGGCAGAGTTCAGCAAGTTGCCGAAGGCGCTCGTAAAGCCGGCCTGGAATTTTAAGGAGGACTATTATGGTTAAAAGAGATGACAGAGCTCAGAAATCCGACAGCGATATAGCAAAAAAAGTCGTTGCAGTCAACAGAGTTACCAAAGTCGTTAAAGGCGGTAGAACTATGAGATTTGCAGCCCTTGTCGTTGTAGGTGACGAGAACGGTAAAGTCGGCGTAGGTACGGGTAAGGCTTCGGAAGTTGCGGAATCCATAGAAAAAGCTACCAATGCCGCTAAAAAGAATATGTTCAGTTTCCCGATTACAGGTACGAGTATCCCTCATGAAGTCGTAGGTATTTTCGGAAGAGGCAAGGTTTTAATGTTCCCCGCTTCCGCAGGTACCGGCGTTATCGCAGGCGGTGCGGTAAGAAGTCTTCTCGAAGTTTCGGGTATTAAGGATATCAGAACCAAATCTATCGGTTCCAACAATCCTATTAACAGCATTAAGGCGACTGTTGACGCTCTTAAACAGCTTAAAACTATCGAGGAAATTGCCGCTCTTCGCGGTAAAACCCCCGACGAAATCAGAGGTTAAGTGAATTATGGCAAAAAAATCCGATAACAAAAAAGTTAAAGTTACACTCGTGAAAAGCACTATCGGCTGCGTTAAAAAACAAAAGGATACAGTAGCCGCTTTAGGGCTCGATAAAATTAATTCATTTAAAATTCACGACGATACCGCTACCTTAAGAGGTATGATTAGCGTTGTTAATCACTTGGTTAAAGTCGAGGAAGTTTAACGGAGGGTTATATGAAATTACATAATATGTCGCCCGCTCCCGGAGCTAAAACCAATGCTAAAAGACTCGGTAGAGGTATCGGTTCGGGCTTAGGTAAAACCAGCGGTAAAGGTCACAAAGGTCAATGGGCAAGAAGCGGAGGCGGAGTAAGGCCCGGCTTCGAAGGCGGTCAGATGCCCCTTATCAGAAAGGTTCCTAAAAGAGGTTTTACCAATATATTCAAAAAAGAGTATACTATCGTAAATCTCGAACAACTTAACGCTTTCGACGACGGCGCTGTCGTTAATGCGGAAAAACTTCTCAAAAAAGGTATTGTTTCCAAAATCGAACCCTATGGTTTGAAAATTCTCGGCGACGGAAAGCTTACTAAAAAACTTACCGTCAAAGCAAATAAATTTTCCGAATCGGCGGCAAAAGCTATCGAAAAGGCCGGCGGTAAGGCTGAGGTGCTCTGATGTTCCATACATTGGTAAACGCTTTTAAAGACAGAGACGTAAGAAGAAAAATACTTCTTACATTTCTGTTTATAGTGATTTTCAGAATTGGATGTTATATCCCCGTCCCCGGACTCGATATCGACGCCGTTCAAGGTCTTTTCAGCGGTGAAAATGCAGGCTTCGATTTCTTTTCCGTTATGGCGACAATAACCGGCGGTTCTTTAAGTAACGGCACGCTGTTTGCTTTGGGTATCGTACCGTATATCAACTCTTTCATTATAATGCAGCTTTTGACTCTCGTTATTCCTCCGCTCGAAAGACTTTCCAAGGGCGGTGAAGAAGGCAGAGCTAAAATGGTTCAGATTACAAGATATGTCGCTATTGTTCTCGGTATAGTTCAGGCTATCGGTATTGTTATTTCATGGAATAACAGCGGCGCTATAAGAGATGTTTTCACAAACGGCGAGACCTTGGGTACCGTATTTACTATGATTATGGTTATCATTATTCTTACGGGCGGTTCGGTCGGCGTTATGTGGATTGCCGAAAAAATTACCGAATACGGTATCTCTAACGGTACTTCAATTATTATCTTTGTCGGTATTATTGCAACGGCAGGAACAAACTTCATAAGCGCTTTCCAGACCGCAACTTCCGATACTACCGTTATATGGTATATCTTAGGTTACATTCTTATAGTTATTGCAGTTTTCGCTTTGATAGTTTTTGTAGACTTATCGGAAAGAAGAATTACCGTAGTTTACGCTAAACAAGTCAAAGGAAACAAAATGTACGGAGGACAGTCTTCGAATATTCCGATAAGGGTAAACGCTTCCGGCGTTATGCCGATTATATTCGCTTCTTCCTTCCTTATGTTTCCGCAGATGATTGCCTCTTTCTGGCCTGAAAGCGATTTCTATATTTGGTATTCGCAGTATCTCGGAACGGGTACCTGGGCTTATTCGGTTCTTATGTTTCTGCTTATAATATTCTTCTCTTACTTCTATGCGCAGATACAATTTAACCCCGACGATATCGCAAGAAACATACAGCAGTATGCAGGTTCTATTCCGGGTATCAGACCAGGCAAACCTACAAGCGATTACCTCAGAAGAATCAATAACAGAATCACGCTTTTCGGCGCTCTGTTCCTTGCCTTTGTCGCTCTTATCCCGAGTTTGATTTTTACGGCAATAGGACAGAAATCAGGTACGGCTCTTTACAATGCTTTCTCTGCAACCGGTATGTTAATCGTAGTCAGCGTTGCTCTCGAACTCAACAAAAAGTTAGAGTCTCAGATTATGATGAAGCATTACAAAGGTTTCTTGAAATAAAAAGTAAATTGAATACAAGTTACTTGAAATAAAGTTAAGTTTTATTAAATAATCGATGGAAATAAGACTGAATAAATTGCCGACCAAGGTAATTCGGATGAATTAATATCTGTCGTAAAAAATTAATAAAATCAAAAAAACGAAAGTCTGAAAAAATAATTATTTCTTAAATATCGGTAACTGCAATTGCCTATTAAATCGAGAGATAAAAGGACAGGCTGCCGATTTAAAAGAAAAACCGAATTATAACAATACGGTAAAGGGCAGGCAGCTTTTAAAAGCAAGTATGTTCATTAATAATCTTAATAGAACATAGACATAAAAATTTCCGTAAATGCGGAAACAGGGCAACCCAAAAGAGATTTATAAAAAGGAGATAAAAATGAAAGTTATATTTTTAGGCGCACCCGGCGCAGGTAAGGGTACTCAGGCTGAGATAATTTGCGATAAACTTTCAATACCCCATATCTCGACAGGGGATATATTAAGAAAAAATATCAAGGAAGAAACCGAACTCGGTAAACTTGCCAAAAGTTATATCGACAGCGGAAAGCTCGTTCCCGACGAAGTGGTTATAGGTCTTATGAAAAACAGACTTCAAGAGAGCGATTGCAAAAAAGGTTATCTTCTCGACGGCTTCCCGAGAACGGTAGTACAGGCTCAGGAACTCGATAAATTCGCCTCAATAGATAAAGTCGTAAATATCGATATCGATACCGCTCTTTTAACAGCCCGTATAACAGGCAGAAGAATGTGTCAGTGCGGAGCAAGCTATCATATTTCAACGCACAGTTCCGATATATGCGACAAGTGCGGTGCAAAACTTTATCAGAGAGACGACGATAAGGAAGAAACTGTTAAAAACAGAATTTCCGTTTATAATCAGCAGACAAAACCTTTAATCGACTACTATGATAAACAAGGTAAACTTGTCACCGTAGACGGGAGCGCCGAAATTAACAAACTTTCCGAAATTATCTTAAAAGAGCTTAGTAAATGATGATTGTTAAAACGGCAGAGCAAATCGAAAGAATGCGTGAGCCTTGCCTTATTGTCAGAGATTTACTGAAAATGATAGAAAGCGAAATCAGACCGGGCATAACTACCAAAAAACTCGATTTACTGATTTTCGATTTTATAAAAAAACACGGAGCCGTACCTTCCTTTCTCGGCTATAACGGTTATCCCGCTTCGGCTTGTATATCCGTTGAAGACGAGGTTGTGCACGGAATTCCTTCGGACAGAATTTTGCACGAAGGCGAAATAGTCAGTATAGATGTAGGAGCCTATAAAAACTCTTTCCATTCAGACGCAGCAAGAACCTTCCCGGTAGGAAGAATAAGCCCTTTGAAAGAAAAACTTATCAAGGTTACCGAAGAATGTTTCTTTAAAGGTTTTGATATTTTGAAAGACGGAGTAAGACTCGGCGATTTAGGTTATGCTATTCAAAGCCATGCGGAAAATAACGGCTTCTCCGTCGTAAGGTCTCTTGTAGGACACGGTGTGGGACTCAATCTTCACGAAGACCCTAATATCCCAAACTACGGTAAGCCGGGAAGAGGACTCAGACTCAGAGCCGGTATGACCGTCGCTATCGAACCTATGATTAATGCGGGCGTTTACGAAGTCAATGTTTTAGACGACGGCTGGACGATAGTTACGGCAGATTCGAAACCTTCCGCCCATTACGAAAATACCGTTCTTATTACGGAAGACGGTGCGGAAATTCTGACACTGTGAGGCTCGTATGATTATAGGTGATATAGTTCTTTCAAAATCGGGCAGAGATAAAGGGTGCAGATATATGGTCGCAGATATCATTAACGAGAAATTCATTCTCGTGTGCGACGGAAAACACCACTCGATTCAAAGTCCGAAAACCAAGAATGTAAAGCATGTCGTAAAATTATCGGACGGTAACCCCGATTATCTTTCGGATAAACCAGGGTCGGATAAAAAGCTGTATAAATACTTAAACAGCGATTAGGAGGTAAATGTTTTGTCAAAAGACGATGTTATCGAAGCCGAAGGCAAAGTCGTGGAAGTACTGCCTAACGCTAACTTTAAAGTAAAACTTTCAAACGACAGAGTTATTCTCGCTTACCTTTCGGGAAAGCTCAGAATGAACTATATTAAAATTCTCGAAGGCGATAATGTCACGGTCGAAATGAGTCCTTACGACTTGACCAAAGGCAGAATCGTTTGGAGAAGTAAAAATTAATTTACAATTTTCGGTTTTTCTTTGATTAAAGATTTACCGCTATCAATGGAGGATAAATATGAAAGTAAGACCATCTGTAAAGCCTATGTGCGATAAATGTAAAATCATTAAAAGACACGGCAATGTTATGGTTATATGTCCTAAAAGCAAAAGCCATAAACAAAAACAAGGTTAAAGTTAATTCGGTTTTTATATTAAAATCGTTTGTTAATTAATTTTCTTTGTGTTATAATAATGTTCTGTTAAATTCCCGTATATGAAGCGGCTGAGCCTGTATCATTCCGATTTCATACAGGTGCAAGTATCGGGTGTTTATATATTACTAACAGGGTAATAACCCGCAAAACCTAACGGAGGTATTTTAATGGCTCGTATAGCTGGTGTAGATTTACCACGCGAAAAGAGAGTGGAAATCGGTTTAACCTACATTTACGGTGTAGGCAGAGTAACCTCGAATAAAGTGCTCGAAGCTACCGGTATTAATCCCGATACAAGAGTCAAGGACCTTACGGAAGAGCAGATTTCGGCTATCCGTGAATACCTTGAAAAGCACGTTACCGTCGAGGGCGATTTAAAAAGAGAAGTAATGTTAAATATCAAAAGGCTTAATGAAATAGGCTGCTACAGGGGTGTTCGTCACAGAAAACACCTTCCTTGCCGTGGCCAAAGCACTAAGCAAAACGCTAGAACCTGCAAAGGTCCCAAGCGCACGGTTAGCCGTAAAAAAAGCAAGTAGGAGGTAGAATATGGCAGCAGCAGCTAAAAGCACAGCTAAAAAGCGTAAAGATTCCAAGCGTGTTGACAAAGGTATTGTACATATTCATTCTTCCTTCAACAACACAATAGTAACTATAAGTGATACTTTCGGCAATGTTCTTTCTTGGTCCAGCGCCGGAAAACTTAAACTTTCAGGTTCAAGAAAGGGTACGCCGTTTGCAGCTCAGATGGCAGCAGAAGACGCAGCCAAAAGAGCAAAAGAATACGGACTCCGTTCAGTCGAAGTCTATGTAAAAGGACCCGGTAACGGTAGAGAATCCGCTATCCGTGCCCTTCAAACAGCTGAACTCGAAGTAACTTTAATTAAAGATGTTTCGCCGATACCCCATAACGGGTGCCGTCCCCCGAAACGCAGAAGACTGTAAGGAGGTTATATATGTCTAAATATACAGGTCCCGATTGTCGTCAGTGCAGAAGGGAAGGCGCTAAACTCTTCCTTAAAGGCGACAGATGTTATTCGGCAAAATGCGCATTAGTTAAAAGAAGTTCTGTTCCCGGTCAGCACGGCGTAAGCAGAAAAAAAATTACCGACTACGGTCAACAGCTTCGTGAAAAACAAAAAACCAAAAGAATTTACGGCCTCGGAGAAAAACAGTTCCATAACTATTACCTTAAAGCTGAAAAAATGCGCGGAGTTACAGGTACGAATATGCTTGTTCTCTTAGAGCGCAGACTCGATAACGTAGTTTACAGATTAGGTCTCGGAACTTCCCGTGCTCAGGCAAGACAAATAGTAAATCACGGTTTAATTACCGTAAACGGCAAAAAAGTCAACATACCTTCTTATCTTGTCAGCGTCGGCGACATTATAGCCGTTAAAGAAAATAAACAGGAAAAGATGAATTTCAAAGAACTCAAAAGTGCCAAACCCACTCCCACTTTGAAATGGCTCACTTTCGACAACGCTAAGCTCAGCGGTACGGTCACCGCTTTGCCTGAAAGAGAAGATATCGACCCGACAATTGCCGAACATATGATTGTCGAGCTCTATTCCAAATAAGACAGGAGGATTCAAATGATAGAAATTATCAAACCGAAAATTGTCTGTGAGGAAAGCGTAAAAGACAAATCCGCTAAATTCGTTATCGAACCTTTGGAAAGAGGTTTCGGAACAACTTTGGGGAACGCTTTAAGGCGTATTCTTCTTTCCGCTCTTCCCGGCGCTGCCGCTCTCGGCATTAAAATCAACGGGGTAAGCCACGAATTTTCTACTATCCCCAATGTAAGAGAAGATGTTTCGGAAATAATTCTCAACATTAAAAGTCTTGCTCTTAAAATCAATTCGCCCGAACTTAACGAAGTTAACTATTCCGATAACGATTATACAAAAACCGTTTATATCAGAAAAAATACTCCGGGCGATGTTACCGCAAAAGATATCGAACACGATTCCGAAGTCGAAATTAAAAATCCCGACCTTTATATCTGTCATTTGGATGAAGGCGCTAAACTCGATATGGAAATCGTTTTAGGCGTAGGCAGAGGTTATGTTTCCGCCGATAACAATAAATCGGTTAAACAGCCTATCGGTTATATTCCAATCGATTCTATCTTTACTCCCGTAGAAAGCGCAAGCTATGCGGTTGAGGGAACCCGTGTCGGTCAGAGCATGAACTATGATAAACTTACTCTCGAAGTTTCCACTAACGGCGCTTCCACTCCTAAGGAAGTTGTAAGCCTTGCTTCGAGAATTATGGAAGACCACCTCAAATTGTTTGTTAATCTCGTCGATATGATGAGCGGCTACGAAATTATTATTAATACCGATAACGATAAACAGCATAAGATTCTCGATAAAAATATCGAAGATTTGGATTTATCCGTTCGTTCTTATAACTGTCTTAAAAGAGCCGCTATTCATACCGTAAAAGATTTAACTAAACTTTCGGAAGACGATATGCTTAAAGTCAGAAATCTCGGCAGGAAATCACTTGACGAGGTTATTCAGAAACTTAACGCACTCGGACTCAATTTACGAAATAAGGACGAGTAAGGAGAAAAAACAATGGCTAAAAAATTAGGCAGACCTACCGACCAGAGAATGGCTATTATTAAAAATCAGGCTTCAGAACTTCTTTGGTACGGAAGAATAGAAACAACCGTCGACAGAGCAAAGGCTATCGGCAGATATGCCGAAAAAATGCTTACTCTTGCAATCAATTCCTATGACGATGTCGCTACGGCAACGAAAAAGAAAGTAAACCTTAAAGGTAATGCCGTTAATGTTAAATTTGAAAACGACGGCGTTAAAAAGCTTAATGCAAGACGCAGACTTATGGCAGGACTTGTCGACCTTAAACCGGTCAAGAGCAAGGACCAGTCCAAAAGCGAATACCGTAACGAAAACAAGGATGTCAATCACCCTCTCATTGAAAAGATATTCAGAGAATACGCTCCCAAATATGCAAAGCGTAATCAGGAAAACGGAAAGGGCGGCGGTTATACAAGAGTTATAAAATTAGGTCAAAGAAGAGGCGACGCCGCTGAAATGGCTATCGTAGAACTTGTATAATCAATAAATCCTTTAAAGAAAAAAGAAAACAGCTTTAAAAGCTGTTTTTTTATTTTATTAAATTTACTTAATATAAGTTATAGAATGTAGAATTTCAATAAATGATAAGACTGCAAGTTGCCGAAACACTTATTGCTTTCTGTCTTCCGACGCTTCCCATACCTTCGGTAGTCGTTGCGGATATGCAGACTGCGCTTTCATTGATATTGAGTATGTCTGCAATTTTTTTGCACATTTTAGGTATATGCGGAGAAAGACGAGGTCTTTCGGCAAGAATTACGGCGGAAACATTATTTACTATAAAGTTTTTCTTTTCCACCTTTTCGTAAACCCTTTTTAAAAGTTCTATGCTCGATATATCTTTAAACCTCGGGTCGTTATCCGGGAACTGTACTCCTATATCTCTTTCGCCGCAAGCGGAAAGCAAACTGTCCATAATTGCGTGAAGAAGAACATCTGCGTCGCTGTGACCTTCGAGTCCCAAATAATGCTCTATTTCCACACCGCCTAAAATAAGTTTTCTTCCGGCAACGAGTTTATGGGTATCGAACCCGACTCCGACGGTGTAATTTCTCGGAATAAATCTGCATATATCCACAGGAGTTGTGATTTTAATGTTTTCGCTGTCACCTTCAACAATATCGACAGGCCCTACGAATTTTTCGTAAACCGAACTGTCATCGGTAAAATCTCCGTCCGCTTTGTTGTACGCTTCTATAAGCGCCTGCTTTTTAAATGCCTGAGGGGTTTGAGCAAAATAGTATTTGCTTCTGTCCTCGCTTTTTATTATCTTTCCGTCTTTGACTACTTTTACCGTATCGGTGACGGGGATAGCCGCCGCGCAGGCTCCCGTTTCTTTTGCTTTCTTTATACAGTTATTTATTATCTTTTGCGATACGAAAGGTCTTGCGCCGTCGTGTACCATAACTATATCGGCATCGTCGTCTATGTAGAACATTGCTTTTTTAATCGATTCGAATCTTGTTTTGCCGCCTTCCGAAAGCACTATTTCTTTTTCCTTTCCGGTAGTAAAATATTTAATATAAGGTAAATCCGAAGGCGCATAAGTTATTATTATTTTAGAAATGTTTTCATTGTAAATAAAGGGTGCAAGACTCCTTTCAAAGACGGTTAATCCGCCCACTCTCAAAAGCAGTTTATTGATTCCGAGTCCCATTCTTTTTCCCGACCCTGCGCAAGCAAGTATAACGTTAGTTTTTACCATTTTCATCTCCAAGTATTTCGTATGCCGAACTTTCTTTCTGGTTCAGGTTTTCCGTTTTCAGTACCTTAACTTTCAGCATTTTGGTGCCGAAATCTATTTCTATTATATCTCCCTCTTTTACGGCAGCGCAGGCTTTTGCCGTTCTGCCGTTGAGATATACTCTTCCGTTATCGGCAGCCCCGTTTGCCACCGTTCTTCTCTTTATTATTCCCGTTACTTTCAAATATTTATCTATTCTCATATCATACCGTTATATAAACTTAAAAGAAAATTTTTTTACTCTTATCGTTTAGTCGCAAGATTTTATTTAAGTCTTTAATGTTTAATAGTCGCAAGGCTTAGAGCCTTTAACGTTCATTGTGTTTTTTGATTTCCTTTTATATTATTTCATTTGCTTTATCGTTTCCGAAAGCATACTGAAATCTTTGCAGTAGTAAGGATAATCATACAAGTTATCTTTGCGGACGAGTATTCCTTTTATTCCCGCTTTTAATGCACCCAGTATATCCGCTTGATAATTGTCGCCTATCATAAGAGAATTTTCGGCTTTTGCTCCGCATTCTTTCAATGCGTATTCGAATATCTTTATGTTAGGCTTCTCGTATTCGTACTCCGACGAAAATATCATTTTGTCAAAGTAAATGTCGAGTTTAAGTTCTTTCGCAATTTCTCTTGCTTCGGGTACATGGTTGGATAATATAAAAAGTTTATATCCTTCCTTTTTAAGTTTTTCAAGGGTAGGAACGGTATCCTCGAATACCCGCCAATATTTTATGTCGCAATACCTTTTCGGAAAAGCTTCCGCTACTCTTTCAGCCGTTTCGTAAGGGTATTTTTCGGAAAGCTTTTTAACGATATATCTTTTGACGAACTCCCACCATTCTATGCCCTTAAAAAATTCCGTATGAGAAAGGTCGCTTCTTGCCCACGGATATTTTCGGTCTTTCAGAAAATCGGGACAGTCTGTTTTTTTGGCTTTAATGTTTTCTTCCGACAGAAGTTCTCTTACCGTGTCCCGCCACATTTTTAAACGATAGGCGAGAGTCATATCGAAGTCGAAAAACAAATTGCCAAAATTTACCATATTTTTATTTTAACACAATAAATATTTAAGGGCAATAGTTTTTCGAATTTATTCGACACAATTAAAAGATATTGTATTCATAATTTTACCGTTTCAAAAGGAATTGTATTTAATGATTAACCGTCTTTTGAAGTAAACCCAAAATCCTTTCTGTTTTAAATTTGTTGAGAACACTTTTTTATTTATTCGTTAAGAACAAGTTTTTATTTGTCTTTAAGTGCATTATCGTACTTGAGTCTCTTACTTCAAGTTGCTGAATCAGGTTTTTACCGAAATAAAAATTAATAAAAAAAATAGGCGATAATGACTTTTATATCCTTTACAAAATACGATAAATGTTGTATCCTATTTAAAATTAATCTTTAAGCGCAGTACAGAGATACTCGTAAGATTTAAAATAATTTCAAAATACCCTTGCGGGTGTTTTCAATATCTTTTTAAGTCTTGCTACGAGTCCGTGTAAGACTTTATTTATACAAAGGAGGTTTAAATGGCTTATTTAACTCTTGTTGACGGAACTATTTTTGAAGGTGCGTCTTTCGGATATGAAGGCGATGTTATAGGCGAAGTCGTTTTCAATACGGGAATGACAGGTTATCAGGAACTTCTTACCGACCCTTCCTATGTAGGACAGATTGTCAATATGACCTATCCGCTCATAGGCAATTACGGAGTAAACTCTAACGATACCGAATCGGATTCTCCTAAGGTAAGGGGCTTTATAGTAAGGGATTACTGCGAAGCGCCGAGCAACTGGCACTGCGAAAACACTCTCGACAGTTATCTGAAAGAAAATAAAATAGTCGCTTTGCGCTCTATCGATACCCGTGCTTTAACGAGAAAAATCAGAGAAATGGGCACAATGATGGGAATTATTTCCCAAAAACTTCCTACAGCGAAGCAACTTCTCGAAGTTCAGAATTATAAAATAGAAAAGTCCGTTCAGTCGGTTACCACTCAGAAAAAATACACCGTGCCTTTGAAAAACGGACTGAAAGCCGCAGTTATAGATTACGGTCTTAAAAGAAACATTTTGGACTCTTTAACAAGAAACGGATTCGAGTCCACGGTCTATCCTTGTTTTACCAAAGCCGAAGATATTTTAAAAGACAATCCCGACGCCATTATGCTGACAAACGGTCCCGGCAACCCCAAAGACAACGAGTTCGAAATAGAACAGATAAAAAAACTTGTCGGCAAAAAACCACTTTTCGGAATATGTTTAGGCCATCAGCTTCTTGCCCTTGCGCACGGTGCGGACACTTATAAACTTAAATACGGTCACAGGGGTTCCAACCACCCGGTAAAAGATATTGACAGCGGTAAGGTTTTCATAACAAGTCAGAACCACGGTTATGCCGTTGACGAAAATACCGTAAAAGGATTCGGCAGGGTTTCCCATACCAACTGGAACGACAGAAGCGTCGAAGGTATTATTTATAACGACGGAATAAGTTTTTCCGTTCAGTTCCACCCCGAAGCAAGCCCGGGTCCAAACGACACCGAACACCTTTTCGGCAAGTTCAACAGACTTGCAAGAGAATTCAAGCAAGGGGGTAAAAAATAATGCCAAAAGATAAATCCATAAAAAAGGTTCTTATTATCGGAAGCGGTCCTATCGCAATAGGACAGGCGGCTGAGTTCGACTATGCGGGAACTCAGGCTTGTAAGGCTCTCAAAGAGGAAGGTATAGAAACCGTTCTTGTAAACAGCAACCCCGCAACCATTATGACCGATAAAAATATGGCGGATAAAGTATATCTCGAACCGCTTACGGTAGAAGTCATAAAGAATATTATTATCAAAGAAAAACCCGACAGCATTCTTCCCACTCTCGGCGGACAAACCGGACTTAATCTTGCATGCGAAATTGCAGAAAGCGGTTTTTTAGAAGAACATAACGTAAAACTTCTCGGCACCACCGTCGAGTCCATAAAAAAATCGGAAGACAGAGAGCTTTTCAAAAAGACTATGGAAGAAATCGGCGAGCCTTGTATCGAGAGCGTTATAGTTCATAAAGTAGAAGAGGCTTTGGAATTTTCCGAAAAGGCAGGATTCCCTCTTATCGTAAGACCTGCTTACACTCTGGGCGGTACCGGCGGCGGTATGGCGGATAACCGTAAGGAACTTGAAGAAATCTGCAAAGCCGGTCTTAAAGCAAGCCGTGTAGGTCAATGCCTTATAGAGAAATCCGTTGCAGGCTGGAAGGAAATAGAATACGAAGTAATGAGAGATTCGGCAGGGAATGTTATTACTATCTGTAATATGGAAAATCTCGACCCGGTAGGAAT
This sequence comes from uncultured Eubacteriales bacterium, assembly GCA_949296455.1. Lineage (GTDB taxonomy): Bacteria > Bacillota > Clostridia > Christensenellales > CALVMC01 > CALVMC01. The sequence continues at coordinate 54,060 of CASFOZ010000005.1, forward strand.
ACATACCGGCGACAGCATAGTTCTTGCACCTTCTCAGACTTTAAGAGAAAAAGAATATCAGATGCTCAGAACGGCAAGTTTAAATATTATTTCCGCCCTTAAAATCTGCGGCGGCTGTAACGTGCAGTTTGCTCTCGATACCGAGAGTATGAAATATGCCGTTATAGAAGTTAATCCCCGTGTTTCCCGCTCTTCCGCTCTTGCAAGCAAAGCAACGGGATATCCTATCGCAAGGGTGGCTTCTCTTGTTGCGGTAGGGTACTGTCTTGACGAAATTAAAAATATGGTTACGGGTAAAACTTATGCTTGTTTCGAGCCTACGATAGATTATGTCGTTTGTAAATTTCCACGCTGGCCTTTCGATAAATTCACGGCTGCAAATAAAACTCTCGGAACGAGAATGAAAGCCACGGGCGAAGTTATGTCGATAGGAAGCAACTTCGAATCGGCTCTTTTAAAATCTTTAAGGTCACTCGAACTCGGCTACTACTCGACCGAAAGCAAGAAGTTTTTAGAGATGAGCGATAAGGAAGTCAAGGAAAATCTTAAAATCAAGAACGACGAAAGACTCTTTTGCGTCTGCGAAGCTTTAAGAAGAAAAATAGATATTTCCTTTATCAATAAAGTTACTCAGATAGATAAATGGTTTTTAACAAAACTCAACAATATTGTTCAACTCGAAGAAAAGGTCAAAAAGGAAAAATTAGACTGTCTCGACGCTCACACTCTTAAAAAACTGAAACAGACGGGATTTTCCGATAAAGCCATTGCAGGCTGGTGCGGAATCGACGAAAGATATATAAGAAATTTAAGAAAACAGTTCAATGTTATGCCGGTTTATAAAATGGTGGATACATGCGGTGCGGAATTCGAAGCGGTAAGTCCATACTACTATTCGACATACGAGCAGGAAAACGAAAGCGTTCCCGACCATTCCAAAAAAACCGTCGTTGTTCTCGGAAGCGGTCCTATAAGAATAGGTCAGGGCGTGGAATTCGATTACTGTTCGGTTCACTGTATATGGGCTCTCAAAAAACTCGGATATCAGGCTGTAATTATAAATAACAACCCTGAAACTGTTTCAACCGATTTCGATACATCGGACAAACTTTACTTCGAGCCTTTGACAAGCGAAGAAGTATGGAATATTCTCGAACTCGAAAAACCCGAAGGAGTAATAGTTCAGTTCGGCGGGCAGACCGCAATCAAACTTGCCGAAGCCGTGGAAAAGGGCGGATTCAAAATTCTCGGGACAAGCGTTAAATCAATAAACGACGCAGAAGATAAGGAAGCCTTTGACGAACTTTTGGAAAAACTGAATATTTCCCGCCCCAAAGGTCTTACCGTATTCAATAAAGAAGAGGCAGTCAAAGCCGCAGAAGAATTAGGGTACCCCGTGCTCGTCAGACCTTCTTATGTTCTCGGCGGTCAGGGTATGGAAATCGCCTACAAGAGTTCGGATATAGAAGAGTATATGGATATTATCTGTATGCATAAGCAGGAACACCCCGTGCTTGTAGATAAGTATATCTCGGGTATGGAACTCGAAGTGGACGCAATCTGCGACGGTAAAGATATTTTGATTCCGGGAATTATGCAGCATATAGAAAGAACGGGCGTCCACAGCGGCGACAGCATAAGCGTTTATCCTCCCGTAGGTCTTTCTGAAAAAACAATAGATAAAATCGTAAAAATGACAAAAGAACTCGCTTTCGGTACCGGTACGATAGGATTAATCAATATACAGTATATTCTCAAAGACGAAGACCTTTATGTAATAGAAGTCAATCCCCGTTCGTCAAGAACCGTTCCTTATATCAGTAAGGTAACGGATATTCCTATGGTTCAGCTCGCTACCCGCTGCTGTTTAGGCGAAAAATTAAAATCAATGGGCTGCGGTACGGGACTTCACAAGGCTTCAAAGGTTTATGCAATCAAAGTTCCGGTATTCAGCAACGATAAAATTCCCGACCTCGAAATATCTTTAAGTCCCGAAATGAAATCGACGGGAGAGGTTTTGGGACTTTCGGAAAATTACAGCGAAGCCCTTCTTAAAGGACTTTTTGCAAGCGGTCTTAAAGTCGTTAAGGGCGGCGGAGTATTCGTTTCGGTTTCTGACAACTGCAAGGAAGAAGCGGCTCCTCTCGTTAAAAGCCTTGCCGATATGGGATTTACGATTTATGCAACGGGAGGGACTTCCGCATACCTTAAAGAAAAAGGAATTAATTCCGTTACCGTTAAAAAACTGCACGAGTCGGACGATATTTCCGATTTAATAAAATCGGGTAAAGTCAAAGTCATAATCAATACTCCGACAAAAGGAAGAAATTCAAACAGAGACGGTTTCAAAATCCGCCGTATGGGAGTAGAACAGGGTGCAACCTGCTTCACTTCGCTCGATACCGTAGGCGCTTTCGTCAATGCTTTGAAAATAAATAAAAGCGATAAGGACCTTAAACTCTGTTCTCTTCAGGATGTGGAAAAAATCAACGGAAAGGTTAAAATAAAAGGTTAATTGATTTTAAGATATCGATTTTGTTTCAAAGACTTATCTTTTTCGGATAAGTCTTTTTATTTTTTTAAAATTTTAAATTTTGAAAAAATTTTATTAATTTGTTAAAAATACTTTACACCTTTACAAATTTAAGTTATAATCTATACTTGCATTATTATGTGGTAATATCCCCTTTTTGTATCCCGCAGGGCAATTTTTGCGGGTAAGGGGCGGTTTTTAAAGATTGAAAACGGTTCATCGGCCTTTCAAATAAATTTAAGGAGAGTGACAAAATGTCTCAAAGAATTCATAAGGTAAAATTCGGAAATACTGACAGATACAGCTTCTCGCAAATAAAAGAGACGCTGGAAATTCCGTATTTTATCGAAGTGCAAAAGGAATCTTATAAGAATTTCCTTAAGTACGGAATCAAGGAAGTACTCGACCAGATTTCTCCGATACAGGATTTCGGCGGAAGAATGGAAATACATTTCCTCGATTACACTTTAACGGGCGAGCCTAAGTACGATGTCAAAGAGTGCAAGGACAGAGATGCTACCTATGCTCTTCCGCTCAGAGTCAAGGTTCGTCTTATAAACAAGGAAACAAACGAGCATATCGACCAGGAAGTTTTTATGGGTGATATTCCTTTGATGACCGAAAGCGGTTCTTTCGTTATTAACGGAGCCGAAAGGGTCATTGTCAGCCAGCTTGTAAGAAGCCCCGGCGTTTACTCCGCAAAAGAGTACGACAAAAACGGTATTTACAGATATCAGACCACCGTTATGCCGAACAGGGGAGCTTGGCTTGAATTCGAGCAGGACGCAAATAACTTGCTCTGGGTACATGTCGACAGAACAAGAAAAATTACCGCTACCGTTCTTTTAAGAGCCTTAGGATTCGGAACGGACGAAGAGCTTATGACTCTTTTCGGCGGCGACAATATGATTGCAAAAACCATAGAAAAAGACGTGGTTAAAAATTGCGAAGAAGCAAAAGTCGAACTCTATAAAAGACTCAGACCGGGCGAAGTTCCGACTGTAGAAGGCGTAGATTTGCTTATAAAAAACATTTTCTTCGACCCGAGAAGATACGACCTTGCAAGGGTAGGAAGGTTCAAGTTCAATTCCAAACTTTCCCTTGCCGACAGAATTAACGGTCAGGTTCTCGAAGAAGACGCAGTTAGCCCTTTAACCGGTGAAATTCTCGCTAAAAAAGGCGACAAAATAACTTTTGAAAAGGCTTGGGAAATACAGAACAGCGGCCTTAACGAAGTATGGGTTAAAGCTCCGACCGGTATTCCTTTCAAAATGATAGGTAACGCAACCGTGGATATCGAAAAGGTTTTAGACTGCAACGCAGAAGAACTCGGCATAAAAGAACTTGTTTATTTTCCATTCCTGTCAAAGTTAATGCAGGAGTTTACAGATAAAAAATCTCTTTTGAAAGCCATAGAAATGAATGTCGACAATCTCGTCGTTAAACATGTTACGGTTGAAGATATCGTCGCTTCCGTTTCCTATAACCTTTCTTTGTCTCAAGGCTTCGGTATGGTTGACAATATCGACCATTTGAGCAACAGAAGGGTTCGTTCGGTTGGCGAACTTTTACAAAATCAGTTCAGAATAGGTATGATAAGACTCGAAAGAGTTATTAAGGAAAGAATGAGCGTTGCTCAGGATTTGAGCGCAATAAGCCCTCAAAGCCTTATCAATATAAGACCTATTACAAGCGCTATAAGAGAGTTCTTCGGTTCTTCTCAGCTTTCGCAGTTTATGGACCAGCCCAACCCGATTGCAGAACTTACTCATAAAAGAAAACTTTCCGCACTCGGTCCCGGCGGTCTCAACAGAGAAAGAGCAAGTTTCGACGTGCGTGACGTTCACCACTCCCATTACGGTCGTATGTGTCCTATCGAAACGCCGGAAGGTCAGAATATCGGTCTTATAACTTCTCTTTCAACCTATGCGAAAATAAACGAATACGGTTTTATCGAATCCCCTTACAGAAAGGTAGATAAGGAAAAAGGTATCGTTACCGATAAAGTAGAATATCTTACCGCAGAAGAAGAGGACAGATATGTTGTCGCTCAGGCTAACGTTCCGCTTGACGAAAACGGCAGATTCCTCGAAGACCGTGTAACTTGCAGAAGAAGGGAAGAAATCGTAGAGGTAAACTCTTCCGAAGTCGATTATATGGACGTTTCGCCCAAACAGCTTATTTCCGTTGCGACTTCTCTTATTCCCTTCCTTGAAAACGACGATACCAACCGTGCTCTCATGGGTTCTAACATGCAGAGACAGGCTGTTCCTCTTTTAAGACCGGAAGCTCCGATTATCGGAACAGGTATGGAACATAAGGTAGCATACGACAGCGGTGTTATGGTTATCGCAAAAAGAGGCGGTACCGTTGTAAAGGCTTCCGACACAAGTATCGTAATAGATACGGGTAAAGAAAAAGACGTTTACAGACTCAAAAAATTCGAAAGAAGTAATCAGGGAACATGCGTTAATCAGAAACCTATCGTAAAAATAGGGCAGATTGTAAAAGAAGGCGACGTTCTTGCCGACGGACAGTCAACCGACGGCGGCGAACTTGCCCTCGGAAGAAACATACTCGTAGGTTTTATGTCTTGGGAAGGTTATAACTTCGAGGACGCAATTCTCATAAGCGAAGACCTTGTCAAAGACGATGTGTTTACTTCAATCCATATAGAAGAATACGAACTCGAAGCAAGAGATACAAAACTCGGCGAAGAAATCATAACAAGAGATATTCCGAATCTCGGCGACGACGTTCTCAGAAATCTCGACGAAAACGGTATCGTTATGATAGGTGCGGAAGTTTCGAGCGGCGATATCCTTGTAGGTAAGGTTACCCCTAAGGGCGAAACCGAACTTACTCCCGAAGAAAGACTTCTCCGTGCTATTTTCGGCGATAAAGCAAGAGAGGTTCGTGACACCTCTTTAAGAGTTCCTCACGGCGAAGGCGGTATTGTCGTTGACGTCAAGGAATTTACAAGAGAAAACAAAGACGAACTTCCCCCTAGCGTAAACAGACTTGTCAGAGTTTATATCGCTCAGAAAAGAAAAATATCCGTCGGAGATAAAATGGCGGGTCGTCACGGAAACAAGGGCGTTATTTCCCGTGTTCTTCCCAAAGAAGATATGCCGTTCCTTCCCGACGGAACACCTTTACAGATTGTTTTAAACCCGTTAGGCGTTCCTTCCCGTATGAATATCGGGCAGGTTCTCGAAGTGCATTTGGGTCTTGTCGCTAAACTGTTGGGCTGGAAAGTCGCAACCCCCGTTTTCGACGGCGCAAACGAAACGGATATAAGACAACTCTTTATCGAAAACGGACTTCCCGAAAACGGTAAAATGCAACTCTACGACGGAAGAACGGGCGAACCTTTCGAAAACAAGGTTACCGTAGGTTATATGTATATGCTTAAACTCGTTCACTTGGTCGACGATAAAATTCACGCCCGTTCGACAGGTCCTTACAGCCTTGTTACGCAGCAGCCTCTCGGCGGTAAAGCGCAGTTCGGCGGTCAGCGTTTCGGTGAAATGGAAGTTTGGGCTCTCGAAGCTTACGGTGCGGCTAATTTGCTTCAAGAAATACTTACCGTTAAGTCCGACGACGTGGTAGGCAGAGTTAAAACCTACGAGTCAATCGTCAAGGGCGTTAATATAAGCGAACCCGGTATTCCCGAATCCTTTAAGGTTCTTATCAAAGAAATGCAGAGCCTTGCTCTCGATGTAAAAGTCCTTACCGAAAGCAAGGAAGAAATCGGCCTTAAAGACCTTATCGACGAAGACCGTGACAACGATGTCGTTGTTAAAAAGGATAAAGACCTTACCGAAATCGATATCAACTTTAACGACGACGAAGAAGAAAAAGGAGAAGAAGGTTCCATTTTTGAAATCTTCGGCTCCGAAGACGGTATCAGCGAAGACCTTAAACTTTTCGATGACGACGACGAAAATACCGTTTCGCTTTCCATCACCGACAGCGGCGATGACGACGAGGATTTAGATTAGGAGGGTAATCGATGTACGAACTAAATAATTTCGATTCTATTCAGATAGGTATTGCATCTCCCGAAAAAATAAGGGAATGGTCGTACGGCGAGGTAACAAAGCCCGAGACTATAAATTACAGAACACAAAAACCCGAAAGAGACGGTCTTTTTTGCGAAAGAATTTTCGGGCCCCAAAAAGACTGGGAATGTCACTGCGGTAAATATAAAAGAATCAGATATAAAGGCGTTATTTGCGATAAGTGCGGCGTCGAAGTTACACGAAGCAAGGTAAGACGTGAGAGAATGGGGCATATCGAACTTGCCGCTCCCGTGTCTCATATATGGTATTTCAGAGGTGTTCCGTCGAGAATAAGCCTTATGGTCGATATGCCTCCTAAGGACGTCGAACAGGTTTTATACTTTGTTTCTTATGTCGTTCTCGACCCGGGTGAAACTAACTTCGTAAAAAAACAGGTTATTTCCGATAAAGAATACAGAGAAGCCGTCGATACCTACGGCGCAAAGGCTTTCAGAGTAGGTATGGGCGCAGAAGCGATAAAAGAACTTCTTCAAAATATAGACCTCGACAAAGAGTACGAGGAAATCAAAAAAATAGCTTCGGGAAGCTCCGACCAGAAGAGAATTAAGGCGGCAAAGCGTCTCGATGTTCTCGAAGCCTTCCGTCAGAGCGGAAATAAACCGGAATGGATGATATTGGACGTTCTTCCCGTTCTTCCTCCCGAAATCCGTCCTATGGTTCAGCTCGACGGCGGCAGATTCGCTACAAGCGATTTGAACGACCTTTACAGAAGGGTTATAAACAGAAACAACAGACTTAAAAAACTTATAGATTTAAACGCACCCGATATTATCGTAAGAAACGAAAAGAGAATGCTTCAAGAAGCAGTCGATGCTCTTATCGATAACGGCAGAAGAGGTAAGGCGGTAGCAGGTCCCGGAAGCCGTGACCTTAAATCGCTTTCAGGACTTTTAAGAGGAAAACAGGGCAGATTCAGACAAAATCTTTTAGGAAAGCGTGTCGACTATTCCGGCCGTTCGGTTATCGTTGTAGGACCTGAACTTAAACTCTATCAGTGCGGTCTTCCCAAGGAAATGGCTCTCGAACTTTTCAAACCTTTCGTTATGAAAAAACTCGTAGAGTATGCTCACTGTCAGAACATTAAAAGCGCTAAAAGATTCGTCGAGAGAAAACGCACGCAGGTTTGGGATATTCTCGAAGAAGTTATAAAAGACCACCCCGTTCTTTTAAACCGTGCTCCTACTCTTCACAGATTAGGTATACAGGCTTTCGAACCCGTGCTTGTTGACGGAAGAGCCCTTAAACTTCACCCGCTCGTTTGTCCTGCTTTCAACGCAGACTTCGACGGCGACCAGATGGCAGTTCACGTTCCTCTTTCAATCGAAGCTCAAGCCGAAGCAAGATTTTTAATGCTTTCGACAAACAATATTCTTAAACTTTCCGACGGTAAGCCTATCATTTCTCCTACTCAGGATATGGTTATCGGCTCTTACTACCTTACTATGATTAAGGAAGGGGCAAAAGGCGAAGGCAGAATTTTCAAATCTCCCGACGAGGCGAAAATGGCTTATCAGCTTAAAGAAATAGAACTTCAAGCCTTGATAGAAGTCAGAGTTACGAAAGAAATAAACGGACAAAGAATTTCAAAGCGTCTTAAAACCACTGTCGGAAGAATTATTTTCAACGAAGCTATTCCGCAGGATTTACATTTCGTCGACAGAAGCAAAGAAGAAAACGCTTTGAATCTCGAAATAGATTTCCTTGTCGGAAAGAAACAGCTTTCTAAAATTATCGACGCTTGCTTCAAATATAAAGGTTCAACCGAAACCTCCGAAGTGCTCGACAGAATTAAATCGTTGGGATTCAAGTATTCCACTATCGGCGCTATAACCGCAAGCGTTTTCGATATGAAGGTTCCCGAAAGCAAAAAACAGATTATCGAAGAAGCCGAAAAAGAAGTTATTAAAATAGAAAAACAGTATAAACACGGTTATCTCACAAACGAAGAAAGATACAACAACGTCGTAAGTATATGGAAAGACGCTACCGACGCCGTTACGAAAGCCGTCAAAGAAGGGTTCGAAGCAGACAAGCTCAATCCTATCTGGATGATGGCAGACTCAGGCGCCCGTGGTAATATGGGTCAGATAAGACAGCTTGCAGGTATGCGTGGTCTTATGTCCGATCCTACCGGTAAAACTATCGAACTTCCCGTTAAAGCTTCGTTCAGGGAAGGCCTTTCCGTTCTCGAATACTTTATTTCTTCGCACGGCGGTCGTAAAGGTCTTGCCGATACCGCTCTTAAAACGGCAGACTCAGGTTACCTTACAAGAAGACTTGTCGATGTCGCTCAGGAAGTTATCATAAGAGAAGAAGATTGCGGCGATAAAAAAGGTACTCTCGTTTCAGCTATCAAAGGAGATAAAGACGGTATTATCGAACCTTTAAGAGACAGAATCGCTGGAAGATATTCCGTAAAAGATATAGTAGACCCGAAAACGGGCGAAGTTATCGTTCCTGCCGATACCATGATTAGCGAAGACCAGGCTGCCGATATAGAAAAGGCAGGTATCACCGAAGTTTATATAAGAAGCGTGCTTTCTTGTAAATCCAAAGTCGGCGTATGCGCTAAATGTTACGGCAGAGATATGTCGTCGAGAGACAGAGTCAAACTCGGCGAAGCGGTAGGTACTATTGCCGCTCAGTCGATAGGCGAACCCGGTACTCAGCTTACCATGAGAACATTCCATACGGGCGGCGTTGCTACAAGTGACGATATTACGCAAGGTCTTCCGAGAGTCGAAGAACTTTTCGAAGCAAGAAGACCTAAGGGCGTTGCCGTTATTTCCGATATAAGCGGTACTGTCGAAGTCGTTGAAAAAGGCAATAAGAAAGACGTTATAGTAAGAGGCGAAAACGGCGACGAAAAAACCTATAACATTCCTTTCACAAGTCACCTCGTAGTAAAAACGGGCGATAAGGTTACCCCCGGTTCTTCTCTTACCAAAGGTCCGATTTATCCTCAGGATATGCTTCGTACAAGAGGAGTCAAGGGCGTTCAGGATTACCTTACCAAGGAAGTTCAGTCGGCATACAGACTTTCGGGCGTCGAAATCAACGACAAGCATATCGAAGTTATCGTAAGACAAATGCTGAGAAAGGTTAAAATCGAAAATCAGGGAAGCACTACAATGCTCCCCGACGATTTAGTGGATATTTTCAGATACGAGGACGAAAACGATAAGGTACTCGAACAAGGCGGAGTTCCCGCTACCGCAAAAAGAACCCTTCTCGGTATTACGAAGGCTTCTCTTGCAACCGAATCTTTCCTTGCTGCCGCTGCATTCCAGGAAACGGCAAAAGTTCTTACAGAAGCTGCAATAAAGAATAAGGTTGACCAGCTTGTAGGACTCAAAGAAAACGTTATCATAGGTAAACTTATCCCGGCAGGTACGGGACTTAAAGCTTATAAAAATTTAACTCCTCAGGTTAACGCAAAAGAAATAGAGCGCAAAGAGGACGAAATTAAGTTCGACGAAATCGAGAGCATGCTCGGTTTCGACGACGAAGAAAAGTAATTTAATATTTAATTCTATCGAGAGCGCAGGAGGGACGGACCCGGTGATTGCGCAGCAACCGCTTGAACGGTGCTAATTTCCGCAAAGACGAAATGTTTTTGGAAGATAGAGCCTTAAAAATTCATTTTGCCGGGCGTCTGTCGTCCGGCATTACTTTTTTAATTACATAAGGAGAAATATGAATAAACTGTACACAAGCGAAAGCGTTACCGTAGGGCACCCCGATAAAGTATGCGACCAGATTTCCGATAAAATTCTCGACGAATACCTTAAAGCCGACGAAAATTCAAGAGTCGCATGCGAAACATGTATATCAAAAAATTTCCTTCTCATTATGGGAGAAATAACCTCGAATGCAAGCGTGGATTTAAAAAAATGCGCTCTTTCGGTACTCAAAGATATCGGCTACGGAAGTCTCTCGTCCGGCTTCAATACGGGAGAAAGCGAAATAAAAATTTCCATAAGCAGACAGTCGCCCGATATTAAAGCCGGCGTCGACAGTTCCTTTGACGGCGGCGATATGGGAGCGGGCGACCAGGGAATGGTTTACGGGTACGCAACCGACGAAACCGAAGAATTTCTTCCTTTCCCACTTGTTTACTCTCATAAACTAACAAATGCCCTTAAAGAGGCAAGAGAAAAGGGAATAGTTGACTTTCTTCTTCCCGACGGCAAGGCTCAGGTTACGGCGGAATATTCAGACGGCAGAGTCGTAAGAGTGGACAGCATAGTGCTTTCTTCTCAGCACAAGGACACAACGGGTATCGATGAGATAAGAAAGGTTTTAAAAAAAGAAATTATCGATAAAGTTATTCCACAAAGTCTCGTAGACCAAAATACAAAATATTTTATCAATCCGACAGGAAGGTTCGTTGTGGGAGGCCCAGAAGGAGACAGCGGTATGACCGGAAGAAAAATCATAGTCGATACTTACGGCGGTTTCGCTCCGCACGGCGGCGGCGCCTTTTCGGGAAAAGACCCTTCCAAGGTGGACAGAAGCGCAGCCTATATGGCTCGTTACGCTTGTAAAAATTTAGTGAAAAGCGGTATATGTAAAAGATGTCAGATAAGCGTTGCCTACGCAATAGGAGTTGCCAATCCCGTAGCAATAAATATCGACGCTTTCGGTACGGCTACTGTAAGCGACGATAAACTTTATGAAATAGTAAACTCTTTATTCAGTTTCAGACCGAGCGATATAATAAAAACTTTAAATCTTAAAAATCCTATCTATTACGAAACGGCAAAAAACGGACATTTCGGTAAAGACTTTCCGTGGGAGCGCACCGATAAAGTGCAGGAAATTTTAAAGGCGGCAAAATAATGGTAAAGATAACCGCAACAATCGAGGACGTAATTTTCAGAAACGCCGAAAGCGGTTATTCCGTCGTAGGACTCGATTATAACGGTACTTTACTTACCGCAGTAGGAGTTTTCCCGAGCGTTGCGGAAGGACTCGGAGTAGAACTCGAAGGCGACTTCGTCGAAAATTCCCGCTACGGAAGACAATTTTCGGTAAGTTCGGTAAAACTCGTCGAACCCTCAAAAAAAGAGGCTATCGCAAGATACCTTGCAAGCGGTCTGTTTAAAGGAGTAGGAGAGGTTACCGCAAGCAATATCGTTGAAACCTTTTCCGATGACGCTCTGAATGTAATAGAAAATCAGCCTCAGAAACTTACTGCCATAAAAGGAATAAGTTCTAAAAAGGCTCAGGAAATTTCCTCTTGCTATATTAAATTCAAAGCCATGCAACAGGCGGTAATGTTCTTGCAAAGTTACGGTATAAGCCTTAATTATGCTATCAAAATATTCCGCTGCTATGAACAGGCTACGGTCAGCGTTGTAAGTAAAAATCCGTACAGACTCACCGAAGATGTGGACGGAATAGGATTTATTACCGCAGACAGAATAGCCCGCTCTTTCGGAATAGAGAAAAACAGCGAATACAGAATTAAAGCCGCTGTTATTTTTATTCTTTCCGAAAGCGCTTCAAAGTCAGGAAACACCTTTCTCCCTTGGACGCTGCTCTTGAAAGAAGTTATAAAACTTCTTGAATTTACAGAAAGCGAAGATATCGAAAAAACCAACGATTGCATAAAGGAAATGACGGTTTTAGGAGAACTTTCGGTTTTCGACAGGGAAAATTATAAGGCGGTTATGCTTCCTAAATTTTATAAAACCGAACTTTCGATTTCCGAAAAACTTATTTCTCTTCACCGCAACTCGGGAAGCGTTCATATCGATATCGAAAGAGAAATTCAAGACTTTGAAAAAGAAACGGGCTATAAACTTCACGAAGGTCAGAAAAACGCAGTCAAAACTTCCGTAAACTCAGGCGTCAGCGTGATTACGGGAGGTCCGGGTACGGGAAAAACCACTATATTAAAATGCGTGATTTCTGTTTTCGAAAACAATAACCTTAAAGTAGCGCTTTGCGCTCCGACGGGAAGGGCGGCTAAAAGACTTTCCGACGCAACGGGAAGAAACGCAAAAACCATTCACCGTTTACTCGACGCCGATTACAAAAGCGGAAAGGGAAAGTTCACTTACGACGAATATAACAAACTCGACGCCGACGCCGTGATTATCGACGAAATAAGTATGGCGGACGAATATATTTTCAATGCCCTTTTAAAGGCTATAAAGTCGGGGGCGAGATTTATTCTGGTAGGAGACAAAGACCAACTGCCGTCGGTAGGGGCAGGAAGCGTTCTTTCTGATATCATAAAATCCGAAGTTATTCCGGTAAGCAGTCTTACTTATATTTACCGTCAGGACGGGAACAGTTTAATCGCCGAAAACGCACACCTTATAAATAAAGGAAAAATGCCTGTTATCGACAATAAAAGCAAAGACTTTTTTATGAGTCAGTCCTCAGACCTTAACGAAATGCTCAATACCGTTATCGAACTTTGCAAAAAGAGAATACCTAAATTCATAAATGTCGACCCCATGGAAATTCAGGTTCTGAGTCCTATGAAAAAAGGTATATGCGGAGTGGAAAACTTAAATATCCGTTTGCAGGAAAGTTTAAATCCCCCTTCGCCCGATAAAAAGGAAATAAAATTTTACGAATACACTTTCAGAACGGGCGACAAAGTTATTCAGGTTGTAAACAACTATCAGTTGGATTGGAAAAAGGATACCGGAAAAACCATAGAACTCGGAAGCGGAGTTTATAACGGCGATATAGGTATCGTCAAAGACGCAGACAAAAAAGAAGGCACCTTGACCGTCCTTTTCGAAGACGGAAGGGAAGCGGTTTATACGGCAGGAGACCTTGACCAGATTACCTTGGCTTATGCAATTACCGTTCATAAGTCGCAAGGGTGCGAGTTCGATGTTTGCCTTTTGGTGGTCACAAGCGGAAATTATATGATACTTACTAAAAATCTTCTTTATACAGCAGTAACGAGAGCAAAAAAAATGGCGGTTCTCGTGGGCGATAAAATCAACCTCGAAAAAATGGTGAAAAACAGGTATACTCAAAAAAGATACAGCTGTCTTGCCGATTTCATAAAAGCGGAGGATGAAAAACAATGTTGAAAATTTTCACTAAAATTCTCGATTTGATTTTTCCCGAACAGTTTACCTGTAATTTCTGCGGCGAAGAGTTAAAAGAACCTTCTTTAAGCGGCCTTTGCGAAGATTGCGAAAGCGCTCTGATTAAAAACAACGGCAATAAATGCCATAAATGTTCTTCGCCTATTCTCGACGAAAGCAAATACTGCCTTAACTGTCAGAACAATAAAAGGTATTTCGACAGCGCAAGTTCGGTTTTCGTATATACGGGAGTGGCAAAAACCCTTATAAACAGATTTAAATCCGCTAATCAGAAATACCTTTATAAAACCTTGGTATTTTTTATGCTTAACGAATTTGCCGAAAAAAATTTCCCCGCCGATATTCTTGTCAGCGTTCCGACGAGCGATAAAAAGCTTAAAAAGAGAGGCTATAATCAATCGGCTTTACTTGCAAGGGAACTTGCCAAAAGACTTAATGTTTCCTATTGCGATTGTTTGATAAAGACAAGGGATACATTAGGTCAACACGAGCTGCCCCGTGCTCAAAGACTTACAAATTTAGAAGGAGCCTTTTCCGTTACCGATAAGAATCTCGTAAAAGGAAAGGCTGTCGTTATTATCGACGATACCTTTACCACAGGTTCCACCGTTTCGGAAATAGCAAAGGAACTTTACGAGGCAGGCGCAGCTTCGGTAAACGCTCTTTGCTTTGCGGCAACAAAACTTAAAGCGGACGGCGAGAGCGCAGACGATGAAATAATCGTAAAAGAAAAATTCGGAGTTAAAAAAAGAAAAAAATACAAAAAAGATAAAAATTCTTCTTTTTATCTTCCCGAATCCCTTTCATTTAAAAATCCGCACTGTAATCCTTATATATAATAAGTTTACAAAAACATTAAATTAGTGTAAAATTAACCGTAAAGCAGTTTACGGTTTTTTTTAACGCCGTTACCGTCTTTTAACAGCAGAAGAAATAATCGGATTTTCGGTCAATTATAATAAGTGCCGATTAAATTCAGGTTGTTGTTTCGGACAAATTATTGTTAAATTATGCGGTAAAAAAGGGAAGTCGATGTAATTTTTGTACGAAGTTAACGGCTTAGTCTGATTTATACGATATAAGAAACTACTGACTGCTGTAATTTAAAATACCGAAATTAAGTTTAAGCGGATAAATAAAAATGCAGATTATAAAAAATTTGTTATTCAGTTAATTTAAAGTGAGGAAATTATGGGATTATTCGGATTTTTAACGACCAAACAAAATGAAGGTCAGTTGAAAAAGGTCAGAAAAATTGCCGATAAAGTCGAGGCTTTGTCGGAAAAATACTCTTCGATGAGCGACGAACAGTTGCGCGCTTGCACAGACGGATTTAAAAAGAATCTCGAAGAAGGAATGAAACTCGACGATATTCTTCCCGACGCATTCGCTTGCGTCAGAGAAACTGCGTCGAGAGTTTTGAATCTCAGACACTTTTTCGTACAGGTTATGGGCGGCATAGCGCTTCACCAGAGAAGAATTGCCGAAATGGCAACCGGTGAAGGTAAGACTCTCGTCGCAACCCTTCCTGCCTACCTTAACGCTCTTACCGGTAAAGGAGTTCATATTGTTACCGTCAACGATTACCTTGCAAAAAGAGACGCAGAGTGGATGGGTAAAATTTATACTTTTTTAGGTCTCAGCGTCGGCGTTATAGTTCAGGGAATGAGTTTCGAAGAAAAGAAAGCCGCATATAACTGCGATATAGTTTACGGAACAAACAACGAGTTCGGATTCGATTATTTAAGGGACAATATGGCAATAAGCCTTAACGATAAAGTTCAGCGTGAGTTAAACTATGCGATAATCGACGAAGTGGACAGTATACTTATAGACGAAGCCCGTACCCCGCTTATAATTTCGGGAAGAAGCGATAAAAGTTCTCAGATTTACATTCAGGCAAACAACTTTGCCAAACGACTTACCGAAGGGGAAGATTACGAGATTGACGAAAAGGAAAAAAATGTCCGTCTCACCGAAGAGGGTACTGCAAAAGCCGAACATTTCTTTAATATAGAAAATCTCAGCGATGTGGAAAACAGCGAATTATACAACCATATACACCTTGCTCTTAAAGCAAATTACATAATGAAAAGAGACGACCAGTATATCGTAAACGACGGTGAAATAATCATAGTCGACGAGTTTACCGGCCGTATGATGATAGGAAGAAGGTTCAGCGACGGATTGCATCAGGCGATAGAAGCAAAAGAAGGCGTAAAAATTCAGGGTGAGTCTAAAACCTATGCGACGATAACCTTCCAGAATTATTTCCGTCTTTATAAAAAACTTGCCGGTATGACAGGTACGGCAAAAACCGAAGAAAACGAGTTCAGAAATATTTATAACCTCGATGTTATGGTGCTTCCTACCAATATGCCCCTTCAAAGAAAAGACGAGAACGATAAACTGTATACTACGAGAAAGGGCAAATTGAACGCAGTTATCGCAGATATAGAAAGCTGTTATAAAAAAGGTCAGCCCGTTCTTGTAGGTACGGTTACGGTAGAAAAATCCGAGGAACTTTCCGAACTTTTAAGACGCAAAAAAATTCCGCATAACGTGCTTAACGCAAAGAACCACGAAAAAGAAGCGGAAATCGTGGCACAGGCAGGTAAACTCGGCGCAGTGACTATTGCAACGAATATGGCGGGCAGAGGTACCGATATCATGCTCGGCGGAAACCCCGAACACCTTGCCCTTACCAAACTTGAAAAATCGGGATATCCTCACGAAATTCTCGTTCAGGTTACTTCCTTTGCTAAAACCGACGACGAACAGGTACTGAAAGCAAAAGAGGATTATAAGCACTACTACGAGTTATTCAAGAAGCAGACCGACGAAGAAAAAGCAAAGGTAATAGAAGCGGGCGGACTGCGTATTATCGGTACCGAAAGACACGAAAGCAGAAGAATAGACAATCAGCTCAGAGGCCGTTCCGGCCGTCAGGGCGATAAAGGTTCTACTTGTTTCTATATATCAATGGAAGACGACCTTATAAGGGTTTTCGGCGGCGACAGAATGAAGAGATTAGCCGAATTTATCAATATAGAAGAAAATGTTCCCATAGAAAACAAAATGCTTACAAGTCAGGTTGAAAGGGCGCAGAGAATGCTCGAAGACAGAAACTTTTCCGTGCGTAAGCATGTATTAAGTTACGACAATGTAATGAACAGACAAAGGGATATTATTTACAGCGAAAGAAACAAGGTTTTAAGCGGAGTAGACGTTCACGAACAGATACTCAAAATGGCAGACGGCGTCGCAGAAGATATAATAGCCGCTCACGCAGATTTCAAAGCCGATGTATCCGAGTGGGATTACGACGGGTTCAATAAGGCTCTCGAAGAAAAACTGTTGCCCGAAGATAGCAATGTCGTCACCTTGAAACTTGCCGATTACGGAGATATAAATCTCATTAAAAAGGAAGTTCTGGACTGCGCTTACAAGGCTTACGATAAAAAGATTGAAGAAGCCAAAGAACAGGGTATAGACTTTGCCGAAGTCGAAAGGGTGGTAATGCTAAGGTGCGTCGACAGAAACTGGATAGAACATATAGATGCCATGAATACATTAAGGCAGGGAATAGGACTCAGAGCATACGGACAAAGAGACCCGGTAATTTCCTATCAGCAGGAAGGATTTGAAATGTTCGACCATATGATAGAAACCATTCAGGAACAGACCGTTACCACTTTGTTTAAAGGTATATTCAAAAAGCAGATAACTCACGAGAGAAAAAAAGCCGAACTATCAACTAACGAAGACAAAGTTCAGACCGTGCGCAACAAGGGCGACAAAATAGGAAGAAACGACCCTTGTCCTTGCGGCAGCGGAAAAAAATATAAAAATTGTTGTCTTAATAAAAATTAAAGGGAAAAGTAACAAAAAAGAAACGGAAAAAATTTTGAAAACGGCAAAACAGAGATTAATGCCGCAAACAATTAACTTAAAAAAATTATTGCTGAATAAATATTGATATGATTATTGAATTAGAACAGGAAAAAGAAAAGGTTCAGGAAATCGAAGACAAATACAAAGCCATTGTAAAAGAACAGGATAAAAAGCTTCTTTCGGATAAAATCGAGGAGCTTAAATCAAAGCAGGCAAAAGAAGACTTTTGGAACGATATGGAAAAGGCTCAGAAGGTCTGCTCGGAACTTAAAAGGGCGGAAGATAAGTTCGACGCTCTAAAAAGCCTTGAAGAAAAACTCAAAAATCTTTCGGAACTTATAGAACTTTGTATAGAAGAAGACGACGGCGGCGAAATTGCCTATATTAAAAAAGAAAGGGAAGAGGCTGAAAAAGATTTCGAAAAAATATGGCTCAAAACCCTTCTTAAAGGAAAGTACGACGAGTGTAACGCAATTATGACACTTCATTCGGGTGCAGGCGGTACGGAAGCGCAGGATTGGGTTTCAATGCTTTACAGAATGTATCAGATGTATGCGGAAAAACAGGGCTTTAAATGTGAAGAAATTGAAAGACAGAACGGTGACGAGGCGGGAATCAAAAGCGTAACCTTTTTTGTTAAGGGAACAAACGCATACGGATACCTTAAAGCCGAAAAAGGCGTTCACAGACTTGTCAGAATTTCACCGTTCGACGCAAACAGCAGAAGACACACTTCCTTCGCTTCCCTTGAAGTAATGCCGGAAATTATAGATAATACCGAAATTAAGATAAGTCCCGACGAACTTAAAATTGACACTTACAGAAGCAGCGGTGCGGGCGGTCAGCATGTAAACAAAACCGAATCGGCTATAAGAATAACCCATATTCCGACGGGTATAGTAGTTCAGTGCCAGAATCAGCGCAGTCAGATTCAGAACAGAGAAACGGCTATGAATATGCTTATTTCAAAACTTATAGAAAGAAAGGAAAGCGAACAGCTTCAAAAAGAACAGGAACTTAAAGGTGAACTCAAAAAAATAGAATGGGGCAGTCAGATTCGTTCCTATGTTTTCTGTCCTTATACTCTCGTAAAAGACCATAGAACAGGCTACGAAAATCCCAATATAAATGCGGTTATGGACGGCGAAATAGACGGATTTATTACCGAATACCTTAAAATGTCCTAACCGTATTTATATATTTATAACATTATTAAGTCGAAAATGTTTGTGTTTCAGGTGAATTATGTATAACGAAAGGGCTTATAAAAAATTTTCAGAACTTAAAGAAAAAGAAGATTTTTATATACTTGCTCTCGAAAGTTCGTGTGACGAAACTTCGGCAAGCGTTACCCTCGGAAGAAAAATTCTTTCGTGTTCCATTGCTTCACAGATAGATATACATAAAAGATTCGGCGGAGTCGTTCCCGAAATAGCGTCGAGAAACCATACCTTGGCAGTCGGTACGGTAGTTAAAGAAGCTCTCGAAAAGGCAAATGTAACTTTAAAAGATATATCCGCAATTGCGGTAACCGAAGGAGCGGGACTTTTAGGAGCCCTTCTCGTTACGGTGTCCTATGCAAAAGCCCTTGCTTTTGCTCTCGATATTCCGATAATAGGAGTGAATCATATCGCAGGCCATATAGCGGCAAATTATATCGAAAGCGATATAAAACCGCCTTTTGTATGCCTTATTGCAAGCGGCGGACATTCGGCAGTCGCAATCGCAAAAGATTATAACGAACTCGAAATTTTAGGAGAGTCGGTGGACGACGCCGCAGGAGAAGCCTTCGACAAAGTCGCAAGGGTATTGGGTTTAGGTTACCCCGGAGGGCCTCTTATTGAAAAACTTGCAGAACAAGGAAATCCCGTTATAAATTTTCCTAAAGCCTTTAAAAACAAACCTCAGCTCAACTTTTCTTACAGCGGACTTAAAACCGCCGTCATTAATTATATAAGAAATAAAGAAAGCAAAAAAGAAACGGTAAATAAAGCCGATGTTGCCGCTTCCTTTCAGAAAACCGCTCTCGAAATGCTTATCGACAATTGCATAAAAGCCGCCGCAGAAAACGGCTTTAAACAGATTTGCATAGCAGGAGGCGTCGGAGCAAATTCCGTTCTGAGAAAAGGAGTAGAGAAAAAAGCCGCCGAACTCGATATTAAAGTACACTATCCGAAAAATATTTACTGCACCGATAATGCGGCAATGATAGGTGTACAAGCCTATTATATGATTAAAGAAGGATTCGGATTCAGAAAAACCGATTTCGATTGCAGACCTTTCCTTAAAATCAATGAAAAATAATAAAATTTTTTGAATTTTTAAATATATTTTTTTGTTTGACTTTTAAATCAAAAATTGGTAAGATATATAGGCTTGCAGTTAATTTAAACTGCGGCGGTTTTCTTTACGGACGAAAGAGTCTTTAAAAAGAAGATACCTTGCTCGGATATTTGTTGCAATTCGGGTAAAACTCTTTTTAATAATTGTTTTATCGAATCCTTTTGTTCGATAATTTCAATCAAACTCAATCGCTTTAAGGTAAAGCCATAAGATTACTTAACAAAAAAACGGCGCCGGTCGGCTTGTACGGTGTGTACGGCAGACTCGCTCCGCTTAGAGTTTATCCTTCAGGGTTGCTGGATAGCTCATCCGATATTAATGGAAAAGGAGGTAAAATATGCCTACAATCAATCAGCTTATCAGGCAAGGCAGGGTAAAGCAGGTTAAAAAATCGACGGCTCCTATTATGGAAAAATGCCCTCAGAAAAGAGGAGTATGCCTTTCGGTTACCACCACTTCCCCTAAAAAGCCTAATTCCGCTTTGAGAAAAATCGCAAGAGTTCGTCTTGTAAACGGTATGGAAGGTACGGTTTATATTCCCGGTATCGGCCATAATTTACAGGAACACAGCGTTATTCTTATCCGTGGCGGAAAAGTTAAGGATTTGCCGGGTGTAAGATATCACATTATCCGTGGCGCACTCGATACGGCAGGCGTGGCAAAACGCATGCAGGCAAGGTCCAAGTACGGCGCAAAAAAACCCAAATAATTTAATTATTCGGATGCTACTACAATTCTAATTTATCAGGAGGAAAAAATATGCCAAGAAGATCCGGCGTTCCGAAGCGTGACGTTTTACCGGACCCCGTCTATAACAGCAAAGTCGTAACCAAACTTATTAATCAGGTTATGATAAGCGGTAAAAGGGGTACGGCTCAACAAATCACTTACGGTGCGTTTGAATTAATAGAAAAGAAACTCAAACAATCTCCTTTCGAAGTCTTTAACAAGGCAATGGAAAATTTAATGCCCGTTCTCGAAGTTAAAGCAAGAAGGGTAGGCGGTTCAACCTATCAGGTTCCGCTCGAAATCCGTGCAGACAGAAGACAGACTCTTGCTATAAGATGGCTCGTTATGTTCGCAAGAAAGCGCGGAGAAAAAACAATGGTTGAAAGACTTGCCGCTGAAATTATGGACGCTTCCAATAATACCGGCAATGCTATCAAAAAGAAAGATGACGTTCATCGTATGGCAGAAGCAAACAAGGCTTTTGCACATTATCGTTGGTAAGGAGGACTTATGGGAAGACAGTTTCCGCTTGAAAAAGTAAGAAATATCGGTATTATGGCGCACATAGATGCCGGTAAAACTACTACCAGCGAAAGAATTCTTTATTATACAGGTAAAACCCACAAAATAGGAGAGGTTCACGAAGGTGCCGCTACTATGGACTGGATGAAGCAGGAACAGGAAAGAGGTATCACTATCGTTTCCGCAGCTACCACCGTTTCGTGGAAAGAGCACTGCATAAACCTTATAGACACCCCCGGACACGTTGATTTTACAGTCGAAGTCGAAAGGTCTCTCAGAATTCTTGACGGAGCAGTCGCTTTGTTCTGTGCAAAAGGCGGCGTTGAACCGCAGTCCGAAACGGTTTGGAGACAGGCTACAAAATACGGCGTTCCGAGAATAGCTTTCGTAAACAAAATGGATACGATAGGCGCTAACTTCGAAAATACCGTTAAAATGATGAAAGAGCGTCTCAAAACCAATGCCGTTCCAATCGAACTTCCTATCGGTAAGGAAGATACATTTAAGGGCGTTGTAGACCTTATAGAACAGAAGGCTTGCGTATATCACGAGAACGACAAGGGTGTAACTTTTGAAACCCTTCCCGTACCCGACGATATGAAAGCAGCCGTCGAAAAAGCAAGAGAAACACTTATCGAGGCTCTTGCAGATAACGACGACGCTATTATGGAAAAGTATCTCGAAGGCTCTGAAATTTCTTCTCAGGATATTAAAAGGGCTTTGAGAAAATGCGTTATCGCCATGAAGATTACCCCCGTTCTTTGCGGAAGCGCTTATAAGAACAAAGGTATTCAATTTCTTCTCGACGCTATCGTAGAATATCTCCCGTCACCTCTCGATATCGATGACGTAAAAGGTATTAATCCCGATACAAAGGCGGAAGAAACGAGAAAAACTTCCGACGACGAAAACCTTTGCGGTCTTGCCTTCAAAGTTATGGCAGACCCGTTCGTAGGAAGACTTACATTTTACAGAGTTTACAGCGGCGTTCTGAAAAGCGGTTCGTATATTTACAATTCCACCAAAGGCAAAAAAGAAAGGGTAGGAAGACTTGTCAGAATGCATTCCAATAACAGAACGGAAGTAGACGAAATTTATGCAGGCGATATCGCCGCCATAATCGGTCTTAAAGATACGACGACAGGCGATACCCTTTGCGACGCAGACCACCCGATAGTTCTCGAAAGTATGGAATTCCCCGAACCCGTTATCCGTGTTGCCGTTGAACCCAAATCAAAGGCAGGTCAGGAAAAAATGGGTATAGCTCTCGTTAAACTTGCGGAAGAAGACCCTACATTCAAAACCTATACCGACCAGGAAACAGGTCAGACAATTATCGCAGGTATGGGCGAGTTGCACCTTGAAATTATCGTTGACAGAATGCAGAGAGAATTCGGCGTTGAGTGTAATGTCGGTCAGCCTCAGGTTGCTTATAAAGAGACTATCAGAAAGTCAGTCGAAGACGAAGGAAAATATATCAGACAGTCGGGCGGTAAAGGTCAGTACGGTCACTGTAAAATTATTATGGAACCGAACGAACCCGGTAAAGGTATCGAAATTTTCGATAAAACCGTCGGCGGTTCCATTCCTAAGGAATATATCCCCGCAGTTGAGGCAGGTATCAGAGAAGCCGCTTTGGGCGGTGTTATCGCAGGTTATGAAATGGTAGATTTTAAAGTCACCATTACCGACGGTAGCTACCACGAAGTAGACTCTTCTGAAATGGCTTTCAAAATCGCAGGTTCCATGGCTTTCAAATCGGCTGCTAAAAAAGCTAACCCCGTTCTTTTAGAGCCTATGATGAAAGTCGAAGTTACAATGCCCGAAGAATACCTCGGCGACGTTATCGGTAACATAAACAGCAGAAGAGGTTCCCTTAAAGGTATGGAACTTCGTAACGGCGTGGAAGTTGTCGACGCCGATATACCTCTTGCCGAAATGTTCGGTTACTCAACAGTGCTCCGTTCCTTGACACAGGGCAGAGGAAATTATACAATGGAATTCGACAGGTATGCCGAAGTTCCTAAGAACATAAGTGACAAAATCACTTCCGAACGCAGTTCTTCGGAGAAAAAATAACTGTTAAAATAAAAATTTATGTATTATAATATAATCGTATTGATTTAGGAGGATTAAAAATGGCTAAAGCTAAATTTGACAGAAGTAAAACCCACGTCAACGTCGGTACCATCGGTCACGTTGACCACGGCAAAACCACTCTTACCGCTGCTATAACAATGTACTGTGCTGCTAAAGGTAACGCTCAGGCTTTGAAATATGATGAAATCGATAAAGCTCCGGAAGAGAAAGAAAGAGGTATTACTATTAATACCGCTCACGTTGAGTATCAGACTGCAACTCGTCACTATGCTCACGTTGACTGCCCCGGACACGCAGACTACGTTAAAAACATGATTACCGGTGCCGCTCAGATGGACGGTGCTATCCTCGTAGTTGCCGCTACCGACGGTCCTATGCCTCAGACAAGAGAACACATTCTTCTTGCTCGTCAGGTTGGCGTTCCTTATATCGTTGTATTTATGAATAAATGCGACCAGGTTGACGACCCCGAACTTCTCGAACTCGTTGAAATGGAAATCAGAGACCTTCTTACCAAATATGAATTCCCCGGAGACAAAACCCCCATTATCAAAGGTTCCGCTCTTAAAGCTCTCGAAGCAGCAAGCGCAGGTAAAGTCGACAGCGAAGAAACAAAATGCATTCAGGAACTTCTCGACGCTATCGATTCTTACATTCCCGCTCCTGAAAGAGCAGTCGATAAGCCCTTCCTTATGCCTGTCGAAGACGTCTTCACTATTACAGGTAGAGGTACCGTTGCTACCGGCCGTGTAGAGAGAGGTACTCTTAAAATGCAGGATAAAGTTGAAATCGTCGGTCTCAGAACAGATATCGTCGAAACAACAATTACCGGTATCGAAATGTTCAGAAAACTTCTTGACTCTGCTATGGCAGGCGATAATATCGGTGCACTTCTGCGTGGTATTCAGAGAACAGATATCGAAAGAGGTCAGGTTCTTGCTCAGCCCGGTTCTATTAAACCTCATACAAGCTTCTCTTCTCAGGTTTATGTTCTTACCAAAGAAGAAGGCGGTCGTCATACTCCGTTCTTTAACGGATATCGTCCTCAGTTCTATTTCAGAACAACCGACGTTACCGGCGTAATCACTCTTCCCAAAGGTGTTGAAATGGTTATCCCCGGCGACAACATTAATATGGATATAGAACTTATCACTCCGATAGCTATCGAAGAAGGACTTCGTTTCGCTATCCGTGAAGGCGGAAGAACGGTAGGTTCCGGCGTTGTTGCTAAAATTAAAGCATAATTTAAAATCAATCAATAAAAAAACGACCGCAAGGTCGTTTTTTTTATTGAAAATTTATTTCAGTATATCGTTTATTACTTCAATATAGTTTAATTGCTTATTTTTAAATATAAATTATTTTTTAATTATAAATTACTTTAACTTCAATGTATCGGATACATTTTGTATCGGTTCATCAATTTGATATCATATCGAATTACTTCCGTCAAGGGGAATAGGTTATTGTTTAGCCGATTATAAAAATTAAGTTTTAAGAATTAATTAGCCGCTTTTCGGTAATAACTTATTGAATTTATATAAAAACTCGGAATGTAAAAATATTTAAAATTGCAAAAATAAAATATTTAATAAATTTATTAATATTGACAAAAATAATAATATATTGTAATATTTTTAATAAGGTGGAATAATGGGCAAAAATAAAACAAGTATTCAAATGCAGACCGGTGGAAGCATATTTTTATTTATAATTTCTTCCATACTTGTTTTTTTAGGTATTTTGGTTGTATTGTCTCTTTTGTTTTATAATTTTCCCAAGATAGCAAATAAAGTTACTCCGCCGACTTCTTATTCTTCTTTGTCAGTTACCGAAAATTCTTCTTATATAACGGAAAATAATAAAATTGTTTTAAACGATATCGAAATAACTGTGAAACCCGAAAAATAATTAATTTATTAAATTCTGACGATAAAAAACATTTATTGATTTATCGGTAAATAAAGTTTGATATTGAAAATCGGCGAAACGAAAAATAAAAAAATAAGAAATTGTTTTTATAAAGTTATCGATTAAGTTTTTAAAATTAAAGTTCGATAATTAAATAGTTAAATATCATAAAAAAACGCCGGAATCGGCGTTTTTTTAATTCAGAAAATTCCCAAAGCCTGTCTGAGTAAATCCGCAGCAGCGCCTTCTCGAACGGTTATTGCAACCGCACGGACAGCACCTGCAACGACAACTGTTTAAAATTATATACAACATTATAAAATCGTTAGCAGTAAACATATTACCTCCTTTTCGGGCGACGGTTCCCATAAACAATCTATTCCGTTTCTGCTTAAAATGTGATTTGCTTGTTTTGTGGGAAAATCCGCAAATTTTTTGATTTTATTATTTTAAAATATATTAAAAATCGTTTGACTTAACATAATTCATTTGTTATACTAAATAAGCACCTTTAAAGGGGTGTAATTTTTTTGGAGGCTAAAAGATATGAATACCAGAATAACTTTAGCTTGCACGGAATGTAAACAACGCAATTACGACAATTATAAAAATAAGAAAAACACGCCCGACAGGTTGGAGCTTAAAAAGTATTGTAAGTTTTGCAAAAAACATACCTTGCATAAAGAAACGAAATAAGGTGTTTTATGAAAAAGCAAAATAGAATTAAAGAAGATAAATTGCCGTTAGCCTCAGGCCGTGTCGTAGAATCTTCTTCTACCGATACGACTACGGCTCAGCCGTCAGGAAAAAAGGCTAAAAAAGTCAAAAGCGGTAAACCTAACATTTTTAAAAGAATGTGGCGTGGCTTAAAGGAAATGGGCACCGAACTCAAAAAAATCAGCTGGCCGAAATTCGGCAAGGTTATGGCTCAACTCGGTGTCGTTCTCGCAGCGGTTCTCATATTCCTTGTCATTATAGGCCTTATCGATTTCGGTCTCAGCGCATTACTTAATCTTTTAGTGGGCGGAGGTGCAAATGGATAATCTCGATTTGAAATGGTATGTTATTCATACTACTTCCGGTTATGAAAGTGTAGTGCTTGAAAATCTTAAAAAGATGGTTACAAACAACAAACTTCAAGATTTTATAGCCGAAATAGTTATGCCGATGGAAGAAGATATCGTCGAGCGTAACGGTAAAAGAAAAAAAGTAGAACGCAAAAAATTTCCGTCCTATCTTTTTATGAAAATGAAATACACTAAGGAAATAGGTTATCTCGTCATAAATACCACCGGCGTTACCGGCTTTGTCGGCCCTGTGGGAACTCCTATTCCTTTGACTAACGACGAAGTAAAGAGAATAGGTCTCGAAAAAATCGAAATAAAAGATATCAATTACAATGTCGGTGACCATATAAAAGTTATTACCGGCGCTCTCGAAAGTTTTATAGGGGAGATTACCGAAATAAATATCGACCGTCAGAAAGTTAAGGTTAATATTTCAATGTTCGGAAGACTTACTCCCGTTGAACTCGATTTTAACCAGATTGAAAAAATCTGATTGAATATTGGGAGAAAGGCAAAGCCTTTCGTCTAAACCAAAATTTGTATAGCTCAGGAGGTAAAAAGCTATGGCAAAGAAAATCAGCGCAGTAGTTAAACTGCAATTACCCGCCGGCAAGGCAACCCCCGGACCTCCGGTCGGTTCCTCACTCGGTCCGCACGGAATTAATATTCCTGCATTCACAAAGGAATTCAATGAAAAAACCGCAAAACAAGAAGGTTTTATCATTCCTGTCGTAATTACTATTTACGCAGACCGTTCCTTTGATTTTATCCTTAAAACTCCGCCCGTACCCGTACTTATCAAAAAGGCTTGCGGTATCGAAAGCGGCAGCGCTAAACCCAATAAGGATAAAGTAGCAAAGCTCACAAAAGAGCAGGTAAAAGAAATAGCAACTCAGAAAATGCCCGATTTAAATGCCGCAAGTTTGGAAGCTGCAATGAGAATGGTTGCAGGTACGGCACGCAGTATGGGCGTTACAGTTGAAGAGTAAGGAGGGACTTATGGCAGGTAAAAGATATTCAGACGCAGTTAAAAATGTCGAAAAGAATAAGTTATATGAAAGCAAAGACGCCCTCAAACTCGTTATCGATAACGCAAAAGCAAAGTTCGACGAAACTATCGAACTTCATGTAAGACTCGGCGTAGACCCTAAAAACGCAGACCAGCAGGTAAGAGGCGTTGTCGTTCTTCCTAACGGAAGCGGTAAAAAAGTCAAAGTGCTCGTTATCGCAAAAGGCGCAAAAGCCGATGAGGCTGAAAAAGCAGGCGCAGATATCGTAGGCGGCGACGAAATTATCGCAAAGATTCAGAACGAAAACTTCCTCGATTTCGATGTGTGCATAACCACTCCCGATATGATGGGCAGCGTAGGTAAAATAGCAAGGATTTTAGGACCTAAAGGTCTTATGCCTAACCCGAAATCCGGTACCGTTACCATGGATGTGGCAAAAGCAATTAAAGATACTAAAGCAGGTAAGGTTGAATACAGACTCGATAAGTTCGCAAATATCCACGTTCCTATCGGTAAAGCTTCTTTCGGCGCAGACAAGCTTCTCGAAAACTTCAACGCCATTATCGAAGCTATCGTAAAAGCAAAACCCGCTGCTGCAAAAGGTCAGTATCTTAAAAACGTTTCGGTTACCTCCACTATGGGTCCCGGCGTTAAAGTTATTTACCGTATTTAATATTTAAAAAACAAAATATCCGCCTGAGAAAGCAAGTGCCTTTCGGCTTAATTTCTTGCTGAGGTGAAAACTCTTTTTCCTTCTTTTCTCAGGCTTGCCTAAAAGAAGGTTTTTTATTTTTAAAAAGGAGGTTAAAATGGCTAATAACAAGGAAGAGAAAAAGAAAATAGTCGCTGAAATCGGCGAGAAAATCAAAAACGGTTCTTCTTTCGTTCTCGTAGATTATAAGGGAATTACCGTTGCCGAAGACACAGTGTTAAGAAATGCGTTCAGAAAAGAAGGCGTTGACTATAAGGTTTATAAAAACAGATATCTTAAAATCGCTCTTAACAATTTAGGCTATACTGACTATGACGAGTTCCTTAACGGAACCACTGCAATCGCTATCGGAACAGAAAATCCTTTGGCTCCTGCCAAAATCGTAACCGATAAAATTGCGGAATTTAAAAAGATGACTTGTAAATGCGGTATGCTCGATAAAAAATTCGTCGACGCCGCAACAGTATCGGCTCTTGCTAAGATACCTTCAAAAGAAGTTCTTATTGCTCAACTTCTCGGTATGCTTCAATCGCCCATACGCAAACTTGCCGTAGCATTGAATGCGGTAGCAGAAAAACAACAATAATAATCGGAGGAAAATTAAAATGGCAGATATTAAAAAAATATTAGATGAAATCAAAGGTTTAACAGTAATCGAACTTAACGACCTCGTTAAGGAAATAGAAAACGAATTCGGCGTAAGCGCAGCAGCTATGGCAGTTGCAGCTCCCGCAGCAGGCGGCGCAGCTCCCGCAGCAGGCGCTGAAGAAAAAACGGAATTCACCGTTGTTCTTAAAGAAGCCGGCGCTAACAAAATCGCAGTTATCAAAGCAGTTCGTGAAATCACCGGACTCGGTATCGGCGAAGCTAAGGCTCTTGTCGACGGCGCTCCGAAGCCTATTAAAGAAGGCGTTAGCAAAGAAGCCGCAGCTGAAATGGAAGCTAAACTCAAAGAAGCAGGCGCAACTGTCGAACTCAAATAATTGTTTTACATTAACAACTTTATGTATAAAGAAAAAGGCGCAAATTGCGCCTTTTTCTTATGAAAAAATTTATTTGGGGGGGATTATGAGCTTTATGTTCTTTTACTGAAACATTTTGTTTTGAATATTCCGTCCGAAACTTTTATTCCGTCTTTTGTGCATACATTGTTGTTATTGAATACGCAATTTGCCTGACATTCTACAAAGGTATCGGTTTCGTTTTCCATTTCTTCTGTGTTGGCGGCTTCGAAGTCGGAAAAGTCCTGAGCGAGTATTCCGCCGTCTCTTTTCATTTTTGTGGCGCAGAACCCTTTTGTGTCTATATGGATTATTCCGGCACGGCATTTTCCTAATTTATTATGTTCGCAGTTTGCGGTTGTGCATTTTAAATCTTTCATAACAATCTCCTTACGAAAATAAGTGTTACCGTTTGAATAAGATTAATACATAAAAAATTAATTTATTTTTGTTTTGTAAATTCCTTTATTTATGTTATACTTTTTTTAATCGCAAGTAGGATTCGGAGGTTTTTATGAAAGTAGTTTTACTCGAAGATATAAAAGGTCAAGGAAAAAAAGGCGATATAGTCGATGTCAGCGACGGCTATGCCCGCAATTTCTTAATTAAGAAAAATTTAGCGAAAGAAGCTACCGGAAGCGCCGTAAACGAGGCAAAACAAAAAAGAGAAGCGGAAGAGCGCAGAAAAGCCGCCGAAAAGGCTGAGGCTCAAAATCTTGCGAAAAACCTTTCGGGAAAGGAAATTTCTCTATTCGTTAAGTGCGGGGATAACGGTAAAATTTTCGGAAGCGTTACCTCAAAGGAAATCAGCGAAGAACTTTTAAAGTCAGGTTTCGATATAGACAAAAAGAAAATAGTTCTTAAAGAAAATATTAAAAACGAAGGTCTATACGAAGTCGAAATTAAAATTTATCCCGAAATTTCCGCAAAAATAAAACTGCTCGTCCAGGCTGAAAAATAATTTTCAAATAAACATAACCGTCCTTTAATCGGACGGTTTTTTATGTGCAGCCGTTCAACAGACTTTCGGCTCGTGATTAAATCGATTTAAATTCATTAAGATTGATTAAAAAAACCTTCTTTAAAGAAGGATTTTTTACTGTTTAATGTGAATAAAAGTTTCATTTAAAAAAATTTTATAGTCTTTTATTTAAATTAATTGTTTTAGAAAAAGCGGTTATCTTCTTCTGTTGGAAAGAAATATTGCAAGAAATCTTAAAAGCTGTAACAGTGAAAAAACAAATGAAGAAAGGTAGGTCATAGCCGCTGCGCTGAGCACCTTTTTTGCAGGTTTAAGCTCGCTTTCGCTGATGATATTGTTTTCTATCATAAGTTTAAGAGCTCTTTTGCTTGCGTTGAATTCCACAGGTAATGTTATGAAAAGAAAGAGAAGATAAACGGAATAAAAAATTATTCCGAGAAGCAGCACGGTATTTGAAATCTGCGTAACGCCCATAACCGCTTCGAGTATGATTGCAATAATTATGAGAGGAAAGGCAATCATCGAAGAAAAGTTGACTACGGGTACCGACATATTTCTTATTTTAAGGAAAAAATAATTTTCGGAATGTTGTATTGCGTGTCCCGCTTCGTGCGCTGCAACCGCAATAGCCGCAACGGAAATACTGTCTTTTGTGGATGCCGAAAGATAAATACATTTTGTTTTAGGGTCGTAATGGTCGCTTAGACTTCCGCTGCAATCTTTAACGGGGATATCGTAAAGTCCGCATGAATCGAGTATTATTCTTGCCGCTCTTGAAGAACTGTAACGGTTCAAACTCGGAATTTTGTTGTATTTCGAAAATACGCTCTGTACTCTGAGTCCTGCAACAATCGTCCATATAAGAACGGGGATATAACATAACGATACTATTATGAGTATCGTTTGCGCCAGGTCCAGCGACTTAAAAAATTCGCTTATCATATTTGTATTATAACACACAAATTATATTTTTAACAAAAATTCTTCACGAGGCGATTTAATTATATTGCTTATTTTTCCTTTTTCCATTTCGAACGCAACAGAATTTTTATAGAAAATACCTTTTTCCTTAAAAAGTATTTCAGGCTCTTTCTTCAGCATTTCCCCTTCGAAATCGGGTATTATGTATTCTCCGAGATATTTTCCGACCGATTTTATATCTCCTTTCAGTT
Source organism: uncultured Eubacteriales bacterium (assembly GCA_949296455.1). Classification (GTDB taxonomy): domain Bacteria; phylum Bacillota; class Clostridia; order Christensenellales; family CALVMC01; genus CALVMC01. Next base: position 85,203 of record CASFOZ010000005.1, read on the forward strand.
CTTCCGTAACAAGACTTTCGGCAAGCGCATAATCTTCGTTTTTAACGCTTTCCAAAAACAGAAGGGGATAAAATTTTTCAGGATATATATGAGGGGTTCTGTATTTGAATTTTCTGTCCGAAAGTTTATAGCCGTTACTTTCATAACTGTACAGAGATTCTTCTACCGTATCCAGCATTCCGTAAAGGCTTCTTTTGCAAAGTATTCCTTTTTCGGTAACCTGAAAAGAGTCCACCGTCTTTTCAAAAAGCACCCGATAATCGTCTTCGCTTGCGTCGTAAACTATCACGCATAAATATATTCCTTTTTTCAGCATTCCCGAAACGAGAAAAACGCTGTTGTAATTTCCTACGGTAGCGTCTTCTATCTTAGGCAAAAATCTGCTGAATATTTTATCTTTATGTTCTATTGTAAGACGCATTATTCCTTCATAAAGAACAGTTGCCGTATGTATTGTGCCTCGCAGCGAAAAATTTTCCTTGAATACTATTTTAGAGGGGATATATTCTTGAACCGGCTTTTCTTCCAGTCTGATTTTAAGACGGGTTTTCATATCGTAAAATTCGCCGCCTACAAACGGTACTATCTTTCCGTCTTTCATTCTTATTCGTGTTGCTACGGGGACTCCTTTCGATACGGGGAAAAAAAGCACATTGTATATTCCGTCCGTTTTAAATCTGCATTTGCTGTTTTTAAGATATTTCCCGTTTATGTTATATATTCCTTCGTTTAAAAATTCTACTACCATATCCGTTCCTTATATTTATACTCTTTAAATAATGTATGCATTAAATCCCTTATGTATAAATAAAATTTAATAAGAAAAAATAAAGGTTGTTATGGACGAACTTGTTTTAAATATCAAAAAAGCCGAAAAACTTATTAAATCGTGTAAAAATACCTTACAAAAAGAAATCTCCGCTCTTAACAGTGCAAGAGCGGAGATAAATAAACTTTTTAAAAAAGCCGTTATTATTCCGTTTAAATTGTAATATTTATACCGTCGCTTCTACATCGCAAAGTGTGTATATATAGTCTCCTTCTTTGATTTGAACCGGTGCTTTCGATACCTTTACTCCGTTTGCGTCTATCTCTTCAGAGGAATAGTATGCGTAAAGGGGAGTGCCTTTTTCGCCGGATACGCTTATTAAAACGGTAATACATTTTGCCGTTTCGTTATAGTCGTTGACTATATCGACGGTCGACGATTTGGTGCATATAAGTTTTTTCAATTCTCCGGCTTTTATATCGGCAGTATTAAATGTTATGGAAGAAAAATCAGAGTTTTCCAGCCTTGCCGCTCTTACCATTAGATAAATTATTTCGTTATCGCAGTAAAGAGATTTTATTTTTATTCTGTCGGAAAGGGTGTTACCGTTCTCCGTTATAGTGTAATTGCAGTAATTGTTTTCATAGGAACAGTAACTTACCGTTTCCGTTTCTCCTCTTTTAAAATACCTTTCTGAGTATATAGGCTCGAAATTGGTTTTAAGAAGTACCTTACTTTTTACATAATCGCCGTTATCGAGTATAAGATTGTATGTCAGAAGGGAGCCGGACGCTTCTTCAACGGTTTTTCCGGTCTCGAAAACCACGCTTTCCGAATAAACCTTTTTGACTTCCGATGTCATTGTGCCTTTTTTAGTTTCGCCTTCGTAAACATTGTAACTGAATTTTTCGTAATTGTTCCAGAATGGCTCTATAAAACTTTCTTCCGCCACAGAACAGGAACAGAAAAGTACGGCTAATATTAATATCAAAGGAATCAATACAGATATTTTTTTCATTATCCACCTCAAAAGTAATTTGATTATATCATATTAATTTAAAATTGCAAAGTTTTAATTTATCTCAATAAGCTTTAAATAATTGAAAAGTTTTCTTATTACTGTTAAAATTATCTTATGGCTGTAAATATAATAACTTCCAATACTTTTAAAGGGGCCTTTTTGAAGGTCTTGGAACTTATAAAGGAAAAGGATAAAAAGGACAGGCTCGGCTCCAATAATATTATCATAGCGCCCGACAGGTTCACTCTTTCTCTCGAAAAACTGTTTCTTGAAGCTATGCCCGAAAATTGTTCCTTTAATACCGAGATTCTTTCCTTTTCAAGACTTGCAGTCCGTCTAATAAACGATACCCGTAAATTTCTTTCTCCCGAAGGCGCCGTAATGCTTATGAGAAAGGCGTCGGAAAAAGCGGGCAAAAGTCTTAGACTTTATTCGTCCTCTTCTTTAAAACAAGGTTTCGACAAACAGATATTTGCGGTTATATCTCAGATAAGAAACAGTAATTATACTTCCGCACAGCTTGCCGAGGCTTCGAAAAAACTTAAAGGAAAGGTAAAAGATAAAGCTCTCGATATCGCTTGCATTTATTCGGAATATCTCAAACTTCTCGAAGAAAATTATATAGATACTACAAGCAGACTCAAAGGTCTTGCCGATATTATCGCCGACAGCGCATTCATATCCCGGTCGGATATCTATGTTACCGATTTTTATAATTTCAACGCCATGGAATTAAGACTTGTTGAACTTCTTATGAAAAACGCTCTCAATTTCACTGTGGCTCTTATCGATAAAGGGAAAGACGCTAATTACAGAATTTATCCTTTCGAAACAGTTAAGAAAATCGAAAACATAGCTCTCTCGTCCGGTGAAAAGGTAAATTATTTTAATCTGAAAGACGAAATAAAACCGCCTTTTTCCGTTATCGAAAAAGAATTTTTCGGTTATTCTTCCTGTGCGAAAAATAACGGTAAAGGTATAAGTATTCATAGTGCGGCGGATATCGAAAACGAAATAGTATTTATCGCCGAAAAAATAAAGAATCATATATTCAAAGGCGACCGCTACAAGGATTTTGCGATAGTATGTCCCGATATAGAAGAATACGAACCGCTTTTTAAAGATATATTCGAAAGATTTTCCGTTCCTTATTTCATAGATAAAAAATTTCTTCTTTCCAATCTCTCTCATATAAGTTATATTATGGACGCATTGAATACGGTGCTGTCGGATTTTGAAAAAAATGCAGTTTATAAATTCGTGCTGAGCCCTCATTTTAATTGCGAATATGTCTTCGATTTTATAAATTACTGCGACAAGTACAATGTAAATTATTCAATGTTCAAAAAGGAATTCGTAAAGGGGCAGGAGGACGAGATAATAAAAGCCGAAAAGGTGCGTTCAAAACTTATCGCTTCGTTAAAGCCGCTTTTCATAAAAAGTAAAATTCCTTTCGGCGAATTTTATAAAGCCCTTTCGGATTTTATAAAATCAAACGATTTGGAAAACGAAGAAATCAAAATTTCCGATATTCAAAACGGTGACGGTTTTATGGAAAACGCCGAAGCTTCTTTAAGAGGTATTGAAAAGTTTACCGAAATATTAGACGAACAGCAGAAGATATTTTCTTCGTCCGTCGATACATTCAAGAATTTTTACGAGATTTTAAAAACCGCCGTTTCGAGCGCAAAACTTTCTTTTATTCCTCTAAAACTCGATTCTGTTTTTATAGGCGAGCCTAACGAATCCCGTTATACGGGCGTTAAATATCTTTTCGTTACGGGAGCGACTGAAGGCAGTTTTCCGCAAAGCGGAAACGATGACGGAATACTTACGGTAAGGGAAATCGACGAATTTAAAAAATGCGGTATCTCTGTCGAGCCTAATTTTAAAACCATAAAAAAGGAAAATAAGTTCAACATTATTCAACTTTTGATAAAGCCCGAAAAAGAACTGTTTATTTCTTATCCGCTACTTGACGGTTCAGGACAGAAAACCGTTCCTTCGGCAGTTATAACCGAACTTTTAAGGCTGTTCGATTTAAAGGTAATTTCATTCGGACAATTTCCTCAAAATACCGAAGATTTTGCAGGTCTTTGCGCAACGAGAAAAAACGCAGAATATATGCTTGCCAAAAGAAAGGGTGAAATGAAAGAAGGATTTCATTTCGAAGGACAGAATTTTTACGACGCTCTTTATACGGTAGTTGGGTTCAAGGAAAAAAACAGGGCGCCTTTCAGCGATTATGTTAAGTTCGACAGCCTTTGCTCTTCGGTTAATCTTTCGTCTACCGAACTCGAAACTTACTTCGATTGTCCGTATAAACATTTTATGAAATATGCTTTAAAACTAAAAGAAAAAGAAGAGTTCGGACTCAAAGCTCTCGACAGGGGAAGTCTTGTCCATACCGTGCTTGAAAAATTCTTTAAACAAATATCAAATAACGCTACCGGAAAAGAAGCTTATATAATAGCCGAAAATATTGTAAAATCCACCGTCTCGTCCGGTTCTTATAAATACATATTCGAACAGCTTAAAGGTTTCGATAAAATTATGATTAAAGAGTGTTCGAATATCTGCGTTCAGCTTTATAATAATTTCAGTAAAAGTAAATTCGAAATAAAAGATACCGAATGTCCTTTCGAAGCAGTATTTGAGAATATAAAAATCAAAGGAAAAATCGACAGAATAGATATACTCGGAAAAAACGCAATAGTTATCGATTATAAAACCTCTTCGAATATAAAATCAAGCCTTAAAGATATATATTACGGAAATAAAATTCAGCTCTATATTTATCTCAACGCTTTAAAAGATTATAATGCGGTCGGCGCTTTTTATCTTCCGGTAAACGATAAGTATGTAAAATTCGAAAACAAAGAGGAAAGGCTCAGACTTAAAGGGCAGATTGCCGACGACACTGAAATCGTAAGAAATCTCGATACTACTCTTTGCGAAAACAATTTAAAAAGCTCGGTGTTCCCCGTAAGCCTTACGGTAAGAGACGGAGTATTTAAAGTAAGAGCCGAAGAAAACGTGCTTTCTGTTTCGGAAATCAATAAAGTCAAAGAGTATGTCGTAAAATTAGCAGGTAAGGCTTCTTCGGAAATGAAAAAAGGTTATATCGCAAGAAAACCCCACGGTGAGGGCGAAGACGACGATGCAAATTCATGCGCTTACTGCGCTTATAAAAATATCTGTTTAAGCGAAAAAACTTTCAGAATTCAAAATAAAAAAGTCAAGAACGCAATAACCGACTCGGTTCGGAAAGAAGATTGATATGTGGAACGAAAAACAGCTTAAAGTATTAAACGGAAAGGAAAAGGAAATTCTCGTATCGGCTTCCGCCGGCAGCGGGAAAACTTCCGTAATGGTGGAAAAGGTTTGCAGACTGATTTCGGAAGGCTTGGAAGTAAACCGCATTTTAATGCTCACTTTTACCCAGGCTGCGGCAAAGGAAATGAAACTCAGACTTTTTTCCGCCTTGGTTAAAAAAGCCGAAACGCAAGGAGACTTTCTGAAAGAACAGGCAGATTCGGTTTTCGACGCAGATATAGGAACAATAGATGCCTTTTGCAAAAAACTCGTTAAACTTCATTTCGATAAACTCGGAATTTCCCCCGACTTTTCCGTTATGGACGAGGCGGACGAAAAAAAGATTTTTTCCGAAACGGTAAAAAAATTAATAAAGGAAAAAATTGCAGGTTCGGATAAAAGCTTTTATAACGCTTTCGATAAAATTGCAGGGGGCAGAGAAGATAATTTCGTTAAAGTCATTTCGTACATCTATTCTTTCGCAAGCTGTGCGCCGAGCAAAGAAGAGTGGCTTGATAAATGCGCCGATAACTTCAAAATTGAAAATTTCGATTTTCTTTGCAATTTAAGAAAACAACTTATAGTAAACGAATGTAAAATTTTAAAACAAGAGTACGACGATTTGGATTTAAAACTTAAAAATTTAAGTCTTAACGAAAAAGCCGATTATATAAAAAATTTACTTTTATCGCTCGATAAAATCATAAATTCCGAAAATCTCGAAGACGCATTGAATATTAAAAAGAATATAGTATTCGAAAAACATTTAAAGCGCAGCACTTTACCCGAATATATTTCCGTCAACGAAGAATATAAGAATTTTATCGATGAATTAAAAAATCTGAAAATCAAAAGCGATTACGATTTAAAACAGGAAAAAGATAAACTTCCGTCTTTATACGAACTTTGCAATACTCTCGTTACTTTTACAAAAGATGTCGATTCCCTTTTCGGTTCATACAAGGAAGAAAACGCCGTCTATACCTTTTCCGATATCGAACAGTTCGCTTGTGTTTTGTTAAGAGATAAAGTAATTCAAAAAGAAATTGCCTCTTGTTACGATTATGTCTTTGTCGACGAATTTCAGGATACCAATTACTCTCAGGATTTTATTATAGAAAATGTTTCAAAATACGGTAAAATTTTTCTCGTAGGCGACAGTAAGCAAAGTATCTACGGATTCAGACAGACTCAACCCGAAATATTTTTATCGAAATACAGAAAATTCCAAAAAGGAAAAGAGGGAACGAGTTATATTCTTAACGAAAATTACAGAAGTTCCGACAGCATTATAGAAAACATTAACGCAGTATTTTCTGAAATTATGACCGATACATTCGGTTCCGTTAATTACCGAAAAGAAGGAAAACTCGTAACGGGCGGCGATTTTAAAGGCGTGTTGAATTTTCCGTCTTTCGAAATTTCGGTTATTGAAAAATCCAACGAAAAAGATGAGGCGGACGGCGTTTACAGTGTAGAAGAGGATAAAGGCTCGAAGGAAATTTCCCTCCGCATGTCGGAAGGCTTTTCGGTAGCGGAAAAAATTCTTTCTTTATACGGAAAAAAAGTTTCAACGGTAAAAGAGGGCAATACTGCCGAAAAAATGCTTTCGTATTCCGACTTTGCCGTTCTTTATCAGGACAGAAAGGAAGGCGCTTATATCGTAAAAGCATTGAACAGTGCGGGAATCCCTACCGACAGCGATATAACTTCCGACTGCGACGACAAGGAAATCACCGAAGTTTTAAATTATTTAAAATTTATTTACAACCCTAAAAACGATATAATAACGGCTGCGGCAATGTTATCGGGAATTGGCGGCTTTTGCGAAAAAGAACTTGTCGAAATAAGAAAAAGTTTTCAAAACGAAGATTTCTTTTCAGCGGTTTTTAAATATTCCGAACTCGATAACTCTCTTTCGAAAAAAATCAAAGGTTTTTTAAATCAAGCCGATAGCGACAGAATTAAAAGCGGTTATCTTTCACTGTATGAGTTCTTTGACGAAATATTAAAGAAATCAGGTTACGATATTTATCTGTTAAGTTTACCGGGCGGCGAAATAAAGCTTAAAAAAATAAAAAGTATTTTTCTTAATTTATCGACTAAGAATTTCGCAAAAAATCTCTGCACTTTTATTCCCGCAATATCCGAAAATCCGAATCTGCTTAATTTATCGGCAATTCAAAGCGGCGGCGATGCGGTAAAATGTATGACCGTACACCAAAGCAAAGGACTTGAATTTCCGGTGGTCTTTTTAACATGCGCAGATAAAAGTTTTACTTTCGAACTCAATAAATCCTATCTTGCAGACGCAAATTTAAAACTTGCTGTAAAATATTTCGATGAAAAAGAAAGGTGTTATTCTTCCGATTTGCTTTTCGATTTGATTGTAGACAAAAAAAGAAAGGAAATAGCCGAAGAAAAATTAAGACTTCTGTATGTTGCATTGACAAGAGCGCAGTACCATCTTTTTATCAGCGGAAATTACAAAGAAGGGGAGTTCTTACAAAAACACAGACGGCCCGAAAAGGCTCTTTCCTTTATGGAATGGCTTTCTTTTGCCGCTGCCAAAAACAGAAAACTATCAGAGTATGTAAGATACGAAAATGTTTATCAAAAGGATTTAACCGAAAACAATATTGCGTCTTTTAAAAAAGGGAACATTAAGGATGCGGAAATTATCGAGAAAATTCTATCTTTTTCTTATCCTTATCAAAATTCTCTCAACCTTGGTATAAAATACACAGTATCGGAAATAATCAGCAATCGTACGGAGGAAAATCATTCGGTTGTCCTTTATTCTTCTTCCGACGCAAAAGAGGGAACGGCTTACCATAAAGTTATGCAGTATATAGATTTTTCTCTGACCGAAGAAAAACAGGTTGAGACCGCTATCGAAAATATGGTTTCGGAAAATCTGCTAAACAAAGAAGAAGCAAAACTCGTAAACCCGAAAGATATATTGCTTTGTATTACCAGCCCCGTCGTTTCCCTTGCGAAAAACGCAAATATAAAAAGAGAGTTCGGGTTCATAAACTCTGTCAGTGCAAACGACGTAATAAAAAACTCTTCTTCCGACAGAATACTTGTTCAGGGAGTTATAGACCTTTGCATTTTTGGAGATAAAACTATTATAGTCGATTATAAAAAAACCGGTAAATCAAAGGAAGATATTATCCGAACTTATAAGCCGCAGCTCGATTTATATGCCGATGCCCTCGAAAAATGGCTTAAAAGAAAGGTCGACGAAAAATATATCTATGTCTTTTCAAGGAATTTAACCGTTAAAATCGATTAGCTGCGTACATATTTTTATCAAGGAGATTTATATGTTTAACGCAGCTGATTTTTTTAATTTCTTATCGGAAAAAATTTTAGAATTGTTGATATTTTCAAAAGGCACGATTTTTGTAATTTTGCCGCTTGCTTGGATTTTTGCAATATTTCTCGTATTGCTGTTAACTAACGGGTTCTATTCAAAGTGTATAACAGGGTTCAGAAAAAGCGCAAAATTCTTAAAGAAGAATTCCGAAATAAATTGTCAGAATATTAACCGTTTCGAAAAAAAATGTATTTCCAAATTCCCGAAAAGATTTAAACTTGCCTGGAAAAATTTCGTCCTTTTCAGAAACGGAAAAAATATCTCGGACTTCTTTAATTTAGAGGTTATTCCCGCTCTTAAATTCGAACTTAAAGAAAAAAGAGCTTACGCAACTTTCGACCTTACCGCTCTTATTACCTTCGTGGTGAATGCTTGGTTTTTTATGGCGATTTCCGCTCAATCTATTACCAAGTTTATATGTATAGTCACTCCTCTCGTATTTTTCGGAATTTTAAGATGGCTTCTCGTTATAGTTTACAGTGTAAGACAAAACAGAATAATGAAAAAACTTTCCCTTTTCAGAGACAGCGTCTCGGCAAGATTGCTCTTTGAAAACAATAACAAAAACGAATATGAAGAAATTAAAAAGGAATACAATGCGGTATCTGACAATATCGTAAAAAAGGGAAGGGAACCTTCAAAACTCAATACCCTTCTTGCCAAAGTAGATGAAATGCTTTGCTGCAACGTGTCTCAAAATACTTTGAAACAAGTTGCCAATATGCTGATTACGGTTAGAGATAAAGATTATACCACGGAAGAAGAAAAGGTAAAACTCAATGCCGCTCTCGGAAAAATCTGCGCAAAAATCGCCTGATTGATTCTATCGGAATATGTTTTGTTTATAAATAAAAAATTTTTCCGGGGACAAGATAGTTTTTATCTTGCCCTTTTTATTTTAAAATTTTATTATTAAAAACTTTAATTTTCTTGCTAATTGATTCCTTTGGTGTTATACTGTCTTTTGCAAGGAGGTGGGTTTTGTGGAAGCGGAACCTTACGGTAATACTTTTAATAAAAAGTGCGGAAGCAAAATGCTGCCTTTAATTTAGCAGATTACTTCCGCCTGTACTTAATTTTGGAGGCGGACGAATGATTCAGGTTTTTCAGAACGAACAAAAAACAAATAATTTCCTTACATTCAGCGAAGAAGAATTTTTTTCTCCGGAATTTTCTTTTAAATCAAAATGGATTAATCTTACCAATCCCACCGATAAAGAAATAGAGTTCGTGGCAAGTGCAGTGAATATCAGCGAGGACTTTTTAAAAGCCCCTCTCGACGACGACGAGGGTGCCCGTATGGAAACCGACGACGGCGCCATTCTTATTATTTGCGATGTTCCGATTATCGAAGAAGATAACGGACACGATACTTACTCTACCTTGCCTTTAGGTATAATTCTGAAAAACGAAGTTTTTATTACCGTTTGCTTGCAGGAAACGGCAGTAGTGCGTGACTTTATCAGAGGCAGAGTCAAAAGCTTTACCATTAATAAAAATACAAGATTTTTATTTCAGATTCTTTACAATGTCGCCACCAAATTTCTTCATTATTTGAGACAAATCAATAAGTCAAGTCAGCGTATTCAAAGCGAACTTCACCGTTCTATGAAAAATAAAGAGCTTATTCAGCTTCTCGACCTTGAAAATTCACTGGTTTATTTTTCGACTTCTTTAAAATCCGACGAGAACGTTATCAGTAAACTTATAAAATTCGACGGCCTTAAAAAGTTCGAAGAAGACAACGATTTACTCGAAGATGTTTCAATAGAAATAAGTCAGGCAATCGAAATGTGTAATATTTACCGTGACATTTTAAGCGGAACAATGGACGCTTTTGCTTCCGTTATTTCAAACAACCTTAATATTGTCATGAAATTCCTAACTTCTGTTACACTTATTATTTCAATACCTACTTTGATTGCAAGCATCTTCGGAATGAATGTTAAACTTCCTTTCGAAGGACTGGATTATGCTTTCTGGATTATTGTAGGAGTAAGCGTTCTCATTTCAATTATAATAGGTCTTTTCCTTAAAAAGAAAAAACTTATGTAATTTGATTTACATTAATATTTATTAATTATATATAGTAAATATTTATACCATAATAAATAATCGCAAATAAATTATCGCATTTTAAATATTTTGTAAATCCGATATTAAATTCATTTTGAGTGCAGTCAATAATTTATGTCAATATCTACTAGCACTTTTTCAGCAAATTACTTAATAAAAATAAGTAAAAATTAATAAAAATTTATCAAAAAATATTATGAAAAGTTATTGACAAATGGTTTTCATAATGATATTATATATAGGCTGTTCGGAAAAAATCCGTACGGCTATCCTGTGGGGGTATAGCTCAGCTGGGAGAGCATCTGCCTTGCAAGCAGAGGGTCATCGGTTCGATTCCGATTATCTCCACCACGGGCTCATAGCTCAGCTGGTTAGAGCACACGCCTGATAAGCGTGAGGTCGGTGGTTCGAGTCCACTTGTGCCCACCACGACATAGCGACGCTATGGCTTATGCGACAGAAGTCGCATTTACGCACCTTGACAACTGCATAGAAAAGTTTTTGAATAATATGGAAAAATACGAGTAAATAAGAATACGAGTAATACGAGTATACTAAAAAAATCACTGTATTTTAAATTGCCGAGGACAAGAGTTAGAGAAAGAAAATAACGATTAAGCTACGAAGAGCGTAGGGAGGATGCCTTGGCACTAGGCGCCGAAGAAGGACGTGACAAGCTGCGAAAAGCTGCGGGGAGCTGCAAATGAGCCTTGATCCGCAGATATCCGAATGAGGGGGAGCTGCAAATGAGCCTTGATCCGCAGATATCCGAATGAGGGAACTCACACGGAGTAGAAGCCGTGTATGTATACATAAATACATAGTGTATACAGGGGAACCCGGGGAACTGAAACATCTAAGTACCCGGAGGAAAAGAAAGAAAACAATCGATTTTCTGAGTAGTGGCGAGCGAAAGGGAAAGAGCCCAAACCTTGATATAGCAATATATCAAGGGGTAGAGGACTGCATAAAGCAAGAGATAGCTAGTTGAACGGATTGGAAAATCCGACCGAAGAGGGTAACGGTCCCGTAGACGAAAGCGAATTGAAGCAGGCAGAATCCGGAGTACCGCAGGACACGAGGAATCCGGCGGGAAGACAGGAGGACCATCTCCTAAGGCTAAATACGACCTAGTGACCGATAGAGTATAGTACCGTGAGGGAAAGGTGAAAAGAACCCCGGGAGGGGAG
>CASFOZ010000006.1 GCA_949296455.1 uncultured Eubacteriales bacterium
CTTTCCTTCACTTTTCAAGTTACACGCTGCCTTTTTCGACAGCCTACTTATATTATCACACCACTTCCCTCCTTGTCAATACTTTTTTAATATTTTTTTATAATATTTTATTATTTCAAAAGATAAAAAAAGACGGAATGTATCCGTCTTTTTATGCTTTTACTTTGCGCTTTATTTTTTATCGGCAAATTAAATACGATTGAATAATAATGTGTCTTTTTATGCTTTTACTTTGCGCTTTATTATTTTTATGCTTTTCTTTGCTCTTTAATTGTTTATTCTTACCCGATAAGAGTTATTCGTTACTTTCCGGCCGATTTAAGCGTTATTGATATGAAAGCTGCACGTTTTTGTAATCGGGGTCAAGCACATACTTTCCTTTGGTATTGATTATTCCGACAGCTTCCCCTAAAAACACTATTGCATAGCCGTCTATAAAATCCGATACTTGGTCGTAATAACAAGTTATAACTTCTTTGCATTTTGAATTAACAAAGCCCCATTTTCCGTTTGCGGCTTTAACTGCGCCGAACCCTTCGTTAAAACTTCTTATTTCGGCGTACTCATAACTTTTCTTCTTTCCGGATTTATCGATATAATAATAAACATCTCCGAACTTTACGCAAGCATATCCTTCGCTGAAATCTTCCGCTCCGTCATATGCAAAATTAATTACAGTCTTTCCGGAAGTATTGACAAAACCGTATTTACCGTTTCTTACCGCCCAACAAAGTTTCGTGTCTTTGTCGAAATTTCCTACCATACTGTACCTTTCGCTTTTCTCGTTGCCTTTGCCGTCGATAACCACCCAATATTCCTGAATTGCTCCGTTTTCGATACTGCTTACTTTAACGAGAGCACCGCCGCTGCAAAACGGCTTTGCTTCTTCATACTGAAAATCTATTTTTACCTTTCCGAATTTATCTACATAACCCCATTTATAAATCGGGTTGCCGTCGGTGTCGTTCCCTACGCTTTTTTGAACGGCTACCAAATTATCGGTATATATTTCGAGTTTATCTTCTTCGTAAGAGAGCTTTACGGGTACGGTAATAAGATAAACAAGCAAGACGATAATAAGTATTACGATAAACGCATTGATATATCTTATAGGCAATTCGTGTTTGAAAATTTTTCTTATACAATAATTTATTCCCTTAGAAACAGTGGTAACGGAAGCAACCATAACAGCCCATAAAGAAATAAAAAATCTGTCGAAAGCGTTATATCCGCCCTGAGCCTTATGTTGTTTTTCAGACGACTGCTTTATTTTTGACTTTTCTTTTTTCTTCTTTTCCTTTAATTCCGACTCGATAGCAGTTGTTTTATCTTCGTTATTTTCCGACTTGTTTATTTCGTCGTCGATTTTATCGATTACTATTTCGACATCGTTAAGGTCGACTATATCCTTTTTCGCATCGCCGTCTGTGCTTTCGGCAACCTCGTCCGAAACCTTATAATTGCTTTCAATAACGGTCTGTTCTTCGGCTTTTTTTTCTTCGCCCTTTTTATTGTTCTTCCAAACTCCCATAAATCACCTCGTTAAGAATTTAAAAGCTGACATATCAAATCGAATTTTATAATTGTTTGCTTGTTATCGGGAAATATTTTATACATATTTTCTTCGTCGTAAAAAGCTATAAACTGATTGTCTTTAAACATAACTGCGGGATTTTGTTTGATATTCTGCTCGAAAATTATATTTTCGTTTTTGCATATTATTCTGTCTCTATCTACCGAAAGCGTTACCTTGCCTTTTTCGGTAAAATTAAATTCTTCCGCCTTCGAAATTTGAAGAGTTCCTTCAATGCTGAAAGTAAAATCTTTTGCCGATTCGATTTCCTTTTTCAGTACTTCCCTTTCATAATCGTACCAATCGGGTATCGTGGGCGCAATATCCAAGGGATTGGAAAATCTGCCGTAATCGTCTATAAGCGTAGTATAACCGCACTCTTTGCAAAACAGTTTATTGTCTTCGGTAGCGGTTACATAATCCTTTTGACAGCTTGGGCATCTGTATAGAACATTTTGAAGACCTTCGGCAACAAGTACCCCTTTATATTTGCGTTTGTTTTCGTAAGCTGTTTTATACTCGTCGTATTTGAATTCGTGTGCAATTTTTTTATACATTTCGTCGGCGTCTGTATTCTCCACTTCTTCGGCTGTGAAAAGTTCGAAAAACTTAACCTTTACAAGCCCCGACCTTTGTGCGTTAGCCCATCTCGGAATAGCCATATAATTTCCTTCCATTCTCGCACCTATTACGGGAAGTTTCAAAAACTTTATAAGTTTTACTATAGACGGCTGAATAAGTGTTTCTCTTCCTGCGATACTTGTTCTTCCTTCCGGAAAAAGAGCTATGTTTCCGCCGTTTTTTGCAATCTCCGAAAGCTGCCTTAAACACTTTATATCCATTGAAAACTGCCTTCGCCAAACAACATTCCTTGTCAATTTAAGCATAAAATCAAGCATTCCGTTTCTTTTCATATTCAATGTCGCAACCATAGTGTATACGCCCGGAAAAGCCGATTTAATAAGATACATAACATCATTCACGCCGCCGTGATTCGACAACACGATATGCGGTATCTTTTTGTATTTTTTTAAAACCGAATTGTCTTTTTTGATACGGTAAAAAATCTTTGCGTAAAGAGCGTAAAGACCAAAGAAAAACCAATATGCGAATTTTCTCGGAAGATATTTTTTCTTTTCCGTTTTTGTTATACTCTTATTCATAATTCACCTTACTGATAAAGAATAACACATATTTTATTCTAATGAAAGCAAATTTTGAATAAGTAATCAAAATAAACAAAATTCTTTCTACAAAAAAGTACTTTAATATTAAAACTGCGGGTTTTTAATCGTAAATATCCGAAAAAATCAAATCCCCTTCATAATTGCTTCCCGTAAAAACAAATTCACATTTTGTTTCTACCTGGTCAAACTTATTGTTTGCAATAATCCCGTTTGCGTTATTTGTTTTTCTGCCGTCTTCGCTTTTAAGATTTACCCCTATTCCGTATTGATTTTTAGTAAAATTGCAGCCGTCGATATTTATAGTGCCGCCCGAATTTTGAAGAAAAACGGCATATCTGAAATTTTCAAATTCGCAGTATGATATAGAAAGATTTTTCCTTTCGCCTTTTGCAAGTATCGCATACCCGCCGGTAGGCTCGTCGGCAGCATTTACCGTAAAATTACAAAATGATACTGCTATATCCGAATTTCTGTCTATTTCCAAAGCTCCCGTATTACTGTCGGGATATGAGTCGAGAAAAAAGTTAATGTTCTTCAATTTCAGAAATGTTCCTTCTCCCGTAACTTTCAGTCCTTTTAAAGAAGGATTGTTTATTCCGGTCAAAGAAAGACTTTTCGAAACGACGATATTCTCGTCGAACCGACCTTCGTAAATTATAACGGAATCTCCCTTTTGTGCGTTTTCCACGGCTTCGCAAACGCTGGCGAATTTGTTTATCCCGTATCCTTCGGTATCGCTGTCGTAACTTAAACTTACAAGTATATCACCGACCGACAAATTGCATGTTTTGAACAATTTATTGTCCTGCGTGCTTACCGTTATTTCCGTTTCGCCGCTTCCGACTGCGGTAACCATTCCGTACTCGTCGACGACGGCTATACTTTCGTCGCTGCTTTTCCAAATCAGTTTTGTGTTTTCATCTTTGGGTAATGTGGAAGCATAAAGTTTTACTTTTGAACCTACGCATAAAATTTCACTGTTGGTGTTCAGAATAAGCACTTCGTCGTCATTGCTTTCAGGTTGATTTTCGGAATTTTTATCCGAGCAGGAAATTAATGTAAGCATTAAAAATATCAACAGCATTATGGCAATCAGTTTCTTTTTCATATTTCACTCCGAATAAATAAAATAGATTATTAACATAAAAAATAAAAAAATACCGCAATGCGATATTATTGAAAATCAACGGCGTTAATATGAACAAATGTCAATATATTAATTTTCTTTTTCCTGCGGATAAACGAAAGAATTCTGCTTTCTGCAAATATCGAGCATTTTCATAACTTCGAGGGTATCTTTAAGCGGAATAAATTCAGATTGTTTCAGTCCCTTTCTTATCTCTTCGGCGACTTTATCGAACTGATAGATATATCCTCTTTTGCATTTTAATTTTTCCCTTTTTCCTTCTGAATAAATTATACATCTTTGAGGCTTATAGAATGTAAAAGGAAATACGATTTTGCCCTTTTCCCCCTTTATAATTGCGTTACAGAGGCTGAAACGGGTAAAAGAAGATATAAGACAGGCTTTTGCGTCGGGATAAACAAGTTCGATTTTATCGAAGCAATCGGAACCTTTTTTAAACTTTAACTTTGCATTGATATTATCGGTAAAACCTAAAAGCATCTGAGCATAAGAAAGATTATATACTCCCAAATCGAGAAG
This sequence comes from uncultured Eubacteriales bacterium, assembly GCA_949296455.1. Lineage (GTDB taxonomy): Bacteria > Bacillota > Clostridia > Christensenellales > CALVMC01 > CALVMC01. The sequence goes on from CASFOZ010000006.1 coordinate 4,427, forward strand.
GGCTCCTCCGCCTTTATTTATGTTTTTCACCCTGTCTTTTACAAAAGGTAGATATGCGTAATAGGAAAACTCGGAACGGAAAAATTTTATCTTTCCGATATCTCCCCTGCGTATTCTCTTTAATACTTCGACGGTTATAGGATTAAATCTCGTCCACATAGCCTCGCAGAAAAAAACATTTTTTTGTTTTGCAAGTTCTATCAGTTCTTCAAGTTCAGTCGCATTAAGGGTAATACATTTTTCGCAAAGAACATTTTTTCCGTTTTCAATGCATTCTTTTATCTGCTCATAATGAACATGATGCGGAGTTGCGATATAAACGCAATCCGCATCATGGTTAATACATTCGCTTATGGTTTTATAGGGTTTTGCTCCGAACTCTTCGCCGAATTTTACTGCGCTCGTAAAGCCTTGCGAACATACCGATACTATTTTATGGCGTTTCGAACTAACTATTTCACGGGCGGTTTTATACGCTATATGCCCCGCTCCTATAAAAGCCCACCTGAACTCATTCATCGCTATCGGTACCGTCGCCTTCTTTTTTATTCTTAATGTTAAGATAAACGGCAACACCTATAAGAATAAGAAGTACGCCTGCAAGACAGCCTGTAACTATATAAATCCAACTGCCGTCTTCGTCGCCCGTTTCGGAAGTATCGCTATTAGTAACGGTTAAGGTTCCGCTAGTAGAAGTCAGCTCGTACATTTCGGTAACATCCTGCCCCTGTCCGTTAATAATTTTTGAAACATAAATTGTATACTTATTCGCTTCGCCTTCTATTTTGGAAGTCGAAAGAACGAGCTTATCGTTTGCCGCAAGCGAACCGGAAGTCAGAGTATATCCGAAACTAAGACCTTCGTATTTTTCGCTCGATAGGTCGTTGACCTTTACTGAAATAGCTCTTTTGCCGACATTTTTCAAATCTATCGAACCGCTGAGCGCAACTTCGTTCATAGTACCCGGCGATAAGATTACGCTGAAATTGACAGTATAATCCCCTGTCTTCATAACGGTAATTTGTTTGTTGTCTTTATAAACCGTTCCGTTTTCCGCCGAGGTAATTTTATAACTGTATCCGCCGATAACGGCGATATCGTCGTCAATCGGAGAAATATTGTCGCCGTAAGAAATATTTTCGGAATTCAAAGAAAATGTATAACTCGAAAAGTCAATATTATCCGAAGAACTTTCAGAAAGATTTCCTATTTTATAAACCGTATTTGCGTTTACCGTTCCCGAAACAAGACATTTATTGAAATCGAGCTCTGACATAGTCTGAGTTCCCGCAACACCGAAAGCCGTTTCGACTCCGTTGACCGTACCTGTATTGTGGCATTTTTCCAAAGAGATATTTAAACCGTTCGATGCGTAAGTCACACCGTAAGCGTAATTCGCTTTGACGGAACCTGAATTCGAACAGTTTACAAAAGTTATATCGCCCGACGCATTTTCGAGAATAACACAGCCGGCAGCCTTTCCGCCGTAAACCGAACCTTTATTGTAGCAGTTCTCGAATTGCGTTGATACAGAAGATATCGCAACACCCGCAACTTCGCTCTGCATGGAAATATCGGGTTCGAATAAGGAATTTACGGAAGCGACAATTCCGTAATTTACAAGATATTCAATTTTTGTCAAATCCGTAGAAATCACTACTCCCGAAGCTGTCGTTCCCGAAGTCAAAACCGTTGCATAATTGTAAAGATTCTTTATTTCCGCATTAATACTTTCGGTAACGAAAGCGGCTGCGCTGACCGTTCCGTAAATATAACCGCTTATTTTCAGATTTTTAAGAGCGGGGGTAACGGTAAAGGTTTCATTTCCGCCCAAAGTTTTGATAAAAGAACTTATACCGCCGTTATACTCGTCGTCTATATAAATATTTTTCAGAGTAAAACCGTTGCCCGAAAAAACTCCTTTGAATGTTTCTATTGTTTTAAAAGCTTTTCCCGAAAGGTCTATATCGTTATCGAGACGGAAGAAAAGTCCTTCAAAACCTGTCGAAGAATAATCTTTATAAAATTCCGAGTTTTCATCGATAAGATTTGCAAGCTGTGCGGCAGTTTTGATAACATAAGGGTCGCTTTCGCTTTTACCCCAATTATCCAACGAATCGGACTGTGCTTCGACTGTTCTTGAAAACCGACTCAGATTACTTGTATGAGTAAACCAATTTTCCACATTCGAAGGTTTTACCGTTTCGGTTGCGGTAACTCCGTAAGAAGCCGAAGTGAATGCGTTGAGTTTTATATAATTATTTTCGTACCATGTATAATCGCTCGAAGCCGAACCTTTAATCGACCATACCCTTGAATTATCGGAAAAAGAAGGAAGAAAATCGACGGCTTCTACATTAACGCTGTTCAGTATAAATTCTTCGCTGTCCGGATTTTCCGGATCATAATCGGGATTGTTTTCATATTGGAAAAGCTCTATGTTTTTATCGACTACAAAACAATATGATTTAACTTCTTCGGATGCTGAATTCCATTTTATACCGAGTTCGATAATGTCCCCCGGATTATCGAAAAACAATATAAGATTTAAGGATTTTTCGTTAATTCCTTCTCCTTGTATATCGGTCACCGAAAGTCTTTTCGAATCGGTGGTTATTAAACTGTATTCCGTTCCGTTTTTGTAAACATAAACTTCCGGGGAAGAAAGAGTAAAATCGTTAACGAATTCGTCTTTTACCTTAATGTTAACCGCAACGGCAAAGGTATTAAAGCTTAAATCCATATCGCTGTAATCGGTTTTTATTATGCTTCCGCCGATTACATAACTGCCGCCGCTTTGAGTAACGGTAGTATTTTGCTGATTATCTAAAACAGAATTCAATTCTTGCGATATATTTGTTGCCTTTGAAATGATTTCATCGCCGCCGATATTCGGTAGCCTTAAAAAAACGGCAGTTGAAAGTATAGTTTCGTACTCGGCTTCGAAGCCGTAAGAATTAGGCTGTCCTTCGCATGGCGAAAATTTAACGGTATTTTCCTTATAAAGACATTTTTCCGCAGTGTTACCTTCTTCTATAAAACCTGCAATCGCTCCTACCGTATTGAAATCGAATGAAGAAGTTTGACCTTCTTCCGGATTATTTACAGTAACGTTTATATTACCTTTATTGTAACAAATTCCTATTTTTTTTGCTTTGGCAATAACTCCGCCCACATAGCCCGAACTGTCGGCGTCGTTCTCGCCTTTTGCGTTGATTGTACCGCCGTTAAAGCAGTTCAGAATTTCATCGCTCTCGCATGCGACTCCGCCGATATACCCTTTTGCATTTATTTCACCTTCGTTGAAGCATTGTTCGACAGTGCCAGCCTTGCAAACGACTCCTGCTGCGTAATTACCCGTTGCGTAAATTTTACCGTGATTTGCAAGACCTGAAATATATCCGTATAGAGAAGAGTTTTCTCCGTATGCGTAAACCACGCCGCCCGAAGCAAAAGAATTTCCGCTTGCGTCGCTGCTTTCTGCTTTAACCGTTCCGGTATTGTAAGTCTGAGAAACAATGCCGGATTTTACGGTGCTTTCATCAACGGTAGTTTCGGTATAAAAATTCTTGCAAATTATACCTGCGACATTGGTTTTCCCGACTACCGTTGCTTTATTTACGCAGTTTTGGATAGTTCCGTAGTTTTCGGAAACGAAGGAAGCGACGCAGTCAACTCCTTCTATATAACTGTTAGAATCGATAGTGAGATTTTTAATGGTACCGTGATTTTTTCTGAAAAGAGCGGTATCGGTGCTTGTTTCATCGGTTTCGGATATGGTAAGATATCTGATAGAAAAACCGGCTCCGTCGAATATACCGTTGTAATCTTCGATAGGGGTAAATTTTTTACGGGGATTTACGCTTCCCATATCCAAGGAAGAAGTTAATTTGAAATTTGCGTCGATATAAATCGAATAATCGGAATTTGAACTGTCGGAAAGTATTTCTGAGAGTAACGCCAGCTGCTCTGCGGAAGATAAAAGATAGGTAGGCTTTCCGCCTTCGTCTTCGGAAGTAATATTCCCTTCGTCGTCACGATACACTGTTTCTCCGTTTTCGTCTGTTTCGGTACCGAACGATACGCTTTCCGTTTTCCATACATCGCCGGGTTTTTCGGTTTTCAAAGAAGTTTCCGCAAAAGCCGAAACGGTAGAAAAAGCCGACAGACTGAATATTACGGTAAGGCATATTATAAAGGTTAAAAGTTTAAATAATTTTTTCATAATTTCCCTTTTAAATTTAGTATTAGTTACTTTATAATAAATATTCTAAACGAACATTTCTTTAAAGTCAATAAATATTTATATATATAGAGCAAATAAAAAAACGGCTTTCGCCGTTTTTTTATTTAAGCAAGTAATTTTACTTTCTTATAGATTATGATTGAAACGATATCGATAATCCAACCTATACCCAAAAAGCCGATTGTAATAATCCATATAATACCTATAAGGATTTTACCTTTACAGATACGATAAATACCGTAGACAATAAAATCGAGAAAAATAACAAGAAGCAATTTGATAATGATATTAAAACTGTCTAAGGTTTTAACATAACTCGTTGAAAATTTGTCAGCCATATATATACCTCCTAAAATTATTTCGTTACTTAATTATTTTACATGTATGAGAGTACAAGGAACGGAATTTTCAAGTATTTTCTTTATAGGATATTTTGAATTTGCGATAATTATTCTCGTTCCGTTTTTGGCAGGCTCTTTGATATATTCGAGTTTAGCTTTAGCCCCTCCTGCACCTTTTCTGCTTGCGCCGTCGCAAAGAGTCTGAAAATGGGAAATATTTTCGATAAGTTCGTAAATATCCTTACCGCTGATTTCCTTTACGAGAGTATTTTTGTCTTTATGGTCGGAATAAATTCCGTCAACGCTCGTTAAAATAAGTAAGGTATGCGGTTTTAAAAGACAAGCTATCTGACTTGCTGTTTCGTCGTTATCGAGACAGTGGACGGGTTTGAAATTTTCTTTCGTGAGAGCGGAAATTTCCATTTTGACATTTTCCTCGTAACTTACAGCATCGTTGTAATTTATAATCGGGATAGCATTTTCCTTGGGACATCTTAGAAGCATTTTTCTTAAATATTCGAGTTTATTTTTATCGTTGAAATGCTGATGCTCTACAAGAATTTGTCTTAAACTGTAATTGGATTTTACATAGGTTCTGTAAAGACTCATTAAAATAGATTGCCCTTGAGCTGCATAATCGGTTTTTATTTCCTCATCGGTTCCCGAAAGTTCTTTACCGTTTCTTTTAATATAATCTATTCTTCCTATTTCGGTAGCGCCGCTTGTAACCCAAACATACCCCGGTTTAAGTTCGGAAGAAAGGCGTGCAAGGATATTATAATCAATATCGTTGTATTCGCTGTTTATAAGGGCCATTGAGCCGATTTTTCCCACAAGTTCAATATCGAAAGCCATATTAATTGTATCCTTTTATGTTTTTCACTTTTTGATAAACTTTTGACGCAATTTCAGTTGCATTAAAATTGTCGGCAGATAAAATCATATCGCAGTCTTTTTCAATATTTGATTCGATAGACCTATCTTTTGCGATATCTTTTTTTATTATATCCGAAAGGAAAAAACCGCTTTTTGCAATAAGTTTTTTTAAACTGCTGACTTTATAAGTAAGACCTACCGTAAAATAGTGTTCTTTAAGAGTCAGAATATTTTCTTCCTTTAAAGCAAGAGTCGGAGTAGTTTGCAGTATTGCTCCGTCGAAACCGGAAATATCTGATAAAGCTTTATACTCTGTTTTCATATAGTGGCCGTCTCCGAAATGGTTTACAAAATCCTTAACCTTGTAATTATTTGTATACTCTATAAAATCGATAAGATTTAAAATTATGACATTTTTCTCATCGCTCATTTTATCGAATAAAGCGTTTGCAGCTTCGAGAATATCCTCGTATACAGCTCCTAAAAAAGCAATATTGAGTTTTTCCATAATATTTATAACTCCTGTTAGTTTAAAAGAGCCAGCCTTGATTACATAACAACAAAGTCATTATAACACATTTAAAGCAATAGTTTAAACATATTTTACAAAGACGCAAAATTTAAACGAGTTAAATTGTAAATGAAATTCGAAAAAGCAAGATAAAAGTCTAATTTATCCAATTTTTCGATAACCGTATTTTCGTAATTGACACCCGTTGTCTTTTCTGTCGTAAAACTTCCGCCCGTATCGGTTACGGTATATATAATATCTCCTTGCAAGTCTGTTCTGTAAACATTAATATTTGCGTTTGAAAGAGCGGTTAATGTTTCTTCATGAGGGTGACCGTAAGAGTTTCCTGTTCCGCAGCTTATAACAGCCGATTCAACGGTAATATATTCCAGAAAATCCTGAGAACTGCTTGTTCGGCTTCCGTGGTGACCTACCTTCAAAAGGTCGCAGTCGTAAGGGGAAGAAATTTCTTTTATGAATTTTTCTTCGGTTTCTTTCGTTGCGTCGCCCGTTAAAACTATATCGTTGTTTTTAGTGGAAAGAATACAGATAGGCGATTCTCCGTTTTTTGTTTCAGCGTCGGAATTGTTGGAAATTGCGTTATAATAGTCTTCGCTTTGACAGAACATAGAAAACCTGTATCCTTCTCCCGTAATTTCTATATAGTTTGTATTGTAAATAATTTCGGCTTTTTTATCTTCCCCGTTTTCGCTGTAAACTTCGCTGTTTGCCAAGGTATAGAACTCGTAATACTGTTTAGTGCTTATTGCGCCTTTTACGGAAGCTGCGCCGTCAAGCCCGTAACTTGCGGTAAGCTTCGGCATAAATATATTTTTTATCTGAAAACTTTCTATAACCTTATCCAAAGAGCCTACATGGTCTGCGTCCGAATGAGTTAGAATCATATAATCGAAAACCTGTATATTGAGTTCGTTTATATAACTTATTAAAGCGTCCGCAACTTCGCTGTCATAGTCGCCGCCGTCGATTATCATATTTCTGCCGTCGGGAAGACATATAACAATAGCGTCTCCTTGTCCGACATCTACAAAATGAACGCCGAGTTTCTTACCGTTCCCTATAACTGCAAGACTTTCGTTAAGCTGACTGAGATTTTCGGAAGTAGGAAAGGTATCGGATTTCGTGATAAGACCGCTTCCCGTTACAGCCGTTCCCGGCTGATAATTGCTGCCTCTTTCGGGCAATCCGTTGTTCTTGATATAAAAATATATACCTATGCAAATTGCAATCACAAGTATAAAAACTATTACTGCAGTAAATATCTTTGATTTTTTGGTTAATTTTCTCATATTGACATTTTATCATAAAAACAAATAAATGTAACCTAAATAAAATATTTTATTTCGATTGTGTTTTAGGTATTCTTATCTGTTTACGAAAAGATTTTATTACTTAACAAAAAAATAGTACAAAAAAAAGACGCAGTTTATAAACTGCGTCTTTATATGTATTTCTTTATTATTTAAAATATCTTGTCAAAAGACCGTTGAATGCAGCGCCGTGACGAGCTTCGTCTTTTGCCATTTCGTGAACGGTATCGTGGATAGCGTCAAGTCCTAACTGTTTAGCTTTTTTTGCTATCATCATTTTTCCTTCGCAAGCGCCCTGCTCGGCGTCAACTCTCATTTTAAGATTGGTCTTCGTGTCGGCAGTAACTACTTCGCCTAAAAGTTCGGCAAATTTTGCAGCGTGTTCGGCTTCTTCGAAAGCTATTCTCTTATAAGCTTCACCTATTTCGGGAAAACCCTGTCTGTCGGCAACTCTGCTCATGGCAAGATACATACCTACTTCGCAGCATTCGCCGTTAAAGTTATCTTTTAAACCTTGCAAAATTTCAGCGTCGACATCTTTTGCGATACCTACTCTGTGTTCGTCGGCAAAGCTTAATGCGCCGCCTTCTTCTTTCTTAACAAATTTAGATTTATCGGCTTTGCACTGCGGACAAACTGCCGGTGGCTCGTTACCTTCGTGAACATAACCGCAAATAGTACATACAAATTTCATAATACTGACCTCCAAAATTTAATAATGATTATTAGTCTTAAAAATATACTATATTATACTGAAAATTTTGTCAAGCGTTTTTTTTCAGAATTTTACCGTTTTTCATATTAAAAAGAAGTCTGTTATGATTTCCGTTGACGGTATAGACGGTTTCGAGAATTTTTTTATTTTTCACAGATACAGACTTGACAACGAACTCGTTGTTTTTAAAGTTCCCGAAAGAAGGGTCGGAAGGTATGTTTTTTGCAAAAACCAGATCGTCCGAAGTTATGGCGGCGACAAGTGAAAGAAGTTTTGCATCGTATCCGCTTTTTTCAAACTGTTTTATGGGATAACTTTGATACTGAACAAAGAATTCGTTAAGCAGTGCGTTATACAATGAACTTATTACAGCGTGTCTTGAACTTTTTCTGAAAAAAGAAATATAACGCCATCTTTCAGTAGCTTCGAGTCCTAAATTAACGGTATCTGCAAAAAGAACGCAAGGAACCAAAGGTCCGTCCGAAACGCAAAGTTTGGAATTTGAACATATTTTTTTCAGAATGTTCAAAGCATAGCAGCAAGTCTCCCCTCTTGTATGTCCCGGAATAAAAGGAGCGCATATTATATAGAAATTTTTTATAACGAAATCCGAAACGGTAAGGTGTTCTTTCAATAAAGATATAATTTTTTCGAGAGCGGACTTTCCTTGTTCGGAATATATGTCCAATAAAAAGCCGTCATTTAAAGTTAAAGGTTTTCCTTTTTTGTTTTTCAGTATGCTGTTTTCGAATTTACCGTAAAGATAAGAATTTCTTTTAAATATGAACGGCGAAATAATTACTCCTGTTTTAAGTCCGCATTCGGAAATTTTTTCAGCCGTATTTTTCAATTCTTTAAAATCTTCCGCCTCGTCGATATTTTTTTCGGAAAGAGAAGTGAAATCTATATAAACGGTATCTCCGCCCGAATTTTTAAAATCATTAATTTTAGAATAAGCGTCGCCGCTTTTTAAATCTTCGAAATCGAGATTTAAACTTATTTGTTTGTTTTTCGTTTTCTTTTTAAGTCCGAGCTCTTTAAAATACGGATAGAATTGATTTGCCTTTCTGTTGGTATAACATTTGACATTAAGTATCTCTATTTCCTTATTGATTTTAAGGCCGAGAACTTCTTTTTCGACAACAAGCAAATCATTAACGGTATCGAATCCGAAAACGGTAAAACCCTGACTTTCGTCGAGAGAACCTATAACCATTTCGTCGCCGTTTATTTTTATTCTCGTAAAACCGTAGCTTTTAAATTTTCCGTAATGAAGATTAACGGGCTTTATATCGCTGTTTTTAATTTTGAAAGGTTTTTCCTTTTCCTTTATATCGCTCATCAGATATTCTCTGGAAGTAATCTGATTGTAGAAACTGTTTTCATAAACCAAAAAATCTTTTTGGAACTTCATATCGATAAGCATTGCAAACTTTAAAAGAGTCAATGTCTGTTTCGGTTCAAAAAAGATTTTTATACTGTCTTCGTTTTTTTCGAAATAAACGGAATAGAATCTATTGTTAAGACCTGAAAGACAATATTCTATGCCGTCGCATCTGAAAATAGTTTTAATTTCGAAACTTTCGAACATATATTACATTTTGCCGTTTTTAAGGTCAATGTCGGCATCCTTTTTTTCAGCGTTTTCAGTATATTCGATTTCTAATACTCCTGTTTTTTTGGCAAGTTCTACAAAATCGATATGGGAATTGTTTTCTTGGGTAATAAGACTGAAAAAATCTTTTTCCTTCTTTTTAACCTCTGCAAAATCATCCACTATAATTTTACCGCCGGTAGTCATCTGAGCGATTTTAAGCATCAATTCTTTATTGTTCTGTTTATACTTTTTATTGTTTGCGCCCAACGGAATAAGACCTGAACAAGACAGAAATGCCCTGCCGTTGAGCTGACGGCGGAAAATCATACTTTCTATTGCAGAAGCCGAATTTGTCTGTTCGGGGAAATCGAGTTTAAAATCGTCTTCCCATTCTTCCCCGAAATCGCAACAAACGCTGCAAACATCCACATTACCGAAAGCGGCGCCTAACGGAACTTCGCCGGCAATAATAAGTTTATCATCGCTTATTTCTCTTAAAAATGTCAGAGCGTCGTACATAATCTGACCTCTGTTCTGATCGTATCTCGGGTAAATACATTGAGGATAAAGATTATCTATTTTAATGGCGTCGAAATCCCATTCGTCGAAAATTTTACTTATAACTCCGTTTATATAAACCTGAACTTTCGGATTGTAATAATCCATAGTGTAATAGGCCTTTCCGTTGGAATAGCAGATAATAGGATTGTTGCTGTCGTCTTTTATCAACCATTGCGGGTGCTGAACAGCGATTTCAGAATCGGGAGCGCAGGCAAAAGGAGCAAGCCAGATACCTGCAAGCATACCAAGGTTATGGACTTTATCGACAAATTTCCTGTAACCTGACGGGAACTTTGTAGCGTAACTGAGCCAATCTCCCGTTTTAAACTGATGTCCGTCGCCTAAAAGCACCATATCGGCTTTTGTTTTGAGATTTTTGAATATTTCGATATTGCTTAAAGCATAAGCTTCATTGTATCCGGAAGGTTTGAGTACCGAGTAATAAAGCAAACTTTTCATTTTAGGAGGTTTAAGTTCGGTTTTTTCAAAATACTTGTTGAATGCGTTTTCTATATCCGATTTTACATAAACCAAATCGAAAAGGGTAATCATATTCGTAATAACCGAACCTTCTATGTCTTTGACGATTTCGATTTTATTTTCTTTCGGTTTGAATTTGATTATAGTAAAACCGCAAGCTTCCGAAACCGACCCTAAAAGTTCTATTTCTCTTCCGTTTCTTATATAGCCGTAAGTATAACTTATAAAAGAGTTGCCTTTTTTGTCTTCATCGGAAAGCATCATATCCCCGGTTAAAGAGCCCGATTTATTGTCGAAAACTACTTTATCGGAAATATCGTATTCTTTCGAAAGTGAACTTGACTGATAACCGTTAATAAATATTTTATCGTTTTTCTGAAAATCGTAATTTATCGTAACGGTAGCCTTAACAAGCTCCACTTCATTAATCAGCGGAAGCATATTGACAAGAAGTTTATTGGGAGTTCCGTTAACTACAAGAGAAAAGTTTTCGGTATCTCCGCTTACCGTTCTCTCTTCCCCGTCTGCCATATAAGTAATTTTCAAACTGAAATTTTCAAGCATTTTGCACCTCTTAAAAATTAATAATATAATTATACTATATTTAAAGATGACTTTCAACACATTTATCGTTTAAATATCGAAAAAAGTATATTTAAGACATAATTATTAAAAAATTTAATTACTTTAATAATTATAGTATTGAAAAATAAATAATATTATGGTAATATAAATCTATTAAAAATTAAGAGGTGTTATTATGGCGATGGTAACTTCGAAAGAAATGTTTGAACTTGCATACAAAGAAGGATTTGCAATAGGAGCCTTCAATGTAAACAATATGGAGCTTATTCAAGGAATAACCGAAGCGGCAAAAGAAGAGAACGCTCCCCTTATTCTGCAAGTTTCCGCAGGAGCAAGAAAATATGCAAATCAAACCTATCTTTTAAAAATGGTTGAAGCTGCAAATATAGAAACCGGACTTCCTATCTGTCTGCATTTAGACCACGGAGAGGATTTCGAAATATGCAAATCCTGTATTGACGGCGGTTTCAGTTCGGTAATGATAGACGGTTCTAAATATCCTTTAAAAAAGAATATAGAATTGACCAAACAAGTTGTAGAATATGCTCACGAAAGAGGCGTGACCGTAGAAGGCGAACTCGGAAAACTTTCCGGTATCGAAGACAATATCAATGTATCCGATGAAGACGCTCAGTTTACCAATCCCGACGAAGTAGAAGAATTTGTAAAAAGCACGGGAGTGGACAGCCTTGCGATAGCGATAGGAACAAGTCACGGAGCATTCAAGTTCAAAGGCACTCCGAGACTCAGATTCGACATACTCGAAGAAGTTTCGAAAAGACTTCCGAATTTCCCGATAGTACTGCACGGTTCTTCTTCCGTTCCCCGTGACTTTCTCGAAACAATAAACAAATTCGGCGGAGATATGACGGGAGCGCAAGGGGTTCCCGAAGAACTTTTAAGAAAAGCCGCTTCTATGGCTGTCTGCAAAATAAATATAGACTCCGATCTCAGAATGGCATTTACCGCAGGAATACGCAAGCATATGGCGGAAAATCCGACTCATTTCGATCCAAGACAATATCTTACCGACGCAAGAGCAAATGTAAAATCCATAGTAAAGCATAAACTTAAAGAAGTATTGGGCTGTGCGGGAACGGCTGACAGAATCTTAAAGGTTGCAAAGCCTTTCGTAAAAAAATAAGAAATTAAGGCAGAAATTTAATGAATAAAAAAATCCGATTTTTAAATCGGATTTTTTATTTCACAATCGAATTTTTTACATACCGCTGTTTTTTCTTAAAGAATAGCCTTCTTTCTGTAATTTTTCAAGATGCATGGTAATCTGTTCGATAAACTCCTGATTGTCTGTGGTTTTAACCAGCATATTGATAAGATTTTCGGTAGCTTCCGCATTGTCGCCCGAAGCAAGTATTTTACGCATAGCCCATACTCCTTCGAGTTCCTTCTGAGAAAGAAGAAGCTCTTCCCTTCTCGTTCCCGATTTATTAAGGTCGATTGCGGGGAATATTCTTTTTTCGGAAAGTCTTCTGTCCAAATGTATTTCCATATTGCCCGTACCCTTGAATTCTTCGAAGATTACATCGTCCATTCTCGAACCTGTATCGACAAGAGCCGTCGCAATAATAGTGAGGCTTCCGCCGTTTTCTATGTTTCTTGCGGCACCGAAAAATCTTTTAGGACTGTATAATGCTCCCGGGTCTATACCGCCGCTCAATGTTCTTCCTGTCGGGGGAATGGTAAGGTTATATGCTCTTGCGAGTCTTGTCAGACTGTCAAGAAGAATAACGACGTCTTTTCCCATTTCCACATAACGCTTTGCGGAATTTATAGTTAAATCGGCAGCTCTTGTATGGTGTTCGGGCATTTCGTCGAAAGTCGAAAAGATAACATCGCCTTTTATAGAACGCTTCATATCCGTAACTTCCTCCGGACGCTCGTCGATAAGAAGAACCATAAGTTTTATATCGGGATAATTAGTAGATATGGAATTTGCGATTTTCTTTAAAAAAGTAGTTTTACCGGTTTTCGGCTGAGAAACAATCATGGCTCTCTGTCCTTTACCGATAGGCGCAATCAAATCAACGCAACGGACGGAAAAATCGTTTTTGATTCCGGGAATTTCCATTTTAATTCTTTCATTGGGATATATAGGAATAAGACTGTCGAAATGCGGTCTTTTCCTTGCCTTTTCGGGATTTTCGCCGTTTATTTCGGTAACGGATATGAGCGAAAGGGCTCTGTCTTCACCCGAACTTCTTGCAAGACCTTTTACGAAATCCCCCCTTCTCAATCCGTACATACGCATAATTTCGCCTGAGACATGGGTATCGTTTGCGCTGTTTTCACAGTTATTGCTTCTTAAAAATCCGAACTTATCCTGATTGTCGAAAATACCTTCTCTTACGACGGTATTTTCCGATGCGGGCTCCTGCTCGATTTGTTCGCCGTCAAAGTACTTGTCTTTCAAAAGATGATTTTCGGAAAGTTTGAATTCCGAACCGTACTTGATTTCCGGCAGATTCTTCATACTTTGTTTTGTAAGATATTCGCCGTAATCTTCGCCGCCTTTCTGGCTTCCCAATATTTTAGCAGGCGGCCTTCCCCTGCTGTTCGAATTAAACTGAGGTTTTTCGTCGCCTTCCTGTATAGCGAGTATTCTGTCGATAATTTCGTTTTTACGGCAGGAGGTCGGAGATTTTACTCCGAGTCTTCTTCCTATAACACGAACTTCGAAAACGGAACATTTTTCAAGCTCTTCCTTGGTGTACTTAAATTTCTCTTCCATTATCCGCTCCTGCTTTAATACATACTAATAGTATAAGATATAATAAACTGAATTATATTTTTTTTGGTGATTTTATTGTTAACAGACTAAAAACAATTTAGTCAAAAAAATTAATGATTTAATTTAAGAATAACAAGTTTGGTTTTTTCATCGTCGAACTTGGTTCTGTCGAATTCTATTGTATCGCCGTCGACTTCTATAATTTCGTCATCTTCGAAAAGTTTAACGAATTCGTCTATTTTATCTATATCCAATTCGCATTTTTTGGTTTTATAATGCATCGGAATAACTATATCGGGCATAACTCTGTCAACATATTCTTTTGCCTGAACTGCGTCAATAGTGTAATTGCCGCCTATCGGAATAAGCAGGACATTGACTGAACCTAAATTTTCAAGGATATCGGTAGAACATTCTTCGCCTATATCGCCCATATGGCAGACATCGACTCCGTCCATTCTGAACTTAAAAATCAGATTAGAACCTCTTTCAGAACCCGAACTTGCGTCGTGAAAGGTTTTGAAAGAAGAAATATGGACGCCCTTGATTTCGAACGCACCGCTTTCGGTCAGAACACGGGGGCTGCCCAAAACGCCTTCGATATAATTGTGGTCTTTATGAGAATGACTGAGAGTAACGCAGTCACAACTGAATTTTTGCATTTCCTCACCCACATAGGGGTGGTAAGGGTCGGTAATTATAGTGGTTCCGGTACTCTCTGTCAGTTTAAACGAAGAGTGTCCCAACCATTGAATATTCATAATTCCTCCGTAAAAAATCTCAATTTAGGACTATTATATTATAATTTCAAAAAAATTTCAATACATTTTCGCTATTTATTGATTTTTTTTAATGAGCTCTGAAATCTTCTCGTGAGGAGCGAGAAGAACGCTGAAAGACTTATCCTGAGCGCAGGCAGCGATTATATAAGCGATAAACTTTGACATATCCGCTTCAACGAACCATTTTGTATCTTTAAGTTCGGGTTTAAGATATGTAAGATTTGTCGAAAGCAATGCGGTAAATAAGCCTTCTTCGTAAGCTTTATTGAATCTTTCCACTCCTTCCGTAAAAAGAGCGAATGTCGCAGAAATGAATATTCTTTTTGCGCCGTCTTTTTTAAGGTCGGTTGCAAGTCTTAAAATGGAGTCGCCGGTAGCTATGATATCGTCTGCGACGAAAACATCTTTATCTTTGACGCTGTTACCGATATATTCGTGAGCGACGATTGGATTTCTTCCGTTTACGATTGTCGAGTAGTCACGGCGTTTATAGAACATACCCAAATCCAGACCGAGTTCGGAGGCATAGTAAATATTTCTGCTCATAGCCCCCTCGTCGGGGCTTACCACCATAAAATGTTCTTTATCGAATTTGGTATCAGGGTATTTATTCAGTAACGCTTTAAGAATCTGATATGTAGGAAGGAAATTATCGAAGCCCATTAAAGGAATAGCGTTTTGAACCCTCGGGTCGTGAGCGTCGAATGTAATTAAATCTCTTATTCCCATAGCCTCCATCTCTTGTAGCATCATAGCGCAGTCGAGCGACTCTCTCGAATTTCTTCTGTGCTGACGCCCTCCGTAAAGCATAGGCATAATAAGAGTCAGACGGTTTGCCTTTCCCGCTATTGCCGAAAGTATTCTTTTAAGGTCGGCATAGTGGTCGTCCGGCGACATAGGAACTTCCATACCGAACATAGAGTATTTACAGCTGTAATTTCCCACATCGACAACAAGATAAATATCTTTACCTCTTACCGTTTCGTTGATAATGGCTTTTGCGTCGCCCGTTGTAAATCTGGGACATTTGGTATTGATAAGAAAACTGTCTACCTGTTTGGTTTTAAAACTAACCTTTTTTCTGTCCTCGTTGTACATTCTGACAAGATAATAGTCTATTTTGTCGGCAAGAGACTTCGCCCCTTCCAAGGCGATAATACCTATATTAGGTTCCCCTTTGTTAAAGTCAAATGTTGATTCGAAAAACGATGCCATAAAAAACTCCTGATTTAAAATTTATATATTGATTATTTATTATAAAATAATTCTTTCGAATAAAATTCCGGTTCTTCACTTATATTGACTTTAAGTCTTTTAAGAACATCTTCGTCCGATGCACAGAGAATACAGGAAGAATGGGCTTCCAACCCTTCGAGTTCGCCGAGTTTGGAAAGAGCGGCTTCCACCGCAGGATTTGTTGCGGCGCATATCGAAAGAGCGATAAGCACCTGTTCGAGATTCAATACTCTGTCTTTCTGTTTTAAAATATTCTTTTTAAGTTTCAATATAGGATTAATTACAAGCGGCGAAATAAGTTTGATGCCGTCGCTTATTCCCGCAAGGCTTTTTATTGCGTTAAGAAGCATCGAACAGCTTGCCGTCATAAGTTCGGAAGCCTTACCTGTAATAATCTTACCGTCCGGAAGCTGAATTGCAGTAACGGGCAACATTTCCTTTTTGGATTTTTCGAGAGCTGCCGCAACCACCGGTCTGTCGTTGACGGATATATTGAGTTCGCCCATTAAAAATTCTATTTTTTCGGGAACGGAATTGTCGCAAAGACCTTGCTTGCAATCGCAAAGAGCTTTATAGTATCTTCTTATAACTTCCTTGCAAGCGGCTTTTCTTACGATTTCGTCGTCGGTAATGGCAAACCCCGCCATATTAACCCCCATATCGGTAGGAGACTGATATACAAGGTCTCCGTTGGAAAGTTTTTTCATTATGGCTCTGACAACGGGGAAAACCTCTATGTCTCTGTTATAATTTACGCAGGTTTTGCCGTAGGCTTCAAGGTGAAAGTGGTCGATCATATTCACGTCTTTAAGGTCTGCGGTAGCGGCCTCGTAAGCGACGTTGACGGGGTGCTTTAAAGGAAGGTTCCAGATAGGAAAGGTTTCGAATTTAGCGTATCCTGCTTTAACTCCCCTTTTATACTCGTGATAAAGCTGGCACATACAGGTTGCAAGTTTACCGCTGCCGGGACCGGGTGCGGTAACTACGACTAACGGTTTTGTCGTTTCTATATATTCGTTTTTGCCGTAGCCTTCGTCGCTTATAATTGTTTCTATATCGGTAGGATAACCTTTTGTTTTGGTATGAAGATAAACCTTTATTCCCAAGTGTTCGAGTTTCTGCTTATAAATTTCTGCGGCAGGCTGATTTTCGAACTGAGTTATGACTACGCTGTTTACGGAAATTTTTCTTTCTCTTAAATTATCTATAAGGTGAAAAACCGTAAGACCGTAATTTATCCCGTAATCGGCGCGGATTTTATTTCTTTCCAAATCCTTTGCGTTGATCGGAATAATAATCTCGGCTTTATCTTTCAATTTTTCGAGAAGTTTGATTTTTGCATTCACGTCGAAGCCGGGAAGAACCCTTCCTGCATGAAAATCTTCAAGAAGTTTTCCGCCGAATTCAAGATAAAGTTTATCGAATTTCTCGATACGCTCCAAAATGAACTGGCTTTGTTTTTTCATATAAAAATCTTTATCGAAACCTATTTCCATAATACCTCTTACTTATACCGATATTTTACCATTTTAGCGCAATAATGACAAACTTTTACGGTATAGAAATGAATTTTTTTATATAATTTTTTCTGTCTTAAAAAAACCGCTTTATACAACTTCCGACGAAAGTAAAAAGCCTTTCAAATTCTTTAAACTAATAACTACATAATAAAAAAAATAAAGCAAAAAATAAAATTATGAAAAAATTATTTTGCAGTCTGAAAATTGTTTTAACATTTTTAATTTTGATTCAGATTCTGTTTGCGTTGACCGCATGTTTGCCGTCCGAAAACTTGAAAGACGGAAATGAAATACAGATTTCCGAAAATCAAAACAGTCTTCATATAGGCGACGAAAAACAAGAAAAATCGGAAAACGAAACGGATAACCTATCCCCTGAGGAATACGACCTGCCGATAATTATGTATCATTCCGTACTTCAAAAAGGCGGAACGGCTTACACTATTTCCGCCGACATGCTCGAAAGCGATTTTAAATATATTAAGGAAAAAGGATATAATACGGTAACCGTAAACGAAGTAATAGCCTTTACGGAAGGAAAAGGCACCCTTCCCGATAAACCTATAATGCTTACATTCGACGACGGTTATTACAATAATTTCGTATATGTAATTCCATTGCTTGAAAAATACGATTTCAAATGCGTTACGGCAATAGTAGGTTCTTTTTCGAATTCCAAGGATAACATAGAGGGAAAAAAGCAATCATTGAGTTATTCGCATATGAACAAATATCAGATTAAAGAAGCAGTAAAAAGCGGAAGAGTGGAAATTCAGCATCATTCCTATTCCTTGCACTCATACGGCAAAGCGAGAAAAGGAATGAGAATAAACAAAGGCGAAAGTTATGAAGATTACAAAGAAATGCTTGTAAAAGACACTTTAAAACTTAACGAATGGCTGTTTGAAAATTGCGAAGTCACTCCCACAGCTTATTTTTATCCGTTCGGCGCATGGTGCAAAGAGGGATATGAAATTCTGAAAGAACTCGGATTTAAAGCGACGCTTGGGGTGGAAGCGGGACTTAACAGAATAAAGGTCGGTATAGAACTTAAAAATCTTTACCGTTATAACAGAACGGGAACATTAACCACAAATCGCTTTTTTGAGAAAAACAATATCCTATAAAAGTCTTTTTTCAACATATTTTTCTTAAAACGCTAAAATAATTTACTAATTCGATATTTTATGATATACTTTCGAATATAATAAAATAAATAATAACCGGAGGAATATTATGGCAAAAAATTATCATATAGCAAAAAGAGACGACGGAAAATGGCAGGTTAAACTTGCAGGCGGCGAAAAAGCAATAAAACTTTTCGACACACAGGCTGAGGCAATCGATTATGCAAAAACCGTTGCTGAAAATCAGGAAGGAAATATTACCATTCATAAAAGAGACGGTAAAATTAGAAAACAAAATTACACAAGCGACAACGATTAATAAAAAAACGGTTCTTTCGAACCGTTTTTTTATTAATGATTTTTATTACATAAAACTTATCAAAAATTTTATCAGCCCGATTATTACCGATATTACGAAAACAGTTTCTGATTTTAATACGATACGGTTTTAATATATTTCAAATCTTTATTAATTTCCGAATTTTAAAAAGCAAACTTTTTTAATCGGAATAAACATTTTTGAATATTTTAAAAAGCATATTGATTTTTCGGTAATAAAAATTTATAATTTAATTATGAAAAAGTTTCTGAAAATTTTTACGGTAATTCTTGCAGCCGTCATATCGGTAACAATACTTTCGTCGTGCAAAAACAACAAAGCGGAAACAACGGCGGACAATGTTCCCCTGTTTTACTCGGAATGGATGAAATACATAAACGGCGATACTCCCGTAAAAAACATAGCAATCCCCGGAAGCCACGACGCAGGAACATACAATATGCTGTCGCTTGGCGAAACGCAAAGTTCTTCTATACTTACCCAACTCAAATTCGGAGTCCGTTATTTTGACATAAGAGTGGAAGAGAAAGGCGACAGTCTTGTAATATTCCATTCCGTACTTTCGGGAATGGATTTTAATGAAGTAATAAACGATATTTCCGAATTTATGGAAACTAACGACAGCGAAGTATTGATACTCGACTTTCAGCATTTTAAAAACGATTCCATGCAAAAGGTAATAGATACTCTCGAAAGCAGTCTTAATACCGAAAGGTATGCGGTAAAAAACGATACCGAAATGTCCGACGCAGATTTTATCGATAATTTAAAACTCAAAGATTGCAGAGGAAAATTTATAATTACTTGGGGAAGCGACTACAAAATAGACGAAAAGAATTATCTTTTCAGAAGAAACAACGACGAAGGAAGTCTTTCCGAGTGCAGTCTCGAATCCTATTACGAAGGAGACCTTCACAAAAAAAGTTCAACCGAATTTATAGAAACTGCTCTTCCTTTGTACTTTGAAAAATTTTCTTTGAAAAACAAAGGGCTTTTCGTTCTTCAAGGTCAGTTAACCGCACCCACTTTGGTTACTACTCCCCTTTCTCTCGAAGAGAGTCATTCCGAAAATATGAACAATTATGTCAGAAATCTTAAAAGCAGCGATTTATTGAAATATGTAAATATAATAATGCGTGATTATGTAACCGACGATATCGAAAAAACAGATTCGGTACTGTCTTTGAATATCTCAAAAAATATAGTCTACGACACAAAGGAATTTTTAAAATACATTGAAATTTAATGTATAAATATTATTTAAATACAATAAAAACGCACATTCGTGCGTTTTTTGTTAAAATAAGTATATCGTAATTTTAGCGGACTTTTCAATCGAAATTCAATCAGCAGATTCCGCAATCGAAATTCAAACTGCAAAGAGGATTATTTATAAGAATCTTTAAGAGAACAAATACAGTTAAATACTGCTTTACCGTTTTCCTTTTTTCCGCAAGCCATATAATAACCTTCACGCATAAACTGGAATCTGTCGTAAAGTTTTGCCTCGCTTAAAAAGGCTTCGCCCTTTGCATCGTAAATCTTTTCTGTTTCAGAATTAAGTCTTTCGGAAAAATCACCCTCGCCTTCGTTAATTAAATAATCGTATTCTTTTACCAAAAGATTGCTCGCATACTTTGCGCTGACCCACTGAATAACGCCTTTGACTTTAATGGAAGAATTTTTACCGCCGCTGACGCTGTCTTCAATAAGTCTTGTGCGAACTTCGGTAACCTTTCCGTCTTTTTCGGTATGGGAAAGATATTCGAGAATATATGAATCTTTAAGCCTTACCATTCCGCCGGGAACGAGTCTATGATATTTAGGCGGTGGATTAGGACTGAAATCTTCGCTGTCAATATAAATTTCCGATGTAAGAATAACATCTCTTTGAGAAAGGTCGTTTTCGTCCATAGGATTGTTTCTCGATTTCATTATCTCTTCGCCTTTAAGATTCTCTATTACGAGTTTTAAAGGTCTTTTTACAACCATTGCCCTTTTAGCTTTGACATTGAGATAATCTCTTACGAAATGTTCGAATAAAGCGATATCGACTTCCGAATTGGATTTGGAAACCCCTATTTCGGCACAGAAATTCTTAATAGCCTCAGGCGGAACCCCTCTCATACGAAGTCCGCTGAGCGTAGGCATACGGGGGTCGTCCCAACCGTTTACTACCTTTTCGTCTACGAGTTTTTTAAGATATCTTTTACTCATAATCGTTCTTGTCATATTGAGTCTTGCAAATTCAATCTGCTTCGGTCCGTTTTCGTATCCGCAATTAATTTTAACCCAATCGTAAAGCGGTCTGTGGTCCTCGAATTCCAAAGTACATATAGAATGAGTTATCCCCTCGTAGCAGTCGCTCAAAGGGTGTGCAAAATCGTACAGAGGATAAATAATCCACTTGTCTTTTGTTCTGTGATGAGGTGTTCTCGAAATTCTGTAAATTACCGGGTCACGCATATTGATATTAGGACTTGCCATATCGATTTTGGCACGAAGAACCTTTTCGCCGTCTTTAAACTTGCCGTTTTTCATTTCTTCGAAAAGTCTCAGATTTTCTTCTATGCTTCTGTTCCTTGACGGACTTTCCTTGCCGGGTTGCGTAAGCGTTCCCCTGTTTTCTCTTATTTGTTCTGCGCTCATATCGCAGACATAGGCAAGACCTTTTTTAATGAGAAGAACTGCTGACTCGTACATTTTATCGAAATAATCGGAAGCGTAAAGTTCTCTGTCCCATTTAAAGCCGAGCCATTTTATATCTTCCTTTATGCTTTTAACATACTCTTCGTCTTCTTTTATAGGATTGGTATCGTCGAAACGGAGATTGCATTCGCCTTTGTATTTATCTTTCATACCGAAATTTATGCAAAGGGATTTTGCGTGTCCTATATGAAGAAAACCGTTAGGTTCAGGCGGAAAACGAGTAATTATTTTTTTACAGCCCTTTTCGATATCTTTATTTATTATCTCTTCTATAAAATTGAATTTTTCTTCCATAATCCTTCTCGTATAATTATTTTCGTCAAAACGGTTAATAGTTTAACCTACCGTAAAATAAGAAATTTTAAAATATACCGGTAATCTTATCTCCGTTTATAGTCATATTGCAAGCTGCGGGTACTTTCGGAAGACCGGGCATAAGCATAATGGAGCCGCACTCGGCAACTATAAAACCTGCCCCGCTTCTTAAATTAATATCCCGAACCTTAATTTTAAATCCGGACGGAGCGCCGAGTTTTTTTGCGTCGTCCGAAAAACTGTACTGCGTTTTTGCAATACATACGGGAAGAGCGTCTTTACCCATTTTATTTATTTCTTTTATTTTTTCCTTTGCTTCGGCGGAATATTCAACTCCCGAAGCGCCGTAAATGTTTACTGCTATTTTTTCTATTTTTTCCTCTATTTTATCGTTGATATTATAAATACATTTGAGTTTAGAAGGCTGCTGAACGGCTACAAGTGTTTCGGCTGCAAGTTCCAGAGCGCCTGCGCCGCCCTTGCCCCAACCTTCGGTTACTGCAAAGCCTGCGCCTTGTTTTTTGCATTCTTTTCTGACGGCTTCTATTTCTTCTTCCGTATCGGTATTGAATTTATTTAAAGCGACTACAACAGGAAGATTGAATTTCCCTTTAATGTTATCGATATGTCTTGTTAAGTTTGCCATACCTTTTTCCAGACATTCCATACTCTCTCCGCCGCCGTTGAATTTAAGAGAACGGACGGTTGCGACAAGTACTACTGCGTCAGGTTCGATACCTGCAATTCTGCATTTTATATCGAGAAATTTCTCTGCGCCCAAATCGGCTCCGAATCCTGCTTCCGTAACCGTAAAATCCGCAAGAGACAAAGCCTGTTTAGTGGCTATTACAGAATTACAGCCGTGTGCGATATTTGCAAAAGGTCCGCCGTGAACGATTGCCGGGTTACCTTCGAGGGTTTGAACGAGATTGGGTTTTATTGCGTCTTTCAGAAGTATCGCCATAGCTTCTTCGGCTTTCAAATCTTTGGCAAAAACCGGTTTTTCGTCTTTTGTATAACCTACAAGAATATTACCTAATCTTTTCTTTAAATCGTCTCCGTCTTCCGCAAGACACAAAATCGCCATAATTTCGGAAGCTGCGGTTATATCGAAACCGCTTTTTCTTTTTCCGAGAGAAATCTCTCTTAGCGCTCTTTCGTTGACGTCCATACAATAACGGTGCAGAATTCTGTTTTCGTCGATATTGAGTTCGTTTCCCTGATAAATATGATTGTTTATGAGCGCACAAAGAAGATTGTTTGCGGAAGTTATAGCGTGCAAATCGCCCGTAAAATGCAAATTTATATCAACCATAGGCGCAATCTGAGCCCTGCCGCCGCCCGTTGCACCGCCTTTAAGCCCGAAGACGGGGCCTAAAGAAGGCTCTCTTAACGCAAGGCATACCTTTTTGCCTGTTTTTCTGAGAGCGTCGCAAAGACCGATTGAAACGGTTGTTTTCCCTTCTCCCATAGGGGTGGGATTTATTGCGGTAACAAGAATAAGTTTACCCTTTCTTTTGCCTACGGGTTTATTTATTTTTGCGATTTTGTCGCCGTAAAAAATCAAATCTTTCTTTTTAAGACCGAGTTTTTTTGCAACGGACTCTATTGATTTTAGTTTTGTGCTTTCAGCAATTTCGATATCGGAACTCATAAACTACTCCTTACATTTAGACGGAAAAACCAATTTATCGGGAAAGACCGACATAACCCCGCCTTTTTTTTTGAAACCGAATTTATAAAAATAATCGGAAACATAATCGACAACTATTTCCTTACCGTAATCTGCAAGTCTTGATATTAAAACTCTTGTAGTAAAATCTCCGTAACCTTTACTGCGGAATTCTTCGAGTATTCCTACCCCTTTTATATGTACCGTATCCGAATAATAAAATGCGGCGATACCGACGGGAGTTTTGTCGCATTCCACAACTGCAAAAACAGCATTTTCAGGTTTTTCGACTTTTAAAGAATCGAACATAGAATCGATAAGAGAATTATCTTCGGTAAGTTCAAGATTAATCATAAATTTATTTTAAATAATAGATATAATTATGTCAATTTATTTTATTAAAACTTAATAAAAACCGCCTTTATAAGGCGGTTTTCAAATCAATAAATCACATATTGTAATATGAGCATATTTTCATATTACTTGCTTTCGAGAACATTTACATACTCTATAATAAAATCTCCGACCTTTTCGATACCGAGTTTAGAGGTATTAATACAGATATCGTAATTTATGGGATTTCCCCATTCCTGCTCAGTATAAGTGCTGTAATAGTGAGCTCTTTGCTTATCGATACGAAGAATTTGTTTTTCGGTATTTTTAAATTTCTGGTCGTATTTTTCTTCCACTCTTTTTTTACGGCTTTGAAGGTCGGCATATAAAAAGACATTCACGACGTTGGATTGTTTTTTAAGGACGAAATCAGAACATCTTCCGACGATAACGCAAGGTTCTTTTGCTTTTTCGAGAATAATATCCGATTGAGTTTTAAATAATTTGTCGTTTATCGCCATCTCTCCTATATAAGGCGAAAAATATCCCATGGAAGGATTGGCATAAACCATATTGCCGAACAACTTGCTGGCTTTCTCGTCGTAAGCTGCGTAAACCTCGGGAGAGACATTGTTTTCCTGTGCTGCAAGAGAAATCAGTTTATTATCATAGAAAGGAATTTTTAATTTTTCCGCAATGTAATAACCTATAATTCTTCCGCCGGAACCGAATTGCCTGCTGATAGTGATTACATGTTTCATAGAAAAGCCCCCTTTAAATCCTTTAAGGATTATAGAAATATTTTATCAAAATCCTTTGCAAAAGTCAATTAAACTTATTAACCGTCAACAGTTAAAAGCCGTTGACATTTAATGCAAAATCATTAATTTCGATATCCGATATTACAATTAACAATTAACTGAAATTATACCCTTTTTTTCTGCGATTATAATCAAGTTAAATACGGCACTCAAACGCCGTCAATCAGAAAATTTTCAATATTCGGCCGCCATACGGCGATAATCCGTTACGATAAATTTCCGTTTTTTGGAAGAAAGTCCATAATCCGATAAATTATAAATTGAAAATAACTACCCTTTTTTTCTTATATAGGTAAATGCTTCTATATCCTTGATTGCACGGCTTTTAGAGTTACCGCTTTTATAATCTGCTTTATCTTTAATTTTTACGGAATCACTGTTCTTTTTCTTTTTTGAATAGGAAGTATTTTCGATTTTTTCCCTTCTGTATCCGCCGTAATCTTTCTTACTTGCAGAAAAATCATTACTTTTATTTTTAGCCTTTTTATACTGTTCCGCTGTTTGTCCCGTTTTATGATTTTTATATTCATTGTTATTACGGTGCTTTTTTTGAACGGTACCGGAAATATTTAGAGAATTTTCGTTACCGTTTTCACCGCTTTTTTTCTTATTGAAAGTATTTAAAGGTTTGTTGCTTTTTATATTCTGCGAAGTTCTTTTTTTCTCGGGATTTTTTTTAGAAGACAATTCATTGTTATAACTTTGTCCTTCGCTTTTGAAGGCAGTTTTCGTTACTTTTCCTTTTCCTTTAAAGTTATTTTTACCGTAATTTAAGGAATGGTTTTCAGTTCCTTTATTTTTATTGTCAGATTTTTTTACGCTCTTTCTTCCGCTGTTTTTCATTTCTTCTGCGGATATTTTATTTTTTCCGTTTTCCGATTGCGATTCGTTTTTAAGATAAGAAGCGAAAAAATCGAGAGGGGTAAAATCGGTACCGTTTTCGAAATTATACCTTCTGAGAGCGGAATTTATCTCTTCTTTTTCTTTAAAGTTGCTTCTTTCTATTAAAGTCAGCGCTTTGATAAGTTTGTTTTCCATAAATGTTACCTCTTGTTTTTTGACAAAGGTTAAAATATTCCCAAATGTTTAAAAGTATAAACTGCTAAAAATACGCTTATAAGAGAAACGAGCGCCGAAAAAGCCACGATTTCGGCTGCAAGTTCGTAATCTGAGTTTTCGTTTTTTGCCATAACATAACTCGATACGGCAACGGGTGAAAAATAAGCTGCGGTCAGTACGGCAATTTCTATACCCGTAAAATTCATAGCCCTTGCAATAAGAAGAATAATTACGGGAAGAATAATACCCCTTATGGCAACTGTTGAAAAAATTAAATTAAGGTCTTTATAAATGTGTTTGAAATTAAGTTCTGCACCCAAAAGCAAAAAGGCAAGAGGAGTAGCCATAGACGCTACTTCCTTAAGGGGTATAGCTTCGGGAATACGCAATCTGCAAAGGGAAACTATTATTCCTATTACGCTGCCTATTATAATAGGATTTTTTATAACTTCCAAAAGACATCTTTTAAGGCTGTGTTCTCTTAAAGGATTATAATACGAAAGAATAAAAGAAGCGTAAACATTATAAAGCGGAACGAGAAAGGCTCCGACTATGGCGGCGACATTTCCGCCCTCCGCCCCGTAAATGGCCTGACAGATAGGAATACCGAACAGAATGAAATTGCTTCTGAACATTGCCTGGATAATTACTCCCCTTTTTTCAGGAGTTTTAAATATGAAATGGCATATCGGCCATGAACCGAAAAATATAAGCGAAGTAGTTATAAGGACAAATCCTACGAGTTTTCCGTCAAAGTCGGTAAGAAAATCGGAAGTTCCTAAATTGTAAATCATAAGAACGGGAAAAAGAAACTGAAAGGTGAAATTATTCGCTCCTTTTAAAAATCCTTCCGATATTATACCGAATCTTTTAAGTAAAAATCCGGTTAAAATAAGAATGAATATAGGCAAAATTATTTCGCCGGAAAACAGAAAAGCGTCCATAAAACAATAATAACACAACATTATAAAAAAACAGAGTGTTTGAAATAAAGTTTTTTAAAAATAAAATAAAAAAAGGCTGAAAGTAAAAATTTTTAAACTTTTAAGTGCGGTAACCTAAAATTTTTAAAAAGCATACATTGTAATATCGAGGTGAAATATGGAAAATCTGACCTTCGTTACCGACCTTACAGACCTTAGAATGACTTACCTTTACGACCAGCTGTGGGCTTTGGGATACAATACGAAAAAATATAAGAGAAAGGAACAATATCTGGGAAAGGTTTGTTATCTTTTTTCTCCTGCGAGAAAATTCACAAGAGAAGAGATAGAAGACCTTAACGGAAACAGTATTATGTTTTCAGGCAAGCACCCTTTCGGCGAAATACTTGCCGTAAAGCATATAGAATTTTTCGACCTTACGAAAGACGAGTTTTATAACTACAAAAATGCAGTTCTCACCGCAGAAGCGGTTCTAATGCTTGTTATACAGAATACCGTTTCGTCGCTAAAAAAATTAAACATACTTATTACCGGCTACGGACGGGTGGCAAGTGCAGTTGCCGAACTTTTTTCAAAACTGAATCTCGATATTTCGATAGCCACAAACGATAAAAACGAAAGAGACAGAGCCCTTATCGTGACCGATAAGGTATATCCCCTGCTTCCGCCGCTTAACACTTACGATTGCATAATAAACACTGTTCCCAAAGAAATATTTTCTAAGGACAGAATCGGCGAGATTAAGTCTTCCGCCCTTATACTCGATGTCGCAAGCGTGCAATGCGTTTCGGAAAAAGAGCAGCTCGGTATGAGTGCTAACTATATGCATCAGACGGGACTGCCGGGAAAATACTGTCCTAAATGCGCAGGTGCTATTCTTAAAAACTCTATACTCACAACACTTAAAAAAATATAAAAACGAGATGATAAATATGGAAAAAATAAAAGTAGGATTTTGCATAACGGGTTCTTTTTGCACCTTTGAAAAGGTTTTGAAGGAAATGAAAAACCTTGTCGACAAAAATTACGATGTTACCGCCGTAGTCTCAGACAACGCTAAAAGTCTCGATACCCGTTTTTATAAAGCCAAAGATTTTTTGGAAGAACTTAAAAAAATTACAGGAAAGGAAGTTATTGACTCTATCGTAAAAGCCGAACCGATAGGTCCTAAAAATTATTTCGATATACTTGTGGTTGCTCCCGCAACGGGAAACACCATAGCAAAAATAAGCAGAGGAATAACCGACACAACCGTTACTATGGCGGTGAAATCCCATCTCAGAAATTCAAGACCCGTCGTTATCGCAATTTCCACAAACGACGGACTAGGGGCTGCGGCGGAAAATTTCGGAAAAATTCTTACGAGAAAAAATCTTTACTTCGTTCCCTTCGGTCAGGACGATTTTATAAAAAAACCTTGTTCTCTCGTTGCCGATATGACAAAACTCGAAGATACCGTTCGCTGCGCTTTGAAAGGCGAGCAAATTCAACCCCTTATTGTGCAACACAATACTTAGTGCATACAACACTTAACGCACAGTGAAATATATAATTATTAAGAGATTATTAAATAAATAGCAATAGATTTAAAGATATTCAGTTAAAGAAGAAATTTTCTGATTTGTCTTAACTTTAAATTAAAACGGAATTTACCTTAAAGTATATTGCAAAATGGAAATCGGTGTGCTAAACTATAATCGCAATGCGGATATAGTTTAGTGGTAAAACTTCGGCTTCCCAAGCCGCCGTTGTGGGTTCGATTCCCATTATCCGCTCCAAAAAAACCTGCTTTACGCAGGTTTTCTTAATTTATGAATCGTTAATCAACAATCTTATAATAAGGATAAATAACTATATTTTTAATATCGATATCGAAAAAACCTATTTTATTTGTATTTACGATTTTTCGGTTAACGCTCTTGCGGTGCTCGACTTTCCGTAAGCATAGTCCTGTCTTGAAAATTTCCGTTATCGATTTGCGATACAAATTTATTTTTAACAAGAAAAAAGATTTACTGTTTTTCCGTTACTTCTTTAGCGTTATCCATTCAAAACACACCGCTATTCCGTTCTGAGAGCGGTTACGGGATTTTTCTTTGCTGCAATCTTTGACGGAATAAGTCCTGCGACCAAAGTTAGCACCATACTTATCGCAATCAGAATAAGAGCTGTTGCCCAATGCAAGTTCGCAAGATTGGAAATACCGAAACTGTTTGAAACGGCAATATTTATCGGAATGTTGATAAGCGCTGTTATAAAGATTCCCAAAACTCCCGCAAAAAGTCCTATAATAAGCGTTTCGGCTTTAAACACTCTCGAAACATCTTTTTTGCGTGCGCCTAAACTTCTTAAAACGCCTATTTCCTTTGTTCTTTCTATTACCGAAACATAAGTAATTATACCTATCATAATAGAGGATACAACAAGGGAAATTGCGCTGAATGCGACAAGAACGACCGATACCGTATCGACCATTTCATCCATAACGGTGAAAATTATTCCCGACATATCGGTATAAATAATCTGTTCCTCTTCACTCTTTCCTTCGTTCCATTTATCGAGATAGGCAATTATCTCGTTTTTGCTGTCAAAGTCAGAAGGATATATTGAAACCGACGACGGAACGGATATAGCACCTAACTTTCTGAGTTGGGTTTGTAAAGCTTCTTCAAGTTCCTCTTCATCGGTAATAGGCTTTTCAAACTCTCCTACTTTTAAGGTAAAAGTCTTACCGGTAGTTACGTCTATCGTTTTATTTTCTTCTTTAAGTTGCTCTTGAACTATCTGAGACTTTCCGTTTTCTTCAAGCACATATTCCGTAAGAGCCGATGTATAAACGAGTCCCTGATTTAAAAATGAAGTGTCCGAACTTTCCTTGACTCTGATAATACTTACAATCTTTAAAGGCACGCCTTTTTCGTAGGCGGAATTCAAGTCGTCGGTTACGGTAAAAATGCCGTTGTCATTCTGATAATAAACATCGTTTAAAAGAAGTCGGAACTCTTTGCCTAACAGACTTTCGAAAGAAACGCTTTCCTGCCCATCTTCGAATCCTATATTAAGGGCATTCAAAGCTTGTGTGGAAAGTCTGTTATACTTATCGACTACAAGACTTATTTCGTTATAGGAAGACGGAAATTTTTCGCCTGCAATTAAGTCGTAGTGGCTTTCTATAAACTCATCGTTATTAAGCATTTCCTGAAAGCCGGTGTCGGCGGTATTCATTACGGAAACAGTTCCGTTATGCTTTGTAGAAATATTCATACTAACGCCGTAAGAATAATTTATCGCAAGAAGCAAGGAAGAGTCTATCTTATTTATATAATCAATATATTCCTGAGTTATAATGTTTTCTTTTATGAACTGATCCGACATGGGTTCATAAGGATAAATGCGGTCGGAATTGTCGGGATATGCTTCGAGTTCGACTTCGAGTCCGTTCTGCATAGCCATAATTTCGTCTAATTTATAAGCGCTTTTTGTAATCTGAATAGGACTTTGGCTTAAAGATTCGGTTTGAATATTGTTTATATACTGACTGAGTCCGTTCGAAAGGGACAGAACGAGTGCGATGCCGATAATACCTATACTGCCCGCAAATCCCGTCATAAAAGTCCTTCCTTTTTTAGTAAGAAGATTTTTTAAACTTAAAGCTATTGCGGTAAAAAACGACATTGAGGTTCTGCTTTCATTGTTTTTTCTTTTAAAAAGCCTTTTGAAATTCTTTTTCTTAACCGCACCATCGTCAATCTTTCCGTCGGCTATATCCGCTGAGTTATCGTTTTGACTTTTAACCGAGTTTTCAGCGGTCTGATTTGTTTGTTTTGATTTTGCTTTCTTTTTTTCGGAAGAAAGGGAATTTTTATTCGTGTCGATTCTGTTTTCGCTTGAAATTATTTCGCCGTCAAGAAGTCTTATTATTCTCGAACTGTATTTATCGGCAAGGGAATCGTTATGGGTTACCATAATTACGAGTCTTTCGTTTGAAACCTCTTTAAGAAGTTCCATTACCTGATTGCTCGTCTCACTGTCGAGTGCGCCGGTAGGCTCGTCGGCAAGGATAATATCGGGATTATTTACAAGAGCCCTTGCGATAGCTACTCTCTGCATTTGACCGCCCGAAAGCTGATTGGGCCTTTTATTAATCTGTTCGCTGAGTCCTACCCTGTCGAGAGCTTTTAATGAAGCTTCTCTTCTTTCTTTCGGTGAAAGACCGCAAAGAGTAAGAGCAAGTTCAACATTACCTAAAACCGTTAAATGGGGTATCAGATTGTAACTTTGAAACACAAACCCGATAGAACGATTTCTGTAAGCGTCCCAGTCTTTGTCTTTATACTCTTTTGTGGAAGTTCCGTTTATAATAAGGTCGCCCTCCGTGTAAGAGTCTAAGCCGCCTATGATATTTAAAAGAGTTGTCTTTCCGCAGCCGGAAGGTCCTAAAATACTGACGAATTCGTTCTTTTCGAATTTAAGATTTATATTTTTAAGCGCTGTAACTGTTCCGCTGCCTGCTTTATAAACCTTTTTGATATTGACAAGTTCCAACATATTATCACCCTTTAAATATTTTAACCTATTTAAAGTAATATGTAAACCGATTGTAAATAAATGTTTATAATTAATATTCATTTATATTTGACAATTTTTTAATTTAAAGTTATAATAAGCAAAATTAATTAATAATTTCGGAGTAAAAAATGACAAGAGAAAACGTTAAAAATCTTATTGAAGAACTAATGATATTAATGCCTAATTACAGGAAGAATTTTTCTCAGCCTACAAGGGTGCTCAGAAATTTTAATATATCGCACACTCAGCATATATGCCTTATTTTGGTTGCCGAAAAAGGTCCGATATCGATGAGCGACCTTGCGGCGGAACTTTATGTGTCGAATCAAAGACTTACTAAAATAGTGGATTCTCTTGTAGAATACGGTTTTGTGGAAAGAAAGGAAGATAAAACAAACCGCAGAGTAATACTTGCCGAAATTACCGAAAAAGGCCGGATGCAACTCGAACATTTTAAAAACTGTTTTTACGAACAGCTTTATAACAATTTCAACAAACTCAGCGATGAGGAAATCAAAATTTTTATAAAAGATATAAGAGAAATAAATTCTATATTGAACAAAGTTACCGTTTCAGAATAATTTATGAACTTTCTTCTTACATTTCAATCCGTTGCGATTTTACTTGTTTACGCAATACCGGGCTATCTTTTAATTAAATGCAAGGTATTGAAGCCTGAGCATATCGCCTCGTTTTCGACGGTGCTTTTATATGTATGTCTTCCGAGTCAGTCTCTGTACTCATTTCAGGTAACCGACTTTACGGTGGAACTTTTTATTCAGATGCTGATATTTTTTGCGTTAGCGGTTTTAGCGGAACTCATTATGCTGGCTTTGGTCTGGTTTATGTACCGCAAAAAAAGCGATGTCGGGCATAAAGTCGTTATAGTTGCCTCAGCGTTCGGAAATGTCGGATTTTTAGGCGTTCCGCTTGTCGAAGCCCTTCTTCCCGAGTATCCCGAAGCGGTTTGTTTTTCGGCAGTGTTCATGGTTGCGCTCAATCTTCTTGCCTGGACTGCGGGGCTTTTCATAATGACGTGCGATAAGAAATTTTTAAGCATAAAAAAGGTTTTTCTAAATCCGCAAATGCTTATACTCATCGTTGCGCTTCCTTTATTTTTCACTAACACTAAACTTCCCGAACCTCTTTTCAATGCAATAAACATTATGGGCAAGGGAACTACTTTTCTGTGTATGCTTATTTTGGGAATGCGATTTGCAACGGTCAACAAGAAAAAAGTCTTCGTCGATATAAGAAATTATGTAGGCTCGTTTTTCAAACTTATAGCCTTTCCTTCCGTTGCCTTTCTCATATCGTTCGCTCTTCCGATAGACTCTAATATCATAAAAGTACTGTTTATACTGAGTTGCTGCCCTACTGCAAGCATTGTTCATAATCTTGCGGAAATTCACAAAACCGGTCAGCAGGAAGCCTCGAATCTCGTTCTTACAAGCACACTTTTTTCGATAATAACGATTCCGGTAATGCTTTTGCTTATTTAACAAACTTTGAAATTCCTAAAAAGTTTATTTTTAAATTTAAATAATAAACTTTTCTGCTTTCGATTTTAACTTATATCATTTACATTTTCTTTTTGACATATGAGCAATTAATGAAAATATCGAAAACTAAACAAAAAAAGCCCTCTGAATGCGTTTAGAAGGCTTTTTTAATCGTTTTAAATAAAAAATTATATTATTTTAGTAATTGCCCTTCTTTAAAAACTATAATTTATAACTTAAAAAATTAACCGTTTTGTTTTCTGTAACTTTCTTTAAGGCGCTTGGATTTATCGAGAATCTTTTTTCTCATTCTTATATTTTTAGGGGTAATTTCAAGAAGCTCGTCGTCTGCAATAAATTCTATGCTTTCTTCAAGGCTCATCTTTTTTATTGGATTCAATCTCAAAGCTTCGTCCGAACCTGCGGCACGCATATTGGTTACATGTTTTTTCTTGCAGACATTTACCGCTATATCTTCGCCTTTCGGGGAGTATCCTACAATCATTCCTTCATAAACTTCGACGCCGCTTCCGATAAAGAGCATACCTCGCTCCTGCGCATTGTAAAGACCGTAAGTTGAACTTGTCCCCGTTTCGAAGGCTATTAACGAACCTAATAGTCTTTTGTTTATCTCGCCTTTAAACGGCGCATAACATTCGAAAACGGTATTCATAATTCCTTCCCCTCTCGTATCGGTAAGGAACTCGTTTCTGTATCCTAAAAGACCCCTCGACGGAATAAGAAATTCCATTTTAATGCGGCTTCCGGAAGGTTGCATATCGGAAAGTTCGCCTTTGCGACTTCCTAATTTTTCCATTACGCTTCCGACGCAGGTTTCGGGAACATCGATATATACCCTTTCGATAGGTTCGCATTTAACGCCGTCAATAGTTTTATACATTACCTTGGGATTACCTACCTGAAATTCGTAGCCTTCCCTTCTCATTGTTTCGATAAGTATGGAAAGGTGTATTTCCCCTCTTCCCGAAACAATAAAGCTTTCGGTAGTGAGTCCGTCCTCTACTTTTAAGGAAACATCTTTTAAAAGTTCTTTATAAAGTCTTTCCCTTAAATTACGGGAAGTCACGAACTTACCTTCCCTTCCTGCAAACGGACTGTCGTTTACTGAAAATTCCATCTGCAAAGTGGACTCGGAAATATTTACGAACTTTAACGGTTCCACTTTACTTGTGTCGCATATCGTATCGCCTATCGTAATGTTTTCTATACCGGTAACGCAAACGATATCACCGGCTACCCCTTCTTCGGTTGCCACTCTCGACAAGGCGTCTATGGTATAAAGATTAACTATTTTCGACTTATAGTTCTTTTCAGGTTCGCTGTAAGAGGCGACAATTATTTCCTGACCTTGTTTTATTTTTCCTCTCTGAATCCTGCCTATTGCGATTCTTCCTACATAATCGTTATAATCTATTGCGGAAACGAGCATTTGAAGGGGCATATTCTCGTCGACTTCGGGACACGGAATTTCTTCAAGGACGGTATCGAGTAACGGAAAAAGATTTTCGCCCTGTTTTTTGTAATCGAGACTTGCCCAACCTTTTTTCCCGCTGCAATAGACGGCTTTGAAATCAAGCTGCTTTTCGTCTGCGCCTAAATCCGAAAGAAGTTCAAGTATTTCGTATTCCACTTCTTCGATTCTTGCGTCAGGTCTGTCCGCCTTATTTATTACCACGATAACTTTTAAATTAAGTTCGAGAGCTTTTTTCAATACGAAACGAGTTTGCGGCATCGGCCCTTCGTAGGCGTCCACAAGAAGAAGAACGCCGTCAATCATTTTAAGTACCCGTTCGACTTCACCGCCGAAATCGGCGTGTCCCGGGGTGTCTACTATGTTTATCTTCACCCCTTTGTAATTTACCGAAGTGTTTTTTGCAAGTATGGTAATACCCCTTTCTCTTTCAAGGTCGTTATTATCCATAACTCTTTCCTCGACTACCTGATTGCTTCTGAAACTTCCGCACTGACGGAGCATACCGTCTACAAGGGTGGTCTTTCCGTGGTCTACATGGGCAATTATCGCTATGTTTCTCAAATCTTCTCTTTTCATCTTTAAACCTTAACTTTTAATAAAATAAAAAATATTTAAATCATAAAACAAGAAAAAACAATTTTCTTTCGAAAACAATGATTTAAAAATACTTACTAATTATACCCTTTTTAAAGTCTGCTGTTAATTAAATAAACGAAAAAAAATATTTTTTTTAAATTTCAATTATTTTTTATTCAACAGTTTAAGACATTCATCATAAACTTCTTTTTTGGGCTTATCGCACAAGAGCGCCGTTTCGTTAACGGCATCTTTCGTACTGAGTCCGGCTTTCAAAAGAAGGGATAACTGTTCTCTTACGGAAATTACCTTTTCCTCTTTTTCCTTAGGCATAACGATTATAACGAACTCGCCTTTCGGATTTTCATCTTTAAAAGAAGCAAGAGAAGAATACACGGCCTTTTCGTGAATTTTGGTAAGTTCTTTAATAACCGTTATTTTTCTGTCACCGAAAACGGAAAACATATCTTTTATATCTTTATTCAAATCGTGCGGAGCGCAGTAAAACACTATCGGAAAGACAGAAGAAGAAAGGCTTTTCAATTCTTCCTTTCTCTTTGCCGGTTTTGAATCGAGAAATCCTGAAAATACAAACCCCTTAAAATCGAGTCCTGCAACCGAAACCGCAGCCGCTGCCGCACAGCAGCCCGGTACGGCATAAACTTCCACCCCTTCTTCCCTTGCTTTTCCTACGATAACCGAACCCGGGTCGGATACGGCGGGAGTTCCTGCGTCGCTTACCAGAGCCACGTTTTTACCGTTTTTCAATTCTTCTATAACAGAGGAAGTGACTTCCTGCTCGTTGAATTTATGGTAACTTAAGAGTTTGTTTTTTATTCCGTATTTATCGAGAAGGATTTTGGTATGTCTTGTATCTTCGCAAAGAATCAAATCGACCTCGTCAAGCACCCTTACCGCACGATAAGTCATATCTTCGAGATTTCCGATAGGCGTTGCAACAATGTAAAGTTTTCCCATAATATTTCCTGAATAAGCTATTTGCTGTTTAAATCATTTTAACATTTTCATTTAATTAAAACTAATTTTTATGCTATTTTTTTAATATCGATATTTATCAGACTTTATATTATTCTATACCGTAAGCCTTTCTGCCTTCTGAAGTATAACTTCCGTCATCGTTATAGACGGTAAGTTCTTTTAAAATCATTCCTTTTTTCCCGCCGAGTCTTGCTTTTAAAAGAAATATATCGAAAGACTTGTCCGCTTTCGGTTTGACGAGATATAATTCTTTGACCGAAAAGCCGAATTTATCGAGAGAAGAGAAAACCTCTTCCATTCTGTTTATCTTGTTCACGGTATAAAAATCGCCGCCGAATTTTAAAAGATAAGCAGCGGCTTTTCCCATATCGCTTAGCGAGAGACTTTCTTCGTGACGGCAAAGAGAAATTTCCTTTACGGAATTTTTCATCGAGTCCTGACTTTTATAATACGGCGGATTGCATACAACGGTATCGAAAACACCCTGCTTAAAAATTTTATCGCACATTTGAACGGGTTGATTTATAAATTTTATTTTATCCGACAAACCGTTTATTTCCGCATTTTTTAGCGAGAGTTCGAAAAGATTCTTTTGTATTTCCATTCCGAAAGCAAGACGGCAATTGTTTTTTTGTGAAGCAAGAATGGTGATAACGCCCGAACCGCTTCCGATATCGAGAAGAAGTCCGTCTTTTTTTACTTTAACGAAATTTGCAAGTGCAACCGCATCGGAAGTAAAACAGTAAAGATTTTTATTCTGAACGATTTTGAGTCCCCTGTACTGTAAATCGTCCAGCCGTTCGCCTTGTGAAAGAGTTATATTTCCGTTACGGTTTAAATCTTCGTTTACTTCCGAAAAAGATTTTGAAAAAACATTTATATATGCGTCTTTTAAAATATTATCCAAAAATCCACCTTAAAACTTGCACTTTGTAAAAATCAAGGGCCAGAGTCCCGTTGCGGCAAAACCTACAAAGAGATATCTCAATGCGCCTAATAAATCCTTTCCTATATCGGAAACATCGAAAAGATTGAATAAAGGTTTAAGCCCTTCTTTGAAAACCATAATAAGAGCGACTCCGCCGACAACCCTTAAAACCCTTTTCCACCAGACGACGCCGTCGATTTCGAACTTGGTATATTTTTCGTCCATAAATATGCCTGCAAGAGCGCCTATCGCCGTTCCTAAAAATTTAAGGCTGTCCGGGTCGTAAAGCGACGGAACGGAAACATTGATAATAAGTAAAACTATCAAAGCTGCGTATATATAATATCTTTTATCGAAAAATTTATTCGCAAGATAAACTGTAAGAAATGCAATACCCATTCCAAGTACGCCGCCGACTAAAACATCGGTCGGATAATGAACGCCCAAATAAGGTCTTGACAGCATAACGAGAAAAATAATTATCGGACAGACTATGTACGCCCATTTCTTTTTTGCAATAAGCATAAATGTTCCGTAAAAACTGCCTGCAAGCTGAGCATGACCGCTCGGGAAAGAAAACTGTCTGCCAAGCCCGGTAGTGTTCACAAAGAAATTGTCTATCTGAACAAACCTTACCTTATCGCTGTACCCTTCCTTAATAAAAGGACGTGGTCTTCTTATAATGTTTTTCAGAATAGAGTTTACCGAAATTGACATAAACATTGCCATCATAAGGGTTTCGCCGGTTTTTTTGTTCACCGTCCAATATACGATAAGCAAAAGAAGCAGCAAAAGAAGCTCTTCGCAAAAAAAGGTAAAAAAGGCGAACATAAAGTCCATAAAAGCGGTAAAGCCGCCGCTGCCGCTCATCGCCTGAATACCTTGTTGGAGCCATAAATCGAATGCGTAAATTCCGTCCATAAAATCCTCCTATAAATGAAATATTTTGGAAAATTGCGCTGCAAATTCCTTTCTTGCAAAAAATAGTATCGCAAGAAGAACAAGACCCCCCGCAAGGCAGCAAGGAATCACTATTTCGTAAAAAGTGTAACCGAGTACGGAAGCAACGATTATCGGCACGAAACATAAAATACATGTCAGTGAAAGATATAAAGTATACTCCTGTAATCTCTTATGATAAATAAACAGAAATATCACCTGTATGACAATCGATAGAATCAACATTGAACTCAGTATATAAAAGTACAAATAAGCGGGCGCATAAACAATCGCCAGAACCGAAGAAGCCAAAGCCAGAAGAACTACTGTCTGCCAAAATATTTTACATGAAACCGACCCTTTGTAAAGCACTGTATTTTTAACGAAAAGGTATCCGTAAAAAATCAATATCACGGCCGGCACAGACCAAAGGTAATCGCTGTAAAATCCGTTAAGAACGGCAAGCATGGCAATAACGGCAAAGGCGACAAAAGTGTATATTACGGTAAAAGAATAAACCTTCCTCGTCTTTCTGAATTTTCTTTTCATAAAGACTTCACTCTCGCCCGAAGGCTGAACCGGTTCGTGACAAAGAGGACATTTATTAAGTCCCCCTCCTATTTCCACTTTGCAGTACTTGCAGTAAGAAGGAGTTAAACCGTTCGATTCCGATAATTGATTTTCGGGTTTTTTATCACGGGAAATTCCTTCCATAACCTTTTTGACGGCGTCTTTTGCACGGTATTTTTCCACGACATTGCCGCAGCTTATACAGTAAGAACTGTGTCTTGAAATTTTAGCGCCGCAGTTTTTACATTTCATTTCCGCCGTCCTCCCAAACATTAGAATATATTTTGATATTGAGTCCTTTATCTGCAAGGAAACGGAAAAAGAATTTTTCAACATCGGTATCTCTTAACAGTCTTCCGAAAGTAATTACCGTATCCGAGCAACTTGTTATAACGGTTAGCGATAAAGGAACGTCTTTATTGTTCCCTAACATAAAGGTAAATCTGTCCACATACTTTTTCATATCGTCGGGTATTTTTACAACTCCGAGATTCGAAAAGGTAAGCGTCTTTTTCTTGTTTCCGAACATATTCTGAACCATTCTGAAAACTACCTGTTTAACAAGCAAAGGAAGTATTCTTATGGGCAGAAATTTTTCGGCTTTAACTGTTGTGTCGATTTGTTTTTTTAATTTTTCCTTATTGGTGTCTCTTTTTAAACTTTCTGTCAAAAGAGTTAAAAAATCTTCGAAAGTCAGGTTTTTGCCGTCTATTTTAAAGCCTATTCTCGAAAAAAGAGAGAAGTTCAAAAGTGTTGACGACGGAAAAATTTTTCTTAAATTAATCGGAACGAAAAGTTGCAGAGATTCCTTCGGAATACTGTCCTTG
Organism: uncultured Eubacteriales bacterium; assembly: GCA_949296455.1. Classification (GTDB taxonomy): domain Bacteria; phylum Bacillota; class Clostridia; order Christensenellales; family CALVMC01; genus CALVMC01. Next base: position 43,682 of record CASFOZ010000006.1, read on the forward strand.
ATTTTGGTTTTATAAATAGAATACAATACCAAAGCGCCTATATAGGCGGTAACCGTAACCTTGTTTTCTCTTGCAAGTTTTAAAAGTGCGTCGGAATCGGTAACGCCCTGTACAACGCCCATTCCGGGAAAATCGAAACGGTAACCGGGAATTTTATAAGCTTCGCTTCCTTTAAGTTCGCCTATATTTTTAATGTCTTTAAGTTTAATGTTATCGGCGTATTTTAAAAAGCTGTCCTCTTCTTCTTCCTGTCTGACAGGCGAAGTCGGCAAAATAACCGATTCCTGAGCGTCGATATTTTCTCCCGTTTCCAAAAGGTACTGATAAACGAGGGTTTTTAAAAATTCCAATCCGCCGCTGCCGTCGCAGATGGCGTGAAAGAAGTCAATCGCTATTCTGTTTTTATAATATGAAACTCTGAAATTGAATCCGCCGGTTTGAAGATTATTTATAGGTCTTATAAGAAGGTCGCTGTCCTCAACGACATAAGGTCTTCCGTCGAGTTCTTCAAAGTAATGCCAGAAAATACCTCTTTTAAGACTTACATTGAAAACAGAGTAACGAGGCATAATCTTATATAATGCTTTTTGAAGGCAATCGGGCTTAACCGGACTTTTCATTTCAGCCGTAAGTCTGAAAAGGTTCTGAGAACCTCTGCTTGCAATAAGCGGATAAATTTTAGCCGAATTATCCAGCCTGTGCCAATTCTTATGTTTAATCATATACTCCCCTCAATATAACTTTTAACCGGTTATATTGCGAAAAAATAAATGGACGCCATAATGAAAAATGTTCCGATTAACACGAAAAAATGCCATACGGCGTGTCCGTAATTATGTTTGACCATTGAAAAGGGTATTATTCCTACCGTATAGGCAATACCCCCCGAAAGTAAAAGATAAAATCCCAAAGGGGTAAGACCTATATACAAATCCTTTACGAAAACGATAAGTATCCAACCCATTATTACATAACAAATAATTGTTACCACCATAAATTTTTTAGGACTTATGCTGTTACATATTATACAAAAAACGGTAATTGCCCAAAGCAACGAAACCATAACTATGGAAACCGTTCCGCCTACTACAAAGAGCAAAAGGGGCGTTGCAGAACCTGCTATCGAAATACTTATCGATATATGGTCCATTTTCTGCATTTTACGGCGTGTTTCCTCGTTTTTGACATAGTGGTAGATAGTGCTCATACTGAACATATTTATAACGGTAAGGCAATAAACGGTAACCGCCGCAATTTTCATTGCGCTACCGCTTTCACACGCCTTCATAATGATAAACACACTGAAAACAACGCTTAAAAGAGCGCCGAATAAATGAGAAAGATAATTGATTTTCCGTTCGAGAGAATTATAATACGGTAATTCTCTGCCTTCAACTTTTGGCATAGGACATTTCCCTTTTGAATTATTATAATTCGGCGTTAAAAATAAGTCAATAATATAAATGATTACTTTGTTTTTAATATGAATAAAATATTTAATATTATATTGATTTTTGCACTGAAAAAATATATACTTAAAATATACCGTGTACCCGTAGCTCATTTGGATAGAGCGTCAGACTCCGACTCTGAAGGCGGAAGGTTCGAATCCTTTCGGGTACACCAAAAAAATATTTGAAACGAATATTCAAAATCTGTATTTAAAAAATGCAACATATATATTAGATTTTAAATTACAAATTGATTTTTGGAGGGGAAAATGAAATTTTTAGGTTGGATTTTCAACGCAAGTTCAAGACACCGTTTAGGTATAAGAATGTATGAAAAAGGCAAAGTAGGAACACGACTGATTATTTTGTTGGTTTCGCTTGCTATAGTGGCGGTTGCTTTTTTGATTGAGTATTGGTTTTTTTCTTCTCTTATGACAAAAGACTCTCTTGGCGGCGGAACGAATAAATTTGCGTCGTTATTCGGAATAGGAGTTCTTATGGTAATCGTATTTCTTGCCGCATTGGAATTCTGTTCCATATATTCGCTTACCGCCTTTAAAATGGCTATTTACGGAACGGCTTTAACCCTTGCAAAAAGAGCCGAAATAAAAAAGGCAAAAAAGAAAGCCAAAGAAGAAGGCGTTGAATATGTCCCCGACGAAAACATTCAAAAAATGGAAAGTGAAAAAACCTATAAAGCATTCGATATCTTTATCGGAATTTTGGAAATGGTACTTGCAATCGGAATAATAATAGGATTTTTTATCTTAATGTATAATATGATTGTAGCCCCCTCTTCCGAGGAAAACCTTGGTAGTTTTTAAAATCACAAAAAACAGAATTTATAAAAACAAAAAAACTATTCTTCGTGAATAGTTTTTTTATGCAAATTATTTTTTAATGAATTTAATATATTAAATTTTTCAGTATCAGTCTTCCGAAAGCGCCGACTACACTTCCCGTACGGGCATTTTATTATACTGAATTTTTCAGTATCAATCTTCCATAGGCTGTGTCGCTTCCATTGAAAAAAATTTATTATGCCTAAGTTTTTCAGTATCAGTCTTCCCCTCTTTCGGTAACTCCGCCGCCTAAAACCACTAAATTATCGAACCTTTCGTCTTTTTTATACAGCACGGTATACTGACCGGGCGTAATACCCCGTTGCTTTTCTTCGAATTCTATGCTGTAACCGTTTTTGTGTTTTGTCGCATAGGCTTTTACAAGGGGCTGACGGTGTCTGAGCCTTGCAAAGCAGGAAAATTCGTCTTTTTCGTATTCTTTGTTTATAAAACTGAAATCTTCGGTTATCGCTCTTTTTTTATACAGTGCGCTCTCGTCCCCGTGACTTACATAGAGAATATTATTTTTAATGTCTTTGTCAATTACAAACCATCTTCCGTTGACCCCGCTTTTATCGCCGCCGAGTCCTAGTCCCCGTCTTTGTCCTATCGTATAATAAAAAACGCCGTTATGTTTTCCGACAGTGCGGTTGTCGAGAGTTTTTATTTCCCCTTCTTTCATCGGAAGATATCCCGAAAGAAATTTTCTGAAATTTCTCTCCCCTATAAAACATATCCCGGTACTGTCCTTTTTTTGACTTACGGGAATTCCGCTTTTTTCCGCAATTTCTCTTACTTGGCTTTTCATAAGGTTCCCTACCGGAAACAGAACCTTTTCAAGCTGTCTTTCGGTAAGCTGATTTAAAAAATAAGTCTGGTCCTTATTTTCGTCCTTTGCGGTAAGAAGTCTGTGTCCGTCTGTATGCGAAACATTGCAGTAGTGTCCCGTTGCGACAAAGTCTGCGCCGATTTTTAAAGCATAGTTTAAAAAGGCGTCGAATTTAATTTCCTTATTGCAAAGCACATCGGGATTAGGGGTTCTTCCTTTCGAATACTCGGAAAGAAAGGTTTTAAAAACCCTTTCGTAATATTCGCTTGCAAAATCGGCTGTGTAATAAGGAATATCCAAAAGTGCGCAAACCTGCCTTGCGTCACGAAGGTCGTCGTCGGAAGTGCATCTTCCGTTCTCGTCCTTTTCGTGCCAGTTGCGCATAAAAAGCCCTATTACTTCATAACCCTGTTCTTTTAAAAGCAAAGCGGACACTGCGCTGTCCACTCCGCCCGAAAGACCTACTACTACGCTTTTTCCCATAACGAAAGATTAACATTTTTAAATCTTTAAGTCAACGCTAATAATAAAACAAACGAAAATAACTCGCATTTAAGGTTTATATTAAAACAGCAAGAATAATCTGCTTTTAAAACTACTAATTGAACAGTAGAAACCTTGCATTTAAAGCTTATGATTAAAACCGCAAAAACAATCTGCTTTTAATACTACTAATTGAAACAGCAAAAATAATTTATTTAAGGCTTATGATTAAAACAGTCGAAAATAAGAAATATTTTCGACTGTTCATATGTGCATATAATTTAATTCGGTAAAATTATTATAAAACAAGCGACGGTGCGGTATAAACTCTTGCTTTTAACTCGTTATCGAGCATATAAAGGGATTTTGCGTCGCTTCCGAAAAGTTCCATCTTCTTTATAAGATTATCGGCATTCGTCTCTTCTTCGCCCTGCTCTTTTACAAACCAATCGAGAAATTGTATTGTTCTGAAATCCTTTACTTCGGTTGCCGCAGAATAAATATTATTTATCAAAGAAGTTACATACTGTTCGTGTTTCAAACCTTCTTTTAAAGGTGTGAAGTTGTCTTTTAATACTTTGTCAGGTTTAGCAATTTCTTTAAGCACGATTTTATGTCCGTTATTTTGCAGATATTTTAAAAACAGCATAGCATGGTCTCTTTCTTCCTGAGCCTGAACATAGTACCAGTTTGAAAAGCCTTGAAGTCCCGCTTCTTCATAATAATTGGAAAAATCGAGATAAAGATAAGCAGAATAAAATTCCTTGTTGATTTGGTCGTTAATAAGTTCATAAATTTTTTTATCAAGCATAATTAAAACCTCCATATAAGGGATTATAAATCTAAATCGAAATAAAATCAAGAAATTTAATAATAATTCTTAATTTTAATTGACAAATATAATAAAATAAATATATAATCATATTAAAAGGTGGTAAAAATGACTCGTCAGAAACAGCTTATTATAGACATATTAAAAAATTCCGAAGGACACATGACTGCGGACGAAATTTATATGGAAGCAAAAAAAAGGCTTCCGAAAATAGCCGTGGGCACGGTTTACAGAAATCTCAATATACTTTCTGCCGACAAAATAATTAACCGTGTAGCAATAGGCAACGGCTCGGACATATTCGATAAAACTCCGAGTCAACACCCGCATATGATTTGTGAAAATTGCGGAAAGGTTTTCGATTTGCCAGAAGAGGTTATAGATTATAAAAAAATAGAAAGCGAAGGGAACAAAGTCATATCCTGTAACCTTACCGTTAAATGTTTATGTAAAGATTGCAGAAAAGACTAAAAAAAATATTAACCGTATGAAAGTACGGTTTTTTTATGCAAACAATAAATTAAATTTTTTTAATTCGGCTTTTAAACATTAAAAAATAAAATTACTAAAATAAGGAAATAATAAATAAAATAATAGCTTGATAATGTAAAAATATGCTTGCATTTTGACGGTTAAAATTTTATCATATTAATAACTTTTATTCGGAGGTTTTGCAAATGAAAAAAACGAAGATAATATGCACGATAGGTCCTGCCTGCACTGACGAAAAGATACTGACCGATATGGCGCTTGCGGGAATGAATGTTGCAAGACTTAACTTTTCGCACGGAACATACGAAGAACAGCTTGAAAAAATCAATCTTATAAAAAAAGTCAGGGAAAAACTTAATCTTCCCATTCCGATAATGCTCGATACAAAAGGTCCTGAATACAGAATAAAGACATTTAAAAACGGCAAGGTATTTTTAAAGGACGGAGCAAAATTTTCTCTTACAAGCGAAGATATCGAAGGCGACGAAAACAGGGTATCGGTATCTTATAAAAATATGATAAAAGAACTTAATGTAGGCGACCGTGTTTTAATAAATAACGGACTTATAATACTTGAAGTTTTAAGTATTGATAAAACGGAAGCGGTAACTAAAGTTATAGCGGGCGGCGAACTTTCAGACAGAAAGAGCATGAGTTTTCCCGGCAAGGTACTCAATCAGATATATCTTAGCGAACAGGACAAAAAAGATATACTTTTCGGAATAAAGAACGATGTGGATTTTATAGCCTGTTCCTTTGTATCGAGAAAAGAAGACCTTATTGCGGTAAGGAATTTTTTAAAAGAAAACGGCGGCGAAAATATCGACCTTATAGCAAAAATCGAGAACAGAAGCGGAGTTGACAATATCGAAGAGATTATCGACGCAAGCGACGGAATAATGATAGGCAGAGGCGATATGGGCGTTGAAATTCCTTTTGAAGAACTTCCCGCAATACAAAAGCACCTTATACAGACTTGCAGAATGATAGGCAAAAGGGTTATAACGGCAACCGAAATGCTTGAATCCATGATACACAATCCCCGCCCCACAAGAGCGGAAATATCCGATGTAGCCAACGCCGTATATGACGGAACAAGCGCTATAATGCTTTCGGGTGAAACGGCAGCCGGAAAATACCCTGTACTGACCGTAAAGACAATGAGTAAAATTGCCGAAGAAGCCGAAAAGAATATTAATTACGAACATACTTTTAAAAATTCCGAATTTAAAATAAAAAACACGATAGACGCACTTTCTCATTCAACCTGCGGAGTTGCGATAGACATAAAAGCCAAAGTAATCGTAGCCTGTACGAGAACGGGAGGCACGGCAAGAATGGTATCTCGGTTCCGCTCGCCCATTAACATAATCGGTATGACTACCGACGAAAAGGTCTGGCGAAAACTCGCTTTGTCGTGGGGGGTTCTTCCTATGATGAGCGAAGAGTTCAATTCTATCGATGTTCTCTTCTACCACGCAATCGAAGCCGCTAAAAAATCCAATCTCGTAAAAAAGAACGATATTATAGTCATAACCGGCGGCTCCCCTAACGGGCAGACGGGAAACACTAATCTTATCAAAATCGAAACGATACGGTAAAATAAGTTAACGAAATTATTATGTAATTGGAATTTAAAGATTGACTGAACCGAAAGACAGCTTTATAAAACTAAAATAGAAATTGCAATAGCGGAGTTTGCAGATTAAACAAATTATATTAAATTAAAATATAACTGCAAATTAGCGGTTAGATTAATTTAATAAAAATTAAAATTAATTGTAAGTTCTCAGATTAATTAAAATAAATAAAACTATAATAAAATCGCATACTCGCTGATTAAAGATATATTAATTTTAAATTCAAATAAAAAACGGCCGTACTTTGTACGGCCGTTTTTCGGTTAGGGATTTATGTTTTATCGGAATTTGCGTTATTTGAATTTTTCTTTTTAGCACAGCAATCGCAATAAGGACAAGCCGCACAATTCTTTTTGTCTTGACTTTCGTTTTTGTCTTTTTGAGAGATACATCCGCAGCCTTTTCCTTTTTTCCTTCTAACGATATTGAATATTATCGTAAACAGAACAAGTATTACTGCAAAAATTATAATTATTATTTCCAATGCTTTCATTTTATCCCTTCTTTAAATTTAACACTGTTAAGGTTTGATTTATTTAATTAGACTAAGAACTTTTTTTAGAGTTCTTTTTTAATTTTTTTAGAAACTCGAATTTAGGCATTTTAATAATATGCTTAGCTGAAAGAACAACTAAAGTCACAACAACCGCAGCTATTACAAGTCCTACTATAAGCGCAGCCCACCAAAGCACGGTAGCAAGCACTCCGAACCAGAATACAAACAGCGAAACAGAATAAGCCGTAAGCATCCAGAAAGCTATCGCCGTCCATAGTTTCTTTTTTGAATTAAGTTCACCGCTTGCCGCCGCAACAGCAGCCATACAAGGCACCGATAAAAGGTTGAAGCACATAAACGAGAACATTGCGGGTATCGCTATATCCACGCCGCCGAGCACTCCCCCTCCTATACCCGTCATCATAATACCGAGCGGAGTTGAGACTATATCGGAAGCTTCCATTTCCAAAGCGTCTTCTTCGAGACCGGAAAATACGCCGAGAGTGGATACAACCATTTCTTTTGCGATAAGTCCCGTAATTGCCGCAACAACGAATTTCCAGCCGTCGTCGCCCATGGCAAAGCCCAAAGGAACGAATACCCAGGTAAACAATTTTGCTATTGACCCTAATATACTTTGCCCGCTGTCTTCCACAAACTGCCATTCGAAATTAAATGAACTCAAAAACCAAATTATCACGACTGCGCCTGCAATTATAGTTGCGGCTCTGTAAATATAATGTTTAAGTTTATCCCAAAGGTGCAACATAAGATTTTTGAACTGCGGCGCATGATAGTTGGGAAGTTCCATAATAAAAGGCGGAGTCTCCCCTTTTGCGGCAGTTAATTTTAAAATCAGCGCACCGACAATAGCAACAACGATACCGATTAAGTACATGGAAAAGACTATAAGTTCGGCATTAAGTCCTGAATAAACTTGAGCAAACACTCCTGCAAAAGCCGCCCAGATAGGAAGCTTTGCTCCGCACGAGAAGAAAGGCGCTATACAAATGGCTCTTTTGCGTTCTCCTTCGTTTTCGAGGGTTCTCGTTGCCATAATACCCGGTACTGCACAGCCGAAACACATAAGAAGGGGCATAAAAGCCTTACCCGAAAGTCCGAATTTTCTGAACGCTCTGTCCATAATGAAAGCAACTCTTGCCATATAACCGCTGTCTTCGAGAATTGAAAGGAACAAGAAAAGAACGAGTATCTGCGGTATAAATGAAAGCACCGAAAAAACACCGCTTAAAAGTCCGTCGCATATAAGACTTGTGTACCATGTTCCCTCCGGCATCGCACCTCCGACTGCTTCGGTTATCGAAGAAGTTATCCAGTCAACGATATTAAAAAGAATCACACCGGGCGAATTAATTGCGTCGGTTCCTAAAATCGGAATATCGAAACTTCCCTCAGGAATAAAATATCCTATGAAAAGCAAATTTTCACTGAAAGTCAAATGGAACACCGCAAACATAATAAGAAGGAATATCGGAATACCCCAGATTTTATGAGTAAGCACTTTATCGGCTTTATCGCTTTTAGTCATTCCTTGCGATATATTACCTTTTTTAAGAGAAGATTCATAGTGCTTATCAATGTACTTATAACGCAAATCGGCTACCACCCCTTCAAAATCGCCCTCGAAGTCGCCGGTATCGATTTTCTCTTTTAACTCTGAACATTTTTTTTCTATATCGGGAAATTTTTGATTTTCCAAACCGTCTCCTTCAATCATTTTCACGGTATGAAAGACGGGGTTTTCGATATTTTCTTTTTCATAAAGTTCGTAAACTTCTTTGTAAATACCTTTAAGGGTTGCGCCGTTTACAACGCAGATTCCCTTTTTCGGCTCTTTTGCGCATTTCAAAGCTTCTTCCATAAGCTCTTTGATATTCGACCCTTTTAATGCGCTGATTTTAACGGCTTTAACATTCAACTCTTCGGAAAGTTTTTCCGCATCTATGATATCGCCGTTTTTTTCTGCTACATCGCTCATATTAAGTGCGACAATCATAGGAATATCGAGTTCGTTTAGCTGAGTGGTGAGATATAAATTTCTCAATAAATTGGTCGAATCTACTATATTTATAATACAGTCGGGTTTTTCTTCGAGAAGATAATTTCTCGAAACGATTTCTTCAGGGGTATAAGGAGAAAGCGAATAAATACCCGGTAAGTCTACAATCTCGATTTTTTCACCTTGCTTTTTATAGTACCCCGATTTTTTTTCTACGGTAACGCCCGGCCAGTTTCCTACATGAGCAGTACTGCCCGTAAGAGCGTTGAACAAGGTGGTTTTTCCCGAGTTCGGATTTCCTGCAAGAGCGAATCTCATTTTTCCACCTCCATTACTACACATTCTGCTTCGCTTTTTCTGAGCGAAAGCTCGTATCCCCTCAAATTAACTTCGATAGGGTCCCCTAAGGGCGCAGTCTTTCTCATAACTATTACCGCACCCGGTGTTACACCCATATCGAAAAGTCTCCTTTTGATTTTGCCTTCGGCTTGTATTTTTTTTACAACGCCCGACTGCTCAGGGATAAATTCGTTTAACTTTACCAACATATAACCTCCTTTATGCTACAATAATTTTCATTGCCAAAGCTTTGTTTATTGCAAGTTTTCCGTCCTTTACTTTGACGATTACATCGCCTTTTCCGTCGGAATAACTCGTAAGTACGCTCCCGATTAAAATTCCGAGATTCCCTAAATGTTTCTTTGTTTTTTCATCGGCGTAAATGTTTTTAACGGTCACTTCCCTGCCGTAGGGCGCAAATGCCAATGCCATCATAAATCTCCTTTGTTCGCATAAGCGAACTATATCTTAAAAAATTATTTTGTTCGCATAGGCGAACCGTACTTCAAAAAAATAAAGACCTGATATATTTTATAATTTTTTTGTTCGCTTATGCGAACTTAATTTTATTATATTTAAAAATTTTTTTGTTGTCAACAATTTTCATTGATTTTTTTTCTACTTTTTTAACTTATAATCGTCAATTATTTTCATTTGTTTTTTTTTATTTTTTAACCTATGAATTATAAATAGAAAAACGGAAAGCCTAACTTTCCGTTTTCGAATTTTTTTTAAACTCTGACCTGTTTTAATTTAAATTAAATTCAATTCAATTCAAATTTTTTAATTAACGGCGATGATGATAATAGTCTTCGTCTATATCCGTTTCTCCCCATCTGTAAATGTGTCTGTACGGATTCGCTTCGCTTCCGTCACCTTCGACGGTGATTATTATTTCACGGGAAATTCCTTCTTTCATAATTTCAGCTTCGATTCTCTCTTTTCCGCCTACAGTTTTCTTTTCGTATTCAACGGCAAAAACCTCTCCGTTTTCATAGGTTTTCATTTCTATTCCGTTTTCGTTATTTTCCTGTTCGTACTCTATTGAAAACTCTTTCACCAATTTATTGTTGTTGTAATAGGAATATTTGTATTCCTGTTCGCTTTCACTGCCTTCGATTTCCTCTTCGAGAACAAACCTTATATACTCACCTTCCGTCTGAGTTATAACAAAGGAAAGTTTGGATTCGACTTCTTCTTTAAGTCCTTCGGTTTCCGTCTCGATTGTTCTTCCGCCGCTGACGGTATAGATTTCGTCGGTCGCCTCTCCGTTTATTACTATTCCGTCAAGAGTGAATGCCTGAATGGTTTCGGTTTCTCCTCCGTCCTTTCTCGTTATCGGCTCACCTTTTTCGGTAAGGTTATAATAAAGTTTATAAACTATTTCATAGCCTGTTAAGTCCTTGGTTTTAATAGTAAGAAGATTTTCATATGTTCCGCTGTAAGTATCGTCTGCTTCGACCTTTTCATCGGTTGAAGTTATTGCGTTTTCGCCTATAAAGTTTTCAAGCACGGAAAGCTGCTGTTTAACTTCCTCTTTTTCTTCTTCGGTCAGCAAACTGCCCTCCGACGCTACAAGAGAACCTTCCGATACATTAAAAGATACCGCAACATTAGTCGCAGAGTCGTTTTGAATATCGCCGAGCATCGCAGCCGACGAACCTATTGAAAAGGCAATATCGTTCCCGCCTTTGCCCGACATAAGTTTATCGCTGTTTCCGGAAGGATTACAAGCAGTGAATGTAGCAGCAAGCATTACCGTTACGATAACTGCAAGTAAACAGATAAACATCTTTTTCATAGTGTTTTCCTCCTTAATAATATTATTTGATTATTTGAAGGCAATTATTTGGTTTTTTAGTGCCTTTCAATCGGAGAGACCCCGTTTAGTTATATTATACAATATAAATTTTTAAATTTAAATACTTTTAAAAAAATTTCTTTAAAATTTAACTGTTTAAAAACTTAAATTAAGGACAAAATCAGTTTAATATTTAAAAAGGAGAAAACTATGGAACTTATTAAAAGTAAAACTTATTTGAACCTTGCAAAAGCATATGCAGGCGAATGTATGGCACGAACAAGATACGAATTTATCGAGTACGGAGCAAGAATGAAAGGTTATAAATATCTTGCAAAACTCGTTGACGAAGTTGTTTATCAGGAATTCAACCACGCAAGAATGTTGTACTCGTTTATAGAAACGGCGAGTAAAGAAGAAATCAAAAACATAGATATCTGCTCAGGTTATCCTTTTAAAGAGAAATGGGACCTTCTTGAAAATTTAAGACTTGCAGCAGAAGACGAAGAATTCGAAGAAAAAAAGATTTATCCCGAATACGAAAAGACTGCCCGTGAAGAAGGGTTTGAAGATATAGCAAATCTTTTTAAAAACCTTATTCAGGTTGAAAGCTGCCATAAAAAACTTTTCACGCAGCTCTACGAACAAATGAAGAACGGTACCCTTTACAAAAAGCCGAAACCGGTAAAATGGAAATGCGACGACTGCGGATACGAGGAAGTGGGCACGGAAGCCTTCGAGACCTGTCCCCTATGCCAGGCAAAGCAAGGAGCGGTAATGCTGAAAATAGCAAGCGATTAAAAAACCAAATTCCCCTGACGGGGAATTTTTTATTTCATTATGGCGTCTTTTCCTTTTGATAATTCAATCCGTTTTATCCGTCGTTCGTTATTTTTTCTGAATACGAAATAAAACCTTTACCATAGAACATTTAAATATTTTAACTAATCTTTGACCTTGTTTTTTTATTGTGATAAAATATTTTAAGGAGATTATTTTATGAAAAAATTTTCGGCAAAACATACAGTAGTTCTAATTGTAACGGTAATTTTATTTACCTTTATGCTTTGCGGCTGTAATAGCTATAATGTGAAAATCGAAAACCATAATTGGAATTTCACTATAATACAAAGCACTGTTGAAGAAGGACAAATTACGCACTGTTCAAAAGAATTGAAAGACCGTTACGAAAATGCGAAAGTTTGCGATATAACCTGTCATGTCGAAAACGGTACTATAACGATTTCGGATAATACGGAAAATGAGATTTTGGTTTTTACATATAACTTATTAGAATACATTTCAAACAAATCCGCAATATACAATTTAGTATCTGAAAGCGGTAATACAATAGCTTCTGTCTCAATTACCGAATATAAAGACGGCAAAGAAGAATACACTCTTATCGTTACGGTAAACGAAAAAATATATTATTTCAACGAAACTATAATTTAATAATATATGGAAATGAAATATCTTTAAAATAAAAAAATACCGCAAAAATCATTCTACAATCCGTTTAATGACGGTAATCTTATATAAATCGGGGAAAATACAATGAATTCGGAAACAAAAAACGATTATGAAAATGTTTTGAAAAATCTTCCCTTTTACCCTTATCTTAATCAAGAGGAAAAGCAATTTCTTTTAAGCGGCTATGTGGTAAAAAACTATAAAAAAGGCAGCAATATATACAGTGCGACAAACGAATGTTTAGGCGTAATAATAGTGCTCGAAGGCGAACTTAAAGCCTATCTTATGTCTGAACAAGGTAAGGAAGTTACCTTATACAGACTCACCGAAAACGGTATCTGCATAATGACGGCTTCCTGCCTTCTTAAAAAAATTACCTTCGATGTTTACATCGACGCAGTAGCCGACAGCAAAATTCTGATTATTAAATCCGATGTTTTCGAAAAACTCAAAAGCAGCGATATAAGAGTGGAAAACTTTGCTCTCACCGTTGCAAGCCAAAGATTTTCCGACGTTATGTGGGCAATGGAACAAATGCTTTTTTTACCGGTCGAAAAGAGAGTTGCCCTTTTTCTTTACGACGAATATTCTAAAAGCAAAAAAACGGTTCTTCCCGTAACTCAGGAAGCCATAGCAAGTTATATCGGCTCGGCTCGTGAAGTTGTGGGAAGAACTCTCAAAAAGTTCGAAAAGAGGGGTATCGTCGAACTTTCGAACGGAAAAATAAAATTACTTAAAATTTCCGAACTGAATATTTAAGTAAATTTTTTTCGGTATCAAACATTAAGCATTTTAATTATTTCTTCTTTCGGTCTTACGCCTACCGCTCTCGTAACTTCTTTACCGTTCTTGATTACTACAAGCGTGGGTATGCTCATAACCCCGAAAGTTTTTGCAAGTTCATTCTCTTCATCCACATTGACTTTGCAAATTTTTGCCCCGTCAATCTCCCCTGCAAGTTCGTCTATTACGGGAGATACCATTCTGCACGGTCCGCACCAAGGCGCCCAGAAATCAATAAGTACCGGTTTATCGCTTTTTAAAACTTCGTTTTCGAAATTGGTATTGTTAAGTTTAACGGCTTCCATAATAATCTCCTTCGATAATTCAGTTTTTGAATATCTTTAATATAATTTGTTTTCGAATTTTTTATATTTTATTAACTTTAATCTTCTTCCTTACTCCAAAACAATGGCTTTTTTCGGACAGAAAGTCGAACATTTTCCGCACTTAATACATTTTTCTTTATCAACCGTCGGGGCAGCGTTTCCAACCTGAGTCAAAGCATTCACCGGACAGACCTTTACGGCAGGACAAGGATGATTCTGCGGACATTTTTCATTATTGACTATAAGTTCCATATTATTACCTCCGTTTACAATTTTATTATATAGCATGAAATTAAAAATTGTATGTGACAAAGTCACAAACCGAAAAACTTTTTCCTAAATTGACAAAATTATTTGTTTGTGTTAATTTAACATTGATTTTGCGACGGAAAAGTCAGATGATTTTAACCCGGCGCTTTTTTATGGATATGAACAAAAGCGTTTTAATTAAAGAATACTTAAAATATACTTCGCTCAGCATATTGGGTATGCTGGGTTTTTCCTGTTATATACTTGTCGATACCTTTTTCGTATCTTTGGCGCTCGGAACAAGCGGTCTTACGGCACTCAATATCGCAGTACCCGTTTACGGCGTTATTCACGGTATAGGGCTTATGCTCGGAATGGGCGGCGCAACAAGATTTACCATAATGAAAAACAGCGGCGAAACTGAAAACTGTAATAAGATATTCACAAATACCTTTTATATCGCAGTTGTATTTTCGGCAATATTTATCTTAACGGGAATATTTCTTCATTCGGAAATTTCGGTTTTGCTCGGCGCCGACGAAACGGTTTTTGAAATGACGGATATTTACATAATGGTTCTTCTTCTTTTTGCACCCGCTTTTATATTCAATGATATTCTGATATGTTTTGTTCGTAACGACGGCAGTCCTCAGCTTTCAACAGTGTCTTCGCTCAGCGGAAGCGTATCGAATATAATTCTCGACTACATTTTAATCTTTCCTTTAAAACTCGGTATGCTCGGCGCAGTACTTGCCACGGCTCTTGCGCCGGTAATCGGAATTTCTCTCTCTTCCATACATTTTCTGCGCAAAAAAGGCGGACTCAGACTAGTTAAAACAAAACCGGAATTTAAACATATAAAATATAATTTCATTTTGGGTTTCCCTTCTTTTATGGACCAGATATCCATATCAATAGTTATTTTCGCATTCAATTTTTTAATGCTGAGACACGGCGGAAATACTGCCGTTGCGGCATACAGTATTATTGCTAATGTCGCAATCGTTATAAACGCATTTTTCAACGGAACAGCTCAGGGCACTCAACCACTTTTAAGCAGGTCTTACGGTCAAGGAAATAAAGAAAATATAAAGTTTTATTTTTTCCTTGCACTTATAACGGTTTTTGTTTCGGCAGTTATACTGTATCTTCTGATTTACTTCCTTGCAGCTAACATATCGGATATTTTCAACAGCGAAAATAACCTTTTGCTTAAAGAATTATCGGTAGAAGGACTACGACTGTATTTTATCTCGGTTTTCTTTAGCGGTTTGAATATAATAATAACTATATTCTTCACTTCGACGGGAAAACCGCTTTTTTCACAGATACTTTCCGTTTCAAGAGGATTGATTATCATAGTTCCCATGGCATTTGTCTTTGCACAGTTTATGCAGATAAAAGGTATATGGCTGTCTTTCCCCGTCACGGAAGCAGTTACACTTGTTGCAAGCATAGCGGCACTTTTGATAATGAAAAAAAGAATGTTCGATTTTAAATTGAAAAATTGATTTGCTGTTAATATTTAATTAAAATATAACAGTTATAACCGTTTTAAATGAATTTTTAAATAAAAGCCGATAAACTATATCGGCTTTTTTTATTTGATTTCTTTTAAGAGTTCTTTTAATTTTTCACTTGCCTTTAAGGTATCTTCTCTGCTTCCGAATGTAGAAAATCTGATATAACCTTCTCCGCACTTTCCGAATCCTTCTCCGGGTGTCGCCACAATTTGAGCATTATTTAAAAGCAAATCGAAAAATTCCCAACTGCCGTATTTATCAGGACATTTCATCCATATATACGGAGCATTCTTGCCGCCCGTATACCATATACCCATCTCGTCTAATGCCTTGGTTATAATTTCGGCATTATCTTTATAAAATTTTATATTTTGTTTTATCTGTTTCCGACCTTCACTGCCGAATACGGCAGCTGCCCCTTTTTGGATAATATAAGATACTCCGTTAGTCTTTGTAGTTCTGTTTCTGACCCACATTGAATTAAGACTCATTTCGTTTCTTTTCAAATCTTTGGGGATTACGGTATAACCTAATCTGGTTCCTGTAAAGCCCGCAGTTTTCGAAAGGGAACAAATTTCTATTGCGCATGTTCTTGCTCCTTCGATTTCGAAAATGCTGTGCGGAAGTTCCTCGTCTTCTATGAAGGCTTCGTAAGCCGCATCGAAAAGGATTATCGCACCGTTTCCGTTTGCAAAATCAACCCAACTTTTCAACTGTTCCTTGTTATAGACTGCGCCCGTGGGATTGTTAGGAGAACAAATATAAATCAAATCGGCTTTAAGATTTTTATCGGGTAAAGGTAAAAATCCGTTACTTTTGTCGGAATTAAGATGAACAATATTTCTTCCCGCCATAATATTAGCGTCTACATAGGCAGGATAAGACGGTTCTATAACAAGAGCCGAACTGCTACGGTCAAAAATATCCAATATATCCCCGAGTTCATCGCTTGCACCGCTCGATACGAAAACCTCGTCGCTTTCGATGCCGACGCCACGGTTATTGTAATATTCGGATATTGTATCTCTTAAAAACGGGGCTCCGCATTCGGGCATATATCCGTGAAATGTTTCCTTTGAAGCCTGGTCGTCAACAGCTTCATGCAAGGCTTTAATAACGGCACCGCAAAGCGGCAACGAAACATCCCCTATCCCTAACCTTAATAATTTTTTTTCGGGATTGTTTTTTAAGTATTCCTTAGTTTTTTGGGCTATGCGAAAAAACAAGTAAGAATCTTTGAGATTAGAGTAATTCATATTGACTTTTATCATAACGTATCTCCTTCGTAAACAAATTTTGCCGGCCCTTCCATAATTACGCTGCCGCCTTCGTCAACCTTGATTTTAAGATTACCGCCGTCAAGCTTTACGGTAACGAATTCGTTTTCATTAACATAATTTTCTTTTATAGCCGCAACAACGCAAGCGCAAGCACCCGTACCGCAAGCCAATGTAACACCGCTGCCTCTTTCCCATACACGCATACGAAGGGTGTTTTTATCTATAACCTGAACAAATTCGGCATTGACTCCGTCTTTAAAAATCTTGTTTTTTTCTATTATAGGACCTAACTCGAAAATAGGCTCGTTTTCGGCATTATCCACAAAAGTCACGGCATGGGGATTGCCGACGGAAACGGGAATGACGGAAATTTTCCTGCCCTTTACATCGATAATTTTTTTATCGTAAGATTCGGCTTTTCCCATATCCACGGAAACGGAATTAACTTTTCCGTAAACAACGCTGAGAAAGAGTTTTTTTATTCCCGACAAAGTCTCCACTGTTATTTCCTTTTTATCGGTCAGCCCCTTGTCGTAAACATATTTGCCTACGCACCTTATTCCGTTGCCGCACATTTTTGCTTCGCTGCCGTCGGCATTGAATATTCTCATTTTAAAATCCGCAACGGAAGAGGGCGAAATAAAAATCATACCGTCCGAACCTGCACCGAAGTGTCTGTCGGAAAGTTTAACGGAAAGTTCTTCGATATTTTCGGGGACCTCTCCGTAAACATAAAGATAATCGTTACCTATTCCCTGCATTTTGGTAAAGTGCATAATCGAATCTCCTTTTACTTACAGTTTTCATGTTTATTTTCCTTCTGTTTTAAGGCAGTTTCTATAAAACATTTAAAAAGCGGATGCGCTTTATTGGGTCTGCTTTTAAACTCAGGGTGAAATTGTACACCGATAAAAAAGTCGTTTTTTGAAATTTCCGCAGCCTCTACAAGTCTTCCGTCGGGCGATATTCCCGAAAGAGTCATTCCTCCGTTTTGGAATTTCTCTCTGTAATCATTATTGAATTCATAGCGGTGTCTGTGTCTTTCTTTTACGGAATTAACTTTATAACATCTTTCAAGAACGGTACCGCTTTGAACTACGCAATCATAACTTCCCAAACGCAGAGTTCCGCCTTTATCGATATCGTCACTCTGACCGAGCATAAAATCTATGACTTTGTTCCTGCATAATTCGTCAAACTCTCCCGAGTTCGCATCTTTTATATTCAATATGTTTCTTGCGTATTCTATTACGGCAATCTGCATTCCGAGGCATATTCCCAAAAAGGGAATATTGTTTTCTCTTGCATACTTTACGGCAAGTATCATACCGTTTATTCCCCTTTCGCCGAATCCGCCGGGGACAAGAATACAGTCGCAAGAAGATAACTCTTTTTTAATATTTTGTTCATTGAGTTTTTCGGAATCAATCCAATTAATATTTATTTTTGCCGAACATGCATAACCTGCATGACGCAAGGCTTCCGCAACCGAAAGATATGCGTCGTGAAGTTTAACATACTTTCCGACGACAGCGACAGATACGACTTTATTTAAACTTTTAATGTTTTCAACAAGATTCTGCCATTCGGTAAGGTCGGGATTAGGGGAATCTATTTCAAGTTCTCTGCAAACTATTGACGAAAACCCGAATTTTTCAAGCATCAAAGGCGCCTCGTAAAGATTCGGCAAGGTAAGATTTTCTATTACACAATCCTGCTTTACATTACAGAATAAAGCAATCTTTTTAAATATATCCTTTTCGATAGGTTCATCGGCTCTTAAAACTATTATATCGGGATTAATTCCCATACCTTGAAGTTCTTTTACGGAGTGCTGCGTCGGTTTGGATTTGTGTTCCTGAGACCCTTTCAGATACGGAACAAGAGTAACATGAATAAATAAACTGTCGTGCTCGCCCACTTCCAAAGAAATCTGTCTTATTGCCTCTATAAAAGGTTGACTTTCTATATCGCCTATCGTACCGCCTATTTCGGTAATAACGACATCTGCGTCGGTTTGTTTTGCTACACGGTAAACGAATTCTTTTATTTCGTCGGTAATATGAGGAATAACCTGGACGGTGGAACCTAAATATTCTCCTCGTCTTTCCTTATTTAAAACATTCCAATAAACCTTTCCTGTTGTAAGATTTGAGAATCTGTTCAAATCTTCGTCTATAAATCTTTCGTAATGACCTAAATCGAGGTCGGTTTCCGCACCGTCTTCTGTCACATAAACTTCACCGTGCTGATAAGGACTCATTGTGCCCGGGTCGACATTTATGTAAGGGTCTAATTTCTGTGCGGCGACTTTAAGACCACGGGCTTTAAGAAGTCTCCCTAACGAAGCTGCGGTTATTCCCTTTCCGAGTCCCGAAACGACACCGCCTGTTACGAATATAAATTTAGTCATAAAACACCTCTATTAAAAAGAATAAATTTAATAATTCAAGTTGTTTTTCACCGATTTAACTCATTAACCTGAGTTTAAATTTTAAATACTATTTGCCGCTTTCTCCGTAATTCGAAAGAACCCTTGCCGACGGGTCGTTTACATTACAGCCTTCCCACTCTTTATTAGGCATCCAGAAATCTTTTACCATATCGCTTTGTGACGGATAAAATTCTTCGAATATTTCCCTGTACCACAAAGATTCTTTTGTAAAAGGCCGTGCGTGTGAATATTTTTCTCTTTTGCTCTCATATTCGATATCGGAATAAAGTTTTTCCGCATATTCTTTAAGAAAATCGACCATAGAATGACCTACCGCATCCGAAAATGCAGCTTTTTCTCTGTAGAGTATTTCTTTGGGCAGATAATCGCCTTCAAAAGCCTTTCTTAAAAGATATTTTCCTTTACCGTATTTATTAATTTTCTTTTCAGAGTCAATGCTGAGCACATATCTGACAAACTCTATATCGCCGAAAGGCACCCTTGCTTCGATGGAATTTGAGGATATACATCTGTCCGCTCTTAGAACATCGTACATATTGAGTTCTCTCACCCTTTTTTCCGATTCCGCTTGAAACGCCTTTGAAGAAGGTGCGAAATCAGTGTATTTATACCCGAAAAGTTCGTCTGAAATTTCACCTGTCAAAAGAACTCTTATATCGGTGTTTTTATGTATTTCCTTACATAGCAAATACATTCCGATACTTGCCCTTATCGTGGTTATATCGTAAGTTGCAAGATTGTAAATAACTTCTCTTACAGACGCAAGAACATCGTTTTTATCGATAATGACTTCGGTATGGTCGCTTTTAATATAATCGGCAACCTGTCTTGCATACTTTAAATCTATTGCGTCCGTGTTCATACCTATTGCAAAGGTTTTAATAGGAACCTGACTTTCTTTTTGCGCAATAGCACACACGAGAGAAGAATCGAGTCCGCCTGAAAGCAAAAATCCCACTTTCGCATCGGCAACAAGCCTTTTTTGAATACCTTTTATTAATTTGTCTTTAATATTTTTACAAACCGTATCGGTATCGTCAAAGCAAACGCTTTCCACCTTGGTTATATCGCAATATGAGATAAATTTTCCTTGTCTGTAAAAATGGCCGGGCGGAAAAGGCATTATTTTATCGGTAAGACCTACAAGGTTTTTAGGCTCGCTTGCAAATATAATGTTACCTTCCCCGTCATAGCCGTAATAAAGAGGTCTTATTCCTATCGGGTCTCTTGCTGCGATAAATTCTCTGTTTTTATTATCGTAAATCACGCAGACGAATTCCGCATCGAGCATTTTAAACATATCTGTTCCGTACTCTTTGTACAACGGAAGAAGAATTTCGCAATCGGAATCGCTTGCAAAAGAATACCCTTTGCATATAAGTTCTTCTTTTAATTTTTTAAAACCGTAAATTTCTCCGTTGCAAACAAGATAATTCCCTTGAAATTCAAACGGCTGCATACCGAGTTCGTTGAGACCCATTATGGCAAGACGGTGAAAACCCATTATTCCGTCGTCGAGTTCTATGATTCTTGTATCGTCAGGTCCTCTTGAAACGGTTTTTTCAAAGCCTTTTTTAAAGATTTCACAATCGGCATTTTTTCTGCAATAACACATTATTCCGCACATATCTGCCTCCGTAGCACAAAATTTCTTTAACTGAATTATTCAAAATATTATTCGACATCCTGTAAAGCTTCGTAACCTTCTTCCCCGGTACGGATTTTTACAATGTTTTCTACATCGTAAATAAATATTTTTCCGTCACCGATATGGCCGGTATAAAGCACTTTTTTTGCCGTTTCTATTACATCTCTTACAGGAACTTTGCTTACGACAATATCCACCTGAACCTTCGGAAGGAGATTGGTTTCGACGGCAACGCCTCTGTAATATTCGGTTTTGCCCTGCTGCTGTCCGTACCCCATAACATGGGAAACGGTCATTCCCGTAATTCCGAGTTTACTCATTGCGTCTTTAAGAGCATAGAGTTTTTCTTCTTTAAAGATAATTTCGATTTTAGTGAATTTTGATTTTTTGCTTTTGGGTAAAGTATCAACCTTTTTGACTTCGACTGCTTCGGCAACAGGGGTGTCTCCGCTCACTACAATAGTATCTGCCGTAGCAAAGTCTGCAAACGGAGCGCTGACCGGAACGAAATCCGCATACGCATTCGAAAGTCCGTGTTCGGTACTGTCAAGACCTTTGATTTCCTCTTCTTTCGTAACTCTGAGACCTACCGTCTTTTTAATAATCCAGAAGCAAGCGGTCATCAAAGCCGTGGTATAAAGAGCAACGCAGACGATCCCTAAAATCTGAACTCCGAGCTGATACCAATCCCCCGTGTAAAACAGACCTTTCAGTCCAGCAGGAGCGTTAGGATTTGCAAGAAGTCCAACCGCAAGCGTACCCCATACACCGTTTGCAAGGTGTACACCCACTGCTCCGACAGGGTCGTCAATATGCAGTTTTAAGTCAAGTAATTCAACTACTGCGACTACGAGTATTCCCGAAACTATACCTACGACGGTAGAGCCTATCGCATCGAATGCGGCGCATCCTGCCGTAACGCCCACAAGACCTGCAAGGCAAGCGTTTATACACATGGACACATCGGGTTTACCGTTTTTAATCCAAGTAAACGCCATAGTAACGCAAGTAGCGACAGCGGGAGCTATTGTAGTATTAAGAAAAATTGTAGCAAGTTCCGAAACGCTTGTTGCGGCAGCTCCGTTAAATCCGTACCATCCGAACCATAGAATAAATGCTCCTAATGCCCCAAGCGGTATAGAGTGACCGGGAATAGCATTAACCTTAATAACCTTTCCTTTGGCGTCTTTTACATATTTGCCTATACGGGGTCCTACCAGAATCGCTCCGATAAGGGCGACTATTCCGCCAACCATATGTATTGCCGTAGAACCTGCAAAATCATAAAATCCCATCTGTGAGAGCCATCCTCCGCCCCATATCCAGTGAGCTTCTATAGGATAAACTATGAGAGAAATTACCGCCGAATAAATACAGTATGAGGAAAATTTCGTTCTTTCCGCCATAGACCCCGAAACGATTGTGGCTGCCGTTGCACAGAAAACAAGGTTGAATACAAAGGTCGAAGCTGTCGTAAAACCGTCTTCGGGACTTTCTATAAAAGAAGTAAAGTTTGCCCATAAATCCATATTAGGAATACCAATAAGTCCGAACAAAGCGTCCTCACCCATCATTAGTCCGAAACCGAGAATCATGAACACAACTGTTCCTATACAGAAATCCATAAGGTTTTTCATTATAATGTTTCCGGCGTTCTTTGCTCTCGAAAACCCTGTTTCCACCATTGCAAAACCTGCCTGCATAAAAAACACGAGAGCTGCGCCGATTAAATACCAATATTCGGTAGTCATATTAATTCTCCTGAAAATTATTATTATTATTTAACTCCGAAAATAAGTTCACCGTAAGTCGGGAAAGGCCAGTATTTCGATGAAGTATACATTTCCGCCTCGTCTGCAACGGCTCTGAGTTCACTCATTTTGGGAAGTATTTTGTCTCTTATTGCAAAACTTTCGCTTTCGATATCGGAGAAAACTTTGAGATTTATCAATTCACTTTCAAGTTCTTCCGTTCTCGATAAAATCTGTTCCATAAGTACGGAAAGCTTTATAACTGTCTTTTTTTCATAATCACAGGAAGCGTCCTGTATAAAAGTTTTTTTGGAAACTGCCGTATCGCAAACTGTTTTAAGATATTCTTCGATTGCGGGCAGAATTTGTTTTCTTGCCATATCCGTCATCGTATTTGCTTCTATAACTACGGTTTTGCAATAGTTGTCAAGCATTATCTCGCAACGGGATTTTAATTCCGCTTCCGTGAAAATATTATGTGAAGTAAGCATTTTCACATTTTTTTCGTCGAGAAGATGAGGCATACAGTCCGGAGTGGTTTTATAATTTTTAAGTCCTCTTTTTTCCGCTTCGGCAATCCACGCATCATCGTATCCGTTCCCGTTAAATAAAATCCTTTTGTGGTCTTTAATTGTCTTTTTAATCATTTCCTGAAGTTTCTGCTCAAAGTTTTCCGCACATTCCAATCTGTCCGCATAAATCTTCAACGATTCTGCAACGGCGGCATTAAGCATAATGTTTGCGCAGGAAATACTGTTAGAAGAGCCCAGCATACGGAATTCGAATTTGTTTCCGGTAAAGGCAAAAGGCGAAGTTCTGTTTCTGTCGGTATTGTCTCTTGCGAATTTCGGAAGGACATCTACACCTAATTTAAGGGTGGTTTTTTTGGTACCGGCATAAGGCTTACCGCTTTCTATTGCTTCTAATATAGCCGTAAGTTCATCGCCTAAAAATATAGAAACTACGGCAGGTGGAGCCTCGTTTGCGCCTAACCTGTGGTCGTTGCCTGCCGTTGCGACCGAAAGTCTTAATAAATCCTGATAATCGTCTACCGCCTTGATTACCGCACAAAGAAAAATCAAAAACTGTGCGTTTTCATAAGGAGTTTCACCGGGCGACAAAAGATTTATTCCCGTATCGGTTGCCATAGACCAGTTATTGTGCTTTCCGCTTCCGTTAACTCCTGCAAAGGGTTTTTCGTGCAATAAACATACAAGCCCGTGTTTCAACGCAACCTTTTGCATAATTTCCATAGTAAGCTGATTGTGGTCTGCCGCTATGTTTGTGGTTGCGTAAATTGGCGCAAGTTCGTGCTGAGCGGGAGCGACTTCGTTATGTTCGGTTTTGGCAAGTATTCCGAGTTTCCAGAGTTCGTCGTTAAGGTCTGCCATAAAATGTGCTACTCTTTCTTTTATTACTCCGAAATAATGGTCTTCCATTTCCTGTCCCTTAGGAGCTTTTGCGCCGAAAAGAGTTCTACCCGTATAAATCAAATCCTTTCTCTTATCGTACATTGTTTTGTCAACGAGAAAATATTCTTGTTCCGGACCTACCGAAGTGCGAACGCATTTCACATCATCGTTTCCGAAAAGTTTCAAAATTCTCATAGCTTGTTTGCTTAAAGCTTCCATAGAACGCAGAAGCGGAGTTTTCTTGTCAAGAGCCTCGCCGCCGAACGAGCAAAACGCCGTAGGTATGCATAAGGTCTTTTCTTTAATAAAAGCATAAGAAGTCGGATCCCAGGTAGTATACCCTCTTGCTTCGAATGTTGCCCTAAGTCCGCCCGATGGAAAACTCGATGCGTCCGGCTCCCCTTTTATAAGTTCTTTTCCTGAAAACTCCATAATTACCCTTCCGTCGGGTGCGGGCGTTATAAAACTGTCGTGTTTTTCCGCCGTTATTCCGGTAAGAGGTTGAAACCAGTGGGTAAAATGCGTAGCACCGTTTGCAACCGCCCAGTCTTTCATAGCGGTCGCAACGGCATTTGCAACCGAAAGGTCAAGTTGTGCGCCCTCATCTATGGTTTTTTTGAGCGATTGATAAACCTTTGCCGATAAATTGGCTTTCATTACTCTGTCGTCGAATACAAGACTACCGAATTTTTCCGTTACTGTTTCCATAAATTTAACCTCCATAAAAAATAAGACAATGACTCTTTAATTTTTAAAGACGCCATTGCCTTATATTGATTCATTATTAAATTTTGTAACGATTTAAAATTTATCGGTTTTTATTAACAAGGGCTTGAGACTTTTCATATCGCAATAAACCGAAATCAAATCGTTTAAAAACAAAAAGGTGTCAATGAGTCAAACTCAAAGACACCTTTGCCTTTCAATATGTGACATTATATTCTCTCGAAAACGATATGTCAATAGTTTTTCGGCAAAAAAATAAAATTTTTTCATTTTTCGATATTTCTATTGACAAAGGCAGAAAATTTGAGTACAATATGTAAAAATGAGCAAAGGCGTTCATTGTAAGGATTTATCCTTTCGGTGAGCGTCTTTTTTTATTTCTTTAAACGAGGTAATATTATGTTAAAAGAAGGTCAAGTTAGAATCCCGTCGGGCTGTGCTATTTCCGCCGTAATTTCAAAAGAAGGGAAAAGAATGAACGGTGAGAAAATTATAGAAAGTATGAAGCCGATGCACGACAGAAGCAACGGTTTAGGCGGAGGATTTGCCGCTTACGGCATATATCCCGAATACAGACAACAATATGCTTTACATGTATTCTGTAACGATAAAATATGTAAAGACGAATGTGAAAAATTTCTTAAAGAAAGTTTCGAGGTCGTAAAATCGGAGTATATTCCGACAAGAAAAATTCCCGAAATAACCGACGAGCCTATAATAAGAAGATATTTCGTATCCCCTCTTTCCTCCGTACTGTCGTCAATGCAATTGGACGAAAAGGAATATGTGGTAAGAATAGTAACAAAGATAAATACCGAAATGAAAGGAGTATATGTATTTTCCTGCGGAAAAAATATGGGCGCATTCAAAGCGGTAGGATTTCCCGAGGATGTAGGAAGATTTTATAAACTCGAAGAATACGAAGGATATTGCTGGACGGCACACGGAAGATATCCTACGAATACTCCCGGCTGGTGGGGCGGCGCCCATCCTTTTGCCCTTTTGGATTATACGATAGTCCATAACGGAGAAATTTCTTCTTATGACGCAAACAGAAGATTTATAGAAATGTTCGGATACAAATGCAATTTGCAGACAGATACCGAAGTAATTACATACATAGCAGATTATCTTCTGCGCCGTCAGGGGCTGACTCTTAATGAAACGGCGTCGGTTATAGCCGCACCGTTTTGGAAAACCATAAAAAACAAACCCCGTGCGGAAAGAGAAAAACTCACCTATTTAAGAACCGTATTTTCAAGTCTTTTGGTAACGGGTCCGTTTTCCATAATTTTAGGCTTTGAAGGCGGTCTTATGGCTTTAAACGACAGACTTAAATTGCGTTCTATGGTTGTGGGAGAATATGAAGACAAGGTTTATATAGCAAGCGAAGAAGCCGCAATAAGAGCAATGGAACCTCTTGCGCAAAACATTTATTCCCCCGCAGGAGGAGAAGCGGTAATCATAAAAGTAAAGGACGGTGACATTAATGGGCGTTGAATTTATATATCCGGAATTTGAAGTTATAAGAAACACTAACCGATGTATTGCCTGTCGGGTATGCGAAAGACAGTGTTCCAACGAAGTACACATATACGATGAGGAAAACAAGGTTATGCTTGCAGACGAAAGCAAATGCGTAAATTGTCAACGCTGCGTATCTCTTTGTCCTACAAGGGCGTTAAAGATAGTTAAGAGCGATTGCAGATTAAGAGAGAATGCAAATTGGACGGACGGAACGATTAAGGAAATTTATAAACAGGCAAACAGCGGCGGAGTACTTTTATCGTCAATGGGCAATCCTAATTCCTTTCCTGTATATTGGGATAAAATACTAATTAATGCATCGCAAGTAACCAACCCTTCCATAGACCCTTTAAGAGAACCTATGGAAACAAAGGTATTTTTAGGCAAAAAACCATCTTTTATAGAAAGGGACAAAAAAGGAAATTTAAAAAACAATCTTACCCCACAGATAGAACTTTCAATGCCTGTAATGTTTTCGGCAATGAGTTACGGCTCGATAAGTTATAATGCCCATAAAAGCCTTGCTATGGCAGCGGAGAAATTAGGTATCTGCTACAATACGGGCGAAGGCGGACTGCACGAAGATTTTTATGTTTACGGTAAAAATACCGTCGTACAGGTTGCATCGGGAAGATTCGGCGTACACGAAAGATATCTTAATGCAGGCTGCGCTATTGAAATAAAAATGGGACAAGGAGCAAAACCGGGAATTGGAGGACATTTACCGGGCACGAAAATTGTAGGCGATGTTTCGAGGACTAGAATGATTCCCGAAGGCACCGACGCAATATCCCCCGCACCGCATCACGATATATATTCGATAGAAGATTTAAGGCAGCTTGTATATTCATTAAAAGAAGCGACAGACTATAAAAAACCCATAATAGTAAAGGTTGCCGCAGTTCACAATATAGCCGCAATAGCAAGCGGAATAGCAAGAAGCGGCGCCGATATAATCGCAATAGACGGATTTCGTGGCGGAACGGGAGCGGCGCCTACCCGTATTCGTGACAATGTGGGAATACCTATCGAACTTGCCCTTGCCGCTTGCGACAAGAGATTAAGGGACGAAGGAATAAGAAACAATGTTTCCCTTGTAGTCGGAGGAAGCATACGCTCGTCGTCCGATGTGGTAAAAGCCGTTGCTTTAGGAGCCGATGCCTGTTATGTCGCAACAGCCGCACTTCTTGCATTAGGATGTCACCTTTGCAGAACATGTCAGACGGGAAAATGTAATTGGGGTATCGCTACTCAAAACCCCGAACTCGTAAAACGGCTTAATCCTGAAATCGGAAGCAAAAGACTTATTAATCTTATGACGGCTTGGAAGCACGAAATAAAAGAACTTATGGGAGGAATGGGAATAAATTCCATAGAAACCCTTCGAGGCAACCGATTAATGCTTCGAGGAATAGGAATAAACGAAAAGGAGCTTGAGATTCTCGGTATCTCACACGCAGGCGAATGAAAAGAATTTATGTAAATGAAGAATGGTGTCTTGGCTGTCACCTTTGCGAATACAACTGTGCATACGCAAATTCCGGAATAAAAGATATGGTAAAGGCTTTAAAGGGCGTAGAAATAAATCCTAAAATACATATAGAAGAAAGCGGCAAAATAACCTACGCCGTATCGTGCAGACATTGCGAAGACCCTATATGTGTTAAAAGCTGTATATCGGGAGCATTATCCAAAAAGGACGGAATCGTATGTATAGACAAAAATAAATGTATAGGTTGTTTTACCTGTATACTTGTCTGCCCTTACGGAGCGGTAAGACCTTCCGACGGACATGCTGTACAAAAGTGCGAACTTTGTATAAACAATTCTACGGATATGCCGGCGTGCGTTAAAGGCTGTCCAAACAAAGCTATAGTATACGAGGAGAGATAATATGAAAAACTATGTTATTATAGGCGGTTCGATAGCCTCGGTAGGTTGCATAGAAGGAATAAGAAGTGCAGATAAAGAAGGAAAAATAATTATGTTATGCAAGGAAAAGGTCCCGGCATATTGCCGCCCTTTGATATCGTATTATTTGCAAAAGAAAACGGATTTTCAGAAAATGAAGTACCGCAGCGACAAATTTTATCAGGAAAACAATGTGGAACTTATTTATGAAGAATGTAAAAAAATCGATATAACAAATAAAACCGTTTGTACAGAAAAAGGATTATTCCCTTACGATAAGTTATGCATAGCTACAGGCTCATCGCCTTTCGTCCCTAATTTTAAAGGTATCGAAAAGGTGAAAAACAAATTCTGCTTTATGACGCAAGACGATGCAATATCATTGGAAAAAGCAATCGATAAAAATTCCGATGTTCTTATAATAGGCGCAGGACTTATTGGGTTGAAATGCGCAGAAGGTCTTTCGGGACGAGTTAAGAGCATAACCGTGTGCGACCTTTCGACAAGAATACTGTCAAGCATTTTAGACGAGGAAAGCGCAAAACTTATGCAGAAAAATTTGGAAAATAACGGAATAAAATTTCTTTTAGGCGACAGCGTATCTGAATTTAATGGTGACTCAGCCGTAATGCTCAGCGGAAAACAAATCAAATTCGATATACTTGTAACGGCGGTAGGAGTAAAGCCTAATATTAATATTGCAAACGACGCTTCAATAGAAACCGAAAAAGGAATAATTGTCGACAACAATATGTTGACTTCCGTACCCGATATATACTCGGCGGGAGACTGTGCACAGGGATACAATATGTCTTCTGACACGAAAAGCATAATAGCGATATGGCCTAATGCTTATATGCAAGGATACTGTGCGGGGGTCAATATGGCAGGACAAGTGAAGGAATTCGACAACTCTATACCTATGAACGCAATAGGATTTTTCGGACTTCACGCACTTACGGCAGGAATATATAAAGGAAAGGTTTATAAAGAAAAATCCGATAACGCTATAAAAAAGTTATTTTTCGAAGACGGAAAACTTGTAGGATACATACTTATAGGAAACATAGAAAACGCCGGCATTTATACTTCCGTAATAAGAGAAAAAATACCTTTATCTTCATTAAATTCAAATATACTTAAAAAACAACCTTCCCTTGCGGTATTCGATGAAAAAAACCGTAGAAAAAAACTCGGAGGTGTGGTATAATGACTTCAATAAACGCAACAGGATACGACTTTGTTGATTTGAACAATCAAATCAGAAAATCAGAAAAGATATGCGAATTAAATAACTGCTTAGGGCAAAGATTTATTTCGGCAGGATTAAAAAATAAAATTATAACAATTAACGGTACTCCCGGCAACGCACTCGGCGCATATCTTAACGGAGCGGAGATAACCGTTAACGGAAACGCTCAAGATGCCGTCGGCGACACAATGAATGACGGTAAAATTGTAATCCACGGCAACATAGGCGATGCGGCAGGCTATGCTATGCGTGGCGGCTCGATATATGTCAAAGGAAACGCAGGATACAGAGCAGGTATCCACATGAAAGAATACAAGGATAAAATTCCCGCAATAGTAATAGGCGGAAAAGCAGGCAGTTTTTTGGGCGAATATCAGGCAGGCGGTATTATTATAGTACTCGGTCTTAAATGCTCGAACGAAATAGTCGGTAACTTCCCTTGTACCGGAATGCACGGCGGAAAAATGCTATTGAAATCCGATTGTAAAAATGTGCGCTTCCCTGAAAATTTAAGCGTTAAAGCCGCAACAGCCGACGATATGAAGGAATTCGAAAAATATATAAGCGAATTTTGCAGGTTGTTCGGAGCCGATAAAGAACAGATAATGAATTCTCCTTTTACTATAATTACGCCCGATACCAAAAATCCGTACAAACAAATGTATGTAATGAATTAAGGAAGGTAAAATATGAAGTATTCGAAACAGGAAGTTTTGCAATTCGTGCAAGAAGAAGATGTTAAATTTATAAGACTCGCATTTTGCGATGTGTTCGGAAAACAAAAAAATATTTCCATTATGGACAGCGAACTTCAAAGAGCGTTTAAACACGGAATTGCAATAGACGCATCGGCAATAGAAGGCTTCGGAGACGAAACCCATTCCGACCTCTTTCTTCACCCCGACCCGTCGACTCTAGTAATACTTCCGTGGAGACCGGAACACGGCAGGGTAGTCAGAATGTTCTGCGACATAAAATATCCCGACGGTAAACCTTTCGAAGGCGATACCCGTTCCATTCTCAAACAAGCCGTAGAAGACGCAAAACGGGAAAACCTTTCCTTTAAATTCGGGCCGGAAATGGAATTCTATCTCTTCAAACTCGATGAAAAAGGATATCCGACCGATGAAACATACGACAACGCCGGTTATATGGATATAGCCCCCGAAGACAAAGGAGAAGATATAAGGCGTGAAATATGCCTTACTTTAGAGCAAATGGGAATTTATCCCGAAAGTTCCCATCACGAAGAAGGCCCCGGACAAAACGAAATAGATTTCAGATATTCTTCTCCCCTCGAAGCTGCCGATAATGCCGTCACTTTTTGTTCCGTCGTAAAGGCAGTCGTAAACAGAAACGGAATAGCTGCAGACTTTTCTCCAAAGCCTATAGAAACACAACCCGGAAACGGATTTCATATCAATTTTTCAGTAAAATCCGATTCGGATAAAGATATTCTTCCGCAGGCAATAGCAGGTATACTAAAACATGTTTCTGAAATTACATTATTCTTAAACAGAACACGAAAATCATACGACAGACTTGGAAGCAATAAAGCCCCCGCTTATATTTCATGGTCTTGCGAAAACAGGTCGCAATTAATAAGAATACCGGCGGCAGTAGATGAGTTCAAAAGAGCCGAACTTCGCTCCCCCGACCCTCTTTCCAATCCCTACCTCGCTTTTTCTTTGATAATATATTCTGTAATAGATGGGATAAAAAACAAACTCGAACTTCCCAAACCTTGCGACAAAAATCTTTTCACGATAAACAAAGAAGAACTCAAAAATTATGAAAAACTGCCTTCTTCTCTTAAAGAAGCAGCCCAAATAGCCGAAAAAAGCAATTTCGTAAAAACCTTTATTCCAGATTCGATATTAGCTGCTTATTGCAAAGACATCGACTGACGGGAGAAATAAATGCCGTTAAAAGAACATATTTACAGCGTTCTTATTGTTTCCGCTTCCGCAAAATTCAACGAACAAATAAATTCTCTTATTTTTGAACCTTGTTACAAACCTGTCGATTTTGCAGTCAGCATAAATGAAGCGCAAAGAAAAATAACCGAACGCCCATATGATTTAATACTTGTAAATACTCCGCTCCCCGACGATTTCGGAGCGAAGTTTTCTATGGATGTTTCAGTAAATAAAAATTGTGTCGTTCTTATGTTCGTCCGTAGCGAACTCTATGAAGGTATCTACGATAAAATATGCGATTACGGAGTCTTTTCAATACGCAAACCCATATCCCCTCAATATGTTCTGCAAGCTCTCGACTGGCTTAAAGCAACGAGAGAACGCCTGCGTCGATTAGAAAAAAAATCAATGACGCTGCAAGAAAAAATGGACGAAATAAAAATTATCAACCGCGCAAAATGGACTCTTATAAATTCACTCAAAATGAGCGAACAGGACGCACACCGTTATATCGAAAAACAAGCGATGAATCGCTGCGTATCGAAAAGGGAAATTGCCGAAAATATAATTCATACCTATAAATAAAAAAGTTTGACTCACAAATCAAACTTTTTATTTACACTTTTTTATCTATCAACATTTTTTGAACTTTCAAGTTTATTTATTAAACCCTGAATTTCGTTAAAAAATCTGCATAAATGAAATCCGTCGCAAACAGCATGGTGAGCCGTCATAGTAAGGGGCATAATGTATCTGTCCCCTTGCTTTTCGTACTTGCCCCAAACTATCCCGGGAGCAAGATATTTTCCGTCATCGAACACATGCAAATCAAAACTTTTGTATTTGACCCACGGAAGACACGAAAGGTCGTAGGTATTAAGGGGAATATCTTTTAAATCGAAGCCTCTTAAATTTTTAAATTTTTCCCTGTTTTCCATAAATTTATCGTGAAATATTTTTAAATTGTCGTTATATTCGGTAACGAGTCTTACAAATGTTTTATCTTCCTTGTTAAAATCCGCATAGTACGGCGAAATATAATCCCATTTTATGAGATTGCCTTTTTTATCCCAATTGTATCTGAATTCTTCGTGTGAATTTAAGACCTTCGAAACAAGCCATATCATAGAAGGATAAAATTTTAATTTTTTATTTTTAATAAATTCTAATAATTCCGTTATATCTATATCGACTGTAAGACTCATTACATTGGGAAGTTTTTCAATGTAATACTTAAAAATCTTCCCTCTTTCCCATTTATCTGTATTTATAATTTTATATTCCATTATTCCACCCGTTGAATTAATTTGAATTTATTTATATTTTGCAATAAATATTTTTTTAAACTTTTATTGCGTCGCTGAATATTAATACCTAATTGATTATATCATAATTTTATATATTTTTAATATTTAAAAGTAAATTTAACAAAATTTATATTTTATGTTAAAATATAATTATAAATCAATTCAAAGCAGGTGATTTAATGAAAATAAAAAATTTAATTTTAATTATTATCTCGATAATAACATTGTTTGCGGTTATGATTTCTTCCGTAGCTTGCAATAACACGGAAACAGAACAAGAGACTCCCAAAAAATACAGTATCACCGTAGCTCAAAACAGTGACTGTACCCTTACCCCGAATGTAACTTCCGCAAGTTTCGCAGATACTATAACAGTAACGGTAAAAGTAAATAACCCCGATAAATATGTATCAGGCGTAAAGTACAACAATAAAGATTGTTTTAAAGACGGTAACAATTATACCTTTACGATGCCGTCTGAAAATGTAACATTAAGCGCAGAACTCAGCGATTATGAAGAAAAATTATCGGACGGAAATTCATACGGCGGTTCTTTTGTGTCTTTTGCATCAACAAATTCAAAAACTATTGTTAAAAAGGAAAGCGGAACGGCTCAGCTGACACTTTATTTTAATGCAAATTATATGACAATTTTAAAATCTGAAATTATTTCTTCCAACGAAGACGCAATTCCCGTAAGCGCTATAAATGTGCAAGAAAAAACTTCATCGTTAGGTAATGCTATTACCTCAGCTACTGTTAGTATCGACCAATCGAAAATCAATTTAGGAACCACATGGCTCACAATGAATTTTACAAACGGTAATTCCTCTTCTCAAAAAGGAACAATAATCGTTAAAATCACGGTAGCTGAAACTCTTGTACTTGAAAAATGGACAGAGACAGTAATATTCGATGTAAACAGAATCGATGAAAATGCCGAATATTATATATATTTCCGTGATACAAATTACAATGCAGACTCCGGCGAAAAGGAATATCAGTATTTTGATAATGTAACCGCAGTAGACGGAAAAGTTACTCTTGAAATAGAATATGTAGTAAACCATCAGTACTGGGTTGAATTCGGCGTAAAAAGCAGCGACGGTTCAAAAATCACCTATCACGACCTTTCGGAAACAATAGGAACAGGCTCGTCGTCAACAGGTTATAATAAATATCAGTACGATAAACTATCATTTATCAAAGATAATGCATCCCTTGAAATAACCGTCCTCAGCAGCACTCATTCGTAATTTAAGTTAATTGTCAAATAATTAATATACAGTAAAAAAACAAGGTTTAATCAGCCTTGTTTTTTGTTTTAAATTTTTCTAAAATCGAATTTTTTTAAATATAAAATCAATTTAAATAAATTATAATTTTTCAGTTTGATTATTTGATACTTTTAAATTGTTAATATATTATAACTTTCTTCGCTCTCTCATCGCAGGCTCGTTGGTTATATACTATTTTAAAACAAAAAAATCATAACTATTTGTTATGCTTTCTTTTGTGTATGTATGACAAAATCTCGTTTTTAAGGCACTTTTCGGGAGTGTGTCGGACGATAAGTACTTTTATTTACCTAAAGGTTATATTCTATCACTATAAGGAAGTTCTTTTATAAAGTTTTCCATCCATTGCCAATCTGGAATATAGCCTTCATCTGAGAAAATATTTCTGCTGTCAATCTCTATTTTCCCCCTATTATGTTTGACTGGCAATCTAAGAATAAAATCTTTTCTAAAATGGGCATTTAATTCTCGACCAAATGGCTGAAATTTAATTAAACACTCGGTTTTAATGATGCTCACTATAAACATTTTTGCGGCAATTGACAAAGGTACTTTTTCTAACAACACCGCTACATTTTGAGCAGTATAAAAAGGTTTTGTTTGAAGAAAACAAGCCCCTATACTACCACCAAGCGGCAATGTTATTGCACCAGCGGGAAATACCTTTTCTCCAGCTATTTCATCTATTATATCGGTTACGCCATTATTATTTGCACTTCTACCAACATAGTTAAATACGGGATTTTCATGCGTTGTAGAAATAGCATCAATTCCATTTCCCATCGTTGCATTAAAAACTTTATGCAAATAAAAATTTTTCCAAGAAGAAGTATCTAATTCCACAACATGTTTATTGCTTATTTGAGTTGTAATGCTTTTATAATGTAACGACTTAATATATTGCTCCATGAAAGCAAAATCAGGAATATATCCATGCTTTGAGTATTTTCTATCTTGGTCTATAACATAGCATCCATCACTGTGCATGACGGCAGGCAATTTAATTGTAATTTTTTTCGTGTTTCCTACTCTACATTGTCTGCCATAATTCCAACGATAGTTTTCATTTTTGTTTATTACTGTTGCAATGAATAAACCAATTGCTGGCGTCATATCAAATTTTGCCGTCAAAACATTAACATCACTTGTAGCACAAAATGGCATAGGCTCATAAAAAGTTGTGCATCCCACTTTTCCAGTAATAATCTTATTCCCTTCAAAATCTGCTAACAAATCTATCTTTTTAGCAACCCCATTATTTTCAGCTGAAGCAGAGCAATATGGGGTATCCCCTTCGGAATATTCATCACTATAATAGTATTTTCCCGCCTCGACATTAAATAGCTTTTCAATTTGAAAATCTATCCATTTTTCTGTATTAAGATTCATATACGGTACCCTCTTTAACTAAAAATGAAAGATAATCGTTTATCGTTTGCTGAAAATCCTGTTGCGTAAGCGTGGAATAGTCCGTTTCCATATAGGCTTCGGCAAGCCATTCGTCTTTCCACGTTACTTTGTGCATAACAGATAGCCCGGGAACTTCTTTCCTGTTCTTGTATAACTCAAGCCACGTTTCCTTTACTTTTGCCCATAGACTATTACCATTAACATCTGTTTTTTCAACTCGACCAAGCCCCTTCCTTTTTATAAATTTGTCATCTTTATAATATCCAAAAAATGTTGCTTTGTTCGCACGTTCATGTTTTTGCGTTAAATCAAAAATCATACAACATGCTACTGCAGACGCTCCCGGATAAAACATTTCGTTAGGCAATGAAAAAACTGCTTCAAGGGTATAACTATCAAGCATCTTTTTCTTAAACTCTTTTGTCTCACTACTATTTCCTATTGCGGCTTGCATAGGCAATAAAACTGCTATTTTGGCAGTCTTAGAAACATGTTTAGCAATATACTCAACAAAGTGCAATCCTTTAGATGGATCCTCCTTTTGTTTGTCGCTCCAACATTTAGTATAATCAGGATTGCAGCACTTTTTAGTTGCATTGTATGGCGGATTCATCAAAACAATATTGATATCTTTTTCTTCAATCCATTTGCCACGTTCAAACATTGAGGCTTGTATTACATTAGAATTACCATCGCCGTGAATTAACATATTTGTTGAAGAAAGTCCAAATGCACCGTCTTCATACTCTATACCAAATATTTGATTTTTCTTAACTGCATTACGTTCTTCCTCTGTATCGCAGTCATCCATAGCATCAGTCATAGCCCTAACCAGAAATGCACCGCTTCCACAACATGGATCTAATACTCTTGAGTTTTTATTAACACCAACCGCTTTACTCATAAAATCACAAATATGATCGGGAGTAAATGCCTGATTCTTATCCGACTTTCCCACATACTTGTTAAACGTAGTAAAAAACAGATTTAACAAATCTTGTCCAGCAGTGCTATTATCGTTAATATATGGGACTACATTGTCATCTATATATGTCAATATATCTTTTAATTCGTCATATGTAAGGCTTTCTACATCTTGGTCATCAAGAACTTTGTTATTTAAAATTGTTAACTTTCCTGCTTTGTTTAAATCTATACTTCCACTCTTTGTAAGTAACCCCTCAAGAATATTCTTTATATCCCTTAAAATAATTTTTTCAGGCAATAAAGTTTTTCCGGTTTTGGGATCCAAAGTCTCTTTGATATTTGCATAATTTAAACCATTTTTTAATGCTAGTAGACATGTTCCCACAAATTGACTGCGCAGTTTTTCATTTATCCCGTCGGAATGGAGTTTCTCATTTAGAGATTTTATCGAATCAACAACCTTAATTTTGTCATTGACTTTTCCAAAACAAAGGTCCTCATATTCTTTGAACGAACGCAATACTCTTTCAGCAGTAACCTTGTGGGCGTCATCAATTATAACGGATTGACCGAACCAGACCCAAATATCGTTACCTTCGGTTTCGGCAAGAATAGCTACTATTTTTTTGTTTGAGTATGCCTTTTCATAACGAACATAATCTTGTAATTGAGATTGAATTTTCGCTTTATCCCATCTGCTAAATTTACTTTTGCATTCAACCAATATTGCTAGGCGTTCATTCTCAAAACGGATATCTAAATATTGATGCTTTGTTCCTACAGCAGCCTTTTGATAATCTTTTATATCTTTACCGACCAATTTTAATGCTTTCGCATAACTAAACTCGCCAGTTTCTGTATTGCCAACATGATATTTTTCGCCAATGCATTCAATTATACTATATCTATTCATTTAGTCTTTTTCTCCGTCGCAATTTTAATAACTTCTG
Source organism: uncultured Eubacteriales bacterium (assembly GCA_949296455.1). Lineage (GTDB taxonomy): Bacteria > Bacillota > Clostridia > Christensenellales > CALVMC01 > CALVMC01. Next base: position 81,034 of record CASFOZ010000006.1, read on the forward strand.
TTAAATAATCATTTATACTATAAGCATAATTGCCTTTATCTTTTTCCTTTTGCACTTCATTTCTCACCTTCTTATATAAGTCAGGCGGTAGTCGTAGCGGAAATATCTTTTTTTCGGCAGTTGGAGTTTTAGTATTATTCATAAATCATTTCTCCAAAGTGATATCATAGTATTATGAATTTATGATATCATATTCGAAAAATTAAGTCAATATTTTTCTAAATAAATTAAGTGTGAAAATTAAAATATATTCAAGTCCTGTTGGACGGTGCTTATCGTCCGACAGACTTCAAGTGTGAAATCACGCTTTTTTTGGGCATAAAAAAGACCGAGCAACGGGTTCTCCGTTACTCGGTCTGGTGATTTGCTATGAAATTGCTCAAAAAGGGGCGAAAATTCCCCTAAAAATACAAAAATGATGGTCTATAAGAAAAGACTTATAGACCATCACACTTGGCTCCCCAAGTTGGACTCGAACCAACGGTCCAGTCTGCGGGCATAGCCCTTGACCGCTTTGGCTACGAAAAGCATACTATGCTTTTCGCTTAACGCGTCGCGCCCTTTGTTCGTTCTCTTCGCTCTCTCATCGCAGGCTCGTTGGTTATATACTATTTTAAAACAAAAAAAGCATAACTATTTGTTATGCTTTCTCTTGGCTCCCCAAGTTGGACTCGAACCAACGACCCTGCGGTTAACAGCCGCATGCTCTACCGACTGAGCTATTGAGGAATAAAATCCGGCAACGACCTACTCTCCCGAGCCGTCTCCAACTAAGTACCATCGGCGCTGAAGGGCTTAACTTCTGTGTTCGGTATGAGAACAGGTGG
>CASFOZ010000007.1 GCA_949296455.1 uncultured Eubacteriales bacterium
TTTTCCATATAAAGTTAATTGACCTTTTGAAAACTCGAAATATAAAAATTAAGCGAAAATTCTTCCGACAAAAAAAATGGAGCAAAGTTGCCTTTGCTCCGAGTTGGTGCCGAAGACCGGACTTGAACCGGTACGGTGTAAACCACCGAGGGATTTTAAGTCCCTTGCGTCTGCCGATTTCGCCACTTCGGCATATTGGAGGCGCCATCCGGATTTGAACCGGAGAATCGAAGTTTTGCAGACTTCTGCCTTACCACTTGGCTATAGCGCCGTATTGGAGCGGGAAACGAGATTCGAACTCGCGACATTCGCCTTGGCAAGGCGACGCTCTACCACTGAGCCACTCCCGCAAACAGATTAATTATTAACCATAATATGCAAAATAAAATTAATTGTTAATAATTATCATGGTGGGAGTTATAGGGCTCGAACCTATGACCCTCTGCTTGTAAGGCAGATGCTCTCCCAGCTGAGCTAAACTCCCTTTTTAAATGCTTTATAAATATATCAAATAGAACGGAAAAAATCAACTGTTTTTAAACTGAAATTTATTCTGAGTAAAAAAACCCTTGATTTTTCCGTTTACAAATATAAATTCCGACTAATCTTTATTTATTTTATACTTTGCGGCAGCAGGTTTTCCCTCTCTTTTTTTAAGTTCTTTGAATACCTCTTTGAGTTCTATACCCTTTTCCTGCATAAGCACAAGAATATGATAGGTTAAATCTGAAATTTCCATAACGAGTTCTTCATTGTTATTGTTGACAGCTGCAATAATAACTTCGGAAGATTCTTCGCCTACTTTTTTACATATTTTATCGGTACCTTTAGCAAAAAGATAATTTGTATAAGAACCTTCGCCGGGATTGACTTTTCTGTCAGCGATAACCTTTTCGAGATTGAAAACTATATCCACTCCTTCCGGCTCTTCGAAGCATTTTACCGGTTTATGAAAGCAAGAATATTCGCCTGTATGACAAGCTACGCCTTTTTGTTCTATTTTTAAAAGAAGGCAATCGCTGTCGCAATCTGCGGTAACGGTAAGCACTTTCTGAACATTACCGCTTTCTTCTCCTTTTTTCCAAAGTTTTTTGCGCTCTCTGCTGTAGTAGTGCGCATAACCGGTTTCCAAAGTTTTTTTAACGGCTTCCTCGTTCATATAAGCCTGCATAAGCACCTGACCGGTCAAAGCGTCCTGAGCGATAGCGCATATCAAACCGTTTTTATCGAAATTCAAAGTTTTTATAATATCCATAGTATCCTCCTTAAAGCCTTATAGGCACGCCTTCTTTTGCGAGATATTTTTTAACTTCTTCAATAGTGAGTTCTTTAAAGTGGAAAAGCGAAGCAGCCAAAGCGGCATCGGCTCCGCCGACGGTCAGAACTGTTTTAAAATCTTCGAGTTTTCCTGCGCCGCCCGAAGCGATAACGGGAATATTTACGGCAGAACTCACGGCTTTTGTAAGCTCTAAATCGTATCCGTCTTTTGTTCCGTCAGCATCCATACTTGTAAGAAGAATTTCCCCTGCGCCTAAACTCTGACCTTTATAAGCCCACTCTACGGCGTCGAGTTCTGTTTCTACCCTTCCGCCGTTAAGATAAACTTTATATTTACCGTCTTTATTTTTTTTAGCGTCGATAGCAAGACAAATGCACTGAGAACCGAAAAGTTCTGCGCCTTCCGAAATTAAATTCGGATTTTTGATTGCCGCCGAATTTACGGAAACTTTATCCGCACCCGCTCTCAGAATTTTTTTTATATCGTCCACGGTTCTGAGTCCCCCGCCGACAGTTAGCGGAATATAAACTTCTTCTGCTGCTTTCGAAATCACATCGAGCATTATATTTCTTGCGTCGGAAGAAGCGGTAATATCGAGAAAAACAATTTCATCGGCCCCCATCTCGTTATAGCGTTTTGCCGTTTCGACAGGGTCTCCCGCATCTATAAGATTTAAGAAATTTATTCCTTTTACAACCTTGCCTTCTTTAAGGTCAAGACACGGAATTATCCTTTTTGCGAGCATTTAGATTTCTCCAGCGCTTCTTTAAAATCGAGATTACCGCAGTAAATCGATTTACCGAGGATTACCCCGTAAATGTTTTTATTTCTTAGCTTTATAATATCGTCGATATTTGCGACACCGCCGCTTGCTATTATATCGATACCTGTTGCATCCTGTAATGCTTTTGTAGATTCTACATTGACGCCGGTCATAGCGCCGTCTCTTGAAACATCGGTATACACAATAGTTTTAACTCCGGCTTCCGCCATTTTAACACCGAGTTCTATGCCTGTAAAATCGGTAGTGTCAACCCAACCTTTTACAACGGCTTTACCGTTTTTGCAATCGAGACCTACCGCTATTTTATCTTTGTATTTTTTTACCGCACGATTAATAAAGTTAGGTTCTAAAATTGCGCTTGTTCCTATAACGACTCTTGAAATACCTAACTTTTCTATATACATGGAAATTCTGTCCATTGAGCGGATTCCGCCGCCAAGTTGGACGGGAATATTGCTTTGCTTAACTATTTTTTTTATGATTTCGCAATTAGTTTCGCAGTCTTTATCGAAAGCGCCGTTTAAATCTACCACATGCAGATATTCACCGCCTAAACTTTGCCACTTGTCCGCAAGTTCGACAGGGTCTCCGTAAACGGTAACCTTATTTCTATTACCTTGATAAAGCCTTACGGCTTTACCGTCCAAAATGTCGACTGCCGGAAAAAGTATCATTTAAGACCTCCGAAATTTTTCAATATTTTCAATCCTTCTTTTCCGCATTTTTCAGGATGAAACTGAGTTGCGAAAATATTATCTTTTTGTACCGCAGCCGCAAATGGCCGTGAATACTCGCAAACAGCGGAAATATTTTCTTTTAAAGTATCCACATAATAACTGTGAACGAAATACATTTTACAATTATTAAGACCGTTAAAAAGAGGTTCTTTTCTTATAATATCAATATCGTTCCAGCCTATATGAGGAATTTTAACGCCATTGTCGAATTTTACGACTTTGCCTTTGAGTAAAGAGAGACCTTCGCAGAATCCGTCTTCGTAACTGTTTTCAAATAACATTTGCATACCTAAGCAGATTCCTAAAAAAGGTTTACCCTTTTTTATTTCATTTTTTATTATCTTGTCAAGACCGTTTTCTTTAAGTCCTTCCATACCCTTTTTGAAAGCCCCGACTCCGGGAAGGCATATATGAGAAGCGTTTTCGATTATTTTTTTATCGGAGGTAATGCAAGCCTCATAACCGAAAAGCGAAAATGCTTTCTGTACGCTCCTTAAATTCCCTGCGCCGTAATCGAGTAAAGCAATCATTAAAGGGTTCCTTTTGTGGAAGGTATTTCGTTACCTACGATTTTGACAGCCTGCGAAAGAGCTCTTGCAAAAGCTTTGAATATACATTCTATTTTATGGTGAGTGTTGGTACCGGCATGTAATTTAACATGAAGAGTAATACCTGCGTGATTAACAAACGAACGCAAGAATTCTTCGAGAAGTTCTGCGTCGAAACTTCCGCATTTACCGGTAATGTCGGCATTGAAAAACAGATTCGGTCTACCGCTAACATCGACTGTGCAAGTAGCGAGTGCCTCGTCCATGGGAAGAGTCATACTGCCGTATCTGTTTATTCCGCATTTGTCCCCGATGCACTGAGCGAAAGCTTTACCCATAACGATACCAACATCTTCAACGGTATGGTGCCCGTCAATAACCAAATCCCCTTCGCAAGTCACGAGCAAATCGAATCCGCTGTGAGCGGCAAACAGTTGTAACATATGGTCAAAGAAGCCGATACCTGTTGCAATATCGTATTTACCCTTACCGTCAAGGTTTAAACTCAATTTAATTTTTGTTTCTCTTGTTTCTCTGTTAGAATTAGTTAATCTCATTTTCATCCTCCATAAATCTGCGGTTTATCGCTTCGGCATGAGCCGTTAATCCTTCGGTTTTTGCAATATTTATAATTTTGTCCTTACATTTTTGAAGTTTTTTCTTCGAATATTTTATGTAACTTATTTTTTTAGTAAAAGTATCTGCGCTGAGTACCGAAAAACTTTTTGCCGTGCCGCTTGTGGGAAGCACATGTGACGGTCCTGCAAAATAGTCACCCAACGGTTCAGACGAATAACTTCCCATAAACACAGCGCCGCAATTTCTTATTTTATCGAAAATTTCATTTTGTTTTTCCGAAATAATTTCAAGGTGTTCAGGCGCAATTTTATTACAAATTTTAACGGACTGCATAATATCCTTAACGATAATTATCGCTCCGTTTTCATTAATGGATTTTTCTATAATTTCCTTTCTTTCAAGCTGCGAAGATTGGATATCGATTTGTTCCGAAACTTTTTTTGCGAACTCTTCGCTGTCGGTTATAAGAATACTTGCGGCAAGCACATCGTGTTCAGCCTGCGAGAGCATATCGGCTGCAACGAGTACGGGATTAGCCGTTGAATCTGCAATCACCAATATTTCGGAAGGACCTGCAATCATATCTATATTGACGCTTCCGAAAACCTGCTTTTTAGCAGTTGCCACATAAATATTGCCGGGGCCTGCGATTACATCGACTTTTTTAACGCTTTCGGTACCGTAGGCAAGTGCGGCTATCGCCTGAGCGCCTCCTACTTTATAAATTTTCTCTATACCGCATTCGCAAGCGGCTACTATTGTCAAAGGATTGTTTATTTTCGGGGAAACCATGACGATTTCTTTAACCCCTGCAACGAGAGCGGGAACAGCGCACATCAAAACCGAAGAAGGATAACAAGCCGTTCCGCCCGGAACATATATTCCCGCCCTTTTAACGGGCTTTATGACCGAGCCTAATTTATAACCCCAACCGTAAATGAATTTCGTACGCTTCATTATTTTTTTATGGAAACGGTAAATATTTTTTTTTGCTTCCCTAATTGCCTCTAAAAGTTCGGGCTTTACATTGAGATAAGCCGCCTTCTTTTCCTGCTTGCTAACTTCGATATTATCTTTATTGATTTCTACCGCATCGAATTTTTTTTCATATTCAAAAAGAGCCTTGTCTCCGTTAAGTTTAACATCGGCAATAATTTCCGAAACGGTTTTTTCGATTTCAGGCTTGTTTATCTGAGTTCTTGAATAAACTCTTTCCAAATTGTCTTTTTCGTAATTTAATATAGGTATCATTCTATATTCTCCGCTATAAGTTTTACAAAAGGCTTTATTTGTTCCGCTTTGGTTTTAAGACTGACTTTATTTACAACAAGTCTTGCGGATACCGGACAAATCTCTTCGAGTATATGAAGATTGTTTTCTTTAAGTGTTTTACCGCTTTCCACAATATCGAGTATTATATCGGAAAGACCTACAATAGGACCAAGTTCGACAGAACCGTTAAGTTTAATTAATTCCACGTTGATTTCTCTTTCCTGGAAAAGTTTTTTAGCGGTATTGATATATTTCGTTGCCACAATAAGGGTTTTGGAAACAGGTTTATTGAGACCGTTTTCCTTGCCTGCAAGACATAATCTGCATGCGCCGAATTTAAGGTCGAGCATTTCATAAATATTTTTATCTTCTTCGTTCAAAGTATCGCTGCCGCAGACTCCTATATCGGCGACTCCGTGCTCAACATAAGTCGGGACATCGGAAGGCTTTACGAAAATAAATCTGTACTTTTTATCATCGTCGAACAAAACGAGTTTCCTTGTAGGCTGTAAAATATTTTTACATTTAATTCCGCATTTTTCGAAGAGTTCCACTGCGTGTTCTGCAAGGCGCCCTTTCGAAAGCGCAATCGTTATTTCACTCATAATATTTTCTCCGCTTTATCCTGTTCGACATAAATGTATTCGCCCGTAGGATTAGAAGACTTCAATTTTTTAAGATTTTTAACATTCTGTTCGAATAAAAGAGAAACGTTTAATCCTTTTTTTCTGTAATCGTAACATATTTCAAAAGCCTTTTTTTCGCTTCCTTTTTTATAGCCAACAAAAATTTCTTTTTCGTCGCCGCAATCAAGCAACCCTGCATAATCCAAAGCAAGCATAAGGTGTTCCATTCCGACGGCAAAACCGATAGCCGGTAAATCTTTCCCGAATCCTGCAAGAAGATTATCGTACCTGCCCCCTGAAAGAAGAGGCGAACCGAAATGCACTGAAATTCCCTTGAAAACTATTCCCGAATAATAAGAAATAGAATTAATTAATCCTAAATCGTAGGTAACATATTTACCGTATCCGCTTTCGCAAAGCAATTTATCGAGAGATATAAGTCTTTCCAAAGCCTCTTTACTTATTGAATTCAATGCTTTATTTTCTGCTTTCAAAAGTATTTCTCTGTCCCCGAAAGTTAACGGCAATTCGTTAAGAAGTTCCAAATGTGCTGCGGGTATTTTATATTTTTTAGCAATTTCTTTAAGACCAAGCATATTCTTTTTGCCGATTACCGAAATTATTTCTTCTTCGGCTTCCGTATCGAGTTTAAGGTCTGAAAGAATTCCTTTTACATACCCTACGTTTCCTATATCTATTTGAAAATCTTTTAAACCGGAACTTAAAAGACATTTTATCGCAAGTGTTATGATTTCATAATCCGCATAAAGAGAATCCGAACCGATAAGTTCCGCACCTGCCTGATAGAACTCTCTGTAAGAGTACTCTTTTTCATTCATTTTGAAACAATTTCCGAAATAGCAAAGTTTTACCGGCAATTCTTCGGAAAGTTTAGTCGCTACTATACGTGCAATCGGCAAGGTGAAATCAGGCCGTAGAGCAAGTATGCTTCCGTCGTTGTCGGTAAATTTAAATAACTCTTTTACACTGATTCCTTTACTTCCTTCGGTGAAAAGATTCATATATTCTATTGTCGGAGGGGCAATTTCTTTATAACCGTATGACAAAAAAGCCTTTCTTAACTTTTCTGTAACTTTATTTTTTGCATAACACTCTTTTACAAGAGAATCCTGCACCCCTTTCGGCAATTTATAATTAGTCATTATTTTTCTCCTTATTTTAATATAGTTTATATTATATTTTTTGTCAATTAAAAGAGAATACATAAAAATATTAAAAAAAACCGTTTATTAAGATAAAAAAATTCTTATAAATTTTATGCAAAAAAACGCATAAAATAAAACTTTTATGCGTTGAATTATGTATAATTATTCATATATTTTATTTAAAAATTTTTTTGTTCCGACTTCGATAAAACTCAAATTTATTTAAATTTACTCTATTGAAATCAGATAGAAATAATGCGGCTGACCGCCGTAATAAAGGGCCACATCGAGTCCGGGATAACTCTTTTCAAGTTTATCTTTGAACTTTTCGGCATCGCTTTCCTTTACGCCTTCTCCGAAATAAAGGGTAATAATTCCGCTTGCGTCATCCACCATTTTGGAAATTACATCGCTGCAAACTTCTTCTACGGTTTTGCCTTTTGCTATAATTTTTTTATCGTCGAGTCCTATTATATCTCCTTCTTTAAGGTCGAAACCGTCCATTTTTGTAGTTCTTATAGCATAAGTAACCTGACCACATTTAACATTTTTAATTGCTTCCTGCATAAGCGAAATATTATCTTCTATCGTAACAGCTTCGTTAAACGCAATAGCTGCGGCTACGCCTTGCGGTATGTTTGCGGTAGGAACGACAAAGCATTTGTTATCGCATAAGTCTTTTGCCTGCTCTGCTGCAAGAATTATATTTTTATTGTTCGGAAAAACTATTACATTCTCCGCATTTACGCTGTTCACCGCATTAATAATATCCGCAACGCTCGGATTCATTGTCTGACCGCCTTCTATAACGCTGTCGACTCTGAGGTCTTTGAATATGGAAGTTATACCGTCGCCTGCGCAAATTGAGACCATTCCGAATTTTTTCTTCGGTTTTTCTATGGCTTTTGCAATATTTCTGTTCTGTTCGAGCATATTTTCTATTTTAAGTTTGTCGAGTTCGCCAAGTTCTAAGGCAAATTGAAGAGCCAAATTAGGATTATTTGTATGCACATGAACCTTTACCATATAAACATCGCCGATAACGAGTACACAATCGCCGATTTTCATAAGCTTTTCTCTGAATTGGTCGATTATTGCTTCGGTAACCTGAGGTTTTAAATGTATTATAAAAAATTCCGTACAGTATGCAAATTTTATATCTTCGATATCGGTAAATTCGTCCTGAACAATCATATCTTCGATTTTTTTCTCGACTACTATTACCTCTTCGGGAATTTCTATACCTGCAAGAACATTATAAAAACCGGTAAAAATACACATTAAACCACGTCCGCCGGCATCAACTACTCCTGCTTTTTTCAGCACCGGAAGCATATCGGGGGTTTTTTGAAGTATTTCTTCGCCTTTTTCGAGAAGTTGCTTGAAAAATTCTATAAAATCCTGATTTTTAGCGGCTATTTTCTGCGACTCTTCCGCCATAACTCTGATTACCGTAAGTATCGTACCCTCTTTCGGTTTGGTAACAGCCTGATATGCTACGTCGGCTGCGCTTTTCAATGCCGTAGAAAACTTTTTAGTGGTTATAGTTTCCGCATTTTCAAGTTCGACTGCAAAGCCTTTGAATATCTGTGAAAGAATTACTCCCGAATTTCCTCTTGCCCCTTTAAGTGCGCCGTGCGCAAAGGCTTTTGCGACATCTTCTATAAATTCAGATTCTTCCGACTTGACTTCGTTAATTGCGGAAGTCATCGTAAGCGACATATTAGTACCGGTATCCCCGTCAGGTACCGGAAATACATTTAAAGTATCAACCATTGCTTTATTTGCTTGAAGGAGTTTTGCTCCGCCCGCAAACATAGTTCTTAATTTATCACTATTTATATTTTTAAGCATTTTTAGCTCCTGATTCCTATAATTTAACTCCGACTATTTTCACGTTTATTTCCTTGACCTGAAAGCCGGAAAACTGCTCTACATTATAAACGACGGTACTTTTAAGCGATTCGGTAACCGCTTCGAAAGACACGCCGTTTTTGAATATAGCAAAAATATCAATAATTATCTTATTGTTTTCCGTTTTGATTTTTACGCCGTTTGTGTATGGAATTTTGGAAAACAGTCCTTTTATGCTGTCAATAAACCGTCTGGTTACCAAATCGACCACGCCGTAACACTCACGGGCGGCATAGCCTGCAACCATAGCAATTGCTTTGTCGTTAACGGTTATTTTACCGAACATATTAGAAGTTGTGACAGCCATTATTACTCACCTTAATAATTTATATTATAAAATAATTTATGACCAAAATCAAGTAAATATATTAATTCTCTTGCATTAATAATAAATTGGTGCTAAAATAGTGTAGTCAGGTTGGCAAATTGGGAGGTGTAAACTATGTCCAGAGTATGCAGCGTATGCGAAAAAGGCAAAATGTACGGCAATACCGTAAGTCACAGTAACCGTAAAGCAAGGACCAGTTGGAACGCTAATGTGCAGAAGATAAGATATAAGAAAGACGGTAAGGTAGTTACCGGCTATGTTTGTACTAGATGTCTGCGCAGCGGTAAAATCGAAAGAGTTATTTAATAAGGATAATACAATTTCTTTTACTTAAAATAAATTCCCTTTACGGGAATTTTTTTATATAAAATAACAAATCTTACTTTATGTTATCTTACTTTATTTTATCTTATTTTATTCCTACCCTTTTAATTTGAAATAAAAGAACATTTGATTTTTTGTAATTAATTTAAGTTGTAAGATAAATTTACGGGATAATTTTAACTCTATAAAATTTTATAATTACAGATAACAAGAAAAAAGCCGAAATACATCGGCCGCAATTAAGTCAATAATCAGCTTTTCTCCTTTTTACAAAACAACTTCAAAAAAAATTTAACGAATTTAGGCGGATTAACGCAAACTATTTTCATTTTTCCCTCCAAACGATTGATATTAAGCATTATATGCAAAAAACAAAAAAGTGCTACTGTTTAAAAGATAATATTATTAAAATTTATTTAGGATTATTTAAATATAAAAATTCCGATAATTTAGTTACAATATAAACAGAGTTTAAATTAATCTAAGTTTTTGTTGTTTAAGTTGTATTATTAATGAATAAATATATAAATATTTAAATATTATATGATTTAATTTTATTTATAGTTTTTGTAGGATTATCCGAACCGTAAAAACTGCTTCCGCAAACAAGTAAATCCACTCCCCGTTCGATAAAATCTTTTGCGTTGCTCTCGGTAACCCCGCCGTCAAGTTGCAATAAAACTTTCGGATTAATATTATCTATCATTTTTCTTACTGCGGATATTTTAGGCAACACCGTTTCGATAAATTTTTGACCGCTGAATCCCGGAAAAACTCCCATAAGCAGTATATAATCTACAAAAGGAATATATTTTTCGAGAATAGCAGACTCTTCGTCCGGATTAATTACAACGCCTGCTTTTTTCCCTTCTCCTTTTATTATATCGATTGATTCCATAGGTTTTTTTGAAGCAGATATATGAAATGAAATCATATCCGCCCCTGCTTTTGCAAATTCTTTAAGATATTTTTCGGGCTCCGTTATCATTAAATGAGCGTCGATTAAAAGGTCGGTATAAGGTCTTATTGCCTTTATCATAGGCATTCCGAAAGTTATATTGGGAACGAAAACTCCGTCCATCACATCTGCGTGAATATAATCGGCGCCTGCCTTTTGAGCAAGTTTTACCGAAGATTTCATATCCGCAAAATCGCCTGATATTATTGAAGGACCTATTTTAATTTCTTTCATTTTTATTTGAGCTCCCGTTTAAATTTTCTATAATTTTTAAATACCTGTCGTACCTGTCTTTTGAAATTGCTCCATTTTTAACCATTTCTCTGACGCAGCAATACGGTTCGTCTTTGTGCAGACAATCTGAAAATTTACAACCGCATTCCCCGAAAAATATTTTTGCGACATCACTAACGCTTACGTCAAAAAGTTCCAAAACCGAAAAACCGCAAGTATCGGCAATAAAACCGTCTCCGAATCTGAAAAGTTCGACGTGTCTTGTAGTATGTTTTCCGCGCTCGGTTTTTTTACTCATCGTCGCAGTTTTAAGATTTGACTCAGGCAATAACTTATTAATAAGCGATGATTTTCCCACGGCGGACTGACCCGCAAAACAGACTGTCTTTCCTTTTATAAGAGAATTTATCTGTTTTATACCTTTACCAAGTAAAGCCGAAGATTTTATAACTTTTACTTTATCTTTAAAATCATTATAACATTTTTCGTATACATTGCAATCTATATCGCACTTGTTTACCAAAATTACCGGTTCAACCTTGTTTTTAACACAATAAACAATTAATTTTTCAACAAGCAGATAATCGGGCTTTGGTACGGGCGCTATAACTACTATAAGCATATCGAGATTGGAAAGCGGCGGTCTTATAAAAAAATTCTTTCTTTCGAATATTTTTTCGACGGTAAATCCGTTTCCGTCACTCGAAATCAGCACGTTGTCTCCTGCAAGTATACCTTCTTTTCTGAGCTTTCCCCGTGCCATACAAATAAATCTTCCTTGTTCGGTTAAAACATCGAAAACTCCTCCCACGCCTTTTATAACCTTACCCGTAAGACTTTTTTTTGTTTTATTTGTATCTATTTTTCCGTCATTTACAATATCCAAAGTTTTTTCCGAATTATTCATTGTTACTGTACGAGCGTCTGAGTTGACCGCACGCTCCTCCTATCTTTGCACCTATCGTCCGCCTTACCGTAAACGATATTCCCTGTCTTTTAAGTTCTTCCGTAAAAATTTCCGTTCTTTCCTTTGAGGAAGGTTTAAGATTTTTCTCTTTCACATAATTAAGCCTTATAATATTCACATGAGAGGAAAAGCCTCTTAACAGTTCCTTTAATTTTACGGCACACTCCTTATTGTCGTTTATATTGTCTATGAGAGCATACTCGAATATGACTCTTCTTCCGCTTTTTTCAAAATAATACTTACAAGCTTCTATTACACTTTTCAAATCGTATTTTTTTGATACCGGCATAATTTTATTTCTTATACCGTCAAAGGGTGCATGTAGCGAAAGACATAAATTAACCGCCATATTCTCATCGGCAAGCTTATAAATACCGTCTACAAGTCCGCAAGTAGAAAGGGATATGTTTCTTTGACTTATATTCAAGCCTTCCTTTGAAGTTATAATTTTTAAAAACTTCAATGTATTTTCATAATTATCCAAGGGCTCGCCGCTTCCCATAAGAACTAAATTGGTTATTTCCCGTTTTTGACTGTTGCCGCCCATAAACTTATTTACGGCATAAACTTGACCTGCAATTTCCCCGGCTGACAGATTTCTTATAAGTCCGTCTATTCCCGACGCACAGAAAGCACAACCCATACGGCAACCTACCTGAGTAGATACGCATAAAGTATTTCCGTATTTATACTTCATAAGTACCCCTTCGATTATATTTCCGTCGAAAAGTTTATAAAGGAATTTATAAGAGCCGTCTTTTGAAGGAATGTTTTTTATTATCTCAATTCCTACGGCTCTTGATAACGACGACAGTTTCTGTCTGAAAGAATTGGAAAGATTTGTCATACCGGAAAAGTCTTCGCCCGAAATCAACCATTGAAAGAGTTGCCCTGCTCTGTATCCCGGTTCTTTTAAATCGGTAACTAATTTGCGGATTTCATCAAAATCAAAATCGGTTAGAAGAACTTTATTTTCGCCGTCTGAAAGTTTTCCTTTTATATTTTCCATTATTTTATTCTCCTGAGTTTAGCAAGAAAAAATCCTCCGAAGCCCTCTCTTATCGGAAGATACTGTTCTCCGAAATCGAAAATATCGCCTTCGGTTTTACATCTTTCCAAAACAAAATTATCGTGAGTCTCAAGGAAATTTTTTATCTGTAAAGAGTTTTCTTCTTTGGTAATCGTGCAAGTAGAATATATTAAAGCTCCGTCTTTTTTTACATATCCGCAAGAAGTATCCAAAATAACCGATTGCAATTTCGATAATGTATCTATATCTTCTTTCTTTCTGTTCAGTAATATATCCGGTCTTATATCCGATACTCCGAAACCGGTACAAGGAACATCGAGAAGAACGGTATCGAATTTTTCCGCAAATTCGTCTTTTCTGACGGTTGCGTCGTTTAAAAATATTTCATTGTATTCGATACCCATTCTTTTAAAGTAAGAATCTATAAGTTTTAATCTGTGACTATGGACATCGCATACCGTAACATTGCAACCGTTTAATGTTGCGGCTATACTTTTTCCGCCTGGTGCGGAACATAAATCAAGTGTATTTTTTTCGCATTCGTTTGCAATAAGAGAAGAACATAAAGATATATATGTTATTTTACCTTCATTAAAAAGACGAGAAAGTTTTTCGTTGTTTGCGGTTAAATATCCCCCTGAACAACTTAATGTAAAATTTATTTCATTTACTTTTAAAAATTTTTCAAATTCCTCTCTGCTCCACTTTATTCCGTTTACTATTATATGGTATTTTTTTTGTTTTTTTTCAAAACATAATTCGGTAATACTTTTCCCGTAATTATTTAAATAAATTTCCGCAAGATATTCGGGAATATTGCCTTTATAAGAAATTTCTTCGGCAATGTTTTTAAAATCGGGCGGCAGTTTAAGTTCAGATGCTTTTTTTAAAACGGCATTGATAAATCCGCAAACATTGCTTTTTCCTATGCTTTTTGCAAAATTTACCGCTTCATTGACTACTGCATATTTTTTTGAATTTTCATCGAAACATAAAAGATAGACCGCTATTTTAAGTATAATAAGAATTTTATTTTTAGGTTTTTTTTCGATTAGTTCAAAAAGAACACGGTTTATTCTGAATTCGTTTTCAAGAACTCCTTTGACCGTTTTAAAAACCTGTTTATCTTCTCCGCATTCTTTTTGAAGTTCGATATTCGAATAGGCTTTATTCAAATAAATTTTTTCGAGAATTTTATAAACCTCAGCGTATTTCATTTGAAAATACTTCTCCGCTCTTAATCTGATAACCGTTGAGAAAATCGGAAGACGGCAGAACCTTTTTACCCTGCTTTTGCAGTAACTTCAAAAATACTGCTCCGTCCTTGCAGATAACCGCAATTTTACCGTCGCCGCAAACGACGGTAGAAATTGAATAATTTTTATCTTTTATAAATTTTTTATAGAAATCGGAATTTAAATCAACCTTTTCCGCTTCATAAATTTTTACGGTATTTTTGCCGTGAAAGGTATAAGCGCAAGGCCAAGGATTTGTTCCTCGTATGAAATTGACCAGATTATCGGAAGTATTATCGAAATCAATCAATCCGTCTTCCTTTTTGAGCTGCTTGCAATATGTTGCCTTTTCATCGTCCTGTCTGACAAATACAGCCTTTCCGTTCTCCAGCAAATCTATCGCTAAGTTTAAACATTTAGCGCCAAGTTTAGCAAGTTTATCAAAAAGAGAGCCTGCGGTGTCCTGCGGTAATATTTCAGTTTTTTCGGAATAAACAATATCTCCTTTATCGAGTTCTTTTACCGTTCTCATTATCGTAACTCCGCTTTCTTTGTCTCCGTTTATAACTGCCCAATTTACGGGAGATGCTCCTCTGTATTTGGGAAGCAAGGAAGCGTGCACGTTAAACACCCCGAACTTCGGTATTGAAAGAAGTTTTTCACTTAAAATTTGTCCGTAAGCGGAAGTAACGATTAAATCGGGTTTAATTTTTTCGAGTAAAGAAATTCCCTCTTCATCGCTTACTTTTTTAAATTGATAAACGGGAATACCTTTTTCTGCGGCATAGTTCTTTACGGGATTATTCGTCTCTATAAGTCCCCTTCCGCAAGGCTTATCGGGTTGCGTTATAACGGCGACAATATTTCGTCCCTTCTCCACTAAACCTTTAAGCGAAGATAACGAAAAAGACGAGGTACCCATAAAAACTATTTTCATTATTTTTCCTCCCTGTCGTAAAAGATTATTCCGTTAAGGTGGTCATATTCATGACAGAAAGCTCTTGCGGTAAAATCGGTAACTGTATATTCGACCGGTTTTCCGAAACGGTCAAAACCTTTAATCTTAACTTTTTTTGGACGGGCAACTTTACAACTGAAATTTTTTACGCTGAGACATGCTTCATCGTCTATCTGAACTCCTGACTCTTCTACAATTTCTGGGTTAACGATTTCATAATAATTATTGTCGGCGCTGACTACAAATACCCTTTTAAGTATTCCCACCTGAACAGCCGCAAGACCTGCACCGTTTGCCTTTTTCAGAGTATCTTTCATATCATCCAATAAGACGGCAAGTTTATCGTCGAATACTTCTACCGGTTTGGAAATTTTACGAAGTATCTCGTTTTCGTCCGTTACAATATCTCTAATAGCCATAAAGCCCTCCTAATTAAGATTTTGCGGATTTATTTCTGCAAAAATCGTAGTTTTTTTATTTGCGGCGTCATCGGCAATCTGAAATATTTTCTCAGTGAGATAATCCTTTCTTTCAGGTCTTATTCTCATAAGAATCTGATAGCGGAATTTCGACTGTATTCTTTTTACCGGCGCTTTCATTGCCTGCATATAAATAAAATCGTTTAGATTTTCTTTTACTAAACTTTTAATTTCATTATACATTTTTTTTGTCGTAAATACAACATCGTTTTCGTTTTCCGAAGTAACAAGTATCCTTAAAATAACCGAAAACGGAGGATAGAGAGTTACTTCCCTTGAATTGATTTCTTTTTTATAGAACCCTTTATAGTCGTAATTTTTTGCATATCTGAAAATATAATGGTTAGGCGCATATGTTTGTAATATAACTTTACCGGGATGCTTTGCTCTTCCTGCCCGTCCCGACATCTGAGTAACGAGCTGAAATGTTCTTTCGGGGCTTCTGTAATCGGAAAAATACAGACTCATATCGGCATCGAGAATTCCGACCAGACTAACATTTTCAAAGTCGTGACCTTTTGCTATCATTTGCGTTCCTACAAGGACATCGGCTTGACCGGAACCGAACTTATCGAGTATATCGACATAAGCGGTTTTCGTTCTTGTGGTATCGTTATCCATTCTTAAAGTTTTGACATCGGGAAATAACTTATAGATTTCGTTTATCACCCTTTCGGTACCGATTTTTCCTTGTCTGAAATTATCGCTTTTACAGTTCGGACATTTGTCGAGCATTTTGTATTGTTTTCCGCAATAATGACATTTCAACAAATTATCTTCGCTGTGATAGGTTAAAGAAACATCGCAGTCTTCGCACTTTGCGACGTATCCGCATTCACGGCACATAAGAAACGAAGCATAGCCTCGTCTGTTGACAAAAAGCATGGCTTGGTTTTTGTTTTTGAAACAGTTTTCAAGTTCGATAAGAAGTTTATTTGAAAACAAACCGAGATTGCCGTTTCTGAGCTCGCTCGTCATATCCACAATTTCTATTTCAGGCATTAATTTGCCCGACACTCTCTCGGGCATCTCGATAAGTTTCAATTCGCCCAAAACGCTTTTTCTGTAAGTTTCAACCGACGGCGTCGCACTTCCTAATATCATATAAGCGTCGTTGTAATCGGCTCTGAATTTTGCAATATCGGCAGCATTGTAACGGGGATTGCTTTCGCTCTGATAACTTGCGTCGTGCTCTTCGTCGAGAATGATTATTCCTATATTTTTAATAGGCGCAAAAAGCGCAGACCTTGCTCCTAATACGATTTTGGCTTCACCCGAATTTATTCTTCTCCACTCGTCGAACCTTTCTCCCGTTGAAAGTCCGCTGTGAATTAATGCTACCTTGTCTCCAAATCTTCCTCTGAAATTTTTAAGCATCTGGGGCGTTAACGATATTTCGGGTACAAGCATTATGGCGGTTTTGTTCTGACTTAATACTTTTTCTATTGCGGATAAGTAGACTTGTGTCTTACCGCTTCCCGTAACACCGTGCAAAAGAATATGTTTGTTATCGCCTTTAAAAATTTCGTTTAAAGCATCTTGCTGCCTTTGAGTTAAAACTAAACTTTTACTTTCCGTCACGCCTGTTTTTTTATACGGAATTCTGTTAGTTTCTATATATCCCGCTTTAAAGCAACCGTCTTTAATAAGAGACATTACGCTTTGAGCGCCGAATTTAGCATTCATAATGCTTTGATATTCGGTTTTTTTATCTGCAAGATATTCAACTGCCTGCCTCTGATTTTTAGCGTTCTTATGTAATTTTTTTAATATATCCTCTTTGTCTGCTTCTTCGCTAAAATTGACAACCATAAGTTTTTTTATCTTACCGCTGACGAGTATCTGCGGAACGCATAGTCTCAAAGCGTCGACTCTTTTTATATGATAGGCTTTTTTCATAAACGAAGCAAGAGCCAAAGTTTCGCTGTCAAAACACGGATTTTCGTCGACAACACTTAATATGTTTTTAAGTTTTTCAAATTCGCTTCTATCTTTGACTTTTACCACATAACCCAAAGCAGGCTGTCTGCCGAACTCGATATTGACTAAACAACCTGCTTTAACATTCATTCCTTCCGGAATATTATAGTCGAATTCTTTATCGAATTCGCAAACATCCACTACAATTTCAGCTACCATCTGATTTATCTTTTTTCGCCTGTATAAGTTCTTTTATTCTGTCGGTTAAAATTTGAGCGAGTTCGCTTTTTTTCATTTTATCGTAATCGTATTTATTTTTTTCGGTAAACACGGTAACGATATTGGTATCGACATTGAATCCTGCCCCTTCTTTCGTGACATCGTTGGCAACTACCATATCGGCTTTTTTTCTGATTAATTTATCGTAAGCGTTTTTTTCGAGATTTTCGGTTTCGGCGCTGAATATAACTAAAATGCGGTTTCCCTTTATCTCGCCAAGTTTTGCAGCAATATCCGGATTCTTTACAAGTTTAAGTTCTAAACTTTGGCTTTTGATTTTTTTATCAGAAATATTTTCTACTTTATAATCCGCCGGCGCAGCGGCTTTAACGATAATATCGCAGTTTTTATATTCCTTCATTACGGCATTATACATATCTTCCGTTGTCAGAACTTCGATTACCTTGTCTATGCAGTTCGGAACGGGTTCGCTTGTTCTTCCTTTAACAAGAACCACATCGGCGCCCTTTCTTTTGAAGGCCTTTGCTATTTCAAAGCCCATTTTGCCGCTTGAAAAGTTAGAAATAAATCTGACTGCGTCTAAATATTCGCAAGTGGCTCCCGCCGTAATTAAAACGGTTTTTCCTGAAAAATCGAGATTTTTAAATAAAATCTTTTCCGCAGCCCTATATATTTCGTTAACGTCCGCAAGGCGTCCCTTTCCCGTATCGCCGCATGCTAAATGTCCGATTTCGGGTTCTAAAACGTTTATACCGCTTTCTGACAAAAATTTAATATTTTTCTGCACGATTTCATTTTCGTACATTGCGGTGTTCATAGAAGGACATATAAGTTTAGGCGCTTTACAAGCGGTGAAAACCGTTGTAAGCATATCGTCGCATATCCCGGACGCAATTTTTCCTATAAAATTAGCGGTTGCGGGCGCTACTATAAATAAATCGGTTTTCTTCGCAACCGATATGTGTTCGACATCGAATTTCCCTTTTCTTTCGAAAGTATCGGTAAGAACTTCGTTGTTAGTGATAGTTTCAAAGGTTAAAGGCGTCACGAATTTGGAAGCATTTTCCGTCATTATAACTGTACAAATTGCTCCGTTTTTTTTAAGCATACTGACAAGCTCGCAAATTTTATACGCTGCTATTCCGCCGGTAATTCCGACGGTAACATTTATACCTTTGAAAATCATATAAGTTCAGTATCAGTTTCCTTTCGTTATCGTAATTTTACCCTGATATAACTCTTCCGCTGCAAGCGAAACGGGTTTTTTACCCGATTCGTTTAAATAGTCGGTTTCCTGAGTTAAAAGTTGTCTTGCCCTTTTTGCTACAACGCAGGCAAGTTCATACTTACAGTTAGTCATTGCAATTATTTTATCGATAGGCGGATAATTTAACATTTGGTACCTCCATTAATTTACACTGTTTGATTTATTTTTTACGCTATTCGATATTCTGTATCTGTTCGCGCAATTTCTCTATTTCGTTTTTAAGGTTCACTACAAAATTGGAAATTTCCAAATCATTGGCTTTTGACCCGATAGTGTTTGCTTCTCTGTTCATTTCCTGAACAAGAAAATCCATTTTTTTCCCTACTGCTTTATCTTCGTTAAGCATATCGGAAAACTGGATAAGATGGGAACGAAGTCTCGTTACTTCTTCATCGATATCCGAACGGTCGACAAAAAAAGCAACTTCGTTTAAAAGACGAGCTTGGTCAATCTCCACTTC
The DNA here is from genome assembly GCA_949296455.1 of uncultured Eubacteriales bacterium. GTDB lineage: Bacteria > Bacillota > Clostridia > Christensenellales > CALVMC01 > CALVMC01. The sequence goes on from CASFOZ010000007.1 coordinate 19,306, forward strand.
GCCCAAAGCTGCGGATATCCGCTCGGTTAATTTCTGTTTATATATTTCCTTGACTTTCGGCGCTCTTTCTGCTATTTCATCGGTAAACTCGGAAATTTTTAAATGAATATCTTTTAACTTCTCTTTAAGACAATTTCCTTCTGCCTCACGCATAGAGTCAAGTCCGTCGATAGCCGAATTTAAAGCTTCTTTTAAAATTTCGGCAAGTTTTTCGGTATCGCTCTGTTCGATATTTTCAGAGTAAACTTCGGGAAATTTCATAAGCCTCGATGTCGTCATATCGTCCTGCAATCTGTATAAGGTTTTTATTTGTTCGTTTATGAATAACAATCCCGATGCTATATCTTTGTTAAGACTGAACACACTGCTGTTTTCTCTTCTGTCGAAAAAATTAACATATATATCGATATGACCTCTTGAAATTCTTTTTTGAATTTCTTTTCTGATAATATCGTCTCCGAAAGATAAAACCTTCGGAGATTTTATGTTCAAATCCGAAAATCTGTGATTTACGCTTTTAAGTTCGACGGTTATTTCGTAACCGTATTTCAAAACGGCGCCTTTGCCGTAACCTGTCATGCTTTTCATAATCAGTTTATCTTGTATATTTCATCCTTTTCTGAATTGACAATCTCTTCCCCGCCTGCTCCTATGATTTTTTTGTTATCGGTAATTTTTCCTATTACGCAAGCGGAAACACCCTTTCTTTTAAATGCCTTTATAATCTTTTCAGGTTCGGAAGCTGTTAAAATCATACTTCCGCTGGAAACGGATTTTAAAGGATTGATATTGAATTTGTCACAAAGTTTTTTTGTTAAAGTAAGAACGGGTACTTTATTTTCATCTATGATACAGCCGAAGCCGCCGCCTTGGCACATTTCTCTTACTGCGCCGAAAATTCCTCCCTCGGTTACATCGTGTACGGCTCCCACCTCGGAATTTAAAATAATTTGCGCTTCCTTTTTAATACTCAGCATATCTCCGAGATTTCCTAAAATATTCAATTCTTCCGTGGTAAGCAACGAATTTAATTCGTCAAAAGCCATTCTTCCTGCAAGAATCAAACTTGTTTCGATGGCGGCATATTTTGTCACTATTATGCTGTCGCCTTCCTTAGGTTTATTAAACGGCAGTTTTTTTATTTTCCTGCCTACCATGGTAACCATTACTATTTCTCTTGAAACGGCATCGGTAAATTCGGTATGCCCGCCTACTATATCTATATTGAGTTCCGAAGCCCTTCTTTCGGCGTCTTCCATAATAGATTTAATAACCGAAGTACTTGAAGATATCGGAGCAAGTATAATTATTTCCGCCGCTATCGGCTCTCCCAAAGAAGCGTAAATATCGTTTGCGTTTATATCTATCGCAAGCGAACCGGGTGCTCTGCATTTTGCAGTTATCGGGTCGGAAGTCATAAGTAAATCTCCGTCGATATTTAAAACTGCGCAGTCTATACCTATTCCTGCTCCTAAAAGAACTTCTTTACGCCTTTTACCGAGCAGGCTTAAAACGTTTTCATTTAGTTCGACATCGCTTAACTTTCCGCTCCGCATATAACCTTCGCCTAAATATTTAAATATATTATTAAAATATTATAACACTTTTAAATGACAATAACAACTATTGATTTAACATTCGGAAAAATTCTTCCTGATTTATTATTTTGATTCCGAGTTTTTTTGCCTTTTCCAACTTGCTGCCTGCGTCTTCTCCCACTATCAAAAGATTGACTTTTTTTGTAACGGTATCGGAAGTTTGACCGCCCCTTCTTTTTATTTCCTCATAAGCTTTATCACGGCTCATTCCGTCAAGTTTTCCTGTAATTAAAACCGTTATATCGGAAAAAATACCATGATTGCTTTCTTCTTCGACAAAATTCATATACTTTGATAAATCTTCAATCAACTGCAAATTTTTGCCGTCGGCAAAATATTCTGTAACGCTTTTTGCCATAATGTCCCCGAAATCGTTCAAGTCTTTAAGTTCGTCTTCCTTTACACTGATAAGTCTGTTTAAGTTTTTGAATTTATCTGCAAGAGTTTTAGCATTCTTTTTTCCTATTGTGGGAATCCCTAAAGCGGTTATAAATCTGTATAAAGGAACATTTTTCGATGCATTTATAGAAGATATTAAATTTTCCGCTTTTTTGTCTTTAAAGCCTTCGAGTTCCAACAAATCTTCTTTTTTGAGTTTATAGATATCGGCAAAATTTTTAACATTAAGTTCATTATACAGAAGTTCGCAAGTCTTTTCGCTGAGCCCTTCTATATCCATAGCCTCTTTCGAAGCAAAATGGACAAGAGCGGAAATAATTCTTGGCGCACAATTTTCGGTATTCGAGCAGTAATAAAAAGCTCCTTTTTTTATTACGTCCGCATTACAAACGGGGCATTTATCGGGCGGTAAAATATCTATCGAATTTTCAAAATGTTCGGCGTTTGAAGTAACTTCGGGAATAACATCGTTCGAGCGTCTTACAAATACTCTTGAATTTATCTTAATATCTTTTTTGAGTATGTCGGCATAATTATTCAATGTAGCCCTTTTAATAGTCGCTCCTCCGAGTTCTATCGGTTCTAAAATGGCAAGCGGATTGATTTTTCCCGTTCTCGAAACCTGCCATATTACATCTTTTAAAACAGTACTTTCTTCTTCCGCTTCGAATTTATATGCAATAGCCCATTTCGGGAATTTATCGGTAAATCCGAGTTCCTCTCTTAAAGCGGTGTCGTTAACCTTTATAACTGCACCGTCGATAAGATAATCGAGTCCGTCTCTTCCCTTTTCAATTTTTTTAAGTTCAGAATTTAAAATATTTTTGTCTTTTATGACTTTGAAAAAATCGCCTGACGGAAATCCGTTTTCTTTTATAAATTCATACATTTGCAGTTGAGAAGAAAAAGACTTGTCTTTTGAGTAACCGATATTATAAAAAATAAGACTCAATTTTCTGCTTCTCGTAACATTTACGTCAAGATTTCTGAGTGCGCCCGCAGCCGCATTTCTCGGGTTTTTAAGTGTCTTTTCGTGCGTTCTGTTATATTCGTTAAAATCAGAAAGCCGCATTATACATTCGCCCTGAATTTCGATATCCCCTTTATAAGGAATTTGTAAGGGCAATTCTTTTACGGTTTTGATTTGTTCGGTTATCTCTTCACCTGTTATGCCGTCGCCCCTTGTGGAAGCTTTAATGAAATTCCCTCCGCTGTAAAAAACATTGACGGAAAGGCCGTCGTATTTGTATTCCAAAGTATATTCGAAAGAACCTATTTGTTTTTCCGTTCTTTTTTCCCAATTTAAAAATTCTTCAAAACTCTGACATTTGTCCAGACTGTAAAGACGCTGTTTGTGTTTGTAAGGCAGAAATTTTTTATCTACGCTTCCCCCTACGAGTTTTGTCGGAGAATTATCGCTTATAAAGCCCGTTTCTCTTTCAAGCTCTTCGAGCTCCTTGTAAAGTTTATCGTATTCTTTATCGGAAATTACATTGTCGTCTTCATCATAATATTTTTTTCTATGATAATTGAGTATCCGAATTAACTCTTCCTGTCTTTTTAATTTATCCATTACTTAATAATCTCCAAAGGTGCAACTGTTAAATTGAAAGCTTTTATACCGAGTTTTTCGAATTTAATGTCGGCAACTTCACCTCTCACGGCAAGTATTACTCCTTCGCCGAACCTGTTGTGTCTTACCTTTACACCGGCAATAAATTCGCTTAAATCCTTCTTTAAATTAGGATTAGGAACGGAATTGTAAAATCCGCTCTGAAATCTTTTGGCTGCGCTTTCGAATACGGGAATATCCGAATTTAATTTGCTTTCGTGTTGCTTTATTAAATAATTATAGGATTTTTTGTCATCGGTTATTCCCAAAGCTTCTTTAACGAAACGGCTTTCGGCATTGCTTTCGGTTTTATTGAACCTGAATCTGCTTGTTGCACTCGTAAGGTAAAGCATTTCCATAGCACGTGTTACTGCAACATACATAACACGTCGCTCTTCTTCGAGTTCCTTTCTTTCGTAAACGGATTTCGAAGATGGGAAAATTCCTTCTTCCAAACCTACGATAAATACCACCTTGAATTCAAGTCCCTTAACCGAATGTACGGTAGCAAGCGTCACGCAAGAAGTTTCGTTTTCGCTGTCGATATCGCTGATTAAAGAGACCGATTGCAAAAAATCTTCAAGTTTAGCCTCTTCGTTGTCGTAAATAAATTCACGAGCGGCGTCGGCAAGCTGATAGGTATTTTCGAGTCTTTGAGTATCTTCTTCTTTGCCTGTCGAATATTCCTTTTCAATACCCAAATTGGTAATTAACGAGCGTATGAATTCGTTTAAAGGAAGTTTTTTACTTCTTTCCGCTTCGATATTCAATAAATTATAAAGTTCGAGTATTTTAATTTTTGCGGCGTTATTAAGTCCTTCTATATCGGCTGCCCTTCCCAAAGCCTCGAACATCGAAATACCGTTAAGGTCGGCAAATTGAACTAATCTTACTATACTGCTTTCGCCGATACCCCTTTTAGGAAAATTTATTATTCTGCTTAACGCTTCGTTATCGTTCGGGTTTGATATTATACGAAGATATGCAAGAATATCTTTGACTTCCTTTCTTTCATAAAATTTGAAACCGCCGTAAATTCTGTACGGTATGGAATAAAGTGTAAGTTTTTCTTCGAAAAGTCTCGTCAAGGAATTAAGTCTTACCAAAATAGCGAAATCGCCGTAAGAATAACCTTTGTCGATAACTAAATTGTGAATTTCACGAACGGTAAATTCCGCCTCTTCTCTATCCGTATAAAGTCTTCTGTGCTGAATATTCATACCCTTTTCGATATCTGTCCAAAGGGTTTTTCCGAGCCTTGAAGAATTGTTTTTTATAATTGAATTCGCTGCCGAAAGAATATTGGAAGTACTTCTGTAATTTCTTTCGAGTTTATAAATTTTAGCGTCGGGAAAATTTTTTTTAAAATCGAGAATATTACTTATTTCTGCGCCTCTCCAACCGTATATACTTTGGTCTTCATCTCCTACCACAAAAATATTTTTATATTTATTTGAAAGAAGCCTTACGAGCATATATTGAATTTTGTTTGTATCCTGAAATTCGTCAACATGAATATATTTAAATTTTTCAGAATATTTTTCAAGCACATCGTCGCATTTAAGAAAAAGTTCGAGAGTTTTTAAAAGTAAATCGTCAAAATCGAGAGCATTATTGTTTTTTAATCTTTTTTCGTATTTGATAAAAACATCGGTAATCAAATCGCTGTCTTCGAAGTCGAATTTTTCCTTATAACTCAAAGGACTGTATCCACCGTTTTTAGCATTTGAAATATGGAATTTAATTTTGCTTTTTAAATTTTTGTCGTTAATTTGTTCTTCGTCTAAAATGTTTTTTATGACTCTGTCAGTTTCGGTTTCGGAATATATGGTAAAATTAGACCCGTAACCTATTTTCTCTATTTCAGACCTTAAAATTCTTGCGCAGAAAGAATGGAAGGTTGAAACCCATACCGGACAGTTTTCGCCGACCAAGGCATTAACTCTTTCTCGCATTTCTTTTGCCGCTTTGTTAGTAAAAGTTATTGCAAGAATATTATAAGGCTTAACTCCTAAATCTTTAATTAAATGAGCAATACGGTAAGTTAGCACCCTTGTTTTTCCGCTTCCTGCACCTGCAAGTACAAGAACTTGTCCTTCGGTATCGAGGACGGGTTTAATTTGTTCTTCGTTTAATTTATCAGCTAAATTCATATACTACCTTGAATAACAATACGATAATTTTAACATAACGGTATCATTAAAGCAAGGTATAAATAATCAAAGAGAGGAATTTTCTTTCAAGAATCTGTTTTTACAAGCAATGTATTTTGCCGAAAGTTTTAAAATATATCTTTCCTTTTCTCCCGATTCGAGATTATCGTAATAATTTTTATCTATGAGTTTCCCTATGGGATTGGAAATATCTATATTATTATTAAGAATATTGCATACTCTAAGATAAAAACCGTCGTCCTGTACGACAGAAACATTATCGGAAGAATTATCTATAGAAGCCGCAGTTTCCGATAATAATTCTTTATTTAAAAAGCCATCTTTATGATACCCGCTCCTTATTCTGTTTTTTGCGGCTTTTGCTAAATTATGTAAACTTTCAGACATTTCGCATCTCTCCTATCTTTTTGTACAATTATATATTAATTTACAAAAATAGGCAAGTATAATCGACTGATTCTGAAAAAAAAGATTAACTTATTTAAGTTTATACCGTAAAGCGTTGACAATAATAAATTTATCATTTAAAATAATATTATCAAAATTACGGAGGTGAAAATATGTCAACAGTTAAAGTCGGTGAAAACGAGTCTTTGGACAGTGCTTTACGCCGTTTTAAACGCAAATGCGCACGTGATGGCATTATTGGTGACCTTCGCCGTAAAGAACATTACGAAAAGCCAAGCGTCAAACGCAAAAAGAAAGCGGAAGTAGCACGCAAAAGAGCTTACAAAAATTAAAAAACGGGCAATGCCCGTTTTTTGTTTGTCACGGTTTTATATTGATGACTTACACTTAAACCGTTTCATACCCTAACTTTACGCATACGGGATTGTATTTATCGGAATATACGAATATTCCGTTTTCTACAAGATACACAAACGCAGAATGCTGAGTATTGTTAACGTCGATTATGACAGTCTGATTTGTTTTGACATCCGAATCTGCGCCGTAAAACTCCTGCGAAATAAAATTCCCGCTTTTAAAAGGATAACTCCATCCGCATGTAATTTCTTTGTATTCCCCTAAAACTGCGTCACTGTTTATTCCGGAATACAATATGTTATAATTTATCGTAAGATAATTAACCGTACCGTCCGAATAGTTATAAACTCTTCCTATGATTCCGCCGGCAAAATCGGTTTGAGCGACCTCTATACCGACATTTAAAACGCATCTGGTAATTTCATATTTTCCGGTCAACACCGTTTCATAATCCATTTCTCCCGCAAATCCTCCTATACAGTATGTTTCGCCTGCAAAGATACTGCCCGTTATAATATTGTCGATTATGTTCACATTACCTTCTATCTTTCCCGCAAAAATTCCTGCCGAAATATTTCCGTCGCCGCTTTCGGTTATATTAATATTTGCGTTTATTATCGAAAGACCTGTTATATCCCTACCCGCATAGACTCCGAAAAGTCCTATATAATTATTAACGCAATAATTTATAGTCAGATTTTCGATAATGAAATAATTGCCTTGCAAATCATCGTTGCAATACAGTTTGCCTGTGAAAGGCGATTGCTCGTCGCCTACCGGAATCCATTCGTAGCCTGAAAGGTCTATATCGTTTGCCACAATATAGAAACCGTTTTTATCAACACTCATATAATACAATTCCTGAGGGGTTTTGACTATATATGGCTCCTGCTGCGTTCCTAATCCTTCCGGCAAAACCGGAGTTATGTAATTTATTCTGAAAATTTCAAATTCAATTATCTGACTTAACGACGAGGCATATTCGCCGCTCTCGTCAACGGCTTCAACCCGAACGGAATAAGTACCGTTTTCCAAATCGAGATTTTCAGTATCGATTGCAACTTCGCTCGTATCGAACACATCATAAACAACATCTTCACAATAAATATAGATGCGATAATAATCGCAATTTACAACGCTGTTCCAACTTAAAATATTTTCGTTTATTGTTAAATTTATATCTTGAAGCCTTTCTCTGTTAAATGTAGCCGAATATGAGTTTCCTGCATCATAATATTCTTCGGTCGTAAATACACTCACGGTAATTGTAAAATTGTAAACTTCATTAATCATTGCTGAATACAATTCTTTTATTTCAAGATTAAAAAACGGCAAAGGCGAATAAGTATTGACGAATTCTCCGCTTAGATTATCGGTAAATCTTAACTCGTAAAGTAATACTCCTTTGCCTAAATTATCGAATTCGACGGTAAAATAATTGCTTTCCTTATCCTGATTGAAAGTAAAATTATCGATATCGGGCAATTTTATTCTTTTAACATATTCGAGATATACTCTTTCCGAATCTTTATACCCTACAGCAGTAAAATAAGCCGAAAGACTGTGCAATCCGATTTCGGAATTCATACTGATTTTTATAGTTTCGCCTAAGCAATCATAAACTTTTTCATCTTCGTCGATTATAAGATATAATTTACCGTCAGTAGGAAAATTTACGATAAGTTCATCTGTTTCCGCATCGTAACTCATAGTAGGTTTTTCAATCTGCGGTAATTTGTTGTATGAATATATAACTTCCGAATAAAAGGTGTTGCCATTTCCGTATGCCTTAATCGATATAGAATATTCGCCGGGCTGATATTGGTCTTGTTCAATATCGAGACTGTCCTGAACGGTTTTGAGATAAACTCCGTTATAATAAATTTCGATTAAGTTTTCCGACATATTTTCATCGTTTGAAATTATCAGATTGCCGTTGTTAAATTCATTATCGGGATATTTATAGGTAAAATTCTCTTCCCATTTGTTTTTGACATAGCCCGTCGAGTCGCAATAAAAATTTTCTCCGCTTAAAGTATAATCTCCGAAAGTAAGTTCGCCGTTACAGTCGAGTAATTTCCCGTTAAGAAATATGCTGTACGATACTTCTTCCAAAAACACGATTTTGCCGTCCGTTAAATCATAATAAGGAATTTCGGACTGAACGCTGAGTTTAATCTTTTCCGAATAATCGGAATAAACTTCCTCTCTTTTACTTGCCGCATAAAAAATGTAATTACCGTTATCCAAATCGGAAATATTAAAGTAAATCTTATTTTCGTCGGAAATCAAAAGACTTTCCGAAAGTAAATCTCCGTTTATATAAAAATCATATTTTAATTCGGGATTAGTCTCCCATGATATAAAATCGGAATTTATTTCCAATATCGGCGCATCGGGCTTAGGAATAACCAAATGGGAATCGCCGCCCACAATAACCGAATTATCGTAATTTATATCGGTTTTAAAATTCAATTTATAAGTCCTATCTATTGTATCAGAATCGTCTGCAACGAATTCACAATAAAATGTATGAATTCCTTCAATTATTTTTCCGCTGAAAACCTTGATTTTATCCGTATCGTTGAATTCAATTAAACGGTAGTCGAATCTTATTAATTTCAGCTTAAAACCGTCAGGCGTTTTATAGGTAAAATATCCTTCGCAATCGATATTGAAATTTATAGAGTACTCTTCTTCCGTCCAACTGAAATTATTGTTCGGGTCGGAATTTATTACCTGTATCTGTTCGGAAAAATTGCATGCGCAAAACGAAAGCAAAACTAAAAGTATTGCCAAAAGAGTTATAAATTTTTTCATATCAACCTCTTGTTTTATCTTTTGTATAGTTAATTAAGTAAGAATTATCGAATTATATAAACCCGGATAATAAACATTTTCTTTCGGTAAAAATTACCAAAATTTATCGCTGAGTTTCTCTCCCGCAAGAATATGAATATGAAGATGTGGAACGCTTTGACCGGAATCGTTTCCGTAATTTATTGCAAGTCTGTATCCGTTAGAAAGTCCCAATTTATCTGAAAGTTCGGATATTTTTATAAAGCATTTTTTTAAAAGTTCAAAATCGCAATTTTTGTCTTCTATTCCTGTAAAATGCTTTTTGGGAATTAATAAGTAATGTATTTTAGGCTCACCTAAAATATCACTGATTATAATCATATTATCGTCTTCATAATGTTTTGTCGAAGGTATTTCACCTTTAACGATTTTACAAAACAAACAATCACTCATAGACAACTCCTTCCGATACGCCGTCTGCGTCCCGTACAATTTTAATTTTATAAATTTCACCGATTTTTAAATTCGGATTTTTAACTTTAACATAAATATAATTTTCGCTGTAACCGAAATAATACCCGCCCCTTTTCTGCTCGATAAGAACATGTAAAACTTTGCCGATAAATTGAGAACGGTATTTGTTATAAAGCTCTTTTTTAACAAGAGCCATTTTTTCAACTCTTTCTTTTAACACATTCGGGGGTAATGATTTTAAATTATAAGAAGCCGTTCCTTCCCTTGCCGAATAAGGAAAAATATGAATATCGGAAAATTCGGCTTTTTTTACAAAGTCAACGGTGTTCTGAAAAGCCTCTTCGCTTTCGGTAGGAAAACCAACGATTATGTCGGTGGTAATGCAAGGCTTTTCAAAATACATTCTTATTAACTTTAATTTTTCCGAAAATATTTGAGGGCTGTATTTTCTGTTCATACTTTTAAGAACATCTTTGTCCCCGCTTTGAAGCGATAAATGAAAGTGCGGACAAAAACCGGCTTTTTTCATTGCGGAAAGTGTTTCTTCGTTCAAAAAACCTGCTTCCAAAGAACCAAGTCTGAATCTGCAATTTATCTCGGAAAGTTTTTTTATCAAGGAAACAAGACTTGAACCGTTATCCTTACCGTATGCAGAAAGATTAATTGCCGTAAGAACTATTTCTTTGGAAATTTTACTTAATCTTAAACACTCTTTTACTATGCTGTCTTCATTTCTCGAACGGGAACGACCTCTTAAATAAGGAATAATGCAATATGAACAAAAATTATCGCAACCGTCTTGGATTTTGACAAAACTTCTTTCTCTGAAACAAAGCGGACCGTCGCAGTCTTCGAAAATCAAAGGAAGTTCTTTTTTTAAAAACTTTCCGCTACCGATTAAATGAAAATTATTGCTAATTGAACTGCCGCTTATTTTCCCGTTGAGAATTTTATTGGAACTTATATTTTTATCAGAAAATTCATCGCTTGAAATTTTTTGTTCGTACTTGTCTTTTATAATATTTATATCGGGGAAAAATTCCAGAGAATATTTTTGAGCGCAGCCTGAAACTGATTTTACATTTTCATCTTTGATAAACGGTTCGGGATTTTTTTGAGAAGCACAACCTGTAACGACGATAATTGCTGACGGATTGATTTTTTTTATTCTGGATAACATCTGTCGTGATTTTCTTTCGGCCTCATGGGTCACCGCACATGTATTGACTATATAGTAATCGGCGGCAATCAGCCCTTCACAAACATCATAGCCCCTGTCCGAAAGTATTTTAGCCATACAGTCGCTTTCATACTGATTAACCTTACAGCCAAGCGAACAAACACTGACTTTCATTTTATCCTCCGCAATTCAGTAATTTTATTCAGCAATACAATAAATTAAATTTTAAATCAATCAATATTCATTATTAAATTTTATAAGCAGTCCCAATAGCGATAATCGATTAAAGCCGTAGTTGTTATAAACGCAGTATCCACCCTTAATATTCTTTTTCCGAGAGTTATCGAATTTGCGCCGGAAGCTATTATTTTCTCCTCTTCTTTTGTTGAGAAACCTCCTTCCGACCCTATTATAACTGCTATCTTAAATTTTCCTTTTAAATCCGTTTCGTTAATTTTTTTATTTTTTTCACGCTCGTTTGCATAAATTACGATATCGTAATCTTTAATCTTTTGAATTATCTCATCAAAGTCCGTAATAGGATTGATTTTAGTCAGATATGCTCTTTGACATTGTTTTGAAGCGTCTTTTGAAATTTTTTCAAATCTTTCCAAAGAGTAATCTTTGTTTTCAGTATAATCGCTGTTAAAAAAATTTATTTCGTTATAACCTAATTCGACAGCTTTCTGAACTATAAACTCAGCAATATTTTTTTTAGGACAAGCCTGATATAAATGCAGAGAATAGGGATTTTCTCTTTCGTTTTTTACTTTATCGGTTATCCGAACGGTGAATCCGTCTTTCTGAAAATTTTCTATTTCACCGTAAAAATCATATCCGCTGCCGTCGCACAATATTATTTTAAATCCGCTTTTCAATCTTAAAACTTTATATGCGTGATAAAATTCCGCTCCTTTGACTACAACTTTATCTTTAACAATTTTTTCATCGGTAAAAAATCTTTTTATTTCCATAATCTAATTTTTTTCAAATAAAAAAGCATTCCACTCGCCATACTTTTTATCAGATACAAACTTTATTTTTTTAGAAAAAGCACTCTTTATTTCCTTGGCACGCTCTTCTATTATTCCGGAAAGCAATAACTTCCCCTTTTCGTTGACGGCATCGCATAGCAAATTTTCAATGGAAAGCAATATATTTGCCGTTATATTTGCTATAACTATATCGGCATTATCTTCTTTTTCTATGCTTCTCAATTCTATACGAGCGTTTTCTATATTATTTAACTTTAGATTATTTGAAGCCGATTTTACGGCATTCTCATCTGTATCGAGCAGTAAAGCGCTGTCCCCGCCCTTTTTCAAAGCTGCAATTGCAAGTATTCCGCTACCTGCTCCCACATCGAGAATTTTCTTTCCTTTAAGGTCAAGTTCGGATAAATAATTCAGACACAACCTTGTGGTTTCGTGCTGTCCTGTTCCGAAAGCCGTATTCGGATTGATTCTGATTTCGTTTTGATTGCCGTTATATTTTTCCCATTCGGGAACGACGGTAAAAATTCCTTCCGATATCGGCTTGTAAAATTTTTTCCATTCTTTATCCCAAGGTTCTTCTTTTCTTTTTTGAACGGAAAAAACAAGTTTATCATTTAATCCGAAACATGCAAGTAAATCGTTACAAGATTTTTTTATACTCATTTGAGTATTTTTATCAAGTTTATCGAAATAACCTTTTATCTCGTAATTGTCGTTTTTGGAAAGGATTGTTTTTCCTGTATCCGCCCAATCGTATTTGCCGTCAATCTCGTACCAGCCTTTTACTTCGGTACCGGTCGCACCGTTTTCAAATAATATATCGGATATCCCTTCTTCGAGTATTTTAGGACATATAACTTTGAATTCGTAATAATAAGCCATAGTATTAATCGTAAATTTAAATATTTCGAATTATTTTTTTACGGGAACTTTCTTTAATCTTGCAAATCTCGGCAATCCGTTTTCCAAAGGCGCTTTGATATCGCCTTGAATTAAAGGCAAAGCGTATTTTATAAAATCATCGGTCAAGTTGATTCCGTCGGCGCATATCCATTCGTCAGGAATTTTCTTTTCGGTATTTGCCGCAAATTCCAGCGGAAGGGCTCTGAAAACCGCTTTGTAAGAAGGAGAATTCAAATCTCTTTCGATAATTGTCATTTTATCCGTAAGACCTTTCAAAGCAAATTTTACGGCGTATGCTCCGCATTTAAAAGCCTCTTCGACATCGACTTTCGACGCCAAGTGAGCGCCGCACCTTTGTAAAAGACTGAACTCAATCGACCTGACTTTAGCCTTGAATTCTTTTTTAACTTCCGAAGCAAGCAGAAGTCCTACGCCGCCTAATTGCGCATGCCCGAAAGAATCGACTGTTCCTCTTGTAAGTTCTTCGGAAACATAGTTGCCGTTTTTATTTTTTATTCCTTCGGAAACGACCGCAACGCACTTTCCGTTCTTTTCTGCCATTACCTTTCTTATGTCTTCGATAAATTTGTCCCTTGAAAAAACGACTTCGGGAAGATATATTAAATCCGCACCGCAACCCGGTTCGTTAACGTTACTCAAAGCGGCAGCGGCAGTAAGCCAACCTGCATTTCTTCCCATAACTTCGATTATAGTTATGGTAGGTTGGTCGTAAACTACTGCGTCTCGGTAAATTTCCATTACCGAAGTTGCCACATACTTTGCCGCACTTCCGTACCCCGGACAATGGTCTGTTCCGTAAAGGTCGTTATCTATCGTTTTAGGAACACCTATAACCCTGCACTCGTAACCGCTTTTTGCCATAAATTTGGAAATTTTGTTACAGGTATCCATGGAGTCGTTACCTCCGTTGTAAAAGAAATACCTGATATTGTATTTTCTGAAAACTTCCAAGAGCCTTTCGTATTCGCTTGCGTCTTCCTCGATATCTTTCATTTTATATCTGACGGAACCTAAGGCAGAAGACGGTGTTGTTTTTAAAAGCATGATTTCTTTTATATCTTCTTTGGAAATATCGTAAAAATCCTCTTCTAAAATTCCCTTTATTCCGTGGGCTGCTCCGTAAACATCCGTTATGATGTCACGATTTTTCAACGCTTCGGTAAACACTCCCGCCGCACTGCTGTTAATTACAGAACTTGGTCCTCCCGATTGAGCAAACAAACACGCACCTTTTAATACCGCCATAAATTCCCCCTAAATAAATTAATTTTATATACTCAGAACCTGAGCTATTTTATACATATCTATATCGAACTTTTTCTTCATTTGTACGGCTTCCATAATTTCTTTTTCTATTACCTGATTATCTTTAATTCCTACTGCCATATTGGTTTTTCCTTCCAATAACAAAGTTACCGCTCTGTAACCTAAACGGGCTGCAAGGATACGGTCAAACATAGTGGGAGTGCCGCCACGCTGAATGTGTCCCAAAGTAGTAATTTTCACTCCCACATTGAGATTTTTGATAATTAAGTCCCTTAATTCTCTTGCGTCTCCCGCACCTTCCGCAAAAACAATGATATCGGAAGTTTTACCTTTGTTATAACAGTCCGTTAATTCTTTTATGATTTTATCCGTGCTGATTTTCATTTCGGGCGTAACTATTATTTCGGCTCCGCCTGCAAGACCTGCGTATAATGCAATATCTCCGCACCTTCTTCCCATAACTTCAACTATACTCATTCTGTCGTGAGAAGTCATAGTATCTCTTAAATTGTTTATCGCCGACAATACGGTATTAACCGCCGTATCGAATCCTATCGTAAAATCGGTATAAGCCATATCGTTGTCTATGGTTCCCGGAAGACACGCAGAAGGTACTCCGTATTCTTTATAAAGGTCGTTGCAGCCTCTCATACTGCCGTCTCCGCCGATAACCACAAGACCGTCGATCTTGAAATTTTTTATATTCTGATATGCCCGTTCTCTTCCCTCTTTCGTGGTAAATTCCTTACTGCGAGCGGTTTTTAAAATTGTACCGCCCCTTTGTATTATGTCGGAAACGCTTCTTTTTGACATTTCGAACATATTCCCGAAAACAAGTCCGTTATATCCTCTTTCGACGCCTATAACTTCAAGGTTGTTGTATATTGCCGTTCTTACTACTGCCCTTATGCAAGCATTCATTCCCGGCGCATCTCCGCCGCTTGTCAGTACCGCTATTCTTTTCATTTTTATCCTCTTACTTTTTTTCGCTCCGTACTGTGCCGTACTGAGTCGTTATTTCCGCATTGCCTCTTATTTTCATAACAGAGGTATTATCGGTAAATTGCACTATCAATACTTCGCCGCTGTCAAGCATCTCGGTATGCAGCGGTTTGGTTTCGTTTCCTCTTGTAAAGCCTATAACTTGGACATTAGAAGACAAAGCTTTGATTACAATATATTCCGTTTTCTCCATAATTATATCCTCAAAAAGATTATATCAAAATTTTATACATATTTCTACTGTTTATTATATATATTTAACATTTAAATAAAAATTAAATCAAAAAATCGACAGATTTAAAGTTATTTAACAATAATTATAAAACCGGATTATCACTTTCTTAAACGGAAACTTCTCAACTCAGTTAAGTTCACATAATCTTACATACATATTATTATACTCGGTCAAAACATAATTCCCGTTTAGAGTAAGCTGACTGTAAAAACTTTGACCGGTATCCGACAAATCTTTTACAGATGCTTGAATAGGGTTAAATTCCGCACCCGAATAAAAATTTTCCGAAACATAGTTCAATTTGTAAGCATAACTCCAATCGCAAACAAATTCATTAAAATACTGAGCAAACAAAATACCTTCGACGCTTCCGTAAAGAAGATTGTAACTTACCATCAGATAATTAATGTCTTCCGAATAATTAACCGCTCTTCCTATAAATCCCGAAGCATATAATGCGTTTGTAAAACTTATATGAGCATTACTGACGCAATACATAATATCGTATCTTTCGGTAAGGGGACTTAAATAATCGATTTCCCCTATTGTTCCGCCGATACTGTTTGCAACTTCTACATTCAAAGTACCGCTTACAACTACATTTTTAATGTTTATTTTATTTTTAACAAGTCCGCATAAAATTCCCGCTTTAACATTTACGCCGCCTTCTATATCGATCAACGCATCCGTGACGGAAATATTCTCTAAATCTCCCCCTGCGTAACATCCGAAAAGTCCGACATAATTACCGGTAAAAACTGTAACGGTTAAATTTTTAATCGTATAGTAATAACCTATACTGTCTGTTCCTATAATCAGTTTTCCGGTAAAAGGCCGGTTTTCATCTCCGACAGGCACCCACTCATAGCCTTCAAGGTCGATATCGTTATTAATAAAATACACTGCGCTTTTATCTATACTCATATAATTCAGTTCCTGCGGAGTTTTTACTATATACGGGTCGCTGTCGGTACCGCTTCCTGCCGGTTTTTCAGGTTCGATATATTGAGTTTTTTCTATCGTAATTTGAATTGTATTACTTACGGACGAAGCGTATTCAAAGTCTTTATCTATTGCTTTTATCTGTACCGTATATACTCCGTCATTCAATTCCGATTCCGGATTGAAATTTGTTTCATAGGTAACAAAAGTTTTCATAACGCTTCCGTTATTGAAAACCGTAATTTCATATTCATCGGCGTGCAGTACCGAGTTCCACACTAAGATATTTCCGTCGCAAGTAAGATTGATTTCTTGCAATCGTTCTCTCGTAAAAGTTTTTTGACTGTCTTCTCCCGGCAAATAATAATATGCTTTCGGGACAGCCGATACCGAAACGGTATAATTATATGTTTCTTCCGTTGCGACACAAAGAATGTCCTGATTTAACGATACGGAAAAAAAGTCAATTAGCGAAGTTGTCTGCCATATATCCCCGCTTACATTATTTTTGAAAGTTAAAAGGTAATACGAAACATTGCTCCCTAAACTTTCGAATTCAATTTCCATAATTTTCAGTTCGGTATTTACGGTTATAAAAAGCTCCGACATATCGTCGAGTTTTACCGTTTTAACATAATCGTATTCAACGATATCAGAGTCTTTGTATCCTGATCGGTATAACTGTACTTTGACTCTGTTTTCCCCGTCGGCAGAGTTTAAAGGTATTCGGGTAAGACTTCCCTGTGTAACTATATTCAATGTTTCGCAAGAAGTAAAAACTAAAATATTTTCACCTGAATTATGGCTGACTACAAGCTCGTCGGTATCGCTATCGTAAGATATCTGCGGAGTTTGTAATTTAGGCAATTTTATGTAATTTTGCTCTATACTTTCAAAAAACACCCCTGAAACGCCCTGAGAAGCTATTTTTAGGCAATAACTGCCGGGATTAAATATTTCGGTTTCTATATCGACTTCATTTTCACAGCTCAAAATATACTCGCCGTCGCAATAGATTTCTATTACGGAAAATAAAATATTTTCGTCGTTTTCCACCGTAAGTTTTCCGTTTTCAAAAACATATTCTGTCTTTAAATATTGAAAGGTATCGGAATATTTTTCTATAATATAAAAGTCGTTTTCAAATTTACAATCGAAATAAAAAACAGAATTAAAGCCGTAAGAAATTTCCTGCCCGCTATATTCTTCCCCGTTCAAAGTAAATTTCCCGATGTAAATTTCCGAAGTTTCCAAAAATCCTTCGTTTATCGTATAAGTGAATTCTGCCGTTTTTATTTTAACATTTATTGCAGGAGACTTTTCGGTTTTAATACCGCCGATACTTGCTGTTACCGTAAAAGCATATTCGCCGTCATTCAAATCTTTCAAATCGAGTTTATTTATGTTTGAACCTTCTTCGGGAAAAATTTTTATCTTGAAATTTTCTCCGCTTTCCACTAAATAGTAATCTGCGTTTTCTATATTATTCCAGCACAAAAACTGTCCTGAAAACTCAGGATCTACCACTTCCGGCTCTTTGTCTTCTCCGAAAGATTCGCCTCCGTTTTCATTTGAACCGGTAATACTGTCGAGCATTTCTTTGGTAACATTAAAGGTAAAATAATTGAAATAATATTCTTGACCATCAAAAACTTTTAAAGTGATATCGTATGTGCCTTCGGTAATATTTCCGAAAATACCGCTCAAAAGATTGACTTTATTTTGTACCGTCTTTGTTATTCCGTTAAGCTTGATATCGAAATTATCGACATCCACCCCGTCTAAAAAGACAGAAAGTATCCCCGTTTCATCGACATGTGAAGTAAGAATTTTTTTATCGGTATTAGTGTTGCAAGCAGAAAAAATTAAAATAAAAATTATAACTAATACAATTAAATATAATTTTTTCATTTTGTTATCCTTTGATATTTTGTCTTTAGTGATTTTAATTTTAAAAAGTTAATTGAAAAAAAATTGAAATTATTTGGAAATTATTTTAACTCATCTTTTTTTAATATATCACCCTCCTTTAATAGTGCTGAAAGTTTAGTTTCGTCTTTTTCTTTAATTGCGCCGCCGAGTTCTTTTAGCTTTAAAATAATTTTATCGATTTGCGCTGAAAGATTTTCGGAATTTAATATCATAAGTTCGCTCCACATATCGGCATTGATTACGGAAACCCTTGTCATATCCTGATAACTGCCTGCGCTGAAACCCTTTATTTCGAAATCTTTGCTTCTTATATATGCGTTCGAAACTGCGTGCGCAAGCTGGGAAGTATAGGCTATTATTTTGTCGTGTTCTTCGGCAGTCGTTTTGACAACGGTTTTGAATCCTATTTTCTGCGATAATTCCGTCAAAAGCAAATAATACTTTTTATCGCAGTTTTTATTCTCTATAAGTATCATACTTGCGCCTTTGAATAAATCGAAATCGGAATAACCGAAACCTGACATTTCTCTTCCCGCCATAGGATGACAACTCAGGTAATTCACACGGCAGTTATTCAATATTTCGCTTATTTCGTCCCCTATGGAATTTTTTACTCCGCATATATCGGTAACCAAACAATCCTTTTTAAATTTGAAACAGTTTTCTTTAATATACTTTAAAGTCTGATGCGGTTTAAGACATACGAAAACCATATCGGCTTCTTCAAGCAGCCTGTCATTAAGTATTTTATCGGCAGATTTTGTATCTATAAGTTTATCGGAAGTTTCTTTATCGGTATCGTAAGCGTAAACCGTGTAATCGGTATATTTTTTAAACGCTTTACAGAGCGATCCGCCCATAAGTCCCGTGCCGATGACTGCAATTATCATATTTCCCTGTACCCTCCGAGATAGATAAGTTCTTTACAGTAGGAAGCCATGTCTTCGAGCATATCCTTGAATCTTCCGTCGGCAAACTTCGCTTCGATATCGAAGTAAAAATTATATTCGTAATCAGAACCTTTTATCGGTCTGGATTCGAGTTTTGTAATATTGTAACCGTATTCGGCAATTATACACATAAAATTAAAAAGACTGTTTTTTCTGTTTTCCAATTTAACGATAAGACTTGATTTATCGTCGTTTTCTGTATATAAATTTTCTTTCCCGACAGCGATAAATCTCGTGTAATTGTGCTGTGCATCCTGAATATTTTTATCCAATATTTCAAGACCGTAAATACTGCAAGCTTGCTCGGAAGAAATTGCGGCACAAGATTTATCGTTTGTATTAAATACAAATTCCGCCGCCATTGCCGTATTTGCGTTTTCTACGGGAATAAACCCGTGCGTTTCAATATAATTTTTACATTGATTTAAAGCCTGCTGATGAGAGTAAACCTTTTTTATATCTTTAATAGTACTGCCTTTAATTCCCGCAAGACAGTGATTTACAGAAATTTTACTTGCAAGATTAATAAATAAACCGCTTCCGTAAATTAAATCGTATACTTCGTTTACGGAACCTGCCGTTGAATTTTCAATAGGCAGAACCCCGAAATCGCATTCGCCGCATTGAACGGAATTAATCACGCTTTTGAATGTCGGTTTAAAAATTATTTTAGGATTTTTGAACATTTTTTTTGCGGAAATAGAAGAATACGCTCCTTCCGTCCCCTGACAACAAATTTTTAAATCGCTTTTGAATTTTCCGTCGGATTTAACGATATTGAATAAATTTTTCTCAATAAAATTAACAGGATTAAGAATAGCGTGTTGTTTGAGTTTCGAATAACTCATAATCACTTCATATAAAAGTTTAATATCTTTTCTATTTTCTTCATTTAAACCTTTACATAAATTATCCGTCACCTGTTTTTCTCTGTCGGAGGAAAGTATCGGCAGATTATTTTCTTTTTTATATTGAGCAACCTTTTTTACAAGCTCCAATCTTTTCAGATAAAGTTCTTTTATTTGATTGTCTACAATATCGATTTTTTCTCTTATATCTTTTAAATCCATTATAAACTCCGTATTGAGTCGTAAACTGCTAACGCAACAGCCGCTTCTATACAAACCGAACCTCTCAGCGCAACGCAAGGGTCATGGCGCCCTTTAATAAGAAGTTCACTCTCTTTCAAATTGACCATATCGACGCTTTTTTGCTTTTTGAAAATAGAAGGCGTAGGCTTAAAAGCCGTTCTTAAAATTAAGGGCATTCCGTCTGAAAGACCGCCCAATATACCGCCGTTATTGTTAGATGAGGTTTTGATTTTACCGTCCTTAATAATATATAGGTCGTTTGCCTCGCTTCCTTTCATATCGGCAATCGAAAAACCTGCTCCGAATTCGATACCTTTAACCGCAGGAACGGCAAAAATTATTGAGGAAATAACACTTTCGAGATTCCCGAAAATGGGATTTCCTATTCCGACTTCGAGTCCCGTAACTGCGCACTCAACGATACCGCCTACGGAATCGCCTTCTTTTTGGACCTTTTCTATACATTCGAGCATATCGGCGCCCGCTTTGTCGTCAAGTACTTTTAAAGTTTTATCTTTTAAAATATCATAGTATTTTTCTGTCTCTGTACTTTCAAAAGGCTTATCTTTTATACCGCCCACGGAATAAATATGCGAAAAAACCTTTATCCCCTTTCGTTCGAGATACTGCATTGCAATACCACCCGCAAATACCAAAGGCGCAGTAAGCCGTGCTGAAAAATGACCGCCGCCCGATAAATCGTTAAATCCCTTATATTTAATATAAGCCGGATAATCGCTGTGTGACGGACGGGCAATCTTTTCAAGTTCTTCGTAATCTTTATCGTTAAAATTTTTATTATAAGTTAATGCTGAAAGCGGTGCTCCGGTGACTGTTCCGTTTTTAACGCCCGACATTATTTGAAATTCATCGTCTTCCTTTCTTGGCGTTGTTAACTTGCCGCCCGGCTTTCTTCTTTTCAATAAAAGATTCAACTTTTCGAAATCAATTTTGAGACCCGGTTCCAACCCGTCGACAACAACGCCGACGCAATTTCCGTGCGATTCTCCGAAAATTGAAATTTTAACTCTATTACCCCACATCGAGGACATTTACATTACCTCCAAGTCCGCTGTAATCGTCGAAAAAACCTCCGTAGCTTTTATTGACAGCTTCTGCGTCGGTTATAATAATTTCGTCGGCTGTAACTCCCGCTGTCGCTGCGCTCATAACTATTCTATGGTCGTTAAATCCGCATACAACTCCGTTTTTTATATTGACATTTCCGTCTATTATCAATGTATCTTCTCCGGAAATTCTTGCAACCGCTCCCATTGTATTTATCATATTGCATGTTGCCGTAAGTCTGTCGCTCTCTTTCAGTTTAAGCCTTTTTAAACCTGTCAAAGTACTCCTTCCTTTTACGCATGCGAGTGTCGCCGCAACGACGGGTGCGATATCGGGACATTGAGAAAAATCGTATTTAATAGGAACAAGATTGCTTTTTTGAACTTTAACTCCGCAATCGGTAAATGATATTTCTCCGTTCATTTTTTTCAATATATCGACTATTCTTATATCCGCTTGCAAGGAATCCTTTTTTAATTTTGTAATTTCAATATCTCCGTTAAGAACTCCTGCGCACATGAAAAACGCTGCCTGGGAATAATCTCCCTCGTTTTCATAATTTTTCGATATATAATGTTGATTTCCTTTAATATAATAACCGTCAGCTTCTTTTTCTATAATTACAGAAAAATGTTCGAGCATCTGAATGGTTAAATCAATATATCTTTCCGATTCGGTTTTCCCTATAACCTTAATTTTACTGTCCCCTTTGAGCAAAGGTAACGCAAACAAAAGACCCGATATGTACTGGGAAGATTCGTCGCCTTTTAAAGTATAAATTCCCGGTCTGAGTTTTCCGTCGATATTTACGGGCAGTCCGTTTTTCGTACTGAACTTAGCACCGTGTTTTTCCATTTCGTCGGCAAGCATTTTATAAGGTCTTTCCGATAGTCTGCCGCTTCCGTCTATTTTACATTCGATACCGAGCGCCGACATTACAGGCATTAAAAACCTCAAAGTGGAACCCGATTCCATACAGAAAAGTTCGGCTTTGTCGTTATATGTTTCGGGAGCGTAAACGGTAAGTTTATATTCGTTATAATTATATTTTACCCCTATTGAACACAAGCAACTTAAAGTAGCCCTTACATCGTTACTTAACTCTATATTATCGATAATCGTTTTTTTGCCCCGTGCCAAAGCGGCGCAAATTAAAGCCCTATGTGCAAGCGATTTAGACGGCGGTGCCTTTACCACCCCTTTTAAAAATGCAGAACTTACTGAAACTCTCATAATTATATTTTAACCTAAATTATCTTTATAGACAATAATTTTAATAATGTTTAAATATATAAACTGCTAAGTTCGGTTTTGACTAACTTATACTGTCCGATTTTTTCCAAAAGAACTACCGTTATGAAATTATCTCTTACCTTTTTATCTCTTAACGCTATATCGACAAGTTCGTTATGGGAAAAAGGACAAGTAGTCTGAAAACCGCAGCTTTCGGATATTCTCACAAGTTCTTCGGAAATACCTTTACTCATAAGACCTTTATTTTCAGCCCATTTTGAAATCAATATCATTCCTATAACGACGCACTGACCGTGGGGAACTTTAAATTTGAAAGCCTTTTCTACTGCGTGACCTAATGTGTGACCGAAATTTAAGGCTTGACGAATACCTGTATCCCTTTCGTCGTTTTCAACAAATTCTTTTTTTATCGACAGACACTTTTCTATAATTTTCAGAATATCGGCATTAGCGTATCCACTTTCTATATCACTGAAAAGAGAACTGTTTTTTATCGCTCCGTATTTAATAACTTCGCCCATTCCGCAAAGTATTTGCTTGCTGTCAAGGGTATCCAAAACGGCAGCGTCGATATAAACGCCTTTCGGCTGATAAATTGCTCCGACAAGATTTTTTCCTGTTTTTAAATCGACGCCTGTCTTTCCGCCGACGGAGGAATCGACTGCCGCAAGAAGGGTCGTGGGAACCTGAATATAATCTATTCCCCTTAAAAAAGAGGCTGCCGAAAAGCCTGCGATATCGCCCGTAACTCCACCGCCCAAAGCAATAATCAGACTGTTTCTGTCAAAGTAATTTTTACTTAAAAAATCATAGATATTGTTTACCGTTTTAAGCGTTTTTTGCCTTTCTCCATGTTTAAAATCAAATACAGCGACTTTTTTGGCGAAATTTAATTTTGAAAGCAGATTTTGAGCATATAAATTTTTCACCGTATCATCGGTAATTACTGCTATATTTTTATAGTCTTTTACAGAAAGGACGAAATCGCTTAATCCTTTAAAAATATCGTCTTTATTGTTTTTTTCAATTAAAATTTTATACGGCGAACTTGCCTTGACTTCTATAATCATAAAGCATCTTTAAAAGATAACATACATTCTCTTACCTTGAATATTTTACCTGCTAATTTTTCAAAAGTCGGAATATCCAAAGACTGTGCGCCGTCGCATAAAGCGCATGAAGGGTTATTATGAACTTCTATAATAAGTCCGTCGGCTCCTGCCGCAACTGCTGCAAGTGCAAGAGGTTCGACAAGAGAAGACATTCCGCTTGCATGCGAAGGGTCGACTATTATCGGCAGATGAGTTTTTTCTTTAAGAACGGGAATCGCTGAAATATCCAAAGTGTTCCTTGTTGCCTGCTCGAAGGTTCTTATTCCTCTTTCGCAAAGAATTACATTGTCGTTACCGCCCGCCATAATGTACTCTGCACTCATTAAAAGTTCTTCTATTGTATTTGCAAGCCCTCTTTTGAGAAGAATAGGTTTATTGCATTTTCCGAGTTCTTTAAGCATTGAAAAGTTCTGCATGTTTCTTGCGCCGACCTGAATTACATCGACATCGTTAAAACAATCCAAATCGCTTAAACTCATAAGTTCGGTTACAATAGGCATACCGGTAATTTTCTTTGCTTCTTTTAGGTATTCTATTCCCTCGGCTTTAAGTCCCTGAAAAGCATAAGGCGATGTTCTGGGTTTAAATGCGCCGCCTCTCATAAGATTGGCTCCCGCTTTTTTAACGGCTTTTGCAATAGTACAGATTTGCTCTTTGCTTTCTACTGAACAAGGTCCTGCGATAATCTGAAAATTTCCGCCGCCTATTTTATAGCCGCCCACATTGATAACCGTATCTTTCATATGCATTTTTCTGTTAGCTTTTTTATACGGTTCCTGAATTCTCTTTACGTCTTCGACTGCCGAAAAAGATTTAATGGCATCTATATCGAGTGCGGTTGTGTCTCCGATAAGACCGAAAATTGTTTTCTGGACACCTTCCTGCACCATAACTTTTATGTTTTTTGCTTCAATCCATTTAAGTAAATCTTCGACGCCACGGTCGTGAATACTTCCTTTAACGATAATTACCATAACAGCCTCCGCTAAATTAATTTAATTCTTTTAAAATCTGAGCCATTGCCTCTACGGCAAGTAAATATGAAAAGTGTTTAAAGCCTGCTATTGTACCTGCGCAAACATCGGAAATAACGGACTTTCTTCTGAATTCTTCTCTTGAATATATATTTGACATATGCACTTCTATAAACGGAATACCCGCACACTCTATTGCGTCACGGATAGCTATGCTGTAATGAGTTAAAGCGCCTGCGTTTATAATAACGCCCGAATATTTTTCCCGTGCCTTTTGAATTTTATCGATAATTTCGCCTTCGCCGTTACTTTGAAAAAATTCGGCATTAAGACCTTCTTCTTTGCTCTTTTCTTCGATAAAAGCGTTTATTTTATCGAGAGTATACCCTCCGTAAAATTCTTTTTTTCTCATACCCGTTAAATTGATATTGGGTCCGTTAATAATTAAAATACTTTTCATTTTACACCTCGCCGTTTATTAAAAACGGCCTTCCCTATTGACGAGAAGACCGTTAAATATACTTTTCTTCAATTAGGGCGCAACTAAAAATTACTCGTTTTTAAAGTAAAAAGAGTTATTAAAGTAAAAGTATGCGCCAAAATTTTTAACCGATAAATTCATAATTCACCTTTATTACAGTATAGTACCTTTAAATTACATTGTCAACGGTTTTGAAGTTTTTTTTGCGGCTTCCAAATAAATTTTATTTGCAAGTGCGTTAAAATCCACGGTTGAAAAGTCGCAATCTTCTAAAATCATATCGGCGGTGTTTTTGTAAATTTCCAAACGGCTTTCGTAAAGCTGCCAAAGTTCCATTGAGGTTTTATTTACCGCAAGCGGTCTTGACTGGCTTTTATGGATTCTCTGAAAGCACTTATCGAAAGGCGTATTCAAAAAAACGCAGAATGTATCTTTTGCTACGATTTTAGCGCAGTTCTCGTTATGTAAAGTTCCGCCGCCAAGAGCAAGTACAAAATCGTCGAAAGTTAAAGTTTCTATAAGAAGTTTTTTTTCTTTTGTGCGGAAATACTTCTCTCCGTTTATGTTGATAATGTTTCTTACCGACATATTGCAGTCTTTTTCGATTATTCTGTCCAAATCAAGAAAATTTAAATTTAATCTTGCGGCAAGTCTTTCCGAAAAATAACTTTTGCCCGACCCCATAAAACCGGTGATTGTAATTTTCATTGAAATTTCTCCTCTAAAAATTCGTTTGCCTTTCGTGTTAGCGATTCTATCTGTTCATCGTTGAATTCACTTCCAAGCCAAATGCTTTGAGACATCGCCGCCTGACTTACAAGCATTACAAGCCCTGTCGAAGCTTTTATTCCGTTATCTCTCGCTAATTTTACCAAAGCCGTAGTTTTGGGATTATAAACCAAATCGTAAACATATTCAGAGTTTAAAACTACATCTTCGCTTACGGGAATACCTTTTATATCGGGATATGTTCCCACGGGCGTGCAATTCACTATTAAATCGTATTTTCCCTTAACTTCGTTTATATCCTGTATTAAGCATTCTTTTAAATTAAAATTTTTCAGACGATTTGAGATATCCCGTGCTTTGTTTGCCGAAGTACTTCTGACCGCAAAGGTAATATCGGTTTCAGAAAGAGCCAACTCAGCCGCAACTACCCCTGCCGCTCCGCCCGCTCCTAATATCAAGGCGCTTTCGATATTCCTATTGCAGATTTTTGAAAGACCTTTAATAAAGCCGTATCCGTCGGTATTGTAACCTTTTAATATTCCGTTCTCTCTTTTAACGGTATTCACCGCACCGTATAAGGCTACTTTATCGTCTGTTTCATCGAGATATTTCAAAATAGTACTTTTATAAGGTATAGTAACATTAAATCCTTTAAGAGTATAAATTTCGCTGTTTTTTCCGAGTTCCTGTTCGTTTATATCGTAAACATCGTAACTGTAATTAAAACCTGAAAGTGCAAAAAGTTCCTTATGAATAAAAGGCGAAATGGTATGCTTTAAATTTTTACCTATAAGCCCGTAATCTTTCATTATGACAACCTTTTTTTAAAATCTTCGTACCCGAATTTTTTAACCGTAATAAATTTCCCGCTTTTATCTATTACATCGATATCGGGAAGATTGAAACCGTTAAAAGTATTGTTTTTTACCATAGTATAATGCGCCATATCGCAAAAAATAATCTTATCGCCCGCATCGAGTTTTTTATCGAAGCGGTACCTTCCTACAACATCGCCTGCAAGACAAGTAGGTCCTGCCAATATATATTCGTACCTACCTTTATCGCAAGAATTCAAGACCTTCGGCGTGTACGGCATTTCGAGAACATCGGGCATATGGCAAGCTGCCGATGCGTCTATTATTGCGATATCGCAGCTGTTTTTGACAACCGATAAAACCTGCGCTACTAAATAGCCCGTATTAAGAGCCACCGCCTCTCCCGGTTCGAGATAAACTTTGAGAGGATATCTTTCTTTAAAATCCTTTACAATTTTAATAAGTTCTTCTCTGTCGTAATCCTCTCTTGTTATATGATGACCGCCGCCGAAATTAATCCATTTAAGATTTTTGAAGAATTTGGAAAACTTCTGTTCAACTACTTTTAAAGTACGCTTTAAAACATCGCTGTTCTGTTCGCACATAGTGTGAAAATGAAGTCCTGAAACTCCGCTTGGAATTTCTTTTAAATCGTTTATCTTTATTCCAAGCCTTGAATTTTTTGAACACGGATTATAAATTTCCGTTTCTATTTCCGAATATTCGGGATTAATTCTGAGCCCTACTTCTATATCTTTACCGCTCTTTAAAATTAAAGGATAAAACTTTTCATAATCGCTTATAGAATTAAATACGATATGGTCTGCATATTTAAGAATTTCGTTAAATTCGCTTTCTTTATATGCGGGGGAAAAAATATGGCATTCTCTTCCCTTCATATATTCAAAACCGAGCCTTGCTTCAAAAAGAGAACTTGCGCAACTTCCTTTAAGATATTCGGCTATCAAAGGATAAAAATAAAACATTGAAAAACCTTTCTGCGCAAGTAAAATTTCTGCTCCGCTGTTTTTTTGAACATAGTCGAGAATTTCAAGATTTTTTATAAGTAAATTTTCATCGACAATGTAGCAAGGCGTTTCGATTTCGGAAAGTAAATTTAAATCCATTAATCTACGAGCTCCGGATTGAAAGTCTCTTTGAAAGGAAGCCCGAACTTATTTAAATTTTCCATAAACGGATCGGGATTGAACTCTTCTATATTATGAACGCCGGGCTTATTCCATGTTTTCGTCGCAAGCATCATAGCTCCTATCATGGCAGGTACTCCCGTTGTGTACGATATAGCCTGCGAACCGACTTCCTTGTAACATTCCTGATGGTCGCAAACATTATAAACATAATAATTAATATTCTTACCGTCTTTTTTACCCGTAAAAATACACCCTATATTTGTTTTTCCTTTTGTTCTTGGACCTAAACTTGCAGGGTCCGGAAGAACGGCTTTTAAAAACTGCAAAGGAACGATTTTCTTTCCTTCGAAGTCTATAGGTTCAATCGAAGTCATACCTACATTTTCAAGAACCTTTAAATGAGTCAGATACCTTTCCGAAAAGGTCATAAAAAATCTTATTCTTTTTATTCCCTTGATATTTTTTGCAAGAGACTCGATTTCTTCATGGTGTAAAAGATACATATCTTTTTTGCCGATTTCCGGAAAATCGTAAACCCTTTTGATTTCCATAGGTTCGGTTTCTATAAACTTACCGTTTTCAAAGTAACTGCCCTTTGCGGTAACTTCTCTTATATTTATTTCGGGATTGAAGTTTGTCGCAAAAGGATAACCGTGATCGCCTGCGTTAGCGTCAAGGATATCGAGATAATTGATTTCGTCAAAATAATGTTTCATCGCATAAGCCGAAAAAACCCCCGTGACTCCCGGGTCGAAACCGCTCCCGAGAAGCGCCGTTATCCCCGCTTTTTCAAATCTGTCGTTGAATTCCCATTGCCATTTGTATTCGAATTTTGCAGTATCCTTAGGTTCGTAATTTGCCGTATCGACATAATTCTTTCCCGTTTTAAGGCAAGCTTCCATAATCGTCAAATCCTGATACGGAAGGGCGAGATTCAAAACTACATCGGGATTGAATTTTTCGATAATGGCTATTACTTCTTTGGTATTGTCTGCGTCAAGTCGAGCGGTCGTAATTTTTGTTGAAGTACCCTTTTTTTCGATACTTGCTTTGATAGCGTCGCACTTTGAAAGTGTTCTCGAAGCAATACAAAGTTCGTTAAACACTTCACTGTTCTGACAACATTTGTGTGCTGCAACGGAAGCTACTCCGCCTGCTCCTATCAATAGAATTTTACTCATAGTCTTTACCTCCCAAACTTAACAATAATTCTCTTATAATTTTACAAGCCGTCTGCGTAGAACAGCCTGACATATCGTAAACAGGACAAAGTTCAGTAACATCGAGTCCAACGATATTGAGTTTTGAAATTTTATAAACCGCTTTAAGCAAGTCGTTGAATCTTACTCCCCCTGCTTCGGGAGTTCCCGTACCCGGAAAACACGAAGGGTCTAAAATATCCAAATCGAGAGTAAAATAAACCGGTTTGTCTTTAAGGGCTTCAACCACTTCGTCCAGTCCCGTAAAATCAAACTTTGTCAGTATAGTGGAATTTTTTGCGAATTCAAACTCTTCCTTTTCTCCGCTTCTTATTCCGAACTGATATATTTTCCCTTCGCCTAAAATATCGAAACATCTGCGCATAACTCCTGCGTGAGTAAGTCCCACTCCCAAGTAGTTATCACGCAAATCGGCATGAGCGTCGAACTGAATAACCCTTAAATCTTCGTAGACTTCGGACGCCGCAAGAACGCTTCCTAATGTTACGAGATGTTCTCCACCTATCATAAAAGGAATTTTTCCGTCTCTGTAAATTCTGAGAGCGTAACCTTTTATTTCGTCGAGAGTCATATCGGCATCACCGATAGGAAGTTCCAAATCGCCGTCGTCGCAGACTGAAATCTCTCCGATATCCTTATCGATATACGGACTGTAAGTTTCCATTCCGAAGCTGTCGTTTCGTACCGCCGAACTTGCAAAGCGTGCGCCCGGTCTGAAAGACGTTGTACTGTCAAAAGGTGCGCCGAAAAGAATTATATCGGCATCGTCGTATGCTTTGTCGCAACCTAAAAAAACTTTCGGTAATTTGTTAGCCATTTAAAAGCTCCTTTACATAGTTAGGAAGTTTAAAAGCTCCCTCGTGAAGTTCGGTATTATAGTAACCTGTTTTAATTTTTAACTTATTCCATTTTTCCTTATTAAGGTAGTAAGGCGAATATTTTTTCGAAGCGAATCCGAAAAGCCAATGTCCCGAAGGATAGGTCGGAATATGAGCCTGATAAACCTTATGCAAAGGAAACACCGCTTTTATATTTTTGTGGGCTCTTTGCATGGCTTTGGCGTCCTGCGGATAATAAGGGCTTTCGTGTTGATTGACGAGAATTCCGTCGTCTTTGAGCGCCTTGAAACAACTTCCGTAAAACTCTCTTGTAAAAAGACCTTCACCGGGTCCGAAAGGGTCAGTCGAATCGACGATAATCAAATCATACAAATCGGTTTTGTTCCTTACGAATTTCAAGCCGTCTTCATAATAAATTTTAACCCTTTTGTCGTTAAGTTTGCAAGCGGTTTGATTAAAATGTTTTTTGCATACTTCGACGACTTTTTTATCTATTTCCACCAAATCTATTGATTTTACGCATTTATATTTGCAAAGTTCCCTTACGGTGCCGCCGTCGCCTGCTCCTATAACAAGAATATTCTGTGCGTTCGGGTGAACCGCCATAGGAACATGAGTTATCATTTCGTGATAAATAAACTCGTCTTTTTCTGTAATCATAAGAAAGCCGTCGAGAGTAAGAATTCTTCCGAAATCGAAGGAATCGAAGATATCTATTCTTTGAAAATCGCTTTGAACGCTTACAATCTGCTTGTCTATTTTTATAGAAAATTTGACGTTAGGCGTATGGTTTTCGCTATACCAAAGTTCCATTTGAGTTACTCCTTTAAAACTTTTATATAATCGGCTTTTATATCTTCGGTTCCGAGAAGCTGACAGCCTTTGTCTTTTGCGTAACTTATATATTCAAGTATTTTATCTGTAATTTCTTCGCCCGGAGCGAGAATAGGTATTCCCGGCGGATAACACATAACGAATTCCGAACATATTTTTCCTGCGCATTCTTCCCTTTTCAAAGAGATTTTATCCGAATAGAAGGCTTGTTGCGGAGGTAAAACAACTTTCGGAACGATATATTCGCTTTCGAACATACCGCTTTTGTCTTTTGAATAAAGCCTTTTGATTTCGAAAAGAGCAGATATAAGTCTTTCGATTTCAAGCGCTCTGTCCCCTGCGGAAATTATGGCAAGAATGTTCGCAATATCACCGAATTCAATTTGTATATTGTAATCGTCACGAAGAATATCGTAAACTTCTCTTCCTGCAAGACCTATATCTCTTGTATATACCGATAATTTTGTTTTATCGAAATCGAAGACATATTTATTGTCTATAAGTTCGTCGGCAAAAGCATAGTAGCCGCCAAGACCGTTAATCTCGTCTCTTGCGTAATTTACGAACTCCAAGGTTTTTTTGAATATTTCCTTTCCGTTTTGTTGAAGATTTTTTCTTGCAAGGTCAAGAGAAAGCATTAAAAGATAACTTGCGCTTGTTGTCTGAGTAAGGTTAATAATCTGTCTTAAATAATCTGCGTTTACAGTTTCACGAGCAAGAAGAACGGAGCTCTGAGTCAAAGAGCCGCCCGTTTTATGCATACTGACCGCCGACAAGTCCACACCTGCCGCCATAGCCGAAAGGGGCAAATTATCTCCGAAATAAAAATGTGCGCCGTGTGCCTCGTCGGCAAGAAGAAGCATATTATGTTTTTTGGTAATTTCGGAAATTCTTTTAATATCGGAACAAATTCCGTAATAAGTGGGATTATTGATAAGAACGGCTTTTGCGTCCGGATTCTGCTTGATTTTCCGTTCTACTTCTTCGGCGCTGACTCCCAAGGCAATACCGAGTTTTTCGTTTATACCGGTATCGAGATAAACCGGGATACCGCCTCCAACGACAAGAGCATTTATAACGCTTCTGTGAACGTTTCTCGGCAAAATGATTTTCTCTTTAGGTTTAACCGCATACATAATCATAGCCTGAACGGCTGCGGTAGTTCCGTTAACTATAAAAAAAGCCTCTTTGGCGCCGAAAGCTTCGGCGGCAAGAGCCTGAGCTTCTTTTATTACTCCTTCGGGATTGCAAAGATTGTCGAGAGGCTTCATTGAATTGACATCGCATTTCATACAAGTCTCCCCTAAAAATTCGGTAAGTTCCCTGTTGCCTCGTCCGCCCTTATGCCCGGGGACATCGAAGGGAACGACTCTGTTAGACAAATGCTTTTTAAGCGCATCGAATAGCGGCGCTTTGAAAAAGTCCCGTTCTTTCATTTTTTATATATATTTACCCCGCTGAAAATTTCTATCATTTCCTTTCTTAAACAGTCGGTAATTTCAAGTCTTTTTTTCGGCGGCAATTCGTAAACATCGGTATTGAAAAGATAATTCTGAAGTTCTATATCTTTAATAAGCATTTTTGTATGGAAGATATTTGACTGATAGACGTTGACATCTATTGCGTCGTATTTTTTTAGAGTCTTTTCGTCTATATAATCCTGAATGGAAGTTATATCGTGGTCTATATAATATTTGACGCCCTTATCGTCTCTTGTAAAACCACGGACTCTGTAATCGATAGTCATAATATCGGAATCGAAATTTGCTATAAGATAATTGAGAGCGGTAAGCGGAGAAATTTCGCCGCAAGTAGAAACATCTATATCGACTCTGAAAGTTGAAATTGCGTTATCGGGATGGCTTTCGGGAAAGGTGTGAACGGTAACATGACTCTTGTCGAGATGGGCGCAAACTGAATTGCGAGGCATTTCGAAATATTTACCTTTATTACAAGAAATATCTATTTCGTCGGGAGTAAGATTATCTTCCGCAATAAGAATGTTTACGGAAGCCCCTTGCGGGTCATAATCCTGTTTTGAAATATTTAAAATGGCGGCACCTATCAAATGCGTGACATCGCATAGAATTTTAGTTAAACGTTCGGAATCGTATTGCTCGTCGATATATGCAATATAATCCTGCTGTTCTCTTTTACTTTTTGCGTAGCAAACGTCATAAATACTGAAACTTAAAGTTTTAGTAAGGTTATTGAAACCGTATAATTTTAATTTGTTTTCCAACCGCCCTATTTCCTTAGTTTATTAGCTCCATAAAAGCCAATTATATGATATAAGAAAACGATAAGAATGTAAATTATTTTAATACATTTTTTTATATATTATAAATAATTTAAATAATAAAACTACTGTTTTTTATAAACTTTGAGACCTATACTGTTAAGAAGAGGTATCATACCGTAAATGGGGTCTTTATCTTTCTGTTTCAAAACATCGTCGAGTTCAATCCAATGGACGATATAAGGAGAAGTTTTCTTTTCGAGATTTTTTTCTTTTCCGTATTTCCAGTCGTTAGCAACCTTTTCGTTTACCCATCTCTCGTGTTCCATACGGGCAAGTTTTTCGACTTCTTCTTCCGTGAAATATTTTATTTCGTTAAAAGGAAGTTCTTTGTCGGAATAAAAATACCCCAAAGTTTCAAGTTTATAAGCATAGGTTTTAGCCTGAGCGATATTATCGAGTTTATATTGAAGGTCTAAATTTTCCCAACTTTCCATTCTTGGAAGCAAAGTGACATTGTTGTCCTTTTGATTTTTAATATAATTTTCGTGTATTTTTTTCGCTATATTCTGAAGATTTATAAAAAGCTGTGAAGATTCGCTTAATTTAACTCTTTTTGCCGTTTTCTGAATATCGCAAGAGATATCGATATTATCGAATAAACTTTTGATATTTATTGTAGAACAAATTTTGCCGCTCTTTTTTCCTGCATATTCCTCGTCGTATTCCGATGCGAAATGATATACGAAATTAAGACTGTCGTCATTTAAATCTATATCGTAATCCATAGGAGCAACGGCGTTTTTACTTTTCTTTCCGTAAGGGATTCTGTTCCAGTCCTGAAGTTCGTCGCAAAGGATAAGCAAATATCCCATAGGGTGAAGTTCTGCGTTAAGAACGGGAAAGTTAAGGCTTTTTATAAGATTGTGCGGATAATAGTTATGAAGAAGCACCGCAGCGGCAGAATCCACAATAAGATTGAAAAAGAAAGAAGGATTGAGATTTGCCTTCTGAATTATGAAATAATACCATTTAAGAATGGTAAGAGCGCTGAAATAACCGTGGTCGGTAAAACCGGATTTTTGCATTCTTTCGATATTCTGTTTAAGCCTTTCGTTAATCATAGAAAGGTCGATACCCAAATTTTTATGAAAATTTTCGGCAATTAAATTCAACGGATTTAAAAGTTCTTCGGGAGCAAACTCGGGATAATCGTTTTTGAAAGAAGCGGAAATTTTATCTACCGAAATAATTTCCGGAAGTTTAATAAATTCGTCGAAATCGTAAATTTCCACTTTTGCAAGAAATTTTTTTTCATTGTTATCGTTAAAGCCGTTCAGAAAATTTATATACTGTTTAATCTGTTCGTTGATAATTTCAAAAGGATAACCGATATCGTGAAGAAGGGATATTATTCCCCATCTGACGAAGAAATCGTCTTTTTCGTTATCGTAATAATTTTTGGAAGTATCGAAAAATTTTTCTTTAAAAATATTTCTGAACCTGTCGTTGCTTTCGTAAATAGCCATACCCAAAGCAAAGATATAAACCGAGTGAGTATAATGGTCTCTGAGTTTATCTAAAAGAGAACCTGCAAGTTGTTCATAGGAACACATCGTGTCGATAAGACCTACAAAACTTCCGTCGTTGTTTTTATTTTCGATATACTTGAATGTTTCGAAAAAAGCAAGTATTACGTCGTAAGCGTCTTCTCTTCTACCCGTTTCGATAAACTTCATCAAAGTTTTTTTGATAAGTTTTTTATTTTCCGAATTGGAAGCCGCAATAAAATCATCGTCGATAAATCTATTAACAAAAACATTTAATTTTGACATAATTCACCTAATCAGTATTATAACATATTAATTATAATTTTTACAATACTTTATAATAAATTAAAATTTAAAAAAGACCTGATAATAGTTAAATTAAAAAAGCCAAAACTCAATATAAAAATCAAATCGATATAACCAAATAAAAAACCGCAATATAAATTGCGGTTTTTTATGTATATGTTGACTTATTTATAAAATCTATTTAGAGTTTTGAATTTACAATAAAACAATTAATTGCAAACTTATTCCACGGTAACGGATTTTGCAAGGTTACGTGGTTTATCCGCATCGAGTCCTTTGATTTTTGCGGTATAGTAGGCAAATAACTGCAAAGGAACGACTGCCGCTACCGTCGGAAATTTCCCGCCGTTTACGATAATGATATCGTCGGAAATATCTTTAAAACGAGCCTCAACTTCCAAAGTGGAAAGCACGACTACTTTTGCCCCTCTTGCCCTGACCTCGCATACTGCGTTGACTATTTTGTCTACCATATCGGATTTTGTCACTATGGCAACTACAAGAGCGTTTTTATCCATAAGAGCGATAGTTCCGTGTTTAAGTTCCCCTGCCGCATAACCTTCGCTCGATATATAGGTAATTTCCTTAAATTTCAGCGAACCTTCCTCGGCAAGCGGATAATCCCTGCCCCTTCCTATAAAGAAAACGCTTTTTATATCCCTATACTTTTCCGCAAGGATACTGACATTCTGTTTTTCGAGATACTCGCTTATTCTGTTTGTTTCGAGAAGAAGTTCGGAACAGACTTCGTCGAAAAGTTCGTTATTTCCGTCGCCTTTTGCAAAACCTGCCGCAAACAGCGTAAGCAAGGCAACCTGACAACAATATGCTTTTGTGGACGCAACTGCAATCTCCGGACCGGCTTTGGTATATAAAGACTTATCGGCAATATGGGTAATACTCGAATTTTCCACATTGGTTATTGCAAGGCAATATGCGCCGCATTCTTTTGCCGCTTTCAATGCTTCTAAAGTATCGGCAGTCTCGCCGCTCTGAGTAATGAACACTGCAAGAGAATTTTTATCGCAAAGCCTTGTATCGTATCTGAACTCGCTTGCAAGAGAGGAAGTAACTTTTATCTTTGACCAATTTTCGATATAACTTTCAGCAGCCCTGCCTGCGTTATATGCCGTTCCGCAGCCTATAATGTATATATGATTGAATTTTTTGTTTTTCAAAAAATCCGTTATATCATTATTAGAAGTTACCGTTCTGTTGACCGAGGCGGGAATTTCGTAAATTTCTTTAAGCATATAACTTTCAAAGCCGGAAAGTTCGCTGTCCGAACTTTCGGCTTCGATATTTTTAATTTCGATTTTGAGTTTGTTTCCGTAAAAATCGGTAAGTTCGGCTTTGTCGTCTTTGATTTGAAGAACTTCGCCGCTCTTTAAAATATGAACCTTTTTTGTATATTCCAATAACGCCGGAATATCGCTTGCTATATAAAAGCCGCTTTTTGCAAAGCCTACGATTAAAGGACTGTTTTTTCTTGCGCAGATAATTTCGTTGACGCCCCGTGCAATAACAGCAATGGCAAACGAACCTTCGAGTTTGTTTACCGCATAAAGAACTGCGTCGATTAACTCGGTACCCGACGAATACTTACTGTCTATAAGTTTTGCGATAACTTCGGTATCGGTATCGGAATTGAATTTATACCCTTTATTTTTCAGTTTGTCTTTAAGGTACTGATAATTTTCTATAATGCCGTTATGAACTACAGCAATATCGCCCGAAGTATGAGGATGAGAATTCTCGTCGGAAGGTTTTCCGTGAGTTGCCCATCTTGTGTGAGCGATACCGCAACAGGATTTTACGGAAAAGTCCACAGCGCACTCAAGCTGAGAAACCCTGCCTGCTTTTTTTACGACATAAAGGCTATTATCATCGCAGTTCAAAGCGATACCTGCGCTGTCGTAGCCACGGTATTCCTGTTTTTTTAATCCTTTTATAAGTATCGGAGCAGCGTCCGATTTACCTATATATCCGAATATTCCGCACATAAAACTCCTCACCCTATAATATTCGGAAAGCGGTTAAACGCAACCGCTTTTCCATAATTTATTACGGTTAAACAGAAAAATCAAATTAAACCTTAATGTCTGCTTTTGATTTTTCGAATTTTTCTTTTTTAAGAATAGGCTCTACTTCTCTTTTAACGAAATTTTCCGTCTGTTCGACGCTTCTTCCGATAAAGTTTTCGGCTTTCATTACGCTGTCAAGAAGACCTTTTACGGAAGAGAACTCACTGTCGTTTTTAATAAGTTCTATAAGGTTGTTATCGAGTCCTTCCTGCTTGACTCTTTTTGAAGCTTCCATAGAATGAACCCTTATTCTTTCGTGCAATTTCTGTCTGTCGCCACCTGCCTGTGTAGCTTTCATTAAAATTGTTTCCGTCGCCATAAAAGGAAGTTCTGCGTCTATGTTTCTTTTTATTATCTTGTCATAAACGACGAGTCCGTCGGAGACATTTATATACAAGTCGAGAACGCCGTCAAGGGCAAGAAAAGCCTGAGATATAACTATACGCTTATTCGCCGAATCGTCCAAAGTTCTTTCAAACCATTGAGTGGAAGCGGTAACGGCGGCATTCATCGGAAGAGAAATTACATAACGGGCAAGAGAACCCATTCTCTCGCTTCTCATAGGATTTCTCTTGTAAGCCATAGCCGAACTTCCTATCTGAGATTTTTCGAAAGGTTCTTCCATTTCTTTTCTGCTCTGCATAATACGGACGTCGTTACTGAACTTATATGCGCTCTGCGCAATAGAAGACAGAACGGAAAGCACATTGTAATCGATTTTTCTCGTATAAACCTGACTTGTTACGGCAAGTGCTTTTTTGAAACCCATTTTTTCGACGACCTTTTTTTCGAGTTCGTCAACCTTTTTGCCGTCGCCGTTAAAAAGGGAAAGAAAACTTGCCTGTGTTCCCGTTGTACCCTTTACGCCACGAAGTTTAAGATTGTCGATAAGAAAAACGAGATTTTCATAATCGATAAGCAAATCCTGAATATAAAGGCACATTCTTTTACCGAGAGTGGAAAGCTGAGCAGGTTGCAAATGAGTAAAAGAAAGTACGGGAAGATTTTTATATTTGACAGCGTTGTTTTTAAGATTATCGATAACGGTCAAAAGTTTGTTTTTAATGACGAGAAGGGCTTCTTTCATCATAATAATTTCGGCGTTATCGGTAACGAAGCAACTTGTTGCGCCCAAATGAATTATAGGTCCTGCCTTGACAGCCTGCTGCGAATAAGCGTAAATATGCGCCATAACGTCGTGTCTTACTTCCTTTTCACGGGCCTCTGCGACATCGAAATTGATATCGTCTTTATATTTTTTTAATTCGTCGACCTGTTCTTTTGTAATTTCAAGACCGAGTTCCATTTCTGACTCGGCAAGGGCAATCCAAAGTCTGCGCCATATTCCGTACTTGTTGTTATCGGAAAAAATACGCTGCATCTGTTTGCTTGCATATCTTGTACAAAGTGGATTAACATAAATATCTCTTTCCATAGAATCTCCTACAAAACGGCAATATTTTCTCTTGCGGGGCCGACTCCTGCATATTTTACTTTTACTTTTGTAACCTTTTCGATAAGGGCTATATACTTTTTCGCATTTTCGGGAAGGTCTGAAATTTTGCGTATTTTGGTAGTATCGCACATCCAGCCGTCTAATTCTTCATAAACCGGTTCCACCCTTTCCTGCTCTCTTGTCGACGGCATATAATCAATAATTTTACCGTCGAGTTTATAAGCTACGCAAACTTTGATTTTTTTAACATTGTCGAGTTTATCGATTTTGCATACGGCAAGTTCGGTAAATCCGTTTACGTCGGCGGCGTATTTAACGGTCTGTAAATCAAGCCAACCTAGTCTTCTCGAACGACCGGTTCTTGCGCCGAATTCATCGTCGACTTTGCTTCCGTCGCCACGGAACAGCGCAGCTTCCTCGTCTTCCATTTCCGTCGGAAACGGTCCTAATCCTACTGCGCTCGAAAAGGCTTTCATAACACCGACTATATTATCGAGAGATTTAACCGGTATCCCCGAAGATACGCAAGCGTAAGCCGCTACGGGATTTGATGAAGTTACGAAAGGATAAATACCGAGGTCTATATCCTTCATAACGCCGAGTTGCCCCTCGAACAGAATATTCTTTTTTTCGTCAAGAAATTTATGTATGAAACTTACCGGTTCGACTATTCTGTGCTTTAACTGTTTATACCAGAAATTACATTTTTCAAGCATATCCGAAACGCTTACTTCGTCATAACCGTTGATTTTAAGTTCTTTATTGATATATGCCAAAGCAATTTCCAAGCGCTCTTTAAGATAATCGCTGTCGCTTAAATCTTCCATACGGAGAGCTATTCTTCTTGCTTTGTCGGCATAAGCAGGTCCTATACCTCTTTTCGTAGTGCCTATACCGCCCTTTCCTTTTTCGGCAGCGGCGTCAATCATAATATGATAAGGCATGAGTATAACGGCTTTCGAACTTATGAAAAGACCGGAAGTGTCGACTTTGCATTTTTCAAGTTCGTTGAGTTCTTTTAATAGTTCGTCGGGATTGACTACCGTACCCGTCCCTACGATAACCTTGCATTTATCATAGAATATACCGCACGGAATAAGGTGAAGTTTGAATGCTCCCTTATCGTTGACAACGGTATGACCTGCGTTGTCACCGCCCTGAAATCTTACTATCAAATCGGCGTCCTGTGAAAGATAGTCGACCATTTTACCTTTACCTTCGTCGCCCCACTGAGCTCCTACAACAACTTTAACAGACATAAAACACCTCTATTTTAAACGCAATTTATCTTTATCCTTACCGTCAACCGGCATGGGATATTTACCGTCGAAACAAGCCATACAAAATCCCAAATCGGAAGAAGAACAGGCTTCTTTCAAATCTTCTATTTTCATATAACGGACGGAATCTGCTCCGAGTTCTTCGGCTATTTCCTTTTCCGTTCTGTTGTTCCCTATAAGTTCGTCATGAGTCTGCATATCGATACCGAAATAGCAAGGGTGCTTGATAATTGGAGAACATATCCTTAAATGAACCTCTTTTGCACCCGCTTTTTTAAGCATGGTTACGATTTTTTTACTGGTTGTGCCTCTTACTATAGAATCGTCCAAAAGCACAAGTCTTTTCCCTTCGACATTGAATTTAAGGGCGTTCATTTTGACATCGACATATTTTTCTCTTGACTTCTGGTCGGGCTGAATAAAAGTTCTTCCCACATATCTGTTTTTAGTCAAGGCTTCGACATAAGGGATACCGCTTTCTTCTGCGTAACTTCTTGCGGCAACTACCGCACTGTCGGGAACGCCTGAAACGATATCTGCGTCGACGGGATATTTTTTTGCAAGAAGTCTTCCGCTTTTTTGTCTTGCGTCATAAACCGAACAGCCGTCGATAATAGAATCCGGTCTTGCAAAGTAAACATGTTCGAAAATACAAAGGGATTCCCTTTTCTTTTCCATATAAAAACTTACCGTTCCGTTTTTATCGGAAATAAGAATTTCGCCGGGTTTCATATCCCTTATAAATTCGGCTCTTACCGAATCGAGAGCGCATGTTTCGGAAGACACGATAATGTTATCGTCGAGTTTACCTAAACATAAAGGTCTTATTCCGTAAGAATCCCTTACTGCGATAAGCACGTCTTTTGTCATTATAAGAAGGGTAAAAGCCCCGATTAATTTTTCGGCTGCCATTTTTACCCCTTCAATCAAATCCTTATCGGAATATTTATTGATAAGAGCTGCGATAACTTCGGTATCGATATTTGTCTGAAAAATAACTCCGTCTTTAATCAGTTCTTCTCTGAGCTGGTCGGAATTGACTATGTTACCGTTATGCGCAAGAGCGATTTTACCTCTTTTACCCGTAAAGACGAGAGGCTGACCGTTAAGAATATTGCTCGACCCCGTAGTGGAATATCTTACATGACCGATAGACACATTGCTTTTCGGAAAATTATTCAAAGAAAAATTTGAAAAGGCATAAGGAACAAGCCCCATACCTTTATGGTAAACTATACCGTCACCGTTTGAAACGGCAATACCGGCACTTTCCTGACCTCTGTGTTGAAGAGCGTAAAGTCCGTAAAAAACCATACTGCCCAAATCTTTTTTTGTAGGAGAATAAACGCCGAAAACGCCGCACTCCTCATTCATTGCATCAAACGGACATTTTCCTGTTCTTGAATAGTTCATTTGTCACCCATAAGTCTTTTGAGAACTTCGTTATAGGCGTCTTCGACTCCGCCGAGGTCTCTTCTGAATCTGTCCTTGTCGAGTTTTGTTTTTGTTTTGCTGTCCCAGAAACGACATGTATCGGGCGAAATTTCGTCCGCAAGAATAATCTGACCCTTGTATCTTCCGAATTCGAGTTTGAAATCTACAAGTTCGATATTTATATCTTTGAGATAATCGCTTAAAATTTTATTGATTTTAAGGGAATATTCTTTTATTGTGTCGAGTTCCTTATCGGTTGCAAGTTCGATAGCCGCAATATGGTAATCGTTGATAATGGGGTCGCCCAAAGCGTCGTCCTTGTAACAAAATTCGAGAACGGTTTTTTTAAGTTTCGTTCCTTCTTCAAGACCCAATCTTTTCGAGAGACTGCCTGCCGCAATATTTCTGACAATAACTTCTATGGGAACGATTTTAACCTTTTTGACATAGGTTCTTCTGTCGTCTATTTCCTCGACGAAGTGAGTGGGAATACCTTTCGATTCCAGCAATTTAAAAAGGAAATTGCTTACTTTGTTGTTTACGACGCCCTTTCCCGTAATTGTTCCTTTTTTAAGACCGTTGAAAGCGGTAGCGTCGTCTTTATAATCGACGATAACAATATCGTCGTTATCGGTTGCCCACACTTTTTTTGCTTTGCCCTCGTAAAGCTGTTCAAGCTGTTTCATAGAAATATCTCCTGAATTTAAAAAATTTTTGTTTTTAACATACAACCTTTCGGCACTGAGAAATTATATCATAATGCGCTGAAAAAAGAAAGCAATTACTTGTTATTGATATAATTTGTCAAAATCTGTAAATTTTATTTACTGTTAAAATAAGCCCGAATACCGATTTAAAACAGGTTTTTTACAGTATCAATAAACCTTTTCGATATTTTCTTTTTTTGCCTGTTCCATAACCGCTTTTGCAACAGCCTTTGAAACTCTCTCGTCGAAAGCGGAGGGAATAATATAATCTGCACTGAGTTCTTTATCCGAAATCAAAGAGGCAATCGCAACGGAAGAAGCGAGTTTCATTCCTTCGGTAATTTTACTTACCCTTGCATCGAGCGCTCCCCTGAAAAGACCGGGGAAAGCAAGTACGTTATTTATCTGATTAGGATAATCCGACCTGCCCGTCCCTATAACGGCTGCGCCGCCTTTTACTGCGTCGTCATAAGAAATTTCAGGTTCGGGGTTAGCCATCGGAAAAACTATTGCGCCCTTTTTCATCCCCGCAACCATATCGGAAGTCAAAAGTTTCGGCGCTGAAACGCCTATAAAGACATCGGAATTTTGCAAAGCTTCTTTAAGGGAATATTCTTTGCACTGTTTATTTGTAATTTCCGAAAGTTCCTTGGCAAGAAAATTATAACTTTCGGATTTGTTTTTCGTCAGAATACCTTTACTGTTGAAACAGAATATTTCCTTTACTCCGAAATTGAGAAGCATTTTGACGATAGAACTTCCTGCAGCGCCCGTACCGCTTACCGTTACGGTAATATCTTCCTTCTTTTTTCCCACTACTTTAAGAGCGTTAATCAATGCTGCGACGGTGACTATCGCAGTACCGTGCTGGTCGTCGTGGAATACGGGAATATTGAGTTCTTTAATGAGCGTCCTTTCTATTTCCACGCAGCGTGGCGCCGAAATATCTTCCAAGTTTATTCCGCCGAAAGCCGGAGCTATTGCTTTGCATATTGCGATTATTTCCTTAGGGTCTTTAGTGTTAAGACAAATCGGAACGGCATCTATTGCCGCAAATCTTTTGAAAAGAACCGCCTTTCCTTCCATAACCGGAAGCCCTGCTTCGGGGCCTATATCCCCTAATCCCAAAACGGCAGTGCCGTCGGTCACGACTGCAACGCTGTTGCCTTTCCAAGTGTAGTCGTAAACTTTCGACTTGTCTTTGGAAATTATTCTGCAAGGTTCTGCAACGCCCGGGGTGTATGCAAGGGATAAATCCTTTCTCGTTTCGAGAGGAACTTTAAGTTCTACCGAAAGTTTTCCTTTCCATTCTTTGTGTTTCTTTTCTGCTTCTTCGTAAATGTTCATATAAAACCTCTTAATATTTAATCGCCTTATCGAGAACGGAATCGAAGGTTTTTTCATCTAATAAATTTAATTTCAAAACCGCTTCTTTAAGGGAAATATTTTCTTTGAAAGCAAGTTTGACCGCCTCAGAGCATTTGTCGTAACCGATAACGGGGGTAAATGCGGTTGCAAGCATAAGACTGTTTTTTAAATTAAAGTCCATTTTTTCCTTGTTTACCTTAATTCCGTCCATACAGTTTTTTGCAAAACTCAAAGCGACATCGCCTAAAAGACGGGAACTTTCAACGCATTTAAAAGCAATGAGCGGCATATATACATTAAGTTCGAGTTGACCCGAAGACGACGCCGAAGATACCGCCACGTCGTTTCCGAGAATCTCGCAAAAAACCATGGTAACCGCTTCACACTGGGTAGGATTTACTTTGCCCGGCATTATGGAACTTCCCGGTTCGTTTGCGGGAATCGTGATTTCACCTATACCCGTTCTCGGTCCGCTTGACAAAAGCCTTACATCGTTAGCTATTTTATTAAGATTCACCGCAGCCGTCTTTAAAGCAGAATGATAAACGGTAAGAGCGTCCTTGAATGCAAGTCCGTGGAATTTATTGTCTTCTTTGAATTCGAAACCTGTAACACTCGAAAGTT
The DNA here is from genome assembly GCA_949296455.1 of uncultured Eubacteriales bacterium. GTDB lineage: Bacteria > Bacillota > Clostridia > Christensenellales > CALVMC01 > CALVMC01. The sequence goes on from CASFOZ010000007.1 coordinate 63,169, forward strand.
CTTTTACAACCGTTTTCGAATAAGAAGGCGGAGTATTTATTCCGCTTCCCACAGCCGTTCCGCCAAGAGGTATCTTTTTTAGAAAATCCAATGAAGCCTTAATGCTTTTTTCCGCCGTTTCGACGGCGACCTTCCAAGCTTCGGTTTCGTCGGAAAAAGCGACGGGAGTTGCGTCCTGCATATGGGTTCTACCCGATTTATATATACCTTTGTTATTTTCCGATATTTTTTTTATGCTTTCCGAAAGTTTTTCAAGTGCCGGTAAAACCTTGTTTACTGCAAGTTCCGTGCACGCAATATGAATTGCAGTAGGAAAGACATCGTTTGTGGACTGCGACATATTGACATCGTCGTTAGGGTGTATTTTAATCCCCTTCTTTTTTGCAAGGTGTGCTATAACCTCATTGACATTCATATTTGTCTGAGTGCCGCTGCCCGTCTGCCATACGACAAGAGGAAATTCCTCTTTAAGTTTTCCGCCGATAATCTCATTGGCGCATGAAATTATAATATCCGCTTTTTCTTTTGAAAGTTTACCGCATTTGTAATTTGCCGACGCAGAAGAAGCTTTAATCTGCGCTATCGCCTTGATAATTTCAAAAGGCATAATTTCCATACCTATTTTAAAATTATTACGGCTTCTTTCGGTTTGTGCTCCCCATAATCTTTCTGCGGGAACATCGATTTCTCCAAAACTGTCTTTTTCCTTTCTGTATTCCATATCGTACCTTTTATGAATTATTAATAAAAATTTATCCGAAAAATATACAATTTATCTTTATCTTTTATTATATATTAATTCCCGTTTTCAAGCAATAAAAACAACACGAATAAACTTAAAAAAGGTTTTTATAAAACCTTTGATAAGAATTCTTTTACTCTGTCGTTTTCGGGATTGCCGAAAAATTCTTTCGGCGGTTTGTCTTCGATTATTTTTCCGCCGTCGATAAACAATATTCTCGTCCCTACTTCCTGCGCAAAGCCCATTTCGTGGGTAACTATTACCATGGTCGGAATTTCTTCGGAAAGTTCCTTTATGAAATCGAGAACCTCTTTTACCATTTCGGGGTCAAGTGCGCTTGTAGGCTCGTCGAACAGCATAACATCGGGATTGTTAACAAGACTTCTTACTATTGCGATTCTCTGCTTTTGTCCGCCTGAAAGCTGTGCTGGATAACTGTCGGTTTTATCGGCAAGGCCTATTCTTTCAAGATATTTAAGAGCCTTATTCACGGCTTCATCTTTTGTCATGGTTTTCAAAAGAACGGGAGCCATAATTATATTTTCCAAAACGCTAAGATGTGGAAAAAGATTGAATTGCTGAAAAACCATACCCATTTTCTGTCTGTGCAGATTGAGTCCTTTTTCCATATTTTTAATAAATTTTCTGTTCTCGGAAACAACATTTTTAAATTTATTTTTTTGTTCTTCTATCTGTAAATTTAATTTTGAAAGTTCTTCCGATATTTCTTCGGCTTTGATATTTTTATTCTGTTTAATAAAATCCGTTTTGCTCTTTTTCAAAAGTTTTAAATTTTCCTTTTCGGAATTTATTTCATTTTTGATTATATCTTTGCCACGGTATAAATCATCGCCTTCGAAATTGACAATTCCCGATGTCGGAACTTCAAGAAGGTTAAGGCATCTTAGCAAAGTGCTTTTACCCGAACCGGAAGGTCCTATGATTACGACCTTTTCCCCTTTTCTTATTTCAAGGTCTATTTTATCGAGAACGGTTTTCTTGCCGAACTTTTTTTCAAGACCTTTCAAAGATATTATAACTTCGCCTTTTTTAACTTTCGAAGAAGGTCTTTTGATTATCTTGTTTTTTTCTCTTTCGGCTACGAAAGAGTCGATTTTGCCCTTTATTTCATTTCTGAAAGCGGAAAAACCCTTTTTTCCCCTATTTTCGCCGATTGTCTTTTTATCTGCATCGGTATCAGAAATTTCTTTTAACGAGGTTTCGGAAAGGAAATTTTCGTTATCTGCTTTCATATTTTTGCTTGAAATTTTATCCTTAATTTCCTTCACTTTTTCTTAACCTCTTTTCCATTTTTTTAAGAAGAGTCGCCATAATGAATACCGTTACAAGATAGACAACTGCGGCAAAAAGATAGGGCGTTACCATATTGTATGTAGCTGTCGCTATAGCTTTTATTTCCGAGAAAAATTCGCTGACGCCCACTATAACCGCAACGGAAGTTTCCTTAACCAAGGTTATAGCCTCGTTCCCGAGAGCAGGCAAAATATTTTTTACAGACTGCGGAAGAATAATTTTACCCATAGTCTGCCCGTAACTCAGTCCCAAAGACCTACCCGCTTCCATTTGTCCTCTGTCGACGCCGAGAATTCCGCCACGCATAATTTCACAAACATAAGCGCCGCTGTTTATTCCGAAACCGACTATTGCAACAATATACGGCGATATGAGCGTCCCGTAAAAGATAATGAAATAAATTATAAAAAGCTGTACGAGAAGAGGGGTTCCCCTTATAACCGCAAGATAAATATCGGCAAATCTTGAAAGTATTTTATTGATTATATTTTTTTGCGGTAAGACTTTAAATACGGCAAGCATGGTACCGATAACGATACCCAAAGCAAGCGCACCGAAAGTCAGTCCCAATGTTATGCCGTATGCTTTGAGAAGGACAAGAAAAGTCTTACCGTTAAAAATTATACTGAAATCAAAGTTCAATTACAGTCACCGGTTATCCGAAATATTTTTCGTTTATTGCGTCCATTCTGCCGTCGGCTTTCATTTCCGCAAGTACCTCGTTAAGAAAATCTCTGAGTTCTGTATTCCCGAGTTTTACTGCAAAACTGTAAGAATCGTCAAAGACACTCTGTTCGCATATTTTGACTTTGCCTGCATTGTTTGCTACAAATTGCTGAGCGGGATATTTGTCGATAATTACAGCATCGACAATTCCGCCTATAAGAGCCTGAACGGCAAGTGCGCCGGAATCGTATCCAATCGCTTCGGAAGGTTCGCCGAGTATCGGCGATGTGAGTATGGGATTGCCGTCATCATCGAAATCGTAAGCCCAATCTTCACTCATTCTGGAAAGTTCGTATCCTACCGTATTGAGCTGCGAACCTACCTTTTTACCTGCAAGGTCCATAGGCCCGTTGATAGAAGTTTCATCGCTTCTTACTATTATAACCTGAGTTGAATCGAAAACATCGTCGGTAAACGTCATACTTTTTTCACGGACAGGATTTCTGCTTATTCCAGCCATTGCTATATGAGCTTTACCCGTGCTTGTCGAAAGAAGAACGGCATCGAAGCTTCCTTTAACTATTTCAAGTTCGACTCCGAGAGCTTTTGCAAACTCTTTTGCAACATCTATATCCCAACCTACGACATTGCCCGACTCATCCGTATATTCGAAAGGCGGAAAGTTCGGGTCGGTAGCAACAAGAAGTTTACCGTACTTTTTAATACCCTCTACACTGCTGTCGAGAGAGTTACATGCAGCCATACCTATTATTAAGGTAAGACTTAAAACTACAACCAATAAACTAATTAAAAATTTTTTCATTTTTTGTCTCCTCAGATAGAATATTAACACTTATAACAGCTGTTAAGCAAGAAAAATTAATATAAAATTTAGCTAAAATAAAAAAATCCGCTTTAATAAAGCGGATTTTTAATTTAAAGTTATTTTTTACCTTTTTCTTTTTTCTTGTTCTCAAAAACCGTCTCGGAAGTTTTTTTAGATTTTTCTCTTTTTACCTTTTTTTCTTCTTTGTCATTTGCGCTTTCGGATTTTTCACTTTCCGAAACCTTCTTGTTTTCCGACTCGAAATTTTCAGAAGACTTATCTTTTTTCTTTTCCTCTTTCAATCTCTTTTTTTCTTCTCTGTCCTGCTTTTTGCGTTCTGTCTCTTCAAGTTTCTTTCTTTTCTTTTCTTCTTTTTTATCAAGAGAAGGTTCGGGTAACGCCTGAACAGGTTCGGACATGGCAAGTTTTGCTTTTTTAAGATTGGGTTCGTCTGTTGCCACTTGAACGATATCTTTTTTTGTAAGCACCTCGACTTCGTTCTTGTTTTTATTTTTATCATCGTCGTTTCTGCGGAAAATAGGTCCTATTAAAAGTTTTTTGTTTTCCGAAACATAATTCGAAGAAGGCTTTTCAATGGCTTCGAGACTCTTCTTCAATAATTTAAGTCTTTTCTCGTCTACAATCATCGAAGTATTTGAAGTTGTCAAAGATTTTTCCTTTGTTGCAGGTGCATTGTCTTTAACAAGATGAACATCGAGCTGATTAAACGGAATAGTGACTCCGTTCTGGTCAAAAGCGATTTTTACGGCTTCGAGAAGATAAAAGTTAAGGTTCCAATAATCGCAGTTATGAGTCCATACCCTTGCCACAATATCGATAGAACTTTCATTATGTTTGCAAATTTTAACAAAAGGCGGAGCCGGTTTATCGAGAGCAAGCCCAGACTCTTCTATGCAATTCATAATAAGCTGCTTTGCGAAAATAAAATCGTTTTCATAAGCAATACTGAAAGTTAAATCCAACCTTCTTTCGTCTTTTTCGGTATAGTTTTCGATAACCGAATTTGCCATGGTAGAGTTAGGTATCTTAATAACTTGATTTTGCAAAGTTACGATAGTGGTAAAAAATAAGTCTATGTTTTCAACAGTTCCTTCTTCACCGTTGCATTCTATGTAATCGCCGACTTTAAAAAGTTTTGTTACTATAATTACCACACCGCCTGCAAGATTTGAAAGAGAACCTTGCAAAGCTAAACCTATGGTAAGACCGATAGAAGCTATCGCCGCTGCAATACTCGAAGTTTCGACTCCGAGAAAGCCTATATAAAACCCTATCAAAACGATTTTCAGTAATACTCTGACAACTGTAATAGTTACGCTTGCTACTGTTTTGTCTACTTTTTTATTTGCGATTTTTTTCTTTAAAGCATTACAGCTTATATTTACTATGCACCATAGCACGACTAAAACAACAGTCGCTATAAGCGTTTGCAGCCCTTTCGTAATAATCCAGTCGCCGACAGATTTCAACATTTCTTCCATTATTGTCACCCCTGAATTTAATTAAGATAATACTACAAACTTAATTTATTTTTGTCAACTTATTATTGAATGTTAACAGAAGTAAATCAAAAAAACGAAGTATTTAACTTCGTTTTTCCTTTTTTTTACCAATCCTGTTACTTTCTGAGTTCTATGGGAAGAAATTTCTTCTTTTCCGAAACGCTTTTGTATGCAGGTCTTATAATTTTAGCGCCGTTTATAAGTTCTTCTATTCTATGTGCGCTCCACCCTGCGATTCTCGCAACGGCAAACATAGGAGTAAAGATTTCCTGAGGAAGACCAAGCATTCTGTAAGCGAATCCGCTGTAGAAATCGACATTAGCGCTGACGCCTTTATAAATTTTTCTTTTTTCGGAAATCAATTCTACCGCAACCTCTTCAACGGTATTGTAAAGATTGAATTCGTCTGCAAGATTTTTTTCTCCCGAAAGTTTTTCAACGAAGTTTTTAAATACCACGGCTCTCGGGTCCGATACGGAATAAACTGCGTGTCCCATACCGTAAACCAAACCGCTTCCGTCGAAAGCCTTTCCGTCAAGAATTTTTTCCACATACTTTTTAACTTCCGCTCTGTTGTTCCAATCATGAACATTTGACTTTATATCTTCGAACATCTGAACAACCTTGATATTTGCACCGCCGTGCTTAGGTCCTTTCAAAGAACAAAGGGCTGCAGTCACTGCCGAATATGTATCCGTACCCGAAGAAGTTACCACATGAGTAGTAAAAGTCGAATTGTTTCCTCCGCCGTGCTCTGCGTGAAGAATAAGCGAAATATCGAGCACTCTCGCTTCAAGTTCGGAAAAAGAACTGTCCGGCCTTATCAAATGCAGAATATTTTCGGCAATAGAAAGGTTTTCATCGGGTGTGTGTATAATAAGACTCTGTTTATTGTTATAATGATTATGAGCCTGATATGCGTAAACTGCAAGCAGCGGCATAAGCGTGATTAGTTTTAAACTTTGCTTTAAAACATTTTCGATAGAAGTATCGTTAGGATTATCGTCGTAAGAATATAAAGTCAAAATACTTTTTGACATATTGTTTATCATATCGTTACTCGGCGCTTTCAGAATTACGTCTCTTACAAAGTTTTTAGGAAGGACACGCATTTCAGCAAGCTTTTTCCCAAATTCGTTAAGTTCGTTTTCGTTTGGTAATTTATTGAATAACAATAAATATATCACTTCTTCGAAATTAAAACGCTTTCCTTTCTTGCAAGCTTTTACTATATCGAATATATTAATTCCTCTGTAATAAAGTTCGCCTTCGCAAGGAACAATCTCGTCCCCTATTTTCTTTTTTGCAACCACATCGGAAACATCGGTAAGACCTGCGACAACGCCGTTTCCGTTAATATCACGAAGACCTCTTTTTACATCGTACTTTGCGTATAAATCCGCATTGAATTTATCGTTAGCAAGACACATTCCGGTAAGTTTTTTCAATAAATCGTTATTTTCTTTTTTTCGCATACAAACCTCCAGCTAATGTTGCACGGATATTGATAATTAACTAATATGAAATATGATATCATATTAAAACCGCTTTGTCAAAGCATATAAAAAAATTATTGATTGCTGTTTTCTTTTATATTAAGGTATAAATTATCTTAATTTATTTTAAAATAATTCTTTTAAAGTCAACTTGTTTTTATATTTTAATTCAAAACTTTAAACTGTTAAAAAAATTTCTTTTATTTTTTACTGTTCAGTAAAAGAAATGTTTATATACTTAAACTGATAGTTCGTATCCGACTCTACACTTTCAAACATATTCTTTACTTCTTCTTTTGCACCGATATACCACTCTGCATTAAAAGAATAAACCGTGGAAATTCCCCAAGCAAAATCGCCTTCTCCCGTTAAAGAGGCACTTGAATCATTTAGTAAATTGCTAAAATTACCTCCTTGAATATAAATCACAACTGATTTTGCTTGGCAACCTTGAAAATGATTACTTCCCTTAACGGAAAAATCGCTATCCAAATCAAACTCTATAATGTTGAGATTTGTTCCTGCAAAAACTTTGGATTTAAACTCGCCGATAAATCCTTCAAAAACAATATTTTGAATACTACTGCAATTTTCGAACGCCGAATCGTAAATTATAAGTTTTGAAGTTACCGAAGCTGCATATCTTCCGAAATTCACTTTGACTTTAATCAGCGAATCGGGAATATAAAAATTATATCCGTTTATGTTAGTTACCGTTACTCCCTCGATATTTGTTTCCAAAGAATCAACTTCGCCGAAAAGATAACCTAAATTATAAAAATTTAAATACTCCGGATTATTTACAATTAAAGCTTTCGGACCTAAAAACGGAACGGTAAGTTCACTAAGCGCCCAACAGCCGTATAATATTCCGGGATTTGCAGAACCTGAAAACTCTTGGTCGGGATTGGTTGCGTCCTGATTTTTTTCAATACCAATGCTTTTAACGGTCTCGCCTATAACGAGAGTTTGAAGATTTGAACAGTTCCTGAACACATCTTTCCCTAACGAAATGGAAATATCGGTACCGTTTTGAATACTTTTCGGCGTAATCAAATAAAAATACATTACAGGAAGAGAAGCAAAGGTCTCGTTCTGAATATATATATCCTGTCCGTCAACGGCATAATTCAAATCCAAGGTTATTTTATTCAGATTTTTAGGAAAGGTAAAACTTATATTTCCCGTGCCGTAGGAAATATCGGAAATTATATCGATATTATCCGGGTTTTCTGCCAAAGAAGTGAAAAGGTAAAAGGCAAAATGTTTTGTGTCAAATCCTGACAAATAAGGTAATGTAAGATTTACAAGACCTCTTGCATTAAAAAGTGCGCCTTCTAAAACAATTACGCCGTAGTCTATAATTAAATCGGTTACGCTTACACAGTCGGAAAATACTCCTGCGCTTAAAGTTCCGCTGTTTACCGTTACTTTAGACAAAGACAAGGGTAAAATATAGTTAAATGTTTCGCCGTCAAGGCTGCTTACATCTTTACGCTGAGTTACAGTATAAGTCAATTCGCCTTCCGCTCCGCCGAAATATTCTCCTAAAACAGTACCTTCCTTAAAACTTTGAAATACTATTTCTTCTATATCGATAGCGCCGTATAAAATATTTTCGCCCAAAGTATTAATTTCAGGTAAACATAATTTCAGTCCTTTATAATTCAGAAAAGCCTGCGTTTCTATTTGTGACGCAAGTCCCGTAAAAATCAAATCGGCAGAGCAACCTTCGAATGCGCCCGTTTTAATCGTTGCTTCTGAAAGATTGATAATTATCGCATTTTCAACCGCATCGTTTTCAGTAACCGAAAATCCGCAGTTTTTAAAAGCCCCGCTTTCTATTACAGAAATAGAAGAGCCGTCCTTGAAAGTTAAAGATATCAGACTTGCATTTTCAAATGCCGACGATTTAACGGTATAGTTTCCCGTCGGAAAAATTAGACTGCCTTTAAATCCGTAAAAACTGTTTGTCGATATAGTATAAATATATTGGAAAGAATCCTCTTCCCATATAATTTCCGCATCCGAATCTTCAAAGGTTTTTTCTCCGAGTAAAGTATCGTTTTTTAGTATTAATCTGCCCGAAAAGCCGTTGAACATTCTCGTACTCAACTGATAAGCGCTTTTCGTTATTTTTACCGTCGCATTGCAGCCTGAAAATGCTTCTTCTCTGAATTGCGCATTAAAATCCAATTCTATTACATTTTCGGTCGTACCGTAACCGTTAAATGCTTTGAGAGAAAAATCATATTCGTCTACATCGTTTAAGTTGTTGAAATCCAAATTTCCAAAATATCCGTTAAAAACAGAATCGGTAACTTGCATACCTTTATCGAAAACAAGACATTCCGCCTTATATCCGTTAAAACAATTTGCCCTTATCGAAGAAACAGTGGCACCGCCCCAATTAATTTCATAATATGAATTTTTAAAAGCTTCCTCACCTAATAATAAATTCATTTCTTGGTTAAAATTAACTTGTGATTTTCTGCTGCCCGAACCGCCGCTTGCGTCCTCTTCGCTAGAAATACCTCCGTTTTCAAACGCTCCTTTCCCTATAAGTCTTAAACAAGAAGTTCTGCCCGTCTCGAAACTTATATCGCATTCCGCACCCGAAAAAGCCTCGGTTATCGTTTCCACCGTTGCAGGAACGGTCAAAGAAGCACCTTTATAATTTTTGAAACTATCCTGACCGAAAGCAGTTATTCTGCTACCCGATTGAAAATTTATTATAGCCGTGCAATTTTCAAATTCTCCTGCATTTAATTCCGTTATCTGAGACGGAACCGTAAAACTTTCTCCCGTATACCCTTTCAACGCCTTTCCCAAAGTAGTTAAAGTCGAATTCCATTCGATAGAAAAACTGCACCCTTCGAACACCCCTTCGCCTATATTTGTTACATTGCCGCTTAATATGAATTTATTGTTTACACCGCTTAATCCCGAAAAAGCATAATTTCCTATTTCGGTTAAAGAATTGAAATTTAACGAAGTTAAATTAATACAGTTTTTAAAAGCTTTTTCTTTAATAACTTTAATATTGTTTGTATTTTTCAATTCTCGGATTTCCGAATTCTCAAAGGCAGAAATTCCTATATTGCTTACCGAAGCGACGGAAACAGATTGAATATCCTGAGTATTGTAAAAAGCATAATCGGAAATCGCACTGCCGCCCTCGACAATAAAAGTCGTAATTCCTTTCATACCGTAAAAGGAATTTTTAAAAACGGAACCTGTATAAACGGTTACGCTTTTTAACTTATTCGGAATAAAATAAGTGTAATCCTTACCGTTTATCGATTGAGTTATCTCAATCGCATTTTCATAAGATTCTGTTCCGAAAATATACCCGAATAAATTCTCCTCGTCGGTTTCAGGTGTACTGCGTGCCCCCGAAAAAGGCATTGATATAGAATTAAGAGCACTCAACCCCGATAGTGCGCCCTGTCCTATCGACAGCACCGAAACGGGAATTTCAATGTTGGAAATAAGCAAACAATTCTTAAAAGCAAAATTTCCTATTTCTTCTAATCCTTCGCTTAAAATCAATGTCGCAAGTTGACTGCACCCCGAAAACGCTTCGTCGCCTATTTTTTTGACTCCGTCCTGAAAAGTTATACTTTTGACTACCGTGTTGTTTTTGAAAGCTCCTGCAGCCACCCCTTCAACAGTATATCCTTCTCTTTGACAAGGAATAACCAAATCACTGTTGTTCCCATCATACCCTTCGATAACATAAGATTGTGTACTTTCGTTAAAAGAATACAATAACCCGTCCGTTCCTATTTCCGTCCATTTAGCATATAAAGTACAATTCTCGGAAATCGTAAAAGGAAAAGTCACGGAACTTCCCGCAAAGTCGGAAGTTAAATACCACCCTTTAAATACAAAACCTTCTTTTGTCGTTTGTGGCGTAACCTGAATAGTCTGACCCGTGTAAGCCTCAACGGCAGTTCCGCCGTTTGTCTGAAAAGTAACGGTATAATTAGTCGTTTCACTGTTTTCGTGTTTTTGACCCGGAATATGATAAAATAAATTACATGCCGATAAAACAAATAAAAATATTATACTGATTATAAGCGTTATGCAAAATGCCGTAATTTTTTTCATATAACACCGCCTTTCAGTAGAATATATAATATTTTAAACCAAAATAAAAAATAAATCAATACTGTTTTATATATTAGTAAAAATGCCTGTTTTAAATAACAGGTTGAAAATAAGAATTGTTTCCGTTTTACAGTCGGCGAAATTGAATATTAAGCTCCCTCGGCTTCTTTGTTTTCTGAAAAAACCAAATCCCTTACCGTTTCCAAATAATTCTTTTTTAATCGGAAACAATTTTCAAGAAGAAGAAATATCTCATTTTTCAACTCTTTTTCAGTCAGCACATTTTCGTTGCCGGACAATATAATATATACTCCGCCGTCTTCTCCTTCTTTTAAATGCACCGTCAGCATATCCTTTATAAAATAAGTACTTTCGTTTATTTTTTGAAAGACCGAACGGTTTTTAAAAGAAATCTTTTCTTTTGTATAAAGTTCCATATAATATTCCATATTTACAAAAATATATCAATTCAATTACAGATACAATACCTTTTACAAAATCTCCTTAAATTTTTATAATTTTACATTTTATTTCCAATATGTTACAAAATAATTGTATTATATAAAAATACTGCATTATTATTTGTATTTTTATGTCTTTTTTTGTTAAATATGATAATTTTTAAGTTTATTAATATTAAATTAGTTAATAACTAATACTGAGGTGACTTTATGGAAACTAAACTTTTAATACACAAACTCGGTATTTCGTCGAAATACGCCGGTTTTGATATGCTGATATACGCAGTCAATCTAACTTGTGAAAACGAAGATATGCTAAAGTCAATTACTAAGAAACTGTATCCGCAAATCGCAAAACACTTTAATACTTCTTCCCTGTGCGTAGAAAGAAACATAAGGACAGTTATTAATGTTTGTTGGGAAAAAGGCAACAGAGAACTTTTAAATGAAATCGCAGGATATCCTTTAAAAGAAAAACCAAGCGTTTCGGAATTTATTGATATTATAGCAACGCATCTTTATACGATATAAAATTAAGTAAATAAATTATCAGCTAAAATTGCTGTCGGCATATTTACTGTCGCTTTAATATCGGGAATTAAATAAAAAATTTCGGCAGTTTAAATTTAACTGCCTGACTTTAAGTATTTTTTACTGCAATTTAACAGTCTAAAAAAATTAAAGTTAACAATAAAAATCTGAATTTTTTTATAAAATTTTCGATTATTACCCGTTCCGTAAAATTCGTGAAAATAACCGTATAATATTTTAACTTGGAAATTACAAAAGTTTTATTTATATTTCATTAAATCGAATTAAAAATCTCTTATATTTCAATAACATATTTTTGTTTATATTAATAAAAAGAAGCTGAAACATCAGCTTCTTAATTGGTCGAGGTGACAGGACTTGAACCTGCGGCCTCATGGTCCCGAACCATGCGCGCTACCAAACTGCGCTACACCTCGAAAAGTCAGCCTTATTAATATACCACAAATATCCGTTAAATACAACTAAATTACTATTTTCTTATAACTTTATTTGTTTACATATTAAATTTATTCGCCTTATTCCTTCTTTACAAAAAAAATAATTAAGTGTATACTAACAAAAGTTCCCGATTAAGAATCACAACAAGATAAATATGTCAATAAAAGAATATAATAAATCAGAAATAATCAAACGATTAAAAACCGGTCTTCCGAAAGCAGGTTTTTACCTTGCCCTTTTTTATCTTATATTTTTTCTTAATGCACGATTTGAAGTTTATTGTTTTATAGCACAAACTATATACTTTTTGTAACGAATTGCTTTACTCACAGGTTGTCTATAATTATATATTTTAGTTTATAAATCACTCAATATTACTTTTACCCAAATTGCAGTCCCGACATAGTGTTTGTAAATTATCCATTGTTGTTTCACCGCCTTTCGAATAAGGTATAATGTGGTCAACTTGTAGTTCTAAGCCCTGTGTCGTTGCAGGTGAACGTCCGCAAGCACAACACTTATAATTATCTCGTTGTAAAACTTTGAAACGTAATCGTAAATTGATATCACGAGATGTTTTGTGGGAATACTCTGCTGGCTTGACTTTATATTCTACTGTTTCCGTATCATCAGCGTTAATATATGATACAAAAGACTGCAAAGCATTAATCCAAGCGTTAAACCGTCGCAAATAAGCCCCAGATGATATGCTTGAATATTCCTTGTCCATATCTCTACGAGTTGGTTGTTTTCCTAAACAAGTCCATACTCTTTCAAGGTTTGAAAACAGTTCTAAGTCAGTCCATTCTTTATTGTTTGGCGAAAGATTAGCCTTATTTAGTGCTGAATTCCAACTTCCAAATCTACGACAAAAAACGGAGTTTTCATAATTTCCATATTGATTATATTCACTCATTGTTGGAGATTTCCCTAACTGTTGCGAAACTCGAATTAAATCGTTGATTAATTCATTAGATGAAACTTTTTGATTTTTGGGTTTAGTAATTTCAAATTTCATAGTAAGGCAATTATAACAAATAACAGAAATCATTTCAAGTTATTTTATACAACTAACAAAGTATGTAACGAAACTTTGGCACTGTGGCGGGTGCTTGTATATAACGAGCGGCTCGGCTACGCCTCGCCGTTCAAGCACCCGCCACAAAGAAAGCAACGCAATAAAAAACGAAACTCAAAGCGCACGGAAACGGGCGGTCGCCGCTGAACCGCTTGGCGATCCGCCCTTATTCTCCGTGCGACACAATTTGAGTTTTAACGCCTTTTTGTATGCCGTCGGTATTCATAGCTACATTTTAGACTGAAATCAATAAATTAATGTCGTTGCTTAGGCTTCATCTCATACCGTAAAACGAAAATAAAAAACCTGAACCGATTTGTCCGATTCAAGTATTTCTTATGGTGGAACTGAAAGCCGCAAAAACGCACACTGTATTATATCAGATAAATAGAACTGAATACTATTGCCAAGTCGATTTACCGCTTTCGGACTATCCGC
>CASFOZ010000008.1 GCA_949296455.1 uncultured Eubacteriales bacterium
GTTCATCATTAGGATCTTGCTTAACAAGTTTACCTTCAATAGCATATTGCAAAATAGATTTTTTTAACTTATCCGTAATTTCATTTTCTAGTTTAGTTAACTGCTTTTCTAACTTATCGTATTGTTGTAATAATGATTCTATTTGTTCTATACGCTCCACTATGCGTTTTTGTTCTGAAAGGGGTGGTAGTGGAATTAAATAATTGCCAACTGTTGACATGCTTAAAAAGATTTGATTTGTTGTTCCAGTAGATGATTTTTCAATTTCAGTCCTCATTAAGAAAAGAAAATGTCGCAAAAAGAAACTTGTTTCTTTATATAAATTTCTCATAACAAATAAGTGTCCATCTGTTAAAACATTTGTTTTGTCATCCATGAAAATTCCACTTCTTCCTATTGTTCCATTCCCCAATGTATTGAGTAATACATCATATTTTTTTAAAAAATAAAAATTTGGCATATATTCAAAAAAATCATTTGTTCCGTATTTAGCAAAGTTATAATCAATTTTTATTCCGTTATTAGCCGCCTGACCTATTATTAAATTATCATTTGGTATATTGTTATACTTAGGAGTTTTACCACTATACAAATACATACTTAAATTTTTTAGTCTAATCCATTCCCAGCTTTCTGGTATTTCAAATGGTAATTCGTCCGTTATGTCTTTGGTCTCTTTTCCTATCTTCTCATAATAACGATTATGTGAGTGATCAATATGTGCAATTATAATAAATTATTTATTAAAATTATGTAGAATTTCAATCGCAAAATCTAAAATTTGCTCAATTTGAATAGAATGCAGTTCGCCTATTGCTAGGTCAAGGTTAAAATATTCATGCCATTTGTCTTTTGAAAAGTTTTTGGTGAATTGCTTTTCAAGTTCTATAATTTTTGTTAGTTGAAGTTCATATTCAGCTGACATTTTTTGTTCATAATATTTTTCCTTAATAAATTCTACAAGAGTTTCATTTTTCATAAGCCCTCCAAGTGTTGAGTGTGTTTTAACTCTTATAAAAATTTTTTGCAAGTGTTTTCAAAAAATGTTAATATTTATTTTGTAATTTTATACAAAAACAAAACATATATGTTATACTTATTATGTTAACAGGAGAAAAATATGTCAAAGTTAAATATAGATCAAAGTTCAATTAAAAAATTATTTGAAGATAAAAAATCTGACTTTTTAATACCAGATTATCAAAGACCTTATGCGTGGGGAGAAGAAGAGTGTCAAACTTTATGGGATGATATTTTTGAATTTGCATTTCCAGATGACAACAAAGACAAATTTAACAAAGATGAAGAATATTACTTAGGACCAATTGTTACATTTAAAAATAGCGATAATAAAAAAGAAATTATTGATGGACAACAAAGACTTACTACGTTAATGCTATTGTTAAGAGCTTTCTATTCTAAATTTAGCAATATGAAAGATGAAAATTCAATTCAAACAAGAGAAACAATTGCAAGATGTATATGGAAAACAGACGAATTTGGGAAACCTGATTTAAACGCATTAAAAATAGATTCTGAAGTCGCTACAGACAATGATAAAGATGAGTTTTTAAAAATATTAAGAACAGGGGATGCTGTTGGATTAAAAAGTCGATATGCTGAAAACTTTAGGTTTTTTGAAAAAAAGATTAATGAATTTTTACTTGGATATTCATCATATTTTCCATATCTCCCTATCAGAATTTTAAATAATTGCATACTTTTACCTATTGAAGCTGAGGACCAAAATACTGCATTAAGAATATTTTCTACGCTAAACGATAGAGGGAAACCTTTGTCTGATGCCGATATTTTTAAGGCTCAATTCTATAAATATTTTACCGAATTAGGTAAGAAAAAATATTTTATCGACAAATGGAAAGAGTTAGAAGACTTATGTGAAAAAATGTTTAATCCTCAATCTGGAACACCCCTAGACGAGCTTTTTACTAGATATATGTATTTTGAGAGAGCAAAATTAGGTATTAAAACGTCTACCACAGAGGCTTTAAGGAAGTTTTATGAAAAGAATAAATATGCAATTTTAAAAAGCGAAGGTACTTTTAATAATTTAATAGATTTGGCAAATTTCTGGAAAGATGTGTATAACCAAAATGAAGATAGATTTTCTAATGAAATTTTAAAAAAGTTGTTTGTTTTGTATTATGCACCAAACGGAATGTGGACATATATACAAAATAGAGACAATAATGGGCTTCTTAAAGAAAATGAGTTTAGTGATTTTTTGAGTAAGATAATTGCATTTATTTGGGCATATGCAATTTATATGCCTGGTGTAAATGCTTTAAGGACCCCTATATTTAATGAGATGAATAATATTGTTCTTGGGAAAAAGGTTGAATTTGGCGATAATAAATTTGATTTGCAACAGTTAAAAAATATGTTTACTAACTATGAATTTAATAACAACAGACCAATTACAAAGTCAATGCTTGCATGGTGGGCATTTCAAGATAGAGATCAAAATTTAATTTCATTGGAAAAGGGTTTTGAAATAGAACACATATATCCTAAAAATAGATATGAAAAAGAAAAATCGTTAAACGATAAGCGAAACTTAGAGAAATTGGGAAATAAATCTCTATTAGAAAAGAAAATAAATATAAGAGCATCTGATTATAGATTTATAGACAAGATAAAATACTATGAGGGTTTTGAAAGTAGAGGAAAAATAAAAGAAGGTACTGAAATAATCTCATTAAAAAAACTTGCAAATAGAACAGATTTTGTTGAAGATGACATAATAGAAAGAAACGAAATGATAATTAATACATTTATGAATTACTTAAAAGAAAACAACTTAGAGAAATAATCATTGCCTCTCTTTTTGAGATAAAAGAAAAGGTAAAAGAGATTGGTCACACTGAAAGGTGTGGCTTTTTTTGTGCAACAAAATGCGGGAAAGAGGGGTGATGGGAATAAAAAGTTGAAATAATTTTATGGGGACGATGAAAAGGCTTATGAAATGAGGGATTAATGGGTTTTGGGTGATTGGAAGTTGTGTTGAAAATGGTGGTGAAGTGTTAAAAGAGGGTTGAATTTGCTTGAAATTGGGAATTTTTTATGCAACAAGAGTGCCTTATATAGAGGGGCATTTTTTTATTTGAGATAAAAAAGCTTATAATTTCTGTCATTATTTGAATAACGGAACGGGTAGTTTTATTTTGAAAAAATACTTGTAACGGGACTAGGAGCTAATGGTTTATTAAAGGTTGTTGAGTAGAGAGAGGGTAAATATAAATGGAGGTGTTTAATGGAAATAGGATAAGCAATTAGTATGGCAAAAACAAGAAAAAGGTTTAGATTTGTGCTTGATATTAAAGTTTTTAGGAGAGTTGAAAAAGTGTGTTAAAGCGGATTTAATATCTTTATCTTTATAATCTCATTATAAGAACAAATTCCAATAATATTTATTTAGATTAAAAAATAAAAGAGGAGATGACGGCGAAAATGGGCGGTGTTTGGCAAGCTTAATGAGTGGCGAGGAAAGTGTAAAGGAAAGGAGTATTTTAAGAAAATTAGGCGAGTAATGGGAATAACGCAAACAAGCAAATGGATGTTGATTTGGCTGGGAAATTGAAGTTTATGAACAAATTTATTGTTAAAATTATTGAAGCAGGAAAAGAGGTGGCTCAAAGTGCTGGGAAGACGCCTAAAAGCCAAGAAAATAAGGGTATATTTTGACGCACCCCATATTGGCACTGACGCACTTTGCGCCACCTATGTTTAGCCGAGAAGTGGGAAACCCACTTTCGCTTTAAGCAAGATTACTAGCATCTAGATATTTTAATTTTATGGAATTTTTTTAACCTTAAATTGGCTTTACCTTCTTTCCAAAAAGCTTAGCAGGTAATACTTCTGGGACCTTAATTGAAGAAATAAAAAATGGAGCTTTTAAACAAAAAATTATTTAACTCATTGCCTCTCTAATTGTGATGAGGAGAATAATTATGAATGAACTAAATTTAAACAATGTGATTGTGATTGATAGAGTTTCAAAGAAGGTGTTAAATGACCCACAAATTGAGATTGACGAAGAGGTCTACGCCGAGGCGGTTTCACGGTTAGTGGAAAAATTATTGGTAGGCTTAAGAGAGAAGAGAGATTTAAAGAATCTAACACCGAGAAGTATGTTTTCATATAAAAAGCCAGACAGCAGAAAGACTTCGCGACCATAAATTTGCAAACAAATTTATTTACTGCGTTAACTGTAAAATATCCCAAAACAGTCATTTATGGAAACTAAACTCCTGCTTTGGAATACTTCCCGAGCCTTGTCTCGCTGGTTTTTCTGCAGTCTGGGAATATTAAAAATCTTTCAGGTTTGTGCTAGACTTATGGAAAAGTTTGTGGTATGTGTTTGTAATGAAAGATACTCAAAAATCAAAGTATTTAATTATAGGAGAAAAGATGAAAAAAATTGTAATTTATGCTAGATATTCTAGTGATAGGCAAACGGAGCAGTCGATCGAGGGGCAACTTCGAGTGTGTCACGAGTATGCAGAGCGCAATGATTATGTGGTTGTTCATGAGTATATCGACAGGGCACTTTCAGGGACGACCGACAGAAGACCTGCCTTTTTGCAGATGATTGAGGACAGCAAGAAAAAAGAGTTTGAGTATGTGCTGGTGTATCAACTTGATAGGTTTGCAAGGAATAGATATGACAGTGCGAACTACAAAATGAAACTTAAAAAGAATGGAGTGCGAGTGCTGTCGGCAAGAGAAAATATTTCGGATGATGCCAGCGGAATTTTGATGGAAAGCGTGCTTGAAGGTATGGCGGAGTATTATTCTGCCGAGCTCAGCCAAAAGGTTAAGCGTGGGGTGCGTGAAAGTTTGATTAAGGGCTATTACACAGGCGGGCAGGTCACATACGGCTACAAAATTGAAGATAAGAAATGGAAAATTGATGAAGAGCACGCAGAGTTTGTTCGGCAGGCGTTTAATGAATATGCAGTGGGAGAGAAGGCGACTGAAATTGCTGACCATCTAAATGCACAAGGTTCAAGAACTACGACTGGCAAAAAGTGGAACGGCAATGCGATTTCAAAGATGCTACACAACCAAAGATATATGGGAATTGAAAAGTTTGGTGGTGAGATTTTTGCCGATGTAATTCCACCAATAGTTGAAGAAAAGTTGTGGCAAGTGGTGAATGGTATGATGGAGCACTATCGCAGGAACTACAAAAAGGACAAATACGACCCATACTTTTTAACAGGCAAAATCTTCTGTGGATACTGCGGTGAAAGCGTGATTGCCGAGGCAGGTTCCAGTCATTTGGGAACGAGATACAAATATTATAAGTGCCACACTAAAAAGGTCAAGGGCAAGGCATGTTTGCTTAGAAACTATCGCAAGCATGAACTTGAACAACTCATTATTGACAAGACTAAAAAATATATTTTAACTCCAAGCAAAATTGAGGAGATTGCTCATATGGTTGTGGACAGATACAACTCCGAGATTTCAAACAATGTTGTGCTTAAATGCCTTGAAAAAGAACTTAGACAAATAAATAACAAAATAAATAGCCTTGTGAAAAATATGGAACAGGGCATAGTTTTGCTCGCCCTTCGTGAAACGCTTTACAAACTTGAAAATGACAGGGCAGATATTCAACTTAAAATTGCCGAAGAGAAAAGTAAGTTTGATAAGCCACTAAACTTTGAAGATGTCAAAAATTTTATATCACTATTTGCCAGCAAAGATTATGACGACGTGTTTGAGCGAAACGAATTTTTCAACCGATTTATCAAAAAGGTGCTTTTATTCAATGATAAAATTATTGTGATTGTGCGAGGTGGCAAAGGTGCCGACAATGAACTTGCCATAAACAACGACGAACTTTACGCAAAAAGAATTTTAGAAAAATTTGAGAAAAAAGAAACAAGTGAAAATAATTTAGAAAATAAAAATGGGAGTTTCGACAATTCGGGCTCCCATTTTTGTGAAAATGATAAAATTTTAAAAGAAAAAGAGGCTGAATTAGACAATTTCGTCCATCAGCCTCCTCGTGGCGGAGAGTTAGGGATTCGAACCCCAGGTAGCTTGCACTACAACGGTTTTCAAGACCGCCGCTTTCGACCGCTCAGCCAACTCTCCGAATAAGTTACTGTTGTATTATATATTATTTGTTTTTTATTTGCAAGTATTTAATTTTAAAATCTGTTTTATAATCAAACTTTTAATTAAAATTTTCCATAAAATAATTTTCCTTATTTTTTCCGTTGTATTATAATTTATTTCAGGTGATAATTTATGTTATATGTTTTAAGACACTGTCAGACTGATTGGAATAAAACCGATACCATTCAAGGAAAAGCAGATATTCCTTTAAACGATACGGGGCGGCTTCAAGCCAAAATGGCAAGAGAAAAACTTATCGGAATAGATTTTAAGAAAGTTTATTCTTCTCCCGCATCGAGAGCTCTTGAAACAGTAGAGATTGCCTGCCGTGTGCCTGATTCAGTTGACGCTCGTCTTTCGGAAAGAAATTTCGGAAGTATGGAAGGGAAGAATAAACACCAAGTAAATTTCCCGAAAATATGGAATGTCGATTTTAAGGCTCCGGAAGATATTGAAAGTTTAGAGGATATTAAAAAAAGAGTTTATTCTTTTCTCGATGAAATAAAAGACGAATGTTTAAAATTCAATATACTTGTCTGTGCGCACGGAGGAACTAATATGGTTATTGCTTCCTATTTTCTTAAAGAGCCTGCAAGCGGAAGTTTATATGATTATCTTATAAAAAACGGTCAGATTGCCGTTTATGATTATACTAAAAATTATAGCGGACAGAATAAACCGGATATAATTTAGCAGTTTAATTTATAAGCAATTATGCTATTGAATAAATTTAGCATTTAAAAAGGTACGATATCTGAGTTTTAAATTATGTTTTAACATAAATTCAATATTTTACTAACAGATTTGTTTTAAATAATTATACTTTATATAATTACGAAATTACCCGGAGTAAGACAGCAATAACTTATCAAAGCGAGAATACCGCTTATTATTATCTGATGGGTAATGTAGAAGAAAATCGCATATTTTCCGGCAAAGGTTACGGGGCAGGTAATTTTTTTCACAAGAGAGTTTTTCATTTTTGAAGTTTTTGTTTTATAAATCAGAGGTCCTAAGCCTGCTCCTAAAAATACAAGGGCGGTATACGGGATAAGAGGGAAGTAGTCGGCAGATTGAAGTGAACCGGTTATCAGATTTTCGTGAATAAAAAACAGGTTGGCAGTATTGTTTAAAGTTGCGTTGTTTAAATAAATATCGAGCATAAAAACGGTAAAAGACAATATCATGGAAACTACTATTCTGCTGTCACGTGATTTAAATATAACGGTAACCAAATAGTAAATAAAAACTGCAATCGACAGCATATGAAGGACGCCGAAAGAAATGAATATGTTCAAAAAGTAGGTGACAAACGATATCATACCTGCGCAGAACCCGATTACTATGGCTCGTTTAAGATTGCTTCTGCTGAAAGAGCATGAAATGCCGCAAATACCGAAAAAGCATATAAGAACGATATCGTGGACTACAAGTCTTAAATCCCAATTCCAGTACCATCTTGCGAAATTTACGAAATCGATAAGATTTTCCGTTCCCGTCGCAATCCAGGCTTTTGCGAAAACAAATCCGACATCGAACATAAAATGGTCGAAAAGCATAAGGATAATACAGAATCCTCTTATAAAATCAATTTCCCATATACGCTCTTTTTTGTCCTTTTTAACACCTATTCCGAGGTACAGACAAATTTTTTTAAATGGTGTTTTGGGTTGAGCTTTTTCCACGGGTATTTCATCGCTGAAAAGTAAAGGGTAGTTCATAATTTATCCTTTTAATCGATTTCTTTTTTCCTTAGGTACTACTTTAATCAGTTTTAATTTTCTTCCTTCTTCGGCATAGACATTGAATTTATCTGAGTACTCGTAAATTATCCAATCAGGTCTTCTTATACTT
This sequence comes from uncultured Eubacteriales bacterium, assembly GCA_949296455.1. Classification (GTDB taxonomy): domain Bacteria; phylum Bacillota; class Clostridia; order Christensenellales; family CALVMC01; genus CALVMC01. The sequence goes on from CASFOZ010000008.1 coordinate 8,008, forward strand.
CTGTAAATTAAAGGTGTTTCGAGTTCGGGACGGATATAATCTTTACTTCGTTGTTTTTCTCTGTAGAATTTTTCTCCCAAAGTCTCGAATTTTTTTCTGCGGATATTTTCTTTGATACGAGCAGTAGGCTTTAAAATATAATTTTTAACGCATATAATTATACTGCATATAAAAGATAAAATCAATCCGGCGTAGAAAAGAAATGCGTCGAGTGAAAAAGGACTGAGTTTTAAACCTGAGAGAAAAATGAAAATTGAATAAATGAGATAGAAAAACGGAATGTAAAGGCCGGTATAGGCAAGAAAGGCGCAAAAGAAATTGAAGGCCATTTTTATAAAACCGAATATTTTTTTTAATATATAAAGAATGAGTCCGCCTATGGTAAAACCGAATTTCATAGTTAAGATTATAACATTAAATATAAATATTGTAAACGCAGATAAATTCGAATAAGATAAATTTATTAATAATTATGCAAAAATAATAGAATAAAAATAAGAAAAATAAATTTTCTCGGTAACCGTTTTAGGCTTGATTTTGTTGATTTTATTTATAAAGTATTATATACTGAAAATTAAAGTTAATTTTCGGAGATTTTTATGCGATATTCTAAATTGTTGTTACCTACACTCAGAGAAACACCTTCGGACTGTGATAATGTAAGTCAGAGTTTAATGATGAGAGGAGCTATGCTCAAAAAAGTTGCCGGAGGGCTTTTTGTATATCTTCCGTACTTTAATATGATGCTTGAAAAGATTAAAAAGGTTATAAGAGAGGGAATGGACAAAGCGGGTTCCAGCGAATGTAAATTTCCTATTCTCGTAATGAAGGAAGATTTGGACGCATCGGGAAGATGGGAAACATTCGGAAAGGAAATGTTCAGACTTAAAGACAGAAACGACAGAGAATACGCAATAAGTCCGACGAACGAAGAATATGCGTGTTTCGTTGCAAAAACTTATGTTAAGTCCTATAACGATTTACCTTTATCTGTTTATCAGATACAGCAAAAGCACCGTGACGAGATAAGGCCGAGAGGCGGCGTTATGCGCGCAAGAGAATTCTATATGAAAGACGCATACAGCTTTCACAGGGACGAGAAAGACCTCGATAAATACTTTGACCTTATGAGGGAGGTTTATATTGAAATATTCCGCAATCTTTCTCTCGATGTAGTTGCCGTCAGTGCAGACAACGGCGCTATGGGCGGAAGCGGTTCGGAAGAAATCATGGCGGTTTGCGAGACGGGAGATTCTTTAATAGGCGTATGCGAGTGCGGTTTTGCGGCTAACGCAGAAACTATTTCGTGTGGTGCGGAAGAGGAAAAAACCGGCAAAAAAGGTATTTTCGAGAAAATTTATACACCGTCCGTATCCACGATAAGCGAAGTTACCGATTATCTTAAAATGCCTCAGAGTGCATTTGTCAAAACTATGCTTTACGATGCTGACGGTGATATAATTGCTGTTCTTATAAGAGGCGACAGAGAGATAAACGAGACGAAACTTAAAAAATATTTAGGTTGCTCGGCATTGGAACTTGCAAGTTTCGAAGCCGTTTCCAAAAGAACTAATTCGGTAATTGGTTTTGCAGGACCCGTAAATCTTAAAGGCGTTAAAAAAATCATAGCAGACCTTGAAGTTCTTTCAATGGAAAATTACATAACGGGTGCCAACGAAAAGGATTATCATTTAAAAAATGTTAACAATTCGGATTTTATATGCGAAAAGGCTGATTTGAGATTTGCGGACGAGAGTGCGGTTTGCGAAAAATGCGGAAGAAAACTTGTATTTAAAAGAGCTAACGAACTCGGTCATATTTTCAAGCTCGGAAAAAGATATACAGATAAACTCGATATAACTTATATAGACAGCGATTCCAAAGCCAAAACAATGTTTATGGGCTGTTACGGAATAGGACTCGAAAGAACCGCAGCTTCCGTTATCGAACAGCACCACGATGAAAAGGGTATGGTACTGCCTTTAAGCGTTGCGCCTTTTAAAGTCAATGTAATTGCGGTGGATACTGCAAATAAAAAACAGTTTAAGGCTGCCGAAAAAATTTATAATCAGCTGCTTAAAAAAAATATAGAAGTGCTGTTTGACGACAGAGACGCCCGTGCGGGTGTTAAATTCAACGACAGCGACCTTTTGGGAATACCTTTCAAAATTATCGTCGGGAAAAATATAGAAAAAGGCGAAGTCGAAATTCAGCCGAGAAAAGGAGAAAAGTCTTTTGTGAAAACAACCGATTGCGTTAAATGCATTTTAAAGACTTTAAAGGAAAAAAATGGAATTTAATAAAAAAGACGTTTTTACTTTACCTAATATTCTGACCTATCTCAGAATTGCTCTTGTTCCGGTATTTATTGCTTTTATGTTTATAGATTTTATGCCGAACAATATTTATTGGGCGTTCGGAGTCTTTTTGCTTGCTTCTTTTACCGATGTCGCAGACGGGTACATAGCAAGAAAATTTTCCATGGTTTCGGATATCGGAAAAATTCTCGACCCTTTTGCAGATAAATTTTTACAGGTAAGCGCAATAATCTGTTTAACCGTTACGGGGAATATACATTATGCTTTTGCCATAATACTATTTTCAAAAGAACTGTATATGATTTGCGGCAGTCTGTTTATGTTGCGTTACAAAGACAAAATCACGATTCAGGCAAATGTATACGGAAAGGTTGCGGCTGCGGTTTATGCAGTCGGGATGATTCTTGCTTTCTTTCATAACGATTTTGTGGAACTTAAAGTCGGATTCGGAGAATATACTCTCGATTGGATGATACTTACCGTAGCTTCGGTACTCGCTATCGTCGCAGCTGTTTATTATACTACCGATATATTGTCGAAACTTAAAAAGGCAAACATTGAAGAGAAAGAGAATCCGAAAAAAGACGATGCGCAAAAGAGCGAAGAATTGTCCGTGGAAAATTCCGTTTCCGCCGATAAAGAGGGAAACGGTAAAAATACCGAAAACAGTGGCGGTAACGAAGTCAGCGCAGCTGTCGACAAAATAAAAACAGAGGAAAATCTTAATGTTTGATTTTTCTTTGATATACGAAAGGCTGAAAAATCCGTATGTGATAGCAGGAATCTGCCTTGTTGTTTTTGCAGGAATTATTGCGATTTTTTCAAAGTATATTGCAGAAAGGTTTTTCAAGGAAAACGAAAAAACAGCAAACTATGTAATCAAAGGAATATGTATCTTTATTCTTTTAATAGCTTTGATAATAATTATCGTAGGAATAAATTAAGAGGTTAATATGGACAAAATTTACAATCCTAAAAATACTGAGGACAGAATTTACAATAATTGGCTGGACAAAGGTTATTTTACCGCAAAAGTCGATAAAGACAAAAAACCTTTTACTATAGTCATTCCGCCGCCCAATATAACAGGGCAGCTTCATATGGGACACGCTCTTAATAATACCATTCAGGATATTATAATCAGGTTTAAAAGAATGCAGGGATACAGCGCTTTATGGCTTCCCGGAACCGACCACGCAAGTATAGCAACCGAAGTTAAAATTGTTGCAAAACTCAAAGAAGAAGGAATAAAAAAAGAAGATATAACACGTGAGGAATTTTTAAAACACGCTTTTGCATGGAAAGAACAATACGGCGGAAGAATAGTAGAGCAGTTAAAAAAACTCGGTTCTTCATGCGATTGGTCGAGGCTTGCTTTTACGATGGACGAAAAATGTTCGAAAGCCGTCCGTCATGTGTTCGTTAAACTTTACGACAAAGGGCTGATTTATAAGGGAAAGAAAATAATAAACTGGTGTCCCGATTGTAAAACCGCTCTTTCGGATGCGGAAGTGGAATACGAAGAATCGGATTCCTTCCTCTGGCATATAAGATATCCTTTTGCAAACGGCAAAGGTGAAATAGTCGTTGCGACCACAAGACCTGAAACTATGCTCGGCGATACCGCAGTTGCGGTCAATCCCGACGACAAGAGATATAAAAAGTATTCGGGGCAAAAACTCATATTGCCTTTGCTCAATAAAGAAATACCGTTGATTCATGACGGATATGTCGAAAAGGATTTCGGAACAGGCGCAGTAAAAATCACGCCGGCACACGACCCGAACGATTTCGAAGTAGGTTTAAGACACAATCTCGAAGTTATTAAGGTTATAGGCGACGACGGAATAATGAACGAAAACGCAGGAGTCTATAAAGGTCTTACAAGGGAAGAGTGCAGAAAGAAAATAGTTGAAGATTTGGAAAAACAAGGCTATCTCGTAAAGACCGAACCTTACAAGCATAATGTGGGGAAATGTTACAGATGCAGAAGTATAGTAGAGCCTTCGGTATCGGAACAGTGGTTCGTTAAAATGGACGAACTTGCAGCGCCCGCAATAGAAGTAGTTAAGGAAAAGAAAATCAAATTTATTCCCGAAAGGTTTGAAAAAACCTATTTCAATTGGATGGAAAATATAAAGGACTGGTGTATATCCCGTCAGCTTTGGTGGGGACACAGAATACCGGCTTATTACTGTCAGGATTGCGGTAAGATTACCGTCAGCGAAGATAAACCCGAAAAATGCAAATACTGTTCTTCGACTAATTTGAAGCAGGACGAAGATGTTCTCGATACTTGGTTTTCAAGCGCTTTATGGCCATTTTCGACTTTGGGATATCCCGATAAAACAGAAGACCTTAAATATTTCTATCCTACCAATGTACTTGTTACGGCTTACGATATAATTTTCTTCTGGGTTGCGAGAATGATTTTTTCAGGGCTTGAACATATGAAAAAAATTCCTTTCAAGGAAGTTTTGATACACGGAATAGTTCGTGACAGTCAGGGAAGAAAAATGAGTAAGTCGTTAGGTAACGGCGTAGACCCGCTTACTGTTATCGACGAGTACGGAGCGGATACTTTAAGGTTCTCTCTTTCAATGGGCGTTGCGCCGGGAGGAGATACGAGATTTATAAAGGAAAAAGTGGAAAGTTGCAGAAACTTTATGAATAAAATATGGAATGCGTCACGCTTTGTCCTTTCAAACACCGAGAATATCGAAACAGGTAAAATAGACGAAAATTGCATTACCGATGCCGATAAATGGATTCTTTCCAAACTTTTCGTTCTCGAAAAGGAAATTACCGATAATTTGAACAAGTATGAAATAGGACTTGCAGCATCGAAGTTATATGACTTTTTATGGTCGGATTTTTGCGATTGGTATCTCGAACTTTCCAAGCCTTACATTTACAGTAACGATGAGAATAAAAGAAAGAACACGGCTTCCGTTTTGGTTTATGTTCTTAAAAACGCTCTTAAATTGTTGCATCCTTTTATTCCGTTTATCACGGAAGAGATATATCTTGCTCTCGACAAAAAAGAGGAATCCATAATGATTTCCAAGTGGCCTGAGCCGGATAAAAATCTTTACTTCAAAAAGGAAGCCGAAAATTTCGAAAGAGTTATGGAAATTATTAAATCCGTTCGTAATATCCGTGCGGAAAAAGGAGTTTCTTTTTCGAAGACCGTTAATCTGCAAATTTTAGCATACAAAAAAGAATACGAAAATATTATTAAAAATGCCGTCGCATATATCGAAAAACTTCTTAACTGTAAAATTGAGTTTATAGAAAGAGAACCGCAGGGCAAATTTCTTTCCCAAGTTACCTTCCTTGCAGGGCTGTTTATTCCGCTTGGAGAACTTATCGATATCGACGAGGAAATCAAAAAACTCAATCTCGAACTCGAAAAATGCGAAAGCGAAATTCAAAGAGCGGAAAAATTATTATCTAATCAGGGCTTTGTTTCCAAAGCTCCCAAACAGCTTCTCGATAAGGAAAAAGAAAAACTCAAAAACTATACCGAAATGAAGGAAAACATAAAATCAAGAATAGAAAGCATAAAAAGCTGATAACTTGACAAAAGCATTTCTATCGGTATAATAAGGATAACAAATTGGAAAACAAGTATAAATTAATTTTCGATACACTTGAAAAAATGCACGAAAATGCCGTGTGCGAACTTAACTACGATACCGATTTCCATTTGCTTGTTGCGGTAATATTATCGGCTCAGTGTACAGACGCCAGGGTAAATAAAATTACACCGAAGCTTTTCGAAAAATATAAAACACCCGAAGATATGGCTTCTGCCGATATCGAAGAACTTAAAGACTTGATTAAAAGTTGCGGTTTTTATAATGCCAAGGCAAATTCCATAATTTCCGCAAGCAGGGATATAGTAGAAAAATACAATTCCCGTCTTCCCGAAAATGTCGATGAACTTATGAAATTAAGAGGGGTGGGAAGAAAAACCGCAAATGTCGTGTATTCGGTTGCTTTTAAAGGTAACGCAATAGCCGTAGATACCCATGTGCTAAGAGTTAGTTACCGTTTGGGACTTTCTTCTCAGAATAAAAATCCTCTTATTACCGAAAAGGATTTAAATGCGAAGTTTGACGAAAATCTATGGGGTAAACTACACCATTTGCTTATTCATCACGGAAGATATATATGTAAAGCAAGAAAACCCGATTGTGAGATATGTCAATTAAAAAATCTATGTAAGTATTTTAACGGAGAGTTGAAAAGTGAATAAAATTTTAAAAATAAGAGAATTAGCACCCGATGTAAAAGAGTATGTAATATCTGCGCCCGATGTCGCAAAAAATGCGCAGGCAGGACAGTTTGTTATCGTTATCGTGGAAAAAGGCGGAGAGAGAGTTCCTTTTACCATATGCGACTACGACAGAGACAAGGGAACTATTACCTTGCTTGTTCAAACGGTAGGATATTCCACTCATAAAATGGCTCAGCTTAAAGAAGGGGACAGTCTCAGCGGTTTTACCGGTCCTTTGGGAAATCCGACAGACCTTGACGGATATAAAAAAATTGCACTTGTAGGCGGCGGAATAGGTACAGCCGTTATATATCCTCAGGCTAAAAAACTCAAAAGCGAAAACAGAACAGCCGATGTAATAATAGGTGCAAGGAATAGCGGGCTTTTAATGTACGAAAAAGAACTTTCGGAAAATTCCGCATCCTTTTACGAGGCTACCGATGACGGCAGTAAAGGAGAAAAAGGTTTTGTCACCGATATATTGAAAAGGCTTATCGAAGAAGGTAAAAACTACGATTGCGTATTTGCCGTAGGTCCTATGCCTATGATGAGAGCGGTTTGCAATCTTACGAAAAATTACGGTATCAAAACCGTTGTAAGCATGAATATGCTTATGGTTGACGGAACGGGAATGTGCGGTTGTTGCAGACTTACCGTCGGAGGCAAGGTTAAATACGCTTGCGTTGACGGACCAGAGTTCGACGGCCATCAGATAGATTTCGAAGAGGCTATGAACAGAATTTCCGCATATAAAGAGCATGAAAGCGAACATCGCTGTAAAATAAGAGGTTAATATGGATTTAAGAAACAAAACCCAGGAACAGCCCGCAAAAGTCAGGGCGACTAATTTTAAAGAAGTATCGTTGGGCTTCGATAAGGAAACTGCAAAAAAAGAAGCTTTAAGATGTTTAGGTTGTAAAAACCCGCCTTGCAGAAAGGGGTGTCCCGTAGGAATAGATATTCCGGGATTTATTAATTTCGTAAAATCGGATGATTTGGATAAGGCTGCCGAAGTGCTTTTTATTTATTCCAATCTTCCCGCAGTTTGCGGAAGGGTCTGCCCGCAGGAAAATCAATGCGAAAAATATTGCGTAAGAAATAACGAAAAAATGGGCGGTTCCGTTTCGATAGGGGCGCTCGAAAGGTATGTCGGAGATTATGCGGTAAGCAAGAACATACTTCCCAAAAAGCCGAAGCCTAACGGACTTAAAGCTGCGGTTATAGGAAGCGGACCTTCGGGACTTACGGCAGCGTATTATCTTGCCATGGGCGGATTTAAGGTAACGGTATTCGAAGCTTTGCACGAGGCGGGCGGAGTTTTGGTTTACGGTATACCTGAGTTCAGACTTCCAAAAAGTCTCGTTAAAAGCGAAATAGACAAACTTTATGCTCTCGATGTAGAAATAAAACTCAATACCGTAATCGGAAAGACTATGGCGGTTGAAGAACTTATTGAAAACTTCGACGCAGTATTTATAGGAACGGGCGCAGGACTTCCTATGTTCTTGAATATAGAAGGTGAAAATCTTAACGGCGTTTTTTCGGCAAACGAATTTTTAACGAGAGTCAATCTTATGAAGGCTTACGAAAAGGACAGTCCGACGCCTGTAAAAAAAGGTGAAAATGTCATTGTTGTAGGGGCGGGAAATGTCGCTATGGACGCTGCCCGTACGGCTTTAAGACTCGGCGCAAAAAGCGTTACCGTAGTTTACAGACGATCTGAAAAGGAAATGCCGGCAAGAAAAGAAGAAGTAGTGCATGCAAAGGAAGAAGGGATAAAATTCGAATTCCTTGCAAGTCCCGTAAAATTGTTAGGAGATAAAAATGTTGAAAAAGCCGTTATTCAGAGATTTTCTCTCGGCGAGCCGGACGCAAGCGGAAGAAGAAGACCCGTACCGATAGAAGGCTCTGAGTATACGATAGACTGCGACGAAGTTATAATAGCTTTGGGAACTTCTCCTAATCCGCTTATAAAAAATTCCTGCAAAAGGCTTAGCGTCACCGAAAAGGGTACGATAATCGTAAACGACGACCTTAAAACTTCAATAGACAGGGTTTACGCAGGCGGAGATGCGGTAACCGGTGCAGCTACCGTTATTCTTGCGATGGGCGCAGGTAAAAAGGCGGCAGAAAGCATTATAGAATATTTTAAAAAGGGAAAATAATTACTTATATGTTTATAGACAGAACAAATATCTTTATAAAAGCCGGTGACGGCGGCGACGGAATAGTAAGTTTTCACCGTGAAAAGTATATCGCTTTCGGCGGCCCCGACGGCGGCGACGGCGGGAACGGCGGCAACGTGTACTTTGCAGTTAAAAACGATATGAGTTCTCTTATGGATTATAAACTATCGAAACATTTCAGAGCGGAAAACGGAAAAAACGGCGGTCCCGATTTTTGCAGAGGAAAAAACGGTAAAGACCTTATAATTTATCTTCCCCAAGGTACGGTTATCAAAGATAAAGAAACAGGTCGCATAATCGCCGATATGTTTCATAAGGACGATAAGGTTCTAGTTCTTAAAGGCGGTCTTGGAGGTAAAGGAAACGCAAGATTTAAAACTGCGGTAAGAAAAGCCCCCCATTTCAGCCAGTCCGGCGAAAAGGTTAAGGAAAGGGAAGTCCTTTTGGAACTTAAAACTATTGCCGATGTAGGTCTTGTAGGCTTTCCCAATGTCGGAAAATCCACTCTTCTTTCAGTGCTTACTAACGCTAAACCTAAAATTGCCAATTATCATTTCACGACTCTTTCCCCAAATATAGGGATTATTAAATATTATGATGATTCTATGGTTATTGCCGATATCCCGGGGCTTATCGAAGGCGCTTCGCAAGGAGCAGGACTCGGCACCGATTTTTTAAGGCATATTGAAAGGGTACGCCTTATCGTTCACGTTATAGATTTATCGGGTTCGGAAGGCAGAAATCCATACGACGATTATCTGAAAATTAACGAAGAACTTAAAAATTACAGCGAAAAACTCGCTTCGCTTCCCATGATGATTTGCGCAAACAAATGCGACCTTATGGAAGATTTTGAAAAGGCGGTTAAGGATTTTTCCGAAAAAACGGGAAAGGAAGTTATTCCCGTTTCCGCAGCTACGGTTAAAGGAATAAAAGAACTCAAAGACGAAATTTATAAGGAACTTAAAAAACTTCCGCCTCTTGCGCCCGAGGAATTCGAGCCTTTCTCTTACGAGGACGAAAGCGAAGAATATTATGAAATTTTAAGAGACGACGACGGCTCATTTATCATAGTCGGAAGTTTAATAGACAAACTTGCAAGAAATATAGTATTAAGCGATTATGAGTCTTTTGCGCATTTTCAGAAGGTACTAAAAGATAAAGGCGTTATAAAAGCCCTTTATAAACAAGGCGCAAAAAACGGGGATACCGTAAAAATAGAAGATATTGAATTTGAACTTTTAGATTAACTTTAATTCTTTTCGAAAACTTATATTTTAAATCATATCAATCGGAAGACGAGTCGTTTACGTTTTTTTATTTTTTTATTTTTGTATGGAACAGTACTTTTCTTACCGTTATTTAGCCCGGAGCGAAAAGACAGATAAGAGAAAAGGCAAGAGTTATTGCCGCTACGCTTAAATAGTAGATTTTAAGAGGAGTAATAAGGCTCATTAAAGCAAGTATAATTCCGCCGAATAAAAAGTGCTTTACATTGTTCTTGGAAAAAAAGACGCTTAAAAAGAATTTAATTTTCCCTTTTCTTTTTATTTTCGTTTTTGTTGCAGTTACGGGAAGTATATTTTTATTTTTGAAACATTTGTATAATTGTTTTGCCGATATAAAATTAATATTGAGATTCAGTTCGCCGGCAAGAGACAGCGTCGTTCTTACGGTATCTTTTCCTAAGATATATCCTTTTTTTATTTCCCTCTCTTTGCATACTCTGTAACACTTTGCAATATCTTCTTGCGAAAGGGATGAAAATCTGAACGCAAAATATATACATTCTTTTTCGTTGCCGTTCTGTATGATTAAAAAGTCGGAACCTTCTTCCGTGATTTCCATAGGAGATATATATTCCTTTATTTTTTCTTTAAGAGCATTGTTTCCTTCAAGTGCAAAATAACGCACGAAAGAGTTGTATGGACATTTGCTTTCGTTTTTATCTTTTCTCAGTATTTCCATAATCAAAACTGCCGCAAAAAACACAAGTATACATACCGAAAGAGATACGGAAAGTTTTTCGAATATTAACTGACATATTACGAAAATCAAAAAAAACAAAGCTATTCTGAGTGCAAAATAATCAATAAATCTGTTCACTTTTTTATACCTCGTTAAAATTATTTCTTGCTTGTACTTTTTTATACTCGTATTTTGTTTCTCTGTCCGAATTATTATATGCAGGGGGCGCTTTTACCGATTCGGATAATGCAGTTAAGATTTCTTTCAGGTCGGAGCGGAATTTCAAACGGAAGATAAAACATAAAAATTTGTTCGCAAAACATAAAAATTTGTTCGACAAAAATTTTTAATTGTGTATAATTAAATTATGAGTATAGCGGTTTTCGGGGGTTCTTTCAATCCTTTGCATATAGGACATATAAAACTTATCGAAAAGGTCAGAAAAGAATTCGGTTTCGATAATATCGTTTTACTACCTTCAAACAATCCCCCTCACAAAATCGGTAAAGGAGATATTCCTTTCGAAATAAAAATCGAAATGCTGAATGAACTTGTCGGCAGAGATATTTCGCTTTGCACAATAGAAGGCGAAAGCAATAAGGTTCATTATACTGCCGATACCATAGTCGAACTTAAAAAAATTTACGGTGACTTTACTTTCATTATGGGCGGAGACAGTATGCTGAATTTCCACACTTGGAAAAATCCCGATTTCATAGCAAGGTCTGTTCCGATAATAGTCGGGGCAAGAGGCAATTTAGATATCAAAAAAGAAGTCGATAAATACAATAATTCAGGCGGGAAAATTACCGTTGTCGATTTCGATTGCGATGTGTCTTCTCAGCGTATAAGGGCTTTATACGAACTCAAAATGGGCGCAGACGGGCTTGTTACGCCGAAAACCGACCAAATTATTAAAAAATACAATCTTTATCATTATTACGAAAATTTAGTAGAAGAGGTAAAAAAGAGATTAAATCCCGATAGGTTCAGACATACTTGTTCGGTGGTATTGACTGCGCTTAAACTTAACGAGCAAGCAGGTCTTTCGTTCGAAAAAGTATTTCTTTCTTCTCTTTTACACGATGTAGCAAAAAATGAAAAAACGGCAAGATATCCCGTTCCTGAAGGAACGGAGAACACCGAAGTTATGCATGCTTTTTTGGGTGCCGAAATTGCCGAGAGAGAATTTAAAATCAACGATAAAGAAATTCTTGACGCAATAAGATTTCATACAACGGCAAGAGAAAATATGACCGTACTCGATAAATTAGTTTATCTTGCCGATATGATTGAGGAAAACAGAAAATTCGACGGAGTTGATAATCTCAGAAAAATTTCCTTTTCCGATTACGATAAAGGTTTTAAAAAAGCTATTGAAAGGTCTTATGAATATTTGCTCGGAAAGGGTAAGGATATTTATTATCTGACCAAGTCGGCTTACGACAGATATGTAAATAATTAATAGAGAATTCAAATTTCAGACAAAAAAACGAGGTTTATATGGCAATAAAAAAATTGAATATTATTACCGAAGCAATTTCCGAAAAAAAAGGAAAAGACATTTCCGTTCTCAATCTTAAAGGTCAGACGGTTATTGCGGATTATTTCGTTATTGCTTCCGGCGGCAGCTCTTCTCAGGTTAAAGCCCTTGCGGAAAATACCGAAGAAAAACTTGCCGAAAAAGGATTCGAACCTATCCGAAAAGAGGGGGTAAAGGAAGGTAAATGGGCAATTTTGGATTACGGGGATATCATAGTCCATATTTTCGAAGACAGATTGAGAGACTATTATGCTCTTGACAAACTTTGGGAAAAAGGCTCGAATATTAAAAAAATAGAAAACTGATTTTACAAAAGATAAACTTAATAATATTTTGGATATTTTGTTAAAATTTTCCGAAACTACTATTATGAAAACTGCTATTATTACTTTAATGTGTATGGTTGCGGCGTCTTTTCCTTTGTCCGTTCAGGTGGAAGAGTGCATAAAAACCGATGACAGAATCGTTACGGTTGAAGTACTTGTTTATGAAGATATTATACTTGCGGCGCTCAGAACCAAACCTGTATTTACAAGAAGCGAAAACGCCGAGATACTTAAAACAGCAAGGAAAAATGCCGAAACCGTTACGGACGGAACTGTAATTTTTTTAAGTATCGATGCCGATATATACAACCAAATTATTTATCTAAAAAGAAAGGGCGGAAACGACACGGAAAAAATTTACGAATTAGCTTTAAAAATGCGTGACAGAGAAAAAACCGTTCTGGATATTTTTACCGATTATGAAAATAAATGAAATAGACAAAAGTAAAGCCTGTGCCTTTACAGGTCACAGAATAATTCCCGAAAAAGATATTATTCCGTTGCAGGACAGCCTTGAAGCGGCTGTTTTAGAGCTTGCCGTTTCGGGTACCGAATATTTTTTATGCGGCGGTGCGTTAGGGTTCGATACTATGGCTGCCGCTACCGTTTTAAGAGTCAGAAATGCGATAAAAAAAATAAAACTTATACTTTTGCTTCCTTGCAGAAATCAGACTGCTAACTGGAAAAGTATCGATAAGGAAATCTACGAAAAAATAAAAGAACTTGCAAACAGAGTTTATTACATATCGGAAGATTATACTCAGGAATGTATGTTCGAAAGAAACAGAGCCCTTGTAGATAACGCTTCTAAATTGGTATGTTTCGTAAAAAGAAATTTCGGCGGTTCTTCTTATACCAAAAAATACGCAAAAGAAAAAGGTATAGAAATTATAGAGCTTTCTACATGATTTATTTAAAATAATTTATTTAATTGTTAGTTGTATTCTGATTTTTGTTATCTTGTTTTGTTTTTTCAAAAAATGTACCTAAAATAATTAAAAATTTATCGAATGTCATATAAATAATTTAATAAAAAACAGTTATTGTAAATAGACTATTATATTTTTCCGTTCTTCTTATATATTATATTATGGCGTTCGAATGTCTTAAAATCGCTTTTTTGTTTATTGGCGCAATAGTGGGCGCAGGCTTTGCGACAGGCAGGGAAGTAGTTCTGTTTTTTAACAGACAATCGCCTTTTGTAGTAATCGTTTCCGGAATTATAGCAGGGCTTCTTTGCGGTATATTTTTGAAAACGGGCAAGAACGGTGACGGAAAAAAAGATATTAACGAAAGCCTTTTTCCGAAAACTCATATTTATACCGAAAACGCTTTGCTTTTATGTACGGTTATCGTTTACATAACTATGTGTGCCGCAACCGAAAACATTTCCGTGAATTTATTCGGATTTAAAGGCGGTTCGGTTATTTTATCGGTTCTATCTCTTATACTGTCGGCTTTTTCTTATAAAACGCTTAAAAATCTTAATCTTATTTGTGTTCCTGTCATTATTATACTCATAGCAACGGTTACTTTAAATAAACCGGTGCTCTATGAGTTTCCGCAAAAATACAATTTTTTTCTTTCCTTTTCCTATATGTCCATGAATATGCTTTTAGGGGGGTATCTTATCGTTCCTATGGGAAAAAAGCTTACGGACAGACAGATAGCTTTGACTTCTTTAATAGTTACCGTTACCGTTTCCGTTCTTCTTTTTATGGTTTATTATTCGACGCTCATATTTGCCGGCGCCGATATGCCTATGGTTGACGCAGCTTCTTCGAAAGGAATGAAATATACCGCAGGAATTATTATTCTGCTTTCAATTTTTACTACTTTGATTTCAAGCGGGAAAATAATTTTCGATGCGACGAATAAATATATAAAAAACAAAATGCTCTGCATAATCGTTATATTTGTAGCGACAATCGTTCCGTCTGCAATCGGTTTTAAAAATCTCGTTAATTATTGCTATCCCGTAGTTTCTTACGGTGGAGTTATTTATACTACCGTTATATCTCTGAAATATTTTAAAGATTTATACCGTTCTAATTTCAATTTTTATAAAAGAAAAAAAGAGGACGCTTAATAAATTTTTTTAATACCTTTAAACCGTTTTATTTTTTCTTTAAAAATGTTATAATTTTATTAATTAGTTTTACTTATTATTTAAAGGTGATTTTATGAATTGTGAAAGCGAAGTTAAAAAAAGAGTTGACTGGATTAAATCTATTTTAAAAGACAGCGGTGCAAAAGGTATCGTTTACGGTAACAGCGGCGGTAAAGATTGCACCCTTTGCGGGATACTCTGTAAAATGGCAACCGATAATGTCCTTTCTGTTATTATGCCTTGCGAAAGCAGCGTCAATTTCGGAAAAGACAGAGAAGACGCACTTACCGTCGCAAAACAGTTTAATATCGAAACTCTCGAAGCCGATCTTACCTGCGTAAAAAAAGAACTTAAAAATGTTCTCGAACCCATTTTGGGCGAAAATAAAAAGGACGCTTTTATTAATATCAATCCGAGACTTCGTATGACACTTCTTTATTCAGTCGCTCAAAGCAGGGGATATATCGTATGCGGAACGGGTAATCTTTCCGAGTATGCAACCGGTTATTTCACCAAATGGGGCGACGGCGCTTACGACTTCAATCCGATAGGGGACTTAACGGTTACTGAAATTTACGAACTGTTGAAATTTTTAAACGCACCTGAAAGCATTATAGATAAAGCTCCCTCGGCAGGTCTTTACGAAGGACAAACCGACGAAAAGGAAATGGGTATAAATTATAAAGATATAGATAATTTCCTAAAAGGTATTCCTTGCGAAAATAAAGATTTGATTATAAAAAAAATCAAGGCAAGCGAGCATAAAAGAAAGCCCGTTCCGGTTTATGGCAAAAGAAATATAAATTTACCTTAATTTACCGGAGTTTTAATATATATAGTTATTTTTTTCACAAAATTAATCTTTTTGTATTGCTTTTTCCTTGTGCTAAAAATTTTATCGTGTTATAATAAATTGATTTATAAATTATTTTGGCGTATATCGCTATTTTATGTTAATGTTAGGAGGATTTATGGGTAAAATCAAACTCACAAGCGTTGACTTTGCCGGAACCAAAGAGCAGGAAGCAGAACTCAGAAAAATGCTTAAAGAGCTTAAAGGTACCGACGGTGCGCTTATGCCCGCTTTGCAAAAAGCTCAGGGTATTTACGGCTATTTGCCTATCGAAGTTCAAAAAATCGTTTCGGAAGAACTTGGCGTGCCGCTTGAAAAAATTTTCGGCGTCGTCACTTTTTACACTCAGTTCCTGCTTAATCCGAACGGCAAATACGATATCAGTGTTTGTTTGGGTACGGCTTGCTATGTTAAAGGAGCAGGGGACGTTATCGAGAAAATTCAGAACAGACTCGACATTTCTCCGGGAGATTGTACAAGCGACCTTAAATTTTCTCTTAATGCTACCCGTTGTATAGGTTGCTGCGGCCTTGCTCCCGTTATGACCATTAACGGAGAAGTTTTCGGTAAGGTCAAAGCTGACGAAGTAGATGCCATATTGGATAAATTCAAGGATTAAGGGGTACGGTTATGAAAAAAACTATAAGTGATATCAATAAGATTAAAGAAGATTTGAAGCTCCCTATGAGTATCCGTAAAGGTGCAAGAGTCGTTAACGAAACTATCGGAAGCGAAAAATTTATGCGTACCGTTCTCGTTTGCGGAAGTACAGGTTGCGCTTCAAGTCACAGCGTTAAAATTTACGAAAAATTCAAACAGCTCGTTCACGATAACAAAATGGACGACCAGATTAATATCGTAAAGACAGGTTGTTTCGGCCGTTGCGCAAGCGGTCCTATCGTTATGGTTTATCCCGAAGGAAGTTTTTATTCCCAGATAAAGCCGGAATACGTAGAAGAAATTTTCAACGAACATCTCGTAAAGGGAAACAGAGTCGATAAGTATCTTCATCACGAACAAAGAGACAATCCCGAAATCAAAAATCTTTACGATGTATCTTTTTACAAAAAACAAAAGAAAATCGCTTTGAGAAACTGCGGAGTTATCGACCCTGAAAATATAGACGAGTATATCGCTCTCGACGGTTATCAGGCTTTGATTAAATGTCTTACAAGACTTAAACCCCAGGAAGTTATAGATATTGTAAAAGAATCCGGTCTCAGAGGAAGAGGCGGCGGCGGATTCCCAACAGGCAACAAATGGCAGTTTGCAAAAAATGCCGAGGGTAAAATCAAATACGTATGCTGCAACGCAGACGAAGGCGACCCCGGTGCTTTTATGGATAGGTCAATTCTCGAAGGCGATCCGAACAGCGTTATCGAAGCTATGACTATCGCAGGTTATGCAGTCGGTTCAAATCAAGGTTATGTATATATTCGTGCCGAATATCCCGTTGCTATTCAAAGACTTCAAACTGCTATTGCACAGGCAAGAGATTATGGTCTTTTAGGCAGTAACATTTTAGGCAGCGGTTTCGATTTCGATATAGACCTTCGTTACGGAGCAGGTGCTTTCGTTTGCGGAGAAGAAACGGCTCTCATGACTTCTATAGAAGGAAACAGAGGCGAGCCCCGTCCGAGACCGCCTTTCCCGGCAATTAAAGGTCTTTTCGGAAAACCGACACTTTTGAACAATGTAGAAACTTACGCAAATATTCCCGAAATCATTAACAGAGGGTCCGAATGGTTCTCTAAAATGGGTACGGAAAAATCCAAAGGTACAAAGGTTTTCGCTCTCTGCGGTAAAACAAACGATACGGGACTTGTTGAAATTCCTATGGGCACCACTTTAAGAGAAATCGTAGAAGAAATAGGCGGCGGTATTCCTAACGGCAGAAAATTCAAGGCTGCTCAGACCGGCGGCCCTTCCGGCGGTTGTATTCCCGCTCAGCTTATCGATACTCCTATCGATTATGATAACCTTATCCAGATAGGTTCTATGATGGGTAGCGGCGGTCTTATCGTCATGGATGAAGACAACTGTATGGTCGATATCGCTAAATTCTTCTTGGAATTTACAGTGGAAGAATCTTGCGGAAAATGTACTCCTTGCCGTGTTGGTACAAAAAGACTTCTCGAAATGCTCACCAAAATTACAGAGGGAAGAGGCACTTTGGAAGACCTCGACAAAATGGAAGAGCTTTGTTACTACATAAAAAACAACTCTCTTTGCGGACTCGGTCAGACTGCTCCTAACCCCGTTATTTCTACTCTTCGTTATTTCCGTTCAGAGTACGAAGCTCACGTCGTCGATAAAAAATGTCCTGCCGGCGTTTGTAAAAAACTCGTTACTTACAGAATTACCGACAGATGTATCGGTTGTTCGCTCTGTTCGAGAAATTGTCCGGTAAACGCTATTACGGGTAAAATCAAAGAAAGATTCACTATCGACACCTCGAAGTGTATTAAGTGCGGCGCATGTATGTCCGCTTGTAAGTTCAAGGCAATCGTTAAGGAGTAATTATTATGAAAAAAATTAATTTAAAAATAAACGGTCTTAGTGTAACGGTGCCCGAAGGAACTACAATCCTCGAGGCTGCAAATACCGCAGGCATTAAAATACCGACTTTATGTTATTTAAAAGATATTAACAAAATCGGCGCTTGCAGAGTCTGCGTCGTCGAAGTCAAGGGTGCAAGAAACCTCGTCGCTTCCTGCGTTTATCCGGTCAGTGAAGGAATGGAAGTTATTACGAATTCTCCGAAAGTTCTCGACAGCCGTAAAAAAACCGTAGAACTTCTTCTGTCAAACCATAATCAGGATTGTTTAAGCTGCGTCAGAAACGGCAGTTGTGAGCTTAACAAACTCTCTTACGAACTCGGTTGCAAAAGCGACAGTTACGAGGGAGTTAAAACCGAAAGCAAAGTCGACAACAGCAGTTTAAGTATCGTGAGAGATAACTCTAAATGTATTCTTTGCCGTCGCTGTGTCGCCGCTTGTCAGGCTTATCAGTCGGTTTCTGTTATCGGCGCAAACTCGAAAGGCTTCGATACACATATAGCTTGTGCTTTCGAACAGCCGTTAGGGGAAGTAAGTTGCGTTAACTGCGGTCAGTGCATTAATGTTTGTCCGACAGGCGCTTTGAGGGAAAAAGACGAGATAGACGATGTTCTCGAAGCTTTGAATAATCCCGATAAATATGTCGTAGTAGGTACTGCTCCTTCCATAAGGGTTGCCTTGGGCGAGGAGTTCGGTTATCCTATCGGCAAGAATGTAGAAGGTAAAATGGTAGCCGCTCTCAGAAAATTAGGATTTAAAAATGTATTCGATGTGGATTTTGCGGCTGACCTTACAATTATGGAAGAAGGCTACGAGTTCATTGACAGAGTCAAAAACGGCGGCAAGCTTCCCATGATGACAAGCTGTTCGCCTGCTTGGATTAAGTTTATGGAACACAATTATCCTGAGCTTTTAGGACATCTTTCCACGGCTAAATCTCCTCAGCAGATGTTCGGCGCTTGCTGTAAAACCTATTTCGCCGAAAAAATGGGTATCGACCCCAAAAAAATGTTCGTAGTTTCAATTATGCCTTGTACGGCTAAAAAATACGAAAAAGACAGACCTTATCAGTCGGCTGCCGGCGTTAAGGATATCGACGCAGTTCTTACCACAAGAGAACTTGCTCGCCTCATCAAAAGATGCGGTATAATGTTCAACAACTTAAAAGACGAACAGTTCGACGCTCCTTTGGGTATCGGCTCGGGCGCAGGTCTTATTTTCGGCGCAACGGGCGGTGTTATGGAAGCGGCTTTGAGAACTGTGGCTTCCGTTCTTACAGGAAGCGATTTGAACAATATCGATTTCAATGAAGTAAGAGGTAATTCCAGCGTAAAAGAAGCAGTTTACGATATCGCCGGAATGAAAGTCAAAGTTGCGGTAGTTTCAAGTCTTTCGGCTGCTCGTGATATGATGGAAAAGGTCAAGAACGGTAAAGCGGATTATCATTTCATAGAAGTTATGAGTTGTCCCGGAGGCTGTGTAAACGGCGGTGGTCAGCCTATACTCGATGCCCATACAAGAAATACCGTAGATTACAAAAAATTAAGAGCTTCGGCTATTTATAAAACCGACAAAGCAATGAAACTTCGTATGTCACATCACAATCCTGCAGTAAGAGAAATTTACGAAAGTTATTTCGAAAAACCGAACAGTCATAAAGCACACGAAGCTTTACATACAAAGTATGTAAAAAGAAACAGTTTTAATTAATAAAAACGGCCGAAAGGCCGTTTTTTTATTTCAATAAAATAACAGTAACAAACGCAGTAACAAACGCAGTAACAAACGCAGTAACAAACGCAGTAACAAACACAGTAACAAACGCAGTAACAAACGCAGTAACAATCGCAGTGATAAACATAGTGACAAACGTAGCAATAAACACAGCAATAAACACAGTAATAAATATAGTAATAATCAAAGTTAATATCGCCGTTATAATCATAATCGAAATAATAATTTTTATTTAATGGTTTTAAAAATTATAAGCAGCATTTCTTTTTATATTCAAAATTTTTTATATTAACAGTAAAGCTTTTATTGTGTTAAAGTAATTTGAATTTATCGGATAAATATTTGTATGGAATACATTTGTTTATTAATAAAAAAAATATAAAAATACCTTTAAATAATTTGTAAGTTTAAAGCCGTGTATGATAAAATATTTCTTGTATAAGGAGATGATTATATGAATAATTATGTTAAAAAAGTTCTTGAAGATTTGAAAAAACAAAACCCCAACGAGCCGGAATTTCACCAGGCTGCAACGGAAATTTTAGAGTCCCTTTCTTTGGTATTCGATAAACACCCCGAATACGAAAAAGCAGGTCTTCTCGAAAGATTCGTAGAACCTGAAAGAGTGATTATGTTCAGAGTTCCTTGGGTTGACGATAAAGGCGTTACACATGTAAATAAAGGTTACAGAGTTCAGTTTAACAGCGCAATCGGTCCTTATAAAGGCGGTTTAAGATTTCACCCGTCGGTTAACCTTTCTATTATAAAATTTTTAGGTTTCGAACAAATATTGAAAAACAGCCTTACCTCTCTTCCGATAGGCGGTGGAAAGGGCGGTTCAAATTTCGACCCCAAAGGTAAAAGCGATAACGAAATTATGAGATTCTGTCAAAGTTTTATGACTGAACTTTACAGACATATCGGACAGGATACCGATGTTCCCGCAGGGGATATTGGCGTAGGCGCAAGAGAAATCGGATTCCTTTTCGGTCAGTATAAGAGAATAAGAAACGAGCATGTAGGCGTTTTAACCGGAAGAGGTTTGACTTACGGCGGCAGCCTTGTAAGAAAAGAGGCAACCGGTTACGGCCTTGTTTATATTGCGGAAGAAGCTCTTAAAGCAGTTAAAGACAGTTTGAAAGGTAAAACCGTGGCAATTTCAGGCTCAGGTAATGTCGCTATCTACGCTTGCGAAAAAGCACAGCAACTCGGAGCAAAAGTCGTAACAATGTCGGACAGCAACGGCTATGTTTACGATAAGAACGGTATCGACCTTAAACTCGTTAAAGAAATCAAGGAAGTCAGAAGGGGAAGAATTTCCGAATATGCAAAGGAAAAACCCTCTGCCGTTTATACCGAAGGTTGCAGCGGCGTTTGGACTGTTAAATGCGATGTTGCTCTTCCTTGCGCAACTCAGAACGAATTAAATTCCGATTCGGCAAACGCTCTTATCAAAAACGGCGTTAAAATAGTTGCGGAAGGCGCAAATATGCCTACGACTCTTGAAGCAACGGAAATACTTCAAAAAGCAAAAGTTATATTCCTTCCCGGAAAGGCTGCAAACGCAGGTGGCGTTGCAACAAGCGCACTTGAAATGGCTCAGAGCAGCGGAAGACTTTTCTGGTCTTTTGAAGAGGTTGACGCTAAACTTAAAGGTATTATGAGCAACATTTATAAAAATATCGCTCAGGCAGCTAAAAAATACGATTTGGAAGGTAATTTCGTGGCAGGCGCAAATATAGCCGGCTTCGAAAAAGTCGCCGAAGCTATGATGGCACAAGGCGTTTGCTGATATATTATTGAATATCGGTTTGTATTTTATTGTTTTTTGTCAATAATTTACACGACTTTCTATCTTGGAGCAGACTTTTATGGATATGAAATCTGTTGAGGCAAAATGGCAAAAACGCTGGCAGGAAACCGGCGAGAACGAGTTCAACGAGAAAAACATAGATAAAAAATATTATGTTCTCGAAATGTTTTCTTATCCTTCCGGTGCTAAATTGCATGTCGGACACTGGTATAATTTCGGACCTTCCGACAGTTTTGCGAGATTTAAAAAAATGCAGGGATACGAAGTCTTCGAACCTATGGGGTTCGACGCCTTCGGTCTTCCTGCCGAAAATTACGCTATTAAAACGGGAATTCACCCTCAGGATTCCACTCTGAAAAATATCGAAACTATGGAAATGCAGCTCAAAAAAATGGGCGCTATGTTCGATTGGAATCACGAAGTGGTAACTTGTCTTCCCGATTATTACAAGTGGACTCAATGGCTCTTTTTGCAACTTTATAAAAAAGGACTTGCTTACAGAAAAGAGGCTCCCGTAAACTGGTGTTCGAGCTGTAATACCGTTCTTGCCAACGAACAGGTTCAGGACGGTCTTTGCGAAAGATGTTCGACTCCTGTCGTAAGGAAAAACCTTACTCAATGGTTCTTTAAAATTACCGATTATGCAGAAGAACTGCTTTCAGGACTCGATAAACTCGATTGGCCGGAAAAGACAAAGCTCATGCAGAAAAACTGGATAGGAAAGTCCACAGGTTCGGAAATCGTTTTTAAAACAGAAAAAGGTTCTTCCTTTAAAGTGTTTACGACTCGTGCCGATACTTTGTTCGGCGTAAGTTATACGGTACTTGCCCCCGAACACCCTTTGGTAAAAAAACTTACAACGAAAGAACATAAAAAAGAGGTTGATGAGTATCTTGTCGAAACTTCTAAATGCAACGAAATCGACAGACTGAGTACTCAGCGCGAAAAAACCGGTGTATTTACCGGTTCTTATGCTATAAACCCCGTGAACGGTGAAAAAATTCCCATTTGGATTGCAGATTATGTTCTGTTCAGTTACGGAACCGGTGCGGTTATGGGCGTTCCCGCTCACGACGACAGAGATTTTGCTTTCGCAAAAAAATATAATCTTCCCATAAAAAGAGTTATAGAGGGCGGCGAACTTCCTTTTACCGAGTACGGAATCCTCGTAGACAGCGGTAAATTCAGCGGTATGAAAAGCGAAGAAGCTAAAAAAGCCATTACCCAAGAATTGCAGTCGGAAGGAAAGGGAAGTCTTAAAACAAATTACAGACTCCGTGACTGGCTTGTTTCCCGTCAGCGTTATTGGGGCGCTCCGATACCTATTATATATTGTCCACATTGCGGAACCGTTCCCGTTCCCGAAAGCGATTTGCCCGTTCAGCTTCCTTACGATGTTGACTTTACGCCCGACGGAAAATCTCCGCTTTTAAAACACGAAAAATTTATGAATACGGTATGTCCTATTTGTAAAGCTCCCGCAAAAAGAGAGCCCGATACTTTGGACACATTCGTTTGTTCTTCGTGGTATTATTTGCGCTATGCGGATAATAAAAATAAAAATGCTCCTTTCGATAAGGATAAAGCGGATAAATATCTTCCCGTAGATAAATATATAGGCGGCGCTGAACACGCTTGTATGCATTTGCTTTATGCGAGATTCGTAACTAAAGCCCTTAAAGATATGGGATATATTGACTTTGACGAACCGTTTTTATCTCTCGTCCATCAAGGCACGATTTTAGGTCCCGACGGATTCAAAATGAGTAAGTCAAGAGGGAATGTCGTTTCTCCCGACGAGTATATCGAAAAATACGGCGCCGACGCATTCAGGATTTATCTTATGTTCGGATTCTCTTATATAGAGGGCGGTCCCTGGAACGAAAAAGGCATAGAGGCTATCGCTAAATTTTTGGAAAGGGTGGAAAGAATTTCCGATATTGCAAATTCCCTTAAAAACACAGCTCCCCAAAAACAAAAAGGCGAAAGAGAAAAACAACTCGATTACGTAAGGAACAATACCATAAAATGCGTAACAAGCGATATGGAAAGTTTTTCTTTCAATACCGCAGTCGCAAGAATTATGGAACTTGTGAACGCTCTTTATAAATATTACGGCGACGGAGTCGACGATGTCGCTTTGTTTAAAGATACCGTAAGAGACCTTGTTCTTCTACTTGCTCCTCTTACTCCGCATTTTGCAGAAGAACTTAACGAGAGAGCGGGCAGCGGTAAATCGGTATTCCGTTATTCTTATCCGATTTGCAACGAAAAAGCCCTCGTTCTCGACGAAATAGAACTTGCCGTTCAGATAAATAACAGAATAAAATGCAAAATAGTCGTTCCTACTTCCTGCGATAACAAGGAAATTGAAAAAAGGGTACTTGCTCTTCCGCAATTGAAAGAGGAACTTAAAGACGGTTATAAAAAGATAATAGTTATTCCGAAAAGACTGGTTAATATAGTAAAATAATTAAATTATTGTTTAATTGTCTTAACGCTGTTAAAATAACGGACACAAGGTTTAATTTTTATTTAAGAGGTAAATTATATTTATAAACTTAACGATAAGTTTAATATAAACAGGAGAGAAAAATGCTCGATTTAAAATATGTTTGCGACAATATCGAAAGCGTTAAAAAAGCCCTTTCTACAAGAAGCGGTAAATTTCCGATTGACGAAGTCGCTCTTCTTGCGCTTAAAAGAAAGGAGCTTATAGGAAAAAGCGAAGCTATGAAGGCAGAAAAAAATAAGGCTTCCGAAAAAATCGCAGCGCTCAAAAAAGAAAAAAAGGACGCAACCGACTTAATCAAAGATATGCAGACTATTGGCGCTGAAATCAAGAAAATGGACACGGAACTCAATGAAACGGAAGCAAAAATCAAAGAACTTATGCTTGCTATTCCTAATATTCCGAATCCTTCCATAAAAGTCGGCAAAGACAGCGACGATAACAGGGAAGTCCGTAAATTTATGACTCCTACAAAATTTTCCTTTACTCCGCTCGCCCATTGGGATATCGGCGAAAATTTAGGTATTTTAAGTCCTCGCCTTGCAGGAAAAATTACCGGCACCCGTTTTACGGTTTATAAGGGTTGGGGTGCAAAACTCGAAAGAGCCGTTATCAATTTTATGCTCGATTCCCACGCAGAAGAAGGCTATGAGGAAGTTTTTCCTCCTTTTATGGTAAACCGTGACAGCATGATAGGAACCGGTCAGCTTCCGAAATTCGAAGAAGATATGTTCGCAATCAAAAATACCGATTATTATCTTATTCCCACTGCCGAAGTTCCGGTTACGAATCTTTTAAGAGGGGAAATTATAGATAAAGAAAAACTTCCTATTTATTATTGCGCTTATACTGCTTGTTTCAGAGCCGAAGCGGGAAGCGCAGGCAGGGACACAAGAGGTCTTATAAGACAGCACCAGTTTAACAAAGTCGAACTTGTTAAGTTTACATTGCCCGAAAATAGTTACGATGAACTTGAAAAACTTACCGAAAATGCAGAAAATATCCTTAAAAAACTTAAAATCCCTTACAGGGTTGTGGAACTTTGTACGGGAGATTTGGGGTTCAGTTCCGCAAAAACTTACGATATCGAAGTCTGGATGCCGAGTTACGGAAAATATGTCGAAATCAGTTCTTGCTCGGATTTCGAAGATTTTCAGGCAAGAAGAGCAAATATCAAATTCAGAGACGAGAATAAAAAGACGGCTTTCGTTCATACTCTAAACGGCAGCGGTCTTGCAGTAGGAAGAACTGTTGCGGCAATTTTGGAAAACTATCAGAATGCCGACGGTTCGGTTACCGTTCCCGAAGTTTTAAGAAAGTATATCGGTACGGATATTATAAAATAACAGAATTACCGTATTTATTACGGTAATTTTTACATAAAGGAGAAAATTTTTATGGGTAACGACAGCATAGAACAACTCAGAGAAGAAATAGACGCCATAGACGACGAACTCGTTAAATTATTGCTTAAAAGAGCGGGCGTCACCAAGAAAATTTACGATTTGAAAAAAGAAAGAAATATGAAGACTCTTTCGGCTTCAAGAGATATGCAGATTTTCGAAAGAATTACCGACGGACTCAACGACCTTGAAGCCGATTATTTAAGACAGATTTATCAGGAAATTTTCAGAGCTTCTCATTCCTTTTTGGAATAATCGATTAAATTGTTTTTTTAACTTTGTTTATAGGTTAATCATTTAAGAGAGTTATTTCGGTTAACAAACGCCGTTAAATTTTCTGATTATTAATTAAGTATTGAAGACGGAAATCTGAATTTGATTTCCTTTTTTTAATTTTGAAAACCGATTGATAAATTTAAATTTTTTATATCTTTTTAGGCGGTTTTATAGGGGATATAGGTTTAATGTTTTCGCTTTCTGACTCTACAAGAAGTTTGGCAAGTTCAAGACAATCGATATCGTCTACTCCGACAGCTTCCTGAACTATCATACCGTCAACTATTAAAAGAAGAAGGCGTGACAGAGTTTCGGCATTTTCTGTGTTTTCAAATCTTCTGTTTATGGATTTCGCTATCTTATGACGCCATTCCGAATACTTTTCTTTGAAAATTTCCTTTATTTTTTCGTTGCCCATAAAGGCTTTGGTAACTAAGTATAAGTGCATTTTCGCACGCTCTTCAAAGTGCGCGCCTCTGTCGAATATATAGGCTACTAGTCTTACAAGAGATTTATCTTCGTGTTCTTCGGAATACCAGTGAGAAAGATATTTTTCCATATAATCCAGATATTTCATTGTAAGGTCTAAAAGTATAAGCTCCTTGGAAGAATAATAATAGTAAAGCGTCCCTTTGCTTATTCCTACACGGGCGGCTATATCGGCAAGCGATATGCTTTCCATTTTTCCTTCCGCAATAAATTCCTGCATACATTTTAATATTTCTTCTTTTGTCTTGGAATTTTTATTTTCTGCCATATTTTTTCACCTTTTTTTAAGAATACTATATTATTATTGAATTGTCAAAGTAAAATTCTTTCTTATATATTAAGCAAATTTGCTTTCGGGTGCTTTCTTGTTTATAAGTTGTTTGCTTTTTACTTGTATAAAGAAAGATATTGTGTTAAAATATTTTATTGTAATATAAGTAAAAAAGATTTGTGATATGAGTAAAAAAGATGTCTTGTTCGGATTTTTAACCGTATTGATTTTATTGCTTTTATTTCTTTCGTCAATAATATGGATGCTGTATACCATTCAGCAGTATCCCAATATTTCCGTTTCGGAAGGTTTCGTTTCTATTGACGGCTACTATAATAAAAAAATCAATCTCGAAGGAGCAACCGCTTATCTTACAGATGAAGCAATAGTTTTAGACGAAACTTATTCGGGAAAGGGTTCGAATAATATAAAAAAAGGTAATTATATGCTTAAAGGGCAGAATGAACCGGTATATCTTAACCTTATTAAATTCGACGAAACTTATATTAAAATAATCGATTCTGCCCAAAATACTTATATGATTAACAGGGAAAGTTACGAGGAAACTTTACACCTTTTCGAAAGCATAAGCGCTTATTTATAGGAGATTTTATGAAAAAGATAATTTACAGCGGTACTCAGCCTACAGGTATCATTACAATAGGAAATTACTTGGGCGCTATCAAAAACTGGTTACTTTTGCAAAAAGATAACGACTGTATTTTTTCGATTGTCGATTTGCACGCTCTTACCATAAAGCAAAATCCCGAAGAGTTTGCGGATAAATCGCTTTCTTTCCTCGCTCAGTATATTGCTTGCGGTCTCAGTCCCGAAAAAAGCATTCTTTATGTTCAGTCCCATGTTATAGAACATACCGCTCTTTGCTGGCTTCTTAACTGTATGACTTATATAGGCGAATGTAACAGAATGACTCAATTCAAGGATAAATCAAAAAAACACGAAGATAATATTAATATGGGTCTTATGGATTATCCGGTTTTAATGGCTGCCGATATCCTTCTTTATAAAACCGACCTTGTTCCTATCGGTATCGACCAGAAACAGCATTTGGAACTTGCAAGAAACCTTGCCGAAAGATTCAATGCCCGTTACGGTGACACTTTCACCGTTCCCGATGGTTTTATTCCGACAGTAGGTTCAAAAATAAAAAGCCTTCAAAATCCCGAATCTAAAATGAGTAAGTCCGATTCCAACGAAAACGCTTCGGTAGGTATTCTCGATACGCCCGATATGATTTTGAAAAAGTTCAAAAGGGCGGTCACCGACAGCGAAAATAAGGTTTGCTACGACGAAAACAGACCGGGTATTTCAAATCTTATAAATATTTATTGCGGCTTTACGGGGTCAAGCAGAGAAGATGTTGAAAAACAGTTTTCCGACGGCGGATACGGCAAATTCAAACTTGCGGTTGCCGACGCTGTTATTTCCGTTCTCGAACCTGTTCAGAAGGAATATGCAAAAATTATGAACGACAAAAAATATCTGATGAGCATAATCAAAGAAGGGGACGAAAAAGCCCGTAATATCGCTTCTAAAACTTTGAGAGAAGTTTACGACAAAATGGGTATCGTTTAATGTTCGGTTATGTGTTCGTTGATAAACCCAATCTTCTCATTAAAGACTATTCGCTTTACAGAGCGTACTATTGCGGTATTTGTAAGTGCTTGGGAAAAAACAGAAGTCAACTTATGAGGCTTACTACAAGTTACGATATTACCTTTCTCGATATTTTGCTTCATAATGTCTTTAAGAAAACTCCGGTGCTTTCAAACGAAGTTTGTATATTGAATCCTTTCAAAAAAAAACCGGTGGTTAAATGGGACGATATTACTCTTTCTTCTATCGAAGCAAACGATTTGTTAATGTACTATAAAGCCGTCGATATGATTGCCGATAAAGATAAACTTAAAGGTAAAACCCTTAAAAATCTTGTTAAAAAAGGTTATAAAAAATCAAGAAAGAAATATCCTCAATTAGACGAACTTTTGAAAAAACAATATGAAAAACTTTCTCTTATGGAAAGAGAAAAAGAAAAAAGTGTCGATAAAGTCGCAGATTGTTTTGCCGTTATTCTTACCGAAACGGTCAAAACACTTTCAAAAGACGGCTTTACTTACGACCTCGGACAATTTTGCTACTATATAGGAAAGTGGATATATATTATCGACGCTTTGGACGATTTAGATAAGGATTTTAACTCCGGAAACTATAATGTCTTCATAGAAAAATACGGCAATTTTAAAAATAAAAAACAGTTTATCGACGATAACAGAACCGAAATAGAATTTATCGTTGCAGGCGTTTACAATCAGATAAAAGATATTTTCGAAAGACTTAAATTCGATATAGGCGACGGGATTATGACTAATATCGTATGGTACGGTCTTAATACCCAAAGTCTTATAGTGTTAGGGAGGTTACCTGAATGCAGAAAAACCCGTTTGTAATTCTTAAAGTAAGCGAAAACGCTACTCAACAGGAAGTCTACGAGGCTTATGCCGAACTTAAAGAAAAATATTCCAACGACAGATTTTTAGAAGGAGAAAAAGGAAAAGAAGCCGCTAAAAAACTTTCGGAAGTGGAAGCTGCTTATGCCGAAGCTATGGAAATCCTTAAAAACCGTTCTTTTATAGAAGATACCGGCTCGATGTACGGCGGTATAGCAAAACTTATAAAAGAAGGAAAACTTAACGAGGCACAAGACAGACTCGACGATATGACGGTAAGAGACGCTGAATGGCATTACTATCAGGCCGGTATATACCATGCTAAAAATTGGCTTAACGAAAGCAAGGCTCAACTTGAAATTGCAATAAGTATGGACCCTTCCAATACCAAATACAAGGAAACGCTTGATAAACTTTTAAAGAAAATGAACGGTCAGACTCCTCATTCCGAAACGAGAGCGGGCTATGAAAGAAACAGAGAAGATATGTCGAATGCGGGCGGTTGCACCTGTTGCGATTTCTGTATGGGATTTCTCTGCGCAGACGCTTGTTGTAACTGTCTCGGCGGTTGTTGATATGAAAAAGCCGACCTCTTATGAAATTGCCTTTTCTGCGGTTTCGGCTTCCTTTTCTCTACTTTTTGTCTGGCTTTCTACGGTTGTAAGTTTTCTTTCGATTACTTTCAGTTGTATTGCAGCCGTTATGCTTATGCTTCCGCTAACGCTCGGCAGTTTCCGGGCTTCTTTTTTAAGTTATATTGTTGTTTCCGCTCTTTCGTTTGCGGTTACCGTCTTTCCTAATCAAATGCCTTTTGTTCTGTTTTTCGGCTTTTATTCTTTTGCAGGTTATCTGATAAATTTAAAAATCAAACCTTTTTGGCTCGGGTATATTATTAAACTCGTTTATTTTAATCTGGTACTGTTTATTATTCTTAAATTTTTAGGTTTGAATCTTTCCGATACCGTTAACGAGTTCGTGTCCGACAAATATTATGTCGTTGCTATTTTAGGAAGTATTTTGTTTTTAGTTTACGACTATGCTTATTATTCCGTTTTGAATCTGCTTACTAAATTGGTCAGAACAAGGTTAAAGATAAAAATCCCGAAAGATACTAAAAAAACGGAAGGGACTGTCGAATCGTTTGACGACGATATTTTCGACGCCGATAAAAATATAAAAAATGAGTCTGAAAATTCAACTCAAAGTATAAAGGATATTTCTCAAAATAATTCCGTTAACGATACCGACGAAAATAAAACGGAAAACTCAGAAAGAGAAGCCGAAACCGAAGAAAACAAGAAAGGTAAATTGAAAAAAGAAAATAGAAATTCTTTGCATAAAAAAACAGACGATAACCCGCTTGCGGATAAATCCGATAATGAAAGGGAAGAAAGAACCGATTGAATTTTTAAAATGTTTATTTAATTTTAAATTTATTTAACTCTCAATTCGGTATATAAATAATCGGAATCGATTTTTTCGTTCGTTACGGTTTATCGTTTTATACTTTAATTCGGTATATAAGTAATCGATATTGATTATTTTCAATATTTTAAAGTTATCAGATTAATAATTAGAAATTTTATGTATTATTAAATCCCCAAACAGCTTGCTGTCGTAAGATTAGAGTCTGACGAGCAATTCTTGTTCTGGCACATTACCATTCCGAAAATCAAAAAGGTAAATATACATGCGTCGTTTGCGCTTATTCCGTTTCCGTCAGTGTTTAAAACAAGCATCATTATTAAAAGAAATACAAGCCAATTGTTTTCAAACATCGTTTTCCTCCAAATATATTAAATTTCCGTTCTTTTCTACAATATGCAACAAATTCGGAATTGTGACTTGATTGCTTAATATTTTTTTAAATATTATAATTTATTTAAAGGTTTTAGGGAGGGTTCTATGATTAATTATTATGACAGTAAAATTATTAAAAGTTATATGCCTAAGTTTTCTCAGCTTTCGGAAATGGCCGAATTTTTCAGCGTCTTTTCCGATATAACGAGAATCAGAATTCTTTCGCTTCTTTCCATAAGCGAAATGTGCGTAGGCGATATTTCTTCTATACTTGAAATTAGTCAGAGCACTGTTTCCCATCAGCTTAAATATCTTAAAAATTTCGACCTTGTGGATTACAGAAGAGAAGGCAAGGTTATTTTTTATTATGTTTGCAATAACAGCATTTACGATATGATGGATACGGGTATAAAATATCTCGGTATCGCATAACTGAGTGAAGTATAAAATTTTTATTTTTCTCTGTTTACACTTTTATCCGTTTGGTTTATAATATTTTTATTAAAACTTTATTCGGTATGCTATGGCGGATTTAAAAGAAAAACTTAAACTTTTGCCTGAAAACAGCGGCTGCTATATTATGTATGACGCAGACCGCAATATTCTTTATATAGGTAAAGCCAAAGTTTTAAAGAACAGAGTCAAACAATATTTTCAGAAACAAGCTAACAGAACTCAGAAGGTTGCAGCCTTAATGAGTAAAGTCGTAGATTTCGATTATATTATAACAAATAACGAAATCGAAGCCCTTGTACTCGAAAATAATTTAATTAAAAAACATAAACCTCCTTACAACATTCTTTTAAAAGACGATAAAGAATATCCTTTTATTAAAATAAATTTGAAGAAAAAGTTCCCCAAACCCGAAGTTTGCAGAAGACTTGTTGCCGACGGGTCAAAATATTTCGGCCCTTATATGGTAGGAATAAGCGCAAGAGAAATTCAGGAACTTATAAGCGCCGCTTTCGGACTCAGAACATGCAATCTCGATATGGATAAAATTCCTAAAAATCATAGACCTTGTCTGAACTTTCATATAGGCAGATGCAAAGCTCCTTGCTCAGGGAATGTTTCGGAACAGGAATATATGGATACCGTAAAAAAAATGACCGACTTTCTCGGTGGGAACGATAAGGAAATAAAATCTGAACTGGAAGAGAAAATGAAAGAGGCGGCAGACAGGGAAGAGTTCGAACTCGCTTTGTATTACAAAGAGAAATTAAAAGTACTCGATAAACTCGTAAGACAGCAAATCGCCAATGTACCCAAAGACCTTAATATCGATGTTATCGCCCTTGCTTCGAGCGGCTTTCACAGCGTTGTGTCCGTTCTTATGGTAAGAGGCGGAAAGCTTCTTGGCGGCGATAAATTCGTACTCGACGAGGTCAATCTTTCCTTAAATGGCGCTTTCGAAAGTTTTTTGATGCAATATTATTCTTCTTCTCAAATTCAGACTGACGAAATAATCGTAAATACCGATACCGAAAATCTCGGCGAGATAGAGGACTATTTATCGAAATTGAAAGGCAGAAAGGTTAATATAGTCAATCCGCATCAAGGAATAAGAAAACAACTTTGCGATATGGCTTACAATAACGCTGCCGATTATCTCGTAAAATCTCAAAGCGATGAGAGAAGAAAATATAATATGACACAAGGCGCATTGAATCAGCTTAAAGACAAACTTTCGCTTAAAAAAATTCCCGACAGAATGGAATGTTACGATATCTCACATATCAGCGGTACCGATAAGGTTGCCTCAATGGTGGTGTTTACAAACGGAAAAGCGGATAAAAATATGTACAGACGATTTAAGATTAAAACCGTTTTGGGAAACAACGATTTCGAATGTATGAAAGAAGTCCTTTTAAGAAGATTTGAAAGATATAAAAAAGGGGAAGATATAAGTTTTAAAAAAATGCCCGATTTAATCGTGGTCGACGGCGGAAAAGGTCAGCTCAAATACGCTTTGGAAGCTTTGGACGAAGAAGGTATCGACACCGAAATTATAAGCCTTGCAAAAAGATATGAGGAAGTATATATGCCATGCTCGGAAAAACCTTTTATTCTGCCTATCGATAGCGAAGGAATTAAACTTCTTCAAAGAATAAGGGACGAGGCTCACAGATTTGCAATAACCTATCACCGTAAATTGAGACTTGACAGACAGACAGCTTCCGAACTTACCAAAATTAAGGGGATAGGAAAAGAAAGAGCAAAAAAACTTTTTGAAATTTTCAAAAATATCGATAATATAAAAAAGGCTTCCGTCGAAGAACTCGTATTGAAAGGAAAACTTTCGGCCACTATCGCTTTGAATGTTTTTAAACATTTCAACGGTGAAAAGTAATTATAAAATTTATATTTTAAACAAATAAATTTTAAATACTATTGAAAATATTCGGAATATATATTATAATTATTTATATAAAGTGATTTGACTATGAAATATAAACTTTTAGCATTAGACTGTGACGGAACTTTGTTGAGAGATGACCTTACCGTTTCCAAAAGAACCATAGAAGCCGTGAATAATTACAAAAATGCAGGGGGCAAAGTTATTCTTGCAACCGGCAGAATGTTTAAAGCCGCTAAGGAAATTATAGAAAATCTCGGTATTTCGGGCGAATCTATTTTTTATCAGGGCTCGGCTATATTCGATATAGGCACAGGCAAACCTCTTTTAATCAAGCATTTAAACTTCAACCATATAGTTGAACTTTTGAGAGAAGCCGAACAAAGAAAAGAAATAATTCAGCTTTACGACGATAACGACAATTGCTATATCAAAGAAGAAAATCCCTATTCCGATGTTTACGGAAAGGTTTGTAAAATCGATTTTATAGTTACGGGCGAAAATCTTTCGGATTATATAGTCAAAAGAAAAATAAAACCTATTAAACTCGTTATTATGAACGAAGAAGATAAACTGAAAAGCAATCTCGAATACTACAATAAAAAATACGGGAAATATTTTATTATAAATAACAGTTCTAAAAATATAATGGAAATAGTAGATATTAACGGCGGAAAAGGTAACGCAGTTAAGTGGTATGCCGATAGGTACGGAATAAAAAAAGAAGAAATTATTGCCGTAGGGGATTCGGGTAACGATATTCAACTTATGGACTATTGCGGTCTTAAAGTTGCGGTAGGTAATGCCGAAGATAAACTTAAAAAAATATGCGACATTGTGACAAAAAGCAATAACGAAGACGGCGTCGCATTAATTATAGAAAAATATTGCCTTGGGGGAAATAATGGATAAAAGAAATTCTGTCGAAGAAGAGATTACGGAAAAAGTGCTTATTGATGATTTTGCCAAAGAAAACGGACTTGAAATACTGTACCGCTCGGATAACGAGTATATTACTTTTTCCACTGTCACGATAAACAGGCCCGGACTTTTACTTGCCGGTTTTTCAGACTATTTTGAAAATACAAGAATTCAGGCAATAGGCAATGCGGAAACTTATTATCTTAAATCTCTTTCTGTTGAAAACAGAATAGAAGCGCTCGATAAACTCTTTTCCCAAAAAGTACCCTGCGTTATTGTCGCAAGGGGAGTTGAGCCTTTCAATGAAATGCTTAATGCTGCGAGAATGAACAACGTTCCGCTTTTGGTATCGCCTAAAAGAACTTTCGAACTCGTAAACGATTTAACAGAATATCTTAATAAATTGCTTGCTCCGGTATGCAATACCCACGGAGTTCTCATAGATGTCAACGGTATAGGGGTTCTTATCAACGGAAAAAGCGGTATAGGTAAAAGCGAGACTGCTTTGGAACTTGTCCACAGAGGACACAGATTAGTTGCGGACGATGTTGTCATTATGAAAAAAATAAAAGACGAGATTATCGGTACCGCTCCCGAAAGTATAAGGTTTTTTATGGAAATAAGAGGGGTGGGGATTATAGATGTCAGAAGAATGTTCGGGATAGGCTCCATTCTTTTCAATAAAAAAATCGATATCGCCGTCGAACTTGTAAAATGGGAACAAGATAAAGAATACGAAAGACTCGGGAAGGATATTAAGTATACCGATATTATGGGTATAAAAATTCCGAAAATTACTATTCCCGTAATTCCCGGAAGAAACCTTGCTATCGTTATCGAAGTTGCCGCAAGAAATTTTTATCTCAGAAAATTAGGCTACAATTCCGCAGCTGTTCTCGACGAAAAAGTCAAAAAAGAATGGGCGTCAGGCTTCGAAAGCTGATTCGCCTTTTTCTTTGTATTCCTTTAATGCTTTCGCAAGCTGGTCGGGGCATGACGTTCCGTTACGGCACATTATTCCGCTGAGGATTTCTATCACTTCGTCAACCGGTCTGTTTTCGGCAAGACGGGCTACTCCCTGAGTGTTTCCGGCACATCCGCCTTTGAATATTACTTTTTTTACTATTCCGTTTTCGATTTCAAACTCTATTTCTCTTGAACATGTTCCGTTCGTTTTGTAACGCATAATTTGCTCCTTTGATAAATTTTTTATTCTATTGTAAGTTAAAGAATATTTAAATTAGGTTAAAATCGGTTCTTTTAATAATTTTAATTATGTTATTTGATTTTATTCAATGTTTTTTATTCGTCGGATACCACAAGATAATCGTAGATAATTTCATATAACGGAAGGGCTTTGTTTCTCCATTTTTTATAAATTCTTTTTGCGTCGTCTCTTGTTTGTACATTGAATTTAAGTTCGAATATAGGAAGACTTGCAG
Source organism: uncultured Eubacteriales bacterium (assembly GCA_949296455.1). Taxonomy (GTDB): domain Bacteria; phylum Bacillota; class Clostridia; order Christensenellales; family CALVMC01; genus CALVMC01. Next base: position 43,637 of record CASFOZ010000008.1, read on the forward strand.
CGTCCTTTATCGCAAGCCATACTGTATAACTGCCGTCTGCATTCTGAAAATAATCCGCTTTGAATTCCTGACTCCTTTTAAGGTCAAGCATATTGTCTCTGCAATATTCGGTTATTTCTTTTCTGTACGAAGAGGGGATACGGGTAAAAAATTTTGATAAACAATTTATTCCGTCGTTAGTTAATTTATAATTCGCTTCTTTTCCTTTTCTGGTCGGTTGAATAAATCCTACTTCTATGAGTTCGAATATCGCTTGTCTGCAATTTATATAAGGTATCCATTTGTTGTAAGACGAACAGACATTCAAAAGACTTTCTTCAGAGAGAGGGATTTCCATCTTTTCCAAAACGAAAAGAAGAATGAGTTTATTTACTATCGGGTCGTTGAACATAATCGGATTATCCTAATCAGCTTACTATATAACGGGAAAGTTCGCTGATTAAATCGTCGCAGGAATCATTATATATTTCGAGTACGAGGTTGCTGCTGAAATCTAAACTGAATACGCCGAGTTCGGATTTTGCGTTAACTACATATCTGCCCGAACGCAAATCGATATCGTAAGGATATTTGTTTACTATTTCGACAAAATTTTTAACGGATTCCGCTTTGTTCATTGTGACGGCAATCGATTTCATATTTACACCTCGGGAAATTTAAATGAATTATGTCTTAAACAAGGCTATTATAATAAATATCTTTTATAATTGCAAGGATTTTTTATCAAATCCGCTCTATAAAGTAAAAAACCGCCCTGAAAGGCGGCTTTTTATGAAATATTATGTAATTGATTATTCTTCCGATATTGTGTTTACCGGGCACTGACTTGCGCAAGCACCGCAGCTTATGCATTTATCGGGGTCGATAACATATTTGCCGTCTCCTTCTGAGATAGCTTCAACGGGACACTGACTTGCGCAGGAGCCGCAACTGATACAATCGTCGTTAATTTTGTAAGCCATAATTCTTCTCCTTAAATTTTTATTAATAAATTTATAATGCTATTTTAACATAACTTATGTTAAAAAACAATACTTTTCTTCTATTTTATTTTATTTATTCGCCAATAATTACAAATTTTTTATTTTATCAATAATCGCTTTCTTCAAGAGTTATATCGCTGTCTTTTATTTCGTCCTGTACCGATTGAACTTTAAGGTCTTCGAGATTATAAGTCTTTATTTCTATATTGCCGTCTTCCGAACCTAATTTTACTTTGACTTGCTGTTTAAGCATATCAAGACCGCATACCGTTCCGTCTCCGTCCGGGGTTTTAACTGTCGAATTGTTTTTGGGCATTTTTTTGTATACCGACGAATAATAATCGTTTTCGTATGCAAGACAGCACATAAGTTTTCCGCAGTTTCCGCTTATTTTTGCGGGGTTAGGGGACAGTCCTTGCATTTTTGCCATTTTTACGGATACCTTTTCGGCATCGCCGTTTCTCGTTATACAGCAGCACGGTCTTCCGCATATCGCAAGTGCGCCACGCTGACGAATATCGTCTCTTTCATAAATTTGTCTGAGTTCTATCCTTACTCTGAATGTTGCGGCAAGTTCTTTCACGAGTTCTCTGAAATCCACTCTTCCTTCTGCGGTAAAATATATAGTAAGTTTGTTCATATCGAATGAATATTCCACATTTACGAGTTTCATTCCCAAATCGGCCTTTTCCAACTTTTTAAGGGTAGTTTCATAAGCCGATTTATTTTTTTCCGCTATCTTTTCCAACTGTTTTTCGTCTTCTTCGGTCGCCTTTCTCAGAACGGGTTTCAAAGGTTCTTTGATTTCGCTTTCGTCAACCTCTTTGTTTCTTACGGCTATTTTCCCGTATTCCGTTCCGAAAGAAGTTTCCACGATTACTCCGTCGCCTTCTTTGAATTCTATATCGTTAGGACTGAAATAATATATTTTAGAATGTTTCAGTTTTACGCCTACTATTTCCGGCATATATAATTTACCTCCAATATTTTGAATAATAAACCTTCGAGTACTGTTATTGGATTACAGTTAAGCATAAGCTTTTCTCTGCATTTATTAATTTCCGCATCTATATTAACTATACTTTCGTTACTGTATATTTCGGATAACTTTAACAGCTTTTCGATTTTTTTTCTGTTCCTTATGCTGTTTTTCATTCCGTTTATGATGTACATTATATCACAAAAAACCATTTCGAGTACATCGAAAGCTTCGTTTAAATTATTCCATATGTCAAGGGTGGATACTTTAAGGACGTCTTTACTGCTTTTAAGCATTATAAGTGCGTCGATTATTTCTTCCGATTTGCTTTCCGACAGCAGTTCCTGCGCTCTCGTAATCAAACCTTCGGCACTTTCCGCAGCTTCTTCTTTCTGACTTTCCGAGTAGTTCCCGACAAGTTCGTTAACTATTACTTCTTTTGGGAACAATTCAAGTTTTATTTTTTTACACCGTGATTTTATGGTATTCAATAATTTGTTTTCATTATCGACTGTAAGTATAATTACCACTCCGTCCTGCGGCTCTTCGAGAGTTTTAAGAAATTTGTTCTGCGCTTGCAGAGTCATTCTTTGCGCATTAAGGATAAATACCGTTTTGAATTCGTCTTCGGTAGGGGTTAAGTATGCAAAATCCAGCGCTGTTTCTATTTTACCGACGCCTATCGATTTTTCATCGGTGACTTCAAGAATATCCGGACAGTTTCCGTTAATTATCTGAGTGCATTTTCGGCATACGGTACAGCAGTTTTCGCAATATAAACGCAAGGCAATCAAAGTGCGTAAACTTTCAAGCGCTTCACTGTCTTCGCTTATCAACATATATGCGTGCGAAAGCCTTTCCTGTATTATATCGTTTTCTATAATTTTAAACGCCTTACTGTTCTTTAAGGCGTTAATGTATTTAATCAATTATCTTTCTTTCCTTTAATGTACGGATAATTTCTTCGTGAATATGTTCGGGATTTTGAGTTGCGTCGAGTTTACAGATTCTTCCTTTTTCTCTGCTTGCAAGGTTTATATAACATTCGTATATCTTACGGTGAAAGGCTTTTCCTTCGTTTTCAAGTCTGTCGTCTCCGTCGGCTCCGCCTTTTCTCTTAAATGATATGTCGGGTGCTATATCGAGAAAAAAAGTCAAATCCGGTTTGAGTCCTTTTAAAGCAAGTTCGTTGGCTTTAAGTACCGCTTCTTCGCCTAAACCTCGTGCCTGACCTTGATAGGCAAGGGAAGAGTCGATAAATCTGTCGCATATTACGGTTTTCCCTTCTTTGAGCGCAGGCAGTATTATTTCGTTTACAAGTTCTGCACGGGCGGCGGCATATAAAAGAGCTTCGCATTCGGCGCATATCTTGTTTTCTTTGCTCTTTAATATTTTCCTTATTTTTTCCGATACTTCCGTACCGCCGGGTTCTCTCGTTAATATGAATTCTATTTTTTCCCTTTCAAGATAGTCTTTCAGAAGTTTCAATTGAGTGGATTTTCCTGCTCCGTCTCCGCCTTCGAATGTCACTAATTTCCCTTTCTTCATTTCTTGTAAACTCCGACTTTTCCGTTGATTAATCCTGTTAAATTGTCTTTGTATTTCATTATGTATTCGAATCTTTCACTGTCTATTGTTTCGCCTTCGAATATTTCGGTTATTCCGGGCGGATACCTTCCTACAGATACTGCCAGCTTTCTGCCTAAACTGTCTTCAGGATTTATGTATTCGGTATCGTCGATATCCTTTGCTTTGTGTGCTTTAATTACATTAGCCTTATTATTGAATTTTGCGCCTTCCGTTCTTGTTTTCCTGTTAAGGTCTATGGAATTCAATAAATTCGAAAGATAGTGTAGGCTGTTGCAGTTCCAATATGTCACAAAAAACAGCAGATAATCTTCGGTATACAATTCGGGATATACGTCTTTCGATATAAGTTTATCGTATAATTCCTTTGTGTCGAAAGCGGTTTTAAGTACTATTTTGGTAAAATCTTCCGTTATTTCGATTGTGTAATTTTTATTAAGAGATTTTCGGAATATTTCAACTTTATCTTTTACTTTATCAAGTATTTCCGTTCCTCTCGTTTCAAATATGTATCTTGCATAGTCAAGCGAAGCCATTACAGGGTAACTCGGACTCGTCGTATGTATCATATTGAAGGATTCCGCCGTTTTGTCCTTTAATTCTTTTTTGTAACCTAAAAGCACTGCGCCGCCTGTCAATGTGTTCATTGTTTTATGCGGACTTATTATCACAAAGTCGCCGCTGTAAAAATATTTTTTGAGGTCAGGGTGGTACACGAAATGACTTCCGTGAGCCTGGTCTATAATTAATGCCACATTGTTCTTTTTGAGTAATTTGTATGCCGATTTGAATCCTTTGAAAATCCGACCGGTATAGAACGGCGATGTTATTACCGCAGCCGAAAAATTTCCGAGCTCCATGTTTTTAAGTTCTTCCGCCGTCGTAAAAATTTCATAATCTATTCCGAACATTATACATGCATTGGTCACAGACTGATGAGAATACTTCTGTATCAATATCTTCTTGTTTTTCTTTTTCAAGGTCAATATGGCAGTCTGCATGGCAGCTGTCGCTCCCGCCGTGCTGAAATGACAGTATGCGGCAGAATAAACTCTGCAATATTCTTTTTGCGCCGTTTTTATTACGCTTTCCGGTCTGTGAAGGTTATCCGATAACGGAAGTTCGGTTATATCGCAGCTTGCAGCGCCGTATACTGCGGAATCTATATTCTTTCCGCCGTGCCCGGGAGTGTGAAATCTCAATGCTTTGGATTTTCCGTAGTCGATAACCGTTTGGTATAAATTTGCTTTCGGAATCTTATTAATATTTTTCATATAGTTATTATACTATAATTTATTTCAAAAAAAAAGTATATATTTAAAATTACTTTGATTTTTTACAGGTTTTTTACTTTATTTTCAATTATAAATGTATGCTTGACAAATTAAGCGCTTTATATTAATATATTTACAGTTTGAAAACATTGCCGTTAGTCAAAACTTAATAAGCATTGCGTCTTGCAATGCCTTTTTTAAGCAAAGACGGTATTTTGCAAAAGAAGGTAAGGAGTAGCCATGATACTCGGAAGCAAAGATTTACTCGGTATCGACGAACTCAAAAGAGAGGAAATAGAAGATATTTTGTCCTATTCGGATAAAATGTACGCTAGCGTTAAGGCTAAGAAATATCTCGATAATCTTAAAGGTAAATGCGTCGCTACTTTGTTTTACGAAAACAGTACCCGTACCCGTGTTTCTTTTCAGAATGCGGCTCTTTTTTTAGGAGCGCACGCCGTCGCTCTCGAAGAAGCGGGAAGCAGTATTCTGAAAGGCGAAAGTCTGGTCGATACCGTTTCCACATTAAAAAGTCTTAATGTCGACGCTGTGGCTATACGACATCCTATGTCGGGTGCAGTTCATTACGCAGCAGGAAACACCGATATTCCCATAATCAACGCAGGGGACGGGGCTCACGAACATCCTACTCAGGCTCTTCTCGACGCTCTTACCGTCAAACGCAGATTCGGCGGTTTTAAAGGTCTCAAACTTGTTATAGCAGGCGATATCAAACACAGCAGGGTTGCAAGAAGCAATATTCTGCTTTTCAATAAAATGGGTGCCGATGTCACAGTGTGCGCTCCTTTGTCGCTTATGCCGGACGGTATCGGGGATATGGGCTGTAAAATCTTTACCGACCTTAACGAAGCTCTGAAAGGCGCAAATGCCGTTATGGCTTTGAGAATGCAGTTCGAAAGACAAAAGAGCGGTTTCGTACCTTCGCTTAAAGAGTATTCGGCTTATTACAGAATAGGAACGGAACAATTATCAAAAGCGGATAAGAATGCTATTCTTATGCATCCTGCTCCTATAAACAGAGGGATAGAAATTACAGGCGCCGCCGCAGATTGCGACAGGTCTGTTATTTGTAAGCAGATTACTTCGGGTCTTGCCGTACGAATGGCGGTTCTCGATATTCTTGTAAGGAGAATTTAATGAACATACTACTCAAAAATACCGATATCGGCGATATTTTTATAGAAGACGGTATTATCAAAAGTATCGGCAGCGAAATTTCTTCCGCCGATAAAATTTACGACTGCACGGCTCTTACCGTTATGCCGTCTTTTTTGGATTTGCACACCCATTTGAGAGAACCGGGCTTTTGCGCAAAAGAAGATATAGAAAGCGGTCTTAAAGCAGCAGCTGCGGGCGGATATTTCGGGGTTCTTGCCATGCCGAATACTTCTCCTACAGTAGATAACGAATTTGTTCTCGAATATGTCAAAAATAAAGCCGATAAAGCCGGCTATGCCAAAATGTTTCCGATAGCTGCAATCACTCAGGGACTCGAAGGAGACAAACTTACCGAAATGTTCAAACTAAGCGAATCGGGAGCGGTTGCTTTCTCAAACGACGGAAATCCTGTCTCTCAGTCGCAGACCATGCTGCTTGCCATGAAATATGCAAAAACCAAAAATCTGCTGATTATCAGCCATAGCGAAGATAAATCTTTAAGCGCAGGCGGTGTTATGAACGAAGGTAAAGTTTCTTGCAAATTGGGACTTTCCGGAATAACGAGAGCGGCAGAAGAGGTCGGTATCGCAAGGGATATTATCCTTGCCGAAACAACGGGGTGCAGACTTCACATTGCGCATGTCAGCACAAAAGGTGCTGTTCAGCTTGTGCGTGACGCCAAAAAAAGAGGAGTTAAAATAAGTGCGGAAACTTGTCCGCATTATTTTGCAGGAACCGAGGAACTCGTAGGCAAATACAATACATTTGCCAAAGTCAATCCTCCTTTAAGAGAAGAAGAGGACAGACTCGCCGTTATCGAAGGACTTAAAGACGGAACAATCGACGCTATCGCAACCGACCACGCTCCTCATACTTTAGAAGAAAAAAACAGAGAATTCGATGTCGCTCCTTTCGGTATCAGCGGACTCGAAACCGCCTTTCCGCTTTCTTATACTGTGCTCGTAAAAAGCGGTATTTTAACCCTTAAAAAACTTGCCGAACTTATGAGTATCAATCCTTGCAAAATCGCCGGTATCGATATACCTGAAATCAAAATAGGAAATAAAGCGAATATCACTCTTTGCGATTTGAATAAAAAGTTCAAAATCAATCCCGATAATTTCTTTTCCAAGGGTAAAAATACTCCTTTTAAAGGAAAGGAAGTTTACGGCAAAGTTATAATGACTTTCAATGACGGTTCACTTAAATTTTATAACGGAGAAATATTATGATTATTGATAAACTTATCGACAAAATTATAGAAAAACAAAATCCGTCCGCAGTCGGACTCGATACATGTCTTGCCTATCTTCCTTTGGATATGCAAAGTTCGATTAAAAACGGAAACGATGTATGTAATTCCATTTTCGAATTCAATAAAAAAATTATCGATAAAATTTCCGATATAGTTCCTGCCGTTAAAGTGCAGATTGCCTACTACGAACAATACGGACTTTACGGACTCGAAGCCTTCAAGAAAACCCTCGATTACGCTAAAAGCAAAGACCTTATCGTAATTTCCGACATTAAAAGAAACGATATAGGTTCTACCGCAGAATGTTACAGTAAAGCTTATCTCGGGGGAGTCAATATAAACGGTTTCAAAATAAACGATTTCGAAAGCGATTTCGTTACGGTAAACGGTTATTTAGGCAGCGACGGTATCAACCCCTTTTTGGACGACTGCAAAAATAACGATAAAGGTATTTTCATTCTCGTTAAAACTTCTAACGTATCATCTTTTGAAATTCAGGACAGACAACTTAGAAGCGGTGAGCGAATTTACGAAATAATGGGATACTATGTTTCAAAATGGGGTAAGGAATTTATCGGAAAATACGGTTACAGCAGTATCGGCTCTGTTGTCGGAGCCACTCAGCCTCAACAGGCTATAGTTCTCAGAACAGAAAATCCTTCTTCCTTTTTTCTTATTCCCGGTTACGGTATGCAGGGCGGCAAGGCAAGCGATATAGCAAATTCTTTCGACGAACGAGGCCTTGGAGGAATAGTTAACTCGTCCCGCAAAATTCTTTGCGCTTATAAATCCGATAAATATTCAAAACTTTCTTTCGACGACGCAGCAAGAGAAGCCGCTCTCGAAATGAAAGAAGACCTTACTTCCGCATTAAAGAACGCAGGTAAAACTATGTTGAAGAAAAAATTAAAAGGCGCTTAAATGGAAAGAAAAATAACGGTTTTATCAAATAAGGAAATTGCACCGAAAATCTTTAAACTTACGGCTGCGGCTAAAATACCCGACGAAACTCGTTGCGGTAATTTCGTTCATATTCAACTTAAAGAAAAATCTCTCAGAAGACCTTTTTGTATTTGCGATTTTTCAAAAGAACTTGAAACTTTAACCATAGTCTACGAAGTGAAAGGAGAGGGAACGAAATTATTAAGCGCTTACCAAAAGGGAACATGTTTAGACGCTTTATTTCCTTTAGGAAACGGTTTCGATATCAAAGACGCTAAAAAAATATTTCTTGTGGGCGGCGGACTCGGTACAGCCGTTCTTCCTGCGGCTTTTAAATCTTATGAAGCAGAATTTACTTCTTTTATAGGTTTTAAAAGCAAAGAAAACATTATTCTTGCGGAAGAACTTAGTCTTGGCGGTGATTTGTTCGTTTCTACGGAAGACGGCTCTTTCGGAGAAAAAGGCTTTGTCACCGATTGCGTTAAAAGAGAAATTTCTTTAAGAAAACCTGATATAATTCTTGCATGCGGCCCCGAACCTATGCTTAAATCTTTGCAGAAAATTTCCTGTCAGTTTCAAACGAAAACCCTTGTTTCTTTGGAAGAAAGAATGGGGTGCGGGGTAGGCGCATGCGTTGTTTGTGCGGTTAAAATCAATAGAAACGGTCAAGAGCATAATTTGCGTGTTTGTAAGGACGGACCTGTTTTCGATATCAACGAAGTTGTTTTTAATTAATCCGGAGGTATGCTATGAATAAAAATCCTCTTGCCGTCAATATTGCAGGAGTCGAATTCAAAAATCCGCTTATTGCAGCGAGCGGTACTTTCGGATACGGTCTCGAATATTCAGAAATTTACGATGTTTCAAAAATCGGCGGAATATCTCTTAAAGGGCTTACTCTGCTTCCGAAAGAGGGAAACGACAGTCCCCGTATCGCCGAAACTCCGTCGGGAATACTGAACAGCGTCGGACTTCAAAATCCGGGCACAAAGGCTTTCGTAAACGATTATATGCCGAAAATCAAAAAACTCGGAACCGTTCTCATTGCTAACATTGCGGGTAACACTCTCGATGAATATGCTCAAACCGCAAAAATCGTTTCGGAAAGCGGCGTCGATATGATTGAACTTAATATTTCCTGTCCTAATGTCAAGCAGGGCGGTATGGCTTTCGGCGTGGAACCCGACAGCGTAAGGGCGGTTACGGAAAAGGTAAAGGAAAATTCCTCTCTTCCTCTTATAGTTAAGCTTACTCCGAATGTTTCGGATATTACCAAAAATGCCGCTGCCGCTCAAAAAGGCGGGGCAGACGCTATTTCTCTTATCAATACCATAAGCGGTATGGCTGTCGATTACAAAACAAGAAAGCCTATTTTAAAAAATGTCACGGGCGGTCTTTCGGGACCTGCGGTTAAACCCGTTGCGCTTAAAATGGTATGGCAGGTCTATAATACGGTCGATATACCTATTATAGGTATGGGCGGAATTATGAGTTATACCGATGTTCTCGAATTTATTATATGCGGAGCTTCCGCCGTTCAGATAGGAACGGCTAATATTTATAATCCTACCGCTATGCCCGAAATACTTTCGGATTTAGAAAAATACTTTAAGGACAATAATCTTACCTTGGAAGATTTGAAAGGAACATTGATAGTTTAATCGATTGGTTAATTAAAAGCGACAAAACCGAAAAATTTTTTCAAATTTAAGGCTACTCGGAAAATTGAATTTTCGGTATAAAAAATATAATTAACGAAAGCAAAACCTTTAAATTTTTATGTATCAAATAATTTTATTCGAATAAAAAAATTATCATAAAGGAGATATTGTAATGACGACAGAAGAAGTTTTGGAAATTTTTAAAAAGACAGGCGGTATTTTAAAAGGGCATTTTCTTTTGACCTCTGGAAGGCACAGCGATACATATATGCAGTGCGCTAAACTCTTTATCGATACTTCCGCAAGCGAAAAACTTTGCAAAGAACTTGCTACAAAACTAAAAGGGATAGATATAGATATCGTTGTTTCGCCCGCAATTGGCGGAATACTTATGGGATACGAAATGGCACGTCAACTCAATAAACCGAATATATTTGCCGAAAGAGAAAACGATGTTATGACTTTAAGAAGGGGATTCAGCGTCGAAAAGGGAGCAAAAGTATTAGTGGTAGAAGATGTTGTGACTACCGGCGGTTCGGTTAAGGACGTTATTGCAATGCTCAAAGAAAAAGGCGCAGATGTCGTAGCGGTTGCTTCTATCGTCGACAGAAGCGCAGGTAAAGTCGATTTCGGCGTCAAGTATGTAAATCTTATTTCAATGGATATAGTCTCTTACGAAGCGGATAAATGTCCTTTCTGTAAAACAATGGGAGCGCCGATTAAACCGGGAAGCAGAAAAATATAAAAGCAATTGTATCGATATAAATTATGATAAACGGTATTTAATTTAAAATTAAATTTATTTTAAATACAAATATTATAAATTTTTAAATTAAAATTTATCGAAAAATTCTCATTGAAAAATAAACAGTTTAAATAAAAAAGAGACCCCTCGGTCTCTTTTTTTAGTACTCTAACTTATATTATATCATTTTATACGCAGTTTTACAATATAGTTTTGGAAAATTTTTTTAAGAAAATTTTCCAAAACAGTATTGACTTTTTGATTTAAAGGAATATAATAGAAGTATAGATAGAGATGAGTTGAGAACTTTCTATTGACGGATAAGCAATAAGATTTGCTTCAATAGAAAAATTAAATTTATTTCTATTTAAACTTTCAGTTAAAGAAAGTTTACGCCAAGCAATGAGCGAAAGAGTTGCATCGGAGCAAAGACTCAGCAAACGCTGAGTAAACCTTAACGAGGTCAGGCGAAAAGCCCGTCCGGAAATGTAAAACAAGGACCAGAAGTTCGGTATCAGCCGGATTTAGAGCGGTTCAAACCGCAACAAAAAATAATACTTGTATTTTACGCAAAGAAACAAGTGACTATTGAATTATCCGAACGCTTTTGAGCGTCCAACCGTTGCTTAAGTTGTCTGAGGCGTAGTGTAAGGGGAAGCCATAATGAATTATGGGAAATTATAAGACAAATTACAAGTATTATTCAAAAAAGAGACGCAGCGATGCGTCTCTTTCTTTTTGTTTCTGTTTTAGTTTTTATTTTTTGTTTCGACTAACAGTTATTTTTACTGTTTTAGTATTTAATTTAAACTTTCGGTTATTTTTACTGTTTTAGTATTTAATTTAAACTTTCGGTTATTTTTACTGTTTTAGTATTTAGTTTAAACTTTCGGTTATTTTTTCGGTTTTCGTATTTATTTTTTTCGGTTTTCAGTTTTTATTGCTGTGAATGGGCGCAGGAATTTTTCCTCCTCGCATAATGAATTTAGCAGGGGAAGAAGTATTGACTGCAATAACGGGCGCAGTGCCTAAAAGCCCGCCGAATTCCACTTCGTCGCCGGCCTTTTTACCGTAGGCAGGTATTATTCTTACTGCCGTAGTCTTATTGTTAACCATTCCGATAGCAGCCTCGTCTGCGATAATCGCCGATATTATTTCCTCGCTCGTGTCACCGGGAATGGCTATCATATCGAGTCCTACGCTGCATACCGATGTCATTGCTTCGAGTTTGTCGAGTTTGAGTTTTCCTGCCCGTGCGGCGTTTATCATTCCTATATCTTCGCTTACCGGTATAAATGCTCCCGATAAACCGCCTATTGAAGAACTTGCCATTATTCCGCCTTTTTTAACTGCGTCGTTCAGCATGGCAAGGGCGGCTGTCGTTCCCGAACCGCCTACGCTTTCAAGTCCCATTTCTTCAAGTATATGCGCTACGCTGTCGCCTACGGCAGGGGTAGGGGCAAGCGAAAGGTCGACTATTCCGAATTTGACTTTCAGTCTTCTGCTCGCTTCTCTTGCTACGAGTTCTCCGACTCTTGTTATTTTAAATGCAGTCTGTTTGATTACTTCCGATACTTCGTTCAAACTTCCGTCGCATTTTTCAAGCGCGCATTTAACGACTCCCGGTCCGCTTACGCCTACATTTATTACCGTGTCGCTTTCGCCGACTCCGTGAAAAGCTCCTGCCATAAACGGATTATCTTCTACGGCATTGCAGAATACTACAAGTTTTGCGCACGCTATCGAAGAGTTCTCTCTCGTGTTATAAGCGCATTCCTTGACTATCTTGCCCATAAGTTTTACGGCGTCCATATTTATTCCGGCTTTTGTCGTTCCTACATTTACCGACGAACATATCTTTTTAGTGACCGTCAAGGCTTCGGGTATGGTTTTTATAAAATTTTCTTCGTATTCGGTCATTCCTTTATGAACTAATGTGCTGTATCCTCCGAGAAAATCAATTCCTATCTGGTCGGCTATTTTATCCAATGTCACTGCTATTTTCAATCCGTCGTTATTAGAGGCGCTTATTAAACTTATCGGCGTTACGGATACTCTCTTGTTTACTATGGGTATTCCGTATTCTTTTTCTATCTCTTCTCCGACCTTAACGAGATTTCCCGCCTTTTTCATTATCTTATCGTATATCTTTATACATACTTTATTCGTGTCTTCTCCTGCGCAGTCAAAAAGCGATATACCCATAGTTATAGTGCGCACATCGAGATGCTGATCGGAAATCATTTTTATTGTTTCTATTATCTGAGATTGCGATATCATATTTACCTCGTTTACAGCTTATGCATTGCGTTGAATATATCTTCGTGACGAAGCCTTATATCAAGATTTGATTTCTTTCCGAGTTCTGAAAGTCTTTTTGTAACCTCGTCAAAGGGGAGTGTGCATTTGCTTGTGTCGACAAGCATTATCATTGTAAAATAATCCTGCATTATCGTCTGCGATATGTCTTCTATGTTTATTTTTAAATCGCTCAGTTCTTTCGATACCGATGCGATTATCCCTAGTTTGTCTTTTCCTATTACCGATAAAATTGCTTTCATTTTGCACCTTCCTTTTTTTATATCAAAATTATAACACTTTATTATTTTTTTAACAAATAATTCCTTACATATTTACAAGTCCCTATTGAAAATAAATTAATTTATGTTATAATTTAATTGCGTAAAATTAATTTTATCGAATATATTAATTTTGCTCGGAGGTTTTTATGGCAAAGGGCAGAAGTTGTTTGAGTTTTATTTTCGGGTTTATTACCGCCGTTATAGTTATGGTGGGCATTGTCGTAGGCGGCGGTTTCTGGATTTATAAAACCGCTACGATACGGGGCATTGAAAATACTTTTAATTTCAGTATTCCGCTCGAAGAAGACAGCGGCATAAAAGATAAAACGGTTGAAAAGCTTATTAATGAACTTACGACTATGCTGTCGGATACCGATAATCTTTCAATTTCCACTCTCGAAACCTATTTCGGATTATCTTCTCTTTTGCCCGACGAGGTTTTAGGTATAAGTCTTTCGCCTATTAAAAACGCTTCTTTTTCAAATATGGAAGATGGTTTGAGAAATTTCGTGAACGGCATTACTCTCGAAAAACTTTCAAGTCCCGAAGGTCTCAATATTTCTCTTCCCGATATTCCCATTATCAACGAAATTAAAACTCAGAGTATTACGCAAGGGTTTGAAACACTTGCACAGTCTTTGGATACTGATACTTTAAGGGTTTCGGATTTACAAAATAAATTCGGTATGAACATGGAAAATAATAAGTTTTTTGCAAGTATTATAGCAAAGGATACCGATGAAAATCCTATACTTCTTTCTCAGATAGGCGACGAAATAAGCAATCTGACTTTCGGGGAAGTCTTTTCTGACGAGGACCTTGGCTCTTTAAGCACTCCTTTATACGATAAGAAAATATCTGAATTTTCTACTGCCATAAACGGATTGAAACTTAACGAACTTTTGACTATCGATACCGAAAGTTCGAAATTTTTACAGGCTATTCAAAATAAAACTATCGACGATTTACAAGACCCGTCTTTTGTGAGCGACCTCAGAATTAAAGATATTTTCGATAATCCTACTTCTATTATTCAGTCAATTCTGGAAGACGAAGTGGAAGGCAGTGAGGAAACCTATGTTACCGTTTCCAATCTTCAGGATAAACTTACAGTTAAAATTGCAGGGGCGACTTTATATAATTTAAAATCGTGGGGCTGTCTCGAAGGATTGCAAAACGAAGACCTTGACAAGGTTATTACGATAGGCTCTTATCAGGATAAAAAAATAGGTGAACTTACCGTAGAAGAATTGACTTATGCTGCAATAAGCGCTCTTACGCAAGGCTCTTAATTTAATAATAAATTTATCTTTGAAAAATTTAAATCAATTAAGATATAAACTGCCAAAACAGATAAAACAATTAGTTTATCTGTTTTTTATTTGAGAATATATTTTTATTACTTGGAAAAAATCGATAGCAAAATGAGAATAAATGTTATATAATTATATTAAATTTATGGAAGAGGTACACTTGATTGAATATTTGGCACGATATAAATCCTGAAAGAATTAAGGAAAACGATTTTGTTTGCTGTATTGAAATTTCCAAAGGAAGTAAAAACAAATACGAACTCGATAAGGAAACGGGGCTTTTGATTTTAGACCGTATTCTTTATACTTCCACTCATTATCCTGCAAATTACGGATTTATTCCGTTGACCTATGCTGAGGATAACGACCCGCTGGACGTTCTCGTTTTGTGCAGCGAAGCCATTCAGCCTCTTGCAACCGTTAGATGTTATCCTATCGGCGCAGTAAATATGAGCGACGATAATATGTTGGATACCAAAATTCTCGCAATACCTTTTAAAGACCCGACTTGGAATTCTTATACCGATGTCTGGCAGCTTCCTCCGCATATTCTCGACGAAATTTCACACTTTTTCGAAGTTTACAAGCAGCTCGAACATAAAGATACCGTTATGCTGAAAGTTGCAAACAGAAAGGAAGCGGAATCTATTATTAACAAAGCGCTTGTAAGTTATAAAAAGAAATTTTCAAAAAAAGGGAAAAAATAAATGTTTGATTGTTTGATTATAGGCGGCGGAGTTATCGGCTGTTCTATACTTAAATATCTTTCAGACTATAATTTGAATTGCGCCCTTCTCGAAAAGGGCGACGATGTGGGTGTGGGCGCAAGCAGGGCAAACAGCGGAATCGTCCACGCAGGTTACGACTGTAAGCCGGGCACATTGAAAGCCGAACTCAATGTCAGGGGAAACAAACTCTATGAGCAAAGTTGCAGAGAGTTAAAAGTAGATTTCAAAAAAATCGGCTCGCTCGTCGTCAGCGATAAAAACGGACTCGAAGAAATCAAGAAACTAGAAATACAGGGGATTTTAAACGGAGTCAATGTTTCCGTTATCGAAAGAAAGGAAATATTAAAAATAGAACCTAATATTGCTTCCAATATAAAATTCGCTCTTTATGCTCCCGACGCAGGTATAGTTTGTCCGTATAAATACACGATTGCTCTTGCCGAGCACGCACTTCTTAACGGGCAGAAAATTTTTACCGATTGTCTTGTCACCGGTATCGAAAGAAATAAAGAAGGCTTTAAAGTTAAAACCGTTCAAGGCGATTTCGAGTGTAAAATTCTCGTTAATTCGGCAGGAACACACTGTATGGAAATTAACGAAATGGCGGGGGCGGAAGTCTTTCCCGTATCTTTCAGAAGGGGTGAATACTTCGTTCTCGACGCAAAGGAAAGAAGAAACATACATACCGTTCTTTTCCCTCTTCCCGACGAAAAAGGAAAGGGAATACTTGTCGCTCCCACGGTGGACGGCAACGTTCTTTACGGACCGACTTCTATAAAAAGTCTGGATATGGACGATACCAAGGTTACGAAAAAAGGTCTTGAACAAATCAAGGAAAGCATAGGGAAAACTTATAAAAGCGCCCATATCGAAAATGCGATAAGGGCTTATGCCGGCAACCGCTGCATTGTGGGCGATGATTTCATTATTAAAGAATCGGAAACCGTAAAAAACTTTATAATGCTACTCGGAATTTGTTCTCCTGGACTTACAGCAGCTCCCGCAATAGGGGAAAGGGTTTCGGAAAATATAGTAAGAAAATTAAATTGCTCCAAAAAAGACAGGTCTGAAATTGTATTCAGAGAAGAGAAAATAAAAGCTTCCGCATTAAAAAGAAAGGAACTTAAAAAACTTATAAAAGAAGACGACAGTTGGGGCAGAGAAATTTGTCATTGCGAAAAAGTTACCGAACACGAAATTGTCGATGCCATTCATTCGATACTTCCCGCAAGAAGTTTTGACGCAGTCAAAAGAAGACTTCGCACGGGTATGGGAAGATGTCAGGGTGAAAACTGTTATAAAGAGGTTGCGGAAATTTTGTCGAGAGAACTTTGTCTTCCGATAGAAGAAATCAAATCGAGAGACAGCGGAGGAGAAAAGATACTGAAACAGTTTATTAACAAGTACAGAGTATAATATGGTTTTAAGAATTTTCGGCAAACAAGACGGCGATAATTTTACTGTAAAATCTATTGCGATAGAAGAAGAAGGAAATACCGTTCTCGTGTCGTTGAAAGGCGAAGGCTTGTCCGAATTTCTGCCTTATTTCGATGAACTTAAATTAAACGCTCTTGTATCTCTTAATGTTCCCGATGAAAATTGCGGAAGGTTCTTTTTAGAATACTTAAAGATATTCAGAAATAAAGGTCTTAACGAAATAACTGTATATGATAACGGCGAAAATTATTTTAATTACAAAAAATCGGAAACAAATCGCTGTCGCTCTGTTCTAAAAGAGAACGATAATTTTTATACAGTTAAATATTACGGCGATAGCAGTTGCGAAACTATAAAAACCGTAAATGCCGAAATCAAAAAAACAGGGAATAGTTCATTCTTATATCAAGGTAAAAGCAGTTGTCTGGTTTGCGATATGGATTCCTTTTATCTTATAAAAAAATTAAAAAACTTTAATGTCGCAGTGATAAATTTTAACAGAATAATTTTGCCGAACGAAATAAACGCTTTAATTAATATATGCGGTCCGTTGTCAGCAGAAGGGAAAACTCTGATTCTGACAGGAATACGGAAGGAAATAAAAAAGACGGAAAATTCAATAAAATGTTGTACTCTTCTTTCGGACGGGATATTAAGCATAAATGATTAAAAATACTTAAAACGGCTTCTGTAATTCATTTTAAGCCGATTTTACAAAAGATAAGGAGAAAAAAGGCGCAGATATGTTTCACTCTAAAATAATTAATCCGAGACCTATGGTGTTTGCTCTTATTTCTTTGCTTGCCGGAATTTTAATATCTTCTTTGAACTTTGCCGCAGTGGAAATTTCACTTGCCGTGCTTTCGGTTATTTCCGTTATTCTTTTTTTCTCTCTCAAAAAAACAAAAAAAGTCGCTCTTTATCTTTCCGTTCTCGTAATAGTTTTTCTTGCGGGTATGATTTCTTTCAACATAGTTACCGACAGATACGATTCCTTTACTTCCGACTTCGGCGAGGGAATTGTTTCGGGCGTTGTAACTAATGTCAAATCCACTGACGACGGTTACGAATTTTCTTTGGAAAAGGTAAAGTTTAATGACGAGGAAGTCAATTCGGACGCTTCTGTTTCTTCTTACGAGTTCGCAACGGTAGGCTCTAAAATAGTATTTTACGGAAAATTAGAAAAATATGAAATAAACTCCGCTTCCTATTATATCAAGAAAATGAGAGTTAATATGCTATACAAAGCCGAAGTTATCAATATCATAGAAATTTCGGAAGGGGATTTGTCCCTTGCTCCGACTATAAGAAATATGGTTAAAGATTATCTTAACGAAAGTACTTTGAAAAGTACTTCTCCGATTTTCTACGCTATGTTTTTCGGCGATTCCGATTATATCAACGAAGAGGTTATAAACGAATTCCGTCTTACCGGTCTTGCGCATATTTTTGCAGTATCGGGTCTTCATATCGGAGTGCTGAGCCTTTTTCTTATTAAACTTCTCGAAAAACTAAGAGCCAACAATATCGTTAAATTTGTCGTCACTGCGATTATTCTTTTTCTTTACTGTGCGCTGTGCGAATTTTCTCCGTCGGTTTTAAGAGCCACTATTATGGTTCTTTGTTATCTGCTTGCGGATATTTTCGGAAGAAAAAAAGACAGATTTTCAGTTATGTGTACGGCTGCGTTCCTTATTTTGCTTTTTAATCCCTATGCTATCTTCGAGATAAGTTTTCAAATGTCTTTTGCGGCTATTTTCGGTATAATTCTGTGTTCTAAATCGATAAAGCAAAAATTAAAATTTTTACCCGATTGGATTTCTTCTTCCTGCGCAATGAGTCTTGCGGTAAATATTACCTTACTGCCTTTTATGCTGTATTATTTCGGGTATGCTTCGGTTGTCTTCCTTGCAGTCAATCTTTTACTGCTTCCTATATTGTCTTTGCTTTACATTCTTGCATTCTTCTCGGTGATTATCGGGCTTATAATTCCTTACGCTTATTATCTTACATTTGTCGTAAGTATGGTGATGTATATTATGGTTCTTATCAATTCACTGTTTGCAAACATTTCAATTACGGGTATCAATATTCAGATAGGTCTTGCGTTAATGATAATTTATCTTGCCGCAGTAATCTCTTCTTCGAGATTTGTTCTGATTCCCAAAAAAACAAAAAGAGCAGTCGGCGGTATATTTTCTTCCGTTGCTCTTCTTCTATTTATTTTTATTTGATAAATTTAAATTAAGCTGATTTCAAAAATCGTTTTAATATCCGTTTATGTTTCATAGAAGCCTAAACTTATCATAAGCCCTTCGTTGACCCGTTCCATAAGCATTTCGGGAAGCTGTCCTATTTTTTCTTTCAGTCTTCTTTTGTCGAGTGTTCTTATCTGTTCAAGTAATACTACGCTGTTTTTAGGTAGTCCGAAATTTTCAGCTTCGAGTTCTATATGCGTGGGAAGTTTGGCTTTGTTTAACTGACTTGTAACGGCTGCGGCAATAATCGTCGGGCTGTATTTGTTTCCTACATCGTTTTGGACAATAAGTACAGGGCGGACTCCTCCTTGTTCGCTTCCTACTACCGGACTTAAATCCGCATAAAATAAATCGCCTCTTTTGACCGTAAGTTTACCTGTGCTTTCCAAATTATCACCTTTTTCTTGTGTATAATGTTACAATACACTTTATGTTTGTTTTTTATTTTTTGATACTTTATCAAATTTTAGCCGATTTTTCGCTTTTTTATGACTAATCGGTTTCACTTTTTTCATTTGATTTATTTGCGTTACACGACTTTCTGTTTGATATTTTTTAATTTTTTCCCAAACTTTGAACTTTATTCGGTTTTTTCAGCTTTTTTGTAATTTTATCGGTTTATTCTTTCTTATAATAATAATGTTTAATGTTGACTAATTCTTTTTTAAAATATATAATTATTTCGTTAAATAAAATATAAAGAGGTTTTTTAAGTGGCGATTTTAAGTATTAGCATCGGTGAAAAATACGGAACGGGGACGGTTTACAACCTGACGGACGTGAAACTCGACGTAACGGAAGTCTATCGTTTCGTCAATGCTCCGATATTCGAAAACAATGTTCTTAAATGGGGAATAGAAAGCATTTATACTAATGTCCTCGAATGTATCCGACAAGCGCAGGTCCAAGGGTTCGATATCGACAGCCTTACTATCAACAGCTGGGGTATGGATTATTCTTATATCGATTCTAACGGAAATATTCTCAATAACCCCGTTCATTTCAAGGATATAAGGACTAACGAAATTTACAGAAAATTTCCTTCTCTTTCTCTTAAAGATTTGTATACCAAAAGCGGTATATCTTATAATCAATCAAATACGGTTTTTCAGCTTGCAGACGACAGCCTTTCATATAATTACGAAAATATAGTGTCTTTTATCTATATTGCCGATGTTATGAATTATATGCTTACGGGTATAGTTTCCACCGACAAAACACTCGCTTCAACTAGCGGATTCTTTAACGATGTAGACGGTTTCCTTACTTCGTTTATCGCTTCTTTGGGTATTCCGGAAAATATCGTTCCTTTGGTCGAAAAGGATATAAAATCGTTAGGTTTTCTGAAACCTTTTCTTCTTCAAAATCTCAATTTGAAAAACGACGTTAAAGTTATCACAGGTTGCGGCTATTCGGACGCTGCGGCTTTCCTTTGTTTCAAAAAAGGTTCTCCTGTTATTATTACGGGAAGTTATAACAAAATAGGCAGAGTCATAGACGAGCCTATAATCTCTCAACAAGGCTTTTCGGCTTCCTTCTCAAACGAAACGGGACTTGACGGATATAATTTCACAAAACGCACGGCAGGTACTCATATTATAGACGAGTGCAGAAACGAATGGGCAAGAATGGGAAAATATTACGATGATTCAATGATTGATACCATGACTAAAAGCGTAACTCCTTATTCATACCTTTTCGATATCACTTCCAAAATTTTCTCCGCCTACAACACCATGCCTCAAAAGGTTATGGCTGTTTCGGGCGCAAGAACCGATGCTGAAATTATAAGAGCGGCTTACGACAGCGCTATGTTCGAAAATAAGTTCGTTTTAAGCGAACTTGAATATTTCTCCAATAAGAAATTCCAGAAAATTTATGTCGCAGGTTCTCTTTCTCAGAATGTTCAGTATTGCAAAGACCTTGCCAATGTTCTTGGTATTAAAGTCGTAAGTTATCCTTTCGACCCGGCTTCAATGGGCGGTGCGATTATACAGTATATCGAGCAGAATAAATTTCCGGATTTTGGCTTCGCTGCCGATTTTATAAAATCTAAATTCAGAGAAAGGGTTTTCGAACCGGAAGAAGACAGAACAAAAGTCGAAACTGCATATAAAAATTATCTTATGAAAAAAAAGGGCAGATAGCTTTTATTTGATTTAAGTTCTCCGTTTTCGTATATTCGGTTAACTCTGTTACATAATATTATTATGAAAAAGAAAATTAATAATAAAATAACACCAACCGAAAAAGACGAAAATAATTATCAAATGCAACTTAAATTCAAGGATAAGTCCAAGGCTTTGAAAAGAAAATAATTTAACTTCTTTTGCTTATCGGCTGTTTGCGTCGGGTGTATTATGATTTATAATTTAAAAAAATTCAATCATGTCAAACTTGGCGTGATTTCAGAAAATAAACTCGAAAACAGAAGTTACTTTATTCCTTTTTCCGATAAGGAAAAATGTTTGTCTTGCGACAGCGTCCGTGAACGCTCAAACAGCGACCTTGTTACCGTTCTCAGCGGTAAATGGGATTTTAAGTACGTTGCGGATACGGATTTCTTAACAGACGGATTCAATACCGATAAAGAAATTTTCACTTCAATAAACCTTCCTTCTTCTTGGCAGGAAGAGGGATTCGGAATACCGATTTATCTTCAAGAAAGTTATCCTTTCAGATATTATCCGCCGTATATTCCTAAAAGCAGTTTAGGGAAATTTTACAGTTTTCAGAATAACAGAAAAATTAAAATCAATAACGACAGTTACGGAAATACCGCAGGCGTTTATCGTAAATTTATAGATATTTCCAATCTTGACAAATATTATGTTATTTCATTTTTAGGCGTTGACGCATGCATAGAACTTCATATTAACGGACAGTATGTAGGTTTTTCACAGGGGTCTATGAAAACTACCGAATTTTTAATAAATGATTTTCTGACCTTAGGCAAAAACGAAATTCTTATTGTCGTTTACAAATGGGCGGTTTGTTCTTATCTCGAATGTTCCGACAGGTTCAGAGTTTCGGGAATTTTAAGAGACGTTCTGCTCTTTGCGGAAAATAAAGAGCATTTTTTCGATATCAAAATCAGCGATTCAAAAAATCCCGATAACACTTATAATATAAATGCCGATTTACAGATTCTTTACAACACTTCTTCCTCCGTTCTTGCAGAAATTTATGACGGGAATAAAGTTATCGCATCTAAAAAGCTTAATGCAGGTTCGGACACTATAATGGTTTTTGAAAATCTTCAGGTTAAAGAGTGGTCAAGCGAATTTCCAAAACTTTACGATATCGTTTTTACCCTTTCGGACAAAAAAGGCGATACTATAGAATGCGTGAAAATTCAGCACGGATTTAAAACCGTGGAAATAAATAAAAACGAATTTACCGTTAACGGAAAACGAATTACTTTAAAAGGTATAAATTATACGGAAGGCGAAAAAAGGCTTAATGTTTCCGATATAGACGAAATGGAACGGGATGTAAAATTAATGAAAGATTATAATATCAATGCCGTTTCGGTAATTTCGCCTGACCCTGCCTTTCTTTCTCTTTGCGATAAATACGGAATTTATGTTCTTGACGGCGCTTTCATTTCTCTCGGTAAAAAATTAATGAAAATCACCGTTAATTCCGCTTCACTGTCTACTAAACAAAAATGGGCGGATATGTTCCTTGAAAAGGTTAAAAGCCTTTATGAAAGAGACAAGAATTTTACTTCCGTTATTATTTGGTCGATAGGGTACAATATCGCTTCGGGTAAATGCAGTGAACTTTGCTATAAGTATATGAAATATAAAAGCTGCCTTCCTGTAATCTGTTACGGAACGCAGTCTTCGGCTTTTTCGGATATGAAATGCGATGAGTTCGATAGCGTTGAAAATATCGCCAAGCAGGTTAAGAAAAATAATTCTAAACCTCAGCTTCTTGTTAAACACGCTCTTCAATGCGGATACGGTTCGGGAAGATTGAACGATTATGCCGAACTCTTCTTAAAAGAACCGAGTATTGCAGGCGGCTTCGTTTGGCAGTTTTCCGACCAGTCTTATAAGCGCAAAAACAGTAAATACGAATACCTTTACGGCGGCGATATGAAAGAGTATATGGACGACGGATATAAATGCCTTTCGGGAATATTCCTTCCAGACAGAACTCCCAAAACCGCAGCCGAAAATCTGAAATTCGCTTACAGACCTTTAAGGGCTTATTATAACGATTCGGTTTTGGAAATTAAAAATACAGACTCATTTCCTTCCGAAACCGAAACCGCTGTTTCTGTTTTAGTGAAAAGCGGCTCAAAACAGATTTTGTCTTGTTCCGTTCCTTCCGTTAATCCTTCAAAATCGTTTAAAAAAGAAATTTCACTTCCGCAGAACGAAGAGTGTTATATCGATATTTCTTATCTGAACAACCGAAGCGATTTAAAAGAACAGATTGCCGTTAAGGAAAAAACCGCAGGGTTCAAATACGAAGGCGGCGGTAAAATCAATGTCAAACACGGCGAAGATTTTATTTCGGCTGAATTCGACGGCGGCCATATCAAGTTCGTAACTAAAACCGGTCAACTTGCAAGTTATATGGTTGACGGAACGGAATATGTAAATCAGAATCCGGTTAATTCAAGAAACAGAACAGGTTTTTATCTTAACTTTTTCCGCTCTCCGTTCGATTCGGAAATGGATTATAAAAAATCATGGCTTGCTAACAGTTTTCATAATTATAAAAGCTGTTTAAGGGGAATAAGCGCTAACAAAATCGACGACAATGTAGTTATTAACATTAAAACCGCTCTTACTTCTCCTTTCAAAATGCTGTTCTTTGCAAACTTTATTTATACCATAAATGCCGGCGGAATTGTTACCGTCGATTGTACGGTTACTCCTAAAAATATTTTACCTTATCTTCCTAAAATGGGAATGGTCCTTGAAATGCCTTTATCATTTAACAATATTTCATATTGCGGATTGGGACCTTTAGATAATTATCCCGATTTTAACTGCCACTGCATAAACGGCTTGTTTAACGTTACCTGCGAAGATTTTAAAAATAAACTCATAAAACCTCAGGAATGCGGAAACAGAGGAAGGGTAAAGTATTTCAACATTTATGAAACCAAAGGGAACGGATTGTATTTTTTCGCAAACGAAAAATTTCTTAACATTAATTTCAAAAATTACACACCCGACGCCTTGGTCGATTTATCTCATAAAGAAGATATAGTATGTCAGGATACTACGGCTGTTTATATAGACCAATATATAAAAGCGCTTCCGGTATTCGTTAAAGGCGGCGGAAATAAATTACTGAAAAATTCGTCAAAGCCCAAACATTTAAGTTTTATTATGGTTCCCGAAAAAAGACTTACAAAAATCGATTGATTTTATTAAAAGTTTTTTATCAAATTTTGACCTTAAACATTCAGTATATCGATTTAAAACAAATTATTTAAAATAAAAAATCCGAAACGGTTATTTCGGATTTTTTGGCACCCCCAATGGGATTCGAACCCATGATACCGGCGTGAGAGGCCAGCGTCCTAGGCCACTAGACTATGAGGGCACATCGGTTTATATGTTATCATAACCTTTTGTCCGTGTCAACGCTTATATGCGCTGTATATGATTTTTATTCATTTATATCTTTTGTTTTTATCGGTTCGGCTAACTCAATTTAATGACTTGATAATTCGAAACCGAAATAATTATATCAGAAAAGTTATATATCGCAAACGAGCATAAATAATCGGTTTGACAATATAATCGGATATTCAACGATATTGGCAGTGCAAATGGGACTTGTAAAAAAAATTATAAAAAAGGTTTAACCTTTTTATCGAAAAAAGGGTGGTATAATGGTAGTGTGAAAAATATAAACTACCTTTACACGGAGAAATTGCCGTGATATAATGAGGATAGTGCTTTTCTTTTAAGGAGGCACTATGGCAAATAACAGAATAGCATACGGACTTGCGAAAAAGTTCGGGATAGATACGGCAGGCAAGAGCCCGGGCGAAGTATGGGAACTTTTAAAAAAACACGGAGTAACGGAAGAGAACGCAGAAGGAGAGCTTAAAAAGCAGAGCGAAGAAAAAAGAGAAAGTTTGGAAAACAAATACAACTCCGAACTAGAAATCAATATAAATAAACTTCCAAAAGCAATTGGCTTTAATAGACCTAAAACACATCATCATCAACGGCATATTAGCGAACTTGGTTATAAGAACGAGAGAGAGTATATAAAAGGTGCTATTGATTTTTGGGAGAATGGCAAAGGCGAGATTTATCTTAGTACAAAGAGAAACAAGTATGCAAAGTATGACGAAAAGACAGGTAAATATGTAGTTTGCGATAAAGCAGGAAGAATCAATACATTTTTTTATATAAAGCATAAAAGATTTGATAAATATATTAAACAAGAGGGATATGAATTATGGAAAAAGTAAAATGCCCGATATGTGGTACATTGATAGATGACGATAGTTATACCGACTGTCCATATTGTGGATGGGGATATACAGGTGTTGAAGACATTTACGAAGAAGACGAGATAGAAGATTGGAATTTAATGAGCAAAAAGCAAGCAAAGGAATTGCTTAAAAGCGGTAAAAATGTTTGGGGAAAACCGCTGCCTAAGAAATGAGTTTAGAAATAACTTTTATTTTTACCGAAAAAATGCCATAATAATATTGTGAAAAATTAAGGGAAAGACAAGGGAACAAGCAAAGAGATTAGCGAGAGAATATAACAAGGATTCTTATTGGGATAATTCAAAAGGTAAAATTCGGAAAAACACAAAACGATACAAAAAAAGAATCCATTAAGAGGTGAATAATGACGAACGTTGAAATTTTTTTAGATTATCAAGATAAGTGGAGTGAGGCATTTTGTAATGAAGATTTTGTCAAATATGAGAAATCGGCACAAGAAGGTTTATATTGGCGCAATGAAAACTTTACTAAATCCGATTGGGAAGAGTTAATCGCCCAAAGCCACGGCAGGGCGAAATATGAATACACAAAAATGATGAATGAAAAGTTTCCGAACAATAAAAATTAAATTAAATTTAAAAAGGTTTAACCTTTTTACCTAATAAACCGTGATATAATAGTAATATGAAAAATTATAGAGCACTGCTTCGGCGGTGTTTTTTTATGCCAAAAAGGAGGGAAGAGGCAAATGTTAAACGAGAGACAAAAGGCGTTTTGTGAGCACTATGCCGCTTGTCTTAATGCGACAGAGGCGGCGAAGCGTTCCGGGTACAGTGTAAAAACTGCATATTCTTCGGGAAATCGAATGTTGAAAAATGTTGAAGTAATTGATTATATAGATTTTTTACTTAAAAACGAGAGAGAAAAGCGTATTGCAACAATGGACGATGTTTTTAAATTTTTATCCGATACCATGCAAAACGCAAACGAACTCACAAAGGACAGATTAAAAGCGGCGAGTCTTTTAAGCAAGTTATTAACAGCAGGAAGTGAAAGTGATAGCGACACTTATTTAAGGTCGTTGTCGAAAAAAGGGGGACGATTTGAGCGGAGTAAGTGAGGAAAATGCGAGAGATTGATTATAATCCGATTGTGCCGCAGCCGTTCGCTCCGCTTTAAAAGGCAATAAAAAAACTTCCTGCTTATGCCGTTCGTGGCAATTTTAAAACCCGCTTAAATGCAGGTGGGTGTGCTGTTTGCAGTCGCTGTTATCGCTCATAACGCCGGTATATTGACTTGCGACTTACATTGAGTTGCAAAACTCCGCTCTCCCTTTTCAATACTGTGGTTATAAATAAACCAGTATGCGAACACAGAAGGAAGTTCCTACTTATAGTATAAACTATAACATGTTAAATTGCAATACCGTTTTTAAAATTTATAGGAAAATTTTGAGATTAATTAAGTTGTAAAATTTTACTTTTATTGATATAATTATTTTAAATTTTCAACATTTCGCAGAGGAATTATGACTTACAGTCAAAAAGTGCGCTCGTGTCTCTTTTCTTCGTTTGAACATAATTTGCAAGCCGACAGAGCTTTTTTATACGGAGCGTTTAAAGCGACGGGAGAGATTACGGTTACCAATAAAGGTAAATATTTAAGTATAAAGAGTTTTAACTTCGATTTTCTGCGTTTTATTTCTTCTCTTATAAAAGAATTTAACGGGGGAGAAACGGAAATTGAAATTAAAAACGCTCCTTATCCTAATAAAGGTAAAATGTTTATTCTGAGAATAAACTCTTACTATTCGGATAAACTGTTAAACGCTCTTTTTTTCTGTAAAGACGGTATTTATGATTTCAACGATACCGTGGCACCTGAAATAAGCGGCGATACAGCGTCCTTTAAGGCTTTTATTAAGGGTATTTTCGCTTCTTGCGGAAGTATTTATATTCCTACCGGGGCAAAAGGCGAAAATGCAAAATCAAAGGGAGGGTACCATTTAGAACTTTCCCTTAAAAGCAGAGCGTTTGCAGAAAATATAGTCTCGCTTTTATCTTCCTACGATTTAACTCTTAAACTTATCGAAAGGTCGGACGAACACTTTATGCTTTATGCAAAAGACGGTGAAACAATAAAGGATTTTCTTGCTTTTATGGATTTATCCGACCTTGTAATAGAACTTTGCGAACTTATGCTTTCAAGAGAAATTTCAAAAGAAGCAAACAGGCTTACTAATTGTAATATCGCAAATATTTCAAAAACCGTAGACGCAGCGGAAAAACAACTTAACGCAATTCTTTTTCTTAAAGAGAAAGGAGAGTTAGGCAGACTTTCGGAAAAACTCAGACAGACTGCCGAACTGCGTCTTAACAATCCGGAAGCTTCTTTGGATGAAATTGCGGCAATGCTTGACGACGGAACTAAAAAAAGCGGAGTCAATCATAGGTTCAGAAAAATTATGGAACTTTACGAAAGTGTAAAGGGGGCAGAAAATGGGTGATTTCGTTCATCTTCACGTTCATACCGAATACAGTCTTTTAGACGGCGTTGCCAAAATCAAAAAACTTGTGGCAAAAGCCAAAAGTTTAGGTATGTCCGCTCTTGCAATTACCGACCACGGAAACATGTACGGGGTTATAAAATTCCGTAAAGAGTGTATTGCGGCGGGAATTAAACCGATTATCGGAAGCGAATTTTATTTCGTTGAAGATATGCGTGACAGAACGGAATCAAGCAGGAAAAAACACCACCTTATACTTCTCGCTAAAAATTACGAAGGCTATAAAAATTTAATGAAGCTGAGTTCTTTATCTTTTCTCGAAGGGTTTTATTATAAACCTTCCATTGATATGAACCTACTTAAAAAATATTCAAAAGGTCTGATTTGTCTTACCGCATGTATTCAGGGGGCTGTTCCCAATTACCTTATTACAGGTCAGAAAGAAAGGGCTTACGAACACGCAAAAATTCTTAAAGATATCTTTAAGGACGACTTGTATATCGAACTTCAGGACCACGGTCTCGAAGACGAAAAAAAAGCCCTTCCGCTTCTTGCGAAACTTGCAGTGGAGCTCGGTATAAAAACCGTTGCTACAAACGATGTCCACTATGTCGAAAAAACCGACAAGGAAATGCAGGACGTTATGATTTGCGTTCAGACAAAAAGCACTTTCAAAGACGATAACAGAATGATTTTCGATGCGGATAATCTTTATCTCAAAAGTTACGACGAAATGCTTTCTTTATTTTCCTGGAACAGCGAAGCCGTCGAAAATACCTTGGAAATTGCCGACAAATGCAATGTGGTTTTCCCCGAAAAACAAAAACTGCTTCCTTTCTTCGTTGCGCCGGATAATATGACTCCTGCCGAATATTTAAGAAAACTTACCTATGAAGGACTTGAAAAAAGATATAAAACCGTTACCGAAGAAATAAGAAAACGTGCCGATTACGAACTCGATATAATTATCAGTTTAGGTTTTGCCGAATACTTTCTTATAGTTTGGGATTTTATCGATTTTGCGCACAAACACGATGTTCCCGTAGGGCCAGGAAGAGGGTCGGGCGTCGGCAGTATCGTTGCATACGCAATAAAAATCACTTCTGTAGACCCGCTTAAATTCGATTTGCTTTTCGAAAGATTTCTGAACCCGGCAAGGGTAAGCAACCCCGACTTCGATATTGACTTCTGTTTCGAAGGAAGAGAAAAGGTTATAGATTATGTTTTCGAAAAATACGGCCGTGATAAGGTATCTCAGATAATTACATTCGGTACAATGGCTTGTAAAGCCGCAATAAAAGACGTTGCAAGAGTTTACGGCGATATTCCTTACGAAGATATTAACAAGTTGAATAAACTCATTCCCGGCGGTAAACTTTCGATAGAAGGTATTTTGGGAGTTCCCAAGGATTTTCCGCCCGATAAGAAGGACAAACAGGAAGAATACGAAAAAATGCGTAATCAGGAAGTTATAGATTTATATAATTCCAACGCCGACGTAAAAAAGGTTCTCGATATGGCGTCTAAAGTGGAAGGACTTCCGAGAAATACTTCAATGCACGCAGCCGGAGTAGTTATATGCCGTGACCCTATAAGCGAACACAGTCCTTTGCAGACCAACGGCGGTATAGTCACCACTCAATACGATAAGGACGAAGTGGAAGGACTCGGACTTCTTAAAATGGACTTTTTAGGTCTTCGTACTCTTACCGATATCGCTTTGGCAAAAAAATACGTAAAACAAATTCACGGCGTGGATATCGACTTCGAAAAATTAGGGTATGAAGATAAAAAGGTTTACGACTTTATTTCAAAAGGCGATACAGTTGCAGTGTTCCAGCTTGAAAGCGAAGGTATAACTAAATTTATGACAGAACTTAAACCGGTTTGCATGGAAGAAATTCTTGCGGGTATTTCACTTTACAGACCCGGTCCTATGGCTTCAATCGGAAAATATATCTATAACAAAAATCACCCCGATAAAATCGAATACGACCACCCATGGCTTGAAGATATACTGAAAGTAACTTACGGTTGTATTGTTTATCAGGAACAGGTTATGCAGATTGTTCAGAAGCTCGGCGGCTTCTCTCTCGGAAGAGCGGACGAAATGAGAAGAGCAATGTCCAAAAAGAAAAAGGACAAAATGGAACAGGAAGAAAAGGTTTTTATTTACGGCTGCGATGCCGTTCCCGAAGTCAGAAACCAGAACGGCGAACTTGTCACCGTCGCTCAGGCTGCCGTTGACGGCGCTATCAAAAGAGGTGTTCCATTGGAAGTCGCAAAAAAAGTCTATAAGGAAATGAAGGATTTTGCAAGTTACGCTTTCAATAAATCCCACGCAGCGGCTTACGCAGTTATAACTTATGAAACCGCTTATATTAAAAATTATTATCCCGTTGAATATATCGTTGCAGTTATTAACAACAGAATTACCAAAGTAGAAGAAGTATCGCATTATGTCAATCATTTACGCAGTAAAAAAATCAAGATACTTCCGCCCGATATAAATAAAAGCGAAGGAGCCTTTACTATTGAAAATAATTCGGCACGATTCGGGCTTATGGCCATTAAAAACGTAGGTGAAAAATTTATTGAAAATATCGTTGAAGAAAGAATTAAAAACGGGAATTATACAGGTTTTCAGAACTTTATGTCAAGAATCGATACTTCCTGCGCTAATTCCCGTATGATTCAGAGTCTTATTTTTGCAGGCGCTTTCGATACTTTCGGCAAAAGCAGAGCTTCATTAATCTGCGCCGTAGACAGTCAACTTAAAATAGCAAGCGAAAACAGAAAATCAAGACTTTCCGGTCAAATGTCCCTTTTCGATATGATGCCGGATATTGACAAGGGCAGAGAAGAACTTCCCGATGTAAAAGAATATGAAACACTGGAAAAATTACACTACGAAAAAGA
The DNA here is from genome assembly GCA_949296455.1 of uncultured Eubacteriales bacterium. Classification (GTDB taxonomy): domain Bacteria; phylum Bacillota; class Clostridia; order Christensenellales; family CALVMC01; genus CALVMC01. The sequence goes on from CASFOZ010000008.1 coordinate 74,424, forward strand.
TGTTCTGGGTATTTATCTTTCAGGGCATCCTCTCGACGCCTATTTCGGAAGGGAAAACGAATTAAACTTTACTACCGATAAAATAAATAAAAATTTACTTATAGAACTCGGAGCCTCTTTCGATGACGAAGAGGGCGACGGGGAAGATACCGAAAACAATGTTTCGGAAGATTTCGATACCTATCCGAAAAACAAGAATAAGTTTGTCACTGCCGGCGGAATTATAAGTAATATAAGAAAAATGTCAACTAAAAAAAATCAGCCGTTCGTTGCAGGAGAACTCGAAGACTATAACGGTACTTTGAATTTTATTTGCTTTCCCGCAAATTACGAAAAATACAAATCTCTTCTCGTTCAGGACAATATCGTGAAAATGAGCGGATTTCTTACCCTCGACAGCAGGGGAGACGAAGATTATAAAGTACAGCTTCAAGTCAATAAAATAGAACTTTGGGAAGAGTCTAAAAATAAACCGTCAACTGCAAAAACGGTTAAAGAAAAAATTTATATCAATTTTAACGGCGACGATATCCTTTTCAGTAAAATCATGAAACTTCTTAACGAGTTTAAAGGGGATACTCCCGTTTTAATTCAAAACAATAAAAAACTACTCGACAGCGGGGTAAAAGCAGATAATTGCTGGTCCCTTCTGAACGCACTCGAAGAACTTGTAGGAAAAAATAATCTTAATGAACTTTTGTCATATCTAAACGACAGCAAAAAAAGTGTTATTAAAACAAACAGGGAATTTTGCGAAAAATTAACAGAAGGAATCAAATTAAACAATAACATTACAACAAAACAAGATTTAATGGAATTCTTTAAAAAGCTGCAAAAAGGTGAAGGCAATTTGAGCGAATTTAAAGATATCACAATGAAAGATAAAGGCTTATATAGTATTATAGGCTCTT
>CASFOZ010000009.1 GCA_949296455.1 uncultured Eubacteriales bacterium
CTTTCCTTCACTTTTCAAGTTACACGCTGCCTTTTTCGACAGCCTACTTATATTATCACACCACTTCCCTCCTTGTCAATACTTTTTTAATATTTTTTTTAAAAATTTTTCGTTTAAAATTCAGAATATTTTTTAGCATTCAATGGTATTTTTCCTTTAAAATAAACCTTATTTTAATCGTATTTTTCAAACTTATATAATACCATTCTTATTGTAGAAATATGTTACGGGTATTTTTAATATTTAAGCCTTTTTTCACATGGTTTTCATATTAAATAATTAACACTGTGCAGGCGACTTAACTTTAAGATTCTGTTAAAAAACTTTAATATTCAAAGATATAAACAATGATGTCGATAATAATATAATGATGATATAATTATTGATATAATATTGAATAAATATTTAATATAATATATATAAAAAGCCGCATTTTTTAATGCGGCTTTTAGTTTGATTATTAAATTGTTTAGTAACGATTATGCGTTTTTAAAGATTTCAATCTGTTCTTCGGCTCTTAATATGCTCATAGGTATAAGCACGCAGTTTCCGTTGACGATATCGCTCTTTTGAAGGTCGCCGAGCAAGCCTTTAAGGGTTTCGCTCTTTTCAAGCTGTTCTTCGAGTTCTTTATTTGACTTGAATTCGATTACCGCAGCCATTGAAAGGTCTTTCGTGAAAACATGCAAGTTGAAAACAATCTGTTCTTCTTCGAGTTCTTCTGTGAACTTTGAAATAAAATCTGCCGCATCTTGGCTGTAAGTATAACCTTCTCTTTCAAAAGCAGCCTTGATTTTAGGCATAGAATTACAAGCGGCAAGAACGCCCACTAAAACTCCCACCAAAGCAAGCACCGCAACAATTTTTGCAAATTTTTTCATAGTAAAATCCTCCTTGATTTGTTTTATTATTATAAAACCTTAATTAATAAATGTCAATAAGTATATAATACACTTTTTTACTGCCGTCAACCCGCATAACCTATTTCGGAAGCACACAGCGTAAGATTGATTACCTTGTTTTCATAGATTACCCTGTATTTTCCGTTATCGTCTTTTAAAAGAGTTAAAACAAAATAAGGCTCGCAATTTTCCGAGTGCCTTCCTATATAGACTGCTTGATAGGTTTCCCCCGTGAGTTCGGAAAGAAAATCTTTTAATTCATAAGTTTCGTTAAGCTGTGCGCCTAATCCTTCGGGAATTACAAAATCTTCTGGTATTTTGCCCGTTTCTGTAATAGACCTTTGAAGTTTTACGATTTCGGGGTCATCGAAATCGATACCGGTTATAGTTATTCCGAAAGCTTTTTCGAACAATTCGGCAGAGCCTTTCAAATCATCGAGATTAAGACCGGGGAACACAGAATAGACAACTCCGTCCGCAAGCAAACTTTTTATATTAAGTCCTTGTATTTTTCCGTTGATATCTATACCGAAGGTGTTTGATAAAGCATATATCAGATTTTCTATAAGCTTTATGTTTATTGCAATTTCTCCGTTCTTTTTCATTTCAATATATGTTTTACTTGTGTCTGTTGCCATTATATAAGGTAAATTTCCGACAAAACATTTATCTGTATCGAAATGTAATACTACATCTCTTTCCAAGGTCTTTATGTCATTACCGTTATTGCAACCGCACAAGATAGCGGACAATAAAATAACCGAAACTACCGTTAAGCATAATAAAATTTTCGTTATACTTTTTGATTTTTTATTAAACTTATCAATTCCGCCTGCGCTCATTTATTTCACCTCAATAAGAAGGAACCTGATTTTTAGTCAGGCGAAAGAATATTTCAACCACTTCGTCCATACTCTTTGCGTTGTTAATTTCTCTTTTCAATGTATCGTTGTCGTTTTCGGGATAAATTCTTTCCGCAAGCTCTATTTGCATTTTTTTGTAATTTTTGAGCGCCGAACCGCTGTCTGCAAGATTGTTTTTTTCAAGAATTTTCTGAGTACAGCAAGCGATAACGGCGTGCCCTTCGTTTGACGGATGAACATCGTCCGGGAAGAGTAAATTCAATCCCCTTTCCTTGTCGTTAATGTAAATATCGTTAAATGCCGTATAAACATCGGCTATTTCGTAAGCGCCGGGATTTTCTTTAAGATAATTATAAACTATAGAATTAACGACTCCGACAATTTTACTCCCCGCTTCTCTTGCGGCGTCTTCATCGAGATTAAACCTTTCAATATCGGATTGAGATATAAATTTACTCCCTAAATAAATCGGATTATAAAGGGTCTGAACGATTAATAAGGCATCAGGATTAAGCTCTTTCAATCTTTCAATTACCGAGGCAAATGTTACGGTGGAATTTGCGGCTATTTCGTTAATATATTCATAATCGTTTTGCAGAGCCGAAAGGATAATCTCGGTAGTATTACTTTGAAGAAAATCGTTTCCTAAAATAGAAACCTGAATTACATCTGCTGTCATAAGATGAGTTATGGTCATTGTTGCGTCCTCTTCTTCTGCGCTGATAACTTCGAGAAGCTGTGCGGTTTTATGACCTGATACCGAACGGTTGTAACACTCATAGCCGTTAATCTTGCCGATTATCGCCCAATAACCGAAACTTTCCCTTTCCGTCAAAGGCGACGGCCCCACTATCGCTTCGGCTATAGAGTCGCCTATCGTAACGATTTTTAATTTTTTATTTTGAGAAGGATTGCACGCCGTAAATATCATACATGAAATTACGACAACTAAAATAAGAACAACACATAATGGTTTTTTAACTCTATTGAATTTTAAAAACATAAAATAAATATACAACTTATCGTAAAATTTGTCAATATCTGTTTTTGTGACACGGCTGTTACTTTTATGTATATTTAAATAAAATTTAATTGCAATTTTAAGATTGCTGTTTTAAAAAATCAATCAAAAACTTTTTATTTATTATTTTTATGATATAATTGTTTTATGGACGGATTTTTTAAAAGCGTTTATGCTCTCGTTAAAAAAATTCCTTCGGGAAAGGTTACGACATACGGAATAATAGCAAAAAATCTCGGACGACCCAAAGCAGGCCGATATGTGGGTTACGCTCTTCACGCAAATCCCGAATTCGGAAATATTCCATGCCACAGAGTAGTAGACAGAAAGGGCAATCTTTCAAACTCTTTCGTGTTCGGCGGAAAGGAAATGCAAAAAGCCCTTCTCGAAAAAGAAGGCGTGGAAGTTTCAAAAGATTTTAAAGTCGATCTTGAAAGGTTTTTGTTCGATGAATTTTAAATTAACAGTTTAAATTGCTTAAATATATTTAAACTTAACGATACCGTAAAGATTAAAATAAAAAACACAATAGAAACTATTGTGTTTTTTGATTGAATTTTGGTGGAGACAACAAGACTTGAACTTGTGACCCCTTGCATGTCAAGCAAGTACTCTGACCAACTGAGCTATGCCTCCCTGTTCAATATAAATATCCTAACATAATTAAAGAAATTTGTAAACCGATATAAAATAACGAATTAATTAATTTAAAATTTTATTTGTTAGCTGTAAAACATTTAGAAATATAATTGATTTCAAATTAAATAAATTGTAGTTTTATAACTTTGTGCCTGTTTCATCTTCTAAGCCCAGAAGATAATCGGCGCTTACATCAAAAATCTTGCAAAGTTTTTTAATAGAATTAATATCAGGTTCTGTTCTGCCTTGTTCCCAACTTGCATACCCATTGGGAGAAATTTTCAGCAATTCGTACACATCTTTTTGCGTCATTCCTTTTTCTTTGCGTATAGCCTTTAAAATATCTTTAAATTCCATAATTTCTCCTTTTTTACATTATAACATTTATACCCAAATTGGGTTGACAATACCCAAATTGGGTAGTATAATAATTATAATAATGAAGGATTTGTTTAAGGAGATATGAAGAAATGCAAGAAGATACAGAAAAGAAAAACAAAAACTGTTTGCGCTGCGGAAACTTTGAAAAATATTATACAAAAGGTTTATATAGTTTTGAAAGTACTAAACAAGGTATTTGCAGACACTATAATGTTATAGTAAGCAATAACAATACTTGTGACTTTTGGAAAAACAACAGTCACAGAATCTATTTGAGTAAAAGAGCAATAATCAAATTTAATTTTTTAAATAAATAATTGAATAAAAACCATTACGATAAATAACCGAATAATGATTTTTATTTTAATAATTAATAAGAGCAAATTCCGAAATAAAACATGTTTAAATTATTCAGTCAATTTTCTAATGTATATCGTATTATCACAAAATCGAATAATATTAAAAAACCTTATCGCAAATTTTCGGATAAGGTTTTTCTTGGTGGACAAATCGTAACGTAAAGCGAATTTTATTCTCAAAAGCGAGTCTTTCAATAGTGTTTGACCTTCTCATAAAAATTACAAGACGTTAATCATCATACTTATGCATTATGACTTGACCGTTATCCAAATATCCTATTTCTTTGTTTGTAGTAATATCAAACAATTTATTATCCTTTAATAGATATGTTTCGTTCCCGACGGTAATTGTTATATTGCCATTATTTGACTTGTTTTGCGTATATGTTTTATTGTCTTTGGCACTTGCATTTTTCGGCCCTCCCTTAGTAGCAGCCCCCAGAAAACCAATAAATAGAAAAATTGGTAAAATGAAAAGAAGAATTTCTATGAGAGTGTAGATAAAATATTTGTTTTCGGGTGATAAACCTGTTGCTTCTACATTAGGATTTTTGCAGGAGTAAACATATGACAGATATACGACTGTAATTCCTATAAATTGTAATGTGATTAAAACAAGAAGTAAGGTGCTGATATCCCAGTATAGTATTATCAACCCAAATGTAAAAATGATATTGAGTATGCTAATTACTGTGCCGATATAGCCAAAAGGCAAAGTTTTTATTGTGTCTTTTTTTAATATTTTTATCACAGACAATGACAAATACAGCAAAAAATTAGCTATAAAAATAATAAAATAGATAAGTCCGCCAATAGGAAATAGTTCATTTTCGTCAAACGCAAAAAACAATGAGTAAAAGTTGTATTCATGAGTTTCAACCCCACATGGAATTGCAAACAGAATAAAAAGTATTAAAAACCCCAAAAACCCCAAAAAATGAGACAGATTTTTCAAATTAAGTTTTGATAGCATTTTGCTTTTCCTCCGTTAAATTAATTTTTATTATTCCCGAATGTGCGAGTGGCAAAAACTTCTTTCCAATAATTTTCACGGTGTCTTATGTATTCTGCATTTCCGTCGCGATTGAAAAAACTTTCTATTATCGTAAATACGAAATTATTCGCATAATCGGGATTTTGTTCGATTAAAGCTTTTAACACAACGTCTCCTCCGTGTCCGTTTGTGTAAACATAGGCACTCCAACGTTGCCAAACTCCGTTGAAGCCGTATGTGCTGCCTATATAAACTTTGCCCGTCAGTTTGTCCGTAATGGCATAAATGCAATTTATATTTTCAAGTAATATGCGCCAATTATCCACTTTACTGCAAATAATCGCTTTTAAGTCTTGAAAGGGCAAAGATATTTTATCGTATCCGTCAAACTGTTTATTTGTCTGCATATACTTCTTTTCCAATACCGAAACGACAGTTATCGTTTCAATATTTGAAATAATGATTTTTGCCTGTTTCGGTCCCTGTATCTTTTTATACAAAACAATCAGCCGTTCTATAAAATGAGAAAAACGATCGAGAGGTTTCAAGTTATATGTTTGGTGTCCGTCATTAAAAGAATTTACGCCGCAATTCTCATACGCACCCAAGAATAGCCATTTATCATACTTTCTGTCTTTATCTAACCGTATAAATTGCAAACAGTACTTTGTAGGAATGTTACGGAAACTTGTTGTAGAATTAGCGTGTTTTTTCCAAGAAATATGTTCGAGCAGGCGTTCATAGTTATCATTAAAGGAATATACCTGTTCAGCATTTGCATTGTTCAAGCAAATGGTCCAATCGGCATATTCGTCTTTTGATAAATTTAGTATTTCGTTTAAGTAGATAGCCATAGCAATTCCCTCTGTAAAATAAAAAGTGCGCCTACCGAAGTAGACGCACAAAAAACGCAAACTCCGATAGTCGCCAAACTAACTCGTTTATGGTAAGAACTTGTCTGTCCAATAACCGAATGGAATTTGCATTTTTATCAAATACACAGATTATTGGACAAAAGCACAAAATATGCCCTTTAAAAAAAGTCCTTACGAGCGATTCAGTTAGTTTGGCATAATGAGTATAGCATATTTGAATCCAAAAATCAATGCTTTTACAAAGCCATTTTCAACTTGTGGCACTGTGGCGGGGGCTTGAATAGACGAGCGACTCGGCTACGCCTCGCCGTTCAAGCACCTGCCACAAACAAAACAACAAAAACGAAACTCAAAAGCGCACGGGAACGGGCGATCGCCGCTGAACCGCTTGGCGATCCGTTATTATATTCCTTCTGCTTTTAAGCCTAATACATCTTTATATGTCGTCGATATTTATATATCATTAACGGCTTATCGAAATTTAAATTTTAAAACGGAAAAATTTAAAAAGAAAAAACCTAAAACTGTTTTCACAAAAAGGAGTTCGTTTTAGGTTTTTCTTGGTGGAGATAAGCGGGGTCGAACCGCTGGCCTCTTGAATGCCATTCAAGCGCTCTACCGACTGAGCTATACCCCCGTAATTTGCGCCGCTAAGGCGCAATCTTTTTTGTAATTATATAGTATTTTCCGCTTTATTGCAATTATCAAAGACAATTTTTAAGTATCTTTTCTATATCTTCTGCGTAGAGTTTCTTAAATCCGTTTATATGTTTTCCGCCGCAGGCTTTTTTTGCCATAATTTTTATGGTGTTTTCGTCTATATTCAAAGATTTAAAATCGGCTTCCAATTCTATCGTTTCAAACAAAAACTTTTCAAGCCTTCTTATGCTTTCTTCTGCTATCTCTTTTTTGGGAAGAGACTTGTCTATATCGAATACGTTTATTCCGAACTGACAGAATTTATCTTCGGTATTTTTATCGAGACAATATCTCATCCACCGTGGCGTTATTACCGCAAGTCCCAATCCGTGCGTTATATCGTAAATTGCAGATACTTCGTGCTCTATCGGGTGACATGACCATTCTATATTTCTTCCGCCGTTAATAAAACCGTTGATTGCCCATGACGACGCCCACATAAGATTTGCCCTTGCCTCATAATTTTTAGGGTCTTTAAGCGCTATCGGGGTAAACTTTATAACAGTTTTCATTAAACCTTCCATAAAGCAATCTAACATATAGAAACCTTTGCTCATATCGAAATACACTTCGAAAAGGTGCGACAATATATCCGCAGCCCCGCAGGCAGTTTGATATTTGCTTACCGTAAAGGTGTTTTCAGGGTCGAGAAATGAAACGGAAGGAAGCATCGGTCTTTCCATTCTGCCTAGTTTATCCTTTGTTTCGGGATTGCTTATAACACCGCCGCAATCCATTTCGGAACCGGTTGCAGAAAGCGTAAGTACGGTTACGATAGGAAGGCATTTTTTAATTTCCGCCTTTCTTGTAGATAAATCCCAAGCGTCGCCCTCGTAATATGCGGCTGCGCCCATAAATTTTGCTGCGTCTATAACCGAGCCGCCGCCTACGGCAAGTATTACATTGATATTTTTTTCTTTACATATTCTGCCGCCTTCTCTTACAGAATCGACTCTTGGATTAGGCGCAATACCGGAAAGTTCCGTAACCGAAAGTTTTTCTTTTTTCAGTTCTTTGATAACCTTATCGTAGAGACCGGTTTTTTTAATTGAACCGCCGCCGTAAACCAAAAGCACATTTTTACCGAAAGAAGCAAGTTCTTTTCCTAAATTGTTTTCAATCTGATTTTTTCCGAAATAAACTTTAGTCGGAATGTCGTAAACAAAATTATTCATAATGAACCCCTTTTGATTTTTTTTCGTATTAAACCGATTTATTTTATTATATCATAAATACTTTTCTTTGGCATTTTATTTAACCTTATTGTAATATGTAATATAAAATTTCGGCAAGTTAATTAACTGAAATTTTAAGCAAACAAATTTATCGAATAAAAAACTTTAATAATAAACTTTTTTATACGATTAAAACAAAGATTATTTACAGAAATACTGATTATACTGAAAATTTTTAATTTTGCCGAATTATTTTGACGCAAAGTTTTTAATAATTTCAAAAAGCTCGTCTGAGATTACATGTTCTATTCTACATGCGTTTTCTTCCGCAGTTTTATTGTCTGCGCCGATTTTCTGTAAAGCCTTGGTTAAAATAAGGTGCCTTTCGTAAATTTTCTTTGCTTTATTTTCCCCTTCTTTTGTAAAAGCAATATTACCGCTTGTTTTATCGAGCGTTATGTAACCTTTTTTAACAAGTAAATTCATTCCCCTTGAAACGCTTGACTTTGCATAATCGAGTTCTTCCACTATATCGACGGAGCGCAGCGAAGATTTTTTTTTCTTTAACAAATAAATGGTTTCAAGATACATTTCTTCCGATTCGTGAATTTTCATATTGACTTTATTTTAACTTTTTTATGATTCTTTGTAAAGTTTAAAAATAAAATTTTCTGAAAGTCGAAATAATTTAAAATCAATTTTTTAAAACTTACTAATTAATTTGGCGGAATTTTTTTGTTTATATGCGAAAATTTTATTTTCGATTTTATTCTGTAATTCTGTCCGTTTGTAAATAATCTATCCGTTTGTAAAATAATATGATTTTACCAAATACAACTTAACCGATATCAACCTGAAAGGGAAAATAAAAGCCGTACTTTTGTACGGCTTCGATTTTATAGAGATTTGATAGTATCGACAGGTTTCTTTTTCGAAAACATAAACACCGGAAGGAAAGTCGATACAAACGAAGTCAATATAGCTATTCCTAAAATCATTACTACCGGAATGAACCCGAAACTGAAAAGCTGAACGGGAACCATGTATTCGCTTGCAATGGCGTTATTGATTAAAAGGCAAGCGACAAATGTAAATATAATCGATAAAACGGAACAGATTATAACAATTATAAAAGACTCCGAAAAGAAAATCTTAAAGACATCCGAGCCCCTTGCTCCGACTGCTCTTAATATACCGATTTCCCGTTTTTTATTGGAAATGGAAACAGAAATGAAGTTAAAAAGCAATAGCATTGAAAATACTGCAAGTACAACACCCACCCATAAAAACACATCGGATAAGATGCTTATCATACCGGTCATCATAGTAACAGAGGAAAGTACTGAGTTTTTAACTTGCAACTTTGTTGCTTCGTCACTTGAAGTCTTTTGGGAATTTAATATTTGCTTAATAAGACTTGCATCGGCGTTAGTAGGAATAATTACATTATAATAGTCGCTTGCAGAATAAACATAATCGGTAATGTATTCGTTGTAACCTGAAGTATTTTTTGAAAATTCAAGAACTCTTTTATAACTTGCCTCATCTACAATAATTTTTGATTTGTCGGAATCGGTAATGAAATTTATTCCTGCGATATTCAAACCGCTTACCATTATGCCGTTGCTGTTTTCTAAGGACAGAGTGAAATCGCAAATACCGTTCTGGTTAATAAAATAGAGTAAATCCTTAAAATATTGAATAGCGGTATTTTCATCATCTGTTTCGCCATATAAATATCTGTTCAGAAACTGTACTTTATAATCGAGACTTAAATTGTTTTCGTCTAAATCTTCGTAAAATAATTTACTTAAATTTCCATTTTCATTTATTTTGGGCATACATATATAATCGAAAATATTTGAATACCAATCCGAAATATTCAAAATAACATAATTTGAAGTAAGCGAAATATTTTCACTGCCGTCCGTTCCTATAATTTTATCGCTGTCTGAAACAGAGGTGGAAATTTTATTTATATACATAAAATTTTCATCGGAATATGAAGTTTTAATAAATAAATCATAAATTTCGACAGACGAAGTTATTAAATTCATATGTAAAGGAATTATTGCTTTAAGCTTTTGGTAACCGTTATCTGTAATTACTCCTGCTGTAAGAATATCGTCGGTAAATAAATTTTCACCGTATGCAACATTGAGATTTTCCGAAACATTCTGAACTTCATAGGTGCGGAAAACGCCGCAGACCTGAAAACTTTCCGTGCCGTCAAATTTGATTTTTATATCGCTGTAACTGCCGACCGTTTTTTGAATGTTGGTTTCCGGGTCACGGTAAACGCCCTTTTTAATGACATCAAAAGTATAGTCCGATATTGCGATTTCATTTTCGTTTTCGGGCGCTCTTCCTTCGATATATTCAAGATTTGAATCGGAATACAAAAAAGTTGAGATTTTTGTATAGTCGGTATATTCCTTAGACTCTATATTTTTAATTTCGCCGCTGCTTAGCGGATAGGAAATTAAAATATCGTTACCGAATTTTTCTTTTAACGATTGTATATCGTTTTGCGAAAAGAGTGTTTCGGCATAATTTTCGTTTTCGTATTTATAATCGCTGCTGTAATAAATTTCTTTGTAGTAATAGGAATTGCCGACTTTAAGATATTTGACATCGGAAGCAACTAAACTTTCCGCCGAAATATTTACTTCGTCAAAAAACATTACTGTGGAAAAAAGTCCGAACATTACAAAAGAAATTATAGTTAAAATTATAGTAAAAATAAGCCTTACAGGTTTTATTTTCAGACTGCTCGCCCCTATTTTTACGGCGTGTCTTAAAGGAAGACGGGAACGAATGAATTTACTTTCTTCTTCCGAATAGGTTTTTGTTTCGGGCTGTGATTTCGTTTCCTGAAAAACTTCCCGTGAATTATCGTCGCATATTTTTGAAAAGACTTTATAATTTACTATTCCTTTTTCGTTTTTACTTAAAAGAATATCCCCTTTTGATTCTGAAATGAAGGCGTTTATTTTTTCGAAATCTGTTTTATTGAGTTTACTTCCTTCCTTAACTATTATCGTATCGTTTCCGATAATAGAAAAATTGTCGTTTTGATTTTCCGATTCTATTTTTGTTTTGGTAACATCGGAAATTATTTTTCCGTCTTTGAGCTCTATTATTCTGTCGCCGTAAGTTTCGGCAAAATCACGGTCGTGCGAAATTACGATTACGAGTTTTCTTTCACTGAGTTTTTTAAGTGTTTCGAAAACCTGTTTTCCCGTATTTGAATCGAGAGCGCCCGTAGGCTCGTCCGCCATAATTATTTCAGGATTTTTAACAAGTGCCCTTGCGATTGCGACACGCTGTTTTTGTCCGCCCGAAAGGGTGTTAGGTTTGCGTTTTGCAAAATTAGTAAGTTCCACCTCTTCGAGAATTTTTTCTATTTCTGCCTTATCCTTGGGCTTTCCTTGAAGTTCGAGAGCAAGGGCTATATTGTCTTCTACGGAAAATTCGTTCAGTATATTGTATTCCTGAAAGATAAAACCTACGCAAGTATTGCGGTAACTGTCAAAATCAGTCTGCGAAAAATCCTTGCTGCTTCTTCCCTTAATGATAATTTCACCGCTGTCGGGGTTATCGAGTCCGCCGCAAATATTAAGTAATGTAGACTTTCCGCTGCCGGATTTACCGAGAACGAAAATCATACCCCTATCGCCGAACTCAACGCTTAAATCGTCCAAAGCCTTGGTTTCGCCTGCTTTCGACCTGTAAATTTTTGTTATGTTTTTTAGTTGAAGCATTTTATAAACTCCTGAAAATCATAAATATTATAAATATATATTATCAAAAATTTTTTTCGTTTTCAATTAAAAACAACAAGATTACTAATAAAGTTCCGCCATTAATTAATTAATTAATTATTAAATTGTAAATGAAATTTGCTTTTTGTCGGTAGTAAAATTTTAGTTTCTTCTGAATTTTTTTATTTTATTTCAATTTTCTGTTTTATAAAAAGAGCAAGTGAAAAAACAAGTATTCCCATCGCCGCTAAAAAATTAGGATAAAATAAAAAACCGAACTGTGCCGTTCGGTTTGGTGGGAGTTATAGGGCTCGAACCTATGACCCTCTGCTTGTAAGGCAGATGCTCTCCCAGCTGAGCTAAACTCCCTAATGTTTGGTGACTCCTAGGGGAATCGAACCCCTGTTACCGCCGTGAAAGGGCGATGTCTTAACCGCTTGACCAAGGAGCCATATAAATGGTAGCGGCGGTCGGACTCGAACCAACGACCTGCCGGGTATGAACCGGCCGCTATAACCAGCTAAGCTACGCCGCCAAACTACTTAAATGGTTGCGGGGGTGGGATTTGAACCTCACGACCTCCGGGTTATGAGCCCGACGAGCTACCAAGCTGCTCTACCCCGCGGCAATGCATACACAACGATGCTTTAATATTCTATCTTTTATTAAAGGAAATGTCAATTGTTTTTTATAAGATTTACGAATAATTAATTAATATCGAAATACAATCGTTTTATCGTTTTAGAACGCAATCTAATTTATTAATGAATAAATATATAATAATATAAAAAATTATTATACGGCTTTTTCTTTTCTTTTAAGGGCTTTTTTTGCGCAAACTTTAAGATAACCTTCGAGGTTGTCTTTTTCGCTGACTTCGACAAAATCGATACCGAGCATATTCATGATATTTATAAGAAGTATTGCGCCGCCGCAAATGATATCGGCTCTGTTTTTTGTAAGACCTTTTATCTCTTCTCTTTTTTCAAGCGGCACGGAACATATTTTATTATATACTCTGAGTATGCCGAGTTTTGTAAGTTTGTAGCCGTGAACTATTGCGGGATTATAAACTTCCATTTCTTCGAGAACCGCAACTATTGTGCTGGCCGTTCCGCCTATTGCGTAAACCTTATCGGCTTTCGGAATATCGCCGTATTCCGTAATTACGCCCTGAGTGTAAGCGTCGAGCTGAACCATATCTTCGCCGCAAATATCCCTAAGTCTTACAACGCCTATCGGAAGGCTTTTGGTGTAATAAAGTTTACTGCTGTCCCCTACCGCAATTTCCGTACTTGCCCCGCCTATGTCTATGGTGCAGCATATACCGCAAGTATAAGCGCCGTAGAAACCCGCTTTGGCTTCGTTCTTCTGAGAGAGAACATCTATATCAATATTATATTTACTTTTAACGAATTTAACGAAATCTTCCCCGTTAGTTGCAGAGCGAACGGCTTCGGTAGCAAAAACGAATACTTCTTCGGCGCCGTCTTTTTTGGCTGTCTGATAAAATTCGTTCACCGCTTTTGCTGTATTGACCATTGCTTTTTTTTGTAAAAGCCCTGTAAACGCAAGCTGGTCTGCAATTTTTGTTGTTGCAATTTTTTTATACAAAGACTCATTGTTTTCGCTGAGCATCAGACGAACGGAATTGCTTCCTATATCGATAACACCGTATTTCATAATTTCCTCTGTTAAATTATAACAGAAGGGCAAACATATTTCAACCGAAAAGAAAGCAATCGAAAAAAATATACGATTGCTTTTCTTTGTTTTTCGATACTTTAAATCAAATAATACTATGCCTTTAAAAATTTGAAATAATATCGGTTTTTATGGTTTTTAAAAAACCGAAACAAGCAAAGGAAAATATTATAAATTATTTAAGCGGTAACAAAAGCTTTACAGATAAACTTTTAACTGATTAATATTGTCAGCCATCATATTTATCATATTCTGAGCGAGATTTTTTGTATCTTCCGAAACGGTGTTGTCAACATCGTTTATTTCCTTTTGAACATCTAAAATTCCCATGTTCGTTCCCTGGATAAGCATATTGGAAATATTGCTCGAACTTTCGTCGGTTAAAGTTTTAAGTTTTATATTACTCCAAATCATTGCTTTCGAGATAGAATTCATTCCTTTCGGTTCGCTGCCCATAGAATAAAGTTTACAAGCCGCCTGACTTTCGTAATCTTTGTAGTTTTGGAATTGTTCGTTCAGAATATCTTTTAATTTATCGTCGTTTGTTTCGTTCTTTACCGCTTCTATACTTGCGGTTGCGGTTTTTGCACATTTAAAAATGCTGTTTAAAATTTGTTCTTCAATACTGACAAGTTCTTTTTCCATAAAAAATCCTCCGTTTTGTCAATATTGTTTCCTTTCGGGAATATATTATACAAAAAAAGTATAAGAGGTTGAAATGGAAACTAAAACGGAAAAGACTCATACCCTTAATATTTCGGGGAACACTATAACAATCAGCGCAGTAACGAATGTTGTTTCGTTTGACGAGAAACAAGTAATATTAAATCTTGCACAAGGCAATATAACCCTTTGCGGAACGGATTTCGAAGTAGTTAAACTTTCCGTCGAGGAAGGGATAATTGTCCTTACGGGAACGGCGTCGCTTATTAAATATTCGTCGGCGCGCAAAAAAGAAAGTTTTATAAAAAGAATAATAAAATAATGATTAACAATCCTTTAACGCAATTAAAAGAATTTTCTTTCTGTCTGCTTGCCGGTGCCATTGCCGCAGTAATGTTTGAAATGTTTTATATAATAAGATTTGTTTTCGGGTTTCACAGACTGATAGAATTTTTTCTCGACATGGTGTACATAGTTTTTTCGGGATTAATATTCTTTTTTACGGTTTACCTTCTTAACGGCGGTAAAATCGAATATTATCATGCGGCGGGATTTTTATTTGCCCTGATTGCCGTAGATTTTCCGCTTCGTATAATTATGCGAAAAGCGGGCACGGCTACCCTTAAATTTTTAAAGAAGTTCAAGTTTTTCAACAAAATAAAAAAAATATTAAAGACATAAATTTACTTAAATACAAAGCTTATCTTCCCATACAGTTTAAAATTAAATAATTAAAAAGCCGTATCTATCAACCTAAAAACCTTCGTGTTTTTAATAAATACGGCTCTTTTATATATTTTTTATAAGTTAAATAAACTTTTTAACTTTGAATCTGCTATAATATCAGCATTTTTTTAAAGTTTCTTCTTTTAAAGCTTCGTTTATTTCTTTCGCATCTTTAAAAGACTTTGCGACGGCTGCGGTATAAATTTTTATTTTAGGCTCGGTCCCCGAAGGTCTTACGGTTACCCATGAATTGTTTTCGAGATTGTATTCGAGAGCGTTTGTTTTGGGAAGAGAAATTATTTCTTTTTTCCCGTCCGAACATACCTTTTCGGAATTAAGATAATCGACAACCGATAAAACCTTTAATCCGGCTATTTGCTCGGGCGGATTCTTACGCAGTTTATCCATAATTTTTTTCATTTTATCCATTCCGTCAAGTCCGTCATAGAAAATAGAGTTACTGCTTTCTCTGTAATAGCCGTATTTTTCGTAAAGTTCTATGAGTTTATTATAAACGCTTTGTCCGTGTGATTTATAATAACAAACCATTTCCGAAAAGAGCATAGAGGCAACTACTGCGTCCTTGTCTCTTGCGTGAGTTCCGGCAAGGTACCCGTAACTTTCTTCGAAGCCGAAAAGAAAATTATACTTACCGTTTTCTTCCCACTCTTTAATCTTCTCGCCTATAAATTTAAATCCGGTAAGAACGGTAAAGGTATTTATTCCTGCGCTTTCGGCAATTTTTTCGGTAAGCCTTGTTGTAACTATGGACTTGACCACGGCATCGTTCGGTTTAAGTTTTCCCTCTTCTTGTTTTCTTTCGATAATATAATTCAAAAGTAAAACGCCAATCTGATTTCCCGTTAAAAGCACAAACTCTTTATCGTTTTTTAAAGCAATACCCATACGGTCGCAATCGGGGTCGGTGCCGATAACTACTTCACCGCCGATTTTTTCGGCAAGGTTTATTCCCATTTTTAAAGCTTCGGGTTGTTCGGGATTGGGAACGGGAACGGTAGAAAAATCGGAATCGGGATTCTTTTGTTCTTCGACGATATTGAAATTGATTTTCAATCTCTTTAAGATTTCCGTTACCGGTTTATATCCCGAACCGTGAATAGGGGTATAAACAAGTTTTAAATCGGCTCCGTCCTTTTTTACTTCCTTAGGCGACAGAGAAAGTTTTTCGATTTCGGCAAAGTATTTTTCGTCAAGGCTTTTTCCGATAATTTCTATATAATCGTTTATTTTATATTTGTCTTTACCTGAAAAATCTTCTTTTTTGTAAAGTGAAATATCAGCCGAACATTTTTCGAAATAATCCGCCTTTTCAATGAATTTAACCACTTCTGCCGTATCCTCGGGCGACATCTGTGCTCCGTCGGGTCCGTAAACCTTATAACCGTTATACTGTTTGGGGTTATGGCTTGCGGTTATCATAACTCCGGCTGCGGCATTGTAATGGCGTACCGCAAAAGAACATATAGGAACCGGCCTGACGTCTTCGAAAATTTTTGCGTTAATCTTAAAAGAAGCAAGGGTTTTTGCAGTTTCGAGAGCGAACTCGAACGACATTCTTCTTGTGTCGTAGGATATGACTACGCCCCTTTTAACGGCGTCTTCACCGCACGACAGTATAAATTTTGCAAGTCCTATACTTGCTCTTCTTACGGTATAAACATTCATTCTTTGAGTGCCGAGTCCCAAAACTCCTCTCATACCCGCAGTGCCGAATTCCAAGGGAAGAGAAAATCTTTCTCTTATTTCCTTATCGTCGGAACTTATCGAAATCAACTCTTGTTTTTCTTCTGACGAAACATTGTTAACCCACAATTTAAAATTTTCTTCGTAACTTTTCATAACATTCTCCGAAATTTTTTTACCGTATAATTTATGCTTTTGAAAAACAAATAAAACATAAAAATATATAATTTAATTATATACCATATTAACTGTTAAGTAAATAGTCTACAGCAAATCCACCGAGTTATCCACAAAAAAAACCGTAAAAACCGACAGAAAAATACATTAGAAGGTTGTCCACTTAAAAAGGCAAGTTATCCACATTATCCACCGAGTTATCCACTGATGCATACTTTTTTTGAAAATTTTGTCGAAAACGCTTGACAGCAGAATTTTAATGTTTTTTTATTTTTAAATTAACGGTTTTAATTATTATTTTTCTGAAATATTTTAATTTTTGAATTTATTTTCCTAACATTAAAAAGACAAAACAACCTTTTTAACGGTTATTGAAAACGCAATATAAAATTATATATTAAAACAAAAAATTTTATATCGAATTATAAATCGGACAATATCATTCTGTTGTTTTTGAGCCAATTTCTTCTTTCCTGATAATCGGGGATTATGTTTGCGACTTCGTTCCAGAATTCTTTTTTATGATTTTTATGTTTTATATGACAAAGTTCGTGTACTACTACATAATCGATAATTTTTTCGGGGCACATTAAAAGTTTAAAATTTAAATTGATACTGTTTTTAGAGCTGCAAGAACCCCATCTGCTCGTTGCGCCCGAAAGCGAAAGTTTGGAAAAAGTGAAGCCGGTGATTGCGGAAAAATAATCGGCCTTTTCAAAGAGAAATTTTTTGGCGTTTGATTTATACCATTTTACTACTGCGCTTTTTGCGTCTTTTTTGAATTTGTCGGGAACGACAAGTTTATTTTCCGCTATACAGCACTTTTTCACAGGCTGAAAATCGAGAAGATAATAGAATCCTAAAACGAGAAATCTTTCTCCCTTTACAAATTTATGTACGGGATATGCGGCAAGCTGAGCTCTTATCTCTTGTTGTTTTTCAAGAATCCAATCTTTTTTAGAAAGAACAAGATTTTCTATCTTTTCTTTGCGTGCGTAAAGCGGAACTTTTACAATAAGTTCTGCTTTATCTCCGATAATTAAAGTATAACTTTTTCTTTTCGATTTGATTATTTTATCTATTTTAGGAACCATTTTTTTTATTATAGCACAAATAAAAAATATTCTTCAATAATATATTCCGAAAAAAGGTTCGATTGACTAAAAAAAACTTATTTGCTATAATTTCATAAGCGAGGTGGAATATGAAAATAGCGCTTATAGCACACGACAAAAAGAAAGACGAAATGATTAAACTTGCAATTAAATATAAAGAAGTTCTGAAAAATCATGAACTTTATGCAACGGGAACTACGGGAACTTTGGTTATGGGCGAAACGGCTCTTCCGATAAAAAGAATGAAAAGCGGTCCTTTGGGCGGCGACCAGCAGATAGGCTCTATGATAGCCGACGGGAAACTTAATCTCGTTATATTTTTAAGAGACCCCCTTACCGCTCAGCCGCACGAACCAGATGTATCCGCTCTTTTAAGGCTTTGCGATGTGCAGAACATACCTCTTGCAACTAACACGGCAAGCGCAGAGATAATGCTTCAATATATCGAAGAGTGCGAAAAGTCTAAAAAATAAATTTAATCTTTAAAAAGAAAAAACGGCGATAAACGCCGTTTTTTTATGTCAATCATAATAAGTTATGAATTTAAAAAATTAAATTATATTAAATGAAATTATCGATAATTATAAATATAAACAATACCTTATTAGTTAAAGATAATTTTAAAACGGTAAACCGATTAATCTTTTTCTTTTGCGCACATTTTTTTAATGCCTTTAAATATTCTTCCGTTCGAAAACTCTATAAGACCGTCTATAACCTTTGGCGGAAGCATATCTGCGCTCATAAGTTTCATGTTTTTGAAAGGTATATTTGCGGCAGACTCCATCATCATTTTAAACTGCGGATTGGAATAATCCTTGCCGCCGCATTTTTTAGCCATTATGCTTTCGATAATCTTATATACCAATTTGATAATAAGAGAAGATTTTTTAACTTCGGCAAGGGTGCAAGTATCGTCGTAATTTCCTTTTTTATAAACCTTCTGCTGAGGAATTTTTCCGTATACGCTTTCAAAGTCGCTATCGGACGGAATAGCGTTAGGTTCGAAATACCATTTTGAAACCTGCTGTTTTTCTGCATATTCGTTACCTGAGACGACCTTGGTTTTAAGCGGCGTATCCGCACTCGAACCGCCTACGAAGAATGTATATTCTCCTTTTTCAGCTATAAACCTTTTTTCGGAAGGACAATATACTTCCAAAGAAGTTACGGGAACGGAAACGGAAACGGTTTTGCTTTCTCCAGCATCGAGCAGGGTTTTGGCAAATCCGACGAGTTCTTTTGAAGGATTATAGAAATTTTCAGAAGGCTTTTTGATATAAACCTGACTTATTTCTTCCCCTTGAACAGTACCCTTGTTTTTAACATTGAAAGATACGATATAAACATCGCCTCTTCTTTCTACATTGATATCGGAATACTCGAAAGAAGTATAACTGAGACCGAACCCGAAAGGATATTTGACCTTAACTTTTGCGGTATCGTAATAACGGTATCCGACATATATGCTTTCTATATATTTTTCCTGACGCTGAAATGCGCCGTACTCTTCGGAACAAGGAAGGTCGCCGTATCTTAAAGGATATGTTTCGGCAAGTTTACCCGAGGGATTGACTTTACCGGTAAGAATATCGGCGCAAGCAAGTCCCCCTGCCTGACCTGCAAGATAGAGATTCAATAATCCTTTTACATTTTGGTCGAAAGAAAGGTCAACGGGCGAACCTGCGACAAGAACGGTAATAATATTGGGATTGATTTCCGAAATTGCGTTTATAGCGTCGGTCTGTTCGGAAGGAAGATTAAAACTCTCTCTGTCGAAGCCTTCCGACTCCAAGGCTTCCGAAAGTCCCGCAACAAAAATAATTTTATCGTAATCGGACGCCTTTTCGAGGAATTCTTTGAGGTCGGAGTCCTTTCCGTATCCTTTATAATAATCGAAATTAACTCCGCTTTCTTCGAGTCCCTGTTTTATGTTTGTAATTTTATAAGCATTGATAAGTGAAGAGCCTGCTCCCTGGAAACGGTATTTTTCGGAAAACTCGCCTACCAATGCAATTTTTTCGTCTTTTTTGATTGGAAGTATTTCGTCTTCGTTTTTAAGCAAAACTGCCGACTTTGCGGCTATTTCCCTTGCCAAGGCGTCGTGCCTTTCAAAATCGACTTCGGCATTTTCGTTTCTGTTGTACTTGTTGATAGCATAAAGCACTCTGTTTGCGCTGCTGTCAACCTTTAATTCGTTAAGTCTGCGTTCGGAAATATCTCTTAAAACCTGTTTGTCAAAATAACCTTTTGAAGACGGCATTTCAAGGTCGAGTCCTGCCGCAAAAGCAAATGTTCTGTTGTTGACTCCGCCCCAATCGGAAACGGTAAAGCCGGAAAAGCCCCATTCTTTTCTGAGTACATCGTTAAGAAGAAAGGCGTTGTCGCTGCAATAAATTCCGTTTAATAGATTATATGCACTCATAACGGAAGCCGGTTTTCCTTCTTTAATTGCTATTTCGAAACTTTTAAGATAAATTTCACGAAGGGCTCTTTCGTCGATAAGGCTGTCGCAGTTCATTCTGTTTTTTTCACGGTTGTTTCCTGCAAAGTGTTTGACGCAAGCTCCTACTCCTTTGCTTTGCACCCCTTTAACCCAAGCGGCGCCGAGTTTTCCGGAAAGTAAAGGGTCTTCGCTGAAATACTCGAAATTTCTTCCGCAATAAGGACTTCTTTTTATATTCACGCCGGGACCCAAAATAATCCCTACATTATAATGCAAACATTCCTGAGCTATAGCTTCGCCCATTTTAAAGAGTAAATTTTCGTCCCACGAGCAAGCGGAAAGACAAGCTGTGGGAAAACATGTAGAAATTTCGTTTTCGGAAATATCCATTTCCTCCCCGCCTTTTTGCTTTCTTACCCCGTGCGGACCGTCGGTAATACACATTGAAGATATTTGCTTATCGGGAAAATCTTTTGTATACCAAAAACTTTTACCCGAACATAATTCTGTTTTTTCTTTTAAAGTAAGTTTTTCCGTTTCGTTCATACTTTTCCCCCATAAATAAAAAGCCCGCAAAATATGCGGACTTTGTTTTTTAAAGTGTTTTTTCTATTTCTTTTTCGTCAATTTCCTGACTCTGTTCATTGCTTGCGATAACAAACTCACGGCAGGCTTCTATAATATCCCATACTTCCTGTTCTGTACTGAAAGTACCGTCAATTACCACATCGTACCAGTTTTTGCCTTTCGGGAATCTGCTTCTGCAAACCTCAACGTGAGTCAGCGAAAGATTGTCGGCATAGGCGTCGGAACATCTGCAAACCATTTTTACAACGCCTTTTTTCTCGTAAACCATAAGATAGGTTCTGTTGTTCCAGTTAAAGCTGTTAGGAAGAATTAAGCCGGTTTTTGTTTTTTCTCTTTCGATAATGGTACAGTACTCAGGTTGAGTTTCTTTGACATAATCGGTAATTTTCTGTTTGGACATACTGAATTCGAGTTTAATACTGTCTTTAAAGGCTTTAACCGCAGCCGTAAAGATTTTAATTTTTTCGTCGAACAGTTCGTCTTTAGTCTTTTCGTTGGCTTTGATATCGCTTGCAATATCGTTTTCTTCTTTTATAGCGGCAGCCTCGTCCGTTTCGTAATCGTCTTTTGCGGTATTATATGTGTAATAAAGACCTAAAACAAAGAAATACCATTCTTCGAGATAGGAATAAACTTCCCTTTTACTGTCGAAAGAGGTATCGATAACGACATCGTACCAGTATTCGCCTTTGGGGAATAAGCTTCTTACAGCCTCGTGACCCGAAGCCCTCATGTGATTTGCCATTTCCTCATTCATTCTTGCAGTGATTTTAAGAACATCTTTCTTTTCTTTGAGTAAAGCGAAGGTCCATTTGCCGCACTTTAAACTGTCGAAACCTTTATCGTTGGTTCTCTCTCTTATATCGGTCATAACAGGGAATTTATATTCGTTTTTCTTTTTCTTGGCATTAGTCTGACTGTCGCTGATAAGTTCGTAGTTCATACTTTCAACGAAGTCAAGTATATCCTGTCTTGAAATTTTAAATTTATAAGCGGGCGCATCGAGAGCGATTCTGTTATGAGTGATAACCTTCTCGACAGTTGTTGTCGTAACCTTTCTTTTAACGGTGATTTTCTGAGGTTCGCCTTTTTTCCTTACTTCCCATTTTGCATAGACTGTAATATCTTCTTCGGGCATATATTCGAGGTCAAAAGGTTCTGTAAGGTCTCTGTCCTTGAACCACCCTAAAAATTTATCGCCTTCGTTTGTCGCTTTCGGAAGTCTGATTTTATCGCCTGCTCTGACCTTAATGGCAAGGTATTCGGTTTGCCCGTCTTCGCTTTCGTCGTCAATACTTGTTACGATACCTCCGTTGCTTTCAAGATAAATTATATAGTAAGCCGGTTTCCATTTAGCATATACGACAAAGTCCTGCCTTGGCATATAGCAAAAATCCAGAGGATGAGCGAAATCCTCGTCGAGATACCAGCCGTCGAATAATTCAAAATCCTTAACGGGGACACTCGGTATAACAAGCAATTCTCCCGGAAGAAATTTGCTTGATTTTATCTCTCCGCTTTCATCGTAAAGTTTACCGCCGTTTGTCTCGTAAACTATTTCGTAAGTTTTTGCCATTATATACCTCCCAAGAAGCAACTGTTACATTCTGAATTTTTATATCATTTAATAATATACTCATATATTAGCACAATTATAAATTTATTACAAATATTTTTTTATAATAAAATAATAGGAAAAAATCAGCATTTATTTAGATTTTTAACACATTTAAAAAAAGAATACGAAATTAAAAAAGAGTCTTTAGGACTCTTTTTTTAACCGTATACGCTTGTATTTTTAAGGTCGTATAAAATTATTTTATTGTTTTCCCGTGTTTTTTTCAAGTCTATTACCCTTTGATTCGAACTTCCTCTATAAGTCAGTTCGTAATCTTTGAGTTTTTCGACAAACCTTCCGTCGGTCAGAATATCGCATATATTTAAAAGTTCGTCGATATTTTTATCTTTTTTTTCTCTGAGTTCTTCGTATGTATATCCCGAATATATCATAACGCTGAGATTATACTTTTCCTTGACCTTTTTGACAAGTTCGAGCACCTTATCCGCTTGAACAAAAGGTTCTCCGCCCGATACCGTAATTCCCGAAAGAAGGGGATTTTCCCCTATATCGGAAACAATTTTATCTATGCTCTCTAACCTGCCCTTTGTAAAATCGTGGGTTTCGGGATTATGACACCCCGGGCAGTGATGCGGGCAGCCTTGCGTGAAAACGGTATATCTTATACCCGGTCCGTCTACTATGGATTCTTCGACTATACCGGCAATTCTTATATCAGACATCGTGCTTTACTCTGTCTTCGACTTCGGCCTTTTTGGCGTTGTTGAATCTGTCGAGAGTTCCTACGAGATATCCCGTAATTCTGCGTATTCTTTCAAAGCCGACGCCGCCGTCGTTTTCTTCTCTTCCGCATTTAGGACATTTGTTGTTAATGATACCGTTGTATCCGCAGCAAGGGTCTCTGTCTACCGGGTGATTAATGGAACCGTATCCTACTCCGTTTTCTTTCATACATCTTATTATTTTTTCGAAAGCTTCGAGGTTCTGTAAGGGGTCTCCGTCAAGCTCGACGTAACTTATATGCCCGGCGTTAGTAAGTTCGTGGAAAGGACCTTCCTTTCTTATCTTTTTGAATGCGTTTATCGGATAGTAAACGGGAATATGGAATGAGTTTGTGTAATATTCTCTGTCGGTAATTCCCGGTATTTTGCCGTATTTTTTTCTGTCTATTCTGACAAAGCGTCCCGAAAGTCCTTCTGCCGGAGTCGCAAGAAGGGTATAATTGAAGCCTGTCTCCTCGGTCTTTTTTTCTAAGTAGTCACGCATATATTTAACGATTTTGTACCCTAAATTCCAAGCTTCTTCGCTCTCGCCGTGGTGCTTGCCTATAAGAGCCACAAGGGTTTCGGCAAGACCTATAAAACCTACGCTGAGCGTTCCGTGCTTTAAAACTTCCCCTACTTCATCGTCTATGGAAAGTTTGTCGCTGTCTATCCATATACCCTGACCCATAAGGAAAGGATAATTTCTTACCTTTTTAGCAGCCTGAATTTTATATCTTGCCATAAGCTGGTCGCAGCATAAAGAAAGCATTTCGTCGAGACTTGCAAAGAATTTATCTATATCTTTATTTGCGTTTATACCGAGACGGGGAAGATTAATAGAGGTAAAACTCAGATTTCCTCTGCCCGTTACGATTTCTCTCGACTTGTCGTAATAATTTCCTATTACCCTCGTTCTGCAACCCATATAAGCTACTTCCGTATTGTAATCGCCCTCTTTATAATATTTGAGATTGTAAGGTGCGTCGATAAAAGAATAATTCGGGAAAAGTCTTTTTGCCGAAACCCTAATGGACAATTTAAACAAATCGTAGTTGGGGTCTCCTTCGTTATAATTTATTCCTTCTTTTACTTTAAAGATATGTATAGGGAAAATTGCTGTTTCGCCGTTGCCTAAACCCTTTTCGGTTGCAAGAAGAATATTCTTTATAACCATTCTTCCTTCGGGGGAAGTATCGGTACCGTAATTTATAGAACTGAAAGGTATCTGTGCGCCCGCTCTCGAATGCATCGTGTTGAGATTGTGCACGAGGGCTTCCATTGCCTGATAAGTGGCTCTGTCCGTTTCGGATACCGCCTTTTCGGTAGCGAAATGCTGTGCCTTTCCTATTTCCTTTTCGTCGAATTTTTCAGCAAGTTTTTTGCGTTCGGCCTCGAAATATTTGGGGGAAGTTTGTAATGCCGGCTCCAAGTTAAGTTCTTCTTTGATTTCTGCGCCGCACTTTTTGACAAAATCGAGACATTCCTTACCGGAAACGATTTCCAAATGTTTTGCTAAATTCTGAAAATATAATTTTTTATAAGTTTTCTTTACGCCGGGTGCCATAGCATATTCGAAGTTAGGAATACTTTGACCGCCGTGCTGGTCGTTCTGATTAGACTGAATTGCGATAGCGGCAAGCGCCGAATACGAAGAGATATCGTTAGGCTCTCTTAAAAATCCGTGTCCTGTAGAAAATCCTCCGTTAAAGAGTTTAATAAGGTCTATCTGACAGCAAGTTGTGGTAAGGGTGTAAAAATCCAAATCGTGTATATGTATATCTCCGTTTATATGAGCGTGAGAGTGTTTTGGGTCGAGGACATAAATTTCATTGAACTGCTTGGCGCCTTCCGAACCGTACCTGAGCATAGTACCCATTGCGGTATCGCCGTCTATGTTTGCGTTCTCTCTTTTAACATCGACTTCTTTTGAAGATTTAAAGGTAAGGTCTTCGTAAATCTTCATAAGTTTACTGTTCATTTCTCTTATTCTGTTACGCTCTGCACGGTAAAGAATATAGCTTTTGGCAGTTTTTGCGTGACCTGTTTCTACGAGTATATATTCGACTGCGTCCTGCACCTGTTCGACGCTTGGAACACTTTTACCCATATCCCTTTCGATTTTATCGCAAACGAGATTTGCAATTTCCAAAGCTTCGTCGAAATCGTTTCCGCCTACCGACTTTGCCGCTTTGAAAATAGCCTGCGCAATTTTTTCGACATTAAAAGGAACAACCCTTCCGTCTCTTTTTGTAATTTTCGTTATCATAATACACCCTCCTTATTGCTCTAATGTTGTCCGGTCTTCTTCAGTAGAGAAATATTACAATATTTATATTACCTTTGTCAAGGAAAAAGAATAAAAAAAATCGCAATATATTGTATAATTTTTTAAAAACGACCACAATATATTGTATCGTATTTTTCTAACAATTATTTAAATATTTATATAATACAAGGCTTTACTATTAGTCGTAACGACAGAATTTTTATAGTTTGAAAAACGCTGTTTTGAGTTAAAAATACAAAATCAAGTCTTTATAAAGCAGCGGAAACAATATAATGCTCTATAAAAAAATCCGAAATTAAAATTCGGATTTTTTTTGATATTTTATTTTAAAACCATAAATACCTTTTACGGTTTTTAAATTAATAGTTTTCCTTTCTTAGTTCGAAGTATGCCTGCGGGTGGTCGCAAGTAGGACATACCGACGGTGCGGATTTACCTTTTGCTATATGGCCGCAGTTTCTGCAAACCCATACTTCTTCCTTTTCTTTTTCGAATACTCTTTTTTCTTTAACGCTTTTTGCCAACGCTCTGTATCTTTCCTCGTGTGCCTTTTCTATTTTTGCGACATTATCGAGCTTTACGGCTATTTCGATAAAGCCTTCTTCCCTTGCTATATCGGCAAATTCTTTATACATTTTTACCCATTCTTCGTGTTCTCCGGCTGCTGCGTCAAGAAGATTTTCTTCCGTTGTTCCTATTCCGTGGAATAATTTGAACCACATTTTTGCGTGTTCTTTTTCGTTGTCGGCGGTTTCTGAGAAGATTGCGCTTATCTGTTCGAATCCGTCTTTCTTTGCCTTGCTTGCATAATAACTGTACTTATTACGAGCCTGACTCTCTCCGGCAAATGCTTCCATAAGATTTTTTTCGGTTCTGCTTCCTTTAAATTCCATAATTTCTCTCCTTTGTTTGTTTTTTATTTATTTTAATTTTTCTGTATCTTTCTGCGATTTCATTTAAAGCTTCTCTTATTATACCGAAATTCATATTTGTAACCGTTCCCGTTTTACACCACATTTAATACCCTGTCGGTTTTAGTCCTGCACTGTAAAAATTTAACTCAATTTACCTTTCGTCTGTTTTATCTGATTTCAAATCAACCTATAAATAGACTTTTCCCTTCGCCTATCAGAAATACGGCTTTCCCGACAACGGCGCTCAGTCTTACCGCACCGTATACGCTGCTGTCAAGGCTCACTATCCTGTTATCGCCGAGAACATAAATTTCTCCTTCTCCTACAGTGTAATTTTCGGTATATTTAAATAAATCGATATTTTCGTCGGCAACATAATCTTCTTCTATTGCTTCCCCGTTACGGTATAAAAGCCCCCCTTTTATCTGAATAGTGTCACCGGGAAGTCCTACCACTCTTTTTATTACCTGTTTCAGTTCTCCTTCGGCTTCTCTTTCAAATACCACTATATCTCCGTATTCGAGTTCGTATCCGTGTTTTAAAAGTATGACCCTGTCCTGTGTCGTGTCGCTTAAAAATGGTTCCATTGAATTGCCTTTTATCCATACAGGACTTGAAAAGAAATAAAAAAGAAAAAGAAAAAAAGCAAGCAACACAAGTAATACTGAAATTACGGCTATACCGACCTTTCTGCTCTTTATTTCCTTTTTCTCCAACAATATTTCTTCGTTGCCTTTTTCAGGTTCTGCAAGATATTCTTTTTCTTCCATTATTCCATTTTATTTATATCCGAATATTATCCGATTATATCCATAAAATATTGTTTATAATATAATCGGAAGCCTTCTCAAAAGAAATTCTCTTGACTTCTTTCCAATCTTTCAAAGATATCATTTCCGAATTTTTGAAATCGGACGGCATAAACGAAAGCTTTTCCCATTTATCGGAATTTACCGTTTCCGTTACCGAATAACAAATTTCACCGTCTTCTTCTTCGGCATAAAGTTTTACGGTAACCTCAACCGGCGTGTCTGCATAAATATCGAATTGAAGAATACTGTCATTAACGCCTCTGTATCTTATGTCGGAAAATATGCAGCTGACAAGATTTCCTTCAACAACGCTTATGCCTTCGATATCCATATAACCTTTTTTTAGTACGACTTCGTCGTCTGATGCCACAAGCTTATTGCTTTCCGCTACAAACTCATCAAAATTATAATTTTTCGCATATATTTTTCTCATTCTTCTGTTTTCGTTTATATCAGCTTTGCTGTCCGCAGTAATTATTAATTCCTTGCTCGAAACCTTTATTCCGTTATCGTATTCCACGCTGAAAAAGGTATACACCTTATCATTTTTACTGATAAACTCAATCTCGGAACTGAGATTTATTCCGTTTTCCTTTTCAAAAGAAGAACTTCTGTGCCATTGCCTTAAAGAAGAATTTTCTTCTCCGTAAGCATAATAAAATTCTGCATTCTTTACTCTCAATTCACTGACATCGCATTTAGCTTCAAGCATAAAAGTCTTTTCGTTTTTTCTGACATTTAACACCGGCAACGAAGGAAAGGATTTTCCCTCGAAACAATTTTTTAACCATATACCGATATTTTCGAAGCTTTTTCTGTCAATCTGATTTCTTCTGTTCGGAACCGCTATTAAATTTACCTTGTTTTTTGAAGATACATAAGAAACATTTTCAAAAAGTTTTTCAAAATTTGTCACAACGGAATTAGTTGGAGCTATAACCATAACGGGACAATGCACATAAGGCATATACGCCTGCGAAGCTATACCTACAAGCCACTTTGCAGACTCGTCGCCGCCGACTGATAAAAAATGCTCTCCGTACCCGTTCCACCCTGCACCGTTCACGGCAACCATGGCGCTGACCCTACCGTCCATTGTTCCTACCTGCCATAAAAGGTTAGTTGCATAACCCACGCCGATTAACGCTATTCTTTTCTTATCGATAAAAGTCTGTTTACATAAAACGGAAATAGCTCTTCTTAAAACCTGAGCCCATATAAACCATGCGGATTCTTTTATGTTGTCGCCTGCCAGCCATATTCTTTGGTCGTTTTCTGCGACATTACAATAGGATAGACTTTTCGGATAACTTGTAAATCCGCTTTTCTTGCCTTTTCTTCCCGAATAATCTATAACCACTCCGACAAAACCCATCTTGGCCGCATTAATTGCATTGTTCAAATCAGGGTCTCTGTCCAAATCGAAAATACTAACTGCCGCAGGAAAGGGTCCTTTTTCCCCTTCCGGAATAGCCATAGCCATATATCCTCTTATCTTTCCGTCGGCAAGGGTTTTTACTGTATAATAACATTCTCTTATTTTTATTCCGTCAATGCTGTATTGTTTTTTAAAAGTCAAATCAAAGTTCTCTTTTACAGGGTTGTAATAATCCCACAGCAGTAGCGGAGTCAATAATTTTTCATTCATATATTCCATATTATAGCAGTTTGAAATTAAAAAAATCAAGCATTAATATAATTTTTTCACCTTAAAGCAAAATATGTATTAGTTTTACGAGTTTCTTTACAGCAATTTTTTGCTGTTTTCTTGATTTTTATTGATTATTATAGCAGCTGTTGTTTATAATATATTCTTTTAATGAGATATATACATTTCATTCAATAATGTTTTTATCGGAAACCCGAACAGGCTTTTTTTAACCGATGCGATTAAATAATCGCTTTTACTTCAAATTACTAATATATCTTTTCTTATAACATCTTGCCTTATATTATCACTGTATCTATCCTGCCTTATGCTATCGCTATATCTGTCTAACCTTATACTATCTCTATATCTGTCTTGCCTTATACTATCGCTATATCTGTCACTTGGAATTTTCGAAATTTCAACTTTATAAAATTATGCAAAATAAATGTAACTTTTAGACAATAAGCAGAATAAACTATTAAAAAACCGAGGAGAATATTATGCGAAACTACGAACTTCTTCCATCCGAAAAGGCCATATTGAAAATGGCGGTAGATTACAATAATAAAATCAAAGAAGAAGGTTTTCAGTCTCAGTCCGACGAAAAAAGTTTTTCTCTGAAATACAAACTTCCCGACTGCAAGCCGCCTTGCTCCCCAAAACAGGCCGTTAAGCAAAAAGAAGAGGCCATGAAAGACGAATTCTTCAATGACTTTTTCTTTAAAAAAACTCCGCCGTGTCCGCCCCATCCTTGTCCCGAACCTTCTCTTTATTGCGGACAGGACGACGGCTTTATGTGTCCGCACTGCCCGCCGGAAATTCCAGGTTCTTCAAGGCTCATAAGAAATCTTACGAGAGCTATAAACACGACTAAATCCGTAATAACTTCCATAGAATTTCTGAAAAGCTGTCACAGCGTAAACATATCGATAGCGGATTATATTTTGCGGGTTCAATGCTCGAATATGAAAATTTTAGAGGAACTTTATTTTACTGCAAATTGCGGCGCTTTTAACTGCATGTCTGTAAAACAGCAAACCTTCCTTCCTAAAAACAATATAGTTAAAGAAACGGCGTGCATGCTGTTCAAACTTCTTGATTTGTTCTCTCTTTTGTCTTGCGAAAAAAATTTAAATCAGGATAAGATTAATATGCTCGAAAATAATACTTTGAAAAGCTTAATAGCATTGAATTACGCAGAAGTGTGTTGTTGAAGCAAATAAAGGTAAATTCATTTTTTAAAATTGTTAAAAGTCAATTTGTTCTGAAAAATCGAATTAGTACCGTAAAACGCAGGGTTTGCCTGCGTTTTTGATAATCGTTTTAACTTTTATTTTTTAACCGTTTTTAATTTTACCCCCTTAAAACACAGGGTGTTTCTTTAAAAAATATTTTAAAACATAAATTTAACCATTGTTTTCTTCAATTGTCTCTTGCTGAGATTGATATATATAAATTATTCCTTTTGACGGGGGATAATAGTTTTTTCTTAAAAGTTTTCTTACTTTAAATTCTTCACCTTCATATATATCGGCATATAATTCGCATATATATCCTTCTCTGCTTTTTTCCAAAACGTATCCCTCTTTCTCTTGCGTTCCGTATTTGTTTTCCGTTCCGTAAATATATTCAGGCTCGGGCGCTTTGATTACCTTTATCACGACACCCGATAATTTTATCTCACGGTTTTTGTCGGCTGAATATATTTCAAACAAAAGTTCTTTCCCGTCCGCCTTTCCCGTTATAAATACCGGACTTCCCGTTTCGTTTTTCATTTTCAAATCGCTGAAAGAGGATACCATTGCATCTCTTGCTATTCCGACATATGAAGGTGCGATACTGTGATTACTGCTTTCAATAATTGTAAAACCGGCTTTCAGTAAAGCATTGAAAAGGGTTGTTGC
Organism: uncultured Eubacteriales bacterium; assembly: GCA_949296455.1. Lineage (GTDB taxonomy): Bacteria > Bacillota > Clostridia > Christensenellales > CALVMC01 > CALVMC01. Next base: position 30,707 of record CASFOZ010000009.1, read on the forward strand.
CACCTGACACACTCCGCCGCCGTAATCTTCAACATATCTCCCACCTACAATTGTTTTCGCTTTTTCATATCCTCGTTCTTTTGTGCGCTCTCCAACCGTTTCGTTGAAAGAAAATATTTCTCCGTCGGCAATCTCTTTTCCGAATAAAGCACAAGACGCAACGGCGATATTGTTTTTTCTGCCGGATGGCGAATTTGAATAATCTGTCTTTGCGCTCGCAACGCAATAAGAACATTTTTCAAGTTCGTTTCTTGTAATATCAGGCTGCGTTTCTTTTATCGAAAGTTCGACCGTCTTTTCCTCTCTTTCAAATAATTCTTTAAAAAGACTGTATCGGTCTGCCTCTTTGCCTTTAAGTTCATCGGTATAGGTAAAAGTTACTCCGCTTTCATTTCTTTTGATATAGGCTTTTGCGTCAACCGCTTCTTTTTCATAGGTTTTTATAACGGCTTCGATTTTATCAAACAATTCAGGATAAAGATAATTTACTATATTTCTTAAATTTTCCCCGTTGTTTACAAGAGTTTCAAAAAGCGCTCCCGTGCCGCCCAGCATTTGCGCCTGCTTTAAGGCTATAGGGTTCTGCTCCGTTTGACTTTCGTATATTGTATGGTCAAGATAAGTTATTTTTATATTTTGTTTATAACTTACCGTTTCGACTTTAAAGTTAAATTCCTTGCTATTGTTTGAAAACCGTGCAGTACAATTATCGGACACGACAGAACTTTCTATTGTGCAAGTTGAATCAAACATTATTGCGTTATTAATATTGCTTATTACCAAATCGGAAACACAACAGAGAATAAACAATAAAAATAAAGGTTTATAAAAAATATTCATATAATTATTTTGTGCTTTGCGGTAATAATTATTATTATTTTATAATATAACTAATCTTTGTTTGACTTTTTTTAATAATGATTTATACTTTAGTTATAATAAATTGATAAAATTATACGACTGAGTATATGTTGAATTTATTTACGGAGTTAAAATGGACTTATTTTTAGATATTTTAAATATCTTTAATTGCATTTTTATAGTAATAGTAACGGTAGGATTTCTTCCGCAATTTTTTTATATAGTCTTTTCTTTTCTTAAACCTAAACAATATAAAAAAAGTTCAATCGACCACAGTTTCGGCATCATTATCTGCGCCCATAACGAAGAAGACTGTATTGCGGAAACTATTAAATCCATTAAATCTCAAAATTATCCTCAGGAAAAAATTAAAATTTTCGTTGTCTGCGACAATTGCACCGATAACACTGCCGAAATAGCAAAAAGTCAAGGTGCAGAAGTAATAATTAAAAACAACCCGAACGAAGCAAGAAAAGGTTACGCTTTAAAATACGGTATAGATATATTAATGAAAAAAGAGGACGGAATCGAATCTTATCTTATATTCGACGCCGATTCAATGCTTCACCCCGATTTCATAACCAAAATGAACGACGCTTTCGATTCCGGTTCGCAAATCGCCCGTGGATACTGTAACGCAAAAAACTATGACCAGAATATTTACAGCGGAATAACTTCCCTCTATTCTATAAGAGACAACAGATTTAATTGCAGAGTAAGAAGCGCTTTTAATATCCCTCAGCTTTTAATAGGAACGGGAATGATGATTTCACGAAAAGTTTTCGAAGAAACAGGGGGTTGGGATTGCACTTCACTCAGCGAAGACGCAGAATTTACCCTTAAAAGAATTAACGAAAAAAGAATGATTGATTATGTGGACGACGCTATTTACTATGACGAAATGCAATCTTCGTTAAAAGAAACGTTTTTAAGACACAAACGCATGGGCTACGGTCTTATGAGAGTGTTTTTTAAACAAGCTTTACCGATGGGCTTTAAATTCCTTTACACTTTTAAATACACTTATCTCGATATGTTTTTAACATTACTGTTTATTCCCGCCGCTTGCGTTGCATGCCTGTGGTTTCCGGCTTACTATATATTTTTATTCAGTTACTACCTTGCCGAAGGCTACATGATACTTGTTTACGAAACAGGTATGCTAATGCTATATATAATCGTTTTTGCCTTCTTAATACCTTTTATGCTGCAAGGACTGCTTGCACTGCTTCTCGAACGGAAAAGAATACCGGTCAAAAAGTTTTCAAGGCTTCTTCCTTCGGTTTTCTGCTTTCCGTTTTTTATGATTATATATGCCATCTCTATAACTTGCGGAGCATTAAGTTTTAAATGTAAATGGGGCGATACAAAACACAACTCTACAGTAACTTCCGAAAACATAAGCCAAATGCTACATTCCGAAGCAGAAGAACAAAACGCCCAGATTGACGAGCAAAATATTCACGCTGACAAGCAACATGCTCAAACTGACGAACATAATGCTAAGACCGACGGACATAATGCTCAGACTGATTCAAAAAACTTCGAGTCCAATAAAAAGAAGAAAAAAATCAAAACCGATAAATCCTATATTGTCCCCGACTCGTCTCAGGACAAGGAACAAGACTCACCTTCTGACTGAGACTTGTTCTCTGTCTAAACTTGTTCTTTAATAGATTTACCCCTATGAAACATACGATTTTTAGCAAGTTAGACACTTTTCCACAAGTTACTCCACAAATTAATTTAAAATTAACCCCGTCAAACATACGGTTTTCAATTGTTAGACGGGGTTTAACTTTTTAAAAATAAATTTAAATTTTTTACATTCAATATAAAGGTTTTCTTTGTCTTTCAAATATACGAAATGCAAGAACGGTCATATCGTCGGTAATACCTTTCTTTTTTGCAGCCTCTATAATCTTATCCGCAAGTAATTGAGGATTGACGGAATTATCCGCATCTATCATTCTTTCAAGTTCTTCTATGCCTAATCCGTCTATCACTCCGTCGCTGCACATTACGACTATATCTCCGCCTATAAGTCTTTTTTGTTCCGTTATCGGTTTTACGTTGTCTATTATTCCCACAGGCGCCGCCTTGCACTCCACTATTTCAAGTCCTTCTCTTTTTTTAATAACGGTTTCTCTCGACCCCATTTTTATGAAATCACATTCTCCGCTTGCAAGGTCTACCACCGCAAGGTCAAGCGCAGAATAATTTTCTTCGTTCCTTAAAGTCAGCATCTTGTTCGTCAAATCTATTACCAAATCGTTATCGAATCCTGCCTTGTAAAAATTTTCAATCAGACCTATCGCTCTTCCGCTTGTTTTTTCGGCACTCTCTCCGCTGCCCATACCGTCGCATAGGGCTACAAGTATTTTATCTTCAGAAAGTTTTATTATACTTCTGCTATCTCCCGATTTGTTACCTTCCTCTTTTTCAATTCCGCTTTCTCCGTACACTAAATTATACTTAGGCTCTTTTATTAAATGCACCGTTGCAAATCCTCGTTGTATAGTGGTTTTATTTTCCAATACTATCATCTTTGTCTTTAATACCGCCGACACGGTTGCCGCTATACTCTTCTTGTCCTTGTCACACTCTCTTACCACCAGCGTTGCCGACAGGTCTTCTCCTCTCGTTCCGTATATTATCACTTCGCTCACTATTACATTTCTTTGACAAAGCTTGTCTATTATAAGCCTTTCCGAAACGGTATCGAAAGAAACCGATTTCTTTATGTCTTTCGAAAGGTTATCAAGGATTTTACCTACTCCGTTCATCTGTTCCGATAACACTAACTTGTTAGTGTCGATTGCGTCTGCAAATATCTTTTCTTCCTTATAACCCCTTATCGCTTCGTTAGCCGCACTAAGCAGCTGATTGGTTTTATTACATCTGCTGGTTATAAACGCACTTAAATCGAGAAGTGTCGCCTTTCCTCTTTCTATCGCTCCCGCCATCATATGCCCGAGTTCTTCTTTCGTACTTCCGTTTAACTGCGAATAACACCTTTGCTTTTTTTCGCATTTTTCACATATCTTGTTTTGAACCGACTCGGTAAGCTGCCACTTTGCGTCTTTAACCGAAGGCAATGCCACCGCAGCACCTTTAAGTAAACCGTCAATATTAAAGAAAACCTCCGATACTTCGTCTAATTTTTCAGATACATCTTTCCTGCTTCTGTTAACTATTGTTTTTGCAGCAAACCTTTCTTTTATATTAGACGAATATGCAAGCAGTTTAACTCTGTGCTTTTTCGGTATAAGTAAAAACACTATAACTCCCGCCGAAAACATCGCAAGCTGTATGTATCCGTATCCGTCATATACATTGAAAAACATTCCTGCCAAAACATCGCATACCAGAAGACTTGCCCCCATTAAATATATGGAAGTATTCCTGAATACAACCGATACCAATGCCATAAGAGCAAAAGTTGCGGCAATTCTTAAATCTCCGCTTTCAAGTCCCGCTCCGAGCCCTATTAAAAAAGAAACGGCAAGTCCTTCCCCTCCGAAAGTATAAACCGAGGCAAGTATAAAAAATCCCGCAAAAACATAAAACGGTCTTTCACCGAATATCTGAAAATTATAAAGCCCTAACGACAGCCCGATAAGAAGTAACGCCAGCGACACCAGTTCGTCTACCGAAAATCTGTATCTCAGTCCCCTTACAAGTATTGCATACAGTATAACTATCGCACAGAATATGAATATTTGAGAAGCAACTACATTAAGTACCGCTATAATTACATTCCACTTGTAAAAAATATTTATACATAAATAAGGAATCTGCCCGATAAACCCATACAGACTTGCAAGAGTTATACTCATGGGCTTTTTAAGTTTAAAGTGTAAAAATCCCGCTCCTAAAAATATTATGGGCAATATTAAACTTGTAATTATCGTCTCCACGTTAAATGCCGATATCAATACAGCCGCTATATAACTTAATGTAACTATAATCGTATTTTGTCTGCAAAAACATAACGCAACAAAAAATCCTACATGAAACGGCCTTAATCCGCCCATCGTTTCCGCTCGTACTAATAAAATAAATGCCAAAAAAAACAAGGTGTATTTTATTATATCCTGCCTTCTTACTTTCAGTTGTATTTTTTTCATATTCCCTCTTTACTGTATTCTAAAACTTTTATTATATAAAAAATTTTGTTCTTTTGATTTATTTTCGCTTTTTTTGTCGCATTATAAATATAAATTTAAAATTACATCTCCTATATTTAAATATATAAATATATATACAATATTACTTGTCTATTTTTAACAATTTCTAACAATACAAGTGCTAAACAATATAAGAAAAGCTGCAAAATATTGATTGTTTAAAACAAAATTTTAAATTAATATTCGGTTTTGCAAAATTGATTATAATTAAAATGATTTATATTAAATAATTTACAAAATAATTTTAATTGAAATAAACTTTTAAATTAATGAATGTAAAATATAAAATTTAATACATTATAACAAAATTTTTATTGAAAAATTAATCTTATAAAAAATACTGTAAAAAGAGTATTTTGTTTACTTATATCCAATAATAATATATAAACTATTGACAATTTTAACAATAATCTGTAAAATAAAAAAGCGTAGGAAATTTATATTTCATATAAATAAACTATATAAGTTTTACTTATAAAATTCGGCCTTTATGGAGAAATACCCAAGTGGCTGAAGGGGCTCCCCTGCTAAGGGAGTAGTACGGGCAACCGTAGCGAGGGTTCAAATCCCTCTTTCTCCGCCAGACAGAGTCGCGTTTGAACTTGCGGCTCTGTTATTTTTTTATCAAAGGCGTTGCCGGCATCATAATCGATACCGAAGTTTACGTCCAGCACCGGTCAGATTTCTTTTACACAGAAAACAGTTATACTCGGCAATCATAAAAAACAGACGGCTCGATGCCGTCTGTTTTGTTTTTGTGCAATGCAAATTTGAAATATGAATAAAGCTTTCAAGTGAGTAAAATTCTTTAATTCCCTTTAAACCTATTTTTTATTGAAATTATTCTAATTGTAACCCGCTCAAATCGGTTGCAACACAAGAATCGCCATGCTATAATTAGTATGATATTAGACTTTATGAAAAAAGACTAATTCAAGGAGTTGAAAATGGCAGTAAGTAAGGAGATCAATGAACTTGTAAACGCCTATTGCAGATTGCGTGACAGACAATATGCCGTATACAGTAAATACGCAAAGCAACACGGTTTAACAACAAACGAACTGTTTGTTTTGGATATACTTTGGTTTACACCCGACGGTTGCACGCAAACTGAAATTTGCGAAAGGCTTTCTGCCAACAAACAAACGATTGCGGCGATAGTTACCAGATTTTGGAAAAAGGGCTACATAACCTATAATGAAGTTATACAAGACAGGCGGAATAAGCGCATCCTTTTTACCGAAGCGGGAAGAGCATACGCAGCGGATATAATTCCGTGTGCTGCCGATGCGGAAAATCTCGCCATGGCAGAATTGGGATTGGATAAGCTTGCAGAACTCGTTGACCTTACGATGACGCTGACACAAGGCATGGAAAAAAACTTTTCCCGCATATAATAAAACTTTTGAAATAGCGGAGGACAAAATGGAATTTTATGATGTAATCGACAAAAGAAGAACGACAAGGGAATTTCTGAAAAAGGAAGTTGATTTTGAAATTATCCGAAGGATTTTGGAAGCGGGCAACAAAGCGCCCACATGGGACCACAACCGCAACTGGCAGTACATTATTCTGCGTACAGAGGAAGAAAAGGAATACGCCTTTGAAGAAGCAAGGAAGATTGCGGGTAAATTCGATGCCGAAAGATACCTGACTATGCCAAGGGCTTATCAGATTACGCTCGGACAGAAGATGTATGCTTACGCCATGCCCAAACAATTTTCTATGCTGAACGACGCGCCCTATGTAATTATCCCTTTGTTCAAAGCAAAAGAATTAAACGGCGAATATGTCTCCAAATTAAACCCGTTCGCTACAATTTGGTGCGTGATAGAGAATATCTTTTTAGCCGCTGCCGCCGAGGGGTTGTCCTGTTCAATGAGGATACCGCTCAATAAGGAACACGATATCGTCAAAGCCAAGCTGAAAGTGCCGCCCACCTATATGATCCCCGTGTTTATAGGAATCGGCTATCCCGACCCGGACGAGCCGCAATTGGAGCAATATAAACCCGATCTCGACAAGCAAATACGTTTCGGAAGATGGAAATGAAAATACGAGAAATACGGGTCAAAGATATTATAACAAAATCAAACCTGCCCGTGTGCGATTATTCGTTAAACACGTATGTCGGGTGTGAACACGGCTGTAAATATTGCTACGCCTGCTTTATGAAACGTTTTACCAATCATTTTGAGCCGTGGGGCGAATTTGT
>CASFOZ010000010.1 GCA_949296455.1 uncultured Eubacteriales bacterium
ATAGAATATGTTTAATAATGTAAATATTTAAATTTATTAAACAAAATCATATATTATAGTCATATTATAAATACATTTGAAAGATAAGTCAATATCGGCTTTCAATCGAAATTAAAATATTTAATATTTTGAAATAGAAAATCGGATATATAATTTTAAAACAGCGATTATTCTTTCAAAGTAAAATATCCGGGTGAAGAAGTTCCGCCATCGATACGGGCATAGGTTTTGTCGGTGTAGGAAGAGCTATAGGTCGTTCCCGCACCGCCGACAAGATTTGAGCAGTTAGAAAACATGGTATTGGAACTAGTTACTTTATTTGTATTAAAACTGTTGCTTGCATATATGGTTTTGAGATTTGAGCAGTATTGGAACATACTAAACATATTTATAACATTACTTGTGTCGAAACTGCTTACATCAAGAGAAGTGAGAACTCTGCAAAAATAGAACATATAAGACATATATGTAACCTTACTTGTGTTAAAACTGCTTACATTAAGGGAAGTTAGAGCAGAGCAGGAAGAGAACATACTAGACATATCTGTAACATTACTTGTGTTGAAACTGCTTACATTAAGGGAAGTTAGAGCAGAGCAGGAAGAGAACATATAAGACATATTTGTAACATTACTTGTGTCGAGCATGGTAAGGTTTTCGATAGAGGTAAGGCTTTTAAGGCTTTTGAAAAACTCCGACGAGTTTGGATTTGCTATAAAGGTGTCGCCTGATTTTGTTAAAATGTAGGCTACCGTTCCTACTTTGTAAAGGGAATAGGTGCCTGTTCCTGCGGTATCAACGGGGGTAGGGGTTGCAGAGGAAACGGCGGAAGAGTAGTCTGAGTATTTGCCGAAAATTACTTTTGTTGTATCGGTTCCGATAAGTGATTTCATTTCAGAACCCGTTTTAAGAATGTAAATAGCTGTAAAGTAGCCGGGTGAAGAAGTTCCGCCGTCGATACGGGCATAGGTTTTGTTGGTGTAGGAAGAGTTAAAGGTCGTTCCCGCACCTCCGACAAGTTTTGAGCAGTTACGAAACATATTAGTGGAATTGGTTACTTTATCGGTATTAAAACTGTTGCTTGCATATATGGTTTTGAGATTTGAGCAGTAAGAGAACATATAAACCATATTTGTAACATTACTTGTGTCGAATGAGCTTAAATCAAGAGAAGTGAGAGCAGCGCAATAAGAGAACATACAAGACATATTTTTAACATTACTTGTGTTGAAACCGCTTACATCAAGAGAAGTGAGAGCGTTGCAGTAATCGAACATATAAGACATATCTGTAACATTACTTGTGTCGAAACCGCTTACATCAAGAGAAGTGAGAGCGTTGCAGTAATCGAACATATAAGACATATCTGTAACATTACTAGTGTCGAAATCACTTAAATCGAGAGAAGTGAGCGAGCTGCAGCGATAGAACATCCAAACAAAAGTATTTACCGAACTTGTATCGAAACTGCTTACATTAAGGGAAGTGAGAGACCTGCAGCTATAGAACATATGAGACATATCTGTAACATTACTTGTGTCGAGCATGGTAAGATTTTCGATAGAGGTAAGGCTCTGAAGGTTTCTGAAAAACTCCGACGAGTCGGGATTTGCTATAAAGGTGTCGCCGTAATTTGTTAAAATGTAAACTACCGTTCCTACTTTGTAAAGGGAATAGGCGCCCGTTCCTGCTGTATCAACGGGGGTAGGGGTTGCAGAGGAAACGGCGGAAGAGTAGTCTGAGTATTTGCCGAAGATTACTTTTGTCGTATCGGTTCCGATAAGGGTATTAAGCTCAGAGCCGGTTTTTAAAGTGAAATCGGTTTGTGAAAATATATTGGTAACATTGTTGCTTTTATCGGAAAAGAAGGAAAGGGTATCGCTGCTTAAAAAGGCAAGCAGGATAAGAGAACAAAAAAGCGTCACGATAAGTAATATCGTAATTAACTTTTGCTTTTTCAATTTTCTTTCATTCGTTTTTTCCATAGCGCACTCTTTAAATTACCTTTATAAGTTTTTTTATACCGGCCAGCCTGTTGCGTCGAAGGGGGTGGAGCCGTTATTTTCGCTTGCCACGCCGTAAACGGTGATTTTCAGTTCTATGATTTTACCTATAAAACTGCTTGAGATATTTTCGCCCTTAAAATGCATTTTTGTGAACAACGCATTTGTGGTATTGTCTTTTGTCAAAGCAGTATTGTAGTAGTAATATCCGTCTTTAAAGGTCCAGGAGGTATCGGATATATTGAATTCGATATAATTGTCTATATCGGCAGTATTACCGTCTATTGTCAAAGAAAGGGCGATTTTAAGATAAGCCGAAGTATCCCCGGTATTTTTAACCGTCACAATATTGTCGACGGTATCGCCGGGAAGGATGGTCTGCTCCTTTGCCGTCTGAAAAAGATTAAGTTTTACATTGCCTGAAACGATAACATCGATATTCGGAATCACTGTGTAAAGCGTAGTCATTGTAAATGATAAAAATATCACCAATATCAATGTTACCGATACTAACAGTACCTTTCTTTTCATCGGCAGACCTCCTTTTTATAATTTTAATTACAATAAACGATTAAATTATATTTAAGTTTAACAGTTTACTGTCGGCTTTTTATTGTATAAACTTAAAGTTTAAGTTTATTATTTGACATAAAAGTATATTCAGATTATCCCTAAAACCTATTTCCAATACAATTCGAAAGCTTCTTTTGCGCTGCTTCCGGTATTTGCGCTTTGTATTGCGTCTGCGCTTATTATGAGATTAAAATTGGATATCGCATAAATATCTTCGGTTGTGAATTGCGTAGGGATAATAATGTACTCGAACAGTGTGGCGGTATTTTCGGCTTCGAGGACATTATTTAAATAAAAGACAAAGGTAAGGGTGTCCGATTGGCTGTCATAAGAGACCTCATCGGACAAAGTCCATACTTTATCGTCATATCCGCCGAATATCTCAGTAATTTCTATTCCGTACTTATCGCAGGATATTATCCATTGATTAGCGTTTGTCAGACTTACAATCATTCGTATCCATTGTCCGTACAAACCGGTGTTTTGTATAGTGGGGTCTTTTTTAAATATATCGCCCGGTTTTACATCGTAGTAAGTCTGTCCGCTTTCGGTTTGTCCGCTATCAATAGTTTCGTATATTCTGATTGAAAATATTTCGTCAGGACTTACAGGGTTTTCAGAGTCGTAGCTTGCAACCATGAAACGGTTTGTAATGCTGTCCTTCGCTGTCAGAAATGCGACCGTACCTATTGAAATCAGAACGAGTATCAATACTGAGACGGCAATTATAAATATCCGCCTTTTGTTCATATTTTACCTTTTTTAATTATTCTACAAAGCAAGCGGTAAACGCAGATTGAGCATTTTCAAATCCGCCTGCCTGACAAACATAAGCTTCGAATTTAAGCTGACCGAGTTGTTTTCCGTCCGAACCGGTATCGGTGTCGTTTAACGAGGAAGCCGCAGTTATTTTATTATCGGTTAATATACCGACATCGACAAGGTCGTCACTTGCAGCACCCGTTTGCACGGCATTTTTATAGCAGTAAACCTTTTCGCCGGCTGCAAGACCGCTTACCGATATTTCCGTCCAGTCGCCGGTTACGCTATATGTAAAGTTATTGCTTGTGGTATCGGTTATTTTGATAAATACATAAACTGAAACATCTTCAACTATGTTAAGAGTAAGTTTCGGATCTTTCGGAATTTCCAAGCCGGGAACGACTTTATCGTATGTGTTTTGCAGTATGCGGGTATTTGCCGTATTCGATAAAGTGTAATTACCGTTAGCATATTCGGCTTTGCTTTCAAGCAGATAAAAACCTGCCGTAATAATACTTGAAACGCTTGGATCTGCATTAGTTCCCGCCGCAGGGTTGGTAGGGTCTACAAGCTGTCCTCCGCCTGCTGCAATAAAGGTATTTACAAGGGCTTTACTTCCGTTAACCGAGGCTTGCAGATAAGCTACCGTTCCGAGTGCGCCTATCGAAAAAATAAGCACAACGGCAAGTACTATAAACAAAGTTTTTTTGTTGACTTTTGTTTTCATTTTAACCTCCTGTTTTTATATCAATTTAATTTTTTATTTTTTATCCAAGTAATTTACTTGATTTTCCCTATTTAAATTTTCTGTTTCGGTTTTCGTATCGGGCAGGGGAATCGATTCTTTATCTTCTGTTACCGATTTATGTTCCGCACCGTTCGATTCTTTTGGTTGCGGTGATTTTTTATCGCATTTACCTTTCATAAATATTTCAGGTAAAATCATTAGTAATATAATCGATAAAATTATTATTATAACTACGATTATTCCGGGCGGGTTGCTTATAAAGTTTGAAACATAACCTAATTTAGGTATTGAAAATTCAACCGTGCCGAGAACATTGTTATAATTTACCGCTTTATCATTATTTTCGTTAGCGTCTCCTTTTGTTATAAAGCTTTTGTTTTCAGTATCTATTTCCACGACTCTGTGGGTAATTATTACGTCGGTGCCGTCTGCTTTATAAGTGATTATATCGCCCGTTTGTATTTCTTTAAATTCTGCGCTTTTTATATATATTAAATCGCCTGCGCTGAATTGAGGGGACATCGAGTCCGATAAAACAGTGTACGGCACATATCCGAAAATGCGAAACCCTGCAAATACAATCACAGTCAATACTATTACCGCTAATATAACCCAAGTAAATATTGACCATATTTTTTTCAATAATTTAATTTTATTTTTATACATTTCTTTATTGCATATTCGGTTTAATTTAGCCGCACAGTAAACTTTAAATTAACTGCTATACTATATATATATTATAAATATTTTGTTATTTTAAGTCAATATCTAATAATTGGAAATACTTAAAAAATACTTTTTTTGACAAATTTTTATTAAATTTTGCAAAGTAAAAAATAAAAGTTGCAAATATTTTTTTATCTATTTCAAATTTGTTGTTATTAAAGTCAAAAAAAAAGATTTGCATAAGCAAATCTCTGGTGCGAGAGACGGGACTTGAACCCACACAGTGTTACCTATATGAACCTGAATCATACGCGTCTGCCAATTCCGCCACTCTCGCTCGACTTTTTGATTTTATATTAATTTGTTATTATTGTCAATAAATTAATAATTATTGACTTTGTTCGTAGTCAATTATTTTTTTATCTTTATTGGATTTTATAATTGCCGTTACCAAAATCAATCCGAGAAGGGGAATTATCGCTGCGCAAAGTATTCCGATACGCATGGAAAGCTGAGTTGAAGTTATTCCTAAATTTTCCGCTAAATTAATTATTTCTTTGCACTCTTCCAAATTATCGGAAATCAGAGTTACGCCGGTAGGACCAAGAGCAGCTCCCAAATCGTTTGCAAAATAAAGCAGTCCGAAAAGACTTACTCCTGCGCCCGAAAAAAGATTCCCTGCTATCGATACTGCACCCGGCACTATTAAACTTATCGAAAACCCTATTATCATACACGAAATAACGGTAAGAGCGGTATTAGGGCTTATTGCAATTAATATAAAACACAAAAACGATATTATCATTCCGTATAACATTGTTTTTTCGAGATTGATTTTCAAACAGTATTTTGAGTAAAGTATACGACCAAGAGCCAGCATTACGGCAAAGCCGAATATACCTAAAATATCGCCTAAAATTTTACTTATCCCGAGTCCGCTTTCAAGATATGCCGAACCCCATTGGGAAATTATCTGTTCGAGTGCGCCGCCTGTAAAAATAATTACAAAAAGCATAAGAAAATGTTTGTTTTTTATGAAACTTCTTATAGGCTGTCTTTCTTCTTTCGGTATCGTGCAGTTTAACGGGACAAAGGAAAAAAGAATCAGACAACTTAACGGGAATATCAGCCAGACAGAAGTTATTATCTGCCAATTTTGCGCACCTATAAAATATACAAGCAGGGTGGTAATAAGTACTACCGACGCCTGTCCCCAGGCAAGAAAGGAATGAAGAAAACTTATAGATTTACAGTTATGTTCTTGTGATAGCGATGATATAATGGGACTTAAAAGAACTTCTAAAAGACCTCCCGCTACCGAAAAAATTGCCGTTCCTATTATCATTCCCGTATAAACGCAGTTTGCAAATATTATGGGCGATAAAATAAAAATCAAAAAACCGCAGATTGCAAGTAAACTTGCACCTATACAAAATTTTCTGTAACCGAATCTGTCCACAAGGGGACCGAATAAAATATCGGACAGCGTTTGCGCAAGAAAGTTTACAAGGGTAATTATTCCTAATTGAGTTATGCTTAGCCCGAATATCTCTTTCAAAGGAATAAAAAGTATCGGAATTAAGTTAATTATTATTGCTTGCGTGAAATTACCCAAATAACAGGCGGCGGCAGTTAATTTAAAATTTTTCATCTGTTCTCCGAAAGTCTAATCGTTAAATCGTTTGGATAATATATAATATGCCGTCTTAAATATTCGGTGTTACCCTTTAAAATCCGTAAAAATTAATTTTATTTTTATTTATCCAATAAAAAAATAAGACAAAAAGATTAAAGTATTTTAAAAACAAATTAAAAAAACGTTTAAATATTCTTAAAAATCAAATTAAAGAAACAATTAACATAAAAACCGTAAATTTAATATAGAAATATAACTCAATGTACAAATAATTATAAAAGTATTTATATTAATATTCCATAATTGTTGCTAATTGATTTCTTTTATGATAGAATATTTAAGCAGTTCAGATTTGCCGAAGTGGTGAAATGGCAGACGCGCCAGACTCAAAATCTGGTGAGGGCGACCTCGTGCGGGTTCAAGTCCCGCCTTCGGCACCAAAAAAGAACCGATTTATCGGTTCTTTTTTATAATTTATTTAACGGTTGATTTCATTATCGTAATTTGGATTTAATTTATTTATGGAATTTAATATGGTTATATTTAATAAAAAATCATTATGTATTGATTTATTTTAATTGAATAAATTCATACCTATGTTATCTTTTTTTACGGAAGTTATTTTTGTTTCAAGATAATTTTTAAGTTTTTTAGGATTTTTAATATATTGTGTATTTATATCCCAACCTTGTCCCATACGGTCTATCCTAATATTTCCGTAATTAAATATCTGTCCCCATATTGACTGTTCAATGTTGACAGATAAAATAGGTGTCATTAATGCATTATGTTCTTTTCGGTTAAATATGCCACTGTACATTTTTATTTTATCGGTATATATTTCTATTTTAAAAAATTTAGTTTCAAAAAATGTAAACAATATAACTGCGAGACATATCCCAAATATAATAAAATAAAAAATTGACGAAGTTTTATATTCATCGACAGTCGATGCAACCATTGATATTGCCGATATTAAACTTATTAATGCCAATATCAAACATATAGGAAGTCTGATTTTGTAATACCATATTGAACGCCTTGCAGTATATTCAAGTAACGACGGTGCGTTTTTGTTAACACTATCAGTGTTCAAAGCGTTATTTTCATTTTCGCTTATACTGTAACCGCAAAAAGGGCAGAATGATACATTATCGGAAATTTCTTTTTTACAATTTTTACATAGCATAATACAACTCCTTATATACCAAATCGGGATAATTATAATATACCAAAATGGTATAATTGTGTCAAGAAAAATGAGACTAAAATTTTTAAGAGAAAGCAAAAATCTGACTCAGCAACGACTTGCCCTTGAGCTTAATATGAATCAAAACACTTTAAGCAGATATGAAAATATGAAAAGACAGGCTGATTATAATACCCTTATTTTAATTGCCGATTATTTTAATGTTTCGGTCGATTATTTGCTGGAAAGGACGGATAATCCTAAAAGATATTGATTTATAAGGTGCCGTTTTTTATTTTTTACTTTTAATTAATTGTCATTGCGTTTATAATTTAAATTATTTTTTGTTTAAAATTTAATACCGATTTTTTTAGCATAAACACTTATTTCATCATTTCACAATAATATGTATTAGGGGATTTATGCCCCTTTATTTAAAGGAGTAAATATGGCTTTTATTAAAAGATATTCTACTATAAGAAAGGGCGGTATTAATTTTATAGGAAACACTTTGGGATTAAGCAAGATAACTTATACTTCCGAAATAAAAAATACCGGAGATATTGTTTTATTTAATACGATTTTTCAGGATGATATTCCTGAGGGAACTTCCTTTGTTTCTGGTTCTGTATTTATCGATTCAATTAATTATCCTTCTTACAATCCTCAAACGGGATTCCCTCTTCCAGACCTTGCGGTAGGGGAAAGCGCTACGGTTGAATTCGATGTAGTGGTTATTTAATTATGGAATCAATTATATCGAATACCGCAGTTTTAATAGATAATTCCTATTTGCCTTCTATTATTTATCCAAGCAATACCGTAAGTACGATTATTAAAGATACAGAAAGAAAACCTGTTTATATTCCTGTAGAGTACTGCGAAAGTCCGTGTTGTTGCAAAAAAAATTGCTGTTGTAAAAAAAATCTGAATAGTTGCGGTTTTTGTAAGTGTTTTTTATTATGTAAAGTATTCAGAATTTAATTTGTCAAAAAAAGCACACCTTAAGGTGTGCTTTTTTGTTTGAAATTCAGTTATTATAATCCATTTATAAGTTCTATACATTTTGCCATAGCGTCGGTATTTGCAACTATCGACATATGTGATTCGTTAGGTACAAGATAAACTCTGCTGTCTGTATCGGGAAGGCCCAATGTTGCACTTGTTTTTTCAACAATAGTGTCGCCGTATCCTAAATCGAGAGAAATATTATCTCCGTTAAACACAACTGAAAAAGTAGTATCGGCAGTTTCCCCGACCGAATAGAAGAAATAACTGTTTACAAGAAGTGCAGGGTGAGTAGCAGTGCCGGTACCGTAGTCTTTGAAGAGTCTGTCGTATTGAGGTGTGGTTCTGTCTATTACGGCAATTGTTGTTCCGTTATCGTTTTGTGCCCAACTACGTGATTTTAAAATATTTGCTATTTCTTCGTTAGTATTTGCTTCAACTCCGTTATTTTTAACTAAATATTTTCCGTTATATGCGTCCGTATTTAAAATCGATGCAGATGGGACCATCAAATGCGCACAATCAAGATGGCAA
Source organism: uncultured Eubacteriales bacterium (assembly GCA_949296455.1). Taxonomy (GTDB): domain Bacteria; phylum Bacillota; class Clostridia; order Christensenellales; family CALVMC01; genus CALVMC01. Next base: position 9,120 of record CASFOZ010000010.1, read on the forward strand.
ATAAGCTTTGACATATCATCCTCGAAGTCAAGTAACAATGAAGGTAGATCGATATTCGGTATTTTCATGTCGCCTAATAAAATATTCATAAAGTGAGAAGGGTTATCGAAAATATTAAACGCTTCCGCAGCTCCTAAGTATGGTGTAGCATAAGAAATATTGAGTTTTACTTTCTTTCTGTTTTGTTCGCTTAATGCAAGATAGTCGTTTGCAAGCAGTCCGCCTAAACTGTGTGAAATGAAAATGACTTCTCCGTAGCCTTTTTCATCGATAAAGTTCTGCAAATCCAATGCGGACTTTGCGGTAGAAAGTCTCCAATCGTATTGAAATACCGTAATTTCATATTTATCGGCAAATTCGGCTTCGAGCGCTTGGTAAAGAGATTTATAAAAATTGAAAGGACCGTACTTGTTTAATTCTGTTACATATTCTCCTGTTCCGACATTTACAATATTAGGATTTAACGGAGTTCCGTCATCGTTCAAAGAAAGGTCATTGAAAAATTTACTGATAGCACCGTTTGTGCTTATAAATTTTACCATGTCGGCAACTAATTCAGGCGGAATATCTCCTGATAAAAGACCTTGGAAAGAAACATTTTCGTAGTCGTTAACAGGCGGATATACATTCTGTTTGGTTTCTTTATCGATAAAGGTTGACCCACCAAGACCAGGTAAAATGATTATGGCTTTTTTATTGTTACACGCAGTAAAAAGAAAAAGCATGGGAACGCACAAAGCCAAGATTAAAATGGTTACTAATAATTTTTTTGCAACTTTCATAATTGCCCCCTAAAAAAATTTCTTCGTTTATTATAATGGAATAACAATAAAAAATCAACGATATAAATGCAGTTTTTATTTTTTTTTAAAAATCTACGATTTACGACAAAATCGAGTTTTAAGTTGAAAATAAAGGGCAAAATTGCATTTAAAATGAGGAAAAAAGCAATATTAGGTATAAAAACTATTGATATTTCGAGTTTTAAGTAGTATAATTATAACACTGAATTTTTGTTTTCTATTTAGGAGTGATTTATGAAAAATACCGCTAGTATGATGAAAAGAAACACATCTTCTTCTAAGAAGAAAAAGTCTGCTCAACGCAGTAAATCAACAGCTTATGTGACTCCGATTATCGGTTTGGGAACAATTGCCGAGGATTATGTTAAACAGTTTGCAGACATGGAAAGTAAACTGATTGAACTTAAAACGCAAAGAGAAAACAAACAAAAAAATGAAGAAAACAGTTTCAAAAATAAAAGTTTGTCAGAGCAGAGTACAGTCAGCGAACTCAGAAAGGAAAATAACGCAAAAGTTAAAGATTTGCGTACTAAACTTGCCGACAAACTTAAAAAACTCGATACCGATAAGATTTTTCAAAACAATAAAATCGATTTGGAATTGGAAAAAGAAATTAATGCCGTTAAACTTGAAAAAGCAAATCTTGCAAACAGCAAGAAGAATTATACTGCCGAGTATGAGTCGGAAATTTCCAAAATAAGCGCAAAAAATAAAGAAGATATTAAAAACTGCAACGATTATCTTAGTGAGCAGGAGAGCATTACCGCTTCGAAAGTGGAAGAAATCAAAAAGGTTTTAGAAGGCACCAAACAGATTTTCCAGGATAATTATGAGAAGAAAAAAGGTAAACTTCGTGAAGAAATTATGGATTTGCAGGCAAAATATTTTCTCGATATCAAAAACGGAAAAAGCGTTCTTGAAAATAAAATTGCTTCTTTGTCTAAAAGAGAAAACGACGATATCGAAAAAGAGCAGGCAAAGCTTAACAATCTTAAAATAAAAATCGATAATCTCAAAATACAAATCGAAGACGGAAAGAAAAAGAAAAATAAAGACGATATACAAAAACTCAAAGATGATTTAAAGCAACTGAGCGCAAACTATTCCGCTATGGAAAAAGAAACAAATGCTTTCATAAAGGAAAGCAAAAGCAGCACGGCTGCTCAGATTGAATCTCTTAAAAAGAAATGGTCTGACGAAGAACAGAAATTAAGAGAAAATCTTATAACCAAAGTAAATGCTTTAAATACTAAAATCGAAGAACAGAAATATGAAATGGAATATAAAGAATTCAAATATTGTGTCGATAAGGAAATTGCGGAAAATAAAATTTCAGCCATGACTTTCACAGACGAGCAAAACCGTAAAATCCGTATGACCGAAATCGAAAAAGAATTCGCTTTGGGAAAAGAAAAAATCAATGCTGATTTCAACCTGAAGAACAGGGAAAACCAACTCAACGAATTTGACGCCGACGCAAAAGAAAAAAGAGCCAAAGCCGAAGCCGATTATGCTAAAAAAATCAATACGTCCGAAAATCAGTATGCTAAAAAAGAAGCGAATTATTTATTCAATACCGAACATAAAAAGATTAATTTTGAAATTAATAAGGCCAATATTTCGACAAAACAGAATATTTCATGTCTTGAACAGGATATGAAAAAGAATATTGCTTTGCTTAGGGTTAATTCCTTTAAATTTTTGGACGACAGCAACTTAAAGAACTTTGAGTCTATTTGCGCATTTAAGCAGGAAAGATTCAATCAGGCAGCCGTTGTGTTCAAGGATAAAATAGAAGAATATCTTTCCGCTTATGAAAAAAGGTTCGAAGTATTGATAAAATATCATTCGCAGGAAGCAAATGAAGCCATTCGTGCCGAACAGTACATATTCGACCAGAAAGCGCTTATTATCAAGGAAGATATTGCCGTTGCAGAAAAAGACGGGGATACAGACCTTGCCGACGCTCTTAACAGAGAACTTGAAAAACTTACTCAGATTCTCAATGACAGAATAGCCGAAATCAAATCTGTTCACGAAGATATTTTAGGTTATTATAACGGTTTTCTTACGGCAGAGAAGGAAAGGTGCGAGCGTGACTTGCAGAATTTTGAAAAACTCGGAGAAGATGTTCAGGCAAAACTCGAAAGTTTAAGCAACAGCGCTAAAAACAGCAGAGAAGCTGTGGCAGAATTTCAGACCGAATATGAAAATGTAATAAGCGATAATATAGAAAAAGTTAAGCAGAATTTAATTTCCGAATCGGATAGAGAACTTGACGAAGAAACAAAAGAATACGCACAAGTATGTGCAGAGTATGACGACGAAAAAGAAAAGTTCACTGCCGAATATGAAGAAAGTAAAAATAATGCTTTATCCGATAAGAATGTTGTCTTTGACGAATTAGAAAAAGAACGCACTCTTCTTGCCGAAAAAACAGATAAGGAAAACAGCGAAGACGAACAGAATATTGTTAAACTCGAAGCTCAGTACGACGCAATCATTAAGAGCAGTAGCAGTGCTATCGAACAGAAGGAAAAAGAGTCGGCTGCAAACGAAAAAACTCTTAAAGATAAAAGCGATAAAGAAGTCAATGCGGCTAAAAAGGCTATGGAAAACAAAATTAAAAATCTTCCTAAAATCGAGAAGAAAAAACTTGCAGTATTGTTAAAGAAGGCTGAAATCGAACAGGATAAAGATTGGTGGGAAGTTTTGGAATTTTAATTTTCCGATTTAATAAGTATTTATTAAAAGCCCGCAGCAGCGGGCTTTTTTATTTGATTATCCTTAAAGCAGATAAAAATTAAAGTATTAATATTATTTAAATTCTTTATTTAGATTTACTGAATTTAACCGCTAAGAAACCTTTACTTTTAAACAGTGCAGCGTTTGCGTATAAGTGAATTATTTAAATTTTATTCAAGTTTTATCAGGATGAAATTAAATTCATTATTTATCTTCATTTAAAATTCGGTTCGTTTTCGGAAAGGGAAGATAATAATTCTTTAAAAATTATAATATGAGCTTCTTCGTCGAGAATTATCCGTTCTATAAGGGCTTTTACCGTTGCGTTATTTGAACAGGCTATGCTTTTTTTATAATTCTGAATAGCGTTTTGTTCTGCCATAATATTGTTTTGCAGTGCCTTTTTGGGATTTTTAATATAACTTACGAAACTGCCGTTCCAGAATGTTTTTGTGCCTCCTATAATCGGGTCGCCGCCTAAATCGTGAATGGCACCGCCTAAAAGGTCAAAGTGTTTCATTTCGACTATTGCTATTTTTTCGAGAGCATCGGCGATTTCAGGGTAGTTGTCTTTAAATATAATACTTTGATATATGTATTGATTTACTGCGGTAAGTTCGCTTTCACGACCTGCGTAATCGTTGAGTATACATTGAACCTGCCTTAAATCGGGATATCCTGCTACAATTTGCGGATAAGGTTCGTCGGCTGAATATTTGAAATTTTTTTCCATAAAATTATCCTCCTGTTTTAAAATATTTTATGAAGCAAATAAGCATGTTGTGACAGTTAATTCTGTTTTGTATTTCAGAGCGAATAATTTTTTAAAACATGCCGATAATACATTTCCCGATTATAAAAAAATAATAATGTAAGCTCAATCGTGCTTTTAAAGATGATAATGTTTACGGTTAAAAAAACAGAATATTAAATAATATGATAAACGGTTGATATTATTATTGGCTTTTCAATAAATATGCTTGTAAACTTATATAATTATTTATTTTTTAAATTAATTGCTTGTCAATTTAATTTCAATATGATAAAATAACTTTATCCATCGAAAAACGGAGTTGAAATATGAGTAATTTAATTATGATGGTAAGTATCGATATGCCAATTGCGGTCAGAAATGCTTTACTTGCCACTTTTATAACTTTAATGACTGTTCTTTCAATAGCGCTTATAGTTCTTGTACTTCTTCAAAGGTCTACCGAAAGCGGATTAGGCGCATTAAACGGAAGCACCAATAACTATGTAGGTGAAAAGAAAGGGCGCACGCTCGAATCGAAACTTAAAATAGCCACTTTGGTAATAGGAGTGTTGCTACTTATAGTATCGGTACTTTACTTTATATGCCAGTAAAAAAGAGCGGCTTAAAAGCCGCTTTTTTAATAACTTCCGTCAATCGTTTTGAAAGCATAGGGAAAGGGTATATAATATTAAGGAAATATTTTAACGAACGGATATGATTTTTTATTTTAACGAACGGATATGATTTTTATTTATAAGTTTAATAAAAAGTCAATACCGTTAAATAATAAAAAATTTTAAATCAATAAATTAATTTATTTAACTACTAAAAAACAGATAAATTAATTTAAATAAACGGACTTAAAAATTAAAAAGTTAGTCAAACGGAAAGATATGAAAAAAAAGACAAAAAAGAAAATCAACAGTATCAAGAAAAAAGGCGTAAGGGAAAAACTTATCGAAGGCGTGGTAAGGGGAAACAAAAAAGGATTCGCCTTTTTATCGAGCGAAGGAAACGAAGATTTGTTTATTCCGCCGTCTTCTTTAAACGGCGCAGTGCATAACGATAAAGTTTATGTTAAAAAAGAAAAGGGCGGCGAGGCCGTCGTAGTATCGATTAAAGACAGGGGAATACAGGAACTTGTCGGAGTTTATACTAAAAATCATGACGGTAATTATATTGTCAAACCTGACGACAGCGATTATTTTACCCCTGTATATTTAGGAAAGGAAGACAGTGACAGGCTTCGTGACGGCGATAAGGTTCTAGTTAAAATAATCGGGTACAAAAGAACGAGAGTGGACGGAAAACTGCTCGAAATTTTAGGAAAAGCGGGCGTTAAGGATACGGAAATTCTTTCAATACTGAAAAATCACGGTTTTGACAACAAGTTTTCAAATCAGGTAAAAGAACAGGCTAAAAACATTAAAAGAAAGGATATCGAAAGGATAGATTTCACTTCCTTAAAAACCATAACCATTGACGGCGACGACGCAAAAGATTTAGACGACGCAATTTCTCTCGAAAAAACCGAAAAAGGGTACAGATTATACGTCCATATAGCCGATGTGTCTTCTTTTGTGGATATGGACAGTCCTATCGACGCAAGGGCTATGAAATATACGACAAGCGTATATTTTCCGGAATGCGTTTATCCTATGCTTCCGGAAGAACTTTCAAATGTTATCTGCTCTTTGAACGCAGGTGAAAACCGAGATACTTTAAGCGTTATAATGGATATCGATAAAAACGGCGAAGTTATAAACAGCGATATAAAAGAAAGTATAATAAAAAGCGACAGGCGTATGACCTATAAAAAAACTACCGCAATATTAAACGGTGACAAAAAACTTTCGGAAGAATATGCGGATATAAAAGAAATGCTTTTCAACATGAAAGAACTTGCGGAAATTCTGATAGAAAAGCGTAAAAAAAGAGGAGCACTGTTTTTTAAAAGCAAGGAATGCGTGATTACGCTTAACGACGAAGGGGAACCCGTTGACCTTGTTCCTTACGATTATACGGTATCGAATTCTATAATAGAAGAATTTATGCTTATAGCAAACGAAACGGTTGCTAAAACATTTTTCGATAAGAATGCGCCTTTTGTTTACAGAGTTCACCAGAAGCCGAAAGAGGAAAAAATGAACGCTTTAAAGGCTTTTGCAAAAAGTTGCGGATTTAATATGCCGGAAAAAAGTTTCGCTACCGAAGATATCATAAGGCTTTTGAAAGAGGCGGAAGGAACGCCTTATGAAAATATAATCAACGATTTTGCTTTAAGAAGTATGCAGAAAGCCCGTTACAGCACAAGTTGCGACGGTCATTACGGTTTGCAGGCGCAGTTTTATTGTCATTTCACTTCGCCGATAAGAAGATATCCCGATTTAATGATACACAGAATAATAAAAAGTTATTTGCACGGCAAGGTTTCAGAAGGATTATTGTCCGTATATAAAAATAAGGTTATGCAAACTGCGTTAAATTCCACCGAAAAGGAAATTGCGGCGGAAAACGCAGAAAGAGAAATCGACGATTATTATAAAGCTCTCTATATGCAAAATCATATAGGGGATATATTCGAAGGATTTATAAGCGGCGTAACGCCTTTCGGAATTTTCGTTGCACTCGACAACACCGTCGAAGGTTTGATAAGAATAGAAAATCTGCCCGGCGGCGGCTATGTGTTCGATAAGTATGCGGTAACACTGTCCGGCGGCGGAAGAAAATTCGCTTTGGGACAAAAGGTCAAAATAAAGGTTATATCGGCAGACGAAATCGAGCGTCATATTGATTTCGAACTTGTCGAAACAAAGGAATAAACCGTTACAAAAAGTTACGGTTTTGAATTTCCGATATTTGGTGAAATTATGGAAAGCGAAAAACTTATAGCTACAAATAAAACCGCATATCATAATTTTTTTATAGAAGAAAAGTATGAGGCGGGAATAGTGCTTCAAGGCAGCGAAGTAAAGTCGGTAAGACTCGGTAAAGTCAATCTTAAAGACTGCTACGTAGTGATAAAAGGGGGCGAAGCCTTCGTTCTCAATATGCATATTTCCCCTTATGAAAAAGGAAGTTATTTCAATCCCGACCCTACAAGGTCAAGAAAATTACTTTTAAACACAAGAGAAATAAACAAACTCAGAGGAAAGGTTCAGACAAAAGGCTACACTCTTGTCGCAACCAAAATGTATTTCAAAGGTTCTCTCGTAAAACTCGAAGTCGCCCTTGCAAAAGGTAAAGAACTTCACGATAAAAGAAAATCGGCTCAGGAAAAAGACGCAAAGAGAGAAATCGAAAGGGCTATGAAAAACCACTGAGTTAGTTTATAAATTAAATTACGGACAATAAAATTACCGTAATTAAAATAAATTTCATAACGAATAATCGAATTTTATGATTTTTGCTTTTAATCGCAGTTGAAGATAATTAGAAAATCATTTATAATAACATTAATTTATTAAAATATTTACACGATGAAAGCACCGTCAAAGGAGAACATTATGGAAAAGGAAAGACAGATAGAAACAAAATGCGTACAGGAAGGTTATGAGCCGGAAAATAGCGCTCCAAGGGTACTTCCGCTTTATCAAAGTACCACTTATAAATACAATACCTGCGAGCAGCTTGCAGATGTTTTCGATTTAAAGGAAAACGGATTTATGTACTCCCGTCTCGGAAATCCCACTTGTTCGGCTTTGGAAAAAAAGGTCGCTTCTTTGGAAGGTTGTACTTCCGCCTTGTCGTTTTCTTCCGGCCTTGCCGCCATTTCCATGTCGGTTATGAATGTCTGCAAAGCAGGGGACAATATTATTTCTCTTTCTGAAATTTACGGCGGAACATATAATCTTTTTAATGTTACTCTGAAAAAATACGGTATAGAAACAAGATTTATAAATTCCAAATCTTCTAAAAAGGATATAGAAAAACTTATCGACGGTAAAACTAAAATGATATTTGCAGAAACTATCGCTAATCCTTCGATGGCGGTTTTGAATTTCGATTTACTTTCGGAAATCGCAGCGGAAAATAATATCCTTTTTGCAGTCGACAATACTCTCGCAACGCCTATTCTCGTAAGGCCGAAAGAGTACGGCGCAAATATCGTTATACATTCTTCGTCGAAATATCTCGACGGACACGCAAGCAGTATCGGCGGAATAGTTGCCGAGTGCGGTAACTTTGTTTACGGCAAGGAAAGATATCCCGATTTTAACGAACCTGACGAAAGTTATCACGGTATAGTTTATTGCCGTGACTTTAAAGACTGCGCTTTTACCGTGAAACTTCGTGCTCAAATGCTCAGGGATTTCGGTTGCTGTATGAGTCCGTTCAACGCCTACCTTACGAATATGGGTATGGAAACACTTCACCTTAGAATGCTTCGCCATAGCGAAAACGCTTTGAAAGTCGCTGAGTTTTTAAAAAAACACGAAAAAATCGAATGGGTAAAATATCCCGGACTCAAAGACGACGCTGAACATAAAATCGCAAGTAAATATTTCAAAAACGGTTTTTCGGGTATGGTGGTTTTCGGTATTAAAGGGGGCAGAAAGGCTGCGCTTAATTTTATGAATAATCTTAAACTTATGGCAGTCGTCACCCATATTGCAGATGTAAGAAGCTGCTGTCTGCATCCTGCAACAACTACCCACAGACAACTTTCCGACAGCGACCTTAAAGCCTGCGGAGTAAGCGATAACCTTATCAGACTTTCCGTAGGAATCGAAAACGCAGAAGATATTATAAAAGATATTGCCGCCGCACTCGATGAAGCTTAATAAAAGAGAGGTAATGTATGCCGATTATCGTTCCAAAGGATTTACCCGCATTTAAAGTACTTAAAGATGAAAATATTTTCGTAATGCCCGAAAAAAGAGCCTTCAATCAGGATATAAGACCTATCGAAATTGCGATAGTTAATCTTATGCCGACAAAAATCGAAACGGAAATACAGCTTTTAAGACTTTTAGGAAACAGCCCTTTACAGGTAAACATAACGCTTATCAATATGAAAAGCCATACTTCAAAAAATACCGAGCCTTCACACCTCGAAAAATTTTATAAAACATTCGAGGAAGTCAAGGACTTTAACTTCGACGGTATGATTTTTACCGGTGCGCCCGTTGAAAAACTCGAATATTCCGATATAACTTACTATAACGAATTAACGGAAATATTCGATTATGCAAGTAAAAAGGTAACTTCTTCTATTTTTATCTGTTGGGCTGCACAGGCTGCTTTGAAATATTACTATGATATTGATAAAACGGATTTGAGCGAAAAAATGTTCGGTATTTATCCCTATAAAGCGCAGGTTAAATACGAACTTCTTCTTAAAGGTATGGACGACGAGTTCTATATGCCGATGTCCCGTTATACCCATATAAATGAAGTACAGGTCTACAAAAATAAAAATTTGAAGGTTCTTGCAAGTTCCGATAAAAAGGGTATAGGTATTATAAAAAGCAAAGACAATAAAAGGTTCTTCCTTTTAGGTCATGTCGAATACGGCAGAAATACCCTTAAAAAAGAATATGAAAGAGATATCGAAAAAAATATAAAAATCAATCCGCCCGAAAATTATTTCAAGCCCGACGGTAAAACGGTAAACATGACTTGGGCAAGTACCGGAAATTTAATTTATTATAATTGGCTTAATTATTACCTTTATCAGATAACGCCTTACGATATTTCAAAGGTAGGGGAAAATTAATTGAAATAATTATAAGTATTTTAAATTTTTGGCTGTGCTCAAAATAGTTTGTAGATTCAAAATGATTAATTAGATGTTTTTAAGTGTAAAATGTCAGATTTATAATTTAAAATATACTATAACATTAACACTTAAAAATTGCAGTAATAATAAAAAAAAGGTTCTTGCGAACCTTTTTTGTTTTTCAAATTTTATTGCTGTGTGTTTTGTTGTTCTTGAGAATTGTAAGAGTAATGCTGGGGACTGTAATTTTCTATTACCTGTTTTACTATTTCGTAATTTATTTGTTTTACCTTTTTCTTGATATTTATAGCATCTATTATTGCAAGTACAAATAATCCGCCGAGTGTGCAAAGTTTAAGTACCCCTCTTTTTGTATCACCAAGCATAAAACTGTCAACTCCTAAAAAACCTACCGTTGCCGATATCGTCGTCATTTTAGAAGGGGACAGATAGTTTATCTGTTCAAGCGATTCGAATATTCCCGAACGCACTATTGTGTTGAGTTTTACCGTAAGTTCGTTCAACTTCTCTTCGGGAAGATAACTTCCGTAAGTTGCAATGTATTTTTCAGTATTGTCCTGACCTAATGCAGAAGACAGAGCCGAACGTACATTTTTGTTCAAATCGAACATGTTTTTGTTTTCCATAAATTCCTCCGTAATTATTGTATTACTATACAATATATTAACTGTAATATATATTTTAGACTTTTTTATAATATATGTCAATTATTTATTCAATATCGTATTAAGTCGGAATTTTTATCTATTATTTCCATTTTTAATAGTATACATATTGTTGCAGTTTTTATTTTTTTTAATAAGTGCGCATTTCTGTTATTATTTTTGCATATATTGACAAATTTTCACATTTGGAATATAATTTAATTATATTATTTTTTTAAAGGAGATAAAAATGAAAAAGACAGTCAAAATTTTACTGCTTATTGCAGTATCGTTAATTTTAGTTTTTGCATGCGTTGCCTGCAATACCGTAGATGCAAAAGCTAATTACAAAAAACTTGATTTTATCAAAATGAAAACGGATTTGGATAAAATCGTAACAACTAAAACAGAATTTTCGTTAGCGGATAATGAATCCGTTGCCAGCGGAGAAAAAGTTATCGGATTGAAATCGTCGGATGAAAGTATTCTTGCCTATGTTGTTAAAACCTATAACAGCGAAACAGGCAAGTACGGTTTGTACAACATTCAGACAGGCGAATATCTGTTGAATAACGAATATACTTCTGTTTCATTGTATGTCAACTTAGTTAGTGAATCGAGTGGATTTAAAACCAGCGAATACAATTACTTCTTGGTTACCAAAACCGAACAATCGAGCGACGGTAGCAGTACAACCGATTTAACTGCTATATATGACGCTTATAATAAAATCTTTCTGACTCAGTTCAGCGAAAAGACTATCGGTACTACTTCCGGCGATATAATTTTTAATCCCATTCTTAAAAATAAAGTTGTAGGAGATACTGTTTATAATTTCGTAATAAAAGACGGGTTAGTTTACAGAGTAGGCGCTGAGGGAATGGTTCAGTATTTTGGAGATGATAATTTAATTTATAACGAAGATTCAATGAAAATTCAATTTTTAGGCGAATATATTGTTTATGTTTTCGAAAGCGGAACTGGAAGCAAATTTTTATTCAAATATTATGATCTGAGCGGTAAATTTGTTTGCGATTTCGAGATTAAAGCTGAATCTTCGTCTTCTTCCAGCAGCAGTATCAGCAGAGATGTTTTTGTTATAAGCAACGGCAGTATTGTTGTAAGAGAATTAACAAGAGTAGTTTACGGAGAAACCAAAAAATACGATTTACTTATAAACGGTTATCCCTACAATATAGAATATACTCTTTACAATCCTGAAAACAAGAGTATAAAAAATATCGATCTTCCTTACTATTTAATTAACTCCTCAAATTATATCGGGGAAGGCTATTCTATTATTAGTGCATGTCAGGTAGAAGACAGTTATATCGATAACAGTCAATCTTATATGCTTATTGTAGATAATAAAATGAATGTTATACATAATTTAAATAATACTTTTGTGAAAATTACCGATAACAGGTATTTGGAAACGCAGGAATACGGAAATATGGCTATTACGAAATCAAACGGTTCGGTAATTAAAGATTTAGGTTTTGTTTATGCTGAACCAATAGGCAAATTTGTACGTGTTAGAAATTCCGATATGAGCAATAAATTCTACGATGCGGACGGCAATGAATTGTCTACTTTGTCAAATAATTTTTCGATTATAAACAAGTTCGAAGAAAAATTAATAGTAACTGACGACATTTCTTATTTTACATTCGATATAGCAACCGGAACAATAAATGTTATCGAAAATTACTTTAATTCTTACGGTTCTTTGATTCAGACCCGTTATGAAAACAGCGAAGGTGCATTCGAATATGTTTATAAAGATTTAAACGGTAACGAACTTTACAGACAAAGCACTTCCAGCGTAAATCAATTTGTTATTACTGAAAACGGTGTTTTACTCGTAGAAGACAGCAAAAAATTCGTTAAGTTCGCATAATCAAAATTAAATGCATTTAAAAAGTACGGCCAAAAGCCGTACTTTTTTTATTTTGATATTTAGCCTTATATCGATTTCGGTATTGTTTTTTTAATGTTAAATTTATCGTTTTTTTTTATTCGATATTTATTTTAAATAATAATATAAATTTTTTTGTTCGTTAAATATTATAATTTAATCGTCCTTTTTATAGTTGTCGGTATTAACCGTGGTAAGTCCTGCGATGGCGTCGACGGGGACGGATAAGGTTATACCTTTGCCGGGGGAGTTAAGTCCCGTTTTATTAACTATTTCGCACATTATAGCATTTTTTATTTCGGAAGGGGCGACTATCATTACAAGTTCTTTTTCTTCCTGAATGGAAATATTAAAAAACTTTTCCGCTTCTTTTGCTCCCGTTCCTCTTCCGTTCAATATAGTGCCGCCTGTCGCACCCTGAGATTTTGCAGCCGTCATAACTTCGTCTGCATAGCCTCTGTTTACTATCGTGAGTATTAAATCGTATTGCTTATTCATTGTAAGATTTTCCCCCAAAATTGTTTATTAATAAATTATATACCGCCATTGAACCTAAACTGTTTAATTTAACGGTAAAGGCAAGACCTTTCCCGGGTTCGCCGAATTTGAATTTTGTCTGTAAAAGTTCAAGTACTTTTTCGGCTTTCGAAAGAGACATTGCAGTAATAAGTATATCCTTTTCGCTGTCACCGAGACCGAATAGATTAAGAAGTTCGCTCTTTGCCGTGCCTCTTCCTAAAAATATACAGCCTGTATTGATATTCATTTCTCTAAGTGCGGATGCGATTATATCGCCTTTGTTCCTTTTGACGATTATACACATTGCACGAAATTCTTTTTCGGAGCTTTTCCTTTCTTCTTCCATAAATACCCCTTGTGTTAATTTTATATTATTTTTTAATTTGTTGCAATACCGTTTATTTTTATATTAATTTATTTTTTTTACTGTTTTCGAGTATCACTCTTTTCCTTTTCTTTTTCGCCATTATTTAAAGTTTGGTTTTTTTGTTCGTTATCCGAATTATTAAAAGAATCGCCGTCTGTCTCGATTTCGGTATTTTTATTCATTACATTATCTTTTTCGTCCGATGTTTTTTCACCGAGAATTATTACTCCGTTCTCGTCTTGCGGTTTATAATAGTTTTCTTGAACGGGAACGGCGTCTATTATTTCCGTTTCTACATTATTTAAGGCACTGAAATCTATAATACCGTTTTCTATTACTGCGTCGTCCGTATTGAGTACAAGCTCTTCTTCAACGATTTTTTCAGGCATAGGCAGCGCAAAGGGAGCAGGCTTGCTCTTTTTGAGTTTTATTGCATAGAACAGTCCCATAAGCTGAATAGTAACAAGGGGAGTCATAGCGACCATCGCAACCACGCCGAATGCGTCGCTCATAATGTTTCCGCCGAGTGAGTTCGAAGCTCCGATTGCAAAAGGAAGTAAAAAAGTTGCCGTCATAGGTCCGCTTGCAACGCCGCCCGAGTCAAATGCTACGGAAGTAAAAACTTTCGGAACGAAAAAGGTAAGCAACAAAGCTATCGCATATACGGGGACTATAAACCACCATATGCTTATTCCGGTAAGAACCCTTATCATTGAAAAGGCAAGAGAGAGTCCCGTTCCGCACATAAGGGCTATTAACATATTCCTTTTTTTAATTGTTCCGCCGCTTATCTCTTCTACCTGCGAATTAAGCACATGTACCGCTGGTTCTGCCGCAACGATAAAAAATCCTACTATTATTCCTATCGGTATAAGTACCCAACTGTATTCGCTTGCGCCTATAAGAGAGCCTATCATATTTCCCGCAGGAAGAAATCCGACATTCACACCGGTAAGAAATATTACAAGTCCTATATAATCGTAAATCAGTCCTATTATTATTTTAATTAATTGTTTCGTCGGTAATTTTAAAATCGCAAATTGATAAATTAAGAAAAATACGAATATAGGCGCCAGCGCTATCGCAATTTCGCTCATATAAGCAGGAATTTCCTTTAAAAATGTCAACATTATATTTTCGCCCGTAGGTGAGTAAAGTACACTATCGTAAACCAATTCCGAAGTATCGTTGAACATTCCTAAAATAAATACCGAGATTATCGGTCCTATCGAACAAAGAGCAATAAGTCCGAAACTGTCTTCTGCGTTGTTTTTGTTGCTTAAAGATGCAACGCCTATTCCGAGCGCCATTATAAAGGGAACGGTTATAGGGCCGGTAGTTACTCCGCCTGAGTCAAATGCTACCGATAAAAAGTTTTCGGGTACGAATATTCCTATTAAAAAAACTATCGGATAAAATATTAAAAGAAGGGTTCTTAGTTTTATCTGAAATATTATTCTGAGAAGGGCAATTACAAGAAATATTCCGACTCCCACTCCGACCGTAACTATAAGCACATATTCGTTTATTGCGTCCGACAATTGCTCTGCAAGAACTAGCAAATCGGGCTCTGCTATCGTTATTATTATACCGAGTATAAAACTTACTATAACTATAAGCCAGATATTGCGTTGCTTTGTTATACTTGCGCCTATTTTTTCGCCCATTTGTATCATCGATATTTCGGCACCGAGCGAAAATAAACTCATTCCCAGAATTACAAAAACAGCACCGACTACAAATGACCATATCATTTCGCTTTCCAAAGGCGCTATGGTCAGTCCTAAAATCAATACTATTAAGGTAATCGGAAGTACCGAAAATACCGTTTCTTTGAATTTGAGAAGAAGTTTTTTCATAATTAATTAACTTTTGTGTTTGTTTTCTATGATTAAAAATAAATACTGATATTTTTATTTTATTTTTTACCTTTTTTTTTGTCAATTATTTTTATTACTCTAAATATATTTTATTTATATATGCGTTAATCATATATATTATATAAGAGACTTGACAAATTTTCGTTTTACATTTAATATATAAACATAAAATTAAATTGTGGGGAGGAATATATGAAGAAAAAAATTATTATAAGCATTGTTGCCGTTGTTCTTGCAAGTTTAATGATTGTAGGGCTTGCGGCTTGTAACAACGGCTGGAACGGAAAACTTGAGCTCGATAAAGACGGTAATTTTAAAATACTTCAACTTACCGATACTCAGTTTTCACAGAACGGAAGAATAACTTCCGAATCTAAAATTTTGCTTGACAAAATGATAGAAGAGGCAAATCCCGACCTTATCGTTATTACGGGTGATGTTATAAGCGGAGAGCATTGGCTCGGATTTTATCCTTCATATACAGAAAATGCTCAAGATTTAATTACTTTTTGCGGCGAGATAAGAGATTATTTTGAAAGTAAAAAAATTCCGTGGACTTTAAGTTTCGGTAACCACGACGGACTTGCTTTACCTGAAGACCTTGAAGAAGGCGGTCAGTATCAGACAATCAGAAAAGATATGCTTACCGAATATGCAAAGGGAACATATTTTGTAGGTGGTCTTGACAGTCAGTCTGCAAATTATAAGTGTTTCAATAACGAAAGCGAAATGACTTATACCAACTTCTCTTTCCCGATTTACAATAAAGACGGAAGTTATGCTTACAATATTTATGTTCTCGACTGTTATCCGATAGCAGGTGATTATCCGGCATTATTCCAGGATCAGATTGATTTTTATAACAGCGAATCCGCAAGGCTCAAACAGGCTAACGGCGGGCAAGTAGTTAAATCGCTTCTTTTCCATCACGAATCGCTTCCTATGTTTATCGATATGAAATACGAATACGATAACAATACCGGAAAAACCAAAGTTTTGGAAGGTGATTTCGGCGATAAGGCTTTCGGCGGACCTAAGGAAAATTCGGCAATTGAAGAAGCTATGAAAGCAAATCAGGATATTATAGGCGTATTTGTTGGACACGACCATCTTAACACTCTTGCAGGCATTTACGAATATATGGAAAACACTAATATTCTTCTTGCATACGGCAGAATGTCGGCTATTGCTGATTACCTTTATGTAGGACTTACGAGAGATAACTTTATAAGAGGTGCAAGAGTTATCGAACTTAACGCAATAGGTGATATTAAAACATACGAAATGCTCGCTACTCCTACCGATATTAACGCTAATCCGTATACCGATTTCAATATCTCTACTAAAAACACCATTAACACAGCCGATTATAAATAATTGTGTTAACAGCAAACAGAAAGACGAAGCAAAAGCTTCGTCTTTTTTTATTGTTAAATCAAAACTTTTTTATGGCGATTGAATATAATTGCTTTAAAATAATTTATCAATATGTTATTAAAGTTTGTTGATTATTAGTTTTATTTATTAATTTAAAATAAACTCAATTATCCTAATTATTAGAATCGGAATTTATACCGTCTTTATCTTCTTCGTTTTCGGGAAAATTCCGTATAGGGTGCGAGGATATATCATCGCAATCAATATTGTTTTCACTCTTGTCATCGCTTATCGTTAAAGATTTATTGTCGCTGTCAGTTAACTTATCATTACTTTTTATTTTATCGTTTTTATTTTTAATAAATTTACCTATATGAAAGACAAATATCAATATGAGAAAAACTATTTCCGATACCGCTAACTGAATAAAATTCATAGGTATAACAATTGAAGATGTAACTATGTTTCTGTATAATATCAAATTTGCAATAAAATACCCAATTACCATAATAAGACCCGATAAAAGAGAATAAACTACAGTTAAAACATAAGACAAAACCTTTTTTTTCGGAATAAGAAATTTTATCAAAAGTCCGAATACAAATCCCTCCAATCCTTTTATTATTATAGTAAAAGGTATCCAGTAATAATAGCCGAGAATTAAATCGCCAAGCGCCGAGCCTATCGCACCGATTATTGCCCCCGCAAAAGGGCCTAAAAGATATGCGCCTGCAAAAATCATTGAATCGCCTATATTAATGTAGTCTTGCGTGCCGGTAACGGGTATTGCTATAACAGTTGTCGCAACGGTTGTAAGGGCGCAGAACAGCGCAGTTAAAACAAGATTCCAAGTATTTCTTTTACCGTTTTTCATAAATCCTCCTTTTTGAACAGGGGAAAGAAAAGAAAACTTTACCATAAGGTAAAGTCGGTAAAAAATATACGAATAAAGTATATTACCGTCTTTCCCATTCAGACTTTACTGGCGGTTGCGGAATCTCACCGCATCGGCTGTTGGGGCTGTCGGACTCGTCCGTAATTTTACGGCATTACCGCCGGTCGGGTATAACCCTGCCCAAAGATAGTAATTAATTCGAATTTTATTTAAAACTTTATAAAATAATACTACACAACTTAAACTTTGTCAAATATTTCAAAATTAATTGAGCTGTGATTTTAAGAAGAAACTAATTATTTAATAAGTGAGATTTTTATATTTTCTTCATATCCGTCATTGATTTCAAAAACTATTACATAGTAATATTCGCCGCTTATATATGGCGTATAGGTAAGTTCTGTAATGTTTGATGGATTATACTTTTTCAAAATTAAATTGCCTTCTTTATCGTATATTGAAAGCGATATTATGCTTTCGCTTTCGCATTTAAAAGTATAAGTTATGCCGCTTTCCAAAAAAGAAGAATATACGATACCGTTCTCACTTTCCGACTGATTTAAATATTTATCGCAAAGTAGAGTATTTTTATTTACTTTCAATTCTGTAATTTCTTCGACAGATATACTGTTACAAATAGTCAAAGTTTTTAAGAAGACAAGATTTTCGATTTCTATATAAATTTTTGCATTGACAGAGGTATTGCTTGTATAAATCATATTGTTTGTAACGTTTATCGAGTATTCTTCGTAATTGCTATCGAAAGCAATAATTGTTCCGTAATCGGTTTGATTCATATCGGTAATGAATCCGTCGAAATTCAATAAAAAGCCTGCGACATAATCTTCTTTATTTTGATTTTTGTAAAAGTAAACTGCATTATCGACGGTATTTGTTATATATCCGGGGTTTATTTCAAATTCTGTTTCTTTTCCGGAAGTATTTTTCATAAATAAAATATTGTTGCTTATGCGGTAATTGTTTGTAAGTTCAGTCTTTTTTACAGTTTTACCGTTTTCGTCGTAAAAAAGATAAATGAGATTATAAGTACCGTTATCGGAAAACTCGATTATTTCAATGCTGTTTTTTAATGTTTTTATGTATCGTCCGATAATAAGGGAAGGGGCTGTAGCATCGCTTTTAACAAACACACAGTCGCCGTCGGTTATCGCATAATCGTTTACGGAATACAAAAATAAATTTTCTTCTTCCTTGTCGGTTCCGTTACAGTTTATTTTATCAGATACGAGAATGAGATTTTCTTTATCGTTTTTATATGTTCCGCTGTATGTAAAAACATCGTTTTTTTCGGTTTGTTTTAATATAAATGTGCCGTCGCCGTTCAAAGTTAATTTGCTTATATTGCCGCTGTCGGTTATTTCATTGTAAATTCCGATATAAATGCTTTCCCATTTTGCGTACAAGCGGATATCGCTTGTTACGGCATTTCCGAAAGTAAATTCGTTAATACATTCTTTTTCACAGAACCAACCTGAAAATAAATAGCCGTCGGCTACGGGACTTTCGGGTTCCGATAAAATCGTTCCTTTTTTTACCCGCTCGCTTGTTACGGGTATAATGCCGGAATAGTCGTAAATTATGTTGAAATATTTTTCTTCGCCGTTTGTGTTTTCGGGAACATCGTTAAAATTGCATGCTGTAAATACAAAGCAAAACATCATTAAAATAAATATCGGCGCTAACAAGAAAAGTCTTTTTTTCATTCTTTTATAATACCATATTTTGTATGTAATTACAATAAGCAAAATTTTCCTTTTGAGACTTGTTATATATCGAAAAGATTAAAAAAGCCTTTTATTTTGTCTCATTTGCAGAAAATCAGCAAAAATTCGCAGTTAAGGATTTTTCCCGTTTGCTCTAATTTTTAATATTTGAAAGTTTATATCATTAAATCAAGTAATATAAAATTTCAGTCAAAAAAAAGAGGCATATAGCCTCTTTTTGTATATGGTTATTTTAATTTTTAATTCGATTTTTTTGTCATTTTGTAAAGTATCTTCAGAATCATTTTTACAAAGTAGAGCAGGGCAAGTATAAAGTCACAGATATAAGCAAGAATATATGCTTTGTATAATCCGTTAATATAGCCTCTTTCTTCCTCATTCAAAAAGTTAGTTTGTTCCATAATTTCCAAAGCTTTTTTACAAGCTTTCTTTTCGACGGGAATTGTATATAACAAAACAATGAAAGACAGAAGGAAATATACCGTCGCTATCAACAAAAATATAAGTGTTACCCAACCGGTAAATTTAAATGCGAATATATCTACCAAAAGTCCGACTACAACTATCGGAACGAAAGATGCAGGGGCGAACATTGTTAAAACTTCCATTCTGTCTTTGAATCTGAACTTTCTGTCGCCTTCCTTATCTTGAAGGGCAAGACCTACCTTTTGACAGGCAAGGCCTACCGAAGTTATGGATTTTTTATTGATTATATTTCTTCTCAGTCTTATCTCTTTTTTACGGCCTCTGTAACTGTTCCCGAACATTAAAGCAACAAGCCAGTTTGCTTTAACGACTTCCACTTCTTGAAGTTGGGCTTCGTCAAGTAGTTTTCTTGCAGCTTCCTTACCGGTAAGTCCGATACTGTTTTGTCTTCTGTTGTTTTTAAAATAGGTAAAAAATATAATTAATCTTGCAACTATGGAAATAACCGCAACAATACCTATTAAAACGGATACAATGATTATCGCTAAAAATATTCCGTTATTCAATATATCGTTACTTCCTGTGCCGGCTGACACCATAAGTAAATTGTTCATAACTTTTTCTCCTTATCATTTATTAACTTTATTATATTGTATATAAGGGGATTATGTCAATACCGATTTTAATTATGCGTTAATTTTAATATATTTTTATTTTTCTTCTTTTGTATCGATTTCACTTTTTTGAACGTAATCATCCGAATTTTTCTCGGATATTTCTTTTCCGGTACTTTGTGCCGAATTTTCAGCTTGTGTTTCGCTTTCTTCGTTTTTTGCAGGGTTTACATGCACCATACAATGTTTTACCGTCTCAAGTTCATGTTCGAGAGAATTATGAACGTTTTCTGCTATTTTGTGACTTTCGAAAAGAGTAAGATTTCCGTCCGCTTCTATTTCGACGTCTATATAAATTTTAGAGCCGAACATTCTTGTTTTTAAATCGTCTATTTTTATAACGCCTTTTTGCGCCATAATTATGTTAACTATTCTTTCTATTGTTTTGTCGTCGCAGGCTTTGTCGACAAGTTTATCTATTCCGTCTTTGAATATATCGTATGCGGCTTTAAGTATCATTAAACAAATTACGATACTTGCTATAGGGTCGAGAACCGGAAATCCTAAACGTGCTCCGAGTATTCCTATAAAACTTCCTATCGACGATAATGCGTCAGAACGATGGTGCCATGCGTCCGCTTTAAGGGACCCCGAGTTAAGTTTCTTTGCAAAGTGTCTCGTATACCAAAACATACCTTCTTTTACCACAATGGACACTATTGCCGCAATTAAGGGTAGAAGTCCGGGTATTTCAAGAGTTTCATAGCCTTGCGTGATTTTCAATATTCCGCTGTATCCTATTCCTAAACCTGTCGCAAAAAGTATAACGGCAAGAATTATCGCCGCAGCGCATTCTATTCTTTCGTGTCCGTAACGGTGCTGCTTGTCCGATTCTTTGGAAGCAAATTTTATACCTACCATTACGATAAGAGTACTTAATACGTCGGAAATAGAGTGTACGGCGTCAGAAAGCATCGCACCGGAATTTCCGATTATTCCCGCCGTCAATTTAAATACCGATAATACGGTATTTATCAATATAGTTACCAATGAAACGGTAAAGGCTATTTGTTTATAACTCTTTTCCTTTTTCATACTTAATTAAAAATCACCCGTAAAACCTTTTACGGATGATTATCCTTTTATTTTGTTTTTAAGTTTAATATATTATATTTTTTTATGCTCGATTTGTCAATTAATTATGCTCGATTTGTCGATTTATTAATAGTTTTAATTACTTAATAATTTTATTAACAAATTAATTAAAAGTACAGATTATTATTCGCATAATTAATTTTAGCGTGTTTTATTAAATAAATCTTTTTGCCGTTATAAAATAGTTCCACCTTGTTGTACTTATTTCTTCTATAACAGCATGGTCGCTTGCAGTATGTAGTATGTAATTGTTGCCTAAATATATCGCTACATGGCCGACTCTTTCAATTCCGGTGTTGTAATATCTCGAAGAATTTGTAAAAAACATTAAATCGCCTCGTTTTAAATCACTCAGTTCAACCTCGTTTCCTTGAAGGACTTGAGTTCTTGTCGTTACGTCAAGTTTTATTCCGGCTCCTATATAGTATGCATACTGAGTAAGCGCAGAACAGTCAAATTCGCCTTGTTTGAAATTTTTGTTTAAAGTTCCGTTTGAATAAAGATATCTTTCGCTTCCCCATACATATGGATAGCCTAAAAGAGATTTTCCGACGCTTATTATATTTTCTATCTGCTGTGAACCTTTTTCAAATTTCGCAAGAGCACAATAAGATACCGATACATATGCTTCTTGTTGTTTGTATACGGTTTTATACCAATTGCCTTCTTTACCTTCAAAAGACACCATATCGCCTTTGTCAAGCGTCCCAAGCGACGAATATGAAGTAGAGGGACCTTTTCTTACATTAAGCCCGTTAGTTTCGGAAACGATTAAAATATCATACTCGTCATTAATGTTATCGTCGTTTGTATCTTTATCGGTACCGTTATTTGTTTCGCCTTCGGCGGTTTGTCCGTTTTCTTTGTTAACAAAGTAATTGTCGGCTGCTTCCGTTCCGCCGTCTGAAAATACATTGCTTTGTGTTTCTGCCACACATCCGGAAAGAATTATAACGGCAAGCGTTAACGCCGTTAAAATAAATATTAAATTTTTTTTCATTTTCCACCTCGAATAGATTATAAAACAAGCTATGGAAAATGCCGACATGTAAATTATGGTAATTTTTCATTGCAGGGGTGATAGGTATTCAATACTGTTTATTAAACGTATAATATTAATTAAATTAATCGAATTTCTTTTAAAGTAAATTATATTTAAAGTTATAAAGCTTGTTATGATTTTCTTTTCATACAAACGAGGGTTTCAATATGGTGAGTCTGAGGGAACATATCGAAAGGGGTTATGCTTTCAATATCATAACATTTATTCAAAATTTTCAAGTCTCTTGCAAGAGTTGCAGGATTGCAGGAAACATAAATAATCTCATTTATTTTTTTACAATCCGTAATAACTTCGGAAGTATTTTCGTCAAGTCCTTTTCTCGGCGGGTCGAGAATTAAAATTATTTCTTTTTGAGGATTTTCCGCTTCTGTTTTCTTTATTATTTCAGGTAAAATCTTTGCACAATCGCCTTGTATGTTAACTGAATTCCTTATTTCGTTTTCTGCCGCAATTTTTTCTGCGTCTTTTACTGCTTGCTCGACTATCTCTATTCCTATTGTTTTTTCGGCATATGCAGAAAGGGAATAGGTTAGTATTCCTGTTCCCGAATATGCGTCTATTATTATAGGTTTGTTATGCTTTTTTATTTTTTCGATAATTTTAAGATAGATTTTATTCATTATGTCTTGATTAACCTGCATAAAACTCAAAGGAGAAAGATTGAATTTTATTCCGTAAAAATCAGACGGGAGACTCGTTTCGGCAGTCAAAAACACACATTTGTCTGAAAGTACCGCATTGCCTTTCAATTTATTGATATTAATTAATATTACAGAATTCGGATAAATTTCAAGTATTGCCTTTTTAAAGGTTCCCGCTTTGTCTTTTATGTTTTGAGTCGCTACCAATATTATTATTAATTTTTTTCCGACTTCCCGCACTACAAGATGCCTTAATATACCTTTCGAGGTAATTTCGTTATAAACGGGAATCCTTTCACGCCTTGCCCAATTTTCCGTTATATCAATAATATTTTTAACCCATTCAGGTTGTAAAAGACAATCTTTTATAGGAATTACTTTGTGAGTATTGTATTTAAAAAAACCCAATATGACTTTGTTTTCGCAGATACCGAACGGCGCCTGAAATTTATTTCTGTACCGTAATGTTTTATCAGACGGAATACATTCCGAAGTATCGGCGTCGATTAAAGAAATATGTCTTATCGTATTCGAAAGCATTTCTTTTTTTAATTTTAACTGATTTTCATAATCGATATGCATAAGGTCGCAACCACCGCATTTCCCGTAATACGGGCAGGGCGGAGTAACCCTTAATGGCGACGGTTTTATTATTCTTTTCAATATTCCTTCGGCATAATTTTTTTTAATAACGGTAATTTCCGCTTCTATTTCGTCTCCCGGAGCAGTGTATTTGACAAAAATCGGTATTTCTCCTATATGAGAAATACCTTCTCCGGTATTGCCGAATTTTTCTATCGATAAATTTATTTTACTTCCTTTATTTAGCATATAACCAATTATATATTACGAGTAAAAGTTTAGTAAAGTATAAATTAAATATTTTAAGCAAAGTTTCAAATAAATATAAATCCGATAAAAAAATAAACTGTTATAAATAGATTTAATAGGGTAAACTATTGAAATAAATTTAATAGGGAAAGATATATTAATAGATAAAAGTATAATATAATTACACTTATTGATTGCTGATTTTTTCTCCTTCGAAAAATATTTTCATTATATCTTTCGAACGCAGGCTGAAATTATTTAATAGCAGTTTTATAAGTTCATAGTAAATTTCTTCGGTGTCCACAAACTTTTCTTCTCCGCTGAGTTCAAGTATCCATGATTTGTTTTCTGTGTCTGAATTATTTTCCGTAAGAACAATATCGAACATTTTAGGCTTGTTCGGAAAAGTGTAGTGTATTTCATTGTCTTTTTCATATTCTTTGTATACAAAAAGTTCCTTATTGACAGGCTGTTTAAATGATAATAGTTTCAGACGGAAATTCATAGAAGTTCTCCGAAAAAGTGAATTTATAATATAATTTTATCACATAAAAATATGAATTTCAACAAATGACGATATTTTTGTAAAAAAATTTATGAAAAAAAGGTAATATTTTTTACAGAAATTACCTTTTTTATTTTTTTGAGACTAATAAATCTAATTTGAAATAATAAAAAACGAAAATATGTTTACAAATTACATACGTTAGACTATAATATTTAATGCATAAATATTAACTGCGAAAATTAAAGCGAATGAATAATATTTAATGTTTTATGGGGCTGTAAAGGTTTCGACAGGGGAGCCTAACCGCTATAAGCATACCGTAGGGTCGGCTACGCTAAAACGCAAAAAAAAATAAACGCTAAAAATAATAATCAACTCGCTTTTGCTGCCTAACGGCCGAAAGCTGTCGCTTTTAAAAGCTCACTGTTTAATTTTGCGGCATCAATTAGTGTGAGGAACTTTTCGGGTCCACGCCTTTAAACCCGATCATATTCAAAGGCTTGCCGTAAAAAAACTTGCGGATAAGTAGTTTTGCGGGACAACAGATATCCGATAAGTATGTAGAAAGTAACGGCAAATCTTCTTTGGACAGGGGTTCGATTCCCCTCAGCTCCACCATTACGGGGGTATACGCACACCCCTCTGAAAGAGAAACCGAATTTTCGGTTTCTTTTTCTTTTGCGCTGTTTTCGCCGTTCTCGCCGTT
>CASFOZ010000011.1 GCA_949296455.1 uncultured Eubacteriales bacterium
AAGAAGCGTACCTAGCGGAGCAGGCTTTGGTATGCCTACTACTGCAGCACTAAAATCGCAAGCTTCTGCAGAGACAACGGAAAGCAAAAAAGGCAAGAAAGAAAAAGTCAAGAAAGAAAAGATTAAAAAGGAAAAACCGATAAAGGTTAAACCTGAAAAGGTTAAAAAAGAGAAAGAGCCGAAAATTAAATACGAGAAAGCGAAAAAAGATAAGAAGGAAGTTGTTAATGTAAATAAAATAAGCAATATATCAAATACTTCTAACGGTGTGTCAAAAAATGTTAATTCGCAAAACAGTCATGCAAATACAGGTCCGAAAAATGTGTTTTTTACAGGTTCTATGGTAAGCGGTTTGACTAATAAAAATAACGATAAAGATAAAAAGTAATAAAAAACAGCTTTTAAATAAGCTGTTTTTTAATCTTCAATTAAAAGGTAATCTACAAAATATTCTTTTCTTTTTGCTAAATAATATTTGATTTTGTATTTGAGATATTTATAAATATTTTTGTTTGTAACTTCACCGTTTATATAAATGTTTGATAATTCTTTAAGAGCAGGGGGAAATCCTTGCGATGCGGCAATATTTATGTAGGAAAAATATGCGTCCTTATCTTTTTGAGTTCCTATTCCGTCTCTGAAACAAATTGCTATATTATATTGACATATTACCGAATCATTAATTCCCATTTTCAGATTTTCAAAAGCCGCCGCAAAATTTTGATGGACACCGCAATTCTTTTTATAGCAAATGGCAAGGTTGTTAGTAGCTGTCAAGCTACCTTTGTTTTTAGCAAATGCAAAATATTCACAAGCCTTGCTGTAATTTTTTATTACGCCGTTTCCGTAAAAATGGCAAATACCTAAATAATTTTGAGCATCGCTGTCATTGAATTTGGTGGCTTTTAAAAATAGTTTGGCAGCTTTCACATAATTTTTTTCCGTTCCTATTCCGAAATAGTTACATTCAGCATATTTTATTGTGGAAGGAGCATAGTTGTCGGCGTCGGCAGATTTAAAATAATTGCATGCAAGTACATAGTTTTTTCTTGTTCCTATTCCGTTAAGATAGCACATTCCGCATATATGTTTGCTTTCGGTATAACTTGCTTCGGCTGCCGATATATAATATTTCAGAGCAGTTTTGTTTTTTCCTAATTTACCGTAATATACTCCTAAATAATATTGAGCTTCGGGAACCTTCCTTTCTGCCGATTTTGAAAGATATTCATAAGCTTTCTGTAAATCTTCTTCTACTCCTCTTCCGAGTAGGTAACATATACCTATTTTTGTATTGACATCGTCAGAAGAGGCAAACGGACCTACTGTATTGAGTATTTTAAAAGCTTGCTCGTAATTTATTCCTGTACCTAATCCGTAATAATAACATAAGGCAAGTTTATATTTACCGTAAGGGTCGTCTTCATTTGCGGCACGGGTATATAACAAAAAGGCTTTTTCCTGATTTTGAGTAACAGCCTTACCGTTTAAATAAATATCCGCAAGGG
Source organism: uncultured Eubacteriales bacterium (assembly GCA_949296455.1). GTDB lineage: Bacteria > Bacillota > Clostridia > Christensenellales > CALVMC01 > CALVMC01. The sequence continues at coordinate 1,509 of CASFOZ010000011.1, forward strand.
TGGTAAGGGATTTGATATGATTAAGGTCACACGCTCTTATGTATAGACTAATGGCTTTGTTTACGTCTTTTTTTACGCCGTGACCGTACATATAACAATTTGCTGTTTCGTAATAACCTTCTATGTATTCGTTGTTTGCTGATTTTGACAGCCAATCGAATGCTGCATTTAAATCTTTGTTGACGCCTTCTCCGTTAAGATACATCATTCCTATTTGATACTGAGAATATGCGTCGTTGTTCTTTGCGGCTTTAAGATAATACTCTGCGGCTTTTTTCAAATCGGCAATAAGATATTTACCGTTTTTATACCAGTTAGCAAGTTTTACTATGGTTTCGGTATCGCCGAGCCTTGCAGCCGCTTTGAAATAATCTATTGCGATACCGATGTCAAGTCCTACTCCTTGACCGATAAGATACATATTCGCAAGTTTTATTATCGCTGTTTTTTCACCTTGCTCAGCGGCTAATTTATACCAGTGTAGGGCGCTTATTAAATCTTTTGCGACTCCTGTTCCTTCGTAATAACAGGAACCGAGTTTTGTTTTTGCTAAAGCATTGCCTTTATAAGCCATTTCGGTAAGTAATTCTATGCCTTTTGCGGGCTCTTTCGAATTTAAATACTGAATGGCTTTGAACATATCGCTGTCCAATGTATTTTTATCGGGTAATTTACTATCTGAATTTTTTGAATAATTAACTATTATCGAAGAATTTAATACGTCGTAAAATTTACTTTCGGAAATATCCTGTTTGTATATCGACTGTTTTCCGCAAAGCTGCAATTGAAGTCCGGGAGTTAAAATACACGATTCAATAAAAATAGGATAGATTTGTTTATCTAACCCGATAGCAAGTTCCAGTTCCATTTTTACGAATTTGCTTTTTATGGAATTATTTGATAAAAACACAATAAAAGCCGAACAGTTTACAATGGCTTGACCTAATTCTTCGTTCCATTCGACGCCCGAACTCAATCTCTCATCGAACCAGACATCGACATTTTTCATTTTTAAAAATTCAATTATGGGCGCAATTATTTTAGAATCTTTATGGGAATAAGATATGAAAATATAATTTTTTCTGATTGCCTTAGTAGTCTTTTGCATAACCGCCCCCGAAAAACCAACTATTTTGAATAATACTTATATACAAACTTAGATAAAACCTATATATAAACTACAATTATACAATACAATAATATAAATAAAAAGTCAATACGGTACCCTTAAATTATGCTAAAAATTACCATAATATTATCGAAATTTTCTATTATTATTACAACTAAATAAAATTTCTCGGATAAACTTAATTATCTGTTTTAATTTATTTAGTTTTGATAATTTAAAAAACCGATAAATTTTTAATTTTAATTTATGAATATTTAAAACAGATTTACTGATACTATTTTTGAAAAGTATTTTTCAAAGGAGTGTTTATGAAAGCAACGGGGATTGTGAGAAGAATAGACGAACTCGGAAGGGTAGTTATACCGAAGGAAATTCGTAGAACTATGAGAATAAAAGAGGGAGAGGAACTCGAAATTTTTACTACGGACGAAGGTGAATTGATTTTAAAAAAATATTCGTCGATAGGGGTGCTTTCGGAACTTGCCAAAGAATATTGTAAACTTTTATATTCTTCGACGGGTAACAGTGTTTTAATGACAGATAACGACTGCGTTATAGAAGGAGCAGGTAAGCTGGCTAATTTTTATGCGGGAAAGAAAATCACCAATTCGTTTTTTAAAAGTCTCAATGAAAGAAAGCTGGTTATCTTCGGGGAAAACGAACTTTCTTCCTTTACTTCGAGTACGCCTATAACTCCCGTTACCATGGCTGTTGTTCCGATTATAAAAGGCGGGGATATTTTCGGAAGCATAGTTATGCTTACCGATAAAAGCAGGTTCAGCGAATCGGAAATTTCTTTATTGAAAGCCGCCTCCGATTTTATAGCCTGTTCTCTGTAAAGCCTTTGGCTTTACATATGGGGAAGGGATTAAAAAAATCAAGAGGTTTTTCTTCGGGAGCGGTAGCGTTGACCTTGTCAATGCTTGTTTCCAAAATTATCGGAGCTGTTTACAGAATTCCTTTAACTAATATTTTAGGAGCAGAAGGAATGGGAATGTATCAGCTCATTTTTCCCGTTTATGCCCTAATGCTGACCTTGTCTTCGGGCGCTATGCCTGTTGCCGTATCGAGACTTGTTGCAGAGCAGAATTCCATTGAAAATAAATGCGGAATTTATTCAGCCGCAAAAATAATTTTGTTTGTTTTAGGTTTGGCTGGTTTTTTATTTTTAATTTCTTTTGCTTCGGTTTTTGCCTATCTGCAAGGAAATCCTCAGATTAAGTACGGATATTATGTTATTGCTCCTGCAGTGCTTGTCGTTTCTGCCATAGCAGGACTCAGAGGTTATTTTCAAGGTAATCTTAATATGTATCCTACTTCCGTTTCACATATAACCGAACAGACTTTTAAATTGATTTTAGGTCTTACATTTTCAGTGATATTCTTGAAATACGGTATAATTTATGCCGTTTGCGGTGCTCTTATCGGAATCACTTTTTCTGAAATAATTACCTTTGCCGTTTTATATGTTATATTTTTGATTAAACGAAAAGGAATAAAAGTCAATTCTCTTGAAAGTCTTAAAGCAAACGGTAAAAAAATAATTAAAGTCGCTTCTCCCGTTCTTTTAGGCGGCCTTGTGTTTCCGCTTGCTCAGTTTATCGACAGCTTTCTTATCGTTAATCTTCTTGTATTTACAGGGAATACTTCTTCAAAGGCGACAATGCTTTACGGACTTTTAACGGGACCGGTAAGTTCTCTTATCAATCTTCCCGTGGTTCTGAGCCTTACTATTGCCGTCGTTGTTCTGCCTTCGGTTACAAAACTCAGAATCAATCACGATATAGACGGTCTAAAAAAGTTCAGTGAATTTTCTTTAAAAATAAGTCTTTTTGCGACAGTTCCTTTCGCCGTATTTTTCTTCTTTTTTTCACAGGCAATAATCGGGTTGCTTTATCCTTCCTTTGCGGAAGAAGAAATATCGATATGCGCAAAATTGCTTTCGATTTCTTCATTAAATATAATATTTTTATCTCAAATTCAAATTTATACTTCTGTGTTTCAGGCACTCGACAGACTTTACGAGCCTGTAAAAATTACGGTTTTCGGAGCTGTTTTGAAATTTATTCTCAACATAATTTTAATTTTCTTTTTCGGAATAGAAGGGGCGGCATTTGCTTCTTTAACAGGTTATTTTGCAACGCTTTCTTTATTTATTTTCAATTATAGGCGGCTTACGGGCAAAAAAACCGTCAGATTCGTGTTTATTAAGATTTTTATCGTATCATTATTAAGCGTATTAACGGCATTTGCGGTTTACTTTTTTATGAATAAAAATACCGTAGCTTTTTTTGTGGCAGGATTTGTTGCTGTAATCTTGTATTTTATAACGGTGACTGCCTCGAATCTCTTTGACGATGCTGAGTTGTCGGGATTAAAAGGGGGCAAAATTATTCTTTCGATAGCAAAAAAACTTAAACTGAGAAGATAAAACATAAACTAAGACAATAGTAACTTAAACTATGAAGATAGAACATAAACTAAGACAATAGTATACATTTTAAATCTTCCTTTTTTAAATCTTCATTTAATTATTTTTTGCCGATTATTCGACATATCCCTAATTTACTTGATTATTGGGTGCCGATATTATAAACTAAACTGAAAGGCGGTAATCTATGGATAAAGAAAATATAAAAAATGTAATTTCGATAACTTCTTCGTTTTTTCTCGAAAACGATTATTTTTTTCCCGACAAAAGACTTTCATTTGAAATAACGGATATTTGTTCCGATAATTTCGATAGCGTAAAAAAGAAAATCGATAATGTTTATAAAGGAATCAAAGGATTTTTAATTTCCGAAAATAATGAGTTTTCGGAATTAGAAAATCTTTCCTCGGAATCGGTAAAAAAAGGTTCAAAGTTGTTTTTTTATCCCGCAGATTACACAAAAAGTTTAAGTCACGATTTTTCCGACCTTATGTTGATACTTAAAAGGTTAAGGGCAAAAGACGGTTGCGAATGGGACAGAGCGCAGACGCACGAAAGCATAAGGATTAATCTCATAGAAGAAGCCTATGAACTTTTAGAAGGCATAGAAAATAACGATAAAGAACTTATGAAAGAAGAATGCGGAGACGTTATGCTTCAAAGTGTTTTTCATACGGCAATAGAAGAAGACAGCGGCGGATTCGATATATATGATGTTCTTTCGGTTCTTTGCAATAAATTGATTACAAGACATACTCATATTTTCGGCAACGATAAAGCAAGCAGTCCCGAAGAAGCTCTTAAATTCTGGGAAAAGGCTAAGAGTAAAGAAAAGAAGGCGGGTAACGCTACCGCAAAAATGAAAAGAATCGCTAAGACTCTTCCGGCACTTTTATATACTCATAAATTGCAAAGTTTAGCGGCGAAAGAGGGATTGGATTTCGAGAACGAAAATCAGGCTCTCGAAAAGATTTACGAAGAATGTTCCGAATGTAAAGAAGCGACGGAAAGTACTTTGGAAGAAGAGTGCGGAGACTTATTGTTTGCAGTAGTCAATTTTATTCGTCTTAATAAAATCGATTCGGAAGTAGCGTTAATGAAAGCATGCGACAAATTTTTCGGCAGGTTCGAAAAAGCCGCACTGCTTGCCGAAAAAGACAATACTTCTTTGAAAGAATGCGGATTTCAAAAAAGAGAGTTTTACTGGCAAAAGGCAAAAGAAACAGATGTGCAGAATAGGTAATTTAAATTTAAAAAACAATCTTATTCTTGCTCCGCTTGCAGGGTTCAGCGACGCAGGTTTCAGGTATCTTGCAGGGAAATACGGAGCAGGTTTGACCGTTACGGAAATGATAAGCGCAAAAGGCTTATTTTACGATAACGGTAATACCAAAAAACTGCTGTATAACGAATTTTCCCCGTGTTCTGTTCAACTTTTCGGTAACGAGGAAGAATATTTTGTAAAAGCCGCTGAAAATCCTCTTTTGGATAAATTCGAAATAATCGATATAAATATGGGCTGTCCCGTTCCTAAGATAGTTAAGAATAAGGAAGGGTCTGCGCTTTTGAACAGCCCCGAAAAAGCCTGTAAAATAGTTCGTGCTCTTAAAGATTGCATAAAAAAACCTATTACAGTAAAAATCAGGTTAGGGTTCGATAAAGGATTGAATACGGCTCTTAACCTTGCTCCTATGCTCGAAGACAGCGGTGCGGATATGATTGCCGTACACGGAAGATACAGAGAACAGTTTTATTCCGGAAAAGCAGATTACGGCGAAATAAGAAAAATAGTAAAATCCGTTAGAATACCCGTTGCGGCAAACGGAGACGTGACGGATAAAAACACCTATGAAAAAATTATGAACGAGACCGGCGCCGAATTCTGTATGATAGGAAGGGGAGCGTTGGGAAAACCTTATATCTTCTCGTTGATTTCAGGCAGAGAAACGGATATCGATTTAAAAAAAGATATATTGAAACATATAGAAATACTTAAAAAGGTTTACGATGATTATACCGTGGTCAATTTAATGAAAAAACATATATGCTGCTATGCAAAAGGAAATAAAAACGCTTCGGAAATCAAAAACATAATTTGCAGAAAAACCGATATGAACGAACTTCTTAATTGTATCGAAAAATTTTTTTAAATGTAATTATTTTAAAAGTTTAAAGGAGAATAAATGTATAATATAGTTTTGCTTGAACCTGAAATTCCCAACAATACCGGGAATATTATAAGAACTTGCGCTGCGACGGGAGCGAAATTGCATTTGATAAAACCTTTCGGATTCGAAATTACCGATAAACATTTGAAAAGGGCCGGTCTTGATTATTTTGAATTTGCAAAAGTCAACATTTACGAAAATATCGAAGACTTTAAAAGTCAGAATAAAGGGGAGTATTTTTATTCTTCTACCAAGGCTTCCAAGGTGTATTCGGATATGCCGTTTGCCGATAACTGTTATATCTTTTTCGGAAAGGAAACAAAAGGACTTCCCGAAAGTTTATTGAAAGAGAATTACGACAGGGCTTTCAGAATCCCGATGCTCGAAGGTATCCGTTCGTTGAATCTTGCCAACAGCGTTGCAATAGTAATTTACGATGCTTTAAGAAGAAAGGGTTTTGAAAATATGCAGATTAAAGGGAAACTTACCGAAATATGATTTTTAAATTTTAATAATTGTTACGGTTTTTATTACCTTTTATAATTGCCAAAAATTTAACAGCGTGATATACTTTATTAATGTAAAAAGCTTTGTTAAAGCGCTAAAAACTTTTTGTTTAATTAAATAATTTTATGGATTTAAAGAGTGGAGGAAATAATTATGAACAAAAAAACAGTTAAGGACATAAGCGTAAAAGGGAAAAAATGCCTTGTGCGTGTTGATTTCAATGTTCCTTTGAAAGACGGCGTTATTACAGACGATAACAGAATCAAAGGTGCTTTGCCCACTATTAAATATTTAATGGAGCAGGGAGCAAAAGTAATTCTTTGTTCGCACCTTGGAAGACCTAAGGGTGAATTTAATATGAAGTATTCTTTAAAGCCCGTTGCGGAAGAACTTTCCAAACTTTTAGGTAAAAAGGTTGTCTTTGCCACCGATGTTATAGGAGAATCGGCTCAAAAAGCAGTAAGCGAATGTAAGGACGGGGAGGTAGTTCTTCTCGAAAATCTCAGATTCCATAAGGAAGAAGAAGCAAACGACAAGGAATTTTGCCGTAAACTTGCTTCCTTCGGAGATATTTTTGTAAACGACGCTTTCGGAACCGCACACAGAGCGCATGCTTCTACGGCAGGTGTCGTTCAGTACGGATTTATTAAAGACGCAGTAAGCGGATTTCTTATCGATAAAGAAATATCGGTTATGAGCGGCGCACTCGAAAATCCGAAAAGACCTTTCGTCGCTATTTTAGGCGGCGCTAAGGTTTCCGATAAAATAGGCGTTATAAACAATCTTATAGATAAAGTCGACGCTTTAATCGTAGGCGGCGCAATGGCTTATACTTTTGCAAAAGCGCAGGGCGCAAAAATCGGTAATTCCCTTTGCGAAGACGATAAACTCGACCTTGCTCGTGAACTTATAGAAAAGGCTAAGAAGAAAGGAATCAAATTCCTTCTTCCCGTAGATAATGTGGCTGCGGATAAGTTCGATAACGATGCAAATACCAAAATCTGTTCTGCCGACAATATACCGGACGGCTTTCAGGGACTCGATATAGGACCTAAGACGATAGAACTTTTTTCCGAAACAATAAAAAATGCAAAAACCATTATCTGGAACGGACCTATGGGCGTTTTCGAAATGGAAAAATTTGCTGTCGGAACCAAAGCGGTTGCCGATGCTATGAGTAAGGCAAAAGACGCCGTTACCATAGTAGGAGGCGGCGACAGCGCAGCAGCCGTTGCTCAGCTCGGTTACGAAGATAAAATGACTCATATTTCAACGGGTGGCGGAGCTTCTCTCGAATTTCTCGAAGGCAAGGTTCTTCCCGGTATAGATTGTCTTAATAATAAATAAGGAGGGTAATTATGAGAAAACCTATTATTGCAGGAAACTGGAAAATGAATAAAAACCGCAAGGATGCAGAGCAGCTTATCAAAGAGCTTGTTCCTCTCGTAAAAGACGCAAAATGCGATGTCGTTATTTGTGTGCCTTTTACCGATTTGGATACTGCGGTTAAAGAAACAAAAAATACAAATATCAAAGTAGGCGCTCAAAATGTTCACTGGGCTGAATCAGGCGCTTTTACGGGTGAGATAAGCGCAGATATGCTTAAAGAAATAGGCGTCGAATATGTAATTATCGGACACAGCGAAAGAAGACAGTATTTCGGTGAAACCGACGAATCGGTCAATAAGAGAACTCTTAAAGCCCTCGAAGCAGGTCTTAAACCTATTATCTGCGTAGGCGAGACACTTGCAGAAAGAGAAAAAGGAAAAACCGATGAAGTTGTTACCCGTCAGACAAAAGCTGCTTTTAAAGATATTCCGAAAGAAGAACTTAAAAATATAGTTATAGCTTACGAACCCGTATGGGCTATCGGTACCGGTAAAACCGCAACCGCAGAAGACGCTAACAGCACAATTAAGGTCATAAGAGATACTATGGCTGAACTTTATTGCAAAAATTGCGCAGAAGAAACGGTAAGAATTCAGTACGGCGGAAGTATGAATCCTAAAAACGCATCCGAACTTATGGCTATGCCGGAAATAGACGGCGGTCTTATCGGCGGCGCTTCTCTTAAAGCAGAAGATTTTTCAAAGGTGGTAAATTATTAATATGCAAAAAAGATTTTGCGCTTTGATTATTATGGATGGCTTCGGTATCGCAAAAGCCGGCGACGGTAATGCCGTAAGCCTTTCCAAAATTGAATATCTGCCCAATCTTTTCAAAACCCGTCCTTATTCCGAACTCAGCGCAAGCGGTCTCGATGTAGGACTTCCCGAAGGACAAATGGGAAACAGTGAAGTTGGTCACCAGAACATAGGCGCAGGAAATATTATTTATCAGGATTTGACGAGAATAAGTAAGTCTATAAAAGACGGCGATTTCTTTAAAAACAAAGCTTTTAAAAAGGCTATGGCAAACGCATCTGACGGTAAAAAACTTCATATCATGGGACTTTTGTCGGACGGCGGCGTGCACAGTCATATAGAACATCTTAAAGCCATTATCAAAATGGCAAAAACCGAAAAAGCCGAAAATGTATTTATACATTGCTTTATGGACGGCAGAGATGTTTCACCGACTTCGGGTATAGAATTCGTTAAAGAAATAGACGACTTTATGAAAAACGAAGGTGTCGGAAAAATCGCCACCGTGTCGGGAAGATATTATGCTATGGACCGTGATAACAGATGGGAAAGGGTTCAGAAAGCTTACGACGCCATGACATCGGGCGAGGGCAATAAATCGGACTGCGCCGTTAAAGCCGTAAAAGAAAGTTACGACGGCGGCGTTACGGACGAATTTATCCTTCCTACCGTTATATGCGAAAACGGACAGCCTGTTACAAAAATCGAAAAAGGGGACAGTATTATTTTCTTTAATTTCAGACCAGACAGAGCAAGAGAAATTACAAGAGCGTTTATCTTTTCCGATTTCGACGCTTTTGAAAGAAAGACAGGCTATCTGAATCCCGTATTTGTTTCGCTCACTCAGTATGACGCTAATTTTAAAAATCTTACCGTGGCTTTCGAACCTGAAAAAAGGGAACTCAATTTCGGTAAATACATAAGCAATTTAGGATTAAAACAGCTTAGAATCGCCGAAACGGAAAAATATGCCCATGTAACATTTTTCTTTAACGGCGGAGTGGAACAACCGTATGAGGGGGAAGACAGAATTCTTATTAATTCTCCCAAAGTGGCAACTTATGACTTGAAGCCTGAAATGAGCGCTTACGAAGTTTGCGATAAAGCCGTGGAAGCAGTACTTTCCGAAAAGTACGATGTTATGATACTTAACTTTGCAAACTGCGATATGGTCGGTCATACGGGAAGTATTCCCGCAACGATAAAAGCCGTAAGGACGGTTGACGAGTGCGTAAGCAAAGTCGTTGAAGCCATAAGAAAAATCGGCGGTATGGCTTTTATTACCGCAGACCACGGAAATGCCGATATGATGCTCGCAAGCGACGGCTCGCCGTTTACCGCTCATACAACTAATCCCGTTCCTTTCGTTTTAGTCGACGATAAGAACGAGTACAAACTGAAAAACGGTATCCTTGCCGATATTGCGCCCACAATGCTTGACGCCATGGGACTGAAAATTCCCAAGGAAATGCAGGGCAAATCCCTTTTAGTAAAGTAAATCGTTAGTGTATCGAAAAACCGCATTGAATATGCGGTTTTTTATTTACGGTTTTAATCGGGGTATTCAATTTTTAAATCTTAACATTTATAATTTGAATATTGTATACAAGTTATTAATTAAAATTAATTTTTGAATTCAAGTCTGTAATTAAATTTATATGTACTTTTTATATTATTTCTTAACCTTACCATATTAGGATAAATAATTGATTTTTATTTAAAATATTAGTATAATATTTACATATTTAGGAGAACAGTGTGTTAAGCAGATACAGTATTAAAAAACCGGTTACGGTTATTGTAATTATTTTGCTTATTGCAATATTCGGTATAGTTTCGGCAGGGAATATGTCCGTTGAACTTATCCCTGATATCGATATTCCTTATTTCGTCGTTACCACCGTTGCCCCGGGACAGTCTTCTCAGTCCGTTGAAAAAAGCGTGACTTCAATACTCGAAGAAAATCTTTCCACTGTCGACAATGTAAAAAATACTCAATCGATTTCGGCTGATAATTATTCGGTTATAATTATGGAAATGACGCAAGGCAGCGACCTTAACTCGGCTAATCTCGATATTTCCACAAAGTTAAAGGAAATTTATCCCGAACTTCCCGAAAACACATTCGAGCCTATTTTAACGCAGATAAGCGCAGATATGCTGCCGGTATTTTCCGCCGCCCTTTCTTTGGAAAATTCCGATATTTCCTTATCTTCCGATTATCTGAACAGCATAATAGAAGAGCTTAAAACCGTTAACGGAGTTGCAAGCGCCGATACCGTAGGGCTTGTCGATAATCTAGTCCTTATTGCTCTTAAAAGCGAACTTATAGGGCAAAACCTTAATTTAAAATTAAACGGTCTTTCGGATATAATAGACGGACTTCCGTCAAGCGGAACCCTTACTTTCGAAGAGTACGAAAAGCTTGCCTCTTATGACCCTGCGATAGAACAGGTTTTGAGCATAGTTTTTACAAAAACAGACAGCGGTTATGTTATGAGTTCAGTCGGAAGTTCCGCTATCGTTTTTGTTAACGATATTATAGAAGGAGTATTGAAAAGTTCTGATTTAATAGAGCGGCTTATCGAAGAAAGGGGAGATATTACCGCCGACAATATAAAAAATCTCGTTATCGGACAAAATATAAATCTTCCGGCGGGGACTATCGAAAGTAACGGTTATTCTCTTTTGGTAAATGTAAAAGACGAACTTACGAATTTATCGGACTTATATAATCTTCCCATACTTAATCTTAAAGTTAATCAGATGACCGAAAGCCTTAAAATTTACTGGAAAGAAAGCCCCGATGACGGCGATACTTCGGGCGGTGCGGACGATCCTTTTTTCATAAACGGTAACGCTAAAACCATCTCTTCTTCGGCTTATCTTTCGGTAATGGAAGGGGATGAGTATAACACCAATCAGAAGTTATTTGTTTCCTTAATGTATCTTGAACAAAGCAACGGAATGTATAAAGTCAATGACGGAATGTACGCACTTTTAACGGGCAACGGACTTGACGGGTTCGATATCGATGCTATTGATTTTTCTTTCACTTTTAAACTTACCGATTTAACCGAGGTTACTCGTCTTACAAATGCAGGTACGGTCAATTCGGTTATAAACGGCAGCGACGGCGTTATTGTGGATTTATACAAGCAACCTGACGCTTCTGCGGTATCGGTTTCCAACGGTCTTAAAGAAAAACTCAAAGAAATACAAAACGATAATCCGTCATTCGTTTATATCGTTCTTTCAGACCAGGGCGACACTATTCAGAGTATGATTTTCACTCTTATTCTGAATATCGTACTCGGCGCAGTTCTTGCGATTATAGTGCTGTTCATATTTTTAAGAAAATTCCGTCCTACTCTTATCGTGGGAGCCACAATATTTATTTCAATTCTAATTTCGGTTATAATACTGTATCTTTGCGGAGTTTCTTTGAACCTTGTTTCGTTAGGGGGTCTTGTGGTTGCCGTAGGAATGCTTGTAGACAATTCCATTGTTGTGTACGAAAATATTTACAGGAAAAGACTCGAAGGAGTTCCTGCCGTAAAAGCTGCCGCCGATGGGGCAGATCAGGTATCGAAAGCGGTTATTTGTTCGACGATAACTACGATAGTGGTATTTTTACCGATTATCTTTTTAAGCGGTTATACAAGACAGCTTCTTATGGACTTTGCCCTTTCCGTTACTATTTCTCTTATTGCAAGCCTTTTGATTTCTTTAACCTTTATTCCTATGACAATGGCGAGAGTTTCGGATATACTTCCAAGAAAATCCAAAAGTCTTAAACCCTCTAAATTACAAGCAGGATACGAAAAAGCCTTGCGCTTCGTAATGGTTAAAAAATGGGTGGTTCTTGTTCCCGTTTTGGTATTATTTGTTGCAACGGCAATCGGTTCGGTTTTCGTAAATCAGGAATTCTTTCCGGACTCTTCTACGGAATATCTTACGGTAAGTTCGGTTGTCGATACCTCGAAGGCCGACGATAATTATTACCTTACATTGAAAAAATATATCGACGAGGTCGATTCCGTTTTAGAAAATTTCGATTTCGTTGTCGACAGGGGAATTTCCGTTTCTACCGTATCGACGGTCAATCTTTCGAGCCGAATAAACGATTTAAGCAGTATAGGCACTACGAATGTCGAAATGAAAATAGTTCTCAAAAAAGGCTCAAAAAGCAAGAATAATAAAAATGCTCAGACAATTACCGATACAATTAAAACTATTGAAGAAAAATACGGCGGACTTTTCAATGTCCAGCAGGCTGTTGCGGAAACAAATATTTCTTTCGGTCTTACCGCAAGCGAAGTGAATGTCGAAGTCAAAGCCGACGACAACAATTATATAAGGGAAATTTCCGCTTTGTTATCGGAAAGATTTTACGAAGTCAAAGGAGTAACTTCGGTTTCAAATGCTTTGAGTTTCACTAACAGCAGTTACAATATAGAAGTCGACTCTTTAAAAGCTACCGAGTATTCTCTTACTGCGGGCGAAATTTACCTTGCCATTTACAATGCTTTGAATACTTCAAGCGTTACTTCAAATATGGAACTTACGGACGGAGAAAATCAGAATACATTTATTTTGAGTTTTTCCGATTATTCCACTATATTGAATAAATGGTATTATGCAACAGACTCCAAGGGAAATGTTTGCAAGATTTATACAGAAAATTATTACGATATTTACGGCGAAACAAATACCGTTTACTTTATCAAAGATGATAACGGCCTTAAAACCTATCTTGAAAAAACAGATAGAGGTTTTTCTTCTTTAAATGAAAATTATATTTCCGACAGCGATATTGTCTTTTATGAATATCTTTCTCCGGTCTCTGACCTTATTACTTTCGAAATACAGGCAACCGACAGAATTACCGGTCAATCTATTTCTGTTCCTTTATATAAACTTTTAAAAGAAAGTAGTTTCGAAAAAGATTCAAGCGGCAATATTCTTATGCGTGAGGACGGCGTTACTCCTCTTCGTCTTGCCGTTGTCGAAAACAATAACAGTATAATTCACACAAACAAAGAAACTTCCAATACCCTTATTATTACCTTAGATAAAAGCGAAAGCAAAATGTTCGCCGTTTCCGATATAAAAAATATCGTAAAAGAAATTTCAGAACTTTACCCCGACGCTCAGATTGTCTATACCGGCGAAAATGAAATTATTCAGTCTGTTTATCAAAGCCTTTACTTTATTTTTGCTCTTGCAATAATCTTAGTTTATCTCGTAATGGCGGCGACTTTCCAATCTTTCAAAGGACCGCTCGTTATTATGATTACGATGCTGCTTGCTTTTACGGGCGCTATGTTAGGTCTTTTTGTAACATTGAGCAATTTCAGCGTTTTTGCGTTCATAGGAATTATCGTTCTTATGGGAGTTGTTGTCAATAACGGTATAGTTTTCGTAGATTATATAAATCAGATGCGAGAAGAGGGAATGGACAAAAAGGAAGCTATAATAAAAGCTGCAAGAGACAGAGTCCGTCCTATACTTATGACCTCGCTTACAACTGTTATAGCCCTTATTTCCTCGGCTTTCGATTACAGCGCAACAGGGGACAATATGAGACCTCTTGCAATAACTTCGATATTCGGACTGCTTTATGCTACCGTGCTGACGCTGTTTGTAGTGCCTGCCTTATACGATTTGATTTATGATTTTAAGATTAAAAAGAAAATCAAAAATAAAAAATCGGAAAAAAATTCAAAGGGCGAATATAAGGAAGACGGATTGTCGGACGGAATAAAAAACTCCGAACCTATTAAAAATAATAAAATTTTTAAAAACGATAATGTAAAAAATACAAACACGGATACTGACGGTTCGCAAAACGGCAATCTTGAAACCGTTGCATGCAAAGCCTACGATTCGCAAAGCGGTAGCGTCATACCCGATAACGCAGATATTTACAATTCCGATAATTCGGCTAAAAATAAAAATGAAAGTAATGTTATAAAAAAAGACTCGATTTCAGAAGAAAACAAATCTTAATTTTTATTCGGCTTATCAATAGTTTTCTTCTGTTTATCTTTTAAATTCGGAGGTTGTTATGGAACAAGGTTTGGCAAGATATAAAGCGTTTATGGAAATAAACGACGCTCTTACTGCTCTTAAAGAAAGCAAATTCATAATAAGTCAACCTAAAATGAATACCGTTCTTAAAATAATAACGGATAACGATGTACTTTTCGGTCTTGTTAACGAATGTAACGAAAATTTCGATTACGACAAAGAATATAAAAGAGCAGTTACGAGTTTCAAAGACGGAGAAAGATTTATTTTACCTTCCGGCAGAAAAAAAGTTATAGCCCTTGTTACCGGGCTGCTTTTTGAGTTCAATATGAAAACCCTCGATTTTCATAAATTCATTCTTACATATTTTACTAACGCAAATTCCAATATCGCATTCTCGAACTTCTGCGATAAGATAATAAATCCTTATATTTCCGCTCTTAAAGAAGTCCTTGTAGACGGTCTCGATAACGATATGCTTGACGATGAGGAAAATTACACTCCTGTCAGCAATACTGCAAACGACGCTTTGGCTGAAAATATTTATCCTCTTTTAAATAAACTCAATTACCTTTTTGTGGGGGATAACGGTCTTGACGATAAGGAAAGACAGGAACTCACCGATATGGTAAACGGTCTAATACTTGCTGCCGAAATGCGTGATATGCGCATTATAAGGGCGGTTTGGTACGGACTCAGAGTCAGAGCAAAAGGAGTTAAAAATTCCGCAAAAGTACTCGAAGAAATTCAAAAAACCCTTAAAATGTATCTCGTTTTGTGATTTAGGTTTCGTGAATTAAATTTATGGTATTAATACTTTACTTTAAATTTTAAATATAATATAATAATACATAGGTAGTTTATACCAAATCAGATCAGATTAGATAAGTTTAGATTAGATTGGAGGAGAAAAGTATGGAAAAAATACCTTACAGAACATTTTTAGAAGAAAAAGAGTTTCCTAAATATTGGTACAATATAATAGCTGACTTAAAAGAACCGCTCGAACCTTTTTTAAATCCGGACGGCAGCGAAGTTACTAAGGAACAACTAAAAAAGCTTTTTGCGTCAACCCTTGTCGAACACGAATTTTCAAAAGAAAGATATATTGAAATTCCAAAAGAAGTTTCCGATATATACAGAACATTTCGTTCCACGCCTCTTATCAGGGCTTACAGGCTTGAAAAAGCGCTCGGTACTTCTGCGCATCTTTATTACAAATACGAAGGGCTTAATCCTTCGGGAAGTCATAAATTGAATTCGGCAATCCCCCAGGTTTATTATAACAAGCTTGACGGTATAAAAAAACTTACCACCGAAACTGGCGCAGGTCAGTGGGGAACGGCTCTTGCGGCAGCATGCGCATTCTTCGATATGGACTGCGATGTTTATATGGTAAAGGTAAGCGGCCAGCAAAAACCGCAAAGAAGACAGCTTATTGAAACATACGGCGCTAAAACCTATCTTTCGCCTTCCGACAGAACGGAAAACGGAAGGGCTATTCTGAAAAAAGATCCCGATAACGGCGGCAATCTCGGTATTGCAATAAGTGAAGCGGTAGAAGCTGCAATTAAAGAAAACGCTCATTATGCTTTGGGAAGCGTTCTTAACCATGTTATTCTGCATCAGACAATAATCGGGCAGGAAGCTAAATTGCAGTTTGAAAAGGTAGGAGAGTATCCCGATATGGTAATCTCATGTGTTGGCGGCGGAAGTAATTTCGGAGGAATTGCATTTCCGTTTATAGGGGATATGCTGAGAGGCGAGAAAAAAGGCACGGAATTTGTAGCGGTTGAACCTTCGGCTTGTCCTACAATTACCAAAGGAAAATACGCTTACGATTACGGCGATACCGCTCATTTAACTCCGATTATGCTGCAATATACTTTGGGCAACAGTTTTATGCCTCCAAAAATTCATAGCGGCGGACTAAGATACCACGGTATGAATACAATAGTAAGTAAACTTTGCCACGAAAAAATTGTAGACGCTGTCAGTGTTTCTCAAAGAGAGGTTTTCGAATCGGCGCTCTTCTTTACTAAAACGGAAGGAATACTGCCTGCTCCCGAATCAGGTCATTCGATTGCAGAAGCTATAAAAAGAGCCAAACAAGTTAAGCCGGGCGAGGAAAAAGTTATACTTTTCAATGTTACAGGTCACGGTAATTTCGATATGGCAGCTTATGAAAACTTTCAGTCAGGTAAACTTCTCGACGCTGTTTACACCGACGAAATGCTTGAAGAAGGATTTAAAAGTATTCCCGATATTGAAGCCAATAAAGGAAGGCTTTAAAATAAAGTTAAATTTTTAAGTTTAAACCAAGGAGGTAATTATGACACAGAATAAAAAAGTACTTAAATTCGTTGACGATTCAGTCAAACTGTGCAAACCCGATAATGTCGTTTGGATTGACGGTAGTGAAAAACAACTCGACGAACTCAGAGCTCAGGCTGAAAAATCGGGCGAAATGATTAAACTTAACGAAGAACTGCTCCCCGGTTGTTATTTGCACCGTACGGCAGTAAACGATGTCGCAAGGGTAGAAGGCAGAACATTTATATGTTCAAGAAAAGAAAAGGACGCAGGCCCTACAAATAACTGGTGGAATCCGAAGGAAGCTTACTCAAAACTTTATTCCATTCTTGACGGCGCTATGCAGGGAAGAACAATGTACGTAATTCCGTTTTCCATGGGTGCGGTAGGCTCTCCTTTTGCAAAGGTAGGTATCGAAATTACAGACTCTATTTATGTCGTATTGAATATGCATATTATGACTCGTATCGGTCAGAAAGTTCTCGATAGCCTCGGAAACAGTAACGATTTTGTAAGAGGACTTCATTCAAAAGTAAAATTAGAAGAGGAAAACAGATATATCTGCCATTTCCCCGAAGACAATACCATTATATCCGTTAACAGCGGTTACGGCGGAAACGTTCTTTTAGGTAAAAAGTGTTTCGCTTTGAGAATCGCTTCCTATCAGGGCAAAAACGAAGGCTGGATGGCTGAACATATGCTTATTTTAGGGGTTCAGAATCCCGAGGGCGATATCAAATATATTGCCGCAGCTTTCCCGTCCGCTTGCGGAAAAACCAACCTTGCTATGCTTATTCCTCCTAAGGTTTACAGCGATAAAGGTTATAAAGTATGGTGCGTAGGCGACGATATCGCCTGGATAAGAAAGGGTAAAGACGGAAGACTTTATGCTATCAATCCTGAAAACGGATTCTTCGGCGTCGCTCCGGGGACTAACGAAAAATCCAATCCGAACGCACTCGCTTCTACAAGAAAAAATACTATATTTACCAATGTAGTGCATAATCTTGAAAATAACACTGTATGGTGGGAAGGTCTCGATAAGAATCCTCCTAAAAACGCAGTAGACTGGAAAGGTAACAAATGGGACGCTTCAAAAGGCGAAAAGGGTGCTCATCCCAACAGCAGATTTACGGCTCCTGCGGTAAACTGTCCGTGCCTTAGCAGCGAATTCGAAAATCCTAACGGCGTACCTCTTTCTGCGATTATATTCGGCGGCAGAAGAGCAAAAACCGCTCCGCTTGTTTATCAGTCGAAAGACTGGAATAACGGCGTTTTCGTAGGCTCGATAATGGCGTCCGAAACAACTGCCGCAGCTTCCGGCGCAGTCGGAGTGGTTCGTCACGACCCGATGGCAATGCTTCCTTTCTGCGGATATAATATGGCAGATTACTTCAAGCATTGGATTAAAATAGGAAAGACTATCGACGAGGATAAGCGTCCTAAAATATTTAATACAAACTGGTTCAGAACCGATGAAAAGGGAGACTTTATATGGCCGGGCTTCGGCGACAATATGAGAGTTTTAGACTGGATATTGAAGCGTTGCGAAGGAACGGTAGACGCAGTAGAAACTCCTATCGGTTATGTTCCAAAAACAGAGGATATCAATCTTGAAGGACTTACGAATTTCAAAAAAGAAGACCTTGAAAAAATACTTAATGTAGATAAGCAAACCTGGCAGGAAGAAGCTAAGGAAATCGAAGAATTCTATCAGAATAAGTTCAAAGATACTTTGCCGAAAGAACTGTATGACGAACTTGACAAGTTAAAAGAAAACCTTAAATAAATAATTTATGATAAGGTAAAAGCTTCGGAAATTCCGAAGCTTTTTTATTTACCTTGTATTATTATTTTATTCAATCGGTATTTTATTCATTAACGGTTGAATTTTCTTCTTCTTTTAATTCTTGGTTTTTAATATCGTTACTGTCTTTTTTAATATCTTTATCGTCTTTGTTTTTATCCTTTTTCTTTTTCATATCGGTTCCCGATATGATTTTTGCGTCAACCGATTTGTTTTGTATTTTAGCGTAATCCTTTATACTGTTTGCAATGTTAGTCATATGGTCGCCTATGCGTTCCATATTGCTTATAAGACTTAAAAATACTGCACCGCTTGCAGGGGAGCATATACCTTGATTGAGCCTTTCCACATGCCTTATGTTTAGAATGCGTTTCCATTCGTCAACTTCGTTTTCGTACTTATTGACATCGTCGAGCATAGACAGGTCGCATTTGGAAAATGCCTCGTATACATTTTCATAAAGATTTATTGTCGATTGCGTCATGAGTTTAATTTCCTTAATTGCGTCTTCCGAAAACTCTATATTTTCTTCCACCGATTTTTGAGTATACTCTACTATATTTTCCGCATAATCGCCTATTCTTTCGATATCCGACACAACATGATAAAGACTTCCTATCATAAGTTCGTCTCTGAACGATATATCCAAACTCGAAATTTTAACTAAATATCCTGCGATGGCTCTGTTTAAAAAGTTAAGTTGTTTTTCTGTCGTCTCGAAGTCTTCCTTTTCCGAAAGAGTCTTTTTGCATATAGAATTCATTGCTCTGTCGAAATTGAATTTTGCAAGTTCGAACATATAAAGTATTTCTTTTTTAACCTGCGCTATTGCGATAGCGGGAGTATTGAGCATACGCTCGTCTATGAATTTTAAGGTTTCCACTTCTACCTTATCTGAAATATCGACTCCTTTTTTCGTTCTGCGCTTGTCAGGTACGCACAGTGTGGCAAGCTGAACAATCTGTTTTATAAAACCTAATAAAAGCAGGGTGGTTATTACATTGAAAAATGTATGGAACATTGCAAGCTGAGTTGCGACATTTCCCGGGAACAATGTTTCAAGCATAGTACCCATAGAGTAATTGCCCGCTTGCATACAGCTTATTATTATAGCGAAGAATATCGAGCCGAAAACATTGAATATCAAGTGAATTGCAGCCGTTCTTTTTGCGTTTGTCGATGTGCCTATTGCGGCGAGTACTGCAGTAATACATGTTCCTATATTTACACCTAATATAACCCATATAATGCTGTCTATTACCATAAGTCCGTTAGACCCCATAGCAATAAGTATTCCTGTTGCAGCCGAAGAACTTTGGATAAGAGCGGTAAATAATGCTCCGAATATGAAAAGTACAAAAGCGTTATCGGTACTTTGTAAAAAGTTTTTAAAGGCTTCGAGCTCTTTGAACTGTCCCATTGTGGTACTCATTAAATGAAGTCCTACGAAAATCATTCCGAGACCTAAAAGGGCGGCTCCTATTTTATATATTTTAGAGCCTTTTGCGCTCATAAGCATAAATGCGCCTACACAGGTCAGTGCAGATATATAAATGGTAACATTAAGAGCTTCAAGCGACATAATCTGTGCCGTTATCGTCGTACCGATGTTTGCGCCCATAATTACAGATGTTGCCTGAGTCAAAGTCATTATTCCCGCATTGACGAAACCTACGACCATAACCGTGGTTGCAGATGAACTCTGAATAAGTGCCGTTACTCCTGCGCCTATTCCTACGCCCATAAATCGGTTATTGGAAATTTTATTGAACATTATACGGAGTTTGTCGCCTGCGACCGTCTCTAAATTGTCGCCTAATGACTGTATTCCGTAAAGAAAAACGCCGAGACCGGCTAAAAATAAAAACACATTTTCAATAATTTCAAAAGCTGACATAAATACCTCTCTTAAATGATAAAGTATTATTTGTCTGTTGTCAAACAATCTAAAACGCTTATAATAATTATATATGATATTTTTTATAATTCTAATGATTTGTAATGTTTTAATAAATCGGCTTATATTACTGAAAAATTCAATTCAGCAAACTTTATTAAATAATATTTTATTTTTTAATTGCGCTTGTATTCAGCCGTTAAAAAAGGTATAATTATCGTATGGATAAAAAAACTTTGCTCTTACTCGATTCCAACAGTTTAATAAACCGTGCCTTTTATGCAATAGGCCCATTGAGTACCAAGGACGGAATTATGACAAATGCCGTTTACGGATATCTTTCTATGCTTGCAAAAACCTTAAATGATTTAAAGCCGGATTATATTGCCGCAGTGTTCGATCTTAAAGGCCCTACATTCAGACATAAAATGTATGAAGGGTATAAAGCAAACAGAAAGGGAATGCCCGACGAACTTGCAAGTCAATTGCCTGTTTTAAAAGAGATACTCGGCTCATTTAAAATTAAAATAGTAGAGATGCAGGGATTAGAAGCCGATGATATTATAGGAACTCTTTCTAAAACCCAAGGATTGAAAAAAATAATTATCAGCGGCGACAGAGATCTTTTTCAGTTAGCGTCCGAAGATACCGAGATATGGTATACAAAAAGAGGGGTTACGGACATTGCGGTTTATAATCTCGAAACCGTTTGCAAAGAGTACGGCTCTCCGGATTCGGTTGTAGAACTGAAAAGTATTATGGGGGATAAGGCGGACAATATACCGGGTATAAACGGTATAGGCGAGACGGGTGCTAAAAAACTTCTTAGCGAATATAAAACTTTGGATAATATATACAATAATATAGATAAAATCCAAGGTAGCGTAAAACAAAAACTTATCGACGGAAAAGAACAGGCTTATCTTTCAAAAAAACTTGCGACGATATGTTGCGATGCTGAAATAAACTGTAAATTGGATGACTTAAAAATAGAAAAGGAATTTCATAAAGACGCCGAAAAAGTTTTATTGAAATATGAACTTAAATCCTTGATTAAAAGATTTCCCTTTAAAAACGAAGAAGGAAAAAAAGAAAATACAAATGTCTCGGATGAAGAAGTTAAAATAAGTACGGTTAACAAAACAATTTCCGCAATATCGGAATTAGAAGAGATTAATTTAAAATTGAAAGATAAAAAAACCGCATTTCTTTTTAAAGACAATACGGTTGAATTTTCTGACGGTAAAATTAATTATATCGTGCCTATGTCGAATAATCTTTTGGAAGGACTGAAATTTTATGAAATTGTCGAAGCATTGAAAGATGTATTAAAAGGCAAAAACAATGTTTTTTTCGATTATAAATCGATTTTAAAGACTTTCGACGGATATGAAACAGATTGCAAGTGCAATTTCGATTGTATGATAGCAGACTTTTTAGTTAATCAGATTCCGCAAGGAAGTTTCGAAAAATTCGCTTCCGGATATAATCTTTCAAACGATGCTTACTCTTTGTTCGTTTTAAGCGAAAAACTCGAAAGTATTTTAAAAGATATGAAATTAGATAAAATATTTTACGAAGTGGAAATGCCGCTTATAAAAATACTTTATTCTATGGAAAAGACAGGTTTTAAAATAGATAAAAATATTCTCAATCAATTTTCGATAGAGTTCAATGAGGAAATACTCGACCTTACGGAAAAAATTTACTTAGAGGCGGGACAAAGTTTTAATATTAATTCTCCCAAACAAATTTCTGAAATTTTATTCGATAAATTAGGACTCAAATCGGGTAAAAAAACAAAAAGCGGTTTCTCTTCCGATAAAGAGGTTCTGTATAAACTTTACGACAAACATAAAATTATACCATTGCTTTTAAGATACAGACAGATTTCAAAGTTGCAGTCAACCTATATCGACGGACTCAGAAATGTTATGAGCGAAAACGGAAGAGTGCATACTGTTTTCAAACAGGCTTTTGTAAGTACAGGAAGGCTTTCTTCGGCAGAACCTAATCTTCAAAATATTCCGGTAAGAAACAATGAAGGAGCTATGCTCAGAAAAATGTTCGTTGCAAGTGAAGGGAATATGCTTGTTGCGGCAGATTACTCTCAGATAGAACTCAGAATACTTGCCCATATGAGCGGCGACGAGAAAATGATAGAAGCCTACAAGCAAGGAAAGGATATTCATACATCGACTGCGGCTGCGGTTTTCGGCGTCCCTTATGAACAGGTAACAGACGATATGCGAAGAAGGGCTAAGGCGGTAAACTTTGGTATAATATACGGAATAAGCGATTACGGACTTTCGGAAAATCTTCATATATCTGCAACTTCGGCAAAAGAGTTTATTGAAGAGTATTTTAAAACTTATCCCAAAGTAAAGGAATATATGGACAATAATGTCCAACTTGCCAAAGAAAAAGAATATGCCGTAAGCCTTTTCGGGCGCATAAGGAAAATTCCCGATATAAATTCCAAAGTTTATACCGTTCGTAAATTCAATGAGCGTATAGCAATGAATATGCCTATACAAGGTACTGCCGCCGATATTATTAAAATGGCAATGATAAAAGTTTATAAAAAACTCAAAGAGGAAAAACTCAGTGCCAAATTGATTTTGCAGGTTCACGACGAACTTATTATAGACACGCCTTTTTCGGAAGTGGAAAAAGTAAAGTTATTACTGAAAGAATGTATGGAAAACGCAGTTGAATTAAAGGTTCCTTTAACGGTAAGTATAGGAGCGGGAAAAAATTGGCTGGAAGCAAAATAAAGATACAAATATTTTGTTTTAAGTTGTTCGGTAAATTCAAATTAATATATTTCCGAATCACGATTTAAAACAGTTATATTAAGGGGGTTTTTTATGATAACACTTGTAACCGGCGGAATAGGAAGCGGAAAAAGCGAAGTAATAAAAATTCTTAAACAAGCAGGTAAAAAGGTTATAAAAGCAGATGAGATAAATGCTGAACTTCTGAACGATAAGAATTATCTCGAAAAGCTTGAAAAAATTTTTCCCGAAGCATTTTTTGACGGGATACTTAACAAAAGAAGACTTAAAGAAATTATTTTTTCAGACAACTCTAAAAGAGAAATTTTAAACAGCATAGCTCACCCTGAAATTATAAAAAGATTAAACAAATTAACTTCGTCAATTTCGGATGTATATGTGGAAATCCCGCTTATGGAATTTTATAAAGGATTAAAGCCGAAAAGCGACAGAATATGGCTTGTTACTTCGGGTATTAACGAAAGAGTGGAAAGGGTATGTAAAAGGGATTTTATAAATGCCGAACTTGCCGAAAAAATAATGAAATCGCAATCTGCCGACACCGATTTGATATTCGATGAAATCATAGAAAATAACGGTACTATCGAAGAACTTAAAGACAAAGTTTTGTTTTTAACTAAAATTTAAATTTTTATTTCATTTGATATAAATGTAATGAAATATATTTAGTTTTCTTGCCGTAATATTATAGTTCAAATAATTTTAATTTCCCTTTTTAACGCTATTAAATGTAAGGTCTTTCAGTACTTATAATATTAAATTGAATTTTTCATATACTTTTAATATGAAAAAAAGCGAAGCAATGATAGTACTTTCAGTAATTGTAATATCTCTTTTAATTGCGGGAGCATTTTTAGTATGGTATTTTGAAAGAAATGCTTTTTCAATTAAATATTACGATATAGTAAAAGATGCTTGCGATGAATATTCATTGGATTTGCCATTTGTTCTTTCGGTAATTAAAACCGAAAGCGATTTTGACAGCAACGCAGTGTCGAAATCGGGAGCAATCGGTCTTATGCAAATTATGCCTGAAACAGGCAGGGAATTATATCTTAAAAACAACGAAAATTTTACCGAAAGTCTTTTGTTTGTTCCTGAAATCAATATAAAGCTGGGTTGCTTTTATCTTGCTGAACTTATCGAAAAAACCGGCTCATATAAATGGGCTCTTGCCTCATACAATGCAGGATTAAGCAACGCTTTAAAATGGAAAGACTTAAATTTGGATTATCAGGATTTTCCGTTTAAAGAAACTTCCGATTATATAAAAAAAATCAAAGGAAATATAAAAGGATATGCTTTTTACAGAAACATAAAAAGCAATGCAGTTATAGATAACTGATTCTATTTATATTGATTAACCGACGGTATTTTACTTTTAACTCTTTCGGTTTCTTATAATCTATAAATGAACTATAAAGGTAAAATAATTTTATTGTTTTTTTAAATCAATACTTATTGACTACTTTTGTTAACGATATTAAAACTTTAATCGGTTTTGACAACAAAACAATTAAGTGATAAAATACCAAATTATCCGAACAAGAAAATCGGAGGTTTTATGTGGGAAGTTTTTGAAGATGCAGTATTCGACAGTTTAAAAGTCTTTGCCGTGCTTGTTCCTATAAATTTCATTATATCGCTTATCGAACCTTACCTTGCAGGTAAAATAAATCTCAAAGGAAAATTTGCGCCTCTGATAGGAGTAAGTGTAGGGCTTTTCCCGCAGTGCGGATTCAGTGTGGTTGCTACCGACCTTTATCTTAAAAGACATATTACGGCAGGCACTCTTCTCGGCGTTTACCTTGCCACATCCGATGAAGCTCTTCCGATATTTTTAGCTAATCCCGACAAGGCTTTGCATATACTTCCGCTGCTTGCCTTTAAATTCGTTATAGGGCTTATAACAGGCTATGTTGCCGACGCCGTTATGTTCAAAGAAAAAAAAGAAGTAAGCGAACACAGCGAAAACTGCACTCACAAGCCGATAGTCCACTTAGGCTGTTGCAGTCACGATATTGAAGAAGGACACGATATCCCATCATACGGAACAGGCAGGGACAATGCTGTTGAAATCATTAAAGAAAACGGAAATGAAAAGGAAGAAAAGGAAAAGCGCTTATTACAAAATCTCGACAGATATTTCGTTCATCCTCTTGTGCATAGCATAAAGATTTTTTTCTATGTACTGATAATTAATTTTGTATTCGGCATTATTATTTACTATGTAGGGGAAGAAAATCTTACCGCATTTCTTTCGGCGAATAAATACGCAGCGCCTTTATTTGCCGTACTTGTAGGTATTATACCCAATTGTGCATCTTCCGTTGTTATAAGTAATTTGTATTTAATGGGCGGTTTAGGGTTCGGGGCGACACTAGGCGGACTTTTAATGAACGCAGGACTCGGCTTTGCCGTATTGTTTAAAGATAAAAAAAATATTGAAAAAAGTCTTATCATTTTTGCGGTTATGTTTGCGGTGTCTCTTTTAAGTGCATATGTCGTTTCGTTTATTTTTAATTTCAATATATTGAATATTTAATCTAATTATAATTTGGTATTTATTAGTTTGTAAAAGTTATAATATCAGAAAAAATAATTATATTTTTGTTTAAAAAATAGTTTGAGTTGCTTATTGTTTTTAACGATACAAAATAGCTATTTTAAAACCGATACCGATATCGTATCAAAAAACCATTAAAAATTAACTGTTTTTCAATGTAAAATAACCGGGGTCAGACGCACCGCCGTCAATACGGGCATAGATTTTGTCGGTGTAGGAAGAGTCATAAGTTGTTCCTTTACCGCCGACAAGTTTTTTACAGTTTATAAATAAATTAGCCGAGGAAGTTGCGTTATCGGTAACAAAAGCGTCGCTTGCATAAATAGTAGTAAGGTTATAACAGTCTGAGAACATACGACTAATATTAGTGCACGAATCCGTGTCGAATGAGCTTAAATCAAGAGAAGTCAGAGACGAGCAATAAGCAAACATATAACTCATTTTTTCAACTTTTCCTGTATCGAAGCTACTTAAATTGAGAGAAGTAAGAGAAGAGCACCTATAAAACATACCGTACATATTAGTGACCTTTTCAGTGTTAAAATTACTTAAATCAAGAGAGGATAAAGAAGAACAAGATGCGAACATGGAATTCATATTAGTGACATTTCTCGTATCGAAGTTTTCCAAGTTAAGAGCAGTAAAAGGAGAGAAGCTGAATAAATTCATCATATCGGCAACATTAGCGGTATTAAATGAACTTAAATCGATGGAAGTAAGAGCTGTCATTTTGAACATAGAAGCCATATATATGACATTATCCGTGTTGAAAGAACTTACATTTAGGGAAGAGAGAGCGGTGCAAGTATTGAACATTGAATTCATATTTTTGCACGAACTTGTGTCAAAAGAAGATAAGTCAAGGGAAACAAGAGAAGTGCATTCGCTGAAAAAATTATCAATGTTTATAACACGATTTGTTTCGATTGCAGAAATGTTTTCAATTGAAGTTAGATTTCCAAGCTTATAGAAGAATTTTGACGAGTTCTGGTTTAAAACTATTTTATAATCTATTGAAGTTAAAATGTATACTACCGTTCCTACTTTATAAAGGGAATAAACACCTTTATTTTCAGTATCGAGCGGTGTAGAGGTTATGGAAACTATTTCGGCATTGTAGTCTTCGAGTTTTCCGAAAATTATATTTGTAGTATCCGTGCCAATAATGGAGTTTACTTCAATACCTGTTTTTAAAACGGGAATAGGAGTAAAATAACCGGGCGATAAAGTTCCGCCGTCAATTTGCGCATAGGAAATATCTGTATGATTTGAGTCGAAAGTTGTGCCTTCGCTGCCAATAAGGTTAGCGCAGCCGTCAAATATATCCGTAGAGTCGGAAGCATTTATATTAAAATTATAGTCTGTATAAATAGTAGCCAGATTGCTGCAATTTTTAAACATATTGCTGTAATCGGTTATATTATCGTTATTGAAATTTGTTAAAATCAAATAGGAAAGAGAAGAACAACCTGAGAACATACCGTTTACATTTGTGAGATTAGCAGTATCGAAATTAACTAAATTAAGTTTATTTAAAGCCGAGCAGCCACTAAACATATTACTCATATCGGTAACTGCAGATGTATCGAAATTAAGGTTGATTTCGGCAAGCGAAGAGCAACCGCTGAACATACCGCTCATATTTGTGCAGTCGATTGTGTTCAATGGACTTAAATCGAGCGAAGAAAGCGAAGAGCAGCCGCTGAACATACCGCTCATATCGGTGACATTAGTTGTATCGAAATTAACAAAGTTAAGTTCGTTTAAAGCCGAGCAGCCGCTGAACATATTATTCATATCAGTACAGCTGCTTGTGTTTAATAAACTTAAATCGAGATTGACAAGCGAAGAACAGTTACTGAACATACCGCTCATACTTGTACATAAACTTGTATCGAAATCGGTAAAATCGTATCGTGATACAGAAGAGGAATTAAACATATTCGAACAGTCGCCGGCATAAACAATGTTTCCGATTTTGCTTAAAACATAAATAGTAGAGTCGGTTGTATAAATTTTATAAGTACCGTTACCGTCGGCGTCTGCAACATATTCGTTTTTAAAACTGACTATAAAATCTTTGTATTTGTCAAAAGAACCGAATACAACGTTAGTGAAATTGCCTGTTTTTAGTATATCGTTAAAATCATTGCCGTTTATGAGTAATGGCTTGCGCCATACGGCATAAATTGTTTTTTCAGGGTTATCCGAAGTTAAAACAACGTTTTCGCCTAATTTATACTGCGGTGCAGTGGCGTCG
>CASFOZ010000012.1 GCA_949296455.1 uncultured Eubacteriales bacterium
TTACATTTTTATATTATAAATTACATTTTTATATTATTCAAATTTATCTGACCGAAAACTCGCATCCGCAATAATTCTGCCTATAAATATTTAAATCTTTACACTTATTTATACTTTTTAAATAACCGTTCTCTTTTTTAAAATCGGAAAATAAATAATTAATGCCGTATTTTTTTGCCAAATTCTCTCCCTCTTTATTTATAAAATCCGCATTTTTTAACGGACTGGAAGTTAATGTAGTACAAAAATAATCGTAATTTTTTTCTTTGGCAACAATTGCACATTCTTCCATTCTTAAAGCAATGCAAATGTTGCATCGTTCCCCTCTTTCCTTCTCTTTTTCATAACCTTTTATCGCTTCATAAAATTGAATTGGTTTATATTCAGAAATTATTATTTCAGAATTTAATTTAAGTTTATCTTTAACCTTAAATATATTATCAAGTCGCTTTTCATATTCGCTTTGAGGGTAAATGTTCGGATTAAAATAATAAATATCAATATTAAATGCTTCAAACACCTCTTCCGGTACCGATAAAAAACAAGGCGCACAGCAACAATGCAGTAAAAGTTTCGGTTTTGTATTTTTTACTTTATCGATTTCTTCTTTCATTAAATTCAAATAATTCTTTGGCATAAATTTATTATACATCATATTTTTAATTTATAACAAGTGTAATTTTAAAATTTATATGAGTATTATAAAATATGTATTAAAATATAATTATTTGCCCTGAAAAAATGCTTTTAATTATTATAAATATTTAAGGCTTTACAAATTTCAATAAAAATGTTAAAATATTTTTTAAGGTGGAATTATGAAGAAAATATTAACGAAAACAGTTTTTTTCGTTCTGATTTTTACTCTTATTATCAGTTCGGTAGTTTTTTTATCTTCCTGCTCTAACAAGGACGAAACTCCTTATGTGGTTTCAGCCGAAATTTCCTCTCTACCCACAAAGTCAACTTACATTCAAGATGAAGCACTAAATTTAACCGGTGCCGTTCTGATTTTAACTTATAGTGACGGCTCTACCTCGGAATACTCCTTTTCAGAAACCGATGTTTCTAATTTCAGTAGTGCTGAGGTCGGAAATTTTGAAATGATACTTACTTACACTGCACCCGATAATCCCGCAGTAGAAAAGCCCTATGTTTTTTCCGTAAAATTCCCCTACACTGTAACTGAAAAATATATCGTTTCTATGTCAGTTAATAAACCTTCGAAAACCGAATATATGCTTGGCGAAACTCTCGATTTAAGCGGTCTTTCGGCTACATTTACCTATAATAGCAATATGACCGAAAAAGTAAATTCAAACGATATCGAATGCTATCTCGGAGACAGTAATCTTAAAGTCAATACCGGCACTTTACTTAATTTCGGAGACAGCTTCATTACGGTTAAACATAAAACCTTAAACTTTTCAGCTACTTTCGATATTTTGGTTTATAAAACATTTTCTATCGAAAGCGATTTGCTTACTAAAAATGCTAATTTACTAAGCGATAATAAATCAATTGAAGAATTAAACGATAATCTTTATATCCCCGTTGAATATGAAAATTTTATGGACAATATAATAATTTCGGAATTAAGCATAGGCTCGACCGTTTATTTTGCAAATTACCAAAATTTCGTCTATAAATACAGCGATAATATTTCCGTTAATTTTAATGCGTTTAAAACCGACAACAGTATGTTGAAAATTTCCACTTTGGCTCTTTACTGCGAATATGTTAAAGCTTTATGCGATGCAAACGATTCCTCGAGACCACCTGAAAAAATAACCGTTAAAATAATTTCCGATAAAGACGATAATTCTTATGGAAAACTTGCATATTATCTAACTTTTCAAAACAATACCGATTTTAATAATGACAATGTTGAATACGACTCTTCGGCTCCTGTAGGTGTTTTAAGCGGAAATTATGTATATGTAGAAAAAAACAATACCTTCACCAACAGTAGAATTAATATCGGAAGCGGTTTTGGAATCAATCTTAAAGTTTATAATAAAAATACCGAGGCTATGGAAAATACCGATAGCGATTATTTTTCCGACTATTATTTTATAAAAGCAACTAACCGTGCAGATAAAGAATTTTTCTATGAAAGAAAATCTTTTAATTTAGATAATGAATCATACAGTTTAGAATTTTATAATTATAAATCGTCCGATGAAAACTCACTTGTTCCATTATCGCAAAAAGATACACACTACTTATATTTTCCGGATATCGGGCTAATTACTTTAACAATAAATTACATCGAAGCCCTTGTTACCGATATAGATTTAACAGAAAACGGAAATCCTTATTCTTTAAAACTCGGACTGTTCGAAAATCCGTCCGCCTTAGATGTTACCGTAACTCTCAGCACGAATTTAAGACTCTCTACCGGAAAATACTCAAACAGCGTTACTCTGATTAAAGACGAGTATACAATTACAAGCACCGGTCTTTTTGAAGACGATTTGAACTTTAAATTTAATTTAGGGGCTGTCGGCAGTTCAGAATACACTTCATATTCCGTTAATGTTAAAAATGTTATGACTGAGAGCATTACAAACGACTATAACAATTCGTTAACAGTATCGCAAAATTACTTTACTAATTATATCGCTCCAGAAAACAAAAAGAATTTTTATTTTATCACCTATTTGGATAGCAGTAATTTTAACGTAGTTTTAAATGACGGCACCGAATCTTTCACATATGAATTATCGGATACGGAAAATATTATATTTGAAAATAATTTGCTTTATATTTCAAAGAATATTTTAAACGCAAATTATCTGATTTATATCAATTATTTAAACGAAGAATTGACCTGCGAAAAACTTGTTGCTTATATTTCATCCGGAACATTAAATTTGCTTTATACTTTCGTTGCCGATTTAAACGAAACACAAATAAATAACTTTGCAAGTATAAATCTCAGCGGAACAGATTTTTCCGATACCGATAAATCAAGTTTGTTATTTAACGGAAATAGTTACGAATATGACTTATATTTAATTTCCGACGGAAAATTACTTATTTCTCAATCGGCATTAATTTCTTATGCCGATAACAAAAAAACTTATATACAAATAAAAGACAATCAAAATATTTATTCTGATATAGCGTTTTACGATTTATCTACTTACAGAATCAATTTAACTTCTATGTTTGTTAAAGTGTTGGTAAACGCAAAAATTACAGCTATAAATCTTACCGGAAAGTCACAGTATGAAAGTAATAACAATCTTTACAATTACGAATATTCGGAAGATAAAAATTTCACTCTCAACGCATGGTACATAGATAAAAATAACTATTTGTATATAAATGTATTTTTAATCAAAGACTACATTAAACAAACAGACGGAATAAATACCTTTACCGCTAAAATAAATAATGAAAATTATATATTTGTTTTGAATTAAGAAATATACAAATTTAATTATAAAATTAATTTAAATTAGTTACAAAATTAAAGCATAAAAAAAGCGACGCTTTATTGCGTCGCTTTAAGTTTACTTTGCATATTCTACACTTCGAAATTCTCTTATTACATTTACTTTTATTTGTCCCGGATATTCAAGTTCGGATTCAAGTTTTTTAGCAATTTCTTTTGCCATAAATAATGTTGAATTATCGTCTACCACTTCGGGTTTGACCATAACTCTTATTTCTCTTCCTGCTTGAATTGCATAAGACTGTTCAACTCCTTTGAAGGAATTTGCTATTGTTTCAAGTTTTTCAAGTCTCTTTACATAGTTTTCAAGAGATTCTCTTCTTGCTCCCGGTCTTGCGCTGGATATTGCGTCAGCCGCCTGTACTATTACCGCTTCGATTGTTTCAGGTTGAACATCTCCGTGGTGAGCTTCTATAATATGAATAACTTCTTTGCTTTCTTTGTACTTTTTAGCAAGTTCTACTCCAAGTTGAATATGGGTGCCTTCTACATCATGGTCGACGGCTTTTCCTATATCGTGTAATAAACCGCCCCTTTTTGCTATCTTTATATCTGCTCCGAGTTCAGCAGCCATTATCCCTGATAAATATGCTACTTCCAAAGAGTGGTTCAATACATTTTGTCCGTAACTTGTTCTGAATTTTAATCTTCCTAAAAGCCTTACTATTTCACCGTGCAAACCGTAAACTCCTGCATCGAACGCAGCACTTTCTCCTGCTTCCTTTATTTGATTTTTAACCTCTAACTTGACTTTTTCAACCATTTCTTCTATACGAGCCGGATGAATTCTGCCGTCGGCTATAAGTTTTTCCAAGGTGATTTTAGCCACTTCCCTTCTTACAGGGTCAAATGCAGAAAGTGTTACAACATCGGGCGTATCGTCGATAATTAAATCAACTCCGGTCGCATTCTCTAATGCACGAATGTTTCTTCCTACACGACCGATTATTCTTCCTTTCATTTCATCGTTCGGAAGAGATACTACCGATACGGTTACATCAGATACATGGTCTGCCGCACATCTTTGTATGGCTTGTCCGATTATATTTCTCGCACGCTTTTCAGCATCGTTTTTTGCATTGTTCTCAATTTCCCGTGCCATTGCCGAAGCATCGCTTTTAGCTTCTTCGAGCAATTCGTCCATAAGAATTTTCTTAGCTTCTTCGCTACTGAGTCCTGAAACTTTTTCAAGTTCTGCAAGCATTTTATTATGCGCTTGACTTATTTCTAAATTAAGTTTTTCAAGCTGTGCGTCTCTTGCGTCTAATTGCGATTTAATATTTTCAATCATTTCCTGACGTTTATCGAGAGACTGTTCTTTTTTATCGAGATTATCTTCTCTTTGTATTAATCTGCTTTCAACTTTTTGAATTTCATTACGTCTGTCTTTAATTTCTTGATCAAATTCACTGCGTAATTTATGCTGTTCGTCTTTGGCTTCCAAAAGGGCTTCTTTTCTCATATTAGCCGCTTCGAGCCTTCCTTCTTCCAATATCCTTGCTTTTTCTTTTGTTACATTTGTAATCTGATTTTTTGCATAAAATTTGTAGACAAATATTCCTCCAAATATACCTATTAATAATCCGACTACTGCCGTGGCTATTGCTATACCGGCAATGCCTCCGCCTCCGATTGTAGCAAGGAATACGGAAATTACCTGATTTAACATTTCCTACCTCCTAATATTCAATTTTCAATTTGCGATTATATAATAAAATTATATAAATAAATCAAAAGATTTATTGTTTTAATTTTATCAAAATACTGTTTATTAGTCAATATAAACATTAAAATATAAAAATATTTTTTCTATCATTACATTTAAATTATTTTAATGTACTGTTTTTTCCTTCAAAGCAGCAAGAATTTCCTCTTTTATCGTATTTGCAATTTCGGGATTTTCTTCCAAATACTGAATTGCCTTATCTCTTCCTTGTCCTATTTTTTCATCTTTATAACTTATCCAAGCACCGGATTTCTGTATTATATTATTGGCTATTGCAAGGTCTAAAATACAGCCGTTTGCAGATATTCCTTTGCCGTATAAAATATCGAATTCGGCGGTTTTGAAAGGAGGAGCAAGTTTGTTTTTAACTATTTTAACCTTAGTTCTGTTTCCGATAACTTCGGCGCCGTCTTTAACGGAATCTGTTTTTCTTACATCCATTCTAACGCTTGCATAAAATTTCAAAGCCTTTCCGCCGGGTGTTACTTCCGGATTTCCGAACATAACTCCTACTTTTTCACGAAGCTGATTAATAAATACTACACAAGTTTTGGATTTGTTTGTTATACCTGTCAGCTTCCTTAAAGCCTGCGACATAAGCCTTGCTTGTGCGCCAACATGATAATCACCCATTTCACCGTCGATTTCCGCACGGGGCGTTAAAGCTGCAACTGAATCGATTACGACAATATCCACTGCGCCGCTTCTTACAAGCTGTTCACAAATATCGAGCGCCTCTTCACCGTTATCGGGTTGCGATACATATAAATTATCTAAATCCACTCCGAGTTTTGTAGCGTATACCGGGTCCAATGCGTGTTCGGCGTCTATAAATGCCGCAGTGCCTCCCGCCTTTTGCGCTTCTGCTATAACATGCAAAGAAACAGTTGTTTTACCGGAAGATTCCGGTCCGTATATCTCAACGATTCTTCCTCTTGGAAGTCCGCCTATTCCGAGCGCAACATCGAGAGCAAGACAACCGGTAGATATCGTATCGATAGGAACGCACATATCGTCACCGAGTTTCATTATTGCGCCTTTACCGTATTGTTTTTCTATAAGTCCTAATACTTCGTTAAGAGCTTTCTTTTTCTGTTCGTCCATAATTTCTCCTTAATTTAACAATTCAATAAATATAGTTTTTTATTCGATTTAACAATATTTCAATTATATTAAAGTACAGATATACAGTTTAATTATACAGCTTTAATTGCTATAAATTATTTTTCAAATATCTGTAAAGATAGAACAATGCGGCATTTGCCGATTTTTCTCTTATCTCTTCTCGTGACCCTTTAAATATGTTTTTTTCAGTAAAAATTTCATCCTGAGTTCCGACAGAAATATAGACAAGTCCGACCGGTTTGTTTTCGCTTCCACCGCCGGGGCCTGCAATTCCCGTAGTCGAAACCGCTAATGATATATTTTTGTTTTCGAGCAATCCTTTTACCATAGCTTCGCTTACACAGGCGCTTACCGCACCGTACTGTTCTATATCGCTAAGCGGAACATGCAATCTGCGGAGTTTAGACCGATTGTCGTATGCTACAATTCCTTCATATAAAAATGAAGACGCTCCGGGAAATTCTATAAGTTTAGATGTTACAAGTCCGCCCGTTAAACTTTCTGCAACGGCAAGAGTCATTTCCGATTCGGCTAACATACGAACTAACGCATATTGTATGGGAACATCTGCCTGAGCATAAATGTTGTCGTTAAAGTTTCCGTACATTTCTCTCAATATAGATTCCGCCCTTTCTCCGTTATCGCATTTGATATTTACAGTTGCGTCAAGGTTTCTTTCC
Source organism: uncultured Eubacteriales bacterium (assembly GCA_949296455.1). Taxonomy (GTDB): domain Bacteria; phylum Bacillota; class Clostridia; order Christensenellales; family CALVMC01; genus CALVMC01. Next base: position 6,995 of record CASFOZ010000012.1, read on the forward strand.
GTGACCTGTACGGCAAGTCCTCGGGTAAAACCTGTTAATATTTCAAGTATATTTTTTCTTTCATATCCGAATATTTTAAAAATTAAATCAGCCATTTCTCCCCCGTATGTTTTAAATAGTTCAGTATTTATTCGATTTAATATGTATAACTATTTAAAAAATAATTTTTTATTTTTAAAGTTTTTGTTTATTTCTGTTTTATTTATTATCTTCTATAACTTTACTTTCAACCTCGTTATCTGTTTCAATAGTTGAGTTTTCACTCACACAATTTTCAGTAACTTTAATATTTTTATCCTTATTTTTTTTGATGTTCAATACGCTTTTTTTAGATTCATCTTCTTTGTCGACTTTTAATTCGCTGTCAATATCCTTATCTTTATTTTCTTCCGTTTTGTTAACTTCTGCTTTATTCAAAGTATCTTTTATACTTGAATCGGATTTTCCGTTTTTCAGTATTTCCTGATTGGAAAGAACATAATTAAACGCTGAAATAACAGTTAAAATAAATGCGATTACAAACAGAACAAAACCTGCATAAAAGAAGAAATACACTTTTCCGAAAGGATATTCTCCAAGCATTAAAAGAGGTATGGCAATTAAAGTCACGACGGTTTTAGCCTTTCCTAAGTTGTCTGCGGCAAGAACGCAGTTTTTTGTCGCCGCTACCTGTCTGAATACGCTTATAATAAGTTCACGAGAAATTATAAGAGCACTCATGACCGCAAATGCAATCTGAAAATCGCTATCGATTTTTATGCATAAAAGAACCAATGCGAATACTACCAGCATTTTATCTGCAATGGGGTCAAGAAATTTACCGAGATTAGTCACCATATTATTCTTACGGGCAAGATAACCGTCGATAAAATCAGTGCAAGAAGCAATAATAAAAATCACGGTAGCATATATATCAAAATACATAATATCAATAAGATAAAAAACTACAAAAATAGGAATCAAGCAAATTCGTGCGACTGTAATTTTCGTGGGTAAATTCATAGAACCACTTCTCCTTTAAGATTGTTTTTAACAAAACTGTTTATTTTAACTTTATAATAATCACCTATGCGCATAAGCGTATCGGCTGTAAATATTACATTTCCGTCGACATCGGGCGCCATAAATTCTGTACGACCTAAGAATTTCTGTTTTGTATAATCGATACCTTCGTATACGACATCGTAAGTTTTGCCTATATACTTCTTTTTAAGTTCCGGTATCAAAGAAGACTGTACGAAAAGTAATTCTTTATATCTTCTGTCTTTTGTCATAGAAGAAATCTGACCGTCTAATTCTGCCGCTTTTGTTCCGTCTTCTTTAGAATATTTAAAAAATCCGCAATAGTCTAATTTGTATTCCTTGAGAAAGTTTTTAAGTTCGGTAAACTCTTTTTCGGTTTCCTGAGGAAAGCCCGTAATAAATGTAGAGCGTATTGCGATATTTTCATCGATATTTCTTATATTGTCTATAAGTTTTCTTATTTTGTCACCGCTGGTTTTACGACCCATTAGTTTAAGAATTCTGTCATTTATATGTTGCATAGGAATATCCATATACTTGCATATTTTAGGATTTTCGCTTATGTATTTAATAAGTTTTTTATCAATAGATTCAGGATAAAGATATAATAATCTAATTCTCTTGAAATCTAATTTAGACAATTTTTCAAGCAAAGGAATTAACATTCTGCCTGTTCCGAAATCTATACCGTAATCGGCAGTATTCTGAGCTACAAGAATAATTTCTCTGATGCCTTCGTCTGCAATTTTCTGAGCCTGATATAACAAATTATCGGATTCTACCGAACGATATTTCCCTTTAATAGAAGGAATTGCGCAATAAGAACATTTATTGAAGCAACCGTCTGCAATTTTAAGATAAGCGTAATTCTGAGTGGTAAGATATCTTTCTTTTAAATTTTCACGGTCATCTTTATCGTTTGAAATGTATAAAGGTTTTTCCGATTTTATAATATCCCAAATTTTCGAATAATTAGCGGTACCGATAAAACCGTCGATTTCGGGAATTTCCTTTTTAATATCGTCAAAATATCTCTGAGGAAGACATCCTGTTATTATAAGTTTTTGTAACAAACCTGTTTTTTTAAGTTGAGCGGCACGGAAAATTTCGTCTATGCTTTCCTTTTTGGCGTCATCGATAAAAGCACATGTATTTATAATGATAATATCCGCCTCGTTTTCATCGTTAACAATAGTTGCGCCTTTACTTTGAAGAATGGCGAGCATATATTCGGTATCTACGGTGTTTTTATCGCAACCTAATGAAATAACACCTATTTTCAAATTACTCTTCGTCATCTTTACTGTCCCAAAATTCCTGGAATTCTTCAAGACTCCACTTTATATCTCTTCCGCTTTTATTGGTGTTGTCCGGTAAATCTATAAGTCCCAATCTTTCCATAGTATCCACTATTTTACCTGCACGAGGATAACCGAAACCGAAACTTCTTTGAATAGAAGAAACCGAAACTTTTTTATTGTTTGTTATATAATGCTCCACAACATCGTAAAATGCGGTATCGTATTCGTTGCCTTTAGAAGACCTGTAACCGCCTTCATCGCTGTCGGAACTTTCGTCTTCCGTGATAGCTTTCAATAATTCTTCGTCAAATGAAGTTGGATTGTTTTTTGTAATATAATTAGTAATGGCTTCAACTTCTTTAGTCGAAATATAAGGACACTGAAGTCTTTTTTCAACGCCGTTTTCTCCGTCCATTAAGCACAACAAATCACCGTTGCCGAGAAGATATTCGGCGCCACCTTTATCGAAAATAGTTTTAGAGTCAAACATAGAAGCGACTCTGAAAGCGATTCTCGAAGGAAGATTTGCTTTGATAAGTCCTGTAATGACATCGACGGAAGGTCTTTGCGTTGCTATAACAAGGTGAATTCCGGCAGCTCTTCCTATCTGACCTATTTTGGTAATGGCTTTTTCGACTTCGGTTTTAGAAGCCATCATAAGGTCGTTCAATTCATCTACGACGCAAAGAAGATAAGGTATTTTTTTATCGTACATATTATTGTATTCTGAAAGATTTCTGACCCTTAATTTTGAGAAAAGTTTAAATCTCGATTCTATTTCGGTTATAAGCCATTTTAAAGACATAATAGCCTGATTAGCATCACAAATGCTGTCTCTGAAAAGCATATGGGGCAATCCGTTATAAAGATTGAGTTCTACTCTTTTAGGGTCGATAAGAATAAGCCTTAATTGCTGAGGCGAATATCTGTAAAGCAGACTGCACAGCAATACATTAATAAAGACACTTTTACCTGAACCGGTTGCACCTGCTGCAAGAATATGTTTAGCTTTTGCAAGGTCATAAATATTTTCTTTACCGTTAATATCCTTACCTAAACCGAATAATCTCTCACCTTTTGCGGTATTAAATTCCACAGACTCTATAAGGTCACGGAAATTGACCGTTTCTCGTTCATTTGGTAATAGAGGCACTTCGATACCGAAAACATCTGTTCCCGGAATAGGAGTTTCGAGTTTTACCATGGCTGCGGCTTTCAAACGCATTGTCAAGTCTTCTTCTTTACCTTTGATTTTAGATATGGGAACATTTAAGGGTTTTTCCACTTCGAATTTTGCCGTACTTGGACCACGCTTATAACCTTTAACCTGAACTTCTATACCCAAATCTCCGTATGTCTGTTCGATAATTCTGCATTTTTCGGTAAAATCGATTTCAGAAACGCTGTTTTTACTTTGGTTAAGCAAAGATACGGGAGGCGCAATGTACGGAGTGTCTTCTCCGCTGTATAAAACTTTGATTTCGTCTTCTTTATCCTCGTCGATATGATTATGGGAGTGCGAACTTTCATTCGTCTTTTTTACAACATTTTCGGAAGCTGCCATCATAGTATAACCGCCGCCGGAATTAGAAGAAGTTTCGGCTTTTCTTTTAAATTCTTTTAAAGCTCTTTTTCTTTCTTCTTTTGAAGGACGCAGCGTATCGTCATCGAGAACGGATTTATAGGCCTCGGAAGAACCTTGTGCTTCTATATTTTCAGAATAATCGATATTTCTTTCAACTTCTTTAAACTTTTTGTTTCTGCTCAGTAATGCAGCTAAATCGTCTTCTGCGGTTTCTCCGCCGTGGTTGCTGTCGGAAACGTTATTAAATGTATCTTCGTCAACCTCATCGGGAAGCTGAACATATTCTTCTTTTTTAGGTTTTTCTTCAAATGTTTTTTTGGTAGGAACTACAAATTCGTTCATATCACGCCTTTTAGGCTTTTCGACAGGTTCGCTATTCTGCTCGTTGCTTTCTTCGTTTGAATATATTCTGCGCTTTTTATATTCCTTATAACTTTCATAAGTTTTATTATTGTCTGAATCCGAACTTGTACTTGAATATGACTGATTTTCAGAAGGCTGATTATATGAATAAGCATTTCCGTATGATGCGGATTGATAATAATCTTCTCTGCTTTTTTTAAGTTCTTCTTCCGCTTCACGGTTTTTAAGATAAGCGTTATAGTAATCGTTAGCGTTGGTATCTTTTGTTATTACATCGCTCGTATCGTTCACGGGAGGCTGAGCATAATTTTCAGGTTCATCGTTTTGACCTGTCATGCCTTTAATTACCTGTTTAATTCTGTAATCACTGAAATAATTCTGATATTGCGAATAATCTTTTTCTTCTTCTTCTTTTTTCTTGTTTTTTTCGGATTTATCTTCTACTAAACCGAGATATTCTTTTGCGCGCTGTTTTTTGTCAATTACAACGTCGCCGTAATCGTTTTCATAAGGAACGGTATTTTTTTCAGTAAGGTCTTTATTGTCGTAATTAATATATTTGTTTTCAGGAATATAATCTTCGTCTGAAACGGTGTTGATAATTTTTTGCTCGTCGATTTTCGGTGAAGAATAACTGTCGTCCGGAAAAACGACATTCTCATTTTCTGCGTCACGGTAATTCTGAGATAATGTTATATCTTCGTCCGATTCGTTATTTTTTGAAAAGAGAGGCTTTAAAATATTGGCTTTCTTTTTTTTCTTTTTTAAAGTAAAAACATTAAGTCTGTTTTTTTCTTCTATAATCTCGTCAGCGCTTTTTTTGGTAAACTTTGTTTTTCCTTGACTTCCTACTTTAAGAGTTTTGAAAAAACCTAAATCCTGCATTTTGTTTACCGTAAAAAGTATTACGAAAATAACCAAAAGGAAACTAAATATAACTACCGAAGCTACATACCCGAAATATCTCAAAGGAACATAAAGAAATACCGAAAGAATGACTCCTCCTGCCGTAGAAGCGCTTTCATAAGAAGTTTTAAGATATTGAGAATATCCTCCGTCCGTCATATTTTGAGTTGTAACGAAATGAAAAATACAAATTAAAATAAAAAGAATTATCAACAGTTTTAATCCCAAAGAACGAACTATCGTAATACGCTTGTTTAACATAAGGAATATACATGACGCAAAAACACCGAACACTATCGCATAAAAAGCATAACCGAAAGCCCCTATGAAGAAACCGTTTATAGCTTTACTGAACGAGCCGAAAGAATTGAAAAGCGATAATATAAAAAACGATGAAACGGCTAGTAAAACAAGACCTAAAATTTGTCTTCTGGTAAATTTTTCGTGACTTCTTCTTCCCATGATACAACTCCTGAAATATAAAAAAATTATATCATATATCTGAAATTTTCTCAAATAAAAACGCATATATATACTTATTTTTTAAAAGAAAAAATTCAGCAAAGTTTTGCCGAATTTTAAATAACTACAATCGATTTTATTATAACCGACCGATTATTATAGAAATATAATCATTTCATGAATATTACGAAAAAATCACAAAAAAATTAAGTAAATAATAAACGACAAGTGACTGATTAATTTAAATACCGCTAACAAGACCGAAAGGGTCGAAAACCGATTTTTTCCCGACATAAGAGACAGCCATTCTGTTATAATTAAAAACTTCACCTATTACATCGTTTACGGATTTTATATCAAGAGAATTAATAGAAGAAATTCTTTTTTCGATATCATAGATATCGTTTTCATAAAGCATATACTTTCCGTAAGCCCGCATTATCGCAGACGAACTTTCCTGCCCTAAAATCAACGAACTTTTTAGCTGTTCTTTTGCCTTATCGAATTCGCTTTGAGAAATACCATCTTTTTTCAATTTGTCTATTTCTTCTATTACGGCAGCGGATGCCTTTTCTCCCTTATCCGGCGCCGTACCTAAATAAACGGATAAAAAACCGTTATTTCTGTATACCGACGGATAGGAATAAACGGAATAACACAGTCCCATACTTTCTCTTATTTTCTGAAATAGTCTAGAACTCATTCCGCCGCCGAAAACAGTGTTTAAAACAGCAACTTTAAGTTCGTTGTCGCCAGCAAATTCAAATGACGGAAAACCGAAAAATATATTCGATTGCTCTAAATTTTTAAATGATTTACAATAGGATTGCTTAGAAATATGTTTTTCGCCGTAGTTTTTCAACCCTTTAGTTTTTTTGAAATTACCGTTAAAATATTTTTCCACTAAATCCTTGCATTTTTCAAATTCTATATTCCCCGCTACGGAAATCACTGTATTATCCGCAGTATAATGTTCTCTCATATATGAAAGAAGACGCTCCCTTGTAAATTCTCTGACATTTTTTCTTGTACCGAGTATTGGACGAGCTAAAGGGTGTTTCCCGAAAAAAGCCTTGAAAAGCAGTTCTGAAGCTAAATCGTCGGGCGTATCTTCCGTCATGGAAATTTCTTCGAGCACCACTCCCTTTTCCATTTCTATTTCCTTTTCGGCAAATACCGAATTGAACACTATATCGCTTAAAAGTTCCATACATTTTTCTGTATGTTCATCGACGGAAACTGTATAATATGCGGTCATTTCTTTCGCCGTAAAGGCATTTATCTGCGCACCGATTTTATCCGCATCTTCGGCAATATTAAAAGCGGTTCGTTTATTTGTTCCTTTGAACAACATATGTTCTATAAAATGCGAAATTCCGTTATCTTCACTTTTTTCACTTACGCTTCCGACATCGAAAAAAACACCTATCGAAACCGACTTTGTGTAATCCATTTTTTTGTGAACCAATTTAAGTCCGCTTGAAAATTCAAATTTTCCGTCCATAGTATCTCCTTTGTAATAGTATATCGCATTTAAACTATTTTACTATACAGACAGATAAATTGTAAAGCACGAAAACTAAACCGATATTTTAAGATTTTCACTGACGGTTACCGCAGTAAGATTATTCGTTTTATAATATTCCAAAATATCCGGAAGGGCCTTTAAAGTATGTTCCGTAGGATGCATAAGCACAAGGTCTCCTCCTTTTGCGTTTTTTGTTGCTCTCGTATAAACGAGCGAACTGTCCTTATCACGCCAATCTATCGTATCTTTACTCCACATTATAACGCTGTAATTCAGTTCTTTGCAAACATTAAGAGTCGAAGTACCGAAAGAACCCGAAGGCGGAGCGAAAAGCCTTGTATTAAAACCCGTCAATTCATAAATCTGACTTTGCGTAATTTCTATTTCCTCTCTGTTTCTGCTTTCGCTTAAAGTTTTATGGTCTTTATGCAAATAACCGTGATTTCCTATTTCGTGCTCTGCTTCGAATATTTTTTGTAAAACGGACGGATTGTCTCTTACCCAACTTCCACCTACAAAAAATGTTGCCTTGACATTATACCGTTCAAAAACTTCAAGCATAGGTTCTATGTATTCAGTCCCCCAATAAACGTTTATCATAAGAGAAATTTTATTATCGTTCATATCCCCGCAATAATATGGATTTGCTCCTTCGCTGCTTGCAAATTCCGCTGTATCTTCAAGCGAAAAAAACACCAAAGTACAGAGCATCATAACTATAACGCAATTACAAATTCCTCTTAAAATTTTCTGTCTGTTTTTCATATACACTCCGATTGCCAAAATATTTTAGATTATACGAGATTTTATAATAATTTCTAAATAAATTTATGCTATATGAAATCATATTATGTTTGATTTAAAAATTTGCCAAAATTCAGAAATATTAAATAACAAATCAAGTTAATATCAGTTCGGTTGTAGTTCAAAAACAGTTAAAATTATAAAAAATATTTCAATTTTTAAAATCGACATTATATCGAATTAGAAAAAAAAATAGTGATAATCAAATTACAAAACATCGCATTATTATAAGCACATTAAATAAAAAGTGTCCTTATATAGAACACCTTTAAATTTTAAATGATTTTATGTAATAATTACTTTTTCAGAGTAATTTTAGAACCCTCCATTTCAATCGTCAGCGTTTTACCGTTGCAATCGCATATCTGTGCTCCGACGCCAAATGTCAATTCAATCTTATCTCCTTCGTTTTGTTTCCACGAGCCGTCCATCGGACTTTCACCTGACATAATCAAGGTCGCCGAGCCGTCTTCGTTTAATGTTATGGTAATGTAATCTTCTGAAAGCGTTATCATATTCATGTAATTTTCCCCGGCTTCAACCGTCATGGACATACCGTTCTCTTCATAAGTCATACTTGCAAACTTATAAGTGCCTTCTACTTTTCCTCCGCACCCTGCCAACAACATAATGCTCATCAAAAACAGCATAACGGATAATACTATTTTCCCTACCAGTTTTTTCATTTTTTTCTCCTCCAAAGTTATGATAAAAGTATTGTATCAAGTCTTATAAGACTTGTCAAGTACTTTTTGACTTATTTTGGTTATACTAACATTATGAGATTCAAAGACAGAATCAAAGAATTGCGTTTAGAAAAAAATATGAGTCAAATGGATTTAGCGCTTGCCACGGGAATAAGCCAATCAGCCATAGCAAAATGGGAATTAGGCAAAACCGAACCGACGGCAACAGCTATAATAACTCTTGCACGCTTTTTCGGGGAAACAACCGATTATCTGCTCGGTTTAACCGATTAACAAGACTATAAATCTAAAATTAAATTAAAGGCAAAATATTTTTATAATTCTTTCCGATTTATGAAATAACTTTTTTAATATATTTTAAAACGACAACCTTTTACTGAATATATTTTATTGAGTGTTTTTAAATTTTTTAGTTTTTTTCTGTTATGCCATAACAAAGCAAGTGAAAAATCAATTTAAACACAAAAAAACACCGCTTTTTAATAAGCGGTGTTTTTTAAAACTAAACAAGTTAAATTCAGCACTTTTCGATTAATTTTAAATCGATTCTTCCTTTGTCGTCGATTTTTATTACTTTAACTTTTACGGTATCGCCTATATTGACTACATCTTCTACTTTTTCCACTCTTTCTTTGGAAAGTTTGGAAATGTGTATCATTCCGTCTTTGCCGGGTGCAATTTCGACAAAAGCGCCGAATTGAAGAATTCTCACTACTTCGCCGGTAAACTCATCGCCGACCTCGGGGTCTTTAGCAATACCTAAAATCATCTTTTTGGCTTTTTCTATCATATCTATATCCGAACTTGCTATAAGCACAAGTCCGTCATCGTTTATATCGATTTTAACTCCGGTATCGTCGATAATTTTATTGATTACCTTACCGCCCGAACCTATTACTTCTCTAATTTTATCGGGGTCGATATTAAACGACTCTATTTTAGGCGCATATTTGGAAAGCTGCGGACGAGGCTTGCTTATTACATCGGTCATCTTTCCGAGAATGTGCATTCTTCCTTCTTTTGCCTGTGCCAAAGCCGTTTTAAGGATTTGCTCGTCTATACCCTTGATTTTTATATCCATCTGAATAGCAGTTACGCCGTCTTTTGTTCCTGCGACTTTAAAGTCCATATCGCCTAAAAAGTCTTCTAACCCTTGAATATCTGAAAGAATCGCAACCTTACCGCTTTCAGGGTCTTTAATAAGTCCCATAGCGATACCTGCAACAGGCGCTTTAATGGGAACGCCTGCGTCCATTAAAGCAAGAGTGGAACCGCACACGCTTGCCTGCGAAGTGGAACCGTTTGAACTCAATACTTCCGATACCGTTCTTATAGCATACGGAAAATCGCTTTCGCTAGGCAACACAGGCTCTAAGGCTCTTTCAGCAAGAGCACCGTGTCCGATTTCTCTTCTTCCCGGACTCTTTAAAGGCTTTGCTTCGCCGGTAGAATAAGGCGGCATATTATAGTGATGCATATATCTTTTGAAAATATCATCGTCAAGACCTTCAAGCTTCTGAACTTCGCTTATCGAACCTAATGTAGCCGTTGTCAAAGCCTGGGTCTGTCCTCTCGTAAACACACCGCTGCCGTGAACTCTGGGAAGAACTCCTACCTCGCACCATATAGGTCTGATTTCGGTTAACTTTCTTCCGTCAGGTCTGATACCCTTGTTAAGTATCTTATATCTAACCTTTTCTTTTTTGATATTGTAAAGTACGGCGTCTATATCCTTAACGCTGTCAGGGAAAATTTCGGCAAAATGTTCCCTTACTTCTTTGGTCAATTCCTCTTCTCTCGTTTCTCTTTCCGTTCTGTCGAAAGCTTCTAAAACATAATCCATTTTCTTATCGGCAAATTTTCTAACCTCTTTGTCGATTTCTTCGGGAACCTGATATATTTCAATTTCCTGTTTAGGCTTACCTACTTCTTTTACTATTCCTTCGATAAATGTAACGATTTTCTTTATTTCTTCGTGACCGAATAAAATAGCGCCTAAAATGTCCTCTTCGCTTACGATATTAGCGCCGGCTTCGACCATCATAATTGCATCTTTTGTTCCGCTTAACGATATATGCATTGTGGATTTTTCTCTCTGCTCGTTATCGGGGTTAATTACATATTTTCCGTCTACCATTCCGACTACAACAGAGCCGGTAGGACCTGCGAAAGGAATATCTGAAATGGAAAGAGCAATCGAACTTCCTAACATGCCGAACACTTCCGGAGGTATATTCGTATCAACCGAAAGAGCGGTTGCGACAACGGCAACATCGTTATAAAATCCTTTCGGAAATAACGGTCTTATAGGTCTGTCGATAAGACGGGAAGTTAAAATCGCCTTATCGCTGGGTCTTCCTTCTCTCTTTTTGAAGCCGCCGGGAATTTTGCCGACAGCATACATTTTTTCTTCGAAATCGACTCCTAACGGAAAGAAATCTATTCCGTCACGGGGGGTCTGAGCCATAGTTGCATTTGTAAGAACAACGGTATCTCCGCATCTTATAAGACAAGAACCGTTTGCCTGACCGCAATAAGCACCTATTTCGACGCTTACCTCTCTTCCGCCGATAGTGGTTTTAAAAATTTTTCTGTCCATACATCCTCCAACATGCATTGCAAATTCACCGTAGAAAACCTCTTGACAGTTATTAATTAAGCTGTTTTTCAGAATAATTATTGGATTGCAATGCGAAAATAAGCAAAAAGAGCGGTAAAAGCACCGCTCTTACATATTACTTTCTTAAATTTAATTCTTTAATGATTGTTCTGTAACGTTCTATATCTTTATTCATAAGATATTTAAGCAAATTTCTTCTTACGCCGACCATTTGCAAAAGTCCTCTTCTGCTATGAAAATCTTTCGGATGTTTTGCAAGGTGTTCGTTAAGTTGTTGAATTCTGCTTGTCAAAAGAGCAATCTGCACTTCGGGAGAACCGGTATCTCCTTCGTGGCGAGCGTACTTTGCAATAATTTCGTTTTTAGTTATGTTATCCATTTTTTTACTCCTTATTCGGATAATAATTTACAATAACTGAGTAAAGCGTCGGAGAAGTCGCTTAACTAAGTTAACGCATAGATATAATCTATCACAATATAAAAAAAAAATCAAACCTTTTAAAGGTATAAAAATAAATATTATTTTAACCGAATTATTTATTAAATTTATAAATTATACTTTATATCGATTCCCGAACAGAGAACTATAAGTTAAAGAAATCGATTTTTTTGTTTTTAATTTCGTCAAATCTTTCTATATATTCCTTAATACCTTTAAGGGACGGAAATCTCTCGTGCCTTCCGCCCGAAAAAATTCTTTTACTTATTCCGCCGGCTCCGCAAGCCAGAATATCGCTGCACTCTTCCATCATATCTATATTATAGAGACAAGGGAATTTTTTTGCATATCCCGTATTCTCCTGTCCTGCAATACAATTTTTTTGTCGGTACATATAATATGGAAAATATCCGGCATTAAAGAGCATGGAATAAGAGCAATTCAAAGACTTTTTCACCTCATTTGATTCGAAATCGTAATAATTATTGTTTTTTAAATCAGAACCGTTTTTCAACGATAAGGTATGTATGGTAATATTTTCAGGTTTTAATTCAATAGTTTTGTTAAGCGAATATTCAAAATCTTCAAATCTTTCACCCGGCAAGGCGGCAATTAAATCCATATTGATATAAAAAGAATATTTTTTCGCAAGTTCGTAAGTTTCCATAAACTGTTCGACAGTGGTTAATCTGCCTATCTTTTTTAAAGTTTTTTCGTTAAATGTCTGAGGATTAAGCGAAATTCTGGTAGCGAATTTTGATATTATATCTAATTTTTCCTTGTCGACGGTATCGGCCCTTCCCGCCTCTACCGTAAACTCATCGTAATCGGTATTTTCAAAACAATTCAATAAAACGGAAAGGTTATTTGCCGATAAAGAAGTAGGCGTTCCACCGCCGAAATATATTCTTTTTATTTTTTTACCTTTATCTTTTATTATTTTCAAAGAAATATTTATATCTTCCTTAACCTTTTCGGTATAAGAATCCATAAGATTTTTAACATATTTAAGTTCAGACGAAGGAAAAGAACAATACGAACATTTAGATACGCATACCGGTATATTAACATATATATCGATATCGTCCGTATTCCTTTTTTGCAAATGTTCTTTCTGATTGGAAACGGTTTCGGCAATAAGCCGAGCTTTATTGGAAGATACATAAAATTCATTTATAAGTCTGCTTTCCGCATCAAAGCCTTCTTCCTCTAACTGATAAAATAAACCCGTCGGCCTTACCCCCGTTATCGAACCGTAAGGAAGACTGACACCGCAAAGAACGGAAAGGAATTTATATAAATTGTTTTTGAAAAATCGTTTGGCTTTTCTCTTTATCAAAACTTCTTCGGTTTCTTGTAATAATATGCTGTTTTCGGTATCAGAACTTAATTTTTTGGTATGAATATTATTATTTAACGGATAATTTATAATAATTTGCGCTTTGTTTTTATTTAGCAGCGTTTTTATATAAAGTTCATCACTTTCAGGATTAATTTTTATATACGGATAAAAGGCACGAACTATATCGAGCATATCATTTTCAAATTCACTCTCCACTCTTACGCTTAATTCCAAAATTTCACCTTGTTCAGTCTGATTTTTCATTACAACAAATATAATTCGTTTAAAAAAATAGTTTATTTTAATAAACTTTTAATTTTGATAATTACTCGTATCTGTAATAATTAATAAAGTTATATTGTTTTTCGTGTCCTAAATTACTTTCCTCGCCGTGTCCGCTTAACACTTCGAAACGAGAATTCAAGTTAAATAAAATATCGAAAATAGAACTTTTTAAATCTTCAAAATTTCCGCCGTACAAATCGTATCTTCCGAAACTTTCTTTAAACAGCGTATCGCCCGTAAACAAGAAATCGCCGAATATGAAACATACCGAACCGGGAGTGTGTCCCGGAGTTTCTATTACTCTTAAAACATCGTCTTCGAGATAAAGTCTTTCCGGCAAATCAACTGTTTCGAACTTATCGAAATTACCCATTCCCGTATTCTCAGAAGAATTCAATACTTCTTTATCTTTTGCCGACATATAAATCTTTATCCCGTCTCTTTGAAAATCGGCACACGCTCCTACATGGTCAAAGTGTCCGTGCGTCAATACCACAAATTCGACAGTCAGCCCCAAATTTTTTATTTCTTTTTTTATAATCTCGTAGTCACCGGGCGCATCGACTACAAATGCCTTTTTGCTTTTTGCGTTGTATACTATGTAACAATTCGCTCCCAATAATCCGAGCGGCAATCTTATGTACTTTAACATTTTTCCCCCCCGTTGATTGATAACTTTTTCCTTGAATTAGTTGTTTGTTCTTACTACTTCGAAAACGCCTTTTATACCCGACAGTTTTTTCAATAACTCGTCAAGTTCATCGGTATTTTTTATTTCCACGCTTACTATAATATTAACCTTATTTTCCTTTTCAATTTTAGCATTGACATTTGTTATAGGATGTTTAAGGCTGTTTATTACCGCAGCCACATCCGCAAGTATACCTGGTCTGTTTTCTCCGAAAAGTTGAAGAGAGACGACAAAACATCCTTCTTCCATATTTGACCATTCGGCTTCTATTAACCTTTCAGGCTCGAACGCTTTTACATTCACGCAGTCTCGTCTGTGTATTGTAACTCCTCTGCCTCTCGATATATAGCCGATAATATTATCACCCGGAACGGGATTACAACATCTTGAAAGTCTTATAAGAAAATCGTCATAGCCTTTTACCAAAACTCCGCTCGACGAACGCCTTGCTTTAAGTCCGGATTGTTCGGTCTTTTTAGGATTTTTACTTTCATTTTCTTTTCTGTAAAATTCATATAGTTTAGATACTATTGTAGATGCGTTAAGCTCTCCGTATCCTATCGCAGCATACAAATCGTCCATATTCGTCATTGAATATCTTTTTAATATGTAATCCAACCAATTTTCCCTCATTAAGTCGTTTTGTTTTAATGAACGGTGCTTGAACTCTCTTTCAAGACTCTCCATTCCACGCTTAATGTTTTCCTCTTTCATTACCTTTTTGAAAAATTGCTTTATTTTGGATTTCGCATTAGACGTAACCGCATATTTAAGCCAATCCCTTGACGGGCCTTTCTGCGCATTAGAAGTTATAACTTCCACAATATCGCCGGTATTTAACTTAGTGGTAATAGGTACGATTTTTGAATTTATTTTAATTCCGACGCATTTATTTCCCACTTCACTGTGAACGCTGTACGCAAAATCTATTCCGTTTGAACCTATTGGAAGATTTACCACATCGCCTTTCGGAGTGAATACAAAAACTTCGTCGTTAAAAAAGTCGATTTTAAGAAGATTTAAAAATTCCTCGGAATCTTCATATTCCTGCTCGATACTCATAACCTCTCTTATCCAGTTAAATTTGTTATCGAGATTATCAACGGAAGTTTTACCTTCTTTGTATTTCCAATGAGCAGCAATACCGTATTCTGCAACTTTATGCATTTCATAAGTTCTTATTTGAATTTCAAAAGGAGCCGAAAATTCCGAAATCACCGTTGTATGTAAAGACTGATACAAATTTGGCTTAGGCATCGCTATATAATCTTTAAATCTGCCCGGAAGAGGCTTCCATTTCGAATGGACGGCTCCCAATAAAGCATAACAATCCTTAATGGTATCTGTTATTATACGCACGGCAATCAAGTCATATATCTGGTCGAGAGTTTTATTCTGCCTTTTCATTTTTTTGAATATCGAATATATATGTTTAGGACGACCGCTTATTTCTCCTTCGATATTCAATTCTTTTAAAATTAAAGATATTTCAGCCGTTACCTTTTTTATAAAGTTTTCTCTCTCTTTGCTTTTAAGAGCCAAAGCGGAAGTAATTTCCTTATATTCCTGCGGATAAAGGATTGCCATACTTCTGTCTTCTATTTCGCATTTGATATTAGATATACCGAGTCTTCCCGCTATCGGAGCATAAATGTCAAGTGATTCCTGAGCGATAGCGAGTCTTCTTTCTTCGCTTAAATAATCGATAGTTCTTAAATTATGTACTCTGTCGGAAAGTTTGATTATGATAACCCGTATATCGTTAGCCATAGCGAAAAAGAGTTTTTTGAAATTTTCCGCCTGTTCCTCTTCCTTGCTTTTAAAACGAAGTTTATTAAGCTTTGTAACGCCGTTAACGAGAGCCACTACTTCCGGTCCGAAAAGAGCTTCTATTTCCTGCGCCGTATGCGGAGTATCTTCAAGCACATCGTGAAGCAATGCGGCTATTATTGTTTTGTAATCCATTCCAAGGTCCATTAAAATAGACGCTACCGCACAAGGATGTATTATATAATCTTCACCGGATTGTCTTTTTTGTCCTTCGTGGGCTTTTTTGGCAAATTCAAGAGCCGCACATATTTTTATATAGTGCTTATTAGATTTATCCTGATATTTTTTGTCTACCTTTTCAAGTAATTCTTCTAATTCTCTCATATGTTTTTCCGTAATAATAAAGTTTAATTTTTAATATTATTACTTATTATCAATGATTATTAAGCCTTCAAATATTATTTGTTATCGACCTTTTTAAAATAATTGTATATCATTGAGTTATCAATAGGATTTTTACAGTTTACAACGATATACTTTCCTTCGCCGTCTTTTCTCAATATTCCTAATTCTTCAAGAATATATAGAGATATCAATTTTTTATAAAACAATTCCTCTTCTTTTTCAGATAAACTCATCGCAAGCTGTAATATCGAGTTGTATTTAACTGCATACGATACGGTAAGTTCTTTTACAGACTTAAATGTTTTCCCGACATCCTCATAGTTTATTTTAATTTTTTCGCTGCCTTCACTCATTCCGAAATCTATTATCTTTGCTTTTCCGTTAATATTCATATTTTTAAATATCGCATTATTTAAAGGCGATTCTAAAAACACAATTTCATTAAATTCAGATAAATCGACAAACGGTTCGGCTGCATAAAGAATAAGATTTGAACTTACTCTGTAAAAATTGAAAATATCCGTTTCTATAATATTAGCACAATCCGAGCCGACATTCAAGAGCGAATTTAATTTTTTATAATTTTCGGGATTATAAGTTATAAAAACTTTACCGCTATCCGAATGTGCTTTAAAATTCGCTATGTAATCGGATAAACTTTCTGCTTCCATTTTTTCTATTCTAAAACAAGAGTCAGATGTAATTTTATTGCAGTCTTTAATGTTTTTCGTTAAAATCTCTTTTCCGTTACAATTTTTAAATTTATAATCAATACACTGAGCTCTGTATGTAATATTACCTAATATTCCCGGCATATTTTCTGAATATTCACAGCAATAATCCGTAATAGAAAAATTAGGTATTATTTTATTATTGAAATCATTTACAGAAAGGTTGCCGAACAGATTAATTTCAGAAGCGTATTTTGATTTAAGCATTAAAGAAATATTGCTGAACCCTACAACTTCAAAATTTTTAAACGTTGATTTAATATGCGTCGTTTTTCCTATCTGCAAAAAACCGTAATCAGAATTTTTAAGCAAAAGCAAAGGTTTTTCGTTTTCTGCTCCGCAAGGCTCCAATCTTTCCAATTCTTTGACTAATTTTAAATTTATATTTTCGGGTAAAACATAAGCCTCATATTCGATTGCGGGAATAAATAACTCTTTCGGATATTCGCAAATTAAGCGACAGGCTTTTTCTTTGAATTCCTGAAAAAATTCCTTTTTCATTGTAATTCCCGCAGCGCTTTCGTGTCCGCCGAATGAGATAAAATAATTAATGAATTTTTCGAGAAATTTATGTATGTTAAGTCCCTTCACGCTTCTTACCGAACCTTTAAGTTTATCTTCTTTTTCTGAAAAAAGAATAACCGGCTTAAAATATTCGTCGCACAACCTTGCAGCCGCTATTCCTAAAACGCCCGCATCCCAATTCTTATCCGATAAAATAATGATATTTTCGCCGCACCCTATCTCGTTTAATTTCAGTTTCGCTTCCTTATATGTTTTATCGCACAAACTCTGTCTTTTTGAATTCAATTCGTTTAATTCGTCGATAAGACAAGATAAATTAAAATAATCGTCGCAAGTAAACAATTCTACGGTTTTAGACGCATCGGCAAGTCTTCCGGCAGCGTTAATTCTCGGAACAATTTTAAAAGCAATATCGGAAGACGAAAAATGCTTTTTCATATTAAGTTTGTCATAGAATATTTTATAAACGGTTTTCTCTCTTTTGTTTATGATATCGAGTCCGAATTGAACTATGTTTCTGTTGTCGCCTTTTAAAGGCACGATATCTCCTATTGTCGCAATTGCCGCAATATCGGCAAATTTTTTAGAATATTCTTTACCTTCCAATGCTTCTATTAATTTTAAAACCACACCTGCACCGCAGTATTCACAAAAAATTCCTTTGTCTCTGTCTCTCTTGGGATTAAATATTAAAGTGTTCGGCAATTTATCGGACGGCTCGTGGTGGTCGGTTATAATAATATCGATACCTTCTTTCTTACATTCTTCAACCTGAACGATTGCGCTTATACCGCAATCTACCGTAATTATCAAAGACGGATTAATTTCCTTTTTTATTTTTTTTATCCGTTCAGAGTTAAGTCCGTAACCTTCGCTTCTTAATGGAATAAAATAGGAACAAGATATTTGTTTTTCTTTGAAATAGTTATATAAAATTGAAACAGCGCAAACTCCGTCGCAATCATAGTCGCCGTATACCAATATACTACCTTTTTCGGCAATTAAACGATTTATTCTATCGCAAATATCTTTAACATCGCTGAACTCAAAAGGATTTTGAGTGTGCGAAAAATCGGAATCAATAAATTCTTTTATGTTTTTCTCGTCAAATCCTCTGCCTTTCAATATTAAAGACAAGGCATTTTCATCGTTTAACGATGACTTATTTTCCCTTTTGTCGTATATCATAATATTTTCCGTATTATTAAAAAACCTTGCTTAGCAAGGTTTTTTTTATTTATTTAGGCGTTTGCGGTTTCCTTTTTATTTTTTTTATCCGCAATTTTTTTGCCGTTCTTGCCTTTAAACTTTTTACTTCTGCTTTTGTCGTAAGCATTCTTCATGTAAGCATAAAGAGACGGCGCAAGAAGTACCGAGGAATAAGTTCCGGCAAATAATCCGAACAATATCGGTATAATGAATTCCTGAATAGAAGTTACTCCGAATATCGCCAAAGCTATTACGGCAATCAATGTAGTAATTGTAGTATTTAGAGTTCTTGAAAGTGTTTCTTTTACCGATTTATCGACAACATCGAAAAGTTTTACCTGTTCGCCGATATTCTTTATTTTATTTTCCTTTACATTTTCCCTTACTCTGTCAAAAACTATAATCGTATTGTTAATAGAGTAACCTACTATAGTTACAACTGCCGCAATAATTGTCGTATTAACCTGTATGTGAAATATTATAGTCAAAGCCAATATTATAATAACATCATGCAATAAAGCGATTACAGCTGCAAGTCCGCTCCAGATTTCAAATCTGATAATAATATATATGAGCATTATCAAACATGCAACGCCTACCGCAAGAAAGGCCTGATTAATCAATGTCTGACTTGCAGTTGCACCTATAAACTGACTGGAAATAAAATTAGGATTAGTTTCGCTTTCGTTCGGGTATATAGCTTTTATTTCAGCGATTATTTCGTCATTTACCGCTTTTGCTTCTTCTGTATCGGCAGATTTGTATCTGAACATTATACCCGATATTCCGTCTTCGGATGTCTTTTGAACATAACCGACACGAAGTCCTTTACTTTCAATAATATCACTTACGGTTTTTACGCAACCGTCATAATCGTTGTCCGCAAGTTCGGCAAATTGCACGCTGATAGAAGACCCGCCGGTAAAATCCAATCCTATATTAATACCTTCCGAAATATCTTGCGCAATACCTGCAAAGCAAGCAAAAACTATTATTGCAAGTAATATCACAATACACGGAGCTATAATCCAATGTTTTAAATTCGTGACTATATTGATATTTTTTAAATTCTTAAGCAACAGGGTTGGTTTGTTTTTCATCGTCTGAACTTTCTCTTCTTTCATTTTCAGCCTTCCCCCTTTTAAGATTATATAATTTCGGATTTCTATCGTTGAGCGCAAGGAAACATTCAAGGATAATTCTTGTTACAACAAGCGAAGTGAATAACGATAAGATTATACCGATAAGAAGCGTAATGGCAAAACCTTTGACCGTAGAAGGTCCAAGCCACCAAAGAACAATAGAACTCAAAATGGTAGTAATATTCGAGTCAATAATTGCAGAATATGATTTTTTGAAACCTACGCTTACAGCGTATTTTATAGACTTTCCTGTCTTGTACTCGTCTTTTATTCTTTCAGATATAATTACGTTAGCGTCGATTGCCATACCTATACTTAATATGATACCGGCGATTCCCGGAAGCGTGAGCTGTACCCATGGAAATACCGATAAGAAAAACAGAAGAGTTACTATATAATAAACAAGAGCAAGATTTGCGGCAAGACCTAACATTCTGTATATTACGGCTATGAAAATAAATATAAGAATTACGCCTACCAAACCGGCAATAAGACTTCCTTTTATTGCCGTGCCTCCTAATGTCGCATTAACGATTTTGCTTTCTATAAGTTCGAGGTCCAAATCAAATGAACCTGCAAGCAGTTGCACGGAAAGGTTGTATGCCTGGTCGTAAGTATAATTACCTTCTATTGTAGCTTTACCGTTTGAAATTACGGAATTAACGGTAGGCTCCATTAAAAGTTCGCCGTTAACATATATTCCCATCGTTTTTCCGTTAAGTTTTTCTGTTGCAGCAGCGAAATCTTCAGTTCCCTGAGCATCGAATTCGATAGCTATTACTATCTGTTGATTTTCGTTTCTTGCAACATAAGCATTAGAAAGATTTTTACCCGAAACAAGAACTTCCGAATCTTCGCTTTCCTTAAACTCCAAGGTCGCAGGTCTTCCTATTAAATCAAAAACCGTATCGGAATCTTCTACATCGGGTACTTCGACAGTTATTCTGTTATTGGAAGTTGAAACAATAGCTTCTGTAAAACCTTTACTGAACAAAAGACTTTCAAGACTTAAAGCTGTTCCTTCAAGGCTCTGTTTAAATTCGCTGTCGGACTGGTCATCTGATTTTTCAGCTTCGAATACCGCATAGACTCCGCCTTTAAGATCGAGTCCCATACTTATAGCTTTCGCATAAGCTATATAATCGTATCTGCCGAGACCGCCGCCCTCTATTGAAACACAGGAAAAAACTATGGCTAAGATTACCAAAACAGCAAATATAGACAAGATGACAATAGATTTTCTTTTGGTCACTTATATTTGCCTCCTTAATTACCAAATAAATAGTCAGTTTAAATAATTATATAATTATTATCGAATATAGTCAATTAATTAAACCTATAAAAGAAAAATTTTACATATAAGTTAATTAAAAGCTCAATTAAGTCTTTAATAACAAATAAAAATCGCTTTATCTCAAATAACCTTAATTGCAAAAGTAAATTTGCAATTAAAATTTTACGGTTAATCACAAAATGAAAAAATCATATTAAATCGAATGAATTTACAGATTATTTTCTATCGCATATATGGCAAGAGATAGTTCAAGACGTTTTTTCATCATCTCGCACGCTGTTTCATAAGGCTTATACAAATCTTTGTTAAAGTGATAAGCATTTGCGGAACAGCCTCCGCTGCAATAATATTTAGCGAAACAATTTTTGCATGCGTCTTTGCAGAGAACGGTAATGTCGGCAAATTTTTTCTGAATATCGGTATTGAATTTTTTAGTAAGAACGTTCCCCATATAAAAGTCTTTATCTCCCGCAAACTGGTGGCAAGGATAAATATCACCCGTAGGAGTTACGGCAACATATTCGCTGCCTGCTCCGCAGCCGGTAAGGCGTTTTTTCAGACAAGGTCCGCCTTTAAGGTCAATCATAAAATGAAAAAAGTTAAACCATTTTTCGCCTTTTCTTCTTTCTATATATTCTTGTGCAAGTTTTTCGTATTCTTTTAGTATTTTCGGTAAATCAACTTTTTTTATAGCAAGAGCGTTGCTTTCGTCAAGCACGACGGGCTCCATGGAAATCTGGTCGAAACCGACATCGGATAAAAATTTAACGTCCTGAGTGAAATCGGTATTTAGAGCCGTAAAGGTTCCTCTTACATAATATTTTTTATCTCCTCTGATTTTACGGAAATTAATCGCATTATTCAATATCAAATTAAAAGCATCTTTACCGTTCGCAGTCTTTCTTACTCTGTTATGAACTTCCTTCCGTCCGTCAATTGAAAGAATGACATTTTCCATTTCGTTATTAAGATAACGGGCGTTTTCTTCATTTAAATTAAGACAATTCG
>CASFOZ010000013.1 GCA_949296455.1 uncultured Eubacteriales bacterium
CTCCCTTTGGCCGCTCGGGAATCTTCCCAATTAATGGAGCTGGTGATGGGAATCGAACCTACAACCTGCTGATTACAAATCAGCTGCTCTGCCAGTTGAGCTACACCAGCTTAAAATCGTATGGTGCCTCGGGGTGGAATCGAACCATCGACACAAGGATTTTCAGTCCTTTGCTCTACCGACTGAGCTACCGAGGCAGATTTGGCGATTCGGAAGGGACTCGAACCCTCGACCTCTAGCGTGACAGGCTAGCGTTCTAACCAGCTGAACTACCGAACCATACTAAGCGGGTGTATTTAACTTGGTGGGCCTTCACGGACTCGAACCGCGGACCAATCGGTTATGAGCCGACCGCTCTGACCAACTGAGCTAAAGGCCCAAGTGAGTTTGTGTTTTGGTCGGGGTGAAGAGACTCGAACTCCCGGCCCCATGGTCCCAAACCACGTGCGCTACCAAACTGCGCTACACCCCGTTCTTTGGAATATCAGTGACTTATATAATATATAATATTCGTTTTTAAATGTCAACCGTTTTTAAAAAAAATTAATAAAAAAAATCATATTTTTTATCTAATTTTTAAATTGACAAAAAGCGCAAAAAAAATACCAAAGTTACGATTTTTCTTTGTGTAAATTAACTTAATATTATTGTTATCGATACAGATAATATTTTTAGTTTTATAAATATCTAAAATTTATTTTAGATATTTATTCAATAAAAGTTTTATTAAAAAAAGGAGGAAAAAGATGAATATTAAACACCGTGCTGTGGGAAATACTCTTGAATTGTATTTATCGGGCGAATTAGACGAACATTCCTCGCATTCAGCAAGAGAAAAATTAGATGATTTAATAGAATCGTCAGGTAAAAACATTGTTGTATTTAATTTAGAAAATTTAAATTTTATGGACAGTACCGGAATAGGAGTACTACTGGGAAGATATAAGAAACACAAATCATGCAATATGTATATAGGAAGCAGTAATTCGTATTTAGATAAGTTATTGAAGGCAAGCGGAATATATCAGATATTTAATAAAATCGAGGAGTGAAATATGGAAATAATAAACAGGATGAAACTTGAATTTGATGCAATAAGTATTAACGAGGCATTTGCCCGTAGTGTTGCGGCGGCATTTTGTGTAACGCAAAATCCGAATATGGAAGATATAAACGATATTAAGACGGCTGTTTCCGAAGCTGTAACAAATGCAATAGTGCATGGTTATGAAAAAAGCGGAAAGGGAATAATAATACTCGAAGCTGAGTTATACGAAGACCGGGTAAAAATAATTATAGAAGATAAAGGAAAGGGGATCGAGAATATAGAAGAAGCCATGCAGCCTTTTTACACATCTAAGCCCGAAGATGAGCGAAGCGGAATGGGATTTACCGTAATGCAGACTTTTATGACCAGCCTTAGTGTAACATCTGAAAAAAACAAAGGCACAAAGATAGTGATGACTAAAAAGTTCAATGAAGTTTCGGAGGAGAATTAATGCTCAGCCACGATGAGACTATAAAACTTATTAAATCGGCGCAGGACGGCGATGACGGTGCCAAAGAAAAGCTTATCGAACATAATATGCCGCTAATTAAAAGTATAGTAAAAAGATACAGGGGCAAGAAAATAGAATATGACGATTTAATCCAATTAGGGGCTCTTGGAATTATTAAGGCTATAAACAATTTTAATACCGAGTATAATGTTCATTTTTCGACGTATGCGGTACCGATGATTACGGGCGAAATAAAAAGATATATAAGAGATGACGGGGCGATAAAGGTTTCAAGAGCGGTAAAGTCGCTCAATTCCAAAATTATGGCATATATAGAAGAGTATAAGAATCTTAACGAAAAAGAGCCTCAGATAAGCGAAATTGCAAAACAATTCGAGATTGACGAGCAGGAAGTAATTTTTATTATGGACAGTAATAAATTCCCGCTTTCTCTTTACGATAAATTCGATGATGACGGACAACCTTTAATAGACAGAATTGTATCTTACGACGAGCAAGAAGATATTGTAGACAATATGATGTTAAAAGAAATAATATCTACATTGCCTGATAGGGAGAAAAAAATAATAATACTTAGATATTTCAGGGATAAAACGCAAAGTGAAATAGCCGAATTAATGGGGGTATCGCAAGTTCAGATATCGAGAATAGAAAGCAAAGTTTTGGAAAAAATAAAATCGTTTATGAACAAATAATTATAAATTAAACCTTAAAATATAATACTTAATTAATCCGTATAGTTTTTCTTAACTTACTCATACTAAATTTGAGGGAAAAAATGACGGATTTTTTTTATTTTAAAAATTTGGACGAGAAAGAAACTCGTGTAAAAGGAGCAGTTTCTTTTGAGGAGCGAAATACCGATGAACAAGAAAGAGTACAGTGAATATATTGCGAAAACCGCACCAAAGTCGAAACATTTATCTACAATGTTTGCGGCTTTCTGGGTCGGCGGTTTAATATGTTGTATAGGACAAAGTATTTTTGATAGCATACAGGCTCTTCTTCCTTTAGTGCCCGATGACGATATATGGGCGATGACTACGCTGGTTATGATTTTTTTGGGTTCGACCTTAACGGCATTTGGAGTTTACGATAAAATCGGAAGATACGCAGGCGGGGGTTCGATAATACCCATAACCGGTTTTGCTAATTCTGTGACTTCGCCGGCAATGGAATATAAAAGGGAAGGAATTATTTTCGGTTTAATGAGCAAAATGTTTGTAATAGCGGGGCCGATAATAGTTAGCGGTATTGCGGCGTCAGTGGCTGTGGGAATTTGTTATTATATTGTTTCATTGTTTTAAAGTAGGTAAATTGAAATGAGGCTTGGAGAACAAAGTTATACATTGGAAAATCCTCCTAAAATAATAGCGCATTATTCTGTTGCGGGTCCTGTAGAGTCAAAAGGGATGTTAAACAATTTTTTTGATTTGAAACTGGATAGCGATGAGTGGGGAGAGAAAAGTCACGAACTTGCAGAGTGTAAAATGCACCATACTGCTATAATGAAGGCCTTGGATATGTCGGGTCTTGAATTCAAAGATATAAATGCCGTTATGTGCGGTGATTTATTAAATCAGATTATTGCGTCGTCGTATTCTGCAAAAGACATAGAAATTCCTTATCTTGGTTTTTATGGTGCATGTTCTACATTTGGTGAAATGTTGTGCGTTGCATCATTGATGATTTCTTCCGGAACCTTTAAAAATGTTACTTGTTCAACAAGTAGCCATTTTTCCACCGCTGAAAGACAGTATAGATATCCATTGGAACTGGGAACACAGCCTACGCCTACTTCGCAATGGACCGTTACCGGAAGCGGTTGCAGTGTTCTAAGTTCTGACGGTGAGGGACCTGAAATTTTTGCATGTACTATCGGTAGGGTTATAGATTTAGGGGTAAAAGACGCTAATAATATGGGAGCTGTTATGGCGCCTGCCGCATGCGATACAATTTGCACTCATTTAAGCGATTTAAATATTTCGCCGGATTATTATGATTTAATCGTTACGGGAGATTTAGGCAAATACGGCAGTAAACTTCTTTTGGAACTTGCTCGTGAAAGAGGATATGAGTTAAAAGATGTTCATAGTGATTGCGGGTCTATGATATTTAATAATCAACCGCAAATAATACAGGGTGGAAGCGGAGCAGGTTGTAGCAGTCTTGTTTTCAATTCCTATATTATCAAACAAATGAAATCGGGAAACTTAAAAAAAGTTTTATTAGTGCCTACCGGAGCATTAATGAGTAAAACGGCTTCTATGCAGGGAGAAACTATTCCGGGTATTGCTCACGCTGTTTCGATTGGTTATAGATACAATTAAAATCAATATAGAAAAAATACATTAAAATTACTAATTAACCTTATTAGAGAAAATTTTATTTAGGGGTGATAAAATGGCGTTAGAAATTTTTTTAAGATATTTGCAGGTATTTGCAGTAGGTGGCGGTATTTGCATGTTGGGACAAATATTAATAAACACCACTAAAATGACGTCGGCAAGAATCCTTGTGATTTTTTTACTGTTAGGTGTGGTTCTTGAAGCTTTCGGATTATTCGATGCGATAGCCGAATTCGGTATGGCTGGGGCAAAAATACCTATTTGCGGATTTGGCAGCAGTCTTGTAAAAGGTGTTATTGCCGCAGTTGTCGAAGATGATTTTATGGGGGCTTTTGCGGGCGGAATGAAAAGCGTATCGGTTGGTATTACTGCGGCTATATTTTTCTCGTTTATATATGCTTTGATTTTCAGTCCGCATTCAAAAAAAGTTTAATATTATTTTATTTTAGCTCATAAATTATAATAGTTATGAGCTGTTACGCTGAAAGAAAAAAGAAACGATATAAAATTTTTAAAATTTTTTTAACGATAATAATTTTATTATCGTTATTTTTAATTCATTACCATTTTGTTTCATTGCCTTTAATTAAAAGCGTTTCCGAAAGTAAAATAAATAAAATTGTTCATGAAATAGTTAATAATTCTGCAAATAGTATTTTAGGCCAATACGATTACGGCGATTTTGTTTATATTGAAAAAAATGTTGACGGGGAAATCGAAATGATAAAAATAGACACAATACGAGTTAATTTACTTATGCAGATGTTGTGTTTCGATGTTCAAAAGCAAATTAGCGGCAGTTTTAACTCAATAATCCTTCAATTGGGATTGTTTAGCGGAATTGCTTATTTTTCCGAAATCGGACCTGAAATTAGTATAAAAGTGAATATCAACGAAATTATTCACGGAGAATTGAAATCAGAATTCGAGAGTGTCGGTATTAACAAAACACGACATGCTTTATATATCTATTTGCATGTTAATAATGACTTGATATTACCTATGTCAAAATATACTGTAAAGAATGCAGTTCGTATTTTAATATGCGAAAATATTTTTATCGGAGATATTCCTGAAAATTACATGGAATTCAACGGTTAAATTTTTTAAAGTGATTTAAATATTTTTTATTTTAGTTTAATTATTTATTGTTTAAACTTTAACAGTTGACCTTATAATTTATTTGTTATATTATATTTATTAATATTTAAACTATGAGGAACTGATATGAAAGAAAAAACTGAAATGCTTGTCAGAGAGTGTTCGGAATGTTTGAATCAATGCAGTGATTTAAACGATTTGAACCGAATTAAGGTAAAATACTTGGGTAAAAACGGCTTAATAACCGCATTGTTAAAAAATTTGCGAGATATTCCTGCTGAACAAAGACCTGTTGCCGGAAAGACTGTTAATGATGCAAGAGAAAAAATTCAAATTTTGCTCGATGAAAAAGAATCTGCATTAAAAAAAGCGGAAAGCGGTATTTTACTTGAAAAAGAATGGATAGATGTGACTCTTCCGGGAAAGAATACGACAAGAGGAAGTCTTCATCCTATAACAAAAGTAATTGACGATATAATATCCGTTTTTTCAGGTTTAGGTTTTGAATATAAAGAAGGTCCTGAAATTGAAACCGATTATTATTGTTTCCAGGCTTTAAATATTCCGAAAGACCATCCTGCCAGGGATATGCAGGATACATTTTATATTAATGACAATATTGTTCTTCGTTCTCATACTTCGCCGGTTCAGGTAAGAAATATGGAAATAAGCAAACCGCCTATAAGAATAGTTAACCCCGGCAGAGTTTATCGTGCCGATGACGATGCGACTCACAGTCCAATGTTTCACCAAATAGAAGGCCTTTGTATTGACGAACATATTTCTTTAGGCGATTTAAAAGGCGTGCTTGAAGAATTTGCAAAAAACATTTTTTCCAAAGATACAAAAATCAGATTTCGTCCCTCATATTTTCCGTTTACCGAGCCAAGCGTTGAAGTTGATGTTTCTTGTTCGATATGTAAAGGAAAAGGCTGTAAGGTATGTAAAGGTACGGGATGGATAGAAATTTTGGGAGCCGGGATAGTTAATCCCGCCGTATTAGAACAGTCAAAAATAGATTCCAAAAAATACAACGGATTCGCTTTCGGTTGCGGTATAGAAAGAATAGCAATGATAAAATACGGTATCGACGATATGCGTATTTTATTCGATAACGATTTAAGATTTTTAAGACAGTACAAGTAAGAGGTGTTATATGTTAGTTCCGTTAAGTTGGTTAAAGGAATATGTGGATATAGAAGTAGGAATAAACGAACTTTGCGATAAAATGGTAAATTGCGGTTTCGAAATCGAAAAAGTTATCGATTTATCTCAGAATATAAGAAATGTAGTGACTGCTAAAATTATGCAGATAGAAAAGCATCCCGATGCTGACAGGTTGCAGATTTGTCAACTTGATATCGGGTCGGATGATTTGCTGCAGGTTGTTACTGCGGCAACTAATATCAGAGTCGGGGACATGGTACCTGTGGCGTTAGACGGAGCAAAACTGCCTGACGGAACGGTAATTAAAAAAGGCAAATTACGTAATGTTAAATCTGACGGAATGATGTGCGGAGGAGAGGAGTTAGGATTAACGGAAAATGATTACAAAGGAGCGGGAGTAGACGGAATACTTATTTTGGAGACTGGTTTAAAGACCGGTATCGATATAAATAAAGTTATCGGAACAGATGAAACAGTACTTGATGTCGGAATAACCGCAAATCGTCCTGACTGTAACGGAATATATTTTCTTGCTCATGAGGTGGCTGCATGTTTAGGGAAAAAGGTTAAACCTTTGAAATTGGATTATAAGGTATCCGACGAGGAAAACGATGTAAAAGTAGAAATAAAGGACTTAAAACTTTGTCCGCATTATATGGCAGGCAAGGTAAAAAACATACAAATAAAAGAATCGTTGAAAGTAATAAGGAACAGACTGAGAGCATGCGGAGTAAGACCGATAAACAATATAGTTGATATTACCAATTATATTCTTTTTGAACTTGGACAACCTATGCACGCATTTGACTATAATAATATAAAAAATGCCTCTATAAAAGTAAGGCGTGCTGAAAAAAATGAAAAAATAATTACGCTGGACGATAAAGAAAGAAATTTATCGGAAAATAATTTACTTATTTGCGACGATGTTAAACCGATAGCCGTTGCCGGAATAATGGGCGGCAAGTATTCTTCAATTAATCCTGGAACCGACACTATCGTGTTCGAATCTGCAAAGTTTGCACGAGATAATATAAGACGAAGTTCAAGAGAACTTAATTTAAAAAGTGATTCGTCTTCTCGCTATGAAAAAGGTGTAAGTTCTTATCTTCAGGAAACGGCGTTAAAAAGGGCGTTTGCGCTTATTGACCAAACTTCTTCCGGTGAAATATGTAAAGGTGTATTCGAATGCGGAACAAACGACGAGGGTAATAAATCCGTTTCCGTGAATATGGAAAAAATAAATGAGATTTTAGGAGTCGATGTTGAATTTTCGGCGGCAAAAAAAATATTAAAATCTTTAAACTTTGAAGTAAAAGGGAGAAAAAACGCTTTTACGGTTACTCCGCCTTCGATTCGTGAAGATATTAATACCGTTAACGATATAGCCGAAGAAATTATAAGATTTTACGGTTACGATAAAATAAATGCGATTTTATTTAAAGATGCACATCAGACTTGCGGTAAAATACCCGATAATTTTTCCGTATCGGGAAAAATTAAAAATTTTCTTGCAGATAAAGGATTGAATGAAATTGTTACTTATTCTTTTACTTCCCCGGAATATTTTAAAAAGCTTAATATTTTAAATGACGAATATGCCGATAAACATATTAAGATACTTAACCCGTTAGGCGAGCAAATAAGTGTAATGCGTACTACAATGGTTCACAGTATGCTTGAAACCGTTTCTTCCAATATTGCAAAAGGAAATAAAAAAGGCGGATTGTTTGAAATAGCAAAAATATATCTTCCCGAAACGTTGCCTTTAGAAAAATTGCCTAAGGAAAAAGACAGCTTGGTTATATCCATGTTCGGCGGGTTTGATTTTTACGATTTAAAAGGAATAGTTGAAAGCTTATATGATAAGGTATGTATAGATACTGTTTATAAAGAAGGAAAGGTAAATTATATGCATCCATATCGCTGTGCTGAAATATTTAACGGTGAACGCCTTATAGGAAAAATAGGTGAGATAAGTACTGAAATATGTGAAAATTACTCAATTAAAGGAAAAGTATATATAGCCGAATTGGATATGGATTTTATTAGAAATAATTATAAAACCTATCTTGAATTCTTAAAACCCGTAAAGTTTCCGTCCGCTGACAGAGATATTGCATTTATTGTAGATGAAAAAGTGAATGCGTCTAATATAATTAATTTAATAAAAAGAGCCGGAGGAAAGATACTTGAAAGCGTATCTGTATTTGATGTTTATTCCGGGAAACAGATTGAAAGCGGTAAAAAAAGTATTGCTTTTTCGCTAACTTTCAGAGCTGGAGACAGAACTCTCAGCGATGAAGAAATAAATCATGCAATGGATAAAATATTAAAGCAGGCTGAAATTGAATTTTCGGCAAAACTCAGATAATGAAACCGGAATTGCTTATTCCTGCAGGGAGTGTTCGCTCTCTTAAACTTGCTGTGAATTACGGAGCGGACGCAGTATATTTCGGATTGGGTAATTTAAATGCGAGAGCGGCTGCGGAAAATATAAATATCGACGATATAAAAGAATGTATTAAATATTGTCATTTATATAATGTTAAAGCCTACGTTACTCTTAATACGGTTATAAAAAATTCCGAACTTGAATTACTTGACTTTTATCTTGATAAAATTAATGAAGCCGAAGCAGATGCTTTGATAATTACCGATTTTGCTGTTTATGAAGCTGTGAAAAGAAAAAATATTGCTATTACTTTGCATGCAAGCACGCAAATGGGTATAAGTAATTTATACGGCGCTAAATTTTTAGAAAAATGCGGATTTAAAAGGATTATACTTTCAAGAGAAACAAAATTGGAAGATATTAAGGAGATAAAAGAAAAAACATCTCTTGAGGTCGAATATTTTATACACGGAGCGATGTGCTCGTCATTTTCCGGCGCATGTCTTTTAAGCGGTGCAATAAACGGTAACAGTGGAAACAGGGGAAGATGCAAACAATTATGTCGTTTAAATTATAATTTGTATTGTAACGATAGCAAAAATCAAGACGGATATTTGTTGTCGACTTATGATATGTGTCTTATTGATAAATTAAAGATTTTAGCGGATTTAAAAGTAGATTCGTTTAAGGTAGAAGGGAGATTGAAAAGTCCGGAGTATGCAGCGCAACTTGCGCAAACATATTCGGGAATTATAAAAAACGACTTTAAATATAATAATTCAGATTTAGAGAATTTAAAAAAATTATATAATCGTGGGGAATTCGGTAAAACGTTAGCGTTCACCGATAAGATTATTTATCCTAAAACGCAAAATAATATAGGAATTTTTGCCGGTAAAGTGATTGATAAAAATTTAGTGGAATTCAAATTGTCTCCTTATAAAGGAAACGGATATAAAATTTTAAGCAAAGACGGAAAAGAAAAGGGCGGATTTGAATATTTCGGCGAAGTAGTCGAGAATGGCGGTAAATGTAACATTAGATTGCCTCGAAATATTGAAAAAGGCGATGATATACGTTTGACGAAAGACGCTCTCTTGCAATTAAAGTTTAAAAATGCAGACAAAAAATTAGGCATTGAAATAAAAAGTATTTATAAAAAAGATAAGTGTGCAGAACTTTGGGCAAAATACGGTAATTTACAGGTTTATTATAAAAATAATTTTATTGTGCAAAAGGCTAAAAATTTTCCTATGAGTGAAAATGATATTAACGAAATACTTTCCGAAACAGGTTCAACGGTTTTTAAAGTGAATAAAGTTATTACGGAAACAGATAATGATATATTTATTCCTAAATCGGTAGTTAAAGAAGACAGGAGAAAACTTTTAAATTTATTAGAAGAAGAAATTTTAAGTGAATACAGAAAATCGAAAAATTTAAAATATTATAATATAAATCTGCCCAAAATTAAAATCAGTGAAATAAAAAATAATGATGAAAAATTTTTAAATTGTATGGAAAAAGAAGATAGTGCGGATTTATTTTACGATAAAAATTCACGAAAATCTTTGAAATACGACGAAGATAAAATTGTTTCCGAAGTAGATGAAAATTGCGATATCGAAAATCTGTCAACTTTAAGCAGCTGTCTTATTTTTAATTTTAAAAAATATGAAATTGAAAATATAAGAAAAACACTTGAAAAGGCAAAAAATATTGAAAAATATATTAAATTTCCCGTTTACGCCGATAAAAATGATATTGAAATATATAAGAATATATTAAAAGAACTTTCGGATTTTTTTGACGGAATTTATGCGGAAAATCTTTATGCGGTCGAACTGGCAAAAGAATTCGGGAAAAAAATATTTGCCGGTGCCGGTTTAAATATAGCCAATAAAAGCAGTCTCGAATTTTATAAATTTTGCGATAAAATAACTTTATATTACGAATTATCAGAAAAGGAATTAAAAGATTTTAACGCTTTAAATTGCTATGTGTTTTCATACGGATATTTGCCTTTAATGAAATTAATTTATTGTCCTTATAAAAATTTACTTAACGGAAATTGTTCGAAGTGTTCTAAGCCGGATTCAAGGCAGCTTTTTTATGAGAGGAACGGTTTCCGATTTAAACTTTTTAACCAAAAGGCGGATTCTTGTGTGTTTGAATTGTTAAATTCTTATGTGACCGACAATAATACCTTGCCGCCCGGCGGTTTGGGTGTTTATTTAAGATTTAGTGAAATAGAAGACAAGAAAGCCCTTTCGATATTGAAGAAATATAAAGAAAACAACTTTAATAATGAGGTTAAAGAAGGATATACGAAAAGATATTTTAAAAACGGAGTAATTTAATGGAAGACAAAACTTTGCACAGATTGGAGTTTGATAAGATAATCGATAAATTATCTGTATTTGCTTCTTCTGAAAAAGGTAAAATTAATATAAAAAATTTAAAGCCGGTCTCTGATTTTAAAAATGCACTGGAACTTCAGAATGAAACAGAAGAAGCATACGGTATATTATTTAATCAGATTAAAAATCCTGATTTTTCCGTTAACAATATAGACACGATATTGGAATATTCTAAAAAATCAATAATTCTTACAATGGGAGATTTATTAAAAGTAGCTCAAAATATAATAGTCGCATCTAAATTACTTAAACTGTTTTCGGAATGCAAATTAAATTATCTGAAAAAATATTGTGATAAAATTATAGACGAATCGGAATTTGCAAAAGAAATCGAATTTAAAATTATATCTGAAAATGAAATGTCCGACGGCGCATCCGATAAATTACGTTCTATACGGCATTCAATATTGCGTATCGGCGATAAAATAAAAGAGAAATTAAATTCTTATATTAACGGTGTTCAATATCGGAAATATTTGCAGGATTCTATTGTAACTGTTCGTGACGGACGATATGTAATACCCGTAAAGAGTGAATATAAAAATTTTGTAAAAGGCTTGGTTTGCGGTCAATCTCAATCGGGTGCTACTACTTTTATAGAGCCGCTTGAAGTTTTGCAACTAAATAACGAATTAAAAGAACTGCATTCGGCAGAGCAGGCTGAAATAGAGCGAATACTTGAGCAGCTCACTGAGAAAACAGCGCAAAAGTATAAAATCTTAAAATGCAACAATGAAAATATCGCTTATCTTGACGTAATATTTGCAAAAGCATATTTTGCTGAAAACATAAAAGCAGTTAAACCTAAATTGAACGATAAAAGAAAGTTAGAAATAGTAAAAGGAAGGCATCCGTTGATTGATGCTGGAAAAGCGGTTCCTGTGGATATCAAAACCGGCGAAAAATATTTGTTTTTGTTGATTAGCGGCCCTAATACAGGCGGTAAAACGGTAACTTTAAAGATGACCGGTTTATTTTGTATTATGGCGTACAGCGGATTGTTTTTACCGGCATATGAAGCAGAAATAGCTTTTTTTAAAAATATTTTTTGCGATATTGGCGATGAACAAAATATTGAACTTTCGTTAAGTACGTTTTCGGCGCATCTTGCGAATATTGTCGAAATTTGCGAAAAATCCGACAACAATTCTCTTGTTTTACTTGATGAACTCGGGGCGGGAACTGACCCTTCAGAAGGAGCGTGTCTTGCCGTTTCGGTATGTGAGTATTTATTGAATAAAGGTGCTATAGGGATAATTACAAGTCATTTCAATGAATTAAAAGAATATGCAATGACTGAAAAGAGAATGGAAAATGCTTCTATGGATTTTAATCCCGAAACTTTTGAGCCGACATATAAATTAAACATAGGAACGATAGGAGCGTCGAATGCCTTAAAAATAGCAAGAAGACTTGGTTTAAATGCTGAAATTATCGATAAAGCGGAAAACATGATTATTCCTGAAAAAGTGAAATTCGAAAAAATAATCAATGCTGCCGAAGAATCGAAAAAGATTGCCGATAAAAACAAAGCTGAAAGCGAAGAAAATTTAATCAAAACAAAAAAAATATTGGCAGAAATAGAAAAAGAAAAAACAGAGCTCGATAATATGCGTGATGAATTGAATTTTAAATTAAGAGCTAAAACAAACGATTTATTGGAAGATTATATTAGTGAAGCGGAAACAATATTAAATAATATAAAAGAGCTCTCTTATAGTGCTGATGTTAAAAATATCTTTAAAGTCAGAGAAATGAAAAAGAGTCTTGAAAATTTAAAATTTCCTTTAGAAGAAAAACCTCCGCTTGAAACGACTAATGAGAAAATATGTGTTTCCGACAAGGTGTTGATAAAATCTCTGAATACGGTAGCGGTGGTAAAATCGATAAATAAAAATAATGCAATAGTAGTGATTTTACCTAATATTGAAACAAATGTAAAAATCAATGATTTGGCAAAACTGAAAAAAAACGATAACATTAAATCAATAAACAAAAATTCTGATTCCCATAAAATCAGAAGTTCAGCGGTTACCGTTTCAAAAGAAATAAGTTTTTCTCAGCCCGGAAGCAAAATAAACGTAATAGGACAAAATCTCGATGAGGCGATTTACAATGTCGATATGTTTATTGACAAAGCTTTAATCGCCGGTTACAACGAGATAACCGTAATACACGGAAGGGGTAAAGGGATACTGAAAGAAGGTCTTGCGGAACATTTTAGAAATCATCCTAATGTAAAAGAATTCAGGGCGGGAAAATTCGGGGAAGGAGAAGGCGGGGTAACCGTTGTTACATTGAAATAAATGAATTATATATTAAAAGAAAAAATAAGTGATAAAAAAAATAATATTTCTAAGTCTACGCTTTTACTTTCGGTTATGTTTTTTATTGTGGCGGTTTATTTTATATTTTTAGGATTTTATTCTGAAAAACAATATATTATAACGGGAGTTGTCTTATTTCTCATATCTGCATTATTGGCATATATATCAAATTATTATAAATTATGGCTTGAATTAGAATACTCAGACTATAAAATAAAACTATATAAAAATAACGGCAGAAAAAAAATTATTATTAAAGAGATTGAATCGAATGAAGTAATTCTTGTAAAAAAACATGATTTGATATATAATAAAAACGAAAAATATGCTGACGGTAAAATCGCAATTTCTAAAAACTGTCTTGTTTTTACCGAAGGCGGAGAAGACACTTTTTTAATTATTAATACGGATAAAAAAACCTACGGTTTCAATCTGGATTCTTATTTTGAGTTTTTAATAAATAAAAATAAAGTTGAAGAGGATTAATATGTATTTTTTCGATAATGCGTCTACGACTCGGGTTTATAAAGAATGCGTCGATATTTTAGACGAATATAATTTAAACAAATATTACAACCCGTCGGCTTTATACGGTTCTGCCGTGGAAATAAAAAAAGATATAGAAAAATCTCGTATGGAAATCTCTGCATTGATTAAAGCTGCAAAAGGAAATATTATTTTTACTTCCTCGGGAAGTGAGGCTGATAATCTTGCATTATTCGGATTAAAAAAAGCAAAAGGAAGCCGTATAATTTCATCGAGAGCCGAGCATTCCGCTGTATTTAATTCTGTAAATCAGCTAAAAAATAACGGCTTCGAAGTGGTGTTTGCAGAAACAAATAAAGACGGAAGAGTTAATGAAGATAGTTTGTACTCTTTGGTTAACGATAATACCTCTCTGGTTTCCGTAATGCATGTAAACAGTCTAACCGGCGCAGTTAACAATATAGGACAAATTTCAAAAAGGGTTAAGGAATTAAATAATAAAACTATTTTTCATACCGATGCCGTTCAGTCATACGGCAAGTTGCCTTTTAGGTTGGATAATTCTTCTGTGGATTTATATTCTGTAAGTTCGCATAAAATTCATGCGCCTAAGGGTTGCGGATTTTTATACATTGCGAACGGAGTAAAAGTGTCGCCGCTAATTTACGGTGGCGGGCAAGAAAAAGGGTTAAGGTCTTCTACGGAAAACGCCGGTGCTATTTGTGCATTTTCTTACGCTTCGCAGAAATTTTTCAAAACCGACAAAGTCTATATAAAAAATCTTCTTATAAAAACGGCACAAACATTGCAGGAAAATATTGAAGATTTGAAAATAATTACGGATATAAATAACTGTGCTCCGCATATTCTTTGTGTAGCGTTTAAAAATCTTAAATCAGAGATTCTGTTGCATTTATTGGAAAAACACGGTATTTTTGTCGGAACCGGTTCTGCTTGTAATTCTTTAAAAGGAAATCTTCGTTTTGCGGAAGAATTAAAACTCGGTAAAGAATATGAAAACGGAATTTTGAGAATTAGTTTTTCTGAATTCAACAACGAGGACGAGTGCACTTTTTTGTGTGATAAAATTTGCGAAGAAGTATATTCTTTATCTAAAAAATTGTTTTAGGCGGTATGTTATGGAAAAAACTATATTAATACGATTCGGCGAAATATATTTAAAAGGCAGAAACAAGCAATATTTTGAAAAAATACTATTGAATAATATAAAATTCGCCTTAAAAAATAATAATTTTACTCTTTCGGTTACACGTGGAAGATATTTCATTGAAAATTATTTATCGGATGAAGAAGACGAGATAATAGAAAAACTTAAAAAAGTTATCGGGTTGCATTCATTAAGCAGGGCCGTTAAAATAAGAACCGATATTGAAGAAATAAAAAAAGTATCGGTTAATTTTGCGGGCGAAACTACATTTAGGGTAACTGTCAAAAGAGCCGATAACAGTATGAAAATTTCGTCTACTGAGTTAAGCGGCGAAATCGGAGCATATATTCTTTCGCAAAAACCTAATCTCAAAGTTGACTTATTAAATTTTGATAAAGAAGTCTGTGTCGATATAAGGGAAAACGGTTTTACATATATTTTAAGCGATAAAATTTTGTGCGAACACGGAATGCCGGTCGGAACATCCGGAAACGGTATGCTTTTGCTTTCGGGCGGAATCGACAGTCCGGTTGCAGGTTTCAGAATGATAAAAAGAGGGGTAAAATTAAAAGCTGTTCATTTTCACAGTTTTCCTTATACTAGCGAACTCGCAAAACAAAAAGTTATCGACCTTGCTTCGATTCTTGTAAAATACGGAATGGAAATAGAACTTTACGTTGTTCCTTTTACCGAGGTTCAGGAAGCAATTCATAAAAATTGCGATAACAGATTCATGATAACATTAATGAGAAGAATAATGATGAGAATTGCCGAAATTCTTGCCAGAAAATCACATTGCGGAGCGATTATAACGGGTGAAAGTTTAGGCCAAGTCGCAAGTCAGACAATGCAAAGCATATATGTTACTAACAGTGTTGCTCAAATGCCTGTTTTCAGACCTTTAATCGGAATGGATAAAGAAGAAATAATTTCAACGGCAAAACATATAGGTACTTTCGAGACCAGTATTTTGCCTTATGAAGATTGTTGCACTGTTTTTCTTCCGGAAAATCCTGTAATTAAACCGGTATATGAAGAAGTTATTGAGCAGGAAAAAAAGTTAGATATAGAAACATTAATTAAAAATGCGATAGATAATACCGAAAAGCAAATTATAATAAATAACGAGTAAGTATTTTATTTAACAGTTTTAATTAAAATACTTATAAAATTTTTCAATTTTTAATTCCTCATTTTCATATTCCTGTTTTAGATTTACTTCTAAAATCAATGGCGGTTTATCTTCGAATTCTATACTGAAAATATTTCTGTAACTTTCAATCCTATAAATTATTTTTTCTTGGTCGTTTATATCGTTATCGTACAGAGAATACGGTTGGTTTGTTATCGAAAACTCGTCTAAAAGTAATTTTTCGTTTTTCGAAATTTTATATAATTTATATTTTTTTCCTAATTCGCCGTTGAATGAGAGCAGTATTCTGTCCGTTTGCAGAGATGCGGAAAAGCCGTTGTTTTCGAAAATATAATCTAAAAAAGATACTTGTGTGGGAATATTTGAAGAATTAAAGTCTTCGCATATAACAAATTCTTCGGGTGTATTTTCTTTTGCTAGCATTACTTGATGATAATTTTCAAGTACTTTTTTATCTATTTTCAAATTACAAACACCTAAAGGTTTGTAAAATCTATCTTCGTTACTTATAATTTTTTTTAGTATTTCTTTTGTTATAGAAGCCGGATAAGAGCCGCCACCGCTTGATGAAGATAATAATTTTTCCGCACTACCGTCCGCATTGCCTTGCCATATTACAGATGTGACATTTTTAGTATAGGAAACGCACCAGGCGTCTGTATTAAAATTACTGTCGGAAGCTGATACCGTGCCGGTTTTTGCGGCAATTTCGCAATTTAAATCCGAAAGTTTTTTAGCAGTGCCTTCTTTTGCGGTATATTTAAGCATTTTTGTTAAAAGGTAAGCGTTTTCTTCGCTCATTATTTTTTTAACTGTTCTTGAAGTGGAATCGTAAATAATTTTACCTTCTTTATCGTATATTTTGCTTATGCAACTTAGTTTTTTGTAATTGCCGTTGTTTGCAAAACTTTGATATGCGGCGCATAGTTGTTTTATGTTTACACCATAAGTCATTCCGCCGAGTGCGGTTGCAAGTCCGTCAGACTCTGAAAGCGAAATATCGAGATTGTTAAGAAATTGAAAAGATTTTTCGGTACCGAGTGTTTCCATTATTTTTACTGCCGGTATATTTAACGATTTTGCCAGCGCAAAAGTGGGCGATACCCATCCGTAATAAATATTTTTATAGTTATCTGGGGAATAACCGTTTTCAAATTCGGTTTTTTCGTCAAGTATAGGTGTAAGAAGATTGATAAGATTGTTTTCGAGTGCAGGTGCATATACGGCAATTGGTTTTATAGAAGAACCGGGCTGCCTTTTAAATTCGTCGACATTTAAATTAAAGGTTGAATAAAAACCTTTTATACCGTTAGTAGAATTGTCGGCAAGTATTCCCATTCCGTCGGAAATATTTCCGTATGAGTTTACAGAGTAATTATTTTTATCGGAAAGTGCTTGATAAAGGAATTTTTGGTAATTATCGTCATAATAGGTTTCAATTTTATATCCGCCGTTTAAAAGTTGCGTTTTTCCTATATTTAGTATTGCCATACTTTCTTGCAGTGCCATATTTACGTAAGGATAATTGTAACTATTATTGTTTACAGTGTTTTTTATAATAATTTCTTCTTTTTCGGCAGTTTCTTTTTCTTTGTTAGTTATGAAATTATTATCTTTCATAGCAGCAAGTACTTGATTGCTTCTTTGTGTTGCATTTTCAGGATTTGTACCGGGTGAATATTTGGAAGGATTTTTTACAATGCCTGCAAGTATTGCGCATTCTTTTAAGGTAAGTTTGTCGGGAGTTTTATCGAAATAATAATGAGCTGCTTCGTTAATTCCGTAGCAACCCGAACCGAAATAAATTACATTAAGATACATTTCCAAAATTTCTTCTTTTGTATAATTTTTTTCTAATTCCAAGGCAAGTTTTGCTTCTTTTAATTTTCGGTTTATGGTTTTTTCATTACTAAGCTGTGTATTTTTTGCTAATTGTTGAGTTATTGTCGAACCGCCTTCTTTAAACGAAAATGTTTTTATATTTTCAGCTGCCGCACCCAGCGTTCTTATAAAATCTATTCCTCCGTGGGTAAAAAATCTTTTATCTTCTATTGCGATAAAAGCATTTTTAAGATAATCGGGAATATTTTCATATGATACGTATTCCGGAATGAAAAAATCTATTTTATTTCCGTTACTATCTAAAAATATTGCGGGATTATTTTCTGTACAAAGTTTATCGGTATTTAAATTTACTTCGCTTATAACGGCTGCCACATAAAATACTACAGCAATTATAAGAATAACAAAAACTACCGCTAAGGATTTAAAAACCTTTTTCATCATAAATTTAGTATTTGAAAAGAAAATATATATATTCACTTTTTTAACTTGTTATTTTTTTTAATATAATATATAATTTAATTTAATATGCAAATGGATTTGTCTCAAAAGTATTTCAATATAATCACATACGGTTGTCAAATGAATGTTCACGAATCGGAAAAATTAGCCGGTATTCTATATGATTACGGTTATTTGCCTTGTTCTGAAATCGAAAAAGCCGATATAATTGTTTTTAATACATGTTGCATAAGAGATAATGCCGAAAAAAAAGCCGAAAGCAGAATAGGTATGGTTAAAAAACTTAAAAAAACCAAACCTTCGTTAATTGTTGCAGTTTGCGGTTGTATGGTTCAACAGAAAGGCAAAGCTGATGAGTTAATTGCAAAATTTCCTTTTATAGATATTATTTTGGGAACAAGTAATTCAGGATTATTGAAAGAGGCTATTGAAAAAATTAATTCCGGATTAAAAAGATTTATCGATGTGGAATTAGATTCGTCTAAAATAGAAAATTTGCCTGCCTTAAGAAGCGACCGCACAAACGCATGGCTTAATATTATGTACGGCTGTGATAATTTTTGCACTTACTGTATAGTGCCTTATGTCAGAGGAAGAGAAAGAAGCAGAAATAAAAAAGAAATTTTATGCGAACTTAACGGTTTGTTGGAAAAAGGTTATAAAGAAATAACTTTACTCGGTCAAAATGTAAATTCTTATCAATCAGAAGACGGAGAAGGATTTTGCGGATTGCTTTCGGAAATATCGAAAATCAAGGGAAAATTCCGACTTAGATTTATGACCTCGCACCCGAAAGATTTTAATGAAAATATTATTGACATAATGGCCGATTCGCCCAATATTTGCAATCATATTCATTTACCTTTGCAATCCGGAAGCGATAAGGTTTTGAAAGATATGAACAGGAAATATAATATGGAAAAATATTTTTCCATAATAGAATATGCGAGAAAAATTATTCCGGATATAGGAATTACCACAGACATTATGGTCGGGTTTCCGACGGAAACGGAAGAAGATTTTCAAAAAACTTTGGACGCTGTTAAAACAATAAGATTTTCCTCGGCTTTTACTTTTGTATATTCTCCCAGAAAATTTACTGCGGCTTCAAAAATGGAACAATTAGACGAAGATATCAAACGAAAAAGAATAATTGAACTTGTTGCGCTGCAAAACAAAGTTACGTCAGAAAACAATAAAAAATTAATCGGTAAGGAAATGGAAGTTTTAACCGAAGATTTTTCTAGATACGATGGTATGGTTTGCGGAAGAACCGATTGCGGAAGAATGGTCAATTTCGAAGGAAATAAACAAGATATAGGTAAGTTTATTGCTATTGAAATTGAAAAGGTAAAAACAGGTTCTATGTTCGGAAAACGGAGGGATTAATGGCAAAAAAAATTTCACCAATG
This sequence comes from uncultured Eubacteriales bacterium, assembly GCA_949296455.1. Lineage (GTDB taxonomy): Bacteria > Bacillota > Clostridia > Christensenellales > CALVMC01 > CALVMC01. The sequence continues at coordinate 19,802 of CASFOZ010000013.1, forward strand.
ATGGCTCATTATCTTGAACTTAAACAACAATATCCCGACACGGTAATTTTGTATCGGCTCGGCGATTTTTACGAGATGTTTTTTGATGATGCGATTGAATGTTCCAATATTCTTAACATAACTCTAACAGGACGGGATTGCGGACTTAGCTCGAAAGCTCCGATGTGCGGTGTGCCTTTTCATTCCGTGGACACTTACATAAAACGCCTTGTTGAAAAAGGTAAAAAAGTAGCCATATGCGAACAATTAAGCGCTCCTGCAAAAGGAAAAATCGTTGAAAGAGATGTCGTCAGAATAATTACTCAGGGGACTTTGATTGAAGAAAATCAACTTGATGCAGAAAAAAACAATTATATTGCATCGGTGGGAATATTTAAAGACGGTATAGGTCTTGCGTGGGCTGATGTTTCTACCGGCGAATTAAATACGATTGAATATAATGTAAATCAAATTACAAGACTTGAGGATATGCTCAACATAATTTCGCCGTCGGAAATTATTTGTAATGAAGAAGCTTTCAGAACAAGCGAAAATTTAGAAAGCAGAAAAACTAACCGACTTGTAAAATTCGATAAATATTTCGAATGGGCTTTTAATTACTCGAGTGCATTAAAAAAACTTTTAAAGCAATTTGAAGTTGCAACCCTAAAAAGCTTCGAATGCGAAAATAAACGATTTGCCATAAGCGCTTCGGGTGCATTGTTAGAATATCTTCATGAAACGCAAAAAAATTCTTTAAAACATTTCGACCGCATAAAATATATCAACTCAGAGGACTATATAATTCTCGATAAAAATACAAGAAGAAATCTCGAGATTACCGAAACTATAAGAGAAAGAAAATCCGAAGGTTCGTTATTATGGGTTTTAGACAAAACCAAAACGCATATGGGCGCAAGGTATTTACGTAAATGTATTAATCAGCCTTTAAGAAATCCCGATTATATTAATCAAAGACTTGATGCCGTAGGCGAACTTGTAGACAATTATGACAGCAGAGTAAGTCTTGAAAACAGTCTGACGGGTTTCAGAGATATAGAAAGGATTGTTAGTAAAATCTCTTACGGAACTATAAGTCCTATCGAATGTTACGGACTTCGCATTACCCTTGAAAAACTTCCTCAGATTAAAAAAATCGTTTCAGAATTAAAATCCGATTTATTTAAAGAATTCAATAAATATCTTGTCACTTTTGATGATTTAACATTTTTTCTTAAAAGGGTTTTGAACGATAAATTTGAAATCAAAGAAGAAAATAATAAAGGTTTCATAAGAAGAGGATATAACAGTGAACTTGACCGATTAAAAGAAATATCAAGAAATTCAAGAAAATCCATTGTGCTTATGGAAGAAATCGAAAAGGAAAAATCGGGTATTAAAAATTTGAAAATTAAATATAATAAAGTTTTCGGATTTTTTATAGAAATCCCGAAGCAGTTTGAAAAACTTGTTCCTTTAAATTATATTAGACGTCAAACTATATCCGGTAGCGAAAGGTATATTACCGAAGAATTAAAACAATTTGAATCTGAAGTAATGGACGCTAACGAAAAAATAGAAAAATTGGAAATAGAAATTTATGAAGAAGTAAAAAATAAACTACTTGCAAATATTTCAGATTTAAAAGTAGTATCCAGAATAATAGCAGGTATAGATGTAATATTGTCTTTTGCAACGATTTCCGCAAAAAACAATTATGTGAAGCCTGTCATTATTGAAAGCGGTGAGTTGGAAATCAAAAACGGTCGTCATCCTGTTATTGAAAAAATAATAGGCCTCAATGAATTTGTTTCAAACGATTGCGTTTTAGGAGGAGAAGTTGTAACTCAAATTATTTCGGGACCTAATATGGGCGGCAAAAGTACATATATGAGACAAATAGCTTTAATAGTTTTTATGGGACACTTAGGCTGTTATGTTCCTGCTGATTCTGCGATAATTCCTATAACCGATAGAATTTTTACAAGAGTAGGTGCCAGCGACGATGTAGCGTCGGGAATAAGTACTTTTATGATGGAAATGATAGAGGTTGCAACAATTTTAAATTATGCTACCGAAAATAGTCTCGTTATACTTGATGAAATAGGCAGAGGAACATCTACATACGACGGATTAAGTATAGCGTGGTCGGTTTGCGAATACATTTCGACTAAAATTAAATCAAAAACTTTATTCGCTACGCATTATCATGAATTAGCGGAACTTGAAGGAAGAATAAAAGGTATTAAAAACTTCAAAGTGCTTGTTAAAGAATTTAACTCGGATATTGTTTTTCTGCATAAAATCATGGAAGGAAGTGCGAATAAAAGTTTCGGTATAGAAGTTGCTTCTTTTGCCGGGCTGCCTAAAAGTGTTGTAGACAGAGCAAAGGAAGTAGCGAAAAGTTTGGAAACTTCCGAACTTAATATAAGTAATAAAATTCAAACAAAACAAGAAAATTCCGAAGAAACTACAATAAAAATAAAAGAAATTAATCAAAATTATTCTAAAATAATTGATACAATTTCTAAGATAAATGTTAATAATTGCTCGCCCATGCAGGCGCTTGGAATTTTAGAAAATCTCGTTAATTTGTATAAGAAAAATTGACTTAATTGCGGTGAATTATGAAGATAAATGTTCTTGAAAGCAGAATTTATAATCGAATAGCGGCAGGAGAAGTCGTAGAAAGACCTTCCTCTATAGTTAAAGAATTAGTGGAAAACAGTATCGATGCCGGAGCATCCGTCATAATAATTGAAGTTGAAAATTATGGAATAAAAAAAATTAAAGTCACCGATAACGGTTGCGGTATCGAATTTGAAGATGTTAAAACTGCATTTTTGCCACATGCTACAAGTAAAATTTCTAATGTCGATGATTTGGATAAAATAAGCACAATGGGATTTAGGGGAGAAGCTCTTGCCAGTATCGCATCTGTTTCAATGATTGAAATGAAAACAAGAACGGAAAACAGCGATATAGGAACTTCTATAATTCTACGGGGAGGAGATATCGAAGAATGCTCTTCTTGCGCATGTGCCGTAGGCACTTCTATTACCGTAGAAAATTTGTTTTTCAATACTCCTGCCAGATTAAAATTTCTCAGGCAGAAAAGAACGGAAGAAACAGATATTTTTAATACCGTTTTAAAACTCGCAACAGCAAATGCTTTTGTTTCAATAAAATATGTTCAAGACGGTAAAGCGTTAATCTCTACCGATGGCTTAGGCCTCGACGATTTTATTAAAAAAGTATATCCTATAGATATTGTTAATAATTTACTTGCTGTAAGTGAAATTTTCGACAGTTATGAAATTAACGGTTATGTAGGTAAAAGAGGATTTTCAAAAACCAATAAAACCTATCAGACAATTATAATTAACGGAAGAGTTGTTGCAAATAGTACAATTACCCAAGCAGTAAATTCAGCTTACGGTGACGGACTTACAAAGGGCAGTTATCCTGTGTTTGTATTCGATATAGTAATGCCTTTTGAAGATGTAGATGTAAATGTGCATCCCAATAAGAAAGATGTAAGATTTCGTGATAATAATCGTGTTTTTTCTCTAGTTTATAGAGCCGTAACAAATTGTTTTAAAAATAATGCCGATTCTGTTATTAAATATTCAAATTACTCTGATACATTAAAAAACATAGGATTAAGTAACATTTCCGATGAAGATAATAATAAAAAAAATACGGGATTTTTAAGTAGAAATTCAGAAGATGATAAAGTTAATATTATAAACGAAACACAAAGTGAAAATTTTGAGAACAGGCTGATAGACAGAAGAAATAGAAGTCCGTACGAAATTCTTCGTTATAAAAGTAAACCTGTCGTTTCATTACAGGATATAGGGAACAGTACTCTTGCCGAACTTTTAAACAGAGAGATAGAAATAAAAAAACAAATAGCAAAAAAAGAATATCAACAAGCAACTATTGAAATAAATGAGAAACCTAAAATAATCGGTCAGATTTTCGGTACTTATCTTATCGTGGAAAAGGAATCTTCGATATTTATTTTTGATCAACATGCGTGTCAGGAAAAAATGATATATGATAAACTAACCGAGCAATACAAAAATAAAATGATTATTCAACAAGAATTAATTGTTCCTTATATAGTAAATTTAACTTATTATGATAATATTGCTTTTTCCGAATTTTCTCAAACAATGAATAAATTAGGTTTTGAAATAGAAGACCTCGGTGAAATGACATATAAAATATCCAAGATTCCTGCGGCTCTCTCAGGAATTAATATAGAAGAACTTATTAACGAATTGAATATCAACAGTATGAAGCTTTCTGAAATAACAACGGAAGAAATTTTAAAAGATAAATTGGCAATGATTGCTTGTAAATCTTCCATCAAAGGAAATACCGCATTAAACAGTGAACAAATAGAAATACTATTTAATGAATTTTCTAAAAAAGATTCTCAGTATCCTTTGTTTTGTCCACATGGAAGACCGGCGGTAATTAAAATAGATAAATCTTATATAGAAAAATTATTTAAAAGGGATTATTAATTAATTGATAATAATTTATTGTTTAATTAAAATAAGCGAAAATAAATGAAGAATATTTTTGTTGTAGGACCTACTGCGAGCGGAAAATCGTCTTTGGCAATCGATATTGCAAAAAATTTCGATTGTGAAATAATATCTTGCGATTCAATGCAGATTTACAAAAAAATGAATATTGGAACTGCAAAGATTCCCGCAGAAGAAATGAAAGGCGTACGACATTATATGATAGATATCGTCGAGCCTTTTGAAAATTTTTCAGTTGCTGAGTTCTCGAAAACGGCAAAAGAAATTATTAATCAAATAAATAATAGAAATAAATCGGCAATTGTATGCGGTGGAACGGGTTTATATATTGATTCGATTTTGTATCCGCTCTCATTCGGCAAATCGAAAAAAAATAACGAAATAAGAAAAGAACTCGAAAAAGAAGGTAGAGAGCAAGGATATGAAAATTTATACAAAAAACTTTATGAAATTGATAGAAACTCAGCAGAAAAAATAAACAGAAACGATTTTAAACGAGTTATCAGAGCGCTTGAAATTTATTATGTTTCCGGTAAAACAAAATTGCATAACGAAATTATTTCAAAAGAAGTAAGTGCTCAAAATATTATGATAAGATGCAATTTAGAAAGAAGTATACTGTATGAAAGAATAAATAACAGGGTAGACAAAATGTTTGATGCGGGACTTGTAGAAGAAGTTGAAAATTTAATAAAAAGCGGTTTAAATTTTGATAATCAAAGTATGCAGGCAATCGGTTATAAAGAATTTAAAAATTATTTTAACGGAGAATGTAATTTAGAGCAGCTAAAAGAAAAAATAAAATTAGATACTCGGCATTATGCAAAAAGGCAAATAACATGGTTTAAAAAATATCAAAATGTAATAGATTTCAACTGTTTAACCGAAAATTTCAATGATTTAAAAAAAATTATAGAAAAAAAATTAGCAGATGATTAAAATTTATTAAAATATCAGAAAAAAATATTTCGGAGTTTATAATGGTAAATAATATTAACAAGTTTATCGAAGAATGCGAGCAAAGTTTAATCGAAAAATTTAAAAAGGTAAATCAGAACGCTTTATATAATCAGAAAAAAGTTTTACAGGCTTTCAGGAAAAATAACATTTCACAAAGACATTTTGTGCCTACTACCGGTTATGGATACGATGATGAAGGAAGGATGGCGCTTTCAAAAATATTTTCCGATATTTTCAATACAGAGAATGCTATTGTATCTCCGTTAATTGCATCGGGTACGGCTGCTTTAAGTGCTGCTTTATTCGGGATTTTAAGGCCGGGAGATTATTTATATTCGATAAGCGGTAAACCTTACGATACGCTTTCGGAAGTAATATCGGGTGATTTAAACGGTTCTTTAAAAGATTTTAAAATTAATTATTTGGAAACTAACATATTAAAAGAAGGTAAAAAAATCAACTTTGATTATAAAGAAATAGAAAAAAATTTAAAAGAGAATTTTATAAAACTTATTTTTATCGGACGTTCGAGGGGTTATGAGTGGAGAGAAGCTGTTTCCTTAAATCTTATAGAACAAGCAGTTAAATTCATCAAATCCATAAGCCCCGAAACAATAATTATGGTAGACAACTGTTATGGGGAATTTGTTGAAGCAAAAGAGCCTTCAGATTGCGGTGTTGATTTAATTGTAGGGTCTCTTAATAAAAATCCGGGCGGGGGACTTGCTCCTACCGGTGGATATATAGCAGGTAAGGATAAGTTAATACAGCTTATTGCGGGAAGAATTACTGCGCCTTCTATCGGGATGGAGGTAGGTTCATATGCTTTCGGATATACTCAGATTTTGCAAGGACTTTTCATAGCGCCGCATGTGGTATCGGGCGCAATAAAGTCAGCTTTACTTTTTGGAGAAGTTTTTGAGAAATTAGGTTACGAAACATTGCCTGAAAAAAATTCCGAAGATTTCGATATGATAAGAAGTATAAAATTAAACGATGAAAAAAAACTTATAGATTTTTGTAAAACAGTTCAAAAATTTTCTCCTATAGATTCAAATCTTTGTCCCGAACCTTGGGAGATGCCTGGTTATTCCGATAAAGTAATAATGGCGGCAGGCACATTTATTCAAGGTGCGTCTATCGAATTGTCTGCCGATGCGCCTATAAGAAAACCTTATATAGTTCATATACAAGGGGCATTAACATATGAACATGCCAAAATAGTTATAGAAGAAATTTTAAAGGAACTTAATAAATGAATTAAGTATTTTTATTTAATATTTCTGATAAGTCCTACAACTTTACCTAAAATTGAAAGTTCGTCATTGACTATAATATCTGTCATAGATTTGTTTTCAGGTTGTAATCTGAAATAGCCTTTTTCTTTAAAAAATCTTTTGACTGTAGCGTTTCCTTCAAACATAGCGACAACAATATCGCCGTTGTTTGCTGTGCTTTGTTTATTTACGACAATAATATCCCCATCGTTTATTCCTGCGTCTATCATACTTTCGCCACGGACATTAAGCATAAACAAATCGCCGGAATGTCTGAATAAATTTTCGGGAATTGAAAATGTAGTTTCATAATTTTCGACTGCAAGAATAGGGGCGCCGGCCGTGACGTTTCCGACAAGCGGAACATTTATATTATTGTTTTGAATATGTTCTTCATCGGTAATAACTTCAATGGCTCTGCTTCTGTTTTTCGCTTTTCGAATTTGACCTACATTTTCCAGCATGCTCATATAATAACTTGCGGTTGCTGTGGATTTATAATTCAGTTCCGAGCAAATTTCTCTTATCGACGGAGGGTATCCGTTTTCGTTTTGAAATCGAGTCAAAAAATCTAAAAGTTCATCTAATTTTTTACTTGTTCGTTTTTGCATAATTTACCTCATTACAATTTTAGCATATATAAAAAATTTTGTAAACAAAAGTTCACATTTTATTTAAAATAATGTTTAAAATATTTTAAATTTCAACAAAAAAATCTAAAATAAATTAAATTTTTAATAAAAAAAATTGAATAAATTAAAAAATATCAATTAATATTTTAAATAAAGTTTTTAAAATAGAATAAAAATAATTTTTTTTTATAAAGATAATTTTTAATTTAATATAATTAAATT
>CASFOZ010000014.1 GCA_949296455.1 uncultured Eubacteriales bacterium
GATATTTCAGCGGCAAAAATTTATTTGGAAATTACCGAAAGCAATTCCCTTAACGATATGACGGACGATGAGCTCGAAGCCGAGAAAACGAGATTGCTTAAATTGTTAAAAGAAGAGGAGGAAACTAATGAAAATCGTAAATAGCACCACTGTGGTGAAATGTGATATCCCAAATTGCCGTAATATCGCAAATTACATAATTACCGATGACGGGATAGACGAGAGAAATCAATTTAATTTATGCGCTGATTGCGCAAGGGAACTGCACGATATTTTATCGGGAACCGTTGTTCCCAAAAGTCCTGAAAACTTTATCAAAAAAGCCTGCAAAAAGAAAGAGGCTGCAACGATAAGGGAGAACAGATATGAATAAAAAAGACGAAAGATTCGAAGAAGAAATTGTTGCCGAACTTAAAGCCGATTTTAAAAAAAGACGGGAAGAGAGAAATTCACTTGAAATACAATGGCGACTGAATATGAATTATCTTATGGGAAATCAGAATGCCGAAATTACCGAAACGGGAGAAGTTATCGATTACGGAAAGCAATATTTCTGGCAGGAGAGAGAAGTATATAATCAGATTGCCGCAATTGTTGAAACACGTCTTGCTAAGCTTGCGCGCATACAGGCTAATGTCAGCGTAAGACCGCTTACTACAGACGATGCAGATATAAACGCTTCCAAATTTGCTTCCAAATTACTTTCTTCGGTAAATCAGGAAAATAAATTAGAGGAAATAATTTCACTCGGAAATCATTGGAGCGAAGTATGCGGGACGGTTTTTTACAAGGTAGTATGGAATCCGCTTAAAGGAAAAATTATAGGAAAAATAAAAGGAAAGAATATTTACGAAGGCGATGTAGATATAGTTGTATGTCCGCCTTTTGAAATTTTTCCCGACAACATAGCGGCAAATTCTCTTAGCGATTGCGACAGTATAATACACGCAAAGGTTTATTCGGTAGAAAAAATAAAACAGTTGTGGGGCGTAGAAGTGGCTCCCGAACAGGTAAACGTTTTCAGTTTCGATTCTCAAAATACTCTCGGCGGACTGGGTTATGGCGGTAGCGCTCCACAGGTAATTTTTAAATCGAAAGACAATTCTGCAGTGGTATTGGAAAAGTATGAAATGCCTTCCGTTTCTTTCCCTAACGGAAGACATATAATCGTCGCAGGGGATAAACTTCTGCATTACGGAGAACTTCCGTACCGCTTCGGACAGGATAACAATTATGACTTTCCTTTCGTAAGACAGACGGCAATAGTAAATACAGGTTGCTTGTTCGGTTCTTCGGTTATCGAAAGGGTTATACCTATTCAGCGTTCATATAACACTCTTCGGAATAAAAAACACGAACTATTAAACAGAATTTCAATGGGCGTTCTTGCAGTGGAAGACGGCTCGATAGATACCGACGATATCGAAGAAGAGGGAATATCTCCCGGAAAAATTATAGTTTACAGACAGGGTGCGACGCCTCCGAAACTTTTAGAAGTCCCCCATGTTCCGACAGATTTTACATTAGAAGAAGAAAGACTTCTGAACGAAATGGTTATGGTCAGCGGAGTAAGCGATTTTATGAAATATACTCAGACTCCTGCAAATGTAACGAGCGGTACTGCGTTATCGCTGTTGATTGAACAGGACGATTCAAGACTTTCCATTTCGGCTGCAAATATAAGGGGCGCAATAAAATGCATATCGGAAAAGGTTCTTAAATTATATAAACAGTTTACCGTTTCGAGAAGACTCAAAAGACTTGCCGGCGGAAACGGCAAGAACGAACTTAAATCATTTTATAAAAACGAATTAAGCAGCGACGATATTATTTTCGACACGGAAAACGATATTTCCGACACTCCCGCAAGCCGAAGAAATCTTGTTCTCGAACTTTTGAAAATGGGAATGTTTGCCGATGAAAACGGAGTAATATCGGCACGCAGTAAATTAAAAGTACTTGAAATTTTCGGACTCGGCAATTGGGAGGCAAGCAAAGATATAGATGAATTGCACCAAAAGAAAGCTTGTCTTGAAAATGAAAAATTTTACGAACAAAACGTCGATGTCGAAGATATAGACAATCACGAAATACATATTATCGAACATACTAAATTTTTAATAAGCGGCGAATACGATATAAGCGAGCAGGTAAGAAAGAAAATCAAAGAGCATATCAAGACTCATAAAAAATTCGAAAAAATCGAAAAACAGCTCGAAATCGATAACGCTGCAAATAACAAATAACGGTATTTGACGGGAAACCGTTGAATATATACCCGAACAGGAGGAATTATGGAAAAGAGCAAAAACAAAAAACCAAAAGAACAATCCGAAGAAATTACAAATGAAACAGTACAAAATACGGTACAGGAAAATATTTCGCCTGCCGAAAATAAGGTAAACGAAATAATCGGGAAGGAAGAGGACTCTTTCGGTAAGTTTAAAACAAAGGAGGCGCTTATCGAAGCTTACAATAAGTTAGAAGCAGAGTTTACAAAACGATGTCAACTTATTAAAGAACTAGAAAAAGAAGTTCAGGCGCTTAAGGAGAACGAAGAGTTAAAAATTTCGCCCGTGCCTTTGTATAAAAGAGATAATTGGAGAGAGGAGCTGGAAAAATTTCGTAATGAATTTCCCATAGCGGACAGGTTCGGCAAAGAAATCGGTTATATCATAACAAACGACGCAGAGCTTGCGGTAAGTCCGAATTGTCTTGAAAGGGCTTTGCTTAATGTGCTTATCGATAACTTTGTAACCGTTGACGATATTGTAGGTAGCGATGATTTTTACGAAGTTTACATAGCCCAAAACGACGATATCAAAAATAAAATAATAAACGCTTATCTCGAAAAACTCGAAAGCGAACGTATGCCGGCAACAATCGGAGCCGGCGGCGAAACTCCTTTGTCTCCGGCTAAAAAACCGAAAAATCTTTTTGAAGCGGGTGTTCTTGCAAAAAAACTTTTTAATAACAGGAGAATTTAATTATGGTATCTTTGGAAACAGCGGAAAGCGCACTAAAAACTTTATATCTCGGAGTGGTAAGCGAACAGCTTAATATAAACGCCAATCCACTGCTTGCTAAAATCGAACAAACTTCCAACGATGTTTGGGGTAAAGAAGTTGTTAAACTTGCTCCTTACGGAGTGAACGGCGGTGTAGGCGCAGGAGATGAAACTGGTAGTTTGCCTAAAGCCAACGGCAATAATTACGCTCAGTTCAAACTCGATTTAAAAAACCTTTACGGAACAATCGAAATCAGCGATAAAGCTATGCTTGCGTCGGATAACAGCGCAGGTGCTTTTATTAATCTTTTAAATTCCGAAATGGAAGGACTTTTAAAAGCTTCTAAATTCAATTTCAGCCGTATGCTTTACGGTGACGGTTCGGGATTGCTTGCAACCGCAAGTTCGCCGTCTCTTGCTGCTGCCGACGCTGAAGGTGAGGAAATTCTTTACGACACTGTATTTTTTAATTCCGTAAAAAACCTTATGGAAGGAATGACCGTTGATTTTTACAGCGGCGGTTCGACTTCGGCTTATAAATTCACCAAAAGAATAACGGCGGTTGACAGAGCCAAAAAGGGCGTAAAATTCGATGTTGATGTAACATCGCTTGTGGATTTTTACGAACTGTATATGCAAAATTCAAAAGATAAGGAAATTACGGGACTCAAAAAAATATTTTCGGACAGCGAAAGCCTTTACGGAGTTATGAGAAGCAATAATTTCTGGTTGAATCCTTATGTTAATTCCGATGCCAACAATACGATGTCTATAACTCTTATTCAGAGTGCGATAGACAATATCGAACAGAATGTAGGCGGCGAAATCGATTTTATAACATGCGCCTATGACGTAAGAAGATTTTATCTCAATTATCTTAACACCAACAGAAGAAATATCGATTATATGAACCTTGACGGAGGATTCAAAGCAATATCTTATAACGGAGTTCCTGTAATTGCCGACAGATTTATAGACGACGGCGTAATGTATCTTTTAAACAGTTCCGATTTTAAACTTCATCAGCTTTGCGATTGGAGATGGATTGAAGGAGAAAACGGAAAGATTATAAGACAAAACGGCAATACGCCTACTTATACCGCAACTCTTGTAAAATATGCAGATTTAATGTGCGACAGACCTGCAGGACAAGCTATGATTAAAAATATTAAAAGCTGAACAAGCTGAATTTTTACGGAAGGGTTAGGCAGGGCTTAACCCTTTCGGTTTTTTTAGGAGAGAATATGGATGTTTTAGTTAAAATAGAAAACGATGTTTTCGATATTGCTTCGAGATTGAAAGAAATCGATTCCGATTATTTTGTTATGTATAATCGTACCAAAAAAAGATATGAAATACATAACGAGAAACAAAAACCCACGCTGGCGTTGATAGTTCCTTATAACGGACTCGATAGCAGAACAATCGGATATGTTTTAAAAACTAAAATATCGAGAATCGATGAAATAGTGAGAGAAATAGACGAGCATAACGAAAAAGTCGAAAAACAGAAATTCGATTCGTCAATTGAAAGATTATCTTATAAGACAAAGAATCTTATAGGATATCTCGATAAGGGGAAAAGTTATCTGCCGTCATACGAGGAGATATAAATGAAAGTATCAAATGTTTTAAATTTAGCCTTGAAGTTATTGGATATAAACGATTTGGATTTAACGGGAGAAAATTATTCGTCGGATAAAAGATATATTAAATTATTAAGCGCAGTGGGGATGATACAAAGTCAGATAGCGAGCGATTATTTTCCCGTAGTAAGCACTTTTACTCAAACTAAACCTTTCAGTGTATTGAATTATGCTTTGTTTCCCAATCGACCTATAAAAATAGTAAAAGTTTTGGACGAAGACGGAAATAAGGTGCCGTTTGAAGAGACCGAAAACACGATTATTATGAAAAATTCGGCAAAATATAATATTTATTATAATTATATGCCCGTTGCACCGCAGGAACTCGACGATGATATTGTCTGTGACAAAATAGTAAGCGACAGAACGTTCGCACTTGGCGTTGCTTCCTTATATGCTGCCATGAGCGGTTTGTTTGAAGAAGCAGTGACCTACGACGAAAAGTTTTTAATAAGCCTTAAAATTTCCGAAAAGAAACCGAAAAACAGTTTTGTCAAGGAGAATAGGTGGATATGAGCGCATTATACAAAGTAATATCTCCCGTCAAGCCGGAGAAAAAAACTTACAGAATCATAAAATTCAATAATGTTCTTTCGGGAATAGAAGAAAACAATATGGAACTTTATTACAGCCCGAACTGTTACAATGTCGATGTTTCTACCGGAGCGGTAAAGCCTTGTTTCGGTTTTGAAAATGCTAAGTACAGCATAAGGCATCCTAACAATAACAAACTTTACGAATATGAATTTCCTATTGAAGAAATGTTTTTTTGTATGAACGGTTGGGTTTATAAAAGAATTGATTATACAACGGGACTCAGAGATGACCGATTGGTAGTTGTCGATGTTTTGGGGAATTTATATCAGAAGAAATTATATTCCGACGACGACCTTGTAAATACAGGTAAATTCAGCGGTAATACCTTAAATATCGAAGGACTTAATTATTGTTATAATGGCGATGACGTAATGCTGTTTTCAACGGGTGATGAAAAACTGTATATATTGAACGATTCTACTTTAACGCATATCGATAATGTTCCGAAATTATCTTCTATTTGTATACATAACGAAAGGGTTTTCGCAACGATATCGGGCGAAAAGAATGCTGTCTGGTTCAGTGAAGATTTTAATCCCGCAAACTGGAATGTTTCCCTTGAGGAAGGCGGTTTTATAGAATTCCGTGACGAAGGAGGTTCTGTAAACAAGGTCGTGAGTTTTTTGGATTATGTTTATATATTCAGAGATTTTTCGATACACAAACTTTCCGCATACGGCGCTCAGGAAGATTTTATTTTAAGCAGGGTTTATCTGAATGCGGGGCGAATTTATCCGCAAACAATCGCAGTGTGCGGTGATTTTATTATTTTTCTTACCGACTCGGGTCTTTTTAAATTTGACGGCTACGATATATCGCCGTTGCTTACGGATATAAAGGAACTTTTCGATAAAAGCAAATATATGGTTAATAACGTTGCGTGTTACCATAACGGAAATTATTATCTTTCTACAAATTTCAATTTACCCGGTGAAAGTTACAGTTACATGGGATATCTCATACCGGAACTTTCGTCCGTTCTTTCGTACAATGTTTTCGATAACGATTTTACCATAACGAGAGGGGTTGATGTGAGAAGATTTATGCCTGTCGAACTCGATAATATGAATTTGCTTTTTGCCCTTGCAAATCACGATGACCAAAGCCGTTACAAGGTTGTTGTAAGGTGCGATGAAAATAAATATTATGACCATATTTTAGAAAAGAAGTGGAGTACGCCTTATACGGATTTGGGGAAACCGGAGAATATAAAAAGAATATCGTCTTTCCTTATTTCGGGCAAAGGAAATATTACGGTTACGGTAAATATGGACGGTCAAACAAAGGAAATGGAATTGACACTTATCGAAGGAAAACCGTGCAGTATGAAAATGAACGATAAATTCAGAAAAATATCTTTTACATTCACAAGTCAGGATAATGATTTTAAGATAGTAAATTTTATGATGAAAGTCTATTTCTACGAGGTGTCTGAAAATGGATGAAAAAACGGTAATTAAATTAAGGCTTGACGAGGTGGAAAACAAGATAATGTTTGTTATGAAAAAACTTAATATTTTGCAGACAAACATTGAAAGTCTTCAAGCGGCTATCTCAAACGGAACTGAGAATACCGATACGACGCCGTCTGACGGAAACGCTTAATAAACTATTTTTAAGGATATTGCTATGAAAAATAATTGCAGGCGCAATGCTAAGCAAATCGGAAAAAGAAAGAATATCAGAATTTTAAATCTTAAAAAACTAAGACGAAGGACTTATTTGATAGAATTGTACACACAAAGCAAAGAAAATTCGGAAACCGATATATCGGAATAAAGGGAGGTTAATAGTGGGATTTATTGACGATGTAGTAGATTTTTTTACCAAGAAAATCGAAATAGATGAAAATGTTCAAAAAGCAGAAGACGATTTTATGAAGGAACTCAATCAAATGGAACAGTCGTATAACGACAGGCAAAAGCAGGCTTATATCGATAAAAAAATGGAAGGTTATGCTGAAAGCCCGCAATACGAAAAGATGGAATATGACCCTTTAAGCGACGAAGAAATCGAAAATATTGCTAAAAGCGAAGCAGATAAATATTACAACAATAAATATAACGAGATAAACGAAAACCTCGAAAGCGATAAAAAGCAGCTTGAAAGCAATAAAAACGAATATATTTCTTCTGCCGAACAGAATATCAACCAGATTGCCGAAATATATAACGCTTCTAAAAAGAATATTGAAAACGACGCTTTAAAAAGAGGATTGGGACGCTCTTCGATAGTAGGTGAAAGACTTGAAAATCTCGAAAGCGAAAAATCCGGGCAGGAAAGCGAAGTTTACAAAGCTCTCAATCAGAATCTTTCTGATATTAACATAAAAATATCCGAACTAGAAGCTCAGAAGGCAAGCGCATTGAACGAACTCGATGTAGAAAAGGCGGTAGTGTTAAACGATAAACTTAACGAATTGATAAACGAAAGAACTAAAAAACAAGAAGAAGTGACGAACTTTAACAACGAGATTCAGGAAAAAATAAACAGTTATAATACGGCAAGGAACAAAACCTTAAATCAGTATTTATCGGAATATGCCGATGTAACCACGGGGAAATTGAACGACGACGATTATAACAGGATAAAAAGCGAA
Source organism: uncultured Eubacteriales bacterium (assembly GCA_949296455.1). Lineage (GTDB taxonomy): Bacteria > Bacillota > Clostridia > Christensenellales > CALVMC01 > CALVMC01. Next base: position 7,850 of record CASFOZ010000014.1, read on the forward strand.
GAATATCTTAGCAGATATAACGCCGCATATGATTTTTACAGATTTTATCCTACCGATATGGCACGTCAGATGATTAAGGATAACACCATGCTCAAAAATTATCTGGGGGAGAGTTATTATGAAACCCTTCTGGGTAAGTTTAAAGATTAAAGAGGTTTTATGATATGTGGGAAAAGATAATGGAGTCGGCTTTGGCTAACGGAATATGGGCTGTTCTTTTTCTTATAATGTTGATTTATCAACTTAAAGACAGCAGGAAAAGAGAAGATAAATATCAGAAAGTTATTTTTCAACTATCGGAAAATATCGGAGCTCTCGATATATTAAATAAGAATATTATTGATGTTAAAACCGGTATAAGCGATATTAAAAAAGATATTAATTCTGTAAAAACCGATGTTAAGGAAATGAAAACCGATACCGTTAAGAACAAAGCGTTAAAGATAAAAAAAGCGGGGTAAATTATGAAGAATTTTTTTAACAATTTAAAAGAAAAAATGAAAAATTACGGATTTTGGATTTCGCTTTGCAGTGCGGTGCTGTTAGTGATAAGTAATTTCGGATTAAAAATAGATGTGCCTTATGTCGAGGAAATAATAAGTTCAATTCTCGGCGTATTTGTTGTTTTAGGGGTGATAAGCAATCCGAAAGAGGGGAAAGGTTACATTGACAGCGCAAATAAAAGTCAAAATCAGGTTGATGAAAATTCAGTTGATTCAGAGGATTCCGAAGTGGTGATTATTGCTGGCGAGGATTCCGAAGAGTCGGAGAAAGAAAATCCCGATGAAGAGGATTTTGAAAATTAATTTTAAAGTTATCGTAATTATTGATTATTTTTTAAAGAAACTTCCTGTATTAAATTTTTACGGGAAGTTTTTTTATATTCAAGTAATATTCATAAAATTACCGGCATCTATTATAAAGAAAAACCTTGTTTTTTTGGCGAATTGATTCGACAAAAACAGTCATTTAAATACAAAAACAACAAATGTAAAAATCTTGCAGGAATTTATAATATGAGGTAGCAAATGTTTTTTGTGTTAAAAAAGCGAACTTTAATTTCATTCATATTTATAACTTTGCTTTTTGTAATGTGTTTTATAGGTTTCGGACAGACTAGCGCTGCGCAAGTTTATTTCGGCAACGCTTTAAGAAAGGTTCCCATATATAAAGTTGACACTGAGGAAAAAGCAGTCGCATTGACTTTTGATGCAGCTTGGGGGGCGGATAAAACCCGGTCGATTATTGAAATTCTTAACAGATATGAGATAACGGCTACATTTTTTCTTGTGGGATTTTGGATAGAAAAATATCCCGATGAAGTAAAACTACTCTCCGATAACGGAATAGAAATAGGCAATCACAGTAATAATCATTTAAAAATGAGTACTTTAAGTGAAGAAGAGATAAAAAAAGAAATAGTCAGCGTCAACGAAAAATTGACCGAAATAACGGGCAAGGAAGTAAAATTTTTCCGTCCCCCGTTCGGAGATTATAACGACAGACTTATTGGTGTTCTTGAAGAACTGAATATGAAAACAATTCAATGGGACGTCGATTCTCTTGACTGGAAAGGCATATCCGGTGAAGAGATAACTGAGCGGGTAGTTAAAAGAGTGGGAAACGGTTCGATAATTCTTTGTCACAATAACAGCGACCATATCGTCGACGCTTTACCTGCGCTTATTCTGAATCTTAAAAACAAAGGTTATAAGTTCGTTAAAATGAGCGAACTTGTGTATGAAAATAATTTTACCATTGATAATAACGGAGTACAGCATAAAACAAATTAAGTAGCAAAGGAGGCTTTTATGAATTATGAACAAATGACTAACAACAAGGTAATTTTAAGAGGAAAGGTAGTAACAGAACCTGTTTTTTCGCACGAAGTTATGGGGGAAGGATTTTATGATTTTAAGGTTTCCGTACCGAGACTTTCGGGGCAGGAAGATATTATAAATGTGACCGTATCGGAAAGAATTATGGACGGGGCGGAAATTGAGCCGGGCAAAATCGTGTCGATAAGCGGACAGTACAGAAGTTACAATAAATTGGAAGAAGACAAAAGCCGTTTACTGCTGACATGTTTTGTAAGGGAATTTATGCAGGATGAAGGAGAATATATAAATCATATCGAATTGACAGGGCATATTTGTAAACAGCCGGTTTACAGAATGACGCCGTTTAAAAGAGAAATATGCGATGTTCTTATTGCGGTAAACAGAGCATATAATAAATCTGATTACATACCATGTATAGCTTGGGGACGCAATGCGAAATTCATAAAAAATCTTGCCGTTGGAGAAAAGATAACGGTAGCAGGCAGGATACAAAGCAGGGAATATCACAAAGTCAGCGCAGACGGAACCGAAGAAACAAGGACAGCTTACGAAATATCTCTCAGCAAAGTCAGTTTAATGGATGAAAACGGAGGTGTAAGGGATAAAAGCGTAAGAATTTGAAATAATCAATAAGAGGTATATATGCTGCAAAAGGTAATTAGTTTGGAAAAGAGCAATGTAAAAGAATTTGAGTACCTGATTAAAAGATTGGAAGAGAACAAGAACTTGTCTTTTGCGGTAGGAAACAGTAAAAACAGATATTTCATATATGTTGTTTACGATGAAGCGGCGGAAGTGCAAGCGGTGCGCTATTTGCACGGAGTGATAGCCGACATAATCGGGATATATATGAAATTTAATTATTTTTACAAGCATTTACATTTCAAAAATATAAATTTGTATGCCGCCATGTTTATATCGGCGGTGATAAATTTTGAAAACGAAAGGGAATTAATGATAATAAAAAGAGCTCTTTCGGGAATGGACGAATATGCTCTTGACGCAATATTTAATTTCAGAATAAATTCTCTTACACGGGATTGGGAAGAACTTTGCGAAATAGCTAACAGCGAATTAATCGAAAGCTGCCGTAACGACGCAATTTACGAACTGATATCGGTAATGCTTGCCAACAGAAAGAACAAGAGTAAATCGCTTTTTGTAGTCGACAACAACAATGAAATAATGATAACGAATCCTCTTAAAGGAAATGTAATATATTCGCATAATTTATTCGACGACAGAGATTTCAATACGATATTTGCATTGATAAAAGAGAATCCGCAGGAAATACTGTTTGACAGAAAATTTGCCGACAGGCGATTTTCTTCTGCGGTATCGCAAATATTTAAAATCAAACTTATATAAAGATTATAATTTAGTTGAGTGAAATAGGCTGGTTTAATCGAGTGAAATCGGCTAAAAAAGTATCGATTCAATTAAAAAAATAATATGTTTAAAACCTTGACAGAAACGATAGACGGGGAATATAATATAAAGCACAAACGAATACGCTTACCTGAAAGGGAAACGGGACACGCAGTTTTACCGTAAGTTCACAGAGAGCGGCCGATGCTGGAAGAGCCGTAACGGAAGTAAAAAATGTACCACCTGTTTAGCGCCTTACCGTTATTGAGGGATAAATAACAAAAGCGGCATAATGCAATTAAGGTGGAACCGCGGGCAAGTATAACCCGTCCTTTGAATAAGGGCGGTTTTTTTGTTTGTAATAAGATAATTTATATTAGATGGTTAAAATATAGGAGAAGTATTATGAAAATCACTTTAAAAGATAACAGTATTTTGGAAACGGAAGGTAAAATAACGGCATTGGAAGCGGCTAAAAAAATAAGCGAGGGTTTATCCAAAGCTGCCGTTGCCTGCGAAGTAGACGGAGTTTTAAAGGATATCGGCTGCGTTTTGGAAAACGATTGCAAACTGAACATTTTAACTCTTAAAGACGAAGAAGGGCTTAAAGTTTATCGTCATACGGCGGCTCATATACTTGCACAGGCCGTAAAAAATCTTTACCCTACGGTTAAACTTGCCATAGGTCCTGCGATAAGCAACGGATTTTATTATGATTTTGATTTTGTAACGCCTATTACCATAAAGGATTTAGAGAAAATCGAGCAGGAAATGCAAGCTATAATAAAAGCCGATTTTGAAATTAAAGCCGAAACGTTGACGAGAAGCGAAGCTAAAATGCTATTCAGCGGTTTTGACGAAAAATATAAACTCGAATTGTTAAAGGATATTCCGAAAGACCAAAAGATAACGGTATACAGACAAGGAGACTTTGTGGACCTTTGCCGAGGGCCCCATCTTCCGTCGACAGGTTATATAAAGTGCGTAAAACTGACTTCTCTTGCAGGCGCTTATTGGAGAGGCAAAGAAGGCAATAAAATGCTGACTCGTATATACGGTACCGCTTTTGAAAAGAAGAGCGAACTTGCCGAATATCTTAAAAAACTCGAAGAGGCAAAACTCAGAGACCATAACAAATTGGGAAGAGAACTCGGAATTTTTATGACCGATGAAAATATAGGACAGGGACTTCCTTTGCTTATGCCTAAGGGGGCAAAAGTACTTCAAATAATACAGCGTTTTGTCGAGGACGAAGAGGAAAAAAGAGGTTATCTTTTGACTAAAACGCCGTCAATGGCAAAAAGCAATCTTTACAAGATGAGCGGTCATTGGGACCATTACAAAGATAAAATGTTTATTTTGGGCGACGAGAAAAAAGGCGAAGACCTTTACGCTCTCCGTCCTATGACTTGTCCTTTTCAATTTACTATTTACAATAACGGAATAAAAAGTTATAAGGAACTTCCTATAAGATATGCGGAAACCGCAAGTCTTTTCAGAAAAGAAACAAGCGGAGAAATGCACGGTTTAATAAGGGTAAGACAGTTTACTTTAAGCGACGGACATATAGTATGTACTCCTTCTCAGGTTGAAAACGAGTTCAGAGAGGCGCTCGACCTTATAAAATACATTCTTAAATGCTTAGGTCTTGAAAACGAAGTAACTTACAGATTTTCCAGATGGGATTCTAATGACGCCGAAAAATATATAGGCACGGCAGAACAATGGGAAACTACGGAAGGATTAATGGAAACCATACTGAAACACTTGAATATCGATTATGCAACCGGTATAGGAGAAGCTGCTTTTTACGGACCTAAACTCGATGTTCAGACAAAAAACGTTCACGGAAAAGAAGATACCTTAATTACCATACAGATAGACTTCGCTCTTGCCGAAAGATTCGATATGAGTTATGTCGACGAAGACGGTATAAAGAAAAGACCTCTTATAATACACAGAAGTTCGATAGGTTGCTATGAAAGAACTCTTGCAATGCTTATAGAAAAATATAACGGAGCCCTTCCTTTATGGATGAGTCCTACTCAGGTTAAAATACTCACCATTACAGACAGAGCGGCAGAAAAGGCTTCTGAGATTTCGGCAGAGCTCAGAAAAGAAGGGATAAGAACCGAATGCGATATGCGTAACGAGAAAATCGGTTATAAAATAAGAGAAGCCCGTCTTGAAAAAATACCTTATATGGTAATAATCGGAGACAGTGAAATCCAGGAAAATAAAATTGCGGTAAGAAGCAGAAGCGCAGGCGATTTGGGAACGATGGATTTTAAAGATTTCCTTAAGATGATACAAAAGGAAATAAAAAACAAAACAATAGATTATAAGGAAAATATTCAGGAATAATTTTACAATTTGCAAAAGAATATAACCGAAAAAAATTATTGTTTTAAAAATTAAATTATTGTATAAAATATTTGACAAAATAAAAAAGTCTTGCTAAAATACAACATAAAGCAGAAGCCGACTTCTCACCATACGGTTTTTATCGGTATGGTTACCGTATTTAATACAGATTTTCGACTGTAAATTAACGGGCGGCTTATGCTGTCCGTTTTTGTTTTGTTTATAAACAATTAAGCCTTAGAAAAAAGGCTTTTTGAAGGAGGATAAAACTATAAAAGATTTTCAGATTAATAACCAGATTCGTGATAAAGAAATCAGGGTTATAGACAGTGACGGAACACAGCTCGGGATAATGACTTCTCTTGAAGGACTGCGCCTTGCGGAGGACAAAGGACTCGACCTCGTTAAAATTTCACCTCAGGCAGTACCGCCGGTTTGTAAGATAATCGATTACGGAAAATTTAAATTCGAGATGGTGAAAAAGGAAAAGGAAATCAAAAAAAATCAGAAAATCGTCACCGTCAAAGAAGTATGGCTTTCGGCTACGATAGACACGGGGGATTTAAAAGTCAAAGCGAAAAGTGCTGAAAAATTTCTTAAAGGCGGAGATAAAGTTAAAGTTTCTATAAGACTTAAAGGCCGTCAAATGGCACATTCAGATATAGCAATGAGAGTTATGAACGATTTTTATGAAATCCTTAAAGATTTCAGCATAATGGAAAAACAGCCGTTGCAGGAAGGAAAGAATATTACCATGATACTTTCGGCTGCGGATAAAAAATAAATATTTGGAGGACAACTATGCCTAAACAGAAAACACATAGCGGTGCGTCTAAGCGTTTCAGACTTACGGCGTCAGGTCGTGTAAAAAGAGCAAAGAGCGGCAAGAATCATATTCTTACCAAAAAAGCACAAAAAAGAAAGGTATCTTTAAGACAGGGAGCATATGTTTCCCACGCTCAGGAAAATACTATCAAATCCATTATTCCTTATAAATAAGAGGAGGACTGAACAATGAGAATAAAAAGAGGCGTAAATGCAGTAAAAAAGCGCAGAAAAATATTAAAACAGGCAAAGGGATATTACGGAGCAAAGAGTAAACTTTACCGTGTTGCAAGACAGGCGGTAATGAAATCTCAGAACTATGCTTACATTGGAAGAAAGCATAAGAAAAGAGATTTCAGACAGCTTTGGATTGCTCGTATCAATGCGGCTGCAAGACTCAATAATCTTTCTTACAGCAAATTTATGTACGGTCTCAAACTTGCTGAAATAAATCTTAACAGAAAGGTGCTTGCCGATATAGCTGTAAACGATACGGCGGCATTCAATGAACTTTGCAACAAAGCAAAAGCTAAACTTGCCAAGTAATTTTGACGGCCTTCTTATGAAGGCTGTTTTTTTAAATGGAAACTGAAATTATAAAATCTTCGTCGAATAACAGAATAAAGAAGCTTCGGGCTTTGATATCCGACAAGGCTTTCAGGAAGTCAGAAAATTTATTTATTGCGGAAGGTAAAATACTTATTTCGGAAATTCCCGACGATATAAACGTAACTGAGTATTATATCAGCGAAGGAACGGAAACCGATATAAGTAAATTGAGAAAGAATGCTCGGATTTTTCTGATAAAAAGAGAGCTTTTCAAGAGCGTAAGCGACACCAAAAGTCCCAGCGGCATAATTGCGGTTATCGAAAAGAAAAAGGCGGTATTTAACGGTAAAGACGCAATCGTTCTTGACGGAATATCCGACCCCGGAAATATTGGGACTATTATAAGAACAGCCGTATGCTGCGGAATATACAATATTTTTGCCGTAAACTGCGCAGAAGTATATTCGCCGAAAGCCGTACGGGCGAGTATGGGCGGAGTATTTCATATTTCTGTTTTTGAAAAGGAAAACAGAGAAGATATTTTAGAAGATTTATCTGACCATAATCTTTACGCACTCGATATGGCGGGCAAAAATATTTTCGAATACGAGTTTAAAAACAATGAAAAAAATTCGGCGTTTGCGGTAGGAAACGAGGCGCACGGATTGTCGGAAAAAATCAAATCGGCTGCTACAGAAGTACTGTCGTTACCGATGAGCGGAAAAATTCAATCTTTAAACGCTGCGGTAAGTCTTTCAGTTGCGGCATATGTGTATAAATTTTCAAAGAGGTGAGAATATGTCAGGTCACAGTAAATGGTCAAACATTAAACACAAAAAGGAAAAAGGCGATGCGGCTAAATCCAACATATTTACAAAGATAGGAAGAGAACTTGCAATAGCCGTCAAACAGGGCGGTCCCGACCCTAATACTAATTCCAAACTTAAAGACGTTATGGAAAAAGCCCGTAGAAACAATATTCCTAACGATAATATTATGAGAAGCATAAAAAAGGCTTCGGGTGAACTTGGCGCAGTTAATTATGAAGAACTTGTATATGAGGGATACGGAGCAGGCGGAGTTGCGGTTATAGTTGAGGCTCTTACCGATAATAAAAACAGAACGAGCGGTGATGTAAGACATATATTCGACAAGTGCGGAGGGTCTATGGGAACGAGCGGCTGCGTATCGTTTATGTTCGATAAAAAAGGCGTCATAATTATCGACAAGGAAAATCTTGACGAAGAAGAAATGATGAATAAAGCCATTGAAGCGGGAGCCCTTGATGTCGTGACCGATGAAGAAGTTTATGAGGTGTATACTGCGCCTTCCGATTTTTTCAATGTTAAAGCAGCATTCGAAAAAGACGGATTGAAAATATTATCCGACGAAATAGCTCGTATACCTTCAAACAGCGTAAATTTAGACGAAGAAACGACAAAAAAAATAAACAGAATGCTTGAAATGTTCGATGAGAACGACGATGTTCAAAATGTTTATCATAACGCCGTACTTTTCGGCGAGGAGGAATAAAAGTTTATGTTCGATGTCGAAAAAGTTTGTAAATCGGCAAAGGAAGCATTTTTTGATTTTTGTAAAATCAGCAAAAAAGATAAGGTCGATATGATTAATGCAATGGCTGACGCAATACTCGAAAACAAGGCGGAAATACTGAAAGCCAATGAAGAAGACCTTAAAGTATTCAATAATGAAAATAAGAGTTTTTACGACAGATTGCTTTTAAACGATAAGCGAATAGATGCTATGGCGGAAGGAATGAGGCAGGTTGCCTCACTTACCGATACCGTAGGGGATATTATTGAAAGCAGAGTTTTGAAGAACGGATTAAAAGTTAACAAAATGCGTTCGCCGTTAGGTGTAATCGGTGTTATATACGAAGCTCGTCCCAATGTGACTTGCGATGTTGCTGCCTTAACGATAAAGTCGGGAAACGCAGTAATACTGCGTGGTGGAAAAGATGCGATTAACAGCAACAGAACACTTTACGGTATTATGAAAAAGGCACTAAAAAAGAATAATTACAACGACAGTGTTATACAGTTTATCGATGATAAATCCAGAGAATCAACATTGAAAATGCTTAAAATGGGAGAATATATCGATGTTGTAATTCCAAGAGGCGGCGACGGATTAAAAAAGTTTGTTCTTGAAAATGCCGTTATGCCGGTAATAGCTTCTGCCGGCGGTAATTGTCATATTTATGTGGACGAAAGTGCAGATACCGAAATGGCGGTAAATATTGTAGAGAATGCTAAAATTTCCCGTCCGTCGGTTTGTAATGCGTGCGAGCAACTTCTTATAAATTCGAAAATTGCGAAAAAGGCAGTTCCCGCAATTTTATCGAAATTAAAGGAAGACGGAGTGAAAATCCTCGGTTGCGATAAAACCCGTCTTTATTTCGATTGCGAAAAGGCCGTTGAAGAAGATTATTATACCGAACACCAGGATATGGTGATAAGCGTTAAAATAGTCGATAGTTTGGACGAGGCGATAAATTGGATTAACCGACACAGCACCAATCACACGGAAGCTATAATTACTAAGGATAACGGTTCGGCAATGCGATTTGCAAGGGAAGTCGATTCGGCTGCGGTATTTGTAAACGCTTCTACAAGATTTACCGACGGCTACGAACTCGGACTCGGCGCAGAAATAGGTATCAGTACTCAGAAATTGCACGCAAGAGGACCGCTTGGAATAAACGAACTTACTTCCGTGAAATATTTTTGCGAAGGTAACGGTCAGATAAGAAAGTAATACTAATTTTAAACTTTGAAAAAACAGAAAAATCAAATCTGAAAATCTTTTCATATTGCTTTCAACGTGTTAGTTAAGTTGACTTTATTTGAAGTCATAGTTAAAATTTAATTATGAGAATTTTAGGAATTGACCCGGGCATAGCAATAGTCGGGTACGGAATAATAGATGATGATTGCGGAAAACTTACCGTTAAAGATTTCGGTATAATTTCCACCAAGAAAGAATTTTCCACTCCCGAAAGACTTAAACAGGTTTCCGACGGAATAAGTTCGCTTATTGAAAAATTTAAACCCGATGCCATAGCCATAGAAGAATTGTTTTTCAATAATAACGCAAAAACCGCTATAACCGTTGCCGAAGCAAGAGGGGTAATATTGCTGACTTGCATAAATAATTGTAAAAATATTTACGAATATACTCCGCTTCAAATCAAGCAGGCAATAACAGGTTACGGGAGAGCCGATAAACAGCAGATGCAGCAAATGGTAAAGGTTCTTTTAAATCTTAAAAATATTCCTAAGCCTGACGATGCGGCTGATGCGCTTGCGGTTGCTTTATGTCATGCCAATACTAAAAACTTTGCGGGACTGTTTTCCGCCAGCGGATATAATTAAGGAGGTCTTATGATTTCTTATATAATCGGAACGGTTGCGTCGGTGGAAAGCGATGGTTTTCTTCTCGAAAGCAATAATATAGGTTATAAAATATTTTCGGGGCAGAATTATTTATCCGAACTCGAAACGGGTAAACAAATCAAAGTTTATACTTATATGCAGGTCAGAGAAGACGGAATAGCTCTTTTCGGATTTCCTTCGAATGCCGATAAGGCTATGTTTGAAAATCTTATATCGGTTTCGGGTGTCGGACCCAAACTTGCAATACAAATAAGCGGTTATGCCAAACTTGACGAACTTGCAGCGGCTATCGCTACCGGAAACAGCGCATTTTTGTCGTCTATTAAAGGTATAGGCAAAAAGACGGCGGAAAGAATAGTGCTCGAATTGAAAAACAAGACTGCTTCTTATTATGTTGAACCGGAAAACGCAATGCCGATTGAAAGCGGTATCGTATCCGACGCTGTGGGAGTTTTAGTATCGCTTGGAATGAATGCACAAGAAGCCGTTAAGGCGGTAAACAAGGTTAAGGATAAAACAGATAAAATAGAAGAACTGATAAGTCTTGCTTTAAAAGGGTAAAAGTTATATCTACATAAGGACGGATAAATGGAAGACGAAAGAATAATAACAAGTACTTTGGATATATCCGAAGCCGAAAGTGAAAATACTTTGAGACCTCAGACGATGGACGAGTATGTCGGTCAGGATAAAATCAAAAAAAATCTTAAAGTTTTTATAAAAGCCGCAAAAAGCAGAAATGAAGCTTTAGACCATGTTTTGCTGTACGGACCTCCCGGATTAGGTAAAACCACTTTATCGCATATTATAGCAAATACAATGAATTCTCAGTTGAGATTGACCTCGGGACCTGCAATTGAAAAAGCTGCCGATCTTGCGGCGATTTTAACCAATCTTAACGAAAACGATATACTTTTTATCGATGAAATACACAGATTAAGTCATTCGGTAGAAGAAATACTTTATCCTGCAATGGAAGATTTTGCGCTTGATTTTGTGATAGGGAAAGGCCCGTCGGCAAGAAGCGTAAGGTTATCTTTAAAAAAATTTACATTAATCGGAGCTACGACAAAGGCGGGAATGCTTACGTCTCCGTTAAGAGACAGGTTCGGCGTTATTTGCAGACTTGAATTGTATACGCCTGACGAGCTCAAAAAGATTATAGAACGTTCTTCGAAAATTTTAGGTATAGAAATCGACGAAGACGCATCTTATGAAATTGCCAAAAGAAGCAGAGGAACGCCGAGAATAGCAAACAGGCTATTAAAAAGAGTTCGTGATTTCGGTGAATACGAAGGTAAAAAAAGAATAGATTTAACTCTTGCAAAATCGGCGCTTTCGAATTTGGATATAGACGAATTGGGTCTTGATTATATAGACCGCCATATTCTAACGGTTATGCTTGAAAAATTCAAAGGAGGTCCCGTAGGACTCGATACTCTTGCTGCGGCGACGGGAGAGGAAGCGAGTACGATAGAAGACGTTTACGAGCCTTTTCTTTTACAGAAGTGTCTTATTGCAAGAACGCCAAGGGGCAGAGTTTGTCTTGAAGAAGCATACAGACATTTAGGCTATGCCGTTCCTGAGAACATTAAACTGTAAAATATTTAAAGTTAATGATTAAATTAAAATTTAATAAAATTAAGCTGAAATTTGCTCTGCATTAATGAAAGTGCTTAAAAAGAGCAAATCTAAGTTAAGAAATATTCGTATATCGATTATTTTCGATATTTAAAAAAGATAATTATGAAAAAAAGTGATTTTTATTACAATCTTCCCGAAGAACTCATAGCGCAGGTTCCCATAGAACCGAGAGATGCGTCAAGACTTTTAGTTTACGACAGTAAAAAAGACGAAGTTTATCATAAACATTTTTACGATATTGTGGATTATTTAAATAAAGACGATTTGCTTGTAATAAACGATACTAAAGTAATAAAAGCAAGACTTTTCGGGAACACCGACAGCGGAGCGAGTGTGGAAATACTTCTTCTCAAAAGATTGGGACTTGATTTATGGGAAACTCTTGCAAAGCCTGCAAAAAGGTTGAAAAAGGGTAAAATTATAACCTTTTCAAAAGACCTTAACGCCGAAGTTAAAGAAGACAAGTTAGAGGGCGGTGTAAAGATTTTAGAATTCAAATTTTGTGGCACGTTTGAAGAGGCTCTCGATAAAACAGCCGTTATGCCGCTTCCGCCTTATATAAAAACCGAACTTAAAGATTCGTCGAGATATCAGACGGTATATTGCAGAGACGAGAATTCGGCTGCGGCACCTACGGCAGGGCTTCATTTCACAAAAGAATTATTAAATAAAATAACCGAAAAAGGTATAGAAATAGCAAGGGTTACTTTAAATGTCGGATTGGGAACATTCAGACCAGTAAAAGAAGAAAATATAGAAGACCATAAAATGCATAGCGAATTTTTTGAAATTACCGAAGAAAACGCAGATAAAATCAATAAGGCAAAAAAAGAAGGAAGACGGGTTGTATGTGTAGGCACGACATCGGTAAGAGCGGTGGAATCTGCGGGAAAGACGGGAAAAGTAGAACCGGTCCGAACCGATACCGATATTTTTATTTATCCCGGATACCGTTTCAAAATCGCCGACGCTTTAATTACTAATTTTCATCTTCCGGAATCGACTTTAATAATGCTTGTTTCTGCTTTTATAGGAAGGGAAAAGACAATGTATTTATATGAAACGGCGGTAAAGGAAAGGTACAGATTTTTCAGTTTCGGAGACGCAATGTTTTTAACCGGTAAAATAGAAAATCAATCAAATAAATCTGATTAAATAAAAATTATTTAATTTATTTACGTAAAACAAAGTAAGAAAAGAAGAAGAATTATTATATTTTAACCGCTAAAATATAAATATCGGAGGAAAAATGTTCGATTTTAAAATAAAAAACAAATGTAAAGACAGTTGTGCCAGAATCGGTGAATTTACAACCTTTCACGGAAAGGTGGAAACTCCGGTTTTTATGCCCGTAGGGACTCAGGCAACGGTAAAAGGTCTTTTCCCCGAAACGGTTGCGGATACAGGTGCGCAAATCATACTTGCAAACACCTATCATTTGTTTTTGAAGCCCGGTGAGGATATAGTGGAAAAAGCAGGAGGACTTCACAAGTTCATGAATTGGAACAAGCCTATTCTTACCGACAGCGGCGGATTTCAGGTTTTTTCTTTGTCGAAACTCAGAAAAATAACAGAAGAAGGAATTAATTTCAATTCCTATATAGACGGGTCGAGAAAATTTATTACCCCCGAAAGCGATATGGAAATTCAGAAAAAACTCGGCGCCGATATAATAATGGCTTTCGATGAATGTACGAGCGCTGACGCAGGATATAAAAAAGCCAAAACCGCCGTAGAGAGAACTGCCGTTTGGCTTGAAAGATGTTACAAGGCAAACGAAGGAAACGAGAAACAGATTTTGTTTCCCATAGTTCAAGGAAACATATTCGAAGATTTGCGTTTGGAAAGTCTCGAAAGAACTTTGCCTTATACAAAATGCGGAATAGCGATAGGCGGGCTTTCGGTAGGGGAAGAAAAGGAAGTTATGTATTCCATACTTGAAATTTTAAAATCAAAACTTCCCGAAAATATGCCTCATTATCTTATGGGGGTCGGAACTCCCGATTGCATAATTGAAGCCGTCGACAGAGGTATAGATATGTTCGATTGCGTTCTTCCGACAAGAATTGCAAGAAACGGTACGGCTATGACGATGAGAGGAAATATTACGGTTAGAAATTCGATATATAAAGACGATTTCACTCCCATAGAAGAAGATTGCGATTGTTATGCTTGCAGAAATTATACCAAAGCTTATATCAGACACCTTATTAATGTCGATGAAATTTTGGGCGGCGTTCTGCTCTCTTTGCATAACCTTCGCTTTTTGAAAAGGTTTACAGATAAAATCAAAGAAGCCGTTAAAAATAATTGTTTTAAGGATTTTAAACGAAGTTTTTTAGCCGATTATAACAAAAAAATACAATAAATGCTTATTTAATGCTTGCTAAAAAGGAAAACTTATTATATATTTATTCTATAAAATTTTATCAGGAGAGATACTATGCTTAACAATTTAATGTTGTTTGCAGAAGAAGGTACTAGTTCCGGCAATTGGTTTTCTCAGTACGGACTGTATATAATTCTTGCAATTTTTATCGTAATTATGTTTTTAACTACTCTTATTCCTAACAGAAAACAAAAAAAGGAAAGAGAGAATTTATTGAACAATATCAGAACCGGAGTTAAAATAAAAACTTACGGCGGGCTTATAGGCACGATTGTAAGCATTAACAATGCTACTAACGAAATAGTTATAGATGTAGGCGCAAACGGTGAAAAGACTCTTATTACAATTGTAAAAGACGCAATTTATAATGTTGTTTCCGACAGTACTCTTCCTGTTCAGACTCCGGAAGAAAAGGCTAAAGCGGAAAATGTAGCCCTTACGGAAGACGAAGTTTCCGTTCAGTTAAAAGCGGAAGAGAAAGCAAAAATCAAAGAAGAAAAGAAGGCTTCTAAAGCTTCCGTTACCGATAGCGAAACGGTTGTTTCGGAAACGGAAACAAAAGAAACGGCTGTTAAAAAGTCGCCTATTAAAAAAACGGCAAAGAAGGTTTCCGATACCGAAAAGCAGACCTTGAAAGAATTGGAAGAAGAAAAAAAGGAAACAGAAAGCAATAAAACAATATAAAAGTTTAAAATTATGAAAGTTTAAAACTCCTGATTGAAGCGGGAGTTTTTTTTGTTGCTTATATTTAAAATATTCGTTTTTGTTTCGTAACGGATATGCCAAATTAAATTAACCGAGTTATACTGATTTATCCGTTACAAATATTATTTTAATTACAAATTTTATCATAAACCTGCAAATGTTTTCATAAACATAAAATTGTATCGGAGGGTTTATGAAAAAATCAGGAATTTTAAAAGGAGACTTTTTCGATGTTGTAAAAGCTATACTTTTAAGCGTATTGCTTTCACTCGTTTTAGTTTTATTATTTGCGTTTATAGTTAAATTTACGGGAATTAATTCGGATTGGATTATGCCCGTAAATCAGGTTATTAAAATTATATCGATTTTCGTAGGGTGTTTACTCGGAATAAAATATCCTGTCAAAGGCGTTATTAAAGGTATACTTATAGGATTATTCTTTTTACTTATTACCTTTTTGCTTTTTTCGGCTTTCAACGGAGGCTTCGAAGAAAATTCGTTAACCGTTTATGATTTTCTGACATGTTTGATTGCGGGTATAATTTCCGGTATATTTACGGTAAATATTAAAAACCGTTAAAAGAGCCCAACATTAAATAAGACAAAATAAGCGTATATACTTGCAAATATTCCTCTGTAAGGCTATAATACTTACGGAGGAATTTTTATGAAACATATAAATACTTTAGTAAAAAATTGTCTTAACAAAAGCGAAAACAGTGGCTGCGGAGAATGTCAGTCTAGTTGTCAGTCTGCTTGTAAAACATCTTGTACAGTCGGAAATCAAAGCTGTGTGAATAAAGACGAAAAGGTTAATATTAAAGTTAAAAAAGCTGACTGATTTTTATGGTTCATTGTTTTAAATTCAGTTACGAAGGAAAAACCGGATATTTTATTTGGGACATTGAAAGCGGCAGTTTACATTCTGTAGACTGCTTTGCTTATTTATGCGCTTTAAACAGATACGGAAATATTTCCGATGAAGAAAAAAAGGAATTCGACAAAATACCTTGTTCGGACAGGAAGGAAATCGAAGAAGAATTTAAAATTCTCGAAAGTCAAGGGGTTTTAAATTGTCCGGCTGCGGAAAATATACTTCCTACAAAAAGCGGCGGTGAAATAAAAGCATTATGCTTGCATATCTGTCACGATTGCAATATGCGTTGCGCTTATTGTTTTGCAAAAGACGGAACTTACAATACTTCCAAGGATTATATGACTTTCGAGGTAGGTAAGGCTGCGATAGATTTTCTTATAGAAAAAAGCGGAAAAAGAAAACATCTCGAAGCCGATTATTTCGGGGGCGAACCTCTTCTGAATTTCGATACGGTAAAAAAGATTACCGAATACGCAAAAGAAAAATGTAAAAAGGCAGGTAAGGAAATTAATTTTACCTTAACTACGAATTGTCTTAATTTAAATGAAGAAAAAATTATTTCAAACCTAACAAGGCTTTTAGATAAAAATTCAAATCAAAGCTTCGAACATCCAGAAAATATTACAGAAAATTCAGTGCCAACACTTACTAACATAAATAATTTTTTTAAAGAAAAAAATGTTGAAGAAATTTTAAATAACGCAGCTTCAAAATTGTCCACCTGCGGGTATGAAATTTTGGGTACAGAACAAATTTTACAGTCAATTTTGGAAAATAATAATTACGAAGTTACAAAATTTTTGGAGAAAAACGGCCTTAACAAAGACATTTTTACAGAAAAACTGGAAGGCTTTTCATCTCGCAGTGCAGAATTTGAACACTCGGAAAAACAAATAATATTTACTCCAAATGCTTTCAAGGCAATGCTTTTGGCTATTG
>CASFOZ010000015.1 GCA_949296455.1 uncultured Eubacteriales bacterium
CAATCCCGTTACCGCATTAAGTTTTGTACAATCACTGAAAGCATTTTCCCCTATTTCAGATACATATCCTCCCAAAGCAATTGTAGTTAAATTAATAAAAGAAGAAAAAGCATTTCCCGCCAAACTGATTCTCTGCGATTCCGTCCCGTTATTAACGAGTGTAAACGAAGTCAATGAAACGCTGTTTACTCCGCCGAAATAATAATTAAGCCGTCTTGAAATTTTAGTATCGTTTCCCGCCTCACTTAAATTTAAAGGCGCCGATAATGTCGTTACGGAACTGCAACCTTGAAATACCGATGCCCCTAATATTTGCAGCGAAGAAGGCAATACCAAAGATGTAACTCTTGTACAATTCTTAAAGGCTTGGTTTCCTATTGCCGTAAGTCTTTTTCCGAATGCAAGTGTTGTTATTGTATTACAACCTGAAAAAGCATTTTCATTTATATTTACCGCATCTATATAAAGCGTATTTAAGGAAGAATATTTTACTCCGTTTTTATCATTTAAAAAGTTAGAAGTTATTGTATCGGCAGAAAATATTTCAAGACTTGTTAAATTCAATTCAGATACCCCGAATTCTCCAAGCCAACTTAAAAGTGTAGGCATATTGTTCCCTGTTCCGAACGCAAAAGGCGCTTTGAATGTGGTAATATTAAAGCAACCGTTAAACGGACTTGCCCCGACAGTAAGTGCCGAAAAATCAGTATTGCTTGCAAATGGACTTGCCCCGACAGTAAGTGCCGAAAAATCAGTATTGCTTGCAAATGCTACCGATGTAAGTCCCAAACAACCCTTGAAGGCATTATCTCCTATATCGGTAATATTACTTGAAAAGACGATATTATCGCTCAATGGACAGTTTTCAAAAGCATTGTTACCTATTGAAGTAACAGCCGCAAGTCCTCCGATATGATAAAGATTGACGCATCCTTTAAATGCTGAATTACCTATTGATGTAACATAAGACAAATCCACTTCTTCGAGTCCTACACAGTTTTGGAAAGCATTTTCAGAAATAGTCACCCCGCTCGATGTCAATCCGTTATCAAGGATTGTCAAATCGGTGATATTACTGAAATCAGTAGTCCCGAACAAATGCGTAAGTCCCTTAAAGGAAGCCGTCGAATTTGGACTTTCATCTTTAACAATAAAAGGAATAGTCAATGAATTTATTGAAGACATTTCTGAAAGAGCTTTATTAAATATTGTAGTTACCGTATTAGGCAAAATTAGAGTTTCCACATTAGTTGCACCCTTAAAAGTAAAATCTTCATTTGAACTTTCAGAATAAGTAACAGTAGTCAATCCCGATAAGACTTCAAGATAAGAAAGTAACGGCAATAAGGTGGTACCGAAATAATAACTGAGATTAATATCCGAATAACTTTCTGCAAAAGTACCGCTTGTCTCTGAATATATTCTTATATTTAAAGGCAAAATTAATTCTGTAACAGAAGCATCTCTGCTTTCGCAAGCAAAAACACTGTTGCCGAAAAGCACGCTGCTGCTTTTAATTTCGATATGGCTTAAAGAATAACAGTTATAGAAAGCTTTATTATTTATACTTTCAATGTTTGCCCCTATTTCCAAAACATTCAAAGAATAACAATTCTGAAAAGCGCTTTCGTTTATAATTATATTACTTGCCTTGAATTGTACCGAACTTAATGAACTGCAATTTAAAAATGAAGAACTGCCAAAATTTTGAACATTGTCTACATTAATGTTCCGCAAGCTTATACAGTCTTGAAAAGCCGATTCGCCGATTTGAGTTACTCCCACGGCAGAAGATTTGGACAGATTGACATTGTTTATGGAAACACAACCTTTAAAAGCATTTTTACCGATTTTTGTTACGGTATACGGTAAAATTACATATGAATCTGAACCGGGAACAATACCCTGTCCGTCATAAACTCTTTTAAGTTTTTCACAGCCCTCGAAAAGGCTTTCGGAAATCTCATTTAAATTATTGTTGCTATAAATATCATAAAGCAAGTCGACTTCGACAAGAGCGGCGCAATTTTTAAAAGCCGCACTGCCTATAGTCGAGACCGAGGAAGGAACGGAAATAATTTCTAACGATGAACAATTCAAGAATGCTTCATTCCCTATTGAAGAAAGCTGATTTCCGAACACTATATTCGATAACGATACGCAATTTGAAAAAACTCCGTCTTTGATAGTGACTATATTATTAAGATTTACTGTTTCGAGCAAACTGCAATTAGAAAATAAATTCTTTTCAAGTATGGTAATCTGACTCGGAATATTAATTTGAGAAATAGGCAAATTTTCAAAGGTACCTTCTTTAATTTCAGTAAGACTCGAAGGCAAAATTATTTCGGAAATAGTATTTATTTTTATGTAGTTGTTTTCTTTTCCCACCGATAAACTGCTCTTTTCTAAAACTTGCAGATTGTATATCGTTAAAGAAAACAAAGTCGGAACCGTTTCATCGAAGAAATAATACAGACCTTTTTCTAAAAAATTATCGTCATAAGAAGTTTCATAGTTTATATTTTCAATAGCCGAAGCTTGAACCGGTGCTGAGTCAATGTTACCTGCAACTTTAAATGAGATGGCTAAATTTTCAATACCCGCACAATTTTTAAAGACATTTTGTTCTATATTGACCAAAGTTTCCGGCAACAATATTTCGGTAAGCGATATTGCGTCCCAAAATGCTCCTTCGCCTAAATATGATAATTTATCGAGACGGTTAATGTTTCCGATTCCTGTAAGATATTTTAAATTGATACAATTCTGAAAAGCATAATCGCCTATAATTTCAATATCTGACAGATTTATGCTGTCGACGAGTGTGAAATCCTTAAAGGTTTCATTTTCAATAGAATTAACGCTTTCAGAAAAAGTTATGCTTTTCACCGAAGTAAATTTAACATTATTTTTATCCGTGTCGGTATATGAAAAGAATAACGGCGAAATGTAATTTAAATCGGTATTAACATTAAGATTAATAGAAAATAAATCACTTGCGCTGTCTCCGAAATAGTTTTCGAAAGTTACGGTATTATTAAGATATAAAGAAACATTTTTTAATGAAACACAGTTATAAAGAATTTTATCTCCTATATCCGTTGCTTTACCGACATCGAAACTTGTAAGAGAAATACAATCTTTAAAAGCCCCGTCTCCTATTTTTATCACACTTTCAGGAACGGTAAACGAACGAAGATTGCTAAATCCTTCGAATGTATATTGTTCGATTTGAGTCACGGTTTCCGGCAAAATAACCGAACTTACATTCTGCCCTAACTTATACTCGTTGTTTTTTCCGTAATAAAAAATATCCTGATTAAATGAATCTATATTTCCGTTGATAACTAAAGTTTTTATTGCCGTCAATTTCATTGAATTCTTAAAAATATTTGAAGGCGTTTGAGAATTTGTAAAATCAGCTTCGAGATAAGTTAACTTATTACAATTAGAAAAGGCACCCTCTCCCACTATCGTATCGGAAGGCAAAGTCAATTGAGTTAAAGCGCCGTACTGAAATGCGTAAGCACCGATATTTTTGACAGAATCGCCAAAGTCAAAAGCAGACAATTTTACACAGTTATAAAAGGCTTGCTCTCCTATACTGACAAGAGAGGCAGGCGTATTTATTGAAATCAGCACGCTGCAATTCATAAAAGAACTGTTTCCGATACGAGTAACCGAATCCGGAAGCGTAACCGAATATAGATATTTATTTTTGAATGCGCCGTCTCCAATTTCCGTAACAGGAAATCCTTGTATAGTATTCGGTATTGTCAGTGTTTGAGAAGTATAAAAATTATTTAAGCCGGTAACAGTTACGCAATTATCCTGAACGGTATAAATAAGACTGTTATAGACAGCAGGGTCAACCACACTGTATTTTATATCCAATGTAATACCCTCATAGGTAATTGTCATTGTTTTTGAGCCTTCCGTCAGAGTATTGAATCCCGTTATCATTTTTTCGTCGAGATAAACAAATCCGATGCTTCCGTCTTCATAGAGTAAATTTAACTTAATCCCGTCAAGATTTAACTCTTCACCCAAAACAAAATCGGTCTTAAAATCATCGCCCACACTGATAGAGGAAATAAAAACATTTTTTTTCTCCACTCTGCAAGCGCATAGACTTAATAGTGATAAAATAAATACAACTGCAATTAATGCTATTTTTTTAAAATTTTTCATATATTCGTCCAATTTATTTTTATTTATGCATTTACAATAGAATTTTAACTGCTTGTGACTGTATAATTTCCTTTGTATTTCTCTTCGCCAAATACCGCCAATTCGCTTTTTAATTGTGCATTCGGCGAAAGATTGAGAATATACAATACAGGCATTTCATTATACTTATCCAATTCGCCGATATAATCGGAAGGATACTTTGTCAAGCAAGGCAAATAAATAATACACTTACCACTTAACTTTTCAAAAGGAACATCTGTAAAAGTCAAATCGGCATTTACATTAATTTTAATTTGAGTAAAACTATGAACGCCTTTAAATACTTCCGTTCCCAATGTAAGGGCAGAATTAAATGTAAGATCCGATAAAGAGGTACAACCCTTAAAAGTATTGTTTTTAATTTCCGTAATGCTGCTTGGCAAATTAATCGAAGTAAGAGAAGTACAACCTTCGAAGGAATTGTACCCTATAATCTGAATAGAACCTTGCAAGGTAACGGAAGCAAGTGCTGTACAATCTAAAAATGCATAATCTCCCAAATAATTAAGAGTGGTATTTTTAGTCAAATTAAACTCTACTTCTGAAATCAAATTATTGTTTGAAAAGGCGTCCTTACCCAAAGAAGTAATACTGTTAAACTGCAATTTGAAATTTGAAGACTCGTTGGTTGTCGCAGTTTCATTACCGTTTTCAGTAGAATTAAATGCATTATTAAAAGCATAAATTCCTATGGACTCGATATTTTCGAAATTAATTGCACTTTGCAGTTTTGTGTTTCTGAACGCATGCTCTCCAATATTTTTAACAGATGACGGCAAGCCGAATTTATCCGTTTGAGAACTCGAATCATAGTATAACACTTCTGAAAGTTTTACTGCGTTGTAAAATGCATTTAACGGAATATTTGTCAAAGCGCTATTCCCACCGAAATTAACAGAAGTCAAACTGTCACAATTTTCAAATACACTTGTTCCCAACGAACTTACAGAACTTAAATTTATCGAAGTTATATTCGAGCCACTGAAAGCATTGTTCCCGATAGATTGAACGGTATTTTCCAAAGTAACGGTTCCCAATAAATCAATATCCTTAAAAGCGTCGTTTATTACGGAAGCACCTACAATAGTAATATTAATTAAACTTGGATTTTCCCCGTCTTCGCTGACTGAGGTAGCAGTATTTAAAGTTAAATAATCCGATAATTTATATACTGAAAAATCGGCGGTAAAATCGGTAATCTCGCTGCATCCATAAAAAATCTGAGCATTTGTGCCGGGTGTTTCAATTACTATTATAGGATTTTGCGAATTAAGAACAACGGTTTTTAAATCGGTGCAGTTTTTGAATGAATGATACTTTATATTTAAATCAGAACCGCTGATATTAATCGACTCGATAGAAGAACCTTCAAAAGACGAATAGTCAAGATTGACATTCCCTATTAATTTCAAATCAAGTATTGCGCTCCCTTGAAAAGCCGACCAACCTATTGTGGAATTATCTTGAAAGACCACAGTAAACTTTGTTCCATACAAACTGAAACCCGACGGCTGATACTGATAGAATGCCTTATTTTTCACATTTGTCGAAGTTATTTCGAATTCGGTAAAATGAGCGACGCTTGTAAAGTATGCAGAAGATGAACCTTGAAGATTTTTCGTATCGAAAGGCGCAATTAACTTTATAAGGTTAGTGCAATTTTTGAAAATGTAATTTTCGTCAGAACTCAACCCGAAATTTATTGAATTAGTTGAACCTGTAACGGCAATTTCAAGTTGAGTAATAGCGGTGCACTCAGCAAAAGCAAGGCTGCCGGAAGTCGCTAACGAAAGTGCTGCGGGAAGTATGAGTCGTATAGAATAAGCGGAATTTTGTTCGCTTCTTGCAAAAGACTTATAGAAAGCTTGATTCCCAAGTGATATTAAGGAAGTGAGATTAAGAGTGATTATTGAAATTTGATTTGATTCAGAATTATCTCCGTCTTCCGTAATATTATCGCTTGTTGCTTCCGCCGAATTAACGGTTAGTTGTATAGCGGTTTCATAGAAGGCTTTTTCGCCTAAATTTTTAATATTCTGCAAACTGGTATTCGATATGCTGAGACTTTCAATATTTGCAAACGCACTTGCCCCGACGGTCTCGACATTTGTTAAATCGACCGAAGTTAAAGCTGTTCCTTCAAAAGCGCTTGCGCCTATTGTCGTAACGCTTCCTAAATTGACAGTATTTAAACTGCTACAACCTTCAAATGCGCTGTCTTTAACCGAATTTCCTATAAGTATTATTTCATTCAAACTATTAGGTATAGAAGAAGTATCTCCTGAAATAAAGTAATTCGTGAGTATTTTATCCGAAAAATCAGCCGTCAATTTCTTAAGTGAAGAGCAACCTGAAAGCACACCTGTGCCTAATGTGATATCTGATTTACTGAAAATAATTTCAGTAATTCCGTCACAGTTTTTAAAAGCATTATCTCCTATATTTGTTGCACTGGTAAGCGTTAACTTATAGCCGGAAGGATTTCCGGTCAATTTAATTGCGCTCTCGAACGCACTTGCTCCGATAGTCACGACATTTGTCAAATCCAACGAAGTCAAAGACGCTCCCTTAAATGTGTTTGCGCCTATTTCGGTAACGCTGCCTAAATAAACGGTAGTTAAACTGCTGCAACCTTCAAATGCGCTTTGACCGATAAAAGTATAAGCAAAATTATAATCCCCCTGTTTCCCAAGAGAAGTTATTTCGTCACAGCCGTAGAAAGCGAACTGTCCTATTGAAGTAATGCTGTAAGGCAAAGTGATTCCATTTAAACTTTGACAATTATAAAAAGCATATTCTCCCACCGATTCAACGGCTAAGTTCATACCTTGCGAAAAACTAATATTTTCAAGATTTACACAATTGTAAAACATATAAGGCGAATATGTATTTATATTAGTTGACAAAGTAAGTTTTTTAATTGAAGAGCCGGCGAAAATAAAGTTGTTTAAAGTAACCTTGGAATTACTGCCGCCTATTGTAACTTCGGCTCCGTCAGCGTCCAAACCTATAAATGCGGCGGCACAAACAACGTTTCCCAAAGTAGTAATTTTTTGGACATTGAAAGTCTTGCCGTTTAAGGTAGTAATTATGTCTGAAAGATTTTGAGAGGTAATTTCGTCAACATCTTCTCCGTAATAATCTGCAAGCGTCATAGTGTTAAAAGGTGCCGTAAGTTCGATAAGGGAATTTGCGCCGTTAATTAACCCTGTTCCGAACCCTGCGGAAGACACAGCGTTTATAACAAGTTTAGAAAGCAAAGTACAGCCTTTGAATACATTGTTCCCCAATTGACTTGTGTTCTGAGAAAGAGTGAATACGATAGCGACATTATCGGCGACGCAAACTGCATTTTCGAAAGCGCCGTCACCTATCGAAGCAAGATTATCGGGGAATTTTAAATTTTCGCTGACGGTATCTGTCCCTGTTAATGTAACGACTTTTTTAAGATTATTGATATTAGAAAAGGCATTTGTTCCGATTGAAAATCCCGAAGCGCCCTCTCCTTTGAATTCAATTTTTTCCACTCCCTTTATATTTGCGAAAGCAGAATTACCTATTGAAAGTATTTCTGAATGGAAGGTAATTTTTTTAATATTCTCGAAATTATTCGTACCCTTATCATTGTCCGCATCGAGATTGAAAGCACTTGAGCCGATACTGCTTATAGCATACCCTGAAGTGGTAGCCGATAAATCTATAAAGCCTTCGGTAGAAACATCTATCTGCGAACTTGCGGGAGCGAAATATTTAAGGTTATAGCAATTTTTGAAAGCGTTGTAATCTATAGTTCTGAGTTTTGAATCTGCCTGAGAAGTTCCCCCGTATAGAACTTTTTGAAGAGAAATACAATTTTCAAAAGCGCCGTAATTAATAACTTCTATATCGGAATCTATAGTTACGGTAGTAACGGTAGTATTCCCTTTTAAAGCTTCGGATTTAATAAACTTGGAATTACCGAAAGGAATAATATTAACGGTAGTAATTTTAGTAGACATACTTCCCGATTTAAAATAAGATTTATTAACGTTACTTCCGCTAGTTGCATTATTTTCTGAAAGCAGACTTAATTCTGTAAACGGAACCGTTAATTCGACTATATTAGTGCAACCGTTAATAATCTTATCGCCGATACTTGTAATGTTATGAGAAAGTTCGAATGAAGTCAAACTCAAATTATCGGAAAAAACAAAGTTTCCTATCGAAATTACATTGGAAAGATTTATAGTGGAAAAAGCAGTTTTTGCAAGAGAGTAATCGGAAAGGGTTGTAAGTTTTGAAGGAAGTTCTGCGCTATAAGAGGAAGCCTCACCTGAAGTGATAGAAAAATTAATCAACGAAGAACAACCGTAAAAAGCATAACCGTTAAAAGCGGAAACATTGCTGCCCTGTCCGAATTTAATTTCGGAAAGAGAAGAACATTTATAAAAAGCATATTCGGGAATGGAAGTTAGAACATCGGGAAGCGAAAAATAATTCAGACCTGAATCTTGTTGTTCATTCCCTACTAAAGAAGAACAGTTTGCAAAAGCATAAGCTCCGATACCGTTATTTGCGGTAACTGCTGAAATATCTATAAAGCAAACAGAGCTGCAACCTGCAAAAGCCTTTGAGGTTATGGAAGTACTTTTAACAACGATATTAACAAGTTTATTATATTGAGAATATAAATCGGTTGCATTTAGAAGCTGAGTCGAAGAAGAAGGAACGGTTACATTAAAGTAATCTCCCAAGGTTTTCGAATTGAACGGAGCCGTAAAACTTTCAATATTATAACACCCTGCAAAAGCATTTGAAGATATACCGGAATCGGACGAAACGCTTAAAATTATTTCTTTGATATTAGAGCAATTACTGAAAGCATTTGCGCCGATAGTCAATTCGGAAGATTTTAAATCTATAACAAACTGAGCGTTTTCTAAATTGCTCGGTTTTACGAAGGCCCCTGAAAAAGCATTAGTTTCGATAGAAGTAATCTGAGTTCCGAAAACGAAACTGTTAAGATTTCCCGTATTTTTAAAAGCGCTGTCTTTTATCGTTTTAACACTTGACGGCAAATTATTATTTTGTTCTTCCGTATCCGACATTAATTCTTTAAATACCGATAACTGACTGCAATCCAAAAAGGCATTTTTGGAAATTTCCGTTATTTTAATTTCAGAATTATAATAAACGGTAGTAAGTTGGCTCGACTTTTCGAATACGCCTTCGCCTAACGAAGAAAGGGATTTCGGAAGCAAAAAGTTAACCAAAGCGGTATTATAAAAAGCCTGGGCTCCTATTTGCGATACGGAAGAAGGAACGGAATTAACAGAATTTTGACCTTCGTTTTGCGTATCAAAAGCCGATTCGTTGTCTGTTTTTTCGAATATAGAAGTAAGTTTCAAGTCATTATAAAAGGCCTGAGCACCTATCGAAGTAATATTAAAGTCATTGCTTGCCCCGGAAGAAAATTTATCAAAGACAACAGTTGTCAGATTCTGACAATTTTGGAAAGCAGCCGAACAAATGGTAGTTACCGAAGAAGGAATATTAACATTTACAAGATTGGAGCAATTTTTGAAAACTCCGATACCGATAGTTTTAATTCCGTGAGAAAGTTCTATGTTTTGCAAATTATTCATAGAACTGAAAATATTTTGTTCTTCGGTATCGCTGCCTATTATTTCCAAAGAGCCGGGAAGAACGATTTCCTGCAAAGTGTTCTGTAAAGCTATATACAATTGAGAACCCGTATCGGAAGGGTCATTGAAAATATCGATAGTAAATTCAGTCAAGCCATTACGAATAATGAGTGTTTCTAACGCAATAGTCTGAGTTGAAGTAACAATATTTTCAAAGTAATCGTAAAGAGTAAAGTTGACTTTTTCGCTGTAAATTGTTCCTGTAAAAGGAGCCTCTAAAGTTTTAAGCGAAGTAAGATTTTTAAGAGCGCCGGGAACAAGATTGAAATCAGAACTCGACCCGGTCCCGCTTTGATTTTCGTGTAAAATATAAAGACTTTCAAGCGGATAACTTCCGTATATTTCGCCCGAACTGTTGTAATAGAAGAAATTCTTTTGCATCGAAGTAAGTCCGTTGAGAACCGTCAATGAAGTAAGATTTACCTTATTTGCTGAAACCGAAGAATTATCTCCGAAATAATAAGACAACGGAACATCGGTAAAGGTATCGGAAGTACCGGTATCTGTTATTTTTTTGATATTGAAAGGAGCCGTCATTGTCTTTAAGGAAACAGTACCTTTAAGAATATCGCTTCCTACGGAAGTTACATTTGAACTCAAATAAATTTCAGTAACACCGCTGTTTACAAAAGCTTCGTCATTTATTTTTGAAACAGAATTCATATTAAGATAAATTCCGCAATCGACATTGTCAGCGTTTAAAATATTCTGAATCAACTGACCGTCAATCTGCCCTGCATAACGCAAAGAACCTATATTCTTAAAGGCTTCTTGGGAAATTGCAGAACCTACCGTCGTGATATAAAGTTTGTTATCGAAAGAATAAGCGTCGAATTCGCCGTCGAAAGCAAATACATTATTGAAAGTATAATCCGACAGATTAATTTTAAGGTCTAACAAGGAAATGCAACCGTATAAAACGGCATTACTTAAACTCGTAACCTTTTCAAGATTTGCGCTTGTAAGATTAGAACAATTTTTAAAGGCGTTATTTCCTAAACTCGTAACATTGTTAAGATTAATTTCAATAGAAACAGTATTCGAAAGAGCGGAGGATAAATTCTGAACACCCGAGTTATTATCCACTGCTATAACTGTTGAAACATAGGAATTGTTTTCAAAAGCGTTTTCGCACACACTGCTTCCGGATACCTTGATTTGCATATTTGCAGAAGGACAAAAATCCGCTCCGAAGTAGTGATTGAAAGAATAACCGCCCGCACTGCTGCTGTTAAAATAAGCCTCGAAATAAGTTATGTTCACGGCGCCTTTAAAAGCCGAAGTCATAAATAGAACTTGGGTATTTTTACTTGCAAAATCGTTAAGAGTAACGGAAGTAAGATTTAGACAATTTTCGAAAATTCCGACTCCTGAATCCGTTAGATTAATTAAATCGCCGTTTATTTCGGAAATAAGCGTATTTTTGAAAGCATAATCGCCGATATAAACAACTGTTTCGGGAAGAGTGGAAATATCGTTGATTGAAGTATTTTCGAAAGCCGAAGCACTAATAGAAACAACGGTATTTTTTAATCTTACTATTATTTCATTCGCAGAATTTTGAACCGTTTCAGAATCGCTGAAAGAAGCAAGAGAAACGACGTTTAAATCTTTAAAACAGCTTTCGGAAACCGCATCGCCTGAAACTATAACAGTAAGTCCGTTTGCAAAATTTTGCGTTTCGCCGAAGAAACTCAACAGCGTTCTTGAAGACAAATCCGCCGAAAAGTTGTTAATGTTAGTGCAACCCGAAAAGGCATTTTGCCAGATAAGAGAAGTCAGACTTTCCACGGAAACGGTAGTCAATAAAGAACAGTTTTTAAAAATATAGCTGCCTGTACTTATACCGTCCGAAAGTTCCAAAGAAACAAATTTTGTATTTTCGAAAGCACAGTCGCCGATAGTTTCGATATTACTGAAATCAAACGAAGAAAGGCTTGTATTTCTGAAAGCGTTGGCTCCTATTGAATTCAAAGAAGGAAAAGAAACGCTGCTTAATTGAGTTGAATTATCAAAAACACCTTCGCCCAAAGAAGTAACGGTATCGCTTACAAAACTCAGAATGTTTGTATCGGAAAAAGCATAACTCTGAATATCGGTAAGAGAGTTCGGAAAGGAAAAAGTTTCGCTTGAAGAAAAGGTTTTTATCGATTTAAATGCACTCTCTCCTATAATTTCCAAAGAAGTTAGATTGGATAAATCCACTCTGTTCAAAACGGTACCCGTAAAAACTTCCTTTCCGATTTGAGCGATATTGCTTCCTTGGAAATTGAATTGAGAAAGCGACGAACAGTCTTTCAAATAAAAATCTCCGATTTCAGTTACGGTATCGGCAAATTGGACGCTGAACGAAGTCAGAGAAGTGCAGCCGTAAAAAACTCCTTCATTTGCGGAACTCAAAATAATTTGAGAAGGAAACTCTATGTTTGTAAGGTTTATGCAATTTTTAAAAGCATAACTGCCTAAATTTATCTGACCGGAAATATTTCTTAAATATACTTTAACCTTCCCCGACAAAGTGCCGTTTGTAGTATCGCTGAAAATAACGTTCTCAAGATTAATTATATCGGCAAAAGCATAATCGGAAACAGAACTACCGCTTGCATAAATATTGATATTGTCAATCGAACAGCTGCCGAAATAATCGGAAACCGTATAGTTTACAAAAGAAGCAGCGAAATGGCGCAGACTTTCGATACCGTAAACAAAACTACCCGTTTCGGCATCAGTCTTTATAATGCTGTCGTCCGGCAGTATTAACGACGATAAAGACGAGCAACCTTGAAAAGGAGCTCTTAAATTGGAAAAGTCGTGATTTCCATCGCTGAAAGTTACATTTGTCAGAGTTTGTATATTAGAAAAAGAACCGATTGCGGAGCCGTCGTCGGAAGTTCCCCTAAGGCCGCCTTTAACTTCGATATCGGAAAGTGCGGTATTCTTAAACGCATAATTTCCGATAACGGATAAAGAAGCCGGTAATTTAAAAGAAGTTAAAGACGAGCAATTTTCGAAAGCGCTGTTTCCTATTGAAGTAACTTCTTCCGGAAGATTCAATCCTGTTTCGGTCGAGGTAAGTTTGTTGTATAATTTAATTGATTTTAATTTGGAACAGCCGTAAAACATTTCGTCGGGAAGAGACGAGAAAGCGTCATTACTGCTATCGATAGAAAAAATCACTTCATTAAGATTTGTACAATCCTTAAACACCCCGCTTTTAAAAACGGAAGTTGCGCTGATTTCGACAGAGTCAAGATTCTGACAGCCCGAAAAGGCATTTGCGCCTATTTCTTCGACATAATACGGAACAGAAAGAATAACAATAACTGAATTGTTTTTAAAAGCATTATCTCCTATTGCTTTTACAGGATAGCCGCCCACACTCTCCGGAACGGAAAACCTGTTGGAATTGAAATTTTTGTTATACCCTACGATTACCGATTTATTGTCGTCTATGTAGTAAAGCAGATTATGAGTGTCGTCGGTAAAAATGGCTTCCACGATAATATGGTAATCGAAATTATAACCCTTATAACTTACGGTAAGAATGTAATCTCCGGGATATTGATTATTAAAACCCGATACCATATCGGCGGTTATATTGACTCGTTCGAAACTGCCGTCGTTATAAGCTACTTGCAAATAAGCGTCGCCGAAACTTAATTCCTCTCCGACATAAAAACTTGATTTCGGAGTTCCTTTCATTTCCACATTTATTATTTTTAGAGTCGGCTCCTGAGATTTAGGCAAACAAGAAGAAGCCGTAAAAACAAAAGTCAAAATAAGAGTTAAAACAAGGAAAATACTTATTAATCTTTTTTTACTCATAACTCCGCCCTCTTTACTTTATACGATATTACCGATATATTATATCATATTAAAATAAAAATAGCAATAGTCATAATAATAAATATATAAAATAATAAAAAACATAAAGATATTAAAAAATAAACAAAAAATCATTAAAATAAATAAATCAACCAATATTAGCAGTCTCTACTTCCTTCACAGTTATCGACTACATTTTCAGTATTTAACTAAATATTTTCATTTGTTAATTACTAAAACTATTGAATTAACAGTCTTTCACTACTAAAATTAAATTACTTAAGGGATAGGAGCAACAAGGATGGATATATCCGTATTTAAAATCGGCAATTCTTCTGCCGTCGAAATCGTCGGGAATATAAACCTGACCTGCAACTATTTTGGTATGGCATAAAGCGCATTTGCCGCTTCTGCAAGAGGAAGGCACATTGATACCGTTTTTCTCTAAAGCCGAAAGAATGGTTTGATTTTTCATACACTGAATAACCTTAATCCCGTCTCGGCATTTAACCTGTATATTAAAAACTTCGGAAGAAACAAATTTAGGATAATTTTTTTGCGAAAGAATATCGACGCTTTGTTTTAAATCGAAAGTTCTGTATAGTTTGGGAGGATAGTTAAAATATTGGTTTTTCATATACTCATAAAATTTCTGACTGCCCGAAAGGAAAATACTATACCCTCCTTCCACGTTTTCCTCAATCATATCTCTGTTGACTATACCTTTTTTACATCCTGAAAGATTTTCGTTTTCAAGAATATAAATTACCTTAACCTTATCGGTTCTTGAAGCAATCCAATCGAAAAACTTTTTAAAAACAAGATTTTTAGCCCTGTTGCTCTCGTAAAACAACGTCAGGTTAAAATTTTCGTCGCCCTCATAAATAGCCTTTGCCATAGACATAAACGGAAAAACGCCCGACCCGAAAGCAACGGCAACGACATTTGAAAAATCACGCAGTTTTTCGTAATAAAAATTACCGGAAGGAGCGCCTATTGAAAATTTTTGTCCTTCTTTCCAGTTTTTTAAAATAAAATTGCCTACTCTATCGCTTATTTCTCTTTTTAAAATGATTTTATAAAAACCGCTTCGTGCGTCGAGCGGAGAAGAAACAAGCGGAAAACTTCTTGTAGTTTTCACGCCGTTCATTTCGATATCGAAGGTTATAAACTGCCCCGGTCTGAAAACTGCAAGCTTTTTAGTTCCCGCAAGAATATCGGACTTGAAAAGAAATTCAATATATCCTGACTGCAAATCGGTAATTTTTGATAAAACCAAATGTTGCACATCAGGGTGCAAGGAAGCTGCGAGATTGTCAACGGTGTTTTCATATTGAACAATTTCGGTATGCTTTATACTCTTTTCCGTTTTTTTAAACAATTTAACAGCCTTTAAAACCTTGGCTATTTTTTTGTTTTCTTTATTGCTCTTCGTCTTTCTCTCCTCCGATATTTATTTCTATGTAACGGGGTTTTTTATAATAATTAGAGTCAATTTCGTTTAAAGCAAGTCTGTCTTCTGCGCTTATATGGGAACTTTTCCCGTCCATACCGTCAAGCATGGAAAGCATAGCTGCTCTGTAACCCGAAAGGTATGCTTGACCGTAACCGAATTGCCTTACGGTGTTTCCGCCGCAGAATCTCAGTCCGTCAATCTCCGACTCGTGCGAAAACGACAAATCGTCCATAATACCGTGATAAGTTCCGTAAAGGTATCCGTAGATATTACCGCCCGGACAGCCCAGATAATCGGAATAAGTCACAGGAGTTGCTATTTCAATTTCTTCTATGAATTCTCTTACGGAAATATTCAATTTCCTTTCAAAAATTTCAATCATTTTTTCGGCATAATCGGATTTAACCTTACAGTAATCCTTCTCTTTAACACCTTTCCAAGCATCAGCGGTGAAGAAAGTGTTAAAAACAAGAATAGTAGTCCCTTCCGGCGAATAATCTCTCGAAACGACATTGGGACAGGAAACCGTCATCATTCTGTTAGTTTTAAAAGAAGAAGCGTCCGCAAAACTTTTTTGAGTATCCAAAGTATCGTATATTATGTAATTATAGTTTTTTATTTTAAGTTCTTTGCAAGATTTATTAAGTCCCAAAAAAACGGTGAAGCCGCACGAAGCAAATTCCCTTATCGAAGTTTTCTTTAAATCCCTTTCGACAGGATTGTCGAGTAAATTTCTGTAAACGGTATAAGGGGTAAGATTGCTTATAATTTTATCTGCGAAAAACTCTTCGTTTTTATCGGTTAAAACCCCCTTAACCTTTCCGTTTTCGGTAATAATGCTTTTAACAGAGGTGTTATAAAGAATTTTACCGCCAAGTTCTCTTATTTTTTTATCAAAAGACAAACTTATCGCATAAGACCTTTCTTTCGGAATATAAGGGTGTCTTTTCAAATAATTCAATAGAAGAGAAGCATAATGCGAAAAACGTAATTTTTCCGGAGGTACGCCGAGATAAATCCAATATGCACTAAGGATATCCTTAATCTTTTTCGGCATATGCAAAAGTTTAAAGACCTTATCGAGAGAATAGGATGCAAATTTAACATAATTAGGATATCTTCTTCTTAAAAGTTTTATATCGGGTTTTCCGTTTGTTTCTGCTATAAAACTTTCGGCCTCGAGGCATTCGTGACCGAGTTTAAAAAAGGCGCTTAAAGCGATATCGGCTTCGGAATCGATTTCAAGAAGTTTTCCTCTGAATTTCCAGACGTCGGAAGGGAATTCCATATCTATTTCGTTATCGAGACTAATCAGCCTGAAAGTTTCGTCTATCTGCAACCATTGAAGGTCGGGCGCAATTCTGTAATTTTCGAAAAATCTTCTGAGTTTCCCCTGATTCTCGTATGCACCGAAGGAATTCAGCTCATGAAGGCTTACATCAAACTCAAATCTGCCCCTTACGAAACTTGTAGAAAAACCGCCGGGAATGTTTCTTTTCTCGATAATTAAAACCCGTTTATTTTTCTTTAAAGCGGTTACGGCTGCGGCAAGTCCGCCACTCCCTGCGCCTATAACGATTATGTCGTAATCCTTCATAAAATCTCCGTAAAATTATTACAATTTAATATTACAACATATAATTTTTTATTGCAATTAAGCAAAAGACAATTAAAAAAATTAATTTTTCGAGTATTATGATTTTTTAGTTAATTTATAATACTTGCAGTTAAATATCGTTTTTTTTATTTTAAATGTTTTATAACTTTTGCAGGAACGCCTACGGCAACGCAATCATTAGGAATGTTTTTTGTAACTACCGCCCCGGAGCCTATAACGCAATTCTCCCCTATTTGCACGCCGGGATTTATTATTGCTCCTGCACCTATCCACACATTGCTTCCGATAGCAATCTCTCTTGCGCTTTCTTCTCCCTTAATTCTTTGTTCGACATTTAACGGGTGTTCAGCCGTACAAATCTTTACACCTGGACCTATCAGACAATTATCTCCGATAGTAACTTTTGCGCAATCTAATACGGTAAGATTAAAGTTTGCAAAAAAGTTCTCCCCTATAAATATATTAAAACCGTAATCGCAATTAAAACCTTTTTCTATAAGAAAATTGTCACCGGTTTTTCCTAATAGTTTTTTAAATAAGCGTTTTCTCTTTTCCCCTTTCCTGTAAGGAATACCGTTAAGTTTTTCCAAAACTTTTCTTGCGCAATTTCTCTCTTCTACAAGCTTTTCATCAAAAGCAAAATAATTCATTCCTTTTAGCATTTTTTCTTTTTCGGTAATCGAAAAATTACTATTTTCATTCCCCGAACCGAGACTGTTTCCTTTTTCGTCTTCTTCTTTAATACGGTACTTTAAATTCTTAATTCTCATATCTTCTCCTTTTATAAAAAAATGGACGCAAATGCGTCATATTATCCGATTATACCCTATTTAAAATTAGTTTATTTTATTTTTACCTTATATCATTCTTCAAATGCGTTTTCTATGTGATTTATTTTATCTCCGGTAATTTCTATTATATCGAATCTGAAATTGAACCCCGATAACCTGTTTTTTACCATATACATTTTTGCCATGGAAATATATTTTTTTTGTTTGTAATAATTAACGCTTTCGGAAGGTCTGCCGTAACTTTCGCCCCTTCTCCATTTAACTTCAACGAAAACAATTGTATCGTTTCGGCGAGCTATAATATCCGCTTCGCCAATTTTAAAATCCACATTATGTTCCAATATAATATATTTTTTCTTTTTCAGAAATTTTATGGCTTTGTTTTCGCCGGATATTCCTTTTACGATATTATTCATTTTCAATCATTAGTCCACAAATTTTTTTATAAAAGTTTTTCTGTGTATTTCGCATGAGCCAAATTCCTTTAACGCTTTTATATGTTCCGCCGTACCGTACCCTTTATTTTTATCGAATCCGTAATGCGGATACTTTTCTGCCATATTGAGCATATATCGGTCTCTCGAAACTTTGGCTATAATAGAAGCCGCAGCAATAGCATAACTTTTCATATCCCCTTTTACTATATCGTATTGCGAAATATCGCTTTCTATTTTAAGTGCGTCTATTAACAGAACATCGGGTTTCAACCTTAAATTATTAACGGCTTCCGTCATCGCTTTTTTAGTCGCATTCAAAATATTAATTTCATCTATTTCTTTTTCGTCGATAAATTTTACGGAATATATTCCTTTTTCAATAAGTTTTTGAAAGATTGCTTCTCTTTTTTCCGCACTTAACTTTTTACTGTCATTTACCCCTTCGATAATATTTTCAGGATTGAAAACATAACATGCCGCAACTACGGGACCTGCAAGCGGACCTCTTCCCGCTTCGTCTATCCCGCATATAATTTTCTTACCCTGTTTTATCAATTCATTTTCATACTCGACAGGAGCAGTTATAACTTTTCCCATTGTTTCCTCTTTTAAATATTTATTTTGTAAATACGATAATCAGCAAACGATTACAAATCGATTTTCCCATAAATCAATCGTCGGCTTTCGCATTTCTTTTATAAAAAATCCGCATACAAAATATCAAACAAGTCTGCAAGTAAAAATATCTAATCGGAATTATTGTCAACCGTTATCGAATAAAATCTCAATCAATTAATTATCGAATATCTCATCGGCTTTTTCAAGCATAAGTTTACCTATTCTGCAATTTCTGAAATCGTCTATCAAAGCCTTTGAAATCCGTTCATAATCGCACTCTCCGCCTTTTTTTAAGCAGTTACGATTTTTACATACCACATTAATTAAATCGGCGGGCGTTTTCCCATACTCGACGATTTGCTCTTCCGTAATTTTATAATACCCACAAAACTTTTCAAAATATCTCTCCGAAAGAAAAGCCACAAGTTCATACGCAAGTTCTTCACTGTCAAGAATTACATCGTTAATGCTTCCTATCAAAGCCGTATGACAAGCGAGGATTTTATTTTCAAATCTCGGCGAAAGCGTTCCCGGCGTATCCATAAGGTCAAGATTTTCTGAAATTCTAACCCATTGTCTGCCTCTTGTCACTCCTGCTTTATTTCCTGTTTTTGTCTTTTTTCCGCCGCATAGTGAATTTATAACGGTTGATTTTCCGGAATTCGGAATACCTATAACCATTCCTCTCACCGTTGCATTAACGCCTTTGTTTTTAAATTTTTCGATTTTGGCTTTATTCAGTGTTTTTAATTTATCAATTATTTCTGCGACGTCTTTTTTTGAATTTCCCTGAGAAACAACAACTGTTTTCCCTTCATTTTCGAGTCGTATTTTCCACGCAGCAATATCCTCTCTCTCCACCATATCGGCTTTATTAAGGACATATAAAACCGGCTTATCTTTAACAAAAGATAAGAACTCGGGATTAAAACTTGCGGCAACAGCTCTTGAATCGAGAATATAAACAATGCAATCCACACATTTAATATCCTCTTTCATCTGTCTTAAAGTTTTAGTCATATGGCCGGGAAACCACTGTATATTCATAATTCACCTTTTAACTACTGTTTAAAATTAAACTGCAACAAAAATTTAACTTAAATATTTATATTTTACTGCGATTTTTATAATATTTGCGGTATAAATCCGGCCTGAATTTACGAGTCAACCTTATACTTTGTTTTAGGCGCCACTGTTTTATCTGCTCGTGATTTCCGCTGAGAAGCACATCGGGAACCTTTTTCCCGTTATATACTCTCGGTTTTGTGTACTGGGGATATTCGAGAAGATAGTTTTCAAAACTTTCTTCTTCAGTCGTTTCATTGTTTCCCAAAACTCCTTCTTTCAATCTCGATACGGAATTTACTATTATCATCGACGCAAGCTCCCCTCCCGTGAGTATATAATCCCCAACGGAAATTTCCTCGTCTATTTCTGCGTCGATAAAACGCTGGTCAACTCCTTCATAGCAACCGCAAACCAAAGTCAATTCCTCATACTCCGATAACTCTTTGACTTTATTTTGGTCAAGTTTTACGCCTTTTGGCGAAAGGTATATCCTTTTGCTTTTCCTTTCGGAATCCACAGCATTTACGGCATCGGTCAAAGGCTGAACGGTCATAACCATTCCCGCTCCTCCCCCATACGGCGCATCGTCGCATTTTTTATGCTTATCCGAGGAATAATCACGGATATTAACTATGTTAAGAGTAATAACACCCTTCTTTACCGCCCTTCCTATTACTCCCGATTGCAAAGGAAGATAGGCTTCCGGAAAAAGAGTAAGTATATTAAACTTCATTTACCGAGACCTCTTTAAACACCTTATCGTCAACTTTAATGTTCTTATTTTCGATATCGACGGAAACAACAAGCGATGAGATAAAAGGAAAAAGTATCTTTTTGCCGTTATTTTCAATAACATAAACATCTCTGTTTAATTTGTTTTTCATAATTTC
This sequence comes from uncultured Eubacteriales bacterium, assembly GCA_949296455.1. Taxonomy (GTDB): domain Bacteria; phylum Bacillota; class Clostridia; order Christensenellales; family CALVMC01; genus CALVMC01. The sequence goes on from CASFOZ010000015.1 coordinate 20,621, forward strand.
AATTACCTTTCCGTAACAGCAATTTTCCCCTGATACAGAGCAGCCTATCACATCGTCTATAAAATATCTGTCATTATCTTTTACAGAATCTTTTCTATGAACAAAAATGCTTTTGCCCCTTAATTTTTCGGCTTCGTTTCTGTCGGAAATTCCTTCGATTAAAAGAAAAGCGGCACGGTCAATCGTGCGCACTTTGATTACCTTTCTTTCCGCTCCGTCTAAAATTATATACGAAAGTTTATTGAAACGAGATACATCATCGGTTTTAGGTTGAATCTTAATCTCGCCTTTAATACCTTGCGGTTTTAAAATTATCCCTATTTCAATTAAATTCATAATATTAAGCCTGAGCTTCTTTTATTTCGACAAAATATTTTTTTCCGTTTCTGCTTGCAGATTTAACTATGGTACGGATTGCTTTGGCAATTCTGCCCTGTTTTCCGATTACCTTACCTATTTCGTCTTTTGTTACGGTAACTGTAATAAGAGCGTTTTCGTCGTCGACCTCAACGCTGCAACCTTCGTAATTATCTACTAATTCTTTAACGATATATTCAACTAATTCACGCATATTTTCACCGTATTACTTTTCTATTATTCCGGCTTTTTTGAGCATGGCACGAACGGTATCTGTCGGTTGCGCTCCGTTGTTAAGCCATTTTTTTGCAAGTTCAGCGTCGATTTTAACTTCAGCCGGATTTTGATTAGGGTCATAAAAACCTACTTTTTCAAGATACTGTCCGTCTCTTGCCTTTCTCTCATCGATAGCGACTATACGGTATGTAGGGTGTTTTTTTGCTCCCATTCTTGTTAATCTTAATTTTACTGCCATTTTTATATAACCTCCATAGTTCCGTTTAAAACGGTAATTTTCCGAATTTTTTTGCACCGCCGTTTGCCATATGTTTCATCATAAGTTTGGTGTTGTCAAATTGTTTGAGTAATTGATTTATATCCTGAATAGTCGTTCCGCTTCCTGCGGCTATTCTTTTTTTCTGACTGGATTTAATGCGTTCGGGTTCGGTTTTTTCAAGCGGAGTCATTGATTGTATGATAGCTTTCATTTTTTTGATACGCCCTTCGTCTATTTCCATATTCGAAGCGTTTATTTTATTCCCTAAACCCGGAACCATAGAAAGCATTTCCTGAATATTTCCCATTTTTCCGATATTATCGAATTGTTTCAGAAAATCGTCCAAGGTAAAAGTTTGCTGACGAATTTTCTTTTGTAATTCCTGCGCCTCTTTTTCCGACATTATCGTCTGAGCTTTTTCAATAAGAGTAAGAACATCGCCCATACCTAAAATTCTGCTGGCAATTCTGTCTGGATAGAAAGGTTCTATATCGCCGATTTTTTCGCCTACACCTGAAAATTTAATAGGTTTTCCAGTAATGGCTTTTATGGAAAGAGCAGCACCGCCACGCGTGTCGCCGTCAAGTTTTGTAAGAATGACACCAGAAATGTCTAGGTCCTTGTTGAAGCTTTCGCTTATTGTCACAGCATCTTGTCCAGTCATAGCATCCACAACAAGCAAAATTTCTTGAGGTTTGACTTCTTTCTTTATCTCTTTGAGTTCATTCATCAACTCTTCATTGATATGAAGTCGACCTGCAGTATCTATTATAACCACATCAAAACCCTGCTTTTTCGCATGGTC
>CASFOZ010000016.1 GCA_949296455.1 uncultured Eubacteriales bacterium
AAATATAATTAAATAAATTTAAATTAATTAACATTATTATTTGTTACTTTTTCATTATTTTCTTCATTAAGAGTTTTTTCAGAGTCTTCCGTTATTTCATTGAATTTATCCGTTAATTCGGAATTTACGCTATTATCGTAATTTTTAACCGCACCTTCCGGAAGTTCTTCTTTTCCTTCTTTTTCCTTAGAATTATTTTTATTTTTAAGACAATCGTTTTTAAGTTTATTTAAAGTAAGTCTGAACTGTTTATTTTTAAGAAGGAAAAATCCGCCTACAGCACAGAGCGCTGCATCTACAAAAACAAATAAATTATATAAAAATCCCCAAGCAACTGCGCTTGTTATACCGTAATCCTGACCGTAACTTCCGAAATACACTGCTCCTGAAATAACATGAGGAATGTATCTTGCAACCGCAGCTACTGCTACACCGCATATAAATTTCAGAGGACTCAATTTTTCATTAGCAAATAACCCCGTAAGTCCTATCATTGCAAAAGCTATCGGATAATCGAGAAAATACTGTATCGGATGAACAATCCACGGATCCTGAATAGATTGCAGTAAGCCGTAAATAAAACATATTAAAAGTCCTTTTTTAACGCCGAAAACATATGAAAAAATCATAAGGGGCAGCATACTGAAAAATGTAATCGAACCGCCCTGCGGCAATCTGAAAAAAGTTATGTAAGATAAAGCGAAACTTAACGCAATAAATACACCTGAATAAACTAAAAATTTAGTGTTGCCGCTCTGAATATTTTTACCGTGCTTGACATTGTACTTGTCGGCAAAAACAAGCAGAGCAATTATTACCGCAATAGCTGCAAAAACTCCCAAGGTCAGCCAAACCTGATAACCTTGCTCGAAAGCATCGAAGTTGAGCGAAATAACCGTTATTGCATAAACCGCAACAATTGCAGCCATAACATAATAGTAGTATTTCATCCAATCTTTTTTTAACGCATTGATTGTTACGCCTGCAATAACTGCAAGCAACGCAATTGCGCCGGTTACCGAAAGATAGATAATTTCTTCGGTTGTTAAAACTTCCATAAAAAAAGCCTCCTTTTTATCGGAAACTTGCAAGAAATGATATAAAGAACAAATTCCTTACGCTAGCATTACCTAACAAGTTCTATGGGTATAATCTCAGACCTTTCGGCCACCCCCGATTTATTCGTTTTTTTCAGTTTAGCAAATGAAAAAATATTTGTCAAACTAATAGCATGAAAAAAGCAAATATAACCTAAAAGTAGTTATATTTGCCTTAAAACGCATTGTAATTACAAATTTCAATAAAATTGCGAAATAACCGATAACAAATTGAATGATTTTAAATCGTAATTATTTTTTAATTTGTTGCATTATTTCCCGATTATAAATTCATCGTCTCGGCTTATTCCCTTACTTATTTCGGCTTTAAGATTTTCATAACCGGGACGGTTGAACATAGCATAAGTTGCATTCTTACCTTGTTCCACACCCGGCTGGTCAAAAGTATTTATATTAAGCATAGCACCGCAATAAGCCGTTTCTAACATGAAAAACATAAGCAGCTGTCCGAAAGAATTTTCATTAACTTCATCAAGCATAATCATTGAACTTGGTTTATTGTTTGACATCAAAGCATAGGCAGTCGCATCCCGTTCGGTGTTAATTAATTCCGACATATAGTGACCGCATAAGAAGTTTACGTTTTCATATTTTTCCAATCCTTGCGGAATAAGACAATCGCTTCTGAATTTTTTTACGCCTATAAAAGTTATCACCTTATCGTCCGGCCCTTCGTTAAAAAGCTGAATCTGAGAATGTTGGTCGGTAACACCCAAAGCTTTTACGGGAGTCTGTCCGCAGTTAACAACCTTGCCTTTTAAATCGAATTTTTTTCCTAAACTTTCTCCCCAAAGTTGAGCATACCAATCTGCTACATATTTCAGACTGTCTGCATAAGGCATCATAACAGAAATATTTTTCCCGTTTTTCATTGAAAGATATTTTAAAAGTGCCGACATCAAAGGTGCGTTTTGATAGATATTCGATTTATCCGAAGCTTTATCCATAATAGCGGCTCCTTCGAGCATTTCGTTGATATCTATTCCAAGTACCGCCGCTGGAAGAAGACCGACAGGACAAAGTTCGCTGAACCTTCCTCCTACTCCGTCGGGAATATAAAAAGTTTTGAGATTTTCTTCCTTAGCTATTTTGATTAGATTACCGCTGTTTGCGCTTGTAGTTGCAATAATATGGTCTTTAAGTTTTGCGGTACCGTCGAGACATTTTTTTATAATATCCGAAATAATCAGATACTGACTCATTGTTTCACTTGTGGAACCGCTTTTTGTAATAACATTGAACATTGTAGAGTTTACATCTATAACATCAAGAAGAGCATTCATTCTTTCAGGGTCGACATTGTCTTCAACATAGAATTTAGGGCCGTTTCTTACACTGTCTTTAAGTTCATTATAATGAAGATGCTTCAAAGCCTGAAAAGCCGCAAGCGGTCCTAATGCGCTTCCACCTATTCCCAAAACAACAAAATATTTATACTTCGAGCGGATTTCTTTTGCGGTTTTTAAAATATCTTCGGTAATTTCTTTTTGATTATAAGGAAGCTCGCTCCATCCCGTCATACCTTTGCCTCTCTCTTTCTGAAAGCTGTCGAAAGCTTTTTTTGCAACGGCTTCGGCATTTTCGATATCAGAACGACTGAATCCGTTTTTGCCTATTCTGATATTCATCATATTCCCGTAATCGAAAGATAATTTAAGTTTGTTTTCCATAACTCCTCCCTTTAATTTATATTAAGTTTATATTTTATTTCGTTTAAATAATCGATACCGTCTTTTAAATCGAATATATTATTGTAATCGTTCCCGTAAAGTTCAATAAGGACGCACCCTTGAAAATTCATATCGGAAAGAATTTTAAACAATTCCGTAAAATCGAACCTACCTTTTCCCGGAACGCACATTTTCCCGTTCTCGTCAAAATCGGATACATGAACGGTTTTAAGGCGACCGTTCATAACTTTAAGAAATTCTTTATAATCTATACCAGACTGTCTTGCTTGTTTATTATCGAAACAACAACCTATATTCGGCGCATACGGTTTTAATTTTTCGAAAAATTCAGGTTCGGAAAAATAAGCCCAATGGACATTCTCATAACATAATGTAATACCGTATTCATTCATAATGGAATTAATTCCTTCGACTTTTTGTCCTAATACCGAATAATCAAAATTATAAGCTCGCTTTTTTAATCTGGTGGCACCGTGAAAAGTATAAAACTTTGCTCCGAGTTTTTTGCCCGTTCTCAAAACCTTTTTAAGAATCTGAACGGAATCGAGTCTGGTTCTGTCCACATCGTTAAAAAGTTCCGGTTCGAAACTGTTAGTATGAGCATGCATGGAATGTACTTTTATATTTTCTTTGCGTTCGGCAAGCATATTTCCGAAAGAAGGTTTATATTCAAAAAAAGTATTTAAAAAAACCTCGGTAACTTTCACATTGAGAGCACGCAAATTATCAAATGCGTTTTCGGTAACGTCTTTACCGAAAAAGGTGGCAGTACTGATACCTATTTCCATAAACGCCTCAAAAAACAAATAATTTATGTATTAATATTTCTCTAATTTTACGCCTGCTTCCTCGAACATTTGAAGAGAAAATTCATCAGGATAGCCTTGACTGTAAACAACCCTGGTAATGCCGCTGTTAATAATCATTTTTGCGCAAATAACGCAAGGTTGATGAGTGCAATATAAAGTAGCGTTTTCGACGCTGATACCCATTCTCGCAGCCTGAATAATAGCATTTTGTTCGGCATGAACGGCAAAGCAAAGTTCCTGCCTTGTCCCCGACTCAATATTCAATTTTTTTCTCATACATTCGCCACGTTCCTTGCAATTTTTAATTCCGGAACCTGCGCCGTTATAACCGGTAGTTAAAATTCTCTTGTCACGTGCAATTACCGCCCCAACCTGTCGGTTTTCCTGATAGCACGAAGACCATTTAGCAACGGTATTTGCTATATCCATAAATCTGTCATCCCATTTATCCATAATATACCTCTGAACTAAAAATATTCGTTTTAGATTAAAAACAAAATAAAATAATTTATATTAGATATATTATAACATTTTAACAAATATTTTGAAAGCATATAACAGATTGTTTTAATAAATATTTGCGGTAAAAGGCTGTAATTAAAAATAAAATGAAATTTTAAAGTTATACAATTTAAATCAAAAATCGACTTAAAATAATTTAACGGAGATTTAAAAAAATGGTATAAATGACTTTACAAAATACATTTATATGCTATAATTATAACGATTAGCAGTCAAACATTATGACTGCCAAAAAAACATAAGGAGGGTTTAAAATGACTATTAAACCATTGTTTGATAAAATAGTAATCGAAGAAGTAGAAAAAGTCGAAAAGACCGCAGGAGGAATAGTACTTCCCGGAACGGCTCAGGAAAAACCGCAACTTGCAAAAGTAATAGCAGTAGGTCCCGGCGGAGTAATCGACGGCAAGGAAGTCGTAATGCAGATTAAAGTCGGAGATATAATTTTATTTAACAAATATGCCGGAAGTCAGTTTAAATTGGAAAATAAAGAAGTAACAATATTAAGGCAAAGCGATGTGCTTGCAATAGTAGAAGAATAAAGGAGTGATAAAAATGGCAAAACAATTTAAATACGGAGAAGAAGCAAGAAAAGCACTCGAAAAAGGCGTAAACAATCTTGCAAACGCAGTAAAAATAACACTTGGACCGAGAGGACGCAATGTAGTACTTGAAAAGAAATTCGGAGCTCCCCTTATCACTAACGACGGAGTAACTATTGCAAAAGAAATAGAACTCGAAGACAAGTTTGAAAACATGGGCGCACAGTTAATAAAAGAAGTTTCGGTAAAGACCAACGATGTTGCCGGTGACGGAACAACTACTGCTTCGGTACTTGCGCAAGCAATAATAAGAGAAGGATTAAAGAATGTTGCCGCAGGAGCAAATCCTATGATACTTAAAAGAGGAATTGCGAAAATGACGGAAGCAGTCGTAAACGAACTTAAAAATATCAGCAAGCCCATAGAAAGCAAGACTGCAATAGCGCAGATAGCGTCCATATCGGCTGGAGACGAAAATATCGGTAAATTGATATCCGACGCAATGGAGAAAGTCGGTAAAGACGGCGTAATAACCGTCGATGAAAGCAAAACAATGAAAACCGATTTAACTTTTGTTGAAGGAATGCAATTTGACAGAGGATATGCTTCCCCTTATATGGTAACAAATACCGATAAAATGGAAGCAGTACTCGATGACTGTTACATATTGATAACCGATAAGAAGATATCGAATATACAGGAAATACTGCCGGTACTCGAAGCAGTTGTAAAATCGGGATTGAAATTGCTCATAATAGCCGACGATATCGAAGGCGAAGCAATAGCAACAATAATATTAAATAAACTGAAAGGCGTATTTAATTGCGTAGCAGTTAAGGCACCCGGTTTCGGCGACAGAAGAAAGGCAATGCTTGAAGATATAGCGATACTTACAGGCGGCAAGGTAATAAGCGAAGAACTCGGACTTGAACTTAAAAGTGCAACCGTAGATATGCTCGGAAGAGCCAAACAAGTAAAAGTCGACAAAGAGAATACAACGATTGTCGGCGGATACGGAGAAAGCAAGGAAATAAGCGCAAGAATTAAATCCATCAAAACGCAGATTGCAGCAACAACAAGCGATTACGATAAAGAAAAATTACAGGAAAGGCTTGCTAAACTTGCAGGCGGCGTCGCAGTAATAAATGTAGGCGCAGCAACGGAAGTAGAATTAAAGGAAACAAAACTCAGAATAGAAGATGCGCTTGCAGCAACTCGTGCCGCAGTCGAAGAAGGAATAATTCCCGGAGGCGGCGTCGCATTATTACAAGTTGCAAAAACGGTTAGCAATATAGCAAATACCCTTGAAGACGAAGAAAAGACCGGTGCAATGTGCGTATTGAAAGCGCTTGAAGAACCGATAAGACAAATATCCGCAAATGCCGGTTTAGACGGCGGCGTAATTATAAACAATATATTCGCCTCCTGTAAAGGAAATATCAACTACGGATACGATATGTTAAAGAACACTTATTGCGATATGGTTAAAGCCGGAATAATTGACCCGACCAAGGTAGCACGTTCCGCTCTCCAAAACGCAGCATCGGTAGCAGCTACATTATTGACGACAGAAGTTCTCGTATGCGATATACCTGAACCCCCTGTACCGGCAGCTCCCGGAATGAATCCTGAAATGTATTAATAATAAACAAAAAAAACAAAACAAAAAAACCGCTTAACTTAAAGCGGTTTTTTTATATATACAATCAAATTATTCTTCAAATTTCTTTTGGTACTCCGCAAGATAATCCATATGTTCCGAATCTTCTTTATATTGATTTTCAAAAGCTTCGGCTTCTATTTCGTTTATTTCTTCTTCAATAATGATATCGCCTGAACCTTTCGGAGAATTTTCGGTAAAATCTTTACTCTTAGCATATTCCGTTGCAACAGTCCCCGAACCGTCATTTGCAAAATCGGTAGCAAGCTCCTCGAATTTAAGGAAAGGTCTTATGAAATTGAATCTGAGTTTATCACTGACTTCACCGTTTCTGTGTTTTGCGACAATAAGCTGAATTTTTTCGACCGTTTCCATTGAAAGAGCGGCATTAGCGTCGTCTTTATGAATAAACATAACAATATCGGCATCCTGTTCGATTGCACCCGATTCTCTCAGGTCTGAAAGTTTTGGTCTCTTATCGTCTTTTCTCTGGTCAATGGCACGTGATAACTGAGAAATTAAAAGCAACGGAACATTCAGTTCTTTCGCTATTATTTTCATCATACGGGAAATTTCGGAAACTTCCTGCTGTCTGCTGTCCTTTTTTTCCGGTGAGTTCATAAGCTGCAAATAATCGACGACTACTAAATCCAATCTTCCCTTTTCTCTGAAAAGTCTTCTGCATTTAGAAAGGATTTCGCCGGGAGAAGTTACCGAAGTATCGTCTATATAAATATCTGAATTATTGAGAATAACCGATGCTTTATGGAGTCTCTTAAAATCTTCATCGTCGAGGTCACCTTTTTTGGCGTCGCTCATTGAGGTTTTCGATATGCAACAAAGAAGCCTTTGCACAAGTTGAACGGCAGGCATTTCGAGAGAAAAAATGGCACAAACTTTCTTGTCCCCGTCAGATGCGCTTTTTGCCGCCATATTCGCAACAATGTTTAATGCAAAAGTCGTTTTACCGAATCCTGGTCTTGCAGCAATAAGAATAAGGTCCGACTTTTGAAGCCCGTTGGTAAGCATATCGAGATTTCCGTATCCCGAAGAAAGCCCGCTTAATTTGGATTTATCTTTAAAAGCTATTTCAATTCTTTCTATGGCCTCATTTAACGGGGTTCCGATATGTAAAAGCGAAGATTTGTCTCTGTCTTTGGAAATATCGAAAACATATTTTTCCGCAAGAGCAAGAGAATTATTGGCGTCTTTACTTTCGTAAGCATTCTCAATAATCTTCTCCGCACTGTTAATCAGTCTTCTTAATATGGAATCTCTTATAACTATATCTCTGTAATATTTGTAACTTGCACTACTCGGAAGCATAACGGAAAGAGACGATATATACTCGATACCGCCTATTTTTTTAAGATTACCTTCTCTTTCCAAAGTATCGGAAACAGTAACCAAATCAACCGGTTTGTTCTGCATATAAATTTCGAACATAGCCTGAAAAATAAGCTGATGAGCCTGTCCGTAAAAATCCTCTTTTTTCAATCCCGGAACAACATCATTTGCAACATCGTCGTTAATAAGAATACAAGCAAGTAAAGATTGTTCCGCTTCGAGATTATTCGGCATCAGTCTTTGTTGTGCCGTTTTAGTCTGTCCGCCCGCCATATAAGTTCTCCTTAGTATTTTTCTTTTTAAGAAGCAGTTTTGTGATAATAACAAGAATTGATATCAACACAATACTTCCCACTATCGCTATAGTATACCACACTGCGCTGTTCGGCGCAATCTGAACAAGGGTTATATTTTTTGTAATATTATCGTAATCAAGATACCAAGTATAAAGATAAACTCCGTTATTCTCAGTGGTAAAATCTGCGTCTTCGCCATAAACGGTAGCATATTTAGTACCGTAAGTATAAATGAATTCCACATCTTTAAGCCTGTTTAAATCGTAATTTTTGAAATATATTTCGTAATAAGGCATAACGAAATCTTCGTTTGCGATATCGGCAAAAACCGTACTTGTTACGGTAACGTATTTGTTAAACCAAAAACCTTTTATAACTTCCCCTTCGTTCTCGTTTTCCTCGTCACCCGTTAAACCGTAGAAAATGTAATAATCGGTATAACTTGAAAAATACCTGCTTGCTTTCAAAATATTGGGTGTATCGACATTTCTTTCCACGCTGTAATTCATTTGTCTGAACATTATTTCAACGGAATCGAGAATATCCAAATCCGACTCGGAATCAACTTCGATAACGAATTGCTGAGTAATGCTTCCATCGGTTGAAAGAATATTGTTAAATGTGACTGAACCGCAACCGCAAAGAACAATCAATAAAAAAGAGAACAGAAGTAATACTAAAACAAGTTTCTTTTTCACTCTGATTTTAACTCCTTTAAAGTTTCTTTGAAAACTTTCATAGCCTTATCGTACGGCTCTTTTGTCGTCAAATCAACACCTGCAATTTTCAGAATATCGACAGGAGACGCACTACCGCCCGCTTTAAGAAATTCTATATAATTATTAGCGGCACCGGGTTTTTTATTAATGATATTTTCACTGATTGCGATTGCAGAAATAATTCCCGTAGAATACTTATACACATAAAAACTGTTGTAAAAATGCGGTATACGGGCCCATTCGTACTTTATTTTATCAAAATCGATATTTTTGCCGTAATATTTTTTATTCAAATCGAGATATAATTCGTTAAGAGTTTCAGCGTTTAAAGATTTATTTTCTTCGACTAATTTATGGGCCTTGAATTCAAATTCCGCAAATTGAGTTTGACGGAACAAAGTTGTTCTTATCATATCGATAAGATACGACAAGAGAAATTTTTTCATATTAGAATCCTTGCTTTGCGACAACAGATATCTGAGTAAAAGCATTTCGTTCACGGTTGATGCAACTTCCGCTACAAATATTTCATACCCTGCTTTTGCATAAGGCTGATTTTTATTACTGTAATAAGAATGAATGGCATGTCCCATTTCATGGGCAATAGTAAACACATCGTGAGTTGTTTTATGATAATTAAGAAGAACATACGGATGTGAATTATAGGTCCCCCAAGAATAAGCTCCGCTTCTTTTATTTTTGGTTTCGAAAACGTCAATCCATCTTTCGTTTTTAGCGGATTTAAATACAGAAATATAATCGTCGCCTAAAACTGCGAGCGCCTTTTCGACAAGCGAATATGCTTCATCGTATTCTAATGAAAGTTCGGCATTATCAAAAAGCGGTACATGCAAATCACAGAATGCGATTTTATCGAGATTGAGTTTTTTCCTTCTGAATTCAATATAATCCGAAAGATATTTACAATTTTCGCCAACCGACTCCAACAAATTAAGATATACCTTTTCATCGGCGTCCTCGACATTTAAAGCGTGTTCCAGACAGCTTTTATACCCACGTGTTTTTGCATAAAACCAATCCTGCTTGACATTCCCCGCATAAATTTCGCTTATAGTATTAATCATCTGAGCATATGCGTCGAACATACTGTCATAAGCTTGTTTTCTCACCTCTCTCGACTTATTTTGCAAAAGCAAACCGTAAACGCCGTGGGACATTTCGACATTTGTTCCGTCCGGCATAACTACATCCTTAAAACGCACATCGGCATTATCGAACATTGTAAAAATATTTTGAAAACCTTCTGAAAAACTTCCAACTTCGGCAAGTATTTTTTCGGCTTCCGAAGATAAGATATGTTTTTTATTCTTTATAAATTTTTCCAATCTGTAAGAATAATCTGAAAATTCTTTATCGTTTGCGCATTCTTTAAGATAGTTTTCGTCCAAAGAAACAAGTTCGGGAGACGCAAAAGAAGAAAGAGAAGATATCTTAACCGAAAGATTATCGGCTCGTTCGGTAAAGTCCACATATTTTGTTTCGGCAACATTTTCATCTTTTTTCATTCGGGCATAAACATAAATATCGGTAATTTTTTTCGATATGCTGTCGGAAAATCTGAAATATGAAAGCAAGGTTTTTTTGTCGGAAAGTTTTCCTTTGAATTTAAGGATTTCATCTTTTTCGTTATCAAGCTCTTTAAAAACTCGCTCCCACTCGCTGTCCGAAGAAAAAATATCTTCCAATTTCCATTTGTACTCATCTTTTATTTCATCTCTTTTTAACGGCATACTGACCTCTCGAAAAACAAGTAATTTAATATTAAATTTATACTTAATAATTGAACCTGATAATCATATCGGCTATATTTTATTAATTATTATAACAATATATTAACCCTTTTAAAATTATTTGGCAAACAAATATTTTATTTCCTTATAAAATATTTATAAAAATATATACATTTTTCGATAAATATGTTATAATATTTTTATAAAATTATATTATAAATTCCGAAATTAAGTAAAATGCGGAAATCACGGAGTATATTTTGAATAACGATAATAATTTTAATTATCTTAATTTAAGCGAACTTATTAATCTGTGCGATTTTCAGAAATTACAGGACGAACTTGCTCGTCCTTTAAAAATGTCTTTAATAGCAGTAGATTACACGGGAAAACCTCTGACAGAGCACAGTTGTTGCAGCGAATTCTGTAAATTAGTGCGCTCCATACCCAAATATAAAAAGTTATGCGAAAAATGCGATTCATACGGCGGTTTGGAAGCCGCACGCTCAAAACATACTTACATTTATGCCTGCCATATGGGTATTATTGATTTTGCCGTTCCTATTTTTTATAAAGACTATTATTTAGGAGCAATAATGTGCGGACAAGTACTACTCGATAAACCATATGAAAATTACAATATCAAAACCGTAGTTACCGAAGACAGCAAAAGCGAAATTCCCCTTTTCGATACAAAAAACTTTTACGGAAAATTAAGTAAGGTAAATTTTGAACAGCTTAAAGATTATTCCGATTTGATTTATTATATATCCAATTATGCTTTTTCTTCCGTTATGAACATCAAAAAACCGATTCCGGCAATCACCGAAGATAATTTGATTCCCGAACAGATACCCGAAGATAATTCAAACGACAATACGGAAAACGAACAAACCAACGAAATAAAATACATTCCGTCGGCAATCGACCCTGCGATACGATACATAAATTCAAATTACAGTAAAACTATCAATACCGAACTTCTTGCAAGTCTTTGTAATATAAGTTCAAGTTATTTCAGTAAACTTTTCAGAAAGGTAATGCGTCAGGGTATTACGGAATATGTTAACAAAGTCAGAGTGGAAGCTTCTAAAAATTTACTTGTAACTACCCGCCTTACCATTATATCGATAGCGTTTGAATGCGGGTTCGAAGACAGCGGTTATTTTATAAAAGTATTTAAAAAATTTACGGGACTAACTCCCAATCAATACAGAATAACAAACAGCAAAATAGAGCTTTTCAATCCATCCCTGTAATTAAAACTAATCTCTCTATTTTATAAATATATAGTTAAATAAACAATATTGTCGCAAGACAATTTTTTATTTATAATTGTGCTAAAAATTACTATAAAAATTTCCTATATAATGTCCGTTTTTTTTAATGCTACTTTTAAAAAAATGTTCTATAATATAACTAATAACTTTATGTTAAAAAAGGAGAAAAATTATGAGAAAAGCATTTATTTGCCCAACAAAATTTGTACAAGGCGAAGACGAGCTTTTAAACCTCGGCTACTTCGTATCTACCTTCGGAAAGAAGGCATTATTGATAGCACATAAAGACGATGTCGCCCGTGTTGCTTCAAAACTCGACGCTACCGAAAAGAAATTCGGAATAAGCCTCGTTAAAGCACCTTTCAAAGGCGAATGTTCAAGGTCTGAAGTCGCAGCTTTGCAGAAAATAGCAAAAGAAAATAAATGCGACTGTATCATAGGTCTCGGCGGCGGTAAAGCTATCGATACATCTAAGTGCGTTGCAGAAGGCGGTGCACTTATTATATGCCCCACAATAGCAGCAACCGATGCTCCGACAAGTCACTCAGCCGTTCTTTATCACGAAGACGGAGCTTTTGATGATTATGCATATTTCAAACAAAGCCCCAGTGTAGTACTTATCGACACAACCGTTATTGCAAACGCACCGGTAAGATTCCTTGTATCCGGAATGGGCGACGCACTTTCAACATATTTCGAAGCTCGTGCAACTCACAACAGTTTCAGTAATGTAAACGCAGGACTTCCCTGCGGAGCAAGAGAAGGCAAATGTCCTCCTGCAAAAGGAACAGAAACAGCACTTAATCTTGCAAGACTTTGCTATGAATCTCTTATTTCAGACGGTCTCAAAGCAAAACAAGCTTGCGAATGCAAAGTAGTTACACAGTCTCTTGAAAAAATAATTGAAACTAACATTCTTCTTTCGGGACTCGGATTCGAAAGCGGCGGTCTTGCAGCAGCTCACGCAGTAGCAAACGGACTTACCATACTCGAAGGAACCCATAAATATTTCCACGGTGAAAAAGTTGCATTCGGAACACTTACTCAGCTTGTTCTTGAAAATTCACCTATGGAAGAAATTGAAGAAGTACTTTCCTTCTGTCTCAGCGTAGGACTTCCCGTATGCTTAAAAGATATCGGAAGCAGCGCAGAAGAACTTACCAAAAACAACAGCGCTTTATTAAAGCAGGTAGCAGAAAAAGCATGTATCCCCGAAGAATCGATTCATGCAATGCCCTTCCCCGTAACGGCAGATATGGTTGCAGCAGCAATACTTGCAGCTGACAAACTCGGAAGCACAGCTAAGGAAGAATGCTGCTGCTAATTAACAGGAGAAATAGATATGAAAAAGATAATCAATAAACCTGAAACTTTTGTTATCGAAATGTGCCAAGGTCTTGCAAAAGCACATCCCGAACTTGAATTTATCGAAAAGCACAAAATAGTAAAAAAGAAAGAAATCAACAAAGATAAAGTAACCTTAATAAGTGGTGGCGGCAGCGGCCATGAACCGGCACACGCAGGCTTTGTAGGAAAAGGAATGCTCGACGTAGCAGTATGCGGCGATGTATTTGCATCTCCTACAACCATTCAGGTATATAACGCAATATGCAAATCTGCCTCCAAAAAAGGCACCCTTCTTATTATAAAGAATTACAGCGGTGACTGCATGAATTTTGACGGAGCAGCTGAAATGGCAAAAGAAGACGACGATATTAATGTTGAACAAGTTTACGTAAACGACGATATCGCGGTTAAAGATTCACTTTACACCGTAGGAAGAAGAGGTGTGGCAGGTACGGTATTCGTACATAAAATAGCAGGCGCTGCAGCCGAAAAAGGCAAGAGCCTTAAAGAAGCAAAAGAAGTTGCCAACAAGGCAATAGCAAATGTAAGAAGTTTAGGTTTCGCTCTTACATCCTGCACTGTTCCCGCAAAAGGAACTCCTACATTTGATATCGGTGACGATGAAATGGAATTCGGCGTAGGAATTCACGGCGAACCCGGAATAGCAAGAGAAAAGATTCAATCGAGCGATGAACTTGCAAAAAGAATCGTTAACGCAATCATAACCGATTTAAAACTCAAACAAGGTGATGAAATTGCGCTTTTAATCAACGGTTTCGGAGCAACTCCTCTTCAAGAACTTTATCTCTTCAATAATTCTGTAAGCAATGTGCTTGAAGAAAAGAAAATAAATATTTACAAAACATTAGTAGGCAACTATATGACTGCTATCGATATGGCAGGTGCGTCTGTATCGATACTTAAACTTGACGCAGAACTTAAAGAAATGTTGGATTATGAGGTTAACACCCCTGCACTCAAATTATAATCGGAGGACAAAATGAATAAACTTACCACACAAGATTTTATATTTATGGTTGACACAATGGCAAATATCATTATTGAAAACGAAGTTCCTTTCTGTGAACTCGATTCAGCTGCAGGCGACGGAGATTTCGGAATGTCTGTTGCCAAAGGTTTCAAGCAACTTAAAAAAGACTGGAACGATGTGGACAAAGACGATATCGGTTCTTTCCTTAAAGGTTGCGGAATGATAATATTGGAATACTGTGGCGGTGCTTCCGGTCCTATTTGGGGTTCGGCTTTCCGTGGCGCAGCAAAATGCATAGGAGACGCTAAAGAAACAAATCTTCAAGGACTTGCAGATATTATGCAAGCAGCAGCAGAAGCTGTATATAAAACCGGTGAAAAGTCTTTCGGAAAAGGAGCAGTCGTCGGAGATAAAACTCTTATAGACGCATTAGTACCTTGCGCAGACTCGCTTACAGCAAGCGCAAAAGCCGGCGAAGAACTTATTCCTGCAATGAAAAAAGCTGCTCAGGCAGCTGTTGACGGAGCAGAAAAAACAAAATACATTTCTGCTAAAATGGGAAGAGCTGCAAATGTCGGCGACAGAAGCATTAACTACCCTGACGCAGGTGCTTATGCTCTTGGTGTAATTTTCACCGGTATAAGCGATGCTATGTCAAAAAAGTAATAACAAAAATAATCAATAAAGAAACCGCTTAAAAAGCGGTTTTTTTATTTATTTTTTTATTAATAAATTTAAATAGATTATTATAATTAAACGAAAAATGACGAATAGTATAAATAAATTTTAATAAAGATATTTTTATATATAAAAAATGTCTTTCATTCGCTATCTTTTTTTATATTTTTATGATATACTTATACCGTAAAAGAGATTCATATAAAATATTGAAAGATTTTCTTTTATAATAAACTTTTAGGAGGTAAATAATGAAAAAGACTGTTAAAGGTAAAGTCTACGATACCGAGAAAATGACTATCGTTAAAAATAAGACTCAAGGCACATACGGCGATCCTGCAGGATACGAAGAAATATTATATAAAGCTGAAGACGGTACATATTTCCTTTATACAAACGGCGGAGAATCATCCCCTTACAATAAAGAGAAATTGACTTCTATGTGCAAAGCAAAAGCAGAAGCTTTTCAAAACAGCTAATAAATTATTTAATTAACTATTAGCAAAGAGAACGGGTCACCGTTCTCTTTTATTTATTAAAATATAACATCAAACTATAAATCTGTATAGAAAATTTTATAATTCACTACAAATGTTCTTAATAAACCTTAACTTAAATAACATTTATAAAAATTTACTAAATGACTTAAATTATATATTAAAATATTTTCAAAAAAATGTCTTTGTTTAATATTTTAATAATTATTATTTTTTATTATTTTTTTTA
>CASFOZ010000017.1 GCA_949296455.1 uncultured Eubacteriales bacterium
GAAGCCATTCTGTCAGGATAGAAATTTTCTATATCCTCGGGCTTTTCGCCGATACCGCAAAGTTTAATAGGCTTTCCTGTAACTTCCCTTATCGAAAGAGCCGCACCGCCTCTTGTATCGCCGTCGAGTTTAGTAAGTATCGAACCGGTAATACCGAGTCTTGAATTAAATGTTTCGGCGACATTGACGGCGTCCTGACCTGTCATGGAGTCAACAACGAGAAGTATTTCGCAAGGCTTAACGCTTTCTTTGATTTTTTCAAGCTCTTTCATTAACTCGTCGTCTATATGGAGCCGTCCTGCGGTATCGATAATTACTACATCGTGTGAATTTTTTTCGGCGTGTTTAACTGCGCTTTCTGCAATTTTCACGGGATTACCCTGTCCCATTTCGAAAACGGGAACCTTTACCTTTTCCCCCATAACTTGAAGTTGTTTAATTGCCGCAGGTCTGTAAATATCGCAAGCTGCAAGAAGAGGATTTTTCCCTTGTTTTTTAAGCATAAGCGCAAGTTTTGCGCACATTGTTGTTTTGCCGCTGCCTTGAAGACCGCACATCAGATAAACCGAAACCTTTTTATCGGAAAAAGTAAGTTTACTTTGAGTACTTCCCATAAGGGCTATAAGTTCGTCGTTGACGATTTTTATAACCTGCTGGTCAGGCGTCAGACTTTCGAAAATTTTCTCACCGACAGCCTTGTCGCTGACACGCTGAACGAAATTCTTGACAACGGTAAAATTGACATCGGCTTCGAGAAGTGCTACACGGACTTCTCTCAGAGCCTGTTTTACTTCGAGTTCGGAAAGTTTTCCCTTATTTTTCAATTTAGAAAAAATATGACTCAGTTTTTCACTTAAACTGCTGAATGCCGCCATCAGTTCACCTCCGTATAATCATAAAGGTTTTTAAGAGCCGATACAGTTTTTGTGTCATCGCACCCATTGATAATATCTATAATTTTATTTTGCAGTTCTTCGTTCTTTTTCACGAGCGAAAGTTTTTTTTCATACTCGTTCATTAAAGCGGTTGAACGAACTATAATATCCCTTACCGCCTGTCTTGAAACATTCAATTCTTTGGAAATTTCAAATAAAGACATATCCATATCAAGATAAAATTTTAAAACTTCCCTCTGTTTATCCGTAAGGAGTCCCCCGTAATAAGAAAGATATTTGCCGTAAATAACTTTATCTATCAGTTCCATTACATAAACTCCTTGCAAGGTGTAAAGGATAAATACTTTACAAGTATAAGCAATTTAACGATTAATGTCAAGCATTTTGACAAAATAAACTTTACCTGAAAAATCGTATTACCTTTTAAGATAATTTCATATATTAAGTCTTAGCTTAAAATAAATAAAATATAAATAAAAACATAAAATTATATATAACAAATTAAATTTGACAAAAAATAATATAGTTGATATAATTTAACCTAAATTAAATTCAAGGAGAAAATAATGACAGACAGCTCCATATGGGCTTTGAGCATAACATTTGTTATAATGGTTTTATTTTCGGCTTTCTTTTCCGCAACGGAAACTGCTTTTTCCGTAATGAACAAGCTGAAAATAAAAAACATTGCACAAAAAGGAAAACGCAGAGCAGAACTTGCTTTAAAACTCTATAACAAATACGATAAACTTATATCAACTATCCTTATAGGAAACAACATAGTCAACATAACGGCAGCGACTATTGCAACGGTGTTGTTTTCATATAGTCTTGGTGAAAATATAGGAGCGACCGTTTCAACGGTAGTTACAACAATAATAGTACTGATATTCGGCGAAATTACGCCAAAAAGTCTTGCAAAAGAAAATCCGGAAGCCATCGCTCTGTTTTCGAGTCCCCTTATTTATGTAATGTATATTATTTTATGGCCATTAAACTATTTGTTTACAGGAATAAAAATAATAGTTTCGAAACTGTTTAAATCAAAAAAATACGATTCTGCGGCAGAAGAAGAAATAATAACTCTTGTTGAAGAAGCAGAAGAAGACGGCAGTCTCGAAAAGCACGAAGGCGAACTTATCAAAAGCGCCGTTTCTTTCAACGACCTCGAAGTAATAGAAATAATAACGCCGAGAGTCGATATTATCGGAATAAACGTAAATGACAAGGTTCAGAACTTAAAGAAGATATTTAACGAAAGCGGTTATTCGAGAATACCCGTATTTAAGAATTCCATTGACAACATTATAGGAATGGTATCTCTTAAAGATTTTTATAAAAGAGCGGACGAACAGAATTTAACAATATCGAAATTAATGCAAAATGTAGTTTATACTACCTCTACTACAAAAATATACGATTTACTCAAAGAACTTCAAAAAGGAAAAAATCAGATGGCAATCGTAGTAGACGAATACGGAGGAACAAGAGGGCTTGTAACGATAGAAGATATACTTGAAGAACTTGTCGGCGAAATATGGGACGAAACTGACGAAGTTATCGAGGAAGTAAGGCAGATAAGCGAAGATAAATATATTGTAAACTGTTCTATGTCTATTGAAGATTTTTATGAAAAATTCAATATGAATCCGGACGATATCGACGAAAACGATTACGACTCGACCACTTTAAGCGGATGGGTAATAGAAGAACTCGGAAAACTTCCCGTTGAAGGAGACTCTTTCACATACGCAAATCTTAATATAAAAGTAACTAAAATAAACCGCAGAAGGGTTTTGGAAATCGAAGTTACTAAACTTGTAGAAAAAGAAACGGAACAGAACAACGACGAAGATTTGGCAAGTAAGCTGTCAAACTTTCTCGGAATAAACAAAGATAAAGACAAAGATGAAAAAGCGTCCGAATAAAATAAATTACTCTTTAAACGAAAAGCCTCTTTTAAGAGGCTTTTTTATTATATAAATAAGACTGCAATTATTCCAAATCAAGATTTTCCAAAGTTTTTTTAAGTAGTTTTTTACCGTTTTTAACCATACATTTTTTTGAACCTTCCATTGCAGCGGCCGCAGCAATCATACCTACGGCTATTCCTATAAACAAACCTTTCATAATCTCCTCCTTTTTAGTAGGATATGTAAATCAAAACTTAATATACCCTGATTCAAAAAGAAGTCTAATTGAAAGTTATTTATTTGCTTTTTTTGCTCTGTAATCTTCGACGGCAAGTTTAATAGCTTCTTCTGCAAGAACAGAACAGTGAATTTTTTGCGGAGGCAACCCTTCCAATTTTTCTATAACGTCTTTATTTTTTAATTTCAATGCTTCGTCGACGGTCATACCTATAATCATATCGGTAGCCATAGAACTAGAAGCAATTGCCGCTGCGCAGCCGAAAGTTTTAAATTTAGCGTCTTTTATTACTTCGTTATCGTCTATAAGAAGAGATATTTCCATAATATCGCCGCAAGTAGGATTTCCCACCTTGCCTACTCCGCTTGCATTTTCAATAGTTCCTACGTGTTTTGGGGAAGCGAATGTTTCCATTACTTTTTTACTGTATTCCATAATAACTCCTATTTGTTGTATAAAGGCGACATTTGTCTTAATCTATCCACTATTTCTATTAAATTTTCAATAACATAATCGGTTTCTTTTTTTGTATTGTCCTTTCCGAAAGAAAATCTTATAGTGCCGTGCGAAAATTCCACCGGAAGTCCCGTCGCAAGCAAAACATAAGATGGGTCAAGTGTTCCCGAAGAACAAGCCGAGCCGCTTGAAACCGCTATTCCTTTTAAATCCAAAAGCATAAGCAACGACTCTCCTTCTACAAATTTGAACGAGAAACTTGCGTTTGAAATAAGTCTTTTATCAAGGTCGCAAGGTCCGTTAAATATAACATCGGATATTTTCGATTTAACTTCGTTTACGAAATAATCTCTGAGCGTCTTTATTTTTTCTCTGTTCTCTTTAGCCTGGGGCCCTGTTGCAAGTTCTATTGCCTTTCCTAATCCGACAATACCCGGAGTATTATATGTTCCTGCTCGCAAAGACCTTTCCTGCTCTCCGCCCGATATAAATTTCTCTATTTTTACACCGTTTCTGAGAAACAAGGCACCCACACCTTTCGGTCCGTGGAATTTATGAGCCGAGAGAGAAAGTGCGTCGACCTGCATTTCTTTGACATTGACATCCATACTTCCGACAGCCTGCACAGCGTCGGTATGGAACAGAATATTCTTGTCTTTCAAAAGCTTACCGATTGAAAGGATATCCTGAACAGACCCTATTTCATTATTTGCCGTCATAATCGAAACAAGAACGGTTTTATCGGTGATTGCATTTTTTAAATCGTCTAAATTTATTATACCGTATTTATCAACCGGTAAATATGTTACTTTGTATCCTTTTTCTTCAAGATACTTGCAAGAGCGCATTAAAGATGGATGCTCGATAGAAGTTGTTATAATATGATTTCCCTTATTGGCGTTTGCCGCAACAAGTCCTTTTATCGCCCAGTTATTCGACTCGCTACCCGATGCGGTGAAATAAATTTCATTCGGCGAAGCGTTGATTGCTTTTGCAGTCTGTTCTCTTGCCGCATCGATTCCTTTCAAGGCTTCCCTTCCGAACTGATGTTGCGAACTTGCATTACCGTAAATATCGGTAAAATAAGGAGTCATAGCCTCAAAAACCTGTAAGTCCAAAGATGTTGTTGCCTGATTATCTAAATAAATTTTTTCCATATACAACCTTAATCACTATACAAACCTTAATCACTCAACATAAACTATTCTGCCGCAGTTAGGACACTCTATACAGTCCCCGCTTGCTTGAAGTTTATTTTTCATATCGTTTGCAATATCCATACCGCATCTTATACATCTGCCGTCGGAATACTTTACGACTGCGGGAAGTTTTCTGTCTTTTCTGAGCTTTTTATAGACAGCAAGGGCTCTTGCGTCAACATTTTTTTCCATTTTTTCCAATTCTTTCATAAGTTCGTTGGCTTTCGGCGTTATACTTTTTTTAAGTTCGTCGTAAGCAGCTTTTGCCGTTTTCAATTTTTCGTTAAGCATTTGACCTTGTTTCAGAGTTTTTTGTATTCCTTCCTTAATTTCCGCAAGGTCTTTTTTATACTTTCTGCCTTCTTTTTCGAATCCGTCGAAAACCGCTAAAAGCTTTTCGGTTTTTTTATGATAGAAGTTAATTTCGGAAAAATCTTCTTTATTCATTCCGTTAAGATTGGCTTCTATTTCGGCAAGTTCCTTTTCGCAATTATTCATATTGTTTTGAGTTTTATCGAACCCGTTAATAATTTCCTTTGCTTTATTTTCATAGGACAATAACTCGCTTTGAGCGGCGCTAAGAAGTTTACTTATGCTGAAATATTCTTTCGCCTGGTCGGAATTGCGAAGTTCGTTTTCCAAATCATAAAGTTTTTTATCAGTTTCCTGATAGTCTAACAATGGTTTTATATTCATTTTCCCTCCATATTCAATCGGAATAAACCGATGAAGACTTTGCCGGAATAACCGGAATATTTTTTAAATTTAAATTTTTAACTAAATAATCCACGAAATGGATTTCACTTTCGTAATGTCCTAATTCGAAGACTATAATATTTTTCTTTACGGCATTTAACGCAATGTTATATTTAAGTTCGGAAGTAATGATTGCGTCGGCATTGCAGCGGACGGCATTATCGATAATTTCCTCGTCTCTTCCGCCGGCACCCGTATACACTAACAATTTTTTGATTTGACCGGGAATACCCACGATTTTAAGATTTTTATCTATATTCAGAAGGGCTTTTTTAAGTTCTGACGGCTTTCCGTCATATGTAGCAAGCGCACCGAATTTATCGATATTTTCTTTATATTTTAACCCTGCTCTGTCACAAAATGCCTTTCCCATAAATACGGCATCTGCGTTAGTATGAAAAGCGATTATATTAAGAGAATTTTTAAGAGCGAAAGTCAATTCGTTTTCTTCGCTACCGTCAAAATTTTTAATGGCTTTAAATACAAGCGGATGATGAGTTAAAACCGTATTTATATTATTTTGAACTGCATACTTTAAAATGTCAAGCGTTGCATCGAGACAAACCAAAACAGAATTCACGCTTTCATTTTTAATTCCCGTTATGAGACCTGAATTGTCGTAATCTTCTGCAAGTTCGAAAGGAGCCATTTCATTTAATACATTTATTAATTCCTGCACAGTCATTTTAGTAACCCTAATATATAATCGAAATATTTATCTTTTTTCGAACAAGGACTCTGAGCCTTGACTTTTTCTGCAATAGATTTAATTTTATTGCAGTATAATTCGAAATCTTTGTTTTCAAGGGAATTTTTTCCCCAATACTTTTCATATTCGGATAAAGAACCGTTTCCTTTTTGAGCAAAGATTATATCGTAAAAAATACCTTTATCTAAAACTTTGACATCTTTAACGATAACAAGTTCAGAAGAATAAATTTTTTCTCTGAGTTTTACAGAGTTATTCTGAGGAGCGAAAATGTATTTTGAACATTTGTAAGACTCGTCGAGCATTTTTATTATATTAAGTCCTCCTAAACCTGAAATTACAATCAAATCCGCTTCGTTTTCTCTAATAGGAGCCAATCCGTCCCCTAATCTTAAATCAATTTTATTTGATAAAGACAGTTTTTCGGAAAGCAGTTTACATTTTGAAAGACTTTTTTCGCTTATATCTGTGGCAATTACCTTCTGAGCCTTGTCGTTCAAAAGAAATTTTACCGCAAGATATCCGTGGTCTGTTGCAATATCAGCTATAACATTTTCACGGCCTGCCATATCATAAATTTTATTAAGACGCTTACAGAGTTTAATTACCATTAATCTACTGTTTTTCCGTAAAATCTTTAAGTCTTTTCGTTCTGTTAGGATGTCTTAATTTTCTCAAAGCTTTGGCTTCGATTTGTCTTATTCTTTCTCTTGTTACATTAAATTCTTTTCCTACTTCTTCCAAAGTTCTGGCACGGTTGTCTTCAAGACCGTATCTTAACATAATAACCTTTTCTTCTCTTGCCGTAAGAGTAGAAAGAACCTGTTTAAGCTGGTCACGGAGCATACGCTGTTCAGCCGCATCGGAAGGAGAAACGGCGTTGATATCCTCGATAAAATCGCCGAGATGACTGTCTTCCTCCTCACCGATAGGCGTTTCGAGAGAAACGGGGTCCTGAGCGATTTTCTGAATTTCAAGGACTCTTTCAACACTGATTTTCATAACATCGGCAATTTCCTGAGGAGTAGGTTCTCTGCCAAGTTCCTGGAGCAGATTTCTTGAAACTCTGACCTGTTTATTGATAGTTTCCACCATATGGACGGGAATTCTGATTGTTCGTGCCTGGTCGGCTATAGCTCTTGTTATAGCCTGTCTTATCCACCATGTTGCATAAGTGGAAAACTTAAAACCTTTTGTATAATCGAATTTTTCGACTGCTTTAATAAGTCCAAGATTTCCCTCCTGAATTAAATCGAGAAATTGAAGTCCCCTTCCTACATATCTTTTGGCAATGGAAACGACCAATCTCAAATTTGCTTCGCTCAATCTGTTTTTAGCCTCTTCGTCACCCTCAGCCATACGCTGAGCAAGTTCTTTTTCTTCGTCGGAAGTAAGAAGAGCGACTCTGCCGATATCTTTAAGATACATTTTAACGCTGTCGTCGACATTGACTTCGTTCATAATTTTTTCCAGCGTCTCATTATCGTCCGCACCGCTTTTTATGGAAATACCGTTTTCTTCGAGAACTTTATAAACAGTTTCGAGTTCGTCGGCAGTAGCACCTATATGTTCGAGTTTTGCCATTATATCTTCTTCGAGAAGTTCGCCTTTTTGCTTGCCGGTCTGAACGAGTTTGTTAAGTTCCGAATTGAATAAACTTTGTCTGACCTCCGCTATTTTCCGTTCGGTAATTTGTTGTTCGGTAAGGTCTTCGTTAGAGCCTTGTTGTTTGTTTTTAACGTCCTGTTCTGAAGTTTTTGAATCTGCTTTTAACGGCTGATTTTTAGATGAAGATTTATTCGCAGCCTGCGTTTTTGAAACAGCCGATTTAACATCTTTTTTGCCGTTATTTTTATCCGAAGAGAGGGTTTTATCCTTATTCTTTTCTGTCGTGGTAACGGATTTTTCCGAAACAGCAGATTTCGGTTTGACTGAAGAAGCTTTAACCTTTTTCGGTACTGAACTTTCCGCAGAAACTTTTGCAGAAGATGAAATTTCAGTATTTTCCTTTTCTTTGTTTGCCGACGCCGAAGATTTATTATCAGCCGTACTACTTTTTTCTGACGAACTGTTTTTTGTTTTAGCGGCGGTTTTGCTTTCGTATTTTTTTGTGGATTGAGAAGAGTCTTCTTCCGTTTTGATTTTTTCTTTTACGGTTTTTGTAGCCGTATCGTTATCGGAAGTTTTCGAAGAACTCTTCGAAGCCGACTTTGCCGGTTTATTTTCGGAAAGGTTTTTCGTATTCTTGTCATTCTCGACTTTAACTTTCAAAGAAACATTTTTTGAAGAACTTTCAGAATTTACTTTTGAAGTACTGCCGGACTTTTTCTTTACGCTTTCTGAATTACTGTTCGCATTATTGACGGGTTCGGAAGTTTTAGCTGCTTTTTCTTCTTTAATACTTTGAACTTTATCGTTCTGATTTTTTGTTTTTTCGGAAGAAATAGTCTTTTTCTGAACGGATTTTTCGCCCGTAGCAACCTTTTTGTCGGATTCGGTTTTCATTTCTGAAACGGCAACATTTTCGATATTGCCGCTTTCTGATGCGTCAGCACCGTCTTTCGTCAAAACACTTTCGTTTTTGCCGTTTGCTTTCTTAATTAACTTTTCCTGTTTTTTTGCTTCTTTTTCCGCTTTTTTAACCGCTTTTTTTTCGGCTTTACTTTGCTTTTCTGTATTAAGTACGGTTTTGTCTTTAACTTTAATCATTTTTCCTCCCTGATGACGGATTTGTTAATTTTTGTATTTCTTTCAGTATTTGTTTTTTTCGTTCAGCGTCTATTTCTCCGTTATACATTTTAAATAAATTCTGAACGGTTTTTTTGTCGTCGCTTTCTTTAACAAGTTTTAAACAGTCAAAATAATAATTTTTCTCGTTGTCTTCCGAAACTCCTTCCCCGCCGTTATTCAGTATATCTTCCAAAATATCTTTATAGGCGGTAACTTCTGCAATTTTTGAAGGATTGATATTTCCTTCTAAAGAAAACTGCTCGATAAGAGTATATATTTCCAAATAAGCGTCGTTATTGATAAACGAAGATATATCGGAATTTTTATCATAAAACTTTTTATTCGTCAAAGCACAGTATAATATAAATTTAATTGCTTTGTCATAAGCCTTTTCGTTATCTCTGCTTAAATTGTCGTTAATGCTGACTTCGTTAATCAGATATTCGCCGTCATAAAGTTGTCTTCTTAAAACATCGAACGATATTCCGGAAATTTTCTGCACCAAAGGAAGATAAACCTCCTTTTCCGAATAGGAACCTAACTTGGAAAGTTCTTGAAGTGCAGCGTTTGCGAATTTTGCTTTTCCGTCGGGGGTATCGGTATTAAATTTGAGAGCAATGTTTTTTATAATAAATTCGGTAAAAGGCAAGGCCTGGTCGATAAGTTGAAAATAACCATCTCTGCCTGATTTATTTATAACATCGTCGGGGTCCATTCCTTCCGGAAGGGCAAGTACTTTCACATCTGCGTTTTCATCTTTCAAAAGACGCAATCCTCTTAAAGTAGCGTTCTGTCCTGCCGAATCGCCGTCATAACTTATATAAATATTAGAAGTGAACCTTTTCATAAGCCTTATCTGCTCGGGAGTAAGTGCAGTTCCCATACTTGCAACGACATTCTGGATACCGGCTTTATGTAAAGCGATAACATCCATATAACCTTCAACGATAATAAGACTCGTAACCGATTCAGTCTGTTTAAGTTTTTTTACGAGATTTATACCGTAAAGATTGTTGCTTTTTGAAAAAATCAAAGTTTCTTTTGTGTTCTTGTATTTAGCAAACTTAGTAGTTCCCATAACTCTGCCGCCGAAAGCGACTACCTGACCGAGAATATCAAGGACGGGAAAAATTATTCTTTCCGAAAGAGCGTCTGAATATTTACCGTTTTTAAATTCGAGAACTCCTGCTTTAACCCCATGTTCAAGGCTAAAACCTTTACTTTGCAAAAAGGAAACCATTTCCGAAGAGTCGACGCTGAACCCGAGACCGAATCTTTTAATCAAAGGAAGACCTACGCCCCTGTTCTGCAAATATTCACGGGCGGAAGAGGCTCTTTTGTCGGTAAGAAGATTATTATGATAATGACGTGCGCATTCTACCATAATAGCATAGAGAGTATCTTTTTCTTTTTTTGTTTCCGCATACTTGTCATCCGAAGTTAAGGAAGGAAGGGTCATTCCCGCTCTTAAAGCAAGTTTTTTAACGGCTTCCATAAAGGTAAGATTTTCATATTCTTTAACAAAGTTTATAACATCTCCGCTTACATGGCAGCTGAAACAATAATAAAACTGCCCGTCTTCATTAACGCAAAAAGACGGAGTTTTTTCTTTATGGAAAGGACAGTTTGCAAAGTAATTGCTACCTGTTTTATTCAGTTTGACATAAGACGAAACAACATCGACAATATTATTTTTTGCTTTCAGTTCGTTCAGCCAATTTTCGGGTAACTTATACATTTTCACCTTAACGATAATTTTTGACAAATAAACGTAAAAAATTCCGTACTGTAAATAAATACGGAATTTAAATAAATTTTACTTAAAAATATAATAATTAAAGTAATTTTTCTCTTAAAACCGAATTTTCTTCGGGGCTTAAAAGTTTAAACGGGATATCGAGAACGGTAAGAGCGCCCGAGATACCGCATTTTGAAAGTCTGTATACTGCTCTTGCATAAGCGACAAGAACGAGAGCGGTAAATTCAGGATTGCTGTCAAGAGTTAATTTGAATTCGGTAATTTCTTTATTATTTGAATTTGTAACACAGCTTCCTATAACCATACCGCCGTGGGGCATTTTGTTGTGATTTTCGTCGAATTCCTTATCCGAAATAAAATGAACGATGGTATTGTAATCCGCAAAGTAATTAGGCATAGATTTGATATTGTCCTCGATTTGTTTAAGGTTGGCGCCTTCTTCTGCGACGACATAACATTCCCTTGTATGCATTTGTCTTGCGGTATAAGATTTATTAAGACCTTCTTTAACTTCTTTTACGGTTTCTTCGATAGGAACGGTATATTGAATACCCTTTTTAACGCCTTCTATTCTTCTTATTGCGTCACTGTGCCCTTGACTTACGCCTTTACCCCAGAAAGTATAGAATTTACCGCCCATAACAGAATCGAACATAACACGCATCAAAGAGAAAAGACCGGGGTCCCAACCTATGGAAATAGCGCCCAACTTACCGCTGTTTTTGCCGGTTTGATTCATTCTGTCGTAATATTCCGGGATTTTGGCATGCGTATCGAAACTGTCGACAGTATTAAAATATTTAAGCATTATAGGGCCTTGAACGGGTAAATCCGTAGCCGAACCTCCGCACAGAATAAGAACGTCGATTTTATCGACATAAGCTTCCAAATTATCGATTATTTCACAAACCGTTCCGCTTGCGGATTTAATACCTTTTCTTCTGCTGAAAATAGCGACTAATTCCATATCGGGAGCCTTTTTAACGGCAAGTTCAACTCCTCTGCCGATATTACCGTAACCTAAAATACCTATTTTAATCATAATTCTTACCTCATCAATATTTTAATATAAATGATATGGATTAGGCAAGTTTTTTTAATGCTAAATGCAATTTTTTTAAGACTGAGATTTTGTTTCGGAATATGAACGGGTTGTAACAACTATGAGAGCAGCGGTATATCGGATATCGCATAATAAATTCGGACGTGAAATTGCGGTATTCAGAAGATTTTCCACGGAAGCGACAACGGCATTAAGCTGAGCTTTAAATCTGATAACTTCCACATTTGTTTCGTAAAGAGCGGATTTACCGTTAAAATTTTCCTGAAGAACAGTTAAATTTTTAAGAAGATTTTTGATATTTGAAACAGCCGTTTCGTCATCTGTCAGACCTTTATCCAAATCGTTTGAAATTTCAAAAAGTTTGTCGGTGACGACAAAGAAATATTTGAAAGCAAGTTCGGCTTCCGTTTGAACATCTTCCGGAAACAAGGAGACGGAAATGTTTTTTACCGGAACCGAAAAGATGACAGTTGCTGTAAAATCGTCGTTTTCGAGATTTTTTCTGACGCTTTCTGCATCTTCCTTGTTTTTATAGATACCGCCTATAACGAGATAATTGTTTCCGTCCTTTATAATGTACCCTGCTCCGTTTTTTTCTCTGATTTCCTCGGAAGCCGACTGTGCTTCCGCCAAAGTTTTGAACTCGAACAACTGAACCGCATAATAGACTCTGTAATATTCTTTCTGATTAAATAGAACAGCGTTGGTAACCTCGCTCATAACCTTGCCGCCCGTAAGAAAATCGCAGCTTAACAAAGTGGCGCAAAAACAAATAACTATTAAAAGCAAAGCATAAAGAGCTGAACGGAATTTTGATTTTTTAAGACGCCGTTTGTTTGTATTTTTCGACTCGGAACTTTTTAAAGCGTAAAAACGATTGGGTTGATTGTTTAATTTTACATCGGAAAGCGAACCGGAAAAATTGATTTTTCCGTTTTCCATTCCTATAATTTCATAACGTTCGGAATTTTTAACGGTTGCTTCCGGATAAGTTACGATAGCGTCGTCGGTTTTGATTTTGACATCTCCGATAACGGGAACGGAAACTATTTCAATATGTTCGGGAGCAGACCTTTTTTGTTCGAATTTTTTTTTAAAATTTTTATCGTAATTTTTGAGATAAAATTGCTCATAATCGACTTCGCCTTTTCTTTTCGCCACAATAACCTCCCTGACGCAGAGTATTTATCTCTTAAAATTTTATTGACTCGTATCAATATAATATATTCAGATAACATATTAATTGTAATAACAATTTAAAATTCAAAAAAACTAAGAATTTTGAAATTACAATAAATCGTGCTTATATAAATTTACTTTGAAAAAATAAAAAAATGACAAAATCGAATAAAATAATAAAAGCAAAATCGAAATAAAAAAGAATAAAAAAATAACTTATGATAATACTAATAACAGACTTATGTCTAAACAAAAATCAGGAGGAACAATACATGTCCAGTAATTACACTTGTCATACCGGCGAAAAGCCCGGAAAAGGCTGCTACAGCTGTACAAATTGCGGTACGGATTTAAGACTCGGCGCTGAAGACAAAATGCCGCCCTGCCCGCACTGCAACAATACAAGTTTTGTAAAATGCGAATAACTTGATATTGAAATGTATTGAAAAGAAAAAGAGATAAATGATTATCTCTTTTTTCTTTTAATCAACTAAAATTCATAAAAATTTATATTATTTGCTTTCGGTTTTATCGGAATTCGAGCCTTTTTCCAAACTGCTGTCTGAGTTCTGAACGCTATCGGATTTATTAACATCAGACGGTTGAATCGAAGAATCTTTGTTAGGAACGGACTTGTCGGCAATTTTTCCGTTTTTGAAAGAACTGTAATCTTCGTGAAGCTTTAAAGGTTTATTATTATTCTGCGGATTATTTATTACCTTTTTACGGTTAATAATCGGAAATCCGTCCAGAGCGTCTCTTACATTGATATTGTCTACAATATTCGTATCGCTCTCGTGAGGCGGAACAAGTAAATCGCTTTTTCTGTAAGTAAGTTTAAGAAATATAGGAGTAAGAATGGAACTTGCGACGATAAGAATAATTATTACGGGCATATACGAAGAATCGATAAGACCGTAGTCAACGCCCTTTTGTGCGACTATCAGAGCCACTTCACCTCTTGACATCATACCTATACCGACTCTCAGTGAATCCATATTGGAATAACCGCAGACTCTCGCTCCGAGTCCGCAACCGATGATTTTAGAAACAAGACCTATCGCAACAAGCGCTATACCGAACCATATAAGACTTAAATCGAAATTTTCGGTAGAAATATTGATACCTATATATGCAAAGAATATAGGACTGAAAAACATATAAGAATTTATATCGATTTTTCTTTCGACATATTCGGAAGAGTTTTTGAAGCCGGACAATATAAGACCTGCAATATAAGCCCCCGTAATATCTGCGATACCGAAAAGTTCCGCAAGGAAGGAAAAAGTGAAACACATAACAAGGCCGAAAATAGGAATTCTTCTTGTCAGATTATTTTTCTTTTCCAACAATTTAAAGAAGAAATAGCATATAACTCCGAGAGCTGTTGCAATAAGAGCAAAGTAAAGAAAATTAAGAAATACCATTCCTACGCTTACGTCACCGCTATGGAAACTCAAAACAACGGCAAGGATAATAATACCTATAATATCGTCGAGAATAGCCGCAGCGACAATGGAATTACCGACTTTACTTTTAAGTTTTCCTAATTCTTTTAAAGCTTCTACCGAAATGCTGACGCTTGTTGCGGCAAGGATTACGCCGTAAAAAGTATTTTGAAGTGCCTGCTGACCTGTCATATTGACAAAGCCGCCGTTAAAGCAGGCTGCGACGATAAAACCTAACCCGACAGGGAAAACGACGCCGCAAATAGTTATGACAATAGACGGAATACCGTTCTTTTTGATATCTTTAAGATTGGTTTCGATACCTGCGGAAAAGAGTATCATAATGACGCCGATTTCGGCAAGAAATTTAAAAAGGTGATTTTCGGTATCCACAACCCAGCCAAGACAAAGCGGTCCTAATACAAGACCTGCGATAATTGCACCGAGTACTTGCGGAAATCCCAATCTTCTTATAATAAGTCCGAAAACTTTGGAGAATAAAAGTATCAGGGCAATCGAAAGAAGGTACCCGTATTCAGACATAGTTTCAGCCCAATTAATACCTGACATATTTTCTCCTCCTAACAAAAATTAGTGATATTATAAGCCTAAAATACAAAAAAATCAAATAAATCATTTACATTTATCGCCATAAATGTAAAAATAATTCCCACCTTATACTGTATTCTTCGAAAAAATAAAGAGTGTAAAAGAAAAAGCGCGGAATGAATCCGCGCTTTATTTTGAACTGTAAATTACAGCTCTACGCCGTTCAGAATTTCTTTCAATTTCAAAAGTTCGTCCTTCGTTAAAGTAACGCCTTTACCCATTTTCTGATTATCGGGCGACCATTCTCTGATATCGTACTTAGCGTCGTTGCCGCTCCAACTTACGAAATTAAGTTGTTTTTTCCAACCGCGGCTGGTTTCGGAAAGAGTACCCAAGCTGTCTTTGATTTCAAATCTAACTTCGGAATTATCAAAAGCCATTGTTACAACCCCCACAAGATTTTTTTTTATTATAACATATATTATTTATATTAACAAGTAAAAGAAATATATTTATAT
>CASFOZ010000018.1 GCA_949296455.1 uncultured Eubacteriales bacterium
CCCCTCGTCATTTACAAACTCTTCCTGAACTTCCTCCGTCTTATATCCGAGTGCTTTTTTATATAAAATATTCAGCAATTTCTCATCCATAAAAGCTCCTGAACCTTTTAGTGATTTTTGAATTTTTCCTTGCCCAATCTCTTTATCAATTTTTCTTTATCGAGTTCGATAAATGTCTTTTCCTTTTTCGGATACTGCGTAGGTTCCGGTTTTGTCATAATATAGTACCTTAAAGCGTCAAGAGCATGGTCGTCTTTTTTCTTCGGAACATCCCCTTTTCCCCACCAATAACTTTTTATTTCCCGTATAAGATTTACGCAGTTTTTAAATATGTATAATTTCGGCGGATTACTTCCGAGATAGGTTTTAACCCGGTTTATTCCCGAAAAAAGTTCCTTGTTGACTTTCGGATTTACATAAATACCTTTTTCTAAAAACAGTTCCGTTACGCTTCTTTGCGAAGCGAGAGTTTTCTGACTTGCCGCACTGTCGATAATGGCGCAGAGTCTTCCTTTTGAATCTCTGTGCCAATTCAAACGGTCGGCTAATTTAAAAATCATTTCGGAATGGTAATTTATATCTTTTCCTTCTTCATAATGTTCTGCTACGACAAAAACATTACCGTCGTAATCGACAGCAAAAAACAAACATGCAAGCGGATTGTTAAGCCCGGGGTCTATGGAAATTCCGTCCTGCCAATCGGAAGGGATATCGAAAGGTTCTATAACATGCAACCTTTCATCGAATTCTTTATATACCAAACCTTCCGCTTCATTGAATCTTCCGTACCTTCTCGATTCCAGACTGTCTTTCGACAAAGCGGAAGAAAGCCTTTTAATTTCTTTTTCGCTTAGATACGGATTATCGAGCCATTCCATATTGATATGCCATACTTCGCTGTCGCAGGAAGAATTAAGATAAATTTCATCATAAACCCAAGTCAGTCCTTTAAGAGGCGTCATAGTTCCCCATATCTCTCCGCATCTGTCCAAAACCCGCATACGGCATTCTTCGTAGATATCTTTTGGCGGCTCCTCATCGAACCATACAAAATCCAAAGATGCGCCCTGAAATTTTTCTCTGCCCTGTTCGCAATTTTTAAAACTTATTTTAGATAATCCCCCGTAAACGTTTTTTATAAGTATGTAATCGATAATTCCGTAAGAGGGCGAGCCTTTTTTGCCTTCGCTCATAACGACATCCTGTATCCAGGACTCGGAAAGATATGAAAGAAGTTTTTGCTGCGCAACTTCTCTTTGAACCTGTGCCGATAATGAAACCACCCAGCCGCAAACATCGGGCTTGTTTTCTTTGAAAGGATGATTGCCTCTTGCCTTCCATACCGCTTCGACTGCTCCGCACTCTGTTTTCCCCGAACGGTTGCCGCCGAAAACCCATCTGTTTCTTTTGGTGCATTTATGAAACTCCATCTGTTTTAAATGCACCTTTTCGCCGCTGTTATAATTTTTCAGCTTTTCGCATCCTTTTCTTTTCTCTATTTCCTTTTCGACGGCAATCAATCTGAGTAGGTTTACTTTATCCATCTATTGACACCATCCTTTAAAATATTTCTTTTTTTTTCTTTATTTTTATACTTAAATGTAGTATAATTTTTATGCTGAATTTATTGCTTGAATATTCAGCCGTTACAAAACCCAATTAAGAGGAATAAATTATGCAAGGTAAAATAGTTACTAATAAAAAAAATATTTTTAATAAAAGTATAGTTTTAATATTCAGTTTCGCTGTTTTTTTAAGTATAGCTTTGATTTATCTTTTTACTTGCTGCTCGACCGCTTTTGTAAAATCGAGTTTAAATTACAACAAAACGAGTAAAGAAAAAAATTATTCCGAACAAAATATCGCCTATGCAGACGAAGGCAGATTTATAAAAATCGAAAATGACGGAATATATTTTAATGTTGCCTATAATTTAGTTCAATCGGCAAATATTATATTTGAAATACCTAAGAATTTTTATATCCTCTATACCTCTACTATGCCCAACGGTGATTATGAAGTGTCTTATATGGGAATAACAGGTTGGATTTCAAAAGACGAAATTAAAATCATTCCCGAAAACACAATAACCGTAGAAAATCCTTATTTTATATATAACGACACCGTACAAGGCAAAAAAAACCCTCTTAAGGTCAATAAAGACATTACTCTCCGCACTTTACCGAGTTATGACACAGGTTCTGATACCGGAAATTTACTTTCAAGCGGTACTTCAATAGAATTTTTAGGTATGTGCACCAAAAACGCAAGCACTTACAATAATACAAACTATTGGTACTGTGTAAAAGCCGGCGATACAATAGGTTATATTCATTCAAGCAATACTAACGCAGAAAACTTTTGCACCAGCAACGATATTGCAAGAATTTATAACGAAACCGATTCCACTACCACAAACGGAGACGGAACTTACACTCCCGACCCTGAAACCGAACCTGAAAACAATCTCGTA
Source organism: uncultured Eubacteriales bacterium (assembly GCA_949296455.1). Classification (GTDB taxonomy): domain Bacteria; phylum Bacillota; class Clostridia; order Christensenellales; family CALVMC01; genus CALVMC01. Next base: position 2,474 of record CASFOZ010000018.1, read on the forward strand.
AGAATACTTTTAATAATCGGAATAACCATTCCCGCAATCATTATAGTAATACTTCTTTTTAAACCTTCTAAAAACAAAAACAACGACAGTTACACTTGGGACAGAAATATATATGACAGCAACGGCAAAGAAAAAGACGATGATTACGACCCTCGCCTTTAATTATACGCTATATAATTTCTGTTGTTTTCCTGTAGTATTTTAATTGCACTGCTTTTGAGATTTTCATAACTTTCGTGCGTTTTCTTTTCTAATGTACCGCTTTTCTTTTTTCTGAGTTCGAATATTTTTTTGTTTTCAATAATTCCCGCTTCTATTAAGCCCTTTTGTCCTAAAAAGAAATCGTCGTTTCCGAACATATTTTGAAAATATTCTTCACCGTAACCGCACTTATCGAGTATGTAACAAAATTTATTTAATGCTTTCTCGACGCACCTGAAACAACTTGAAACGGGAATATCGGTTTTTTGTGAAATTTTATTATAACTTATTCCCTTTATATATCTTAATTTCAAAAACTTAATTTCATTTTTTTCAAGATAGGAAAAAACTTCTTCGATTATTAATTTTATCAGAATAAAGCTTCTTTTCTTTTCCACGAGCTGACTTAATTTTAGCAAGGAATTGTATGTTCCTTCCTGCGGATTCTGTGTCATAAACTCGAAACTGCATCTTCTGTTGATTTCTTTATCGCAAGCTTTGTAATATTGCGAAAGTTTATCCGCTAATGACAAAATAACTTTTGACCAAACTATTAAATTCTTTACCATTGTACCCTCCATACAAAATTACAAAGTTCGATAAAATGTGAACAAATGTTTTTATTTTCAATTTTATTATAAACACGGAAATGTCAAAAGTCAAACATTTGTTCATATTTTAAAGTGCTAAATATTTTCTTTTTTTGTAGAATTTTGTAGATAAAAAATTAAAAAAACCGCTCTGGCAAAGCGGTCAAATTAATATGATTATTAAAAATAATTTAATAAATATATAGTAAAAACTCTTTAATCGTCGTCGGAAAACTTTATAAGCAAATATTTTTCTATATTGAATTTTTTCCAAGGTTCGGTTTCCGGCGGATAGGAAATAAAAACCATTTTGGACTTTGTAACCGGATGTTCAAAAGACAGTTTATAAGCCCATAAAGCAAGATTTGTTCCCTTCACCTTTTCACCGCCGTATTTTACATCTCCTAAAATAGGAAGCCCCTGACCTGCAAGTTGTACTCTTATCTGATGACTTCTTCCTGTATATAATTCTATATCGAGAAGTGAAAAATCGCCCGAACTTTCAAGAAGATTATAAGACAGTCTTGCCTCTTTTGCCCCCTCTGTAAGACGAGGCACGATATGCACGGTATTTGTATCGGTGTTTTTAAGCAGATAATTAGTTAATATCTGTTTTTTTACCTTAGGAATACCTTTTGTAACAGCAAGATATTTTTTATCGAAATCGCCTTTTTTTATCGCTTCGCTCAATCTTTCCGCTGCTTTTGAAGTCTTGGCAAAAACAATAACCCCACCCGTAGGTCTGTCAAGCCTGTGGACAATTCCCAAATAAGCGTCGCCCGGTTTGTTATATTTTTCAATCAGATAACTCTTCATTAAATTTTGAAGGTCCGTATCCTTTGATTCGTCAGCCTGAGTGGGAATATTTTGCGGTTTAGAAACAACCAATAAATGATTGTCTTCAAAAAGAATGTTTACGCCCTTATAATTTTCCATAATTAATCCGATGCCCTCCAAATACCGCTAGTTCCGCACGGCAGCACTATATTTTCACATGTCGGCAAAGCTACTTCGTAACTTTCGTAAATACCTTTACTCTTTACGGTTAATTTTAAAATATTTTCTAAAACCGCACTTTGAAGTCCCGTAGTATAAGAATTAATAAGGAAAAAGAGCGGATTATCCGATAGCAACCGAGAAGCAACATTGCATAAATCATAAAGGTTATCTTCTATTTTCCAGATTTCACCTTTCGGTCCTCTTCCGTAAGAAGGCGGGTCCATAATGACAGCGTCGTAAACCTTTCCTCTTTTTATTTCTCTTTCAACGAATTTAACGCAATCGTCGACAATAAAACGAACAGGTTTATCTTGTAAATTAGAAAGCGCAACGTTTTGTTTTGCTCTGTCAGTCATAGCTTTGGCTGCATCTACGTGGCAAACGGAAGCGCCTGCTTTAAGGCAAGCGAGAGTAGCTCCGCCCGTATAAGCGAATAAATTCAGAACATTGATTTTTCTTTTACTCTCTTTGATAATTTTGCCGAAAGCATCCCAATTTACCGCTTGTTCGGGAAAAAGTCCCGTATGCTTAAAACCCATCAGTTTCAATGAAAATTTAAGTCCGTCTCTTTCGATAACGAAATCTTCGATTTTCTTACCTTTATATACCCATTCGCCGCCGCCTTTCGAGCTTCTGACATAGACGGCGTTAAGTTTGTCGTATTTTTCAAGATTGAAAGAACTTTTCCATATAACCTGCGGGTCGGGACGAAGAAGATAAAATTTTCCCCACCGTTCGAGTTTTTTCCCGTCACCTGTAGCTATGATTTCATAATCTTTCCAACCGGACGCAACTTTAATCATAATTTTTTAACGCCGATAACGACTTTTCCATCGATATCCCATTCTGCGACAAATCCTTCCGGCATATCGCAAAAGACGATATTATCGCAAAGCACGTCTTTTTTTACCGAAGGATTGTTTTCTATAACTTCTTTTATAATATCGCTTGCGTTGATATAAAGCTCGATATGGTCTGTAACATAAAACCCTGCGTCTTTTCTCATATTCTGAATTTTAGAAACAAGTTCCCTTGCCCTTCCTTCTTCAATGAGTTTATCGGTAAGTTCTGTATCGATAATAACTGTGATTTCTCCTTCGCTCGAAGCAGAAAATCCTTCAGCGCTTTTCGGATATATAAGTAAATCCTCCTGAGCAAATTCAACATTCACGCTGTCAATTAAAGTTGTATATATTTTTCCGTTATTTACGGTATCGACGATTTCCTTGTTAAATTTTCCCGAAGCCAAAAACTCTCTTATTTTTCCTAAAAGCTTTCCGTATTTAGGTCCTACGGTTTTAAGCTGAGGTTTTATCTCGTAACCTATAAAATCGGAATCGTCCTTTATTTTTTCACATTTTTTAACATTAAGTTCGCCTTTGATAATTTCATAAGTTTCCTCGCTTAAAGGATAAAAATTACTTTTAATCATAACTTTAGAAAGAGGCTGTCTGTTTTTGATATTAGCCTGAGAACGACATGTTCTGCCTAATGCGCAAACTTTGATAGCGAACTCCATATCTTTTTCAAGTTCTTGGTTAATCATGGATTTATCGGATTTCGGGAAGGAACAAAGATGAACGCTTTTTTCTTCTTTTTTATTTATTCCGTATACAAGATTGAGATAAATGGCTTCTGAAACAAAAGGAATAAACGGAGCACAAATTTTAGCTAAATTCACTAAAACATAATGCAAAGTTTTGAAAGCTGCGATTTTATCTTCGTTCATATCGCTAGCCCAATAACGCTCACGGCAACGCCTTACATACCAATTAGAGAGTCCGTCGGTAAAATCCTGAATTTTTCTTGCGGCTTCTGTAATTTTATAATCGGAAAGAGCTTCGTCAACAAAAGATATAAGGGTGTTTATTTCCGAAAGAATCCATTTATCCATAAGCGAAAGTTTACATTTTTTGATATCGTAATCATAAGGATTAAACTTATCGATTTCCGCATAAAGCACATAGAAAGCATAAGTATTCCAAAGAGTACCGATAAATTTTCTCTGAACTTCCGAAACCGTCTCTTCGCTGAATCTCGAAGGTATCCAAGGAGAAGAAGTAGAATAGAAATACCATCTTACCGCATCTGCGCCCTGTTTATCGAGAACAGTCCACGGGTCTATAACATTGCCTTTATGCTTACTCATTTTGATTCCGTCTTTGTCGTTGACATGCCCCAAAACAATACAATTTTTGAAAGCCGGTTTATTGAACAGCAAAGTAGAAATAGCAAGCAAGGTATAAAACCAACCCCTTGTCTGGTCTACCGCCTCACAAATAAAATCGGCGGGAAAATTCTTTTCGAAAAGTTCTTTGTTTTCAAAGGGATAATGCAACTGAGCAAAAGGCATAGAACCGCTGTCAAACCAACAGTCCATAACTTCGCTTGTACGCTTAAAGTTTCCGCCGCAATCGCATTTGAAAGTAAGCGAGTCTATATAAGGTTTATGAAGTTCAATATTATTGTCGGCGCCGGTAAGAGAGCATAATTCTTTTTTAGAACCGATAACATGAATTTTTCCGCATTTATCGCAAACCCATACAGGAAGAGGCGTACCCCAATATCTTTCTCTCGAAACTCCCCAATCTATAACATTTTCCAAGAAGTTTCCCATTCGCCCGCTACCTATCGAAGGCGGTATCCAGTTTACTTTTGAATTGTTTTTAATTAATTTATCTTTAACTTTCGTCATTGCGATAAACCAAGAGGAACGAGCATAGTAAAGAAGCGGAGTATCGCATCTCCAACAGTGCGGATAACTGTGAGTGTACATTTGTTCTTTGAAAAGAAGACCTCTGTTTGCAAGATTTTCGATAATGAACTTATCGGCGTCTTTTGCGAAAAGGCCTTTGAAAACAGTAGCTTCGTCTTTAAAAATTCCCCTTTCGTCAACCATTTGTAAAAAAGGAAGTTTATATTTTTTACCCACGTTTGCGTCGTCTTCGCCGAAAGCCGGAGCAATATGAACTATACCGCTACCGTCGGTAAGAGTGACATAACCGTCACAAGTTACGAAATAAGCGTCGTCGCCTTTGTAATAATCGAACAGCGGCAGATATTTAACGCCTTCATATTCTTTTCCTTTTTTGACGCTGATAATTTTATAATCATCGAAAAGTTTCGAAACAAGTTCTTTCGCCAATATATAATGAACGGAATCCGATTCAATTTCCGCATAATCTTCAACCGGGTTAACGCAAAGAGCAAGGTTAGACGGCAAGGTCCAAGGAGTGGTTGTCCACGCAAGAAAATAGGTATCGGCTTTATCTTTCAAAGGAAATTTGACGAAAACCGATTTTTCCGTAACATCTTTATATCCTTGTGCGACTTCGTGTGAAGAAAGAGCGGTACCGCATCTCGGACAGTACGGAACTATTTTGAACCCTTTATACAAAAGACCTTTATCGTAAATTTGTTTTACAGCCCACCAGACCGACTCAATGTAATTATTGTCATAGGTAATATAAGGATTTTCCATATCCACCCAATAACCTACTCTGTCGGACATAACTTCCCATTCGCCTTTATATTTCCATACGCTTTCCTTGCATTTGCGAATAAAGTCTTCAACTCCGTATTTTTCTATTTCCTGTTTACCGTCGATTCCGAGAAGCTTCTCTACTTCGAGTTCAACCGGAAGTCCGTGAGTATCCCAACCGGCTTTTCTCGGAACATTGTAGCCTTTCATGCTTTTAAAACGAGGAATCAAATCTTTCATTACACGGGTTAAAATGTGCCCAATATGAGGTTTTCCGTTTGCCGTAGGAGGACCGTCGTAAAAAATATAATCTTTATTCCCTTGGTTTTTTTTCAAAGACTTTTTAAAGATATTTTCTTTTTTCCAATATTCGAGAATTTCTTTTTCTCTGTTTACAAAATCAAAATCGGGATTAACCTTATCGTACATAACAACACTCCGTAAAATTTATAGCAAGGTTTAGACGAAGACCGCATAAACAAAATTGTTTAGCGAAAACCGCATATAAAATTATATTATAAGCATATAAAAAAGTCAACGACTTAGTGACCTATAAAAAGCGCATAATTAAATAAGTGAATATAAACAATTTACTTATAATAAAAAAATACTTTTAAAAAAATCTATGAAAAGTTGTGAGATTTATATAAAATGATTTAATTTATAATACTTTAAACCATATATTTGTTGAGCTCGAACAGAATTTTATCGGTAGCCGAAATAAATGATTTAATGTCCGACAAGGAATTATTGTACCCCACACTCACTCTTATGAGACCGCTATTAAAAGTCCCCAGTTTTTTATGTATTAAAGGCGCACAATGAAGTCCCGGTCTTACGCAAACAGAATAACGCTGACTTAACAAATCGCTTAAAAGACCTAAATCGCAATCTGCAAAGAAACTCACAATTCCCGCATTACCATATGAAAAAATTTTAAGGTTTTTTATTTCTTTCAAGCCCTCATATAATACTCCTGCAAGCCCGTCTATATGTTTGTTGATTTTATCGAAATTAGAATATGTCCATTTTACCCCTTCATACAATCCCGCAACGGCAGGCGTATTAAGCGTGCCGCTCTCCAAACCTTCCGGCAGTTCTTCCGGTTGAAAAATGCTGTCGCTTGCCGTTCCCGTTCCCCCGAATATTACCGGCTCAACTTTTACCCCGTCCGCAATGACAAGAAATCCCACACCTTGCGGAGAATGCAATCCTTTATGACCTGCTCCTGCCATTAAATCGATTCCGCATTTTTTTATATCGATTTTTCTGTGTCCTAAAGACTGGGCACCGTCAACTAAAAACAGTGCGTCACTGTTTTCTTTTACTACCTTTCCTATTTCCGCTATATCCTGTTCTTCGCTCGTAACATTAGAAATATTATTGACAGCCACTAATCGAGTATTATTATTTAACATATTTTTTATAATAATCGGACTTTGAGAAGGGTCGCAATCTATATATTTTATTTTAATTAATCCTTTTTTTTCAAGAAAAGCAAGCGGACGAAGCACAGAATTATGTTCGTTCACGGTAGTTATGACCTCGCCTTCTCTTGCCGTTCCCAAAATTGCATAATTTAATGCTTCTGTGCAGTTTTTTGTAAAAACCACATTACAGCCGCCACCAAAGATATTTTCAAGAAACATTCTTGTTTCGAGTATTTTTTCCGAAGCTCTTTGAGACGCTATATGCCCGCCACGACCGGAATTTGCGGGATTTTTCAATTCCCTTTCGACTGCACTGAAAACAGTTTCGGGTTTATATCTGCTTGTTGCCGCATTATCGAGATAAATCATAACCGCTCCTTAGTAACATTAAACTATTTAAATTAATATTGTATAATGTTACGGATATATTTCCGTATATTTCACAATATTTACTTTAAGACTAAAATGTTCCGAATTTTATTTGTTCGGAAACATCAGGAGGTTTTTATGTACTTTATAATCGCTTCTTTCCGTTCAAGAACGCAAGCTGCAAAATTCGAAAACTTACTTAAAAGGAACAGAATAGACTGCTCGCTGATTAACACTCCAAGGGAAATATCCGTAGGCTGCGGGGTTTCCGTAAAATTTTCAGAAAGCAAATTCAACGCAGTTAAAAGATTAATGCAATCGGCAGATTTAACATCGTTTTCAGGATTTTTCAGAGTACTTAATTTCGATTACGGAAGATATAATTTAGAAAAAATTTAAACCGGCCTTTAAAGCCGGTTTTTTATTTTTTTTATTCTTCTCAAAATCTTAAAGCATCATTATCCAAAACAAATATATTTTGTTTCATTTTTTTAGATAAACTGTAAAGCGCTTTTTTCATTGAAACAGCTTTCAAAGAAGGATTAGCCTGACACAAACAAGCGCAAATTCCCGCAACAAACGGCGCAGCAACGCTAGTTCCGCTCATTGTGGTATAAACCTTATCTCCCAATCCCTTTATATCTTCACCCGGCGCATAAAAATCAGGTCTTATGAAGCCTCCGAATACCTTTCTCGAAGTGAAATCGGAAATACCGTTATTTCCTATCGAACCTACGCTTATCACTCTCGGGCCTGCAGCAGGAGATTTTATTGTCCCCTCGCCGCTGTTTCCGGACGCACAAACAACATTTATATTGTTTCTTACAAGGGCCTCGCTTCCTATAATCAGCGGGTCATTCGGATAAATTACATCACTCCCGAAACTCATACAGCACACTTTAATGTTATATTTCAAAGCATTATCAAGAACCCACTGCATTCCTTCAAGAACTTTAAACGCTCCGCCTTCTCCGTCGGCATTCATAACTTTGACGCTTACAACGGTACATTTCGGTGCGCTTCCGCAAATTTTTCCGCTACTGCAAAGACCGCTTCCTGCGCATACTCCGGCAACAAATGTACCGTGTCCGTTATCGTCATACGGAACAGTCTTTCCGTCCTCAAAATCAACAAAGGCAGCAACTCTGTTCGGTAAAGAAAGGTCTAAATGGGGATTTATTCCCGTATCTATAAATGCAACGCCTACACCTTCACCGTTATATTTTCTTTTATGCTCTTTTAAAATTTCGGTTTTGTTAAAAGTTTCTGTATATAATTTTTTTTCAAACGGTAAAGTACCGATTTTAGGTAAAATTAAATTATCGTTTTCCAAAGCGGTAACAGTGCTTTGCGATGATATGTATTTAACTTCTCTTAGTTTGGTAAGATAAGGTAAAAGCTGTTTGTTTGCCATAATTCCAACAGCTTTTATAAAAGGAAATTCACACACTACTCTTATGTTTAAACTGTTGGTTTTTTTTATAAACCCGTTTATATCATCGACAAAAACTATCAGCGCACCCTCGTTAGAGGAATTTATTTTTTTTATATCGCCGTTAAATAGCATAGTTTATAATATTTTATTTTATTTTATTTATAATAGAATCAAGTTTCTTTCTTTGTTCCCTGTTCAACATCGGACTGACTTTTTTATAAAATTCGTCGATATCGGAATTTTTTAACTCACCGCTGCTTTTACCGACCGCTACCTGCTTCAATATCTCTCCCATTAATTCGTCTTCCGATTTACCCTCATACTTTTTTGCGGTATTTTTTAATTTTTCTTCACACTGTTTTTTTTCGGATTCGGATATTGTGCAATTAGTTTCCGAACCGTTATTTTGCGAATTATTTTTTATGTAACTTTTAAAATCACTCATAAAACACCCCTTATACCATATCGGCCTTATATATTAATATGATTAAAAATACAATAAAGTTCTCAATAAATAAAATATGTTCTAAATAATTAAAATAAAAATGACACTAAATCGTTTTATTTGCATATATATAATTTAAGGTGACAAATATGGATTTTACAAGCATGCTCCCCATTCTTATGCAAGCTATGGGAAAAGGTTCGATAAATAATGACAGTCTTTTAAATATAATGCAAAAAGGCGGAAATTTAGATATCGGAAGCATAATGGGTTTATTAAATAAGAATTCCGATACAGAAAACACGGAACAGTCTGCAAATATGAATATGTTACAGACCTTGCTCCCCTTAATGCTTTCGAAAAACACCGAAAAAAACCATAATGAAAGCTGCAATATAAACTCAGAAAATAAAGATTCAAACAATAATAAAAACAATAATATTCAACCGAACGACGAAGAAAACAACAACGACTCACATTTATTCCCGACCGATAATGAAATAAAATCCGGAAAAACTTTCAGCGCAGAAGATGCCGACAGATATTATCGTGAATGTATGGAAAAATATTCCGACCAAAAAGAAAACAACGATACCGAAAACAAGACACTTAATGCCGTAACCGTAAACGAAACAGATATTAATAAAGAATTATTTAATCTTATAAAAAAAAGAAAGGAAGTCAACTGACTTCTTTTCTTTATAATATCTATTGATTATATTTTATCGCTTTTTTATTTATTTTGTATTTTGAATTTACCCTCATAGCATTTAAAATTGCAATAAAAGCAACGCCTACATCACCGAATACGGCAACCCACATATTAGCAAGACCTACCGCAGACAATATCAAAATCGCCAATTTTATTATTATTGAAAACCATATATTTTCAAAGACAATTTTCATTGTTTTTCTTGCAATTCTTTTCGCAACCGATATTCCTTTAAGATTGTCTTTCATAAGAACTATATCGGCAGCTTCGATTGCCGCATCGCTTCCGACCCCGCCCATAGCAATACCGATATCAGAACGCATTAATACAGGTGCATCGTTTATTCCGTCTCCTACAAAGCAAACGATATCTTCTTTATTCTTTTTAGCGATTATTTTTTCCATTTCTTCGACTTTATTATCCGGAAGAAGAGAGGACTTATATTCGTCTATACCTATTTGTAAAGCGACATTATTTGCAACCGCTTCATTATCACCCGTAAGCATTACACTCTTACAGCCCATATTTTTGATTTCCGAAATAACTTCCCTTGCTTCGCTTTTAAGTTCGTCGCAAATTAAAATCGAACCTATAAACTCATTGTCTTTTGCAACATAAACAACAGTTCCCGCCCCTTTATGTTCTGCATAATTAATATTTTTTTCCTTCATTAATTTTTCGTTTCCGCAATAAATAACAGATTTACCATTGCTTGCGCTTATTCCCAATCCTGAAATTTCAGTTATCGAATAACCGCTGTCTGTCTTCTTTCCGTAACAACCTATAATTGATTTCGCTATGGGATGATTTGAATTATTTTCCGCAATAGAAGCGAATTTCAATATCTCTTCTCTTCTCTCTTCGGGACAGACTTCACTGACCTTAAAATTGCCTTTCGTTAAAGTACCGGTTTTATCGAAAACAAAAATTTTAGCCTTATTAAGTTTTTCAAGATAGTTAGAACCTTTTATAAGTATCCCGTATCCCGACGCTGCTCCTATACCTGCAAAAAAAGAAAGCGGAATAGATATAACCAAAGCGCACGGACAAGAAACAACAAGAAAACTCAAAGCTCTGTAAACCCAAACCGACCATTCTCCCGTAATCAACGACGGAACGACTGCAAGAGCAAGAGCGACAAAAACTACGACGGGTGTATAGTATTTTGCAAACTTAGTAATAAAATTTTCAGCTTTTGCCTTTTTTGCAGAAGCATTTTCCACAAGGTTGAGTATTTTATTTACAGTGGAATTATAAAATTCCTTCTTTACTTCGACTTCTATCTGCGAAGTCATATTTATATAGCCACTGATAACTTCATCACCCTCGAAAACATCTTTCGGCAGCGATTCGCCCGTTAAATCCTTGGTATCGAGTACGGAATTTCCTTTAACTATCACACCGTCGAGAGGAATCTTTTCACCGGGATACACTAAAACTATATCGCCTGTTTTGACTTCGTTAGGTTCAACCTTTTCAATCTTTCCGTCTTTCATTAAATTAGCGTAATCGGGACGGATATTCATAAGTAGCGATATCGACTTGCGAGATTTATCCGTAGCATAATCCTGAAAAAATTCACCTATCTGATAAAACAGCAAAACGGCACAAGCTTCATCAAATCCTTCCGTTCCTTTCCCGCTTACTCCACCGTAAATTGCAAGTCCGAACGCACCGAGCGTGGCTATACACATCAAAAAATTTTCATCGAAAATTTGTCCGTGAAAAATATTTCTGAGCGCCCTGTATAGGACATCGTAACCTATCAAAAGATAAATTATCAAATATAGAAAAAACGGTAAAATCCAACCGTTGCTTGTATTTATCACGGTTGCCAAATCTATTATTTTATCAACCGTAAAAACAGCAATAAATAATATTAATGAAACTATTATTCTTATCAAAATTACATACTGTTCTTTATTTAAATTAAATTTTTTCATAAGCGTTATATTAAAGTGATTTCCGAGCGTGGTTCTATTCTTTTACAAATTTTCTCTATCTTTCCCGTATTTTCATTGAGCCAATTCTCTTCGGCATCGATTGTAATTTTTTCACCGAAAAAATCAACGCTTGCCGAATTTACTCCGCTTAATTTAGATAACTTTCTTTCAATTTTAGCGGCACAGTTTGCACAATGTAAATTCTTTATTTTATAAAGTTTTACCATAATATTTCCTCCGCATTATATTTTTTTATTTTAATAAACTGACTATAATTGAACACTCAGACTATTGAACAATTATTCAATAATAGATATTTTAAAAACAGGCATTTAAACCTGTAAATAAAATATTATTCGTTACCTATCCTCGTTTACATGCATTAAGCCGCATTCCATTATTTTGGTTACATGGTCATCGTCAAGAGAATATTTAACTTCCTTCCCTTCCTTTCTGCCTTTTACAAGTTTTGCTCCCCTTAAAACTCTCAGTTGATGGGAAACGGCTGAAAGACTCATATTTAATATTTCGGCTATCTCCCATACATATAAGTCTTTAATTTGTAAACAGCTTAAAATTTTAGTACGGGTTGAATCTCCGAACATTTTGAATAATTCCGCTAAATCGTAAATAACTTCATCTTTGGGAAGAAGGTTTTTTATTTCATTAGTTGAATTTTTAGTTTTATTTTCACTCATAACTCACCGTTTAATAATTGAACAGTTCTTTAATTGTTCAATAATAGTATATTCTTTTTATTCTCTGTTGTCAACTATTAAAAAAAGAAAAATCATAAGATTTTTCTCTTTTTTAGTAATATCGGGTTTCTTTTAAATAAGCAATTTAAATTTTATAAATTAAATATAATTAAATAAATT
>CASFOZ010000019.1 GCA_949296455.1 uncultured Eubacteriales bacterium
TATCTTTCGTAATTTTTCAAGAAAACAATTTTTAAACTGAATTTTATTAACATTATGTATTTAAATATTAAATTAATTGAATTAAATTTATAAAAAGTAATATTATTTTTAACTCTATTTATAATAATAGTGTATTGACTTTGGGTTTTTCTTTTGTTAAAATAAAATCAGATACATAATTCGATTATTGATTTTATTAAACTTTAATTGAGATTATATTTTTTAAAGGAGTATAGTATGAAGAAATTTATCAATGTTTGTTTATGTTTCGTTGTAATGATTACTGTAAGCATACTGCTTTTTGCTTGTAATCCGAATGAAAAAACAGTTAACTTATTGGAAGTATCTTATAACGAAAAGGTATCGGAGCACGGTATATTGGATTTAGGCGACTTTGTTTATACCGAAAATCCGGGAAGTGTTGCCGATTACCCGAATTTAAATTTGCTTATTTTTAAGGCGATTTATAACGATAATTCAAAAGAAAATTTAAGTTTACAAGATGTCACATTGGAAGAAATTTCTTATGATGGAAATAAATTGACGCAGCTACCTGAGGTTTTCGGTTTAGGACATTGGTCTCTTACTTATAAATACAAAGAGATTACTGCTACCGTACAGTTTGATATGGTTTACAGCACTCAGACTGCTAATTATTTACTTCAAGGTATGCCTGCAAATTCCTGGACTTACAGCCAACTGCCCAAAAATTTACACAACAGCATTAGCATATTAAATTATCCCGAAACCGTTGTGTTCAATACGGATAATATCAATATGGAAGGATGCAATGCCGAATTGTATTATGTTACCGTTGCCGATTACGAAGAAACGGCGGCAGAATTTACAAGCGGCAGCGATGAATTTATGTATGCTTTGTTGAATAAAGCTTCCTTCTATTTCGATTCTTACGGTGTAAACGGCTATTATATCGATGTAGGAGATTATTATCTTTTTGCAAAAATGGCTGCGTCGGGAAGCAATAAAGAACAGCTTACGGACTTTGTCAATTTTACCGTTTTAAAAGAAAGACTTAATATGGGACAGCAGAATATTACCGCAGAATATCAATATGTCAATCAGATAGGAAGTATTAAGCTTTCGGAAACGGAAATCATATTTTCAGGTATGCCTGGCACTATAAAAAACTCGGACGGAGTTGATGTCGATATCGTTCGTTTGGGTTGGGCAAACGAGAATGAGAAAGCGTGGGCAAGCGATACTGCTTTTACTAAGAATTACAGATTCGGTATCGCAGAATATTATCAAAAAAATTATGACGCTTCCGATTTAGTTGCGCCCGTATCGCTTACGGTAAAAAAAGGCTATATAGATCCGAGAGTTGAAATTTCAGGTACGGGTTCGCATATAGTTGAAACAAATTTTGAATTAAATCAATATTCCGAAAAGAAATTCGAATACTTTACGGCTTATGCATCGGATTTCGATGACGAAGGGTTTAACAGTACAGTAAACTATTTCAGTATGATAGTAGTAAAAGACAGCAGCGGCAAAATTCTTCCCGTCGTCGATGAAGATACTAATGCCGTAATTATATCGGGCGACAGCGGAGCTTCTGCAAAAATATATAGAAGAGACAGAATAGCGGGAGATGACGGTATCAAATTCTATATCGCTCCAAATAATACTGTTACGGTAGGAGAATATATTTACACAGTTGACCTTGCCGATAAAAGCAATTATGTATGGAAAGATTCTTATACCACCGACGAGGGCGGATACGGCAACAACTCGATAGAACTCAGATATACCGTAAATCCTAATCCAAGTAATCCTTATGTGGATCAATATACTACGGGTAGTTCGATAGACAAAGACGGATATTTTACAATTAAATTGAGCATTTCAAAAGATGCATATAGCGAAGAATGTCTTACAAGTTTAAATATAACGAAAAGGGATTCTTACAGTACCGATTCAGGCGCAACGACTTACACGACAACAGGGCTTTCGATAGACCCCGACACCCCTATACAGGTAACTGACGGCGGAGAAGGCGAACTGCAAGACCATATCATACTAATTAAAGTTAAATTGATTTGCCCGCCTCCTGCATCTGCTACCGATTTCAACAGTTTAACGCTTTGTTTCTCTATAAATATGAATGTTGCCGAAGGGTATGAAGATGTTGTAAATTATATAAATTATGTAATGTTCGACAGATATAATATAAACGCTTTCGATGCTGAATACAATTATGTAAATTTACCGCAGTATATGTTCAGTATAACGACTGCCGATGATCAAACAGCACAGGTAGATTGCAATAGCAATAATTTAACCTTCGAAGTAGACGGAAGCAAAACGGTAGGGGAAGTATTCAGCGGACTTACCGGCGGCGATGTAGAATGGCAATTGAAAATAGGAGATAATGTATACCTTGCAAACGACGATGTTTTAAATGAAATCGGAGCAACAAGTATAACAGCCGTAGCTACCCCCAAAGAAGGCTTGAACCACTTTATCGGACGGTCGGAAATCGATTTGACGCTGACATTTGCAAGTGCAGGTTAATAACGGTCAAATAATCATTTTAAAACGGCGGAATTTCCGCCGTTTTTTTATGTAAAATTTCAATTTCAACAGATTAATATCTTTCGGTTATTAATTAAATAAATTTTACAAGGAACAAAATAAATAATCCTTATAACCGTTTTCATAATTGACTTAAAAAAAACGATAATATATAATTATTATAATATTTATTTATCGAGAAAATTAGCGGCAGAGCGGTAACTTTGCCGAGCGGAGGACAAATGAAAATATCCGAAATACATAAAGGTAAAAAGTATCTATTTTCCGCAGAAGTATTTCCGCCTAAAAAAACGGGAAATATGGAAGTAGTTATCCGTGCTCTTAAAGATATAAAAAGTTTAAAGCCCGATTTCGTATCGGTAACTTACGGAGCAGGCGGAGACGGTGCGGAAACTACCGCCGATGTCGCTTCGGTTGCAATCGACGCATTCGATTTGAATGCGGTAGCACACCTTACGGCAGTTAATATGACTTTAAAAAAACTCGAAAATCAGATAGAAATATTAAAAAAGAAAAATGTGGAAAATATATTGGTTTTAAGAGGCGATATAGGAGAAGACAGCAAGTTTTACGATTTTCGTTATGCTAACGAACTTGCGTTATACATTAAAAAACATTATCCCGAGTTTGAACTTATCGGTGCGTGCTATCCCGAAGGTCATACCGAGGCAGAATCTCTCGATAAAGATTTGGATAATGTTAAAAGAAAGGTAGACAGCGGAATCGATTTTTTGATAACGCAGTTATTTTTCTCTAACAGAACATTTTACGATTTTATGGAAAAAGCGAGAAAAAAAGGTATTACCGTTCCCGTTCTTGCAGGTATTATGCCTATCGTGTCGGATAATCAGATTAACAGAATAGTTAAAATGTGCGGAGTGGAAATTCCGACCGATTTTTCCAAACTCGTTGCGAATAATTCGGGCGAAGAGTTATTCGAGGCAGGAACAGATTATGCGATAGGGCAAATTAAAGACCTTATTAAAAATTCCGTTTCGGGAATACATTTATACACTATGAATAAAGGAAATGTTGCAAAAAAGATTTTCGGAGCTTTCGAAAAAGAGAGAGCATTATGATTTTTACTTCGGCTCAGGAACTTGAAAAAATACTCAATAAAAAAGAAGATTTTTTAAATGATTTTTCAAAGGAAATAAATGATTCTCTCGAAGTTAAAAAATCGGTAAAAAAGTTTACTCTTGTATTTTGCGACGACGGAATAAAGCTTCAAGGAACGGAAATTACCCTTTCAGGCAATGCAATAAGAGAACATTTGAAAAACTGTACTCATTGCTATATCTTTCTTGCGACTTTGGGAAATAAAATCGACAGGCTTTCCGATAAGTTGCAACTTACGGATATGTCGAAAGCCTACATTTTGGATACTGCCGCAAACGAAATTATCGAAAGATATTGCGATGAAATTTCAAACGAGATAGAAAAGGAAGAACTTTCAAAAGGAAACAAAGTTACCTTACGGTTCAGCCCGGGCTATGCCGACCTTCCGCTCGAAATACAAAAACAAATCATTAAGGTTTTAGGCGGAGAAAAGATGGGAGTATATTTATCGGATACCCTAATTATGAAGCCTTTTAAATCGGTCAGTGCAATTATCGGCGTCGGTAAAAAGGCGGTTAAAGGAAGCAGAGATTATTGCGCCGTTTGTAAAAACAATATAAGCTGTGATAAAAGGATATGTAAATGAATAAAAAAATTAATTTAAACGATGATTTGATTCTTGACGGCGCTATGGGTACTCTCGTTATGGAACGGGAAAATCCGAAAGCAGGATTTCCGCCCGAACTTTTCAATATCGAAAAGCCGGAATTGATTTTGAATATTCATAAAGATTATGTAAAAGCAGGTGTCGATTGCGTAAATACAAATACATTCGGCGCTAATTCTTATAAACTTAAAAACTATAAGGAAATTATAAATAAAGGTATAGAACTTGCTCTGAATTCAGGGGCAAAATATGTCGCTTTCGATATAGGTCCTTCGGGAAAACTTTTCGGTCAGGACGGCTTTAATTTCCAAGAGTGTTACAACTGTTTTAAGGATATTATTTTAGCAGGTCAGGATAAAACCGATTTTATTTATTTTGAAACTTTTACCGATTTAAGAGAACTCAGAACTGCGATAATTGCGGCAAAAGAAAATTCCGCTCTTCCCGTTGTTGCGAGTATGTCGTTTTCGGAAAACGGAAGAACGCCGTTCGGAACCGACGCAGACAGTTTTGTTTATACCGCACTTTCGGCAGGCGCCGACGCAGTAGGGGCAAACTGTTCTGTGGGTGCGGATAAAATGTTTAATATAGCAAAAAGACTTACAGAACTTACCGATAAGCCCGTGTTTATAAAAGCAAATGCAGGTATGCCTTTTATAAAAGACGGAAAGACGGTTTACGATACCGACTCGGAAACTTTTTCGAAGCAAAACGCAAAAATTAAAAAAACAGGCGTTAACGCAATAGGCGGCTGTTGCGGAACGAATCCGGAGTATATAGAAAAGATTAAAGAAGAAATAAAAGATATCGTGCCCGAAAAAAGAAAGTGCAAAAAAATATCCGCCGTTTGCTCTTCTTCTAGAACGGTATATATTGACGGGGATATGAAAATTATCGGCGAAAGAATAAATCCGACCGGTAAAAAGAAATTTAAAGAGGCTCTTATCTCAAAAGATTATGACTACGCAGCTTCCTGCGGAATAGTACAAGAAAGAGACGGCGCACACATTCTCGATGTAAATGTAGGACTTAACGGTATTGACGAAAAAGAGGCTATGGGGGAAGTTATGGAAAGACTTTTCAGGGTAAGCGAACTTCCTCTGCAAATAGATTCTTCGGACGAAAAGGTTATAGAATTCGCATTAAGAAATTATTGCGGAAAGGCAATCGTAAATTCCGTTAACGCTTCTGACGAAAGTTTGAATAAAATTCTGCCTTTGGTAAAAAAATACAATTCGGCTGTTATAGGGCTTACTCTCGACGAAAAGGGAATACCCGAAAGCGCAGAAGGGCGTAAAAAACTTGCCGAAAAAATTATAAATAAATGTCAAAAATTCGGTATAGATAAAAACGATATAATAATTGACGTTCTGACTCTTTCCGAAGCGTCCGCAAAGGGTTCAGCCAAAATTACAATAGAGGCTTTAAAGAAAGTAAAAAAACTGCAAGTTAAAACCGTGCTCGGTATTTCAAATATTTCTTTCGGTATGCCGGCAAGAGAAAATATTAATGCGGCCTTTTTGGATATGGCAAAAAAGGCAGGACTGGATTTTGCCATAATCAATCCTACGCTTTTAAAAATTATTCCGACAAAGGAAGCCTTTG